>JAHHHM010000011.1 GCA_019359355.1 Microcoleus vaginatus WJT46-NPBG5 | reverse complement strand
GCCCCGGTTGTACCAGGCTTCATGTAAGTCCGGTTTAATTTCAACGGCTTTGTCGTAGGAAGCAATCGCTTCTTCATAGCGTCCTAAATCATCTAAGGCATTGCCCCGGTTGTACCAGGCTTCATGTTTGTCCGGTTTAATTTCAACGGCTTTGTCGTAGGAGGCAATCGCTTCTTCATAGCGTCCTAAATTAAATAAGGCATTGCCCCGGTTGTACCAGGCTTCATGTAAGTCCGGTTTAATTTCAACGGCTTTGTCGTAGGAAGCAATCGCTTCTTCATAGCGTCCTAAATCATCTAAGGCATTGCCCCGGTTGTACCAGGCTTCATGTAAGTCCGGTTTAATTTCAACGGCTTTGTCGTAGGAAGCAATCACTTCTTCATAGCGTCCTAAATTAAATAAGGCATTGCCCCGGTTGTTCCAGGCTTCATGTAAGTCCGGTTTAATTTCAACGGCTTTGTCGTAGGAAGCAATCGCTTCTTCATAGCGTCCTAAATCATCTAAGGCATTGCCCCGGTTGTTCCAGGCTTCATGTTTGTCCGGTTTAATTTCAACGGCTTTGTCGTAGGAGGCAATCGCTTCTTCATAGCGTTTTTCACTAGAGAGGAATAATCCTTCCAAAAAATCCTCAGAATAAGCTGTATCTTCAGGGGTTTGAGATAAATTTATATTTTCAATTTGAGATAAATTTATATTTTCAAAATGCTTTGCTTTTTGTTCTTTATCAGGAAACTCAAAAAAGCCAGAACGCCAATCAAAAAAGTCGGGTGCGCGTTGAATGAAATATTTAATCCCAAATAAAGGCAACAGAAACACAAAACAAACTGGAAAATGATCGCGGAGGCGTTCCCGTTGCTGGTTCAAGTTTGTTAAAACTCGGGGCACCCCTTCCCAACTGTAGGAATATCGCTTTGAACTATCCCACCCACTTAATTTTTGATTTTGCTCATATTCTTTAAAGGAATCCTCTAATCCCTGAATAAACAAAATATTAATTTGCTCTATATTTTGTAAATTTTCGACGACTTCATAAAAATTTTCAACCGCCTCTTTTAGTCGCAAAACTTCTATCGATTTTTGCGACAGATCCTGTTTAACTTGCTCAATGAGTTGATTTCCTTGCGCTGGAGAACACTGCACAAATAATAACCTAAAGCCTTGGGAACGCTGTAGCGTTCTGAGCAAAGCTTGATACTCTTCGTCTTCATCCGATTCTAAATCTTCATCCCATTCTGTCAGGTCTATATTCATGATTGCAATTGCTGATAAGCATCTTTAAATTCCTTAATGCCTTGAATTAGAGGATGTACATCATACCAGCAGCACAATTCATCCTCGCTGTCAAAATATCGATACTCTAAAATACATCGGTTAAATAACAACTTCCGATATTTATCATCATTACGAACTCGCTTTGATTTTGCGACTTCTGCTAGCAGTATCCACTGGTCATCTTTGACGGCTTGCCCGTAAGTAATTCGTGTTGTTGTAATGGCTCTTTGCACAGCTTTTTTAGAAATTGGTAAATCTTCTGTTTCGCCAATAGCAGTCTGCATTAATAGTAATAAATTCCGCACATGACCCCCACTCATTAAGCATAATGCTTTCAGAGTTTCTGGACTATCAAAAATATCTGTTTCCAGAGATCGAGTTGGGGCAAACTGTCTGACTCGTTTTTCAATTATTTCTTTCACTTTCAGATAGCCCGGATCATAAATTTGACCATCTGGAGTCTGCACCATAATCATCGGCAATACTTGCTGATTACCGTAAATCTCTCGTAAATCTGTTGCCCGACTGGAATAAATTAAGGAAATTGGAACTGTATAAACTAAATGACAATCTAATGCTTTGAGTTGTTCGCTACGATCTAGAAAAATTTCTTCATGATTGCTCCGACCATTTTCATAAAAAATAGGAACAATTCGATCTAAGTTGTCAGCAATCACCACCAATTGTTCATATCCAGCAGGTAATTGTTTTTTAGCATCATTAATAAATTGATTTAAAGCTTCAATCAAGGTCACCGTGTAAGGATTGACTTTTTCACGAATTTTATGTCGTAAATCTGGAACGGCTCTTAAATTCGCTGTAATTTTTGCAAACAGCGCAATTTGCGCTTCTACCTTCAAATCTTCAAACTTAATTTCTGTCAGCGCTAAATCTTTTAATTCTTTCCAGCGAGATTGCAACCAGTTTAGTAAAGGGCTTGGGTTAACTTCTCTAAAATCTTCTAATAAATGCCGCGTACAAGCTAATAAAATATCGACATACTGAGCATCTTCTGGATCAATATCTTGTTCGTCGGCTGTAAAATAAATCACTTTAATTTTATTTTCTTCTAAAGATTGTTTCAGTCTCAGTAATTCCGTAGACTTACCCGTGCCTCGATGTCCTCCGTAAAGCTGGCACGTCATCCATTTTGATCGCCGGATGCGGTTACCTAAGTCTTCCCGAATATCACCATCCCCCCGCACTTCTTCACAATCCACATACACCGGATCGCCCGGTTCCAATGGGCTAAAAGGATTGAAGGCATTGTAGAGACTATTGAGTAATTCTTGATTATTAGCCATGAATAGCAAGTATAGAGTTTCTCAAATTCTACCTTGCCGATTGAAAACTTGGTAGAGCCGGCTAGTAAGAGCGGGTAGAAACCACATCTACACCAAGCAAAGCAGCCGGCTTGGGTGTTTAAATATTTTTACATTCATTGACTTTCCCCCGCTACTGTCCAGCCTCTGCCCAAGCATTTCTCCGTAGGTTGGGTAAGAGAGGTTTACTAAACCAACCTACTTCTAACACAGAGAAGCCGGGTTTTGTAAAAAAAGCCTTCGCCCTTTCTTCCTAGGTTGGATTGATCGAAGCGAACCCTCCTTTTCACCTTATCTAATTCATGAATTCACCCAAATCAAAATTCATTCAAATATTTTTAATCGAACTTTAATTTAAATTAAAAAATTATCAAAACTCTAAGACAAAATCCCAGAAAATTACCCTAAAAGCTGGTTGCGTTTTTGGTATATTTTCTTATAATAAAGTATAATATTCAACAAATTAATTAAAATGGTTGCTAACAAAGAAAGTATTTACATTTCTTACCAAAACTATTTAAGTGGGGAAGAAGTCAGCCCTATCCGACACGAGTACATCCGGGGGGAAGTCTGGGCAATGGCGGGAGGAACCCAAGCTCACAACACCATTGCCGGCAATTTATTTGCCATGCTGAGAAACCAGGTTCGGGGCACCGGCTGCCGTGCTTTCGTGGCGAATATGAAGGTATTTATTGAAACTGCCGATGTCTATTACTACCCTGACGGAACAGTAACTTGTGACGAACGGGATCGAAATGCTTCACACTCTTTCATTCGCTACCCTAGCTTAGTTGTGGAGGTTTTATCCGAGAAAACTGAAGCCTTTGATCGCGGTGATAAATTTGCTGACTATCGGCAAATTGAAACCTTACAAGAATATGTGTTGATCAGCCAAAACCGGCAACGGGTAGAGTGTTTCCGCCGAAATGCCGAGGGAAGATGGGAACTGTACAGTTATGAGCAAGGCGAAGAAATTTATTTAGCGAGTGTGGATTTTTCTATGCCGGTTGCTGATGTGTATGAAGACGTGCCGGTGTAGAGGAAAAATGATTTTCTATGATTTTTTCCCAATCCTCGCTTACCAGGCAAGCAAAAACAAAGAAAGCCTGATAAGAATCAAAAAATAAGACATTAAGCCCCCGTTCGAGGATTGTTAGACATCAGGCACCAGCGGCAAACGACGAATACGAATCCGGTTTGGCTCAACCGTAACTGCTGCTCCTTGTGTCAACTCTTCGTCGCACTCAGCAATAACCATCAGCAACAAATCCGTTAATGCTTGGGCACGTAATCTTTCAATCCGAATACGAATGATCGAGGGACAAGTTGCTTCATCAAGCGCTAGTAAGGTATGAAAATCTGCATCGAGTGTAGCAACCGCACGTTGATCTTCTCTAGCTCTCTGGATGATTTCGGGATCTTCGGCTTCAAACATCCCAATTTCACTAACATGGATGGTATCGATGCCGGCATCACGTAATAATGCTGCCGCAGAAAGGGGCAATCCCTGATCAAGTAACAGCTTCATAGCCGTTGGGTATTTCAACGATTCGATCATCAAGGTAAGAAGAGACAAAAATTAGGGCTTGCTGAATATCTTCTTCCTCTAGTTCTGGAAACTCTTGATATAGTTCTTCTCGATCCGGATAAGTCGCTAGTAGTTCAATCACCCGACGAACAGTCAGGCGCAGATTACGAATACAAGGTTGCCCATTCATCCGGTTTGGGTTACTCGTAATACGATCCAGTTTCATTAGAGTAATTCCAATGTTTCATACTTATCTTAACCCTTAGCGAGCTTAAGCAATGTCTAAAAGATAGGCTCCACATATCCATTTCCCTTGGGGCAATCAAAGACTGCTGATACACTTAATGCGATTGATCAGCTTTTGAAGCCGGCATTCAATCCAGCGCAGTTTGTCCCTGTACAGATTGCAAAGCCGCTGAAATACCGAAAAGCAGCTAGGGCTACCCCACGACTTAAATCAGCAACCGCAAGCAACCTCGAAATCAGCACCAGTAGCCTCTCAACCGTCTGCTGCATTTGAATTGTTAAGCTGGTTAAGCTGTAACCATTTCAGCTTTCGTATTAGGCGATGCCGGCTCAAAACGTAGAACCATGATTTGCTCTGGACGCAACCCTACAGACTCATAGGTGCGCCCGTTGCGATCACTGAATTCAACTTCAAACGCTGCACCATTCGCTAAGATTTCAACCACCGTACCAACTTGTCCCCGCCACAGATTGTATTGGGGAAGATCAACGATCAAGGCTACAACGTCTAGCAATTTGGCGGTGCTGTTTATCATGCTTATCACCTCTACTGACTACAGAGGATAGCAGGTCGTCAACTTTGGGATCTCCGAACCATACTCAATGATCCAGGCACTCCGAAGGGTTGCACTTCTATTCTGCCATTCGAGCGTAAAATCTAGAATATAGCGTTGCCCAAACTCATCTTGCCGGCCTAATCGGGCTTCATGGGTTTTAACAACTCCCAGCAAAATTTGGCGTAACTCCTCGGCGTGGTCAGCCGTCATACAAAGACTTGATGAAAACAGCCGAGCTTTGTGCTTTCCATCGTCGTGATCCGGATTTAGGCAGTAGTCACGCAATTTGCGAATATCAACAACTGCATTTTGTGCATTTGGAATCAGCATAAAACAGTTGAATTTTGAGGCAGAGTTCAGTCTACCCCGAACCTCCCCAGTCGATTAGAATTACACCATTAACACCATCACGAGAATGACTGAAGAATCTGCGGATCTGCGCGAACGCTATTGCAAGGCCCCAGTTTGTTTTAACGCCGGCATCAAAGGCACCGCCCTTTCTCGCTACTGGCAAGGATCACCTGAGGGAGGATGTACCCCAGCTTTAATCCAAAATCGTCTCGTTTCTCGAATGGAATCATTTTCTGGATAGCGTGTATCGTTTAAATCAAGACGAATGCAAGTTGCGCGACCAATCGGTGTAATTCCTTCAATAACAACTCCTTGATCTACCCAAACAAAATGCACCTCCCACTTCTGCTGACGAGGATTGAAAATAGGAACGATTTCTTGAGTTTCTTGATCGAAACCAGCAACAAAGTTGTAACGCCTCTCATTACAACGCCGGCAAGCCAGTGCAAGATTACCAATTTCGTCAGAACCGCCTAGAGACTTGGGAATGACATGATCGACAGTAAACCGATTTGCACTTAAGCGTTCTGAAGAATGGCAATACTCACATAAATATTTAGCTCGTTCTCGGATAGCCTGCTTGACCTCATTACTGATTGGCATTTTGAGCCGCTAGCATCGCGTTAATATGAGTAAAAATGCGATCTAATTCTCCAATTACATCTAATTCAGTGATTTCATCGGGAGTTAGCTGATCAGCCTTCTTCTTTTCCAGAAGATTCTCCATCCGAAGTTGAAGAGACTCACTGAACTTGAATAGATTCCAGTCGCCAACTTTTTCAAGCTGAATTTCGTGAATCAGTGACGAAGGCTTGTTGAGAGTTGTAACCATTTTTACCCCTGTTACACAGCTACCATCAGAAGGATAGATCCATTCCCCTTCTTAGCTTTTGACACCGGCATCACACCCAGCGCCCTTTCTCGCTATCCAAAATTTAAAGCCGATGGCCGGATTTGAACCGGCGACCGTTCGATTACGAATCGAATGCTCTACCCCTGAGCTACACCGGCACGCACAATGTTTTATTATAGCATGATTGCTGGAATTTGTATCCAGCAATCAGCCAACAAATTTAAGTCGTCAGAGCTGCCTCTGTTTGGCCGGCTCCCATTGCGCCTGAGCCGATTGCCCCGGAATAGACCAAGCCCCGCTGCATATCCAGCGTCAGAATTGCCCCATCCCGAATCACCCGTGTGGCATTCTTGACGCCCACAATCACCGGCAAGCCCAGCCGCAAACCAATGACCGCCGCGTGAGAAGTCATGCTCTCATCCTCAGTAATCACCGCTGCCGCCTTACGCATCGCCTCCACAAAATCAGCACTGGTGCGGGGGACAACCAAAATTTCCCCCTGGTTAAACGTGCCAATTTCTCCAGAACTGTGAGCCACCCGCGCCCGACCGCTGACAGCGCCATGCCCGATGCCGGTGCCCCGTCCTAACACAGCAGTCACCACCTCAACTTTAACCAAATCCGTTGAGCCAGAAACCCCCTGCAGCGTGCCGGCGGTCATCACCACCAAGTCCCCATCCGCGAGCAATAGCTTCTCCTGAGCCACATTCAGCGCCGCTTGGAACGTCTGAGCCGTTGACGGCAAATCGAGAACCAACAACGGCTTCACACCCCACACCAGCTGCAACTGCCGCGCCACATCCACATGAGGCGTCACCGCTAAAATCGGCGTTGTGGGTCGGAACTTGGAGACATTACGGGCGGTTGATCCGGTTTTCGTGAGGGTCATAATTGCCGAGGCCGTCAATTGCTCAGCAATTTGGCCCACTGCCTGACTGATGGCATTGGGAATCGACCGGCCGGTCGCTTCTATCTTGCCCATATTGGATTTGATTTGCTCCCGCTCAATCCGCATCGCAATTCGGGCCATCGTCTCCACAGCGGCAATTGGATATTTGCCCACCGCTGTTTCATTGGAGAGCATCACGGCATCGGTGCCATCGAGAATCGCATTCGCCACGTCGGAAATCTCAGCCCGCGTCGGTCGGGGGCTGTTAACCATGCTATCTAACATCTGGGTAGCCGTAATCACCGGAATGCCCAAGCGGTTAGAGGTGGCGATCAACCGCTTCTGTAGAATTGGCACATCCTCTGCCGGCAGTTCCACCCCCAAGTCACCTCTGGCAACCATGACGCCATTACTCAGGGACAAAATCGCTTCCATCTGTTCGATGGCTTCGTGCTTTTCAATCTTGACAATCACCGGCACCTGCTTGCCGGCATTAGAAATAATTTCTTTGATTTCCAGCACGTCTTCCGGGTTCCGCACAAAACTCAGTGCCACCCAGTCCACACCTTGATCCAAACCGAACAGCAAATCCTGCCGGTCTTTATCCGTTAACGCCTTAATCGATAAGTAAACGCCCGGAAAATTAACACCCTTGTTATTAGAAAGCGGGCCACCAACCACCACGCGACAGTGCAGTTCACGGGCAGCGCGGTCAACTTTTTCCACCCGCATTTCGACTCTGCCATCATCCAGCATAATCACCGCGCCAGTCGGCACTTCATCAGCCAGTGGCTCATAAGTCACCGAAGAAATCTGCTGAGTGCCAGGGACTTGGCGACTGGTCAAAATGAAGGGATCGCCTTTTTCCAGCACGATCGGGCCGGTTTCAAAGCGCCCCAAACGAATTTTCGGGCCTTGCAAGTCTTGCAAAATGCCCACCGGCTGGTTGAGTTCAAACGACAGCTGCCGGATTAAGCGAATACTGCGCTGATGATCGTCGTGACTACCGTGGGAAAAATTAAGTCTTAGGGTTGTAGCACCGGCTTCTATTAACGCCCGCAGCACCTCTGGGCTACTCGTGGCAGGGCCAATGGTGGCGACAATTTTAGTCCGACGCAGGGAGTTTCGCAATTGCATGAATTCAAGTCCAGGGGGGGTAGATATAGAGTCGAAAGGTTCCCCTAATATTTGGCTAGTTTCTCATTATCAACCACACAGTTGATGCACTGGCAACAATTTATGCGGTTATTAAGGGCAACTGCCTGCCGGTGGTTCCTCTCGATGGGGTGGGAAATCGAATTGGCTTACTTAACTGACAATCCTTGAGTTCTGACTCTCTTGGCAGCAGTGTTAAAATTTGTTAGGTAAATAGATGTACCAAATTTTTGGTCATCAACTCCACACATAAGCAACTTAGGGTTTACCCATAACCTCAAAGAATGCTCAACTTAAACTGGGTTGGCTGAGTCAGTGCAAATAACATTTTTAGGAACGAGTTCCGGTGTCCCAACACGCTCTCGCAACGTTTCGAGCGTCGCCTTGCGTTTGCCCCAACGGGCTGAAGTTTGGCTGTTTGACTGCGGGGAAGGCACCCAGCACCAAATTCTTCGCAGTGATATCAAAATCAGCCAACTAACCCGCATTTTTATCACCCATATGCACGGTGACCACATCTTCGGTTTGATGGGGCTGCTGGCTAGTGTCGGACTTGCCGGCAATCCTAACCGAATTGATATTTATGGGCCAACCGGCTTAGAAGATTATCTCAGAGCTTGCCAGCGTTATTCTCACACTCATTTTTCTTACCCGATTAAAGTCCACAAGTCTCAGCCGGGATTACTCTATGAAGATGAAGAGTACACGGTGAGCTGCGGGCGCTTGGAACACCGCGTCACTGCCTATGGCTACCGGGTGACAGAAAAAGACCGGCCCGGACATTTTAATGTCGAACAAGCCAAGGCGCTGGGTATTCCCTCTGGGCCTATCTACGGCCAACTGAAACGGGGCGAAACTGTGACGCTGCCGGATGGTCGAAAAATTAATGGCGCTGAACTTTGTGGGCCGGAACAAGTGGGTCGCAAAATTGCCTACTGTACTGACACGGTTTATTGTGAGGGTGCCGTCGAACTGGCACGCGATGCAGACGTTTTAATTCACGAAGCCACCTTTTCCCATCAAGATGCTCAGATGGCGATTGATCGCTTGCACTCAACTTCCACAATGGCAGCGCAAGTAGCTTTGGGGGCGCAGGCTAAGCAACTGCTCATGACTCATTTCAGCCCTCGTTACGCCCCAGGCAATAATATTGTGCTGGATGATTTGCTGCAAGAAGCCCGCGCTATTTTTCCGAATACGGCAATGGCTTCTGATTTCTTCACCTATGAGGTGCCGCGCCGGCAAGCTCTAGAATTGGCGGCAACCAAAAACTCGCTGTAAAATCATTGCCTCGGATTATTACCCAATGTGTTTGCCGGCACATTCATGGGAAATTATCAGTGTTGAATTGATTCGCCCTTCTGAAATAAAACTTAACAAATCTGCCTTCAGGGAGATCCAACAACCCGACTCTGTAGCTTATTAGGTAGAGATGCTTAAAAAAATACGTTCAGAGCGAGTCAGAGGAAACACCATGCGATTACTGCTCGGCGGACTGATTGTAAGCTTGGGATTGTGGGCAATGCCGGCACAAGCCCAAGTCTCAGATGCTCAAGTTGGGGCACTCGTAGAAGCCTTGCGGCAGGCAGCGCCCGATACCGGCACCGCAAATGATGGACTTTACAGCGACTGGCAAATCAAACCAGAGAATATCCCCCGGTGGTCGAGACTTTGCATCGGCAGGGAACTCACACCGACACAGTTTGAAACGAGTCCGGTGACAGCACGCGGCATTTTGGTCTGTGTGATGCGAGATGTATTAAAAGACGAGTACCAAGCCGGCGGCCAAAATGAGTCAACTGCAGTGCTTCGCGCGGCCTCGTGGTGGATGACCGGCGACCCGACCCAGTACAGCAGCGCCACCATTTCCCCCTACACCCAAAAAGTTCTCCAATTCTACCAGCAGCAACGCGCTCAAACACCCGCTAACTCAAATCCCACAGCGCCGGCAAACGCCAACCCAACAGCAGCGCCGGCAAACTCAAATCCCACAGCAGCGCCGGCAAACTCAAACCCAACAGCGCCAGCAAACGCCAACCCAACAGCACCAGCCAATTCAAATCCCACAGCGCCGGCAAACGCCAACCCAACAGGGCCGGCTAACTCAAATCCCACAGCGCCGGCAAACGCAAATCCCAACGCGAACCCAACAGGGCCGGCTAACTCAAATCCCACAGCGCCGGCAAACGCAAATCCCACAGCACCAGCTAACTCAAATCCCACAGCGCCGGCTAACTCAAATCCCACAGCGCCGGCAAACGCAAATCCCAACGCGAACCCAACAGGGCCGGCCAATTCAAATCCTACAGCACCGGCTAACGCAAATCCCACAGCGCCGGCAAACTCAAATCCTACAGCGCCGGCTAACGCAAATCCCAACGCAAATCCCACAGGGCCGGCTAACCAACTACGCTAAAACATTGGAGGTGATCACACCGGCGATCACCTCTCAAGCTAGTTATTTAGAACTGCCTTAATTACCATTACCGGGTAGGAAGTAACGCAACCGCCACTGCCCGCGCGAACGCACAAAGCTCACCCGGTAATCATTTTCCTCATCATAGACATACTGGTTCAAAATCCAGCCACGCTGACCATTCCGCAGCCGCACCGGCGTCCAACCGCCGAGTGGATCGGCTTGCATTTTTTCCGCTACACCTGCCGGCAAACTGTTATAACCCTGAGAGTCAAACGCCACATAATCGTTAGACACAGAACCAATAATGCGGCCCCCCATTCCCGGCTCAGCTCGGACGTTAACATTTTGCCCGATAACCGCCAATTGGCCGAAATTAGGCCGGTCTGGTTGGATCGACTGCTTCATCGGCGTGATATCTGGGCACACCCAAACACTCGATCCTGGTTCTTTGTCAGGAACCTGCGCTTGGGAGTCGATGCCACAACCCTGATTCACCGCCTTGGTCATGTAACTCCAGAATTTAGACTGGTTGTTGTTGATGTTGTAGCTATCCAGATTCAGCGTACCACCGTAACTCCATTGAGTTTGGGGCATGACAATTGCCTGAACAAATTTTGTATCTGCTCTCTGAACGGCATCTACCAGGCGCTGGCGGAACTGGGAGAATTCACTCGCTTGAGGCTTGCGCTGCGATGAATTCTGCACAACTTCTATTAATGGTTCAGAAATTGGCTCTTCTACTTTCGATATGGGTTTCAGGGTTTGAGCCTTGGGCGTCAGTTCTGTCGTGGCACGATAGGCAACACTTGCCATCGTGCTTGCAGCCATCGTTGCCGCCGCAACCAGTCCGAGGATCAAAATATGGTAGCGTTTCATCTTAGTTTTTCATGTAAGTAAGTGATAGAAGTGCAGCCATCTCGCCCCCTGCAATTGACTTTGAAATTCCTGAACGCTTGGAGCCGGCTGCTACCCTCTTCATTAAAAGTAGGCAATTTGTTTAGGAAATGACTTCACCCATATTTATCATCCAATCGGGTGATTTTTTAATCTTGAAAATATGCTTAGGTAACTAAAAATGTTCTTATGGCATCAGCTTCACTATCTAGAGGAATAAAAGTTCCTGCGATTGTCAAAACTTTGATTAACCCGCTAGATATAAATACTCTAATTTTCGCACCACTGTACTCGTATTTACACGGGAAAAGGATGTAAAGGTAATTTTTATAGCAGTGTTTGTTCGGTTTACTGCCGGCTAAAATTTGCAACCGACGCTAAACCGATTTAGGTGACTAATCTTACTTTATTTACAAATACTAAGATATTTTAATTTTTCTAAAAGATTACAGTGATTTCAATATTAATCTTTATTAAACAATTAAATTAGTTTAAAATAAAATGTCATTCTCTATTGAGAATGCCATGTTCACTTACTATATTCCTAGAAACTAGCAAAGTGGATAGGGAACAGATGCATCGGCTCTGATTAAAGAGGTTGATAGTTTAAACGGTTTCCTCCGAAGAAAAACCTACTTCCCCACAACTTTTTTCAAGCCGGGGCTAAGTTCAGCGAACTTCTCATCCGCCATTGAAACCGCTTTTAAACGCTCAAAAGCTTATTTCAATCTTTAAAAACGATGCTTAGCAAAAACTGAAAGAATCCAAAGGCATACTGGGTAGGAGTTGACACAGGCTATCTATCTAATCATCTCTGATAAAACTGAGACGAGCCGAATATAACGCAACTTAGAGAAAAAAATATCGCAAGTTTTCTCAAATAAAGATGCACACAAATAGTGATAATTCCTTAAAGTCAGCGAATTCAAATATCAATTGACAAAATCTTGAAATGACAAACAATGACGAATTATTAAAATTGCATCAGCGGATAGCCGAGTTAGAGCAGACATTACTTGAGCGCCGGCAGGTGGAAAAGGCGCTGCATCAACGTGTGGAAACATACGAACAAATTCTGGACGCTTTGCCTAATTTGGTAACGTGCAAAGACGCGGAATCTCGCCTGATCTATGCCAACAAAGCATTTGGCGATTTTTATGGATTGACATCGGAACAACTTCGCAGTGCGGATTTAGCAGCCGATCTCCTCAATAATAGTGACTTTATCCCAGAGTCGATTGTGGATGACACTTATATACTGGAAACCGGCCAAATAATTCACATCCCGGAAGACGCTATCACCCGTTCCGATGGGCAAGTCCATTTGTTTAATACGATTAAAGTTCCTATTTTTAATGATGAAGGAAAAGTTGTTAAGATTGTTGACTCTTCTCACAAAATTTTAGCGACAAAACACCTAGAGACAGCGCTGGCAGAGATCAGTGCAGAGCCAGCTAGTGGGGATAACGAGCAGACAGCTCAATTAACCAATACAATCACTTATTTGAGTAGCCAAATTATTGAGCGCAAGCAGGCGGAAGAATCGCTTCAATCTCTGATCGCAGCAACTGCCTCAGTAACGAGCAAAGAATTTTATCCGGTATTTGCACAGTATCTCGCACAAGCGCTTGGGGTTCGCTACGTTATCGTTGCAGAAGCATCAGCCTGGGAGGGGGAGACGCCGGTTAGAGCCAAAGTCATTTCATTTTGGGCAACTGATCAGCTAGGGGAAAACTTTGAGTATGACTTAGAGAATACTCCTTGCGAAAGTATCTTTAGAAAAGAAACTCTGCAGGAACAACAAGGAATTAGTTGTTACTCGCAAAATGTGCAATCATTCTTCCCTAAAGGTGAAGCATTGGCTGCTTTAGGCGGGGAGTCTTTCTTGGGAGTTGCCCTTATAGATTCAACCTCCGGTAAGTCAATTGGTCATATTTGCTTTATTGATGATAAGCCCCTGGTGCAAGAGGAACGGGCTAAAGCAATTATGGGTATTTTTGCTGCAAGAGTGACAGCAGAAATGGAGCGTCAACGGGCGGAGGAAGCCTTACAGCAATCACAAATGCAATTGCAACTCTCCCACCAAAAATTAGAGGATTATAACCGAACGTTAGAAGAAAAAGTGGAAGAGAGAACGCAACAGTTACAGGAGAAAAATGCGCTTTTGCAGCGGCAGATTTGCGAACGGCAAAAAGCCGAAGAAGCCGCTCAATCTGCCAACCAGGCGAAAAGCCGCTTCCTTGCCAGCATGAGTCATGAACTGCGAACCCCGCTTAATGGCATCTTGGGTTACGCCCAAATTCTCAAACGAGATCAAACATTAAACGAGCAGCAAAAACATGGGTTAGGCATTATTCATCAGTGTGGTGAACATTTATTAACTCTGATTAACGATATCTTAGATATCTCTAAAATTGAAGCTGAGAAAATGGAACTTCATCCCAGTAATTTTCATTTTCTAGAATTTTTAGAAGGAATTGTAGAAATTGTTCGGGTTCGTGCTGAACAAAAAGGAATTTCCTTGAGATACGAGCAACACGAATCGCTGCCGGCCGGCGTCCAGGGAGATGAAAAACGGTTGCGGCAAATATTAATTAACTTACTCGATAATGCCATAAAGTTTACTGAAGCCGGCGAAGTTGCATTTCAAGTCAGCTATCAGGAAGATAAAATTCGGTTTCTGGTAAAAGACACCGGCATGGGGATGACACCCGAACAATTAGAAGAGATATTTTTGCCATTTCATCAAGTCGGACATTCTCATCGTCAAATAGAAGGAACGGGCTTGGGGCTGACAATTACCTATCAATTAGTCCAAATGATGGGCGGCGAGCTTAAAGTGAACAGTATTTTAGATAAAGGCAGCGTATTTTACTTTGATTTAAACTTGCCAGAAGTTTCGGACTGGGTATATTTCACCCAAGGAGATGAAGGAAAAATTATTGCTTATAAAGGCGCTAAGCGAAAAATTTTGGTGGCAGATGATCATGAAGAAATTCGAGCGCTTATGGTGAATATGCTTTCGCATTTGGGATTTGAAATATTGGAAGCTAGCGATGGTCAAGAATGTTTAAATAAAGCGCTTGAAGTTAAGCCGGATCTCATTTTAATGGATTTGATGATGCCGGTGATGAGCGGTTTAGAAGCGACTCGTCGGTTACGAAATTTAACAGACCTCGCCGGCACGATCATCATTGCGATATCTGCCAGTGTTTTTGATTTCAACCGGCAAAAAAGTTTAGAGTCCGGCTGCAGTGATTTTCTGCCTAAGCCCATCCTTATTCAGGAGCTTTTAGAAAAATTACGGTTTCACTTAGCACTAGAATGGGTTTATGAAGAAAGAAGTGCTGCATCTGAGGTGAAATCCCATTCGCCGACAATCGCGCCGGCGGAACCTCTCATTGCTCCCTCAGCCGAAGAATTGGCTGTCCTGTTCGATCTGGCAATGATGGGCGATCTGAGAGGCATTATGGAGCGAGCCACCCAGTTAGAGGAAATGAATGAGGATTGGGTGCCATTTGCGTCAAATTTGCGTCAATTAGCCAAAGGTTTTAAAGAGAAAAAGATTCTCTACCTGATCGAACAGTATATGAATCAGTAAAAAAGTGTGAGAACTCCCATTTAGTTTATCCTCTTATGAGGGCCAGCTTAAAATTATTTAGGTTGAGATCGGCTGAAGTTTACTGCGCGTCTGTGGACTTCTAGCAGCCGTTCTAAAAGAATTCGCATCGCCAGCCCCTCTCTACAGGATGCAAAGGCAGCAAGCTATCAAGGGCAAAATCGCGAATGTTTAGTTTTATTTAGGTTTCGAGAATTTAGATATTCAGTGGGAATTCTAAAAAAATAGCCCATTACGCAACGCGTTGGTTGCAATTGAGTTCGCTTATAAAAACAGTTCCATATCAGCACCGGCACTCATCGGGTGCAGCGGGCAACAAAACACCCTTCCGTTTAAACCTTGAATTGATTAATGTAGCAAATCTTAACTAAAAATTCGGCTAACTTTACCGTCCGCCAAGCAAACTCGAAAATCAAAAATTGTTCGCCATTGATAGCATTCGGTAGCCCCAGAGGAGGAAAGCTTGTGAGTGATAAAGTCAAGCCGGCAAAACCAAAAAACTGCCTGACAGAGGGCAAACAAATGGGGCTGGTTGCGGATTTGCCCGAAAGCTGGCGTTGTACAGTTTTTATCTTCCTCGCCTCCCGCGTGCCGGTGCTAATTTACTGGGGTTTAGCGCTAGTCGAGTTTTATCACACTTCTCCCCGTTCAGACCGGCTGAGTGAAGTGTGTCAGTTTAAACCCAATATAATTTTTATAAACTTGGTGATGCGAGTAATCAACGGATTAACAGCTACCCAGCAGCTGAGGTTGTTGCCGATATTCAAAGCAGTTACCATTATTGCCCTTTCGGCTAGCGTTTTTGATTTCAAGCAGCAGCAGATCCGGCACGCCGATGATCACGGTTTTCTCTCCAAACCAGTGGGAAAAACCGATCTTTTAGAAACATTGCGTTGGCACTTAAAGTTGGAATGGGTTTATCAAAAGCGAGAAAACTCTAGCGTTTTTTCTTCTCTAGATTCAGGATTTGACAAGCAGCAATCAAGCGTCGCTTCGCCGGCACAGAAAGTCTCTGTGGCGATTCTACCCGCTTTCAGAGGCATTGTAGAGTGAGCTACCAGACGAGAGGCGAGGGATTATCAGCAAGGGTTGCCGGCTGTCACCCATCTTCGCCAACTCGTCAAAGACTTTAAAGCGCAACAAATTTTAGAGTTTGTGACCTAATATTCGAGGCATCAATGAGTACCGACAGTTCTAGTAAAAATGTCATTTTAATTGTAGATGACACTCCGACAAATTTAGAGATGCTCTTCGATTTTCTAGTCGAGGCAAACTTTAAAGTCTTAGTTGCTTGTGATGGGGAAAGCGCAATTGAAAAAGCACAATACGCTTTGCCGGATCTAATTTTGTTGGATGTCGTCATGCCGGACATCAATGGATTTGAAGCTTGCCGCCAGCTCAAAGCAAATTCCTCTACACACGATATTCCCGTGATTTTTATGACCGCGCTTTCTGAGCCGGTGCAGAGAGTAGAAGGTTTAAGTTTGGGTGCAGTTGATTATATCACAAAACCGATTCAACATGAAGAAGTTTTAGCGCGAATCAAGATTCATTTGAGCCTTCGTAATCTCAATAAAACTCTTCAAACACAAAATCTGCGTCTAGAACAGGAAATCCAAGAACGCTTGCGATCAGAAGAAAAAATCCGTGAACAAGCAGCCTTGCTAGATATCACAACCGATGCAATTTTTGTGCGAGATTTAAATCACCAAATTCTCTATTGGAATCAAGGAGCGGAGCGTCTTTATAAATGGAAAGTAGAAGAAGCGCTTGGCAAGAATACCCTAGAACTTTTGTATCGAGCCGGTGTATCTCAACCCCAAGACAACCTTAAAACTTTAACTGAAAAAGGAGAGTGGCAGGGTGAGTTGCATCAAGTCACAAAAGAGAGTAAGGATATCATTGTTTCGAGCCGCTGGACTTTAGTGCGCGATGCAGAGGGCAAGCCTAAATCTATTCTGACTGTTAATACTGATATTACAGAAAAAAAACAACTAGAAGCGCAGTTTCTCCGGGCGCAGCGGATGGAAAGTATCGGCACCCTGGCAAGCGGCATCGCTCACGATCTCAATAACGCCTTAACGCCTATTTTGGGCGCTGTTCAACTTTTAGCACACAAGCTTCCGGACGAGCAAAGCCAGCGGCTGCTAACAATTTTAGAGAAAAATACCAAGAGAAGTGCTGCATTTGTTAAACAAGTGCTGTCTTTTGCACGCGGAGTAGAAGGCGAACGCACCACGCTACAAGTGGGGTACTTAATTTTAGAAATTGAACAGATTGCTAAACAGACATTTTCGAGAGCAATTGAGATTTTTGCAGATGTCCCATTGTTGGATCTGTGGACGATATCGGGCGATGCCACTCAACTTCATCAGGTGTTGATGAACCTTTGTGTTAACGCTCGTGATGCCATGCCTAGAGGCGGAACTTTAGAAATTTCTGCGAGAAATATTTGGATTGATGAAAATTTTGCTCGCCTGAATATTGAGGCTAAAGTTGGGCCTTATGTGGTGATTACTGTGTCTGATACAGGAACAGGAATTCCTAAAGAAATTATTGATAGAATTTATGAGCCATTTTTTACAACAAAAAAAATCGGAAAAGGCACCGGCCTAGGTCTTTCAACTGTGATAGGAATTGTTAAAAGTCACGGCGGTTTTATCAACCTGGTTAGTGAGTTAGGGATTGGCACAGAGTTTAAGGTGTACTTACCGGCAACCGATGCAGCAGCAACGGAATCTACACAAGACAATCACCATGAAATTCCCTCAGGGAACGGAGAATTAATTCTTGTCGTTGATGATGAAGATTCAATTCGTGATATTACCAAGATTTCCCTGGAAGCTTATAATTACAAAGTAATTGTGGCAATTGATGGCATTGAAGCGGTCGCGCTGTATGCTCAACACCAAGACGAAATTAGTGTGGTATTAGTCGATATTATGATGCCGGTGATGGATGGAACAGCTACAATTCGCACGTTGCAAAAAATGAATCCTCAGGTCAAAATTATTGCGGTTAGCGGGCTGATGTCAAGCACTAAGAAAATTGAAGTCAGCGGCAAAAGCGTCAAAAGTATTTTGCCAAAGCCTTATAGCTCTGAGGAATTGCTATTAATATTAAATAGGGTTATTAATAGTTAAAAATAAAAATATTTATAGAATTGCAAATGGGATGTAAGGGGATCATACAATGAAAGAAACGTTAAACTCAGAAAGAGGAGAAGTGAGTTTATAACTGACTTGATCAAGCCAAAGCTTAGAACAGACCAAAATTTTTATTTTCATAAGATGTGGGTTCATATATGAAGACTGAAAATGCTAACAAAGGCGTCATCTTACTTGTAGATGATACACCAACAAATTTAGGGGTACTATTCGATTTTTTAGCGGATTCTGGCTTTAAAATCTTAGTGGCTTGTGATGGAAAAAGTGCGATAGAGAAAGCAGAGTATGCCTTGCCAGACCTGATTTTGCTGGATGTCGTGATGCCGGGGATAGATGGATTTGAAACGTGCCGCCGGCTGAAAACGAATGATGCAACGAAAGACATTCCAATTATTTTTATGACGGCGCTTTCTGACCCGATGGATAAGGTCAGAGGTTTGAATATTGGGGCGGTAGATTACATCACGAAGCCGTTTCAGCAAGAAGAGGTTTTAGCTCGCGTGACGGTTCAGATGAGCCTGTGCAACTTAGCGAAAAAACTTCAGGCTCAAAATGAGTGTTTGCAGCACGAAATCAAAGAGCGGGCGGCTGCAGAAGAAGCACTTTTAAATCTCACATTGGAATTAGAACAACGGGTAGAACAAAGGACATCCGCCCTTTCTGAAGCGAATCGGCTGCTAACCCAATCTAATGAGCGGTTGCAACAGGAAATTCAAGAGCGCCTCAGTGCAGAGGCGGCTTTGCTGCAATCAGAAGCGCAATTGCGAACCCAGGCTCACGATATAGAAACAGCGTTACACGAACTTCAACAGGCACAATCCCAACTGATTCAAAGCGAAAAAATGTCAAGTTTGGGACAGTTGGTTGCTGGAGTTGCCCATGAAATTAATAATCCAGTTAGCTTCATTTATGGGAATCTCGATCACGCGGATCAATATAGCGCTAACCTGCTTGATCTTTTGCATCTTTACCAAGCGCACTATCCAGAGCCGGCTCCGGATATTCAAGATAAGATATTAGCAATTGACCTAGATTTTTTAATTGAAGATTTGCCCAAGCTGCTGGCTTCCATGAAAATAGGGGCAGAGCGCATCCGGGAGATTGTTTTGTCGCTGCGGAAGTTTTCCAGATTGGATGAATCGGATATGAAGCCGGTTGATATTCATGAAGGAATTGAAAATACCCTGCTGATTTTGCAAAATCGCATTCGAGACAAGATAGGGCATTCAGGTCTTTTAATCGTTAAAGATTATGGAAATTTGCCGGAAGTTGAGTGTTATGCCGGCCAACTGAACCAAGTCTTTATGAATATCTTGAGCAACGCTATTGATGCGCTAGATGAGTATGATCGCAAGCGCCCGGTAGAAAGTATTTTACATAATCTCAGCACCATTCGGATTCATACGGCAGTTATTAACTGTGATCGAGTGATGATTCAGATTTCTGATAATGGGCCTGGGATGACTGAAGACGTGTGCCGCCGGTTGTTTGATCCTTTCTTTACAACGAAACCTGTCGGTTCTGGTACAGGTTTGGGGCTATCAATTAGCTACCAGATTGTCGTCAAAAAACACGGGGGCACCTTAAAGTGTGTTTCCACACCGGGTGAAGGATCGACGTTCTCGATTGAGATCCCCATTCACCAGCAAGCGGTGCGAACCGCACTCAGCCAAAGCAAAACCACCCAAAATCAACAACCTCTGGTTTCTAGCCCCAGAGAGTGACAAAATAATAGTTCTAACGATTGCTTGAGCTGGAAAAAGAGCTATGACCATCCATTCCCTACAACGTGCGTTCGACCAAGGCAGGGCGCTTAAAATTATCAGTGGTTTAACCAATTTTGACGCCGATCGCGTGGCTGCCACGGTTCGGGCTGCACAGTTGGGCGGCGCAACATTTGTGGATATTGCCGCTGATGCAAATTTAGTGCGGTTGGCGCGTCAGTTGACAAATTTACCGATTTGTGTTTCTGCCGTGGAACCGGCAAAATTTGTGCCGGCAGTAGAAGCCGGTGCGGATTTGATTGAAATTGGTAACTTTGATGCGTTTTACGCCCAAGGACGCCGGTTTGAAGCAGCAGAAGTGCTGCAACTGACTCACGAAACCCGTTCCCTGCTACCTCACATTACCCTGTCTGTCACCGTGCCGCATATTCTGGCGCTAGACGAGCAAGTGAAACTGGCAGAGGAACTCGTCAAAGCCGGCGCTGATATTATCCAAACCGAAGGCGGCACCAGCAGCGCCCCCACCCACGCCGGCACTTTGGGATTAATTGAAAAAGCCGCCCCCACCTTGGCAGCCGCTTATGAAATTTCCCGCGCCGTCTCCGTGCCGGTGTTATGCGCCTCCGGCATTTCCAACGTCACCGCACCTTTAGCCGTTGCTGCCGGCGCTGCCGGTGTTGGCGTCGGTTCCGCGATCAATCGCCTCGACAGCGAAGTTGCCATGATTGCAGCAGTTCGCAGCTTAGTTGAAGCACTGGCAACCGTGAGCAGGTCATCAATCTACGCTTAATCCACTTCTAAAGTTGTAGAGGCAGGCTCAACTTTGTCTCTACAACTTCTACAATTTTCACGCCGGCAGCACTTCAGGACGCCACAAATACTCCCGCAAATTAACTTTTCCTTCAGCGCTAAACTTGATCCCTTCTTCTTCCAGCAGCACTTGCTGTAAGCAGTCCGTGCCATATCGCAAAGGCGACTGAGATATCTCCCCCTTAGCATTAATTACCCGATGCCAGGGAATATCTGACGAACGCATATCCACTCGATAAAGCGCATATCCCACCAAACGCGCTTTCCCATAAAGTTGTGCCAAATCTGCCACTTGTCCGTAAGTTGCAACTCGACCATGCGGGATTTTGCGGACAATGTCATAGATATGATCGTAAGTGGACATTGGCTTTTCCTTTCCTACTCATCGCTGTGAATCTCGCATTTCCTGCCGGCGCATTGGCATGGCATCAATTTCGTTAAAAATCACTTCAGGCGCAACCGGCTTCTGATCACGACGCTTTGCAGTGCCATCTTTACCAATCAGGATAACCCGGAATTCTTCAGGAGCAACGTTAAATTCAGAACGCAAACTCGCAGCCTCCGCTTCATTTAGCGTTTGCATTTCTGTCTGACTTGTGCCTTTTGCTAATAGTTCAATGGCGATTAAATCTCGCTCTTTGAAATCGGCAAGCTTCCCTTCAACAAGTTGCATCTGCCGTTGGTAGTCGGGATTGTCTTTTGCGGGTGCAAAGATGAGCAAGAGCCGGTTTTTCCACTGATAAGTATTGAGATTAAATGCCATATTGCTATTTTTTGTAGTTGCAATTGAATTTGTTGCCGGCATTGAGATGGAGGCTGCCGGTATCAGCAACAGTCCTAGAATAAACCAACGAGTGAGCATAATCAGCTATCTAGACTTTAACAATTCGCTTCAGCTTCTAGCTTACCGCGTATGATGATAATAATTAACTGAACTGCTAATCCCCAGAAGTCTGATTCTTTCGTGCCGTCTTCCTCTACCCTGAGAAATAGTTATTTCAGTAGAGAAGGATTACAATTGCAATATTCGTATAAAAGTGCATGAATTTGAGCGAAGAACTATTTTAATAGGACGAACTTAATCATGAGTGGTTTTACTTTACAATTACCGCCGGTTCTTAAATTGACTGACGAACAGTTTGAACAACTTGCTGCGGCTAATCAAGACTTGCAGTTAGAACTCACAGCTACGGGAGAATTAATCATCATGCCACCGACAGGAGGAGAAACCGGCAACCGCAATTTCGAGATTTATATTGATTTAGGGATTTGGAACCGACAAACAAAGTTAGGAAAAGCCTTTGATTCTTCTACAGGGTTCCGGTTACCTAAAGGTGGCACTCGTTCCCCCGATGCTTCTTGGGTGAGCATAAAGCGATGGGAAGCTTTGACTCCAGAGGAAAGAAAGAAATTCCTGCCGTTGTGTCCCGACTTTGCAATCGAACTGGTTTCGGAAACAGATGATGTGGAAGAAACACGGGAAAAAATGCAGGAATATGTGAGTAATGGATTGCGTTTGGGTTGGTTAATTAATCCCAAAACTCGACAAGTAGAAATTTATCGCCAGAATCGAGAAGTTGAAGTTTTAGAATCTCCCGCAACGTTATCGGGTGAAGATGTTCTGCCGGCATTTATTTTAGATTTACAAGCAATTTTTGAATAGATGGATTATTGAGGGGTATGCAGGACAGCAAGATGAGCAGATCCAGACAACTCAAGCTAAATTAAGCTAAAATTAAATTCCCAAAACAAGGACTGATGCACGACTGATTTAACGGCAAGGTGCAAATATAATAAACATAGATGAATACACTGCTAGGGGGTACATTATGGCAATCCTCACTATCGATAACCTACCCGATGAATTAATGGAACAAATTCAGCAACTTGCGAACCAAAACCATCAACCGATCAACGAACAAGTCATCAATTTATTAATACAAGCCCTACAAAAGCCCCAACCTCCCCTCAAATTCCTCATTTCCCCCGAAACTGACCCCACTTGGGAAGAACGTTGTAAAGCCACCCCACAAATTCTTGCTGAAATTGAGCAGCGACGAGAACAGCGCCATGCTGACAATGCTAATGTTGAATGGCTAGATAGCACTGCTTTACTGAGAGAGGATCGGGATAGATGACAACTCCTTTGCGGTGCGTTGTTGATGCGAGTGTGGGAATTAAGCAGTTTGTTCCCGATCCCTTATCTTCAAAAGTTAATCAACTGTTTGCTCACCTCACTATTCCTGGCACAGAATTCTTTATCCCAGACCTGTTTTATATCGAAATAGCTAATATCCTTTGGAAATATGTTCGGGCAAAACTTTATGCTGTTGCGGATGTGCCGGCAGACTTAGCTAGCGTTAAAAGTATGTCTTTGCGCGTCACTTCCACGGCTGAGTTAATGAAAGAAGCGGTTAATATCGCCATAAATTACGGAATTTCTGCCTACGATGCCTCTTATGTTGCTCTTTCCCTGCGAGTCACAGCACCACTGCTAACTTTAGATCAGAAGCTAGTGAATTCCTTAGCAACTGCACCTTATGATGTGCGTTTGTTTACTGACTTCTCTATTCCCTCCTTACCCTAATTTAGGCTTAGGCAATGCCAAAGGTAAAAGCGGATTTTGATTACCGGCAACCACAACCCACAAATAAAAAGATAGCTGATCACCTGTTAGGCAAAATGCCCCGATTATCAGCTATCAAAGATTAATTAAGCAGCGCTTATCTGGAAGCACCTTCGGCAATTTTCACAACCGGCACAACATCCGACTGGGCAATTTTTGGAATTAAGAATCTCTTCGCATAAATCTGGGGATTGGCTTCTGCGATTTGGATATAAGATTGGCGAACCTGAGTATTCACTGCAACTGTTTTGACATCGTACATCTTCATCCCCATATTCGGGTAGACGCCAAGGCCGATAATTAATACGAGAAAACAAGCTGCAATAAATACTTCACGAGGTCTGGCATCGGTAAATTCTGAATCGATTGGCAAGCTACAATTTGTACCAAAGCAAACCGGCGCTTGATTTCCCTGATTCTTCAAATCTGTATCACCCAGATCGCAGATTGGTGCAATATCGCAGGTGGGTATTTCACCAGAATTGTAAAAGACTTGCCGCAGCATTGAAAGCAGATAAACCGGCGTTAGGATGACTCCCACGGCAGCGAGGAAAACCGTTACGGTGCGGAAGGTTGAGCTGTAGATATCGCTGGTTGTGATTCCCACAAAAACCGAGAGTTCACCGACAAAACCGCTCATTCCCGGTAATGCCAAGGATGCCATCACACCCATTGTAAATAGGGCAAAGACGATGGGCATGGCTTGAGCAATTCCGCCCATTTCTTTCATTGCCATTGTGTGGGTGCGATCGTAAGTCACGCCGGCTAAAAAGAATAGTAAGGAGGCAATTAAACCGTGGGAAATCATTTGCAGCATTGCGCCGTTGATTCCCAAGTCGGTAAATGAGGCAATTCCTAATAGGACAAATCCCATGTGAGAAACGGACGAATAGGCGAGGCGACGCTTCATATTCGTCTGGGCAAAAGAGTTTAGCGCACCGTAGACAATATTGATTACGCCCAGAATTGCTAAGATTGGCGCAAAGTAAACGTGTGCGTCAGAAAGCAATCCTAAATTGAGGCGAATTAAGCCGTATCCGCCCATCTTCAGCAGGACGCCGGCTAATATCATTGATACCGGAGAAGAGGCTTCGCCGTGTGCATCCGGTAGCCAGGTGTGCAGAGGGAAAATGGCGAGTTTGACGCCAAAGGCAATCAGCAAGCCGGCATAAAGCAGCAATTCTAAACCTAGTGGGTAATCCTTCAAGCCGAGTTCGACCATATCGAAGGTGAAGTTGTTGCCGGTGAATGCCATTCCCAAGCCAGCAACCAAAATAAAAATAGAAGCAGCAGCGGTATAAATTAAGAATTTCATCGCAGCGTACTGACGCTTCTGCCCTCCCCAAATCGAGACAAGGAGGTAGACGGGAATCAGTTCGACTTCCCACATAATGAATAGCAGCATTATGTCTTGCGCTACGAATACCCCAATCTGTGCCGAATACAGCACTAGCATTAGGAAATAGAACAGGCGGGGTTTGAGATCGACTTGCCACGCTGCAAAAATCGAGAGAGTCGTGACTAATCCTGCCAGAAGCACCAGCGGGGCAGAAACGCCATCGACGGAAACTGACCAGTTTATGCCTAACTGAGGCACCCAGGCATATTGCTCAACGAGTTGAAATGCAGCGCTACTGGGATTGTAATGATTCCAGAAAACAAAGCACATTAAGGCAAAATCTGCAACAGCTACGCCCAGTGCATACCACCGCACGCGCTTACCGTCTTTATCGGGCAGAAACGGGATGAGCATTGCCGCAACGAGTGGCAGCAGGACTATTGCAGTTAGCCAGGGAAATCGATCCGCTATCATGTGAGTCGCAAAAAATTAATAATTTCTCAATGTCATTATCTTATGCAACTTTGTAACATTTATTTATAAATATTTTCCCCAGTTGAGTATAAGTGGATATACATAGATAGTCGGCAGTCTAGAGGCTTCGTTTCTCTTCAGAATGGCTACAACGTTGCCGGTTGCTTTATTCCCGCGATTAATCGTTTGCGTGTTGAGACAGTTTTACGATTTTGAAGTTAATAGGAATGAGAGCCGGTGGGGAGGTTTACGTCAGACCAAGTTGTTGTTTGAGTGCTTCAGGGACGTTTCGGACTGTTTTTAAGCCTTGGACATTTTCCCAGTTTGTCTTTTCATCCCAGCGAACCATTTCGAGGTTGGTACGGCTGAAGTTGGCACGGCTGAGGTTGGCATCCCTGAGATCGGTATGCCTGAGGTTGGCTTCCCTGAGGTTGGCACGGCTGAGGTTTGCACGGCTGAAGTCGGCAACAATGAGGTTGGCACACCTGAGGTTGACCCACCTGAGGTTGGCACCGCTGAGGTCGGCAAGGATGAGGTTGGCACGGTTGAGGTCGGCACCGCTGAGGTCGGCACCGCTGAAGTCGGCACGACTGAGGTCGGCACCGCTGAGGTCGGCAAGGATGAGGTTGGCACGGTTGAGGTCGGCACCGCTGAGGTCGGCAAAGATGAGGTCGGCATTGATGAGGTTGACACCGCTGAGGTCGGCACGGCTGAGGTCGGCACGGCTGAGGTCGGCACGGTTGAGGTTGGCACGGCTGAGGTTAGCACGGCTGAGGTTAGCACGGCTGAGGTTGACACCGCTGAGGTTGGCATCGCGGAGGTTGGCACCACTGAGGTTGGCATGGCTCAAAAATGAAGCAATCAGTTTGCTAAAAGTAAGAATATCGATACAATTGCAGTAACCAATGATGCGAAGCAGCCTGAATTCATCAAAATTTTCTGTATCGAGTTGACCACAAGGATAAAAAACAACTTTATCTTTTAACTCATCCTGTGACTGAGCAAAACGATTTAATTCCAATAGCAAAATCATCACATTCAGTCCAGCATAGATATCTACCTGTCTCAGTCCAAGTTCACTGCTGTTCACTTGATCTCTCAGCAACCGCATTTTTTTCTGAGGCCAATTTTCTGAACGTGCATCAATAAATTCTCCATCACTCCAGCGTAGATAAAAGTCTTCTAAACGCTGGAACAATTCCACTGGGCGAAATTCACCATCAGTTGTCAGTAAAGCGGTTAAATATTCCACAATTTCTGGAGTTAGTCCGCCATATCCTAGTAAATCGTAAATTTCCCAATCAAACTGCTTGTCAGAAATATAAAATTTTTGCCGTTTAATTCCTGACCTTGTCCAGTCAATTAAGTTTTCTTTAATGCGTTTTGCACAGAGAAACTCTCCAAAACTCTTGTGACAAAACTCAACAGAACCCTCCTTTGAGCCAATTTGTAAATAAAACATGGCCAAGGCATTTTTAAGCGCACTTTCTCCTAAATGCTTTTGAGCTTCTTCAAGCAGTGCTTTTGCACTATCATCACTTTTTAGTCGTTCTTCTATCATCAAAATGGCCGCACATTCACCTCCTGACTGCACCACACATAAGCCGGCTTCCGTAATAATTCTTTGTAAATCTTCGATTCTTTTGTCTTTTAATTTTTGATTGAGCGTTTCTAACCGTTGTTCATTTAAAACCAAATTTAAAGCTTTTTCATAAATTAAAACCTTGAATTTAAAGTCAATTCCTCCAAGAAATCCCACCTCAATTTCTTCATCCCGGTGCATTGCTACCATTAGATAAAGTAGCAGAGGTTCTTGAGCTAATTCTTGCACAAACTCCGGACAATTTTCATATTTTAAAAACCTTTGAAATTCTAGACTTTTTCTTGCGTCCATTATTTCTTCCCATTTAACAAACCACTGCTGCTGAAGTTCATCATCCATTGGCAGGATTTCCACTCGTTCAATATTGGATGGCAGGAGTGTTTCAATGCTATATAATGCCAGAGAACGTCCGGTAATTAGAACCCGATGCCCCATCTCAGAACTACGGCTACAATCTTCTTGAAATTGCCCCACTTGTTGGAGAAAATCTTGCAGTCGTCTACTGGTTATCCCTCCCATCAGCAATTCATCAAAACCATCGAGCAAAAATAAATAGCGTGTATTTTTATCGCTTAGCCACCCGCTATCACTGTTGACAAAATTAGTATGAATCGCGGCTTCTAAAGTTTTTTGAAAGCTATTTTCAAGAGTGCTAATATCACGTAACTGAATTAAAATAGGTGTCCAGATTGGATGTATTTTTCGCCTGATTAAATCTGCAAATATCCGGCAAAATACACTTTTTCCGCGTCCCGGCCCTCCCTGGATAAATATGACTTGATTTTGTTTATTTTGATCCAGTAATAAACTCTTTGCCCAATCTTCTAAATTAACTGATTCGGCGTTTTTCTTTACTTTCCCATTTTGATCAACCGACTTCACTTGCAGCGACACATAAATCTGTTGAAATGTAAAAGATTCATTAAAAACTTTTTCTTGCGGTTTCTCTGCAATTTGTTTCTCTAAATATTCATCCAAATTGTGATATTTATCACTTTCTTTTCGCCATCTATCCCGATAGAGTTGCCTCAGCGCCGGCACACTATCAGTCACAGTGGCAAGCGCTTTATTTAAGTAGCGATGGGTTCCCCAAGCTACCCTTTTTGTAAGAAGTTGAGCTTCATCGACATTCATGCCGACTTGTATCAATAAAGTTTCTAAGATGTCATTAAATTCTTTAGCTAATTCCGAGTTGTGAAAGCATCGAAGTACGTCTTTTGCTTGTGCTTCTGTTAATTCAAGATTTTTTAATTTTTTAATTTTATTTTGAACTTTATCCAAAACATAATTATTAGAAACTTTATGAATTAAATTTGTGTTTTCTGATATAGATAAAATCATTATAAAACTTTCAAAGTAAGCAATTTGGGATACAAACATTACCCATTCTTGCAATAGAAGCTTTTCTTTGTAATTATTTACAATAAACTTAATAAATTTCGCCGTTAAATTTAATCCCAAAAGGTCTTTGGGGGCAGCCTTCCCCAAAGGAGCAGCGATTACAGGAGTAGCGAGTAACACCAAAGGAACCGCACAATCCCAAATATCTTTGCCAAGATCACTTCCCTTATTCACCCAATTAATTTGGGTTCCTGAGAAATTTTTGGTATTTTTTATGAATGATTGCCACAACTGCTGTAACTTTCTGTTCATATTCTATCTGCTGAAATTAAACTCTTATTTTACACTCTACACAATCAACTCAGTCAATTCTAGAAATCCACCATTTCACTTGCAAAAAATCCTTTCCCAGAAAAGCTGAGCAACAAATATCTGAGTGTTTTCTAACTTAATCTTCTTGTTACCGCTGAAACCATGCTGTTAAAGCCAAAGCTAAACCGTCGGCGGCATCATCCGGTTTCGGTAAAGTTTCTAAATTTAATTCCCTGGCAACGGCTTCTTGCACTTCCTTTTTATCCGCATTGCCATAGCCGGTGAGTGCTTGCTTAACCTGTGCCGGCGTATATTCAACTAAGGGCACTTCACACTGCGCGATTACTAACATCACCACACCCCGCGCCTGTGCTACCAGAATTGTATTTGCCATGCGATAAAAAAAGAATTTTTCTATCGCAATTAAATCGGGTTGCAATTGTTTGATGACAGTGTGCAAGTCTTCATAAATAGTACAGAGTCGCCGCCCAATTTCCTCACCGGCAGGCGTCTGGATGACTCCAAAATCTAATGCAGAAACGGTGCCGGCAATGTTTCCGCCGGCAGCCGGTTCACAGCAAATTGCCCCAAATCCTAATTTGGCTAACCCTGGATCTATGCCGAGGATTCGCTTTTGCATGGGTTGTTATGGTTGAGTTTTTTAACCGCAGATAAACGCAGATGAATGCGTGATATTTGTGTAATCTGCGGTTAGTTTTTTATCGTTTACCGGCTCCGTTTACTTGTGCTACTTTTTCGTCTGCCGGCTCTGCTAATCCAAAGACGCGGCAGAAAACTTTTTGCACTTTGTAGCCTGAGTCAATCGATTCTAAAGGATCTTTCCGCAGCCGGTGACGCAGGCAAAGTGTAACCACTTGGCGAATATCATCAACTGTTACTTCTGTGCGTCCTTCAAAGGCGGCTAATGCTTTGGCTGCGCGATTTGTAACTAAATCGCCGCGCAATCCGTCCACATCTAATTCTGAGCAAACTTGGGAAATTTGCACCCGAAAGTCATAGTCAATTTGCACCGATTTTAGCAATTCTTGGGCGTCAGCCAGCCGTTGTTGCAAGGCTTCTTGTTCATGCCGGTGCTTTTCTAAAAACTCTTGGGGATTTTGATCAAAACCTGATCTTTCCTCGACAATTTGCACGCGCAAAGTCGGATCTTTTACGGTGCGAATTTCTGCGTGCATCCCAAAACGATCTAGCAATTGGGGACGCAATTCTCCTTCTTCTGGGTTGCCGGAACCGACAAGCACAAAACGGGCGGGGTGACGAATGGAAATGCCTTCCCGTTCTACCGTATTCCAACCAGAAGCGGCTGAATCTAAGAGCACATCGACTAAGTGATCGTCCAGCAAGTTGACTTCATCCACATAGAGGATGCCGCGATTGGCTTTGGCAAGCAAACCCGGTTCAAAAGCTTTCACGCCTTCAGAGAGGGCTTTTTCAATGTCAATAGTGCCGCAAACCCGGTCTTCAGTTGCGCCCAATGGTAAATCCACCATTTGCACTTTGCGGTTCGCCACCGGCACGGTTTCTTCACGCCCCAGCCGTTCTCGCACGGCATCGCTCATCAAATCTGGATCGCTGGGATGGCTGTTGAACGGATCGTCTGCCACAACTTCAATTTCTGGCAGCAAGTCAGCAAGCGCCCGGATCGTCGTCGATTTGCCGGTGCCGCGATCTCCCATAATCATCACCCCACCGATTTTGGGGTCAATTACATTCAACAACAGTGCGAGTTTCATCTCTTCTTGGCCAACGATGGCGGTGAAGGGAAAAACGGCACGACGGGCAGTTAAGTTCGGGACAGGGCTGGCTTGTGCGGTCAGAGTCATATCGATTTTAGATTTTGAATGCGCGAATTTTTGATCTTATCTAAATTTGGCAGAACCTATAATAGGAAATAGTTTCAGCCGGCAGCAACGAGCCTCAAAAATAACAGCTATTAACCTAATTTGAGATCGCAAGATTTCCGAGACGTTCAACACTTTCAGATTGCCGTCTCTCATTTTACAGCCCAGCGTCAGGCCATTATCATCTGCCGGCAAGATTAACCAACTTTCTCCAAAGCCGGCACCCCAAAAAGCCGGTTCATGCCGGCAATCCTTTTACTGCCACACCCAACTGCCCTAAAATTCGCAAGGTGGTAACCGCGATATCTTTAGATGAAGACTCTCATCATCGGCTGCCATCCCCTAACCCCCAATTGCATTTCCAGATAAATTTATGAGCAGTAATTCCCCCATCCCTGTAGTTGTCAATGGTGCCGCCGGCAAAATGGGCCGCGAAGTGATCAAAGCAGTTGCTGAAGCGCCGGATATGACGTTGCTCGGTGCAATTGACCGAAATCCAGAATACGTCGGTCAAGATGCCGGTGAATTGGCCGGTATTGAACCATTAGAAGTTCCGATCACCAACGATCTCGAATCGATGCTAGCCTTTGCCGCCCAGCAAAAAGAGATTGGTGTGATGGTAGATTTCACCCACCCCAAAACGGTGTATGATAACGTCCGCTCTGCAATTGCTTATGGCGTCAAGCCGGTTGTTGGCACTACCGGCTTAAGTCCGGAAAAACTGCAAAATCTTGCCGAATTTGCCGATAAAGCCAGCACCGGCTGTCTGATTATCCCAAATTTCTCCATCGGCATGGTACTGCTGCAACAAGCCGCCGTTCAGGCATCCCAGTATTTTGACCATGTAGAAATTATCGAACTGCACCACAACCAAAAAGCCGACGCCCCCAGCGGGACGGCGATTCAAACCGCCCAATTACTCGCAGAATTAGGTAAAACCTTCAACCCACCCCAAGTTGAGGAAAGCGAAAAACTTGCCGGTGCCAGAGGCAGTACCGCAGACGAAGGCATCCGCATCCATAGCATCCGCCTCCCCGGTTTAATTGCCCACCAAGAAGTCATTTTCGGGGCTGCCGGTCAAGTTTACACCCTGCGTCACGACACCAGCGATCGCGCTTGCTATATGCCCGGTGTCTTACTCGCCATTCGTAAAGTCCTGCAACTCAAATCCCTCGTTTATGGTTTAGAAAAGATCCTGTAACACAGAACCAGGGACACCGGACAGAAGACACAACCCATGCTCATCCCATTAACTCGCAAAACCTTTGAACAGCTCATCCCCTCCGTTGCCACCGGCGCTCAATATGCTTACTATTCCGGCAAGTTTCCAGATTTCTTAAAGCGGCTGTTAATCTCTGTGGTAGCCGTGCTGATAATTTGGCTGGCGGGACTTGCACTCGGCAACAACGGCGGTGGGGGCGGCTTGGTATTTTTATTAGGGATCACCGCAAGCCTTTACTGGCTGTGGGGTCCCGTTGCCGTAGCCAGTTTCCGTAATGTTGAATGCCGGCGTTATCAGTATGCTGGATTTTGGCAAGGACGCGTTCTGGATGTTTATTTCACAGATGATTTAATCGGTCAAGAGGAAACCGTCAATACCAGAGGCGACCTCGTGATCGTGGAGAATCGAGAGCGCCGGCTCAATTTAGAAGTCGGAGATAAAACCGGCTTTTCCACCCAAATGCAAGTGCCCCTGCGTAAAGAGCACGAAAAGATCGTGAAAGGTCAAGTGGCGCTGATGTTAGTGATGTCCAATCAACCGGATTTAAGCCGAATTTCCAAATACTCAGACATTTACATTCCCAATAAGAATATTTGGGTAAGTGACTATCCTTACCTGCGGCGGGATGAGTTTATCGATATCAGCCGGCAATTACGCGAAGCCAAACGCAAGCGGCAATCACGGACTAGAGACTAGTAAAGAGGGGCTAAAGGAACAAATGCCCCATGCCCAATCCCCCATGCCCCATGCCCAATCCCCATATTTCATGACATCGCCGTATTCGTCTCTTGACCGTATGCCTGCCATGCCAGGTCTACCAGTCCGTTAACAATGGCAACTGCCACCACCGCACTGCCTTTACGTCCCTCAATCCGAATGTGAGGAACTAGGGAGTCATTGAGACGCCCTTTTGCAACATCCACATCCACAAATCCAGAGGGCGTGCCAATGACTAGAGCCGGCCTGATTTCCTCGGCTTCAATTAATTCAACAAGAGTTGTCAAAGCCGTTTGCGCCTGTCCCACGACAAAAATTCCCTCTGGATAGCGTCTGGCTAGGGTTTCAATGCCCCAAGCCGCACGCGTTCTTTCTTTTTGAGGCCGCGTAATGGCTTCCATGCTGCAATACACGGGATTGGCAAACGTAGCCTGAATCAGGGGGGCAATGCCAACCTGCACCATTGGCACATCCACCACAATCGTCGTGCGGGCCGCTAATGCTGCGGCACCGGCTTGCAGGGCTTGCTCAGAAAAGCCGATCAAAGACTTGTATTCAAAATCGGCGGTTGCGTAAATCACCCGACGCACAATTTCGTACTCTGCCGGTGAAAAAACGTGATCGCCAATTTCGCGGTCAATAATTCCCAGACTTTGGGCGTCGCTTATATGCCATTCCATCTTGAATCGCGGCATGAAACTCGCGTTAAACCCTGCCGGGTTATAACGGCAGAGGGATGCCGTACCTCCAAACTAAAGTTTACGCGATTCCTTGGCAAAAGCTACACAATAACGCTACAGGACATACTTTTTGCTCAAATACGGTGGGTTACGGCGGTAGCTAAGAGATGTAGTGCCGGCGTCCCTGCCTGTCTTTCAAAGCCGGTTAAAGACTTATGAGGTGATCAGTTTTCAGCGGCTCAAGTCATTCGGGACGCTCGGATCTACAGAAAGAGAAATCCTTTGCCGGTCTTGTGCGCCCCACTGCCTCTAGGTTTCAGAATTTGCAGAAGATTGTTTGAGCATCGGCGTCAGGTAAGCCACCAATGCACCCAGAAGAAACCCAATAATATTGCGGAATAAGGGCAGCCACTCCGAGGTGCGGGTGATCACCGGCCCGATCCCAAAAGCGATGAACAAGATGCCCCACAGCGGCGAGAAAATTAACGCCCACTGCCATGCAAATACTTTTCCATCACGGGGTTGAGCGGCAAATCCGCAGATAATTCCACCCAGTACGGAAGTAATCAGGGTGAGAATCCATTGCTCTCTAGGCAGTCCCGGCACAACCCGACAGCCACCTTTACGCAAACAAGTTTTTACAGACTCTAAAGATTGAAGGATGGCTTGATCTTCCCCTTCCTCCCGCACGAAGAACTGATTGCCGAAGCGGGTTTGCAACTCGATCCAGAAAGTGCGCGGCAGCAAGGGGTATAGCTCATCGCCAACGTTAAAGTTCAGCAAATTGCCGCCACGCGGATCGGCAACAAGCAGAACACTCTTATTATCTAGATTCCAAAACTTTTTCACCGCACGGCCAGGTGTCCGGTCATATTGAGTTAAAACTCTCAGTTTCCAGCCGGTTTCGGCTTCAAATTGCTCTAAGTCTTTGTCTAGTGTTGCTTCCTGATTGTCGGTGAGAGATTTGGCCAAATCAATCACGGCTGTCTGAGTGTCGGGCAGCAAGTCGGGATTTTCGTAAGCATAAGCAGCCGGTGCAAAGGCCCAAACCGACAGAGCCAGGATGAATGCAATGACAGATATTAAAAGTCTTTGAGGAAACCGTATTTGCATGGGAAGTTCTATAGGAATCTCTAGGGTGGACGCTAATGCTTTGTTTTAAAGGTTAATAGAAAGATAACATTTCTTTACAGTATTTTAATTTAGTCTCAAACACAGAACCCTGGCCAAGTGCCTAAGTGCCCTAGAATCGGCAAAACCAGAATATTCCCCATGTCCCACGCCCAAAGATTTCGCACCTATCGAACCGTAATCCTCATCCTCTCGATCCTGATGGTTCCGTTGGGATTGGCGACTAAGGCATATCACGGGCCATTGAGCGGATGGGTTTACGATTATGCCGGCGATGTTGTTTACGAAGCCTTTTGGATCTTGCTGGGAGTTTTCATTTGGCCCAATGTGCTGCCGGTAAAGGTTGCGTCCGCAGTTTTCATCATCACCTCAGCGATCGAGTTCCTTCAGTTGTGGCAGCCGGCCTTCTTACAAGCCTTCCGAGCAACAACGTTAGGCCGGTTGCTACTAGGTACAACCTTTGTGTGGTGGGATTTCCCGCACTATTTTATCGGCTGTGTTCTCACCTGGTTACTCGTGCGATATCTAAAATCGAAGCTTGTGCCGGTGCGGGAAGAAACCCCAAGCCGGTAGAGAAGCTCACTTTTCACAGCATTATTCAGATTGCTGTGGGAAAATGGCATTTGTCCATAACCTTGATGTTATTACTCGAATGTTGGAGCCTATTGTAGAAAATGTAGAGGAAACAGTGGGCATTGTACATGGACATAAATTTTGACCAATCAGAGTATGAGCTTCGTTGCGAGTGGGGTGAGCAAGGCGTTGTTAAGCTAGCTCCAGTTAGTGATGTGGTGGTCATTGTCGATATTTTGTCTTTTTCAACCTGCGTTGACATCGCAACTAATAATGGAGCCATAATCTTTCCCTACCGATGGAAGGATAAATCAGCAGTCGATTATGCTTTGTCTGTAAATGCAGAGCTGGCAAGTTTTAACCGTAAATTAAAAGAAAGCTACTCGCTTTCACCTGTCTCCCTGATTGATATTCCGGCTGGAACTAAGCTTGTCTTGCCTTCACCCAATGGTGCCACTCTTACTTTGAACACAGGATCTACGACGACACTAGCCGGGTGCTTGCGAAACAGCAAAGCGATCGCACAGTTTGCGATGGCTCATGGAACTAGGATTGCTATTGTCCCCGCTGGTGAGCGGTGGCCTGATGGGAGTTTACGACCTGCTTTGGAAGACCTAATTGGAGCAGGTGCAATTCTCAACTTCTTGGATGGACGATTATCACCGGAGGCAGAAGCCGCTGTTGCAGTATTTCGCCGCTGGAAAGATGATCTTCTTACAGCTCTGAGAAGATGTAATTCGGGTAAAGAGTTAACAGCGCGAGGATTCCCACAGGACATCGAGCTTGCTGCGGCGTTTAATATCAGTAGCTGTGTTCCCTTATTCACTCATAACGCTTATGTTAAAAGATTGACCTAAAGAGTCTCAATCAAGAAGGATTTGAGAGAATTATCATTATTATAATTCTGTGGTTTTTGTCAAGTAATTCAACTGAACTGGCGTTCTAGCTGTCGGAGATCCCAACAAAAAGCCTTGAGTTGTCAAATGTAAAATTAATCAAAAAGGTTATTAGTATATTATATTAATTTAAACAAACTATATCACAGATAGAGTAAATAAGATTAAAATTTTTGATGTTTATATCACCGCAAGCGCCCCTGCAAAAAATTAAGCCACCCTTTTGATTAAGGCGGCTTAGGGAAATCTTGAAAAACAGTTCCAAAAGTAATTTCCTATCGGTAATCTTGCCGCTGAATATCTCGTAAACGAGCTTCAGGACGCTTGAACCGATCCATTTGCGCTTCAAAAAACGCCCGATTTGCCTGTAGGTGTTCGGGATCTGGATCGTCTAAAGGATGAAGCGTTGCGGTGCGTAATGCTTGAATTACCGCAGAGGTAACGCAATACATGGAACGCTGAAAAGTGATACCTAATTGGATTAACATATCTTCTTCACCTCGACAGTGTTGGCGATAGTAATCCACAAGGTAGGGGGGGAGGAAATGCAGCATATCCTGCATTAAAAGTGTGGGCGGGATGCCGGCAGTCCCCACGGGAAACACATCAGCATAAAGAATTCCATAATGGAAATCTTTCTGATCTTCTGGTACTTGTTTAGCTTGGGCGTTGTAAGACTTTGTACCTCGGAAAGGAGCAGTGCGGTAAAACACCGCTTCTACATAAGGTAATGCAGCTTCGTACAGCCAGATAAATCCTTTAGATTTGGGGATGATTTCGTACATTTCACCGCGAATATAAACGTGGTGATAAATCGGACGACCGGCAACGGCAAAAATTCCATTAACCAGAAAATTCATGGCTTCTGGAACGCTGGTAATTTTCCCTTCATCATAAAGGTCAGACATTTCAAAGAAAACCGGAGCCATCACTTCCCAGAACAAGCCCAAATTGCTGTAATAAGACAGTTGGCGTACTTGCTCAATAAACATTTCTGGGAATAGTTTATAAAGCCCCAACATCACCGGATTGCCTTTGAAATAAGCTTTAATCGCCCGGTCTGCATTGGCTTTATATTCATCGGTATCGAGATAGGGATCGAATTTACCGCCCATATCTCTGTGCCAAAACATGGCTCGCATACAAGCTTCGGCAAATTCCATATTCACCCGATCATGTAATAGGTGATGGAATAAGCGAGGCATTTTCTTTTTAAGTTCCCCTTTTTCCATGAACTCTAAAAGTTCAGGATGAGCGGTGGCTTCTCCGCGCCAAACTCGCAAATCTGCATCGTCACCGGCATAGTGGTTATGCAGTTCTAAATATTCTTTTGGCAGAAAGTATTTAAAAAAAGGAATTGGGTCTAAAAATACGCGTTCTGCAATATAAAGTAGATCCCGCCAGTAGAAATCCATCGGCACTGCATACGCTTTATAAATGCCGATAATTTGCATGAGGTTTTCTGGGGTATCTGGTAGCATTGCCCCACCGGCTTCTAGGCGGTGAATGATGTTGGCAAATTCATGCTGGGAAGGGGGCAGTTTGGTGGTTTGTTGGGGAGGGGTTTGTACCATTGTTCTTTTTTTTTAATGAGGAATTTGGATGTTTTAACCACAGATAGACGCAGATGAGGATGATGTTTTTGGATTTGGGGTGGGGAGTCTTAATTTGATTTTGGATGTTTTAACCACAGATGGACACAGATAAACACAGATAATAGCGCAGCGTGCCGTTAGGCATAGATGGGGTTTGTGGGGGAGGGTGACATTATTTTTGGGAAATATTGTTTGCTGGATTTATTTTTGTGGGGTAGTTGATGGCGATTTCTTGATTGCTATTATTTGAAATCGCGGCAACCATTGCTGTGGTTGTGGGTTCACTCCAGCGCACTAACCAATTGGGTTGAATTCCAAGTAAGAAAATAGTAACTGCCAAAACCAAAGCTGGAATGCGTTCTGGCCATTTGATTTTGGGATAGTAGGCTAAGTTGTTATCCAGTTTGCCAAAGCAAGTGCGGTTGAGCAAGATAACAAAGTAGACGGCGGTTAAACCGGAGGCAATGACACACAACAGCGTGGGTATGGGAAAGACTGGGAAACTGCCTTGAAAGACGAGAAATTCAGCGATAAAACCGACGAGTCCAGGGATGCCGGCACTTGCCATTCCGCCTAAAATTAACAACCCACTGACAAACGGTAAACCGCGAATCGGATTCATTAAGCCGTTGAGCAAATCTAATTCGCGAGTGCCGACTTTGTCCTCAATAATGCCCACCAAATAAAAGAGAATTGCCAAAATTAAACCGTGGGCAACCATTTGGGAAACACATCCCAGAAGGCTAAGGGGGGTGCCGGCAGCCGCAGCGATTAAAATATAGCCCATGTGACCGATAGAACTGTAAGCCACCATGCGTTTGATGTCTTTTTGAGCAATCGCACTGAGTGCGCCATAAAGAACACTAACGACCCCAATAATTGATAGCCCTGGTGCCACGATTGTCCAAGTTTCAGGAAATAGTTGTAATCCGAAGCGCACTAATCCATAAGCCCCTAACTTGGCGAGAATTCCACCCAGAAGAATTGCCACCGGCGGCGAAGCTTCAACATAAGCATCGGGTAACCAAGTATGCAGGGGAACCAGGGGAATTTTGATGCCAAAACCGATTAACAAAAGGGTGAGTAGAATCAGTTGTGTGGTTAAGGGTAATCCTTGGGTGAGAATTGCATCAAAATCAAAACTGGTAGAGTCACTCAGCCAAGTCATTCCCAAAAAGGCTGCGAGAATTAAAATTCCCGATACCGCTGTGTAGATGAGAAATTTCATGCCGGCATAGCCGCGTTTGGAACCACCCCAAATCGCAATCAAAAGATATAGGGGAATTAATTCCAATTCGTAAAATAAAACAAACAGCAGCAGATTTTGCGCGGCAAAAGCCCCAGCAATGCCGGCATTGACGAGAAAAATCAAAGCATAGTAAAGCCGGGGACGTTCCACGCCCTCACCGTTGCCGTAAATGGCAATCCATGTCAGCAAGCCGCTTAAAGCTAGTAACGGAAAAGATAAGCCATCTACCCCTAAGTTGTAGCTCAACCCTAATTGGGGAATCCAGGGTAAATATTCCTGAAATTGCAAGCCGGAAACATTTAAATTAAACTGGCTTCCCAACCAGAAAGTCCACACTAAGATAGCCGAAGCAATTGCTACTGCGACAAAACGCACCCGATTTGCATTGAGGTTTCCAGGTAAAAATCCGACAAGAGCCGCACCCACTACGGGCAACCAGATCAGCGTGCTAAGCATAGAGTGTCCTTTGTTCTTTTTCTGCTTTTCCTTTGTTAATCATTAATGACTAATTATTGATTTCTATTTTAATAATTAGCCATTAATCAACGCATCCAGGTTTTAACTCACCATAGTTACAATCCCGGTATCTAAATCGTAATAAGCGCCTACGATTTTCAGTTTATTTTCTTGAATTAATTGAGATAGAACTGGAGATGATTTCAGCCGCTCAGCTTGAAGCATCACATTAGCTTTACTTGCATTTTCTAGCCGATCACCAGCTTGTCCTTCAGTCTTTTCTACCGCTGGTTTAATCGCATCGAGCAAGCTAGATATTTGACCCGGAACCTGAGCGCCTTTGATTGTTGCTTCTACCGCTCCACATCTTTTATGGCCGACCACTACAATCACTCTTGTTCCTAAGACTAAGCTGCCAAATTCTAGACTGCCAATTTCCTCTGGTGTGGCAACATTACCTGCCACGCGGCAGACAAATAAATCGCCTAATCCTTGGTCAAAGATAATTTCTGAAGGGAACCGAGAATCCGCACAGCCGAGAATTGAGGCAAACGGCTTTTGGCCTTTTGCAACTTCTGCAAGACGTTCAAAGTCTTGGTGGGGGCTTGTGCGTTTTTTATTAACAAACCGTTGGTTCCCCTCCATTAACATTTGCAGAGATTCATCGGGGGTTAAGTCAGTTTTTTGTGCAACTGCCGGCTCTGGAAAAGTCAATTTGGAACCTAGTTGAGAAGCTAACACCCCTGTTCCAATGGCACCGGCACCTAATTTAATCAAACTTCTTCTTGAGAAACTATTCATTTTCAGACGATTCCTGTGAAATGTTGACAATTGATCTGGAAAAGTTTTAGAAGGTGTTCATCAAATCATTCTGCTGATTCAGCGTGAGTTGGTTTTTAGAACCGCCTTCAAAGAATTTAAAATTCCATCCAATGCGCGATTGTTGATTAACCGGCACTCATGAATGAAAAATGAGAGAGTAAGAATGGCCAGCTCATGAGGACGCCTAAAACAGCGACTCCCACAAGAATGGTTAGGGCATAAAACTGAGTTTGGCCGGAAACATTGTACTTTAAACCTTGACCGCTGAAAACTGTAGCTAAGCCCACAAGATTTACAAAACCATCAACGATATAGCGGTCAATCCAGAAAATAGTCTTGGAGACTAAATCAACCGCAAATACAATAGTTAGACGATACAGTTTTGCAGTGTAAAGGTCGTAGGCAAAAAAGTCTTGCAGTGCTTTTGAAGGCAATTGTACCGGCTTTTGCCAACTGTTATTCAGATAAATGAGTGAGCCAGCGCCGCAACCGAGTACGGTGGATAAAATTAGCAAACCGGCAGCTAATTGATTGACAATTGTCCAATCTGGTAACAGTGACCAATTCAGTAACAACAAGGGAACGTGTAAGGTGAAGCCCGTCAAAATCATCATTGGCAACATCATTGGCCAGTGAACTTCAGGCGATCTCACCGTCATTTGCTTGGGTTTGCCGGCAAAAATTAAACCAAACTCGCGGGTGACACTGAAGGCAGTTAAGGCATTAACTGTCAGCAAAACCCCCACCAACCAGGGTTCTCTCTCCCACAAGTGATCAACCATATGCAGCAGCGCCCAGAAACCCCCTAAAGGCGGCATTGCAACCAAACCGGCAGCGCCAACTATATAGCACAGTGCAGTAATAGGCCGGCGCGACCACAGACCGCCATATTGTGTGAGATCCTGAGTGATACTGTTCCAAACAATGGTGCCGGTGCTCATCACCAACAAAGCCATCGAAACCGCATAGGTGAACAGCAATATCAGCGCAGTTTCGTCTTGCTGAGTTCCCACAGCGATAAACACCAAACCCATGTAGGCGCTAACCGAGTAGGAAAGTGATCGCTTAATATCAATCTGGGCGATTGCAATCAAAGAAGCCCCCACTGCAGTCACCGCACCAATGAAGATGATTACAACAGATGCCACCGGCGACAGCGCTAAAACCGGCTGCAATTTAATCAGTACCCAAGCGCCGGTAGACACCACCACTGAGTTACGCAAAATTGTACTGGGAACCGGCCCTTCCATCGCTTCATCTAGCCACAAATGCAAGGGGAATTGAGCGCATTTACCTAGAGGGCCGGCAATTAAAGCCAGACTTAACAAGGTTGCAACGGTGGGGTCTAGCGACGCTGTTTTGGCCCATTCAGCCAGTTCGGTATAGTTCCAAGTTCCGGCGATGGGCAATAAAGCTACAACTCCCATCAGCAGAATTAAATCGCCCACCCGCTTGGTTAAGAAAGCATCACGAGCACCTGTCACCACGAGAGACTGGTTAAACCACAACCCAACGAGTAAATAGGTTCCGAGGGTGAGGATTTCCAGAATTACATAGCTAAAGAATAAAGAGTTGCACAGGGCTAAACCGCACATCCCAGCTTCAAATAGTCCTAGCAACGCGTAGAACCGCGCCCAGCCCCAGTCCATCTCCATGTAACCAACGGCGTAAATTTGGGCTAAGAAATTTAACCCGGTTACTAACGCCATTGCCCCAACACTGACGACTGAGATTTCCAGGTCAATTGAGAGATTTAAACCGGCAGCACTTAGCCAGCTAAAAGATATCTCTTGTGGCCCATAATTCCAGGCTGCCGGTAGTGCAATTACACTATGAGCAAATGCTAAAAACGTCATTAACGCATTGAGATAGCCTGCCGGTCGTGGGCCGGTGCGGCGGATAATTCCCGGCGACCAAAGCGCACCGATCACCGCGCCAATTAAGGCATAACAAGGAATAAACCAAACTGTCTGGAGGAGGAGCTCACTCATCCACGTTACCTCTCAAATTTGAACAACCATTCTGCCCAAAGCACAGCCGGTCTGAAGTTCCACCGTTAACCCAGACACATTGGCGAGTGCAAATTAATGTTTCTTTAAGATTTCTATAATAGATTAACTTCAGATCGCTTAACTTTAAATTTTTGATCTCAAGGAATAAGCAATGGTAACAGTAATATCTCTTTATGATCGGGTATAAATACTTACGCAGGAGAGAAGATAAAACGCGCTCCCTCAGCCGATCATTCACTTGAATAATTGCTTGCATCGATTTTTATCTATGGAAACGACACAAGTTTACCAAGATTCACTTTAACGCTTAACTTGGGCGTCAAGTCAAGATGAAGATTAAAAAAAATACAATAAATTTACATAAAGTGGCAAATAACTAATCTAAAACTTAATTGAACCGCGCAACTGTCACCGACACAGGCACGTCAAAGAATAAAGCAGAGCGTCCTCGCTCCATTCAAGTGCTGAGTGTTGAGTTCTGAGTCAATTAGAGAGTGCTTTAAGTGGTGAAGGAGTGATTAACGCCAACTTGTATCCATTCCAATGCTGAGTTCTGAGTCAATTCCGGGGTGTTTTTTTCCATCACCGGCTGCCACCCAAAATCTCCAAATCCCCGCGCTGCCGGCGAGAACCCAGTCATCTTTAGACAAAGCAGACAAACGCGCCGGCACCGGCAGTCTCAATCTCTGCGTAACCGATGGCACAACCAAAACCCGGACAGTGCCTCTATATATAGAAAGACTGAATAAAGAAACACGCCACACAACCGCAATTCCCCCGGCTACGGTGCCGCAGCAAGAGGCGGCGGAATTGCCCCAACGTCAGATTTTCAACGGGTGCATCGATCTCAAACCTCACCACGGTTGTGTGTGGGGTAATCCATTTGTCAACCGCAGGGAGTGATTCATGCCAGACTTAATTCCTGAACAGCAATCCCAGCTTAACGGTCATTACCCGCAAGCCGCATCGCCTGATCTGCAACGAACCCAAGTACAAACCCCTGATGAAAATCCAGTTATTGAACAGGACAAAAACTCAGATTATTTAGAACCGCATGGGATGAATGGGCTGGAGAAATTCGTTTTAGTGATTGCGCTGATGTTGCTATTCGTTGCCACAGTCAACGCCGGCGTTGCGATTTATCGCATTGAACATCAAAACCAGCAGGAACTCCAGCAATAAAATTCCCCAAATTAAATAATGATGATTTACCAAGGACTGCCAACAATGGTAAAAGCCGCCCAGTAATAAGGATGAGATAAATTCACATCACCCAGTTTAGACAGTTCCGCCGGCAGGGGCACCCCTGAAGCCAAACCGGGAACGCGCAGCTGAGCATTTTCTATACGAATCTCACCGTTTAGCATGGCAATTTGTGCCTGCCTCAGCGCCTCAGCTTTCAGCGAGACTTGATCCAGTTGCCGGTAAAACTCAAGCATCAACGCCAAGCTGCCAAGATCACTGACGTACCACAGACTCGCCACAGCCGTTTTTACCCCACTTTGCACCGCCAAGCCGGCAAAACCCAACTCCGCCTGCTCATCTCCCAGCGCAGTCCGACAAGCACTCAGCACCAGTAAATCCACTTGCGGACTATTTAGGTTCAACTGCCGCAGCTGGAGCAAATTTAATTGAGAGTTCCATAGCTGGATGTAAGATTGAGTCGGATCTCCTGGCAAGAACTCGCTGTGAGTTGCCAAGTGAATAATTTTAAAATTTTCTTGAGCGTGTTCAGACTGCAAATTTTCTAGGGTGAAATCGGAATTGAGAAAAGATTTTCCAGGCCATAATTTTGTCGTAATAGTTGCCAATTCCACCGGCACCGCCGGCAAGGGACCCAAGGTTTCAAATTGCGACGCCCCCATTGCCAAAACTTGTGTGGCTTCGAGTGAACCTGGGCGGGTATCCGTTAAATTCAGACTGGGAACTAAACTAAGACGGTATTTTTCCATCAAGAATCGGCTGCCATCATGCAAAGCAGCCACCGGCAGCGATCTTAAACCGGGTTCCGTTGAAAACAGCAATGTATCAATATTTTGCGCGGTTAAAGTTTCTTCCAGGGGTGCAATCAACCACTGATAAAGTTGCTGGCTTGAGGGCAAATAACTCTTCGTTTTCTGTTTGCGCGGGTTAACAATTTCATTGCGAAACTCAGTGGCGGATTGCAGCAGTGTCTCTTGCTGTGCTTGCGGGACAATCTTGTGAAGGAGTTCGCCGTTAGGTGTGAGCAATACTAATTCCAACTTTTCGGGCCGACTAAATACATACACTACAGCCGGCTGGGTTCCCGTTTGCTCTGCCACAGTGAGCAACTTGTTTTTGAGATTACTAATGCTATTATCCGCAGCTAAGCCGGTGGAGAAATTCTCCCCAAAATATTGCTGAAATTCTTGAGTGCGAAGTTCTTCAATTTTCAGCACCGCATCTTCTAACAAGCCTTGATCAAGGGCATTGGCAATTTCAATGCGGAGAATACTCGCCCTCAAAACTCCTTGATCTTCAAGATCGGCTAAACCGGACGCGATATTATCTAAAAAAGGTCGGTCAATACTGTCGTAAAGTTCAATAGCATTCCCTTGAATATCTCTAGAGAGCCGATTTTGATCTTCCTCACCTAGATTTGAGTTTGGATTGTCAGTGGGGGGGATTTCTGGTTCTGTTGGTGGGGGTGTTGGGGTTGGTTGATCGGGGGTTGCTGTAATAATTTGAATATTGTTTTGTGTGTAGCTGCCGGCAAAGGATTGCTGAGGCAAAATGCTATTGTCTGAGGCTGTAGAGATTGCACCAGATGTGCCGTTTACTGAAGCGTTTCCGACGATAAACGGCGCAAGGGGAAGACAATTTGGATCGCTCGAACAACCGCCCCCGTGAGTAATGGTAACTCCCCCTCCACCGGCACCGGCAGCAGTGGAAATGCTAGCGTCAGTCCCGTTACGCTCAATAAAAGTGGCGGTTGAACGCACAAAAGAAGCTGTTGTCAGCGATACTGCGCCTCCGATGCCGGCGCTGCCTCCTTGGGCGTTAATAGAACCGGCAACAATATCCGCCGGCGAATTAATGGTAACGTTACCACCATTTCCCGCACTTCCGCTGGTGTCAAGATTGCCGGTTTTCACGGTTGCACCGGCAGCAATTGTCAAGTTGCCTCCACCGGCACCTTTTGTGGAAAGATTCCCTCCTGTCAAACTGCCGGCAGCGGTTAATGCGATCGCTCCTCCTGTGCCGGTTTCGGAACTTGTGTTAATCTCAGCCGTTGTTAAATTTCCGGCTGCATTGAGTGCAATTGAGCCTCCTATGCCGGCAGATGAAGATGTATTTAAAATGCCGGCTGCGGTATTAATATTGCCGGCGCTACTTGAAAAGGAAATATTGCCCCCGTTTGTAACAATGTTATTCGTCGTTAAATTTCCCGGCGCATTCAGTGTGATCGCCCCGCCTGTGCCGGCAGATGAAGACGCATCTAAAATGCCGGCTGTTGTATCAATATTGCCAGCAATGCTAGTAATCGTAATATCCCCACCCATTGCCGGCTGCCCTGTTTCTGCAACAATTTGAGGTGTTGCATTAGAACGAGCGCTAATCTCACTGGTGAGGATATTTCCAGCCGCATTTAGCGTAATTGCCCCGCCACTTCCACTGCTACTGCTGCTATTTAATAAACCCGCACTGGTGATTGTACTGTTGGAACTCGTAACATTAATAATTCCACCTTGCGTGTTAATTGAACCCAGTGTAATCGCACCGGCACCGGAGAAAATAACCGGCCCTCCTGCGGTTAAAATATTGTTAATAGTAATTCCATTGGTAATCGGTTCATCGGTTATATTGAAAATTGTTCCTTCTTCGAGGATTTCTCCTAGAGCATTTGCAGAATTTGCTAAAGTTGTTAAATCAGAGCGTAAAATTAAAGCCGCGCTATTATTTAAAATTGCTATATCAGGATCGGTGCCAGAAATATCTGTATCTGGGCCAGTAATTGTAATATCGCCGCCGGTAATACTGCCTTTTGCTTCAATTTTAAGAGCAACGCCGGTGTAATCTCCAAAAATTACATCTCCATTGGCACTAATAATTGGGTCAAAAAAGCTGATAAACTTGCCAGCATCTCCTGCTTCATTAAGAATTGAAAAATTACCTTGACTGGCAAACCGAGCATCTCCAGAAAAAACGCCGTTTGTTACAAAAGTCATATTTCCCCCACTTTGGAACGGCATCCCTGGATGATTCAGCGCCAAAATATCAATCGCTTCTGTTCCGCGAACATAAAGATTTCTCCCAGCAACCGCACTAAACGGATTTGTCAAACTATCGCGTACTGTCACCGTATTGCCAGCAATTAAATTTAAATTTCCCGTCGTGCGTAACTGACTTTCGACTAAACTTAAATTATTGTCGGCTGCTAGTAAGGCATTGCCGGAATTAATCGCTAATTTTTGATTGTTATTGAATGAATTATTAGAAATTACAACATCTCCGGGTTCCACTCGAATTCCCGAACCAATTAATTCAAGTTGCCCATCCTTATTCAAGGCAATTTGGTTCGCATGACTTCCACCTCCTGTCAAGAGTTGAGGCAAAGAAACCGGATTAACAGGGCTTTCATCTTCGAGTCCCTGAATGCCGGCTGCAACATCTAAACTTAATAACATTCCTGGTTGCGAGAGACGCACCACATTCTCACCGGGAACAGCCGCAATCGTAATTTGACCTCCAGGCGCACTTAAACTTCCTGCATTTACAACAATTCCCGCCAAAAAACTTAAATTTTGCCCTCCAGAAACAGCCAAATTTCCAAAATTAAAAATTGTACCAGGTTGAGCGGTTGCAAAGGCAAAAGAATTAGGAGATCCATTCAGCGTCGCATAATTATTTGCACCAACAGAACGGAACCAAAGAGAATTAAAACCAATTCCGTTCGCCGTCGTTGCGGAAAAAGAAGCCGGCACGTTTAAAGAAGCGTTAGAACCAAACACAAAACCCGCTGGGTTCATTAAAAATAAATTAGAATTGCCGCCAGTAATAGAAATTAGCCCATTAATATAAGACACATCGCCGCCATTAATCCGAGCTAAAATATTGCGAATTGCTGGATTAGAAAGAAAATGAGCCACTTGGCCGGCATCAAGGTTAAATTGCTCAAAACTGTGAAAAAGATTAGCCCGATCACGCGATAACTGTCCGCCGGTAATATTAAACTGATTTCCCTTGGGAGTAACGACTGTGCCGGTGCCATCGGATGCCGGCACAATGGGTTGTGAGAATGCCGGTACAAAGCTATTGAAACAGCCAATAAGAAACAGTAAAAAAGTTGATTTCCCTAAAATGCCCTTGTGCTTTAACATCCTTAACCCCAGTTCTGATCGCCGCCTCAAATTTGACAGTGGCGGGTGTCACCCAGCACCGAATATAACAGAGTTAGTGAACATTCACCGGACTCATCATTTAGGGATATAAGGAATAGATGGCAGTTATCACCGGCACACCAAATTTTGACAGTTTAATCGGCAGCCAAGAACGAGACGTTGTTTACTGCAAAGAAGGCAACGACAGCATCACAGGCGATAGTGGGGATGATGTGCTTTATGGCGATAGCGGCAACGACTTGCTGTATGGCGGTTTAGATAACGATATCTTACTGGGCAACTCCGGCGATGACACCCTAGACGGCGGAAAAGGCGAAGATATTCTTTATGGAGATAACGGGAATGATAGTCTGCGGGGTGGCAACGGCGCGGATCGCTTGTTTGGCGGTGCCGGCAGTGATACTTTAATCAGCGATAGCGGTGCCGATCTCCTCAATGGTGGACAAGGATCAGACACATTTGTGTTTGGCAAAAGTACAGGTGGGGTTAATCTCGTCGATGCTGCCACCGTTATAGATTTTAAAGCCGGCGAAGACATCATTTCGTTAATTGACGATTTAACCTTCGACGACATCACAATATTTCAAGGCAGTGATGCGTTTGCCAAGGATACAGTTATTCAGGAGATCGCGACGGGACGGTATTTTGCAGTGTTGAGGAATGTAGACAGTCGCACTCTCACCGGCAACAACTTTCCGGCAACTCCATCCCCCACCCCGACAGACCAGACGCCTAGCCCGATATTCACTCCTACACCCACTCCTACACCCACTCCCACACCCACTCCCACACCCACGCCAGATGCCGGCACCTTAGAGTTTAGCGCGAGCAACTTCTCTGTTAACGAAGATGGGACGCCGGTGATCACTGTGAGTGTGCGCCGTACAGGAGGCAGTGTGGGGGAAGTCAGTGCAACCGTAACACTCAGCAACAGCAGTGCAGTTTCTCCAGCCGACTACAGCAATACACCCATTACCGTTAATTTTGCCGATAACGACACAACCACTAAAACACTCAACATTCCCATCGTCGATGACACCCAGATAGAAGGGAATGAAATTATTAATTTAACCTTAGGCAGTCCTACCGGCGGCGCAACAATTGGGGCGCAAAGTACCGCCACGCTGGAAATTTTAGATAATGAAGTGCCTAATCCTGGAATTTTACAATTTAGCGCAGCCAACTTCTCTTTTAATGAAGATGGGACGCCGGTTGTGCAGATCACAGTCACGCGTGGCGGTGGCAATGCGGGGGCAGTTAGCGCTCAAATCTTCCTGAATGATGACACAGCCATTTCCCCGGATGACTACAACAATACACCCCTAACTGTTAACTTTGGCGACGGAGATAATTCACCAAAAACCTTTAATATTTCCATCGTAGATGATGCATTATTAGAAGGCAATGAAAATATTAATTTAGTGCTAGGCAACCCCACCGGCGGCGCAACAGTTGGGGCGCAAAGTACCGCCACTTTGGAAATTTTAGATAATGAAGTGCCGCAACCAGGCACCTTAGAATTTAGTGCTGCCACCTTTAAAATTAATGAAGATGGAGTGCCGGTGGCAACCGTAACAGTGACGCGCACAAATGGTACTGATGGTGCAGTTGGGGCACAGGTGACGCTAACCAATGGTACGGCAGTTTCCCCCAATGACTATAACAGTGCGGCGATTTCAGTCAGCTTTGCCGATGGGGAAAATACGCCCAAAACTGTAACCATTCCCATTGTGGAGGACACCCTTTTAGAAGCAACCGAGACGGTTAACTTAGCCTTGGCAAGTCCCACCGGCAACGCAACAATTGGGGCGCAGAGTACCGCCACTTTAGAGATTTTAGACAACGAAGTGCCCAATCCCGGCACCTTGCAATTCAGTGGGGCAAACTTCTCGGTTAATGAAAATGGGACGCCGGTGATTCAAGTAACCGTCTCTCGTGGCGGCGGTAGTGATGGGGCAGTGAGTGCCACAGTAAATTTGAGTAATGGCACTGCAACTGCTCCAGATGATTATACAAATACGCCAATTACAGTTAACTTTGCCAGTGGTGAAAATACGCCTAAAACTATTTTGATTCCTATCGTGGATGACAGTTTAGGCGAAGACGACGAAACAGTTAATTTAACTTTAAGCGCACCTACCGGCGGCGCAACATTAGGTGCCCAAAGTACGGCAACTTTAACGATTGAAGATAATGAACCGGGGCAGTTGCAATTTACAACAGCAACTTTCTCCGGCAATGAGGGCGACACCGGCACTCCGAGTCTTGCCATTGCAAAAATTAGCCGTACAGGAGGCAGCTACGGCGCTGTGAGTGTGGGAGTGCAATTAGACACCCCTGCCGGCACAGCCACCGCCCCAAATGATTACACGAATAATTTGCCACTCACGATTACCTTTGCGGATGGGGAAACCAGCAAAGATGTGCTGATTCCAATTGTAGGCGATACCACTTATGAGCCGGATGAAGCAATTAATTTAAGATTAGTTAATCCTGCCGGCGGGATAACGTTAGGTTCTCAACAAACAACGACTTATACCATTATTAATGATGACCCTGATATTACACCTCCCAGCGCAGCAATCCAAGCCCCAGATATCACCCAAGGCGGCAGTACGACTTACACGTTTACGGTAGATTATGCAGACAACGCGGCGATTGATGTTAACAGCTTGGATAACAATGATATCCAGGTAACGACGCCAAGTGGCAATAAGCAGTTGGCAACATTTGTTAGCGTTAACCCTGCCGGCACCGGCACACCGCTTACTGCCACTTATCAAATTAACGCCCCTGGTGGGAGTTGGGATCTTGTTGATAATGGCATCTACACAGTGGATCTGCTCACGAATCAGGTTTTGGATTCGACAGGTAACCCTGCTGACGCGACTTCAAGCACCTTCAACGTCAACGCACCCTTACCGGCAGATCCAACGGTAAGTGTCGCAGCAACGACAGCAAGTGTTTATGAAGACAGTGGCAGTGGCTTGCTGTACACCTTCACTCGCACCGATAGCATTAATACACCGCTGAGTAGCACTCTTACAGTGAATTCTACCTTAGCCGGCAGCGCCACTTCAGCAAATAATGATTACTCAGCAGTCGGTGGCGTAGTTACTTTCGCTGCCGGTTCTGCCACGGCTACCCTGTCAATTATCCCAACTGCTGATTTTGCGATTGAAACAGATGAGACAGTGGATCTAACCCTTTCAGCGGCAGCCGGCTACACGGTAGGCACTCCAAATGCGGCAACCGGCAAGATTTTAGATGATGACGGGCGGGTGATCAATGCCAACGATGCCGGTTCTGGTTCTTTGCGACAAGCGCTGATTAATGCTAACAACGCCCCTGCCGGCACCTACACCATCTCTTTAGGAGCGATCACCGGCACAATTAATCTGCTGTCAGTGCTGCCGGCGATTAACAATAATGTCATCTTAAACGGCCCTGGCGCTAACCTCCTGACCGTGCAGCGTTCTGCCTCTGCGTTTGATTTTAACATTTTCACGGTTAACAGTGGCAAGAGTGCCACCTTCAATGGCTTAGCAATTGCAAATGGTTCTGCAAGGTTTGGGGGCGGTATGTATGGGGGCGGCATTTTGAATAATGGCGGCACCGTGAGTGTTAATAACAGTGCTATCTCTAATAACAGGGCGAATGATGCCGGCGGGGGCATCTATAATAGCGCCGGCACAGTCAACATTACGAACAGCACGATCTCGGGCAATACGGCTTTCAACGGTAGTGTTGAGGTTACCTCAAGCGACGGCGGAGGCATTTATAACGCAAACGGCATCATCAATCTCACCAATAGCACCGTTTCCGGCAACCAGGCGATAGGCTCCGGCGGGGGTGCTACCTACGGCGGTGGCATCTTGAATATCGGCGGCACCGTGAATATGATCAACAGCACTATTGCCAGCAACTCAGCAGCTTATGGCAGCGGCATTTCTAATAGCGGCACGGTGAATGCTAAAAACACGATCATTGCCGGCAACAGTGTCGGTGATAGCCCTGATTTTCGTGGCACCTTGACTTCACAAGGCTACAACTTAATTGGCAACACCACCGGCACAACCATTGCCGGCACAACCACCGGCAATAAAGTGAATGTTTCTGCCAATCTTAGCGCCCTGCAAGACAATGGCGGCACTACGTTAACTCATGCTTTGCTCTCTGGCAGTCCTGCGATCAATGCCGGTGATCCGGGCGCAACTGCACCCGATCAACGCGGGGTAATTCGCGCCGGAACGCCTGATATCGGTGCTTTTGAAAGGAATGGCAGCGTGCGGTTAGGCGGATCTGGTAATGACGCTCTCACCGGCTCTGTTATCACCAATCCTTTTTATTTTCAGCTCCCTGACATCTTTTTGGCCGGTCTTGGTAATGACACCCTAACCGGCAATGGTAGCAATGATACGTTTATGTACACCATTGCCGGCGAAGGTTTGGATACCATTACTGACTTTAACAGCGGCGATAAATTCCAGTTCACCTCTGCGATGTTTGGCAACTTAAATTCAGCCGGCTTTTCAGCAATTACAATCACATCGGCTGCTGATAACATTAGCACTCACGAGTTAATTGTAATGAATACACCGGGCGTTAATAGCGCAAACTTGGTGAATACTACTTTATCTACCCAAACCGGCGCAGCAAGTGCGGGTGCCGGTGGTGCCGGTGGAGCTGTTTTCTTTATCTACACTAATGCTTCTGCTGAGCGTGTTCTGGGTTACGATCCGGATGTTGACACGACAGCCGGTGGGGTGTTTGACATTGCCAAGCTAGGTAGCTACACCCTGAATGCGGCAGAGTTTACTTTTGTGTGAGTTTGATGTTTTTTGGATTTTTTAACCACAGATGCTAGCGCAGTGTGCCGTTAGGTATATACAGATGAAGTTTGCTGTTTTATGCGTTTGGTTGTAGGATTTTTGGATTTCTGCTAGAGTTCTACCATTAAAATTTCTTAGTGGTTGGGATGGCGGCTGTGTTTGCCGGCAGTCGCCCATTTTTCTTTCAAAGAAAGATGTTTTTATCCATGAATTTTGCTGATAACTTTCTTGGCCTGAAGGAAAACTTTAGGAAAAATTTAATTTTTGAAATAGATTAACTTATCGTATACTAAACGTTAAAACAACAGATTTTAATCGCCTAATCTAAAATTGTACGTCTAGTCTGGAGCGTTAAAGTTTAGGCGCAGCAAAAAAAATATTAGGAAAGTGCTCCTATTAACACGCTAAACTTATACCTGAACAGAGGGAGCATTTCATGCTTGTAAATATATGTGGGGATTTAATTAAAAGATCCGGATAGTAATAACTTGTGTTAGAAGGGACTGAGAGTTTTTGAGAGGTTATTAAACAATGGTCAGGGATGTACGGTCTTACGATATTATCGGTTATGGTGATGAAGTTCCAGGTGTTCTAGCTTTGGTAGCGGCTGCTAGAGAATATCGTCGCCGAACGAATCGCTATCCGCGAGTTCTGTTAATGTCCAAAGGCAGTTTACAAGAGGGGATTGGGGGCCATTTAGTCAGAGGGGGGCTTGCTTATTTAGATAGAAGTCAGGTTAGCAGAGAACTGCAAAAATCTTTAGGTCTAGATACCTTTGGTTCACCGCCGACACTCTATAGAGAATTCTTGCAAAGATCCGGTGTAATAGGGATTGGACTTGACCCACGTAAGGCGAATGCAGCACTTAAAGATATGCTGTTACAAGCCGGGGTGGATTTGCTCAGCAAAGTAGAAATTCAGGCAGTCACTAAAGAAGGTCAAAAAATAGCAAGTATAACGACCTCTCGGGGAGTGATTTATTCCGCAAAACAGTTTATTGATGCAACCGTTAACGCGGAACTCGCTCAAGTTGCCGGCGTGAAAAAACTCAAAGGATTTCAAACATTTGGGTTGCCTGAATCTGAACTTCCAGTTAGCCTAATTTTTGAAACGCAAGGACTCAGTGTCAGAAGGCTAAAAGAACTCGATTATACCTATCTCAAGCGCTTCACCAATCTTGGCGATACCCAGGCTCAAAAATATCTCCTACACGCTGCCGGCATGAATGCCAAGCTAGCAGAACAACTAAGATTGGAAATGATAGAACCTAGGGGTAATCTTAGAACACTTTGGGGGGGTCATGATTATATCGATGTGCGTTCGCCGGCGCTCTCTATAGCTTATCATTCATTTAGAGGAACCAAGCTATCTTTTAGTGACACAGGGATTATTTTAGACGAGGGAAATATTGCCATCCTTCCTGGTGAAAGACTATCTTGGAATGCACTTTTATTTGCCGTCACCGGCAGTGAAGCAGAAACCTTAGCCAGAAGTGGCGGAAAACCCACGCCTAAAATGCTAGAAGAAATGTCTTTTGTCGCAACTTGGCTAAAAAGTCTTGGCGCAACTTCTGTCACTCCTGCCTCAGAACTTTATATCAGGCACGCTGGCAATGTCACGGGAGTTGTAGAACCGCTAACCGGCGCAAAAATGCTCATGGGTGGTGTTCCAGAAAGTGAAGCTTTGGCATCCTTTGCTTATCACTTTGATGTGCGCGGCGGCATTAAAGGAATGGGTGAAAAAGCAAAATCTCAAGGGTGGATGAATAGCCTCAGCTTTAAGCCTCCCGTGTTTAATATTGGCATCCGGCACGCATTAATTAAAAATGTTCCTAATCTTGCCGTTGTCAGTCCGGGTTCTGGGTTTGAAGGGTTTTCTTCTTCTGCCGGCAGAATTGTTGAATTTAATGCCGCAGTCGGTCAAGGAGTGGGAATTGCGGCGATTAATGCCCTCCTAACGGGTAAAAATATGGCAGATGTGTCTAACAGAGAAGTCAGGCAAGTATTGGCTGAAACAGGTCAACTTCCAAGGATTTATGGGAGAGCAAATCATCAGGATGGATTCCTATTAGCGCAATTTGAATCGCTAGTGACCGGCGGCCCTGTTGTTGCCTAATTTAATGCCGATTTCTCGTATCCTAGGGGCGTTTTTTATATCGCCCCTAGGATACGAGAAAAACTAAAAACTCAAAACTTAAGCTGCCGGCTTGCCACTTCCGACCATACTAGGACGCTGCACCGGCGTTCGGAACAACCGTTTAAAAGCCGCCTCACGTTGAGCCGGTTTTTCTTTTGCCCAACTCGACAAACTTTCATAGAAAAAGAACGACACCCCAGCTAACCGGCGTTCGCGAACAGCCTTCACTTGAGCTTGAATTTGTTCAAGGGGAATTGCGCGGCCTTTAAGACCTGTTAAAATGCCAATTCCTACGGGTACATGAGTATTGGCAAGCTGAATTTCTTCCCGATCTAATTCAGCAATAAATCGGTCGAGTTCGTTTCGATAGACTTGCACAACAATTTCTTCGACGAATCCCTTTCTTTCCCAAGTAAACCAGTCTTGTAAATGAGCCGGTAAAGCGTAATGCAAAGGATTGGGAGACACAGAAACAATACAATTTGGTTTCCGGGCTTTTACAGCTTGAAAAACCCGCCCCATAAAATCATTGATTTTATCAGCACGCCAGCGTACCCAGAAAGTTTCTTTAGGGTCAGTTGAAGGATCTTGACCAATTTCTTTTTTGTACATCTCAACTGTATAAGCATCGTAGCCAAATTCATTGGGCAATCCAAAATGGTCATCAAATTGAATTCCGTCTACATCGTAATTGGTGACAATTTCCGCAACTAAATCGATGATAAATTTCTGAACTTCTGGGTGAAAAGGATTCAACCAAACCCGCTGATGTATGCCTTCTTTCCAAGTCTTGGAACCGTCACGCCGGCTCGTTAACCAATCAGGATGGCGTTTGGCTAATTCAGAATCTGCCGGTGCCATAAAGCCAAATTCAAACCAAGGCATAACTGTTAATTTTTTTTGATGCCCTAGTTCTATAACTTCCTTGAGCATATCTCGTTTTTCCACCTCCCAACTTGGGTCAACAGATGCCTCTAACGGCGTCACTAACCTCATGGAACTTCCAGTGGCTTTTTCTGCAACCTTGCTAGGGTAGAGCGTATAACCCCAATTCCAAACGACAGGATAAATTGTGTTAAAATTCAGCTGAGCAAGACGTTGCACCGCTTTAGAAAGGTTGGCGCGAGAAAATAGAACTTCACTGTCAATATTCGTCAGCCAAACCCCTCGAATTTCTCCATTTCTATTAATTGAACCGCCTCCAGTAGGAGTGGCTGGAATTGGCTTGCCGGCCTGCGCGATATACTGCGAAGGAACTCCTCCTGAAATTCCCAGCGCTTGACATAAAAAACCTGCCACATCAGCTCGGCTTGCTAGCTGATTAGGGTTAAGTTTTTTAACATCAGGATAGTTAACAACAAGCTGTTTTTCTGTGGCAGAAGCAAGGGCGGTTTTGGCATAGTCAGGAATTGCCGCAGCATCAGAAAACGCTGCCTGCAAAGTGTCAGATGCAGACCGAGTCGGCGCATATTTTAAGCCACTTGCTAGAGCGACTAAAGCTTGAACACGGGTAATATTTTCAGCCGGCTTAAAAATTTGACCCGGATAACCAGAAAGAAAGCCGGTTTTGTAAGCGCTGCCAATCGCACGGGCAGCCCAATGATTAGCCGGCACATCCACAAATTCAGAGCCGGTTCTGATAGCCGTTGCATTATGAAAAACCGTGTCAACCATTGCTGCAAACTCAGCCCTGTTTACAGGTGCATCTGGCTTAAAACTGCCATCGGGATAACCATTAATCACCCGCTTTTGTGACAATTGTTCAATACACGGTTGTGCCCAATGCCCCTGAACATCTTTTAACTTTGATTGAGCAGATGCAGGAATTTGCTGTCCCGCAACGGTGACCAATAAAGCCAGAAAAAATGCAAATCCAAACCACCATTTCCGAAAGTTAAACATCGTGTTAATTGCAAACTCCTCTCGTTAATATCCCAAATTTCTGGTTAAGCTCACCACTTTTTCAAGGTAGTCGTCAGGGCGATAGCGCAGCGTGCCCAAAGGGCATAGCATTCGGGTTAATATTCTTTATTTAATTCGAGCCATCATAGATTGCTCCAAATGCTATGCCCCTAACGCCAAACTTGGACGCCTTTACCAGACAATGTATTGACAAAAACCTCACCGTTCGGGCTAAACGCAAACGGCCCTCCCCCCGGTTCAATCGTTTGTAGAACTCGCCCCGTTGCCAAACTCCACAAAATCGCCTGATTTCTGCCGGTGCCACCAGGCGGTTGAAGATAAACATAACCCGCGAGGATCTGCCCATCTGGACTCAACTGGGAAACCCAAGCACGTTGGTAAGCCGGCTCGTTACTCAAGGGAATACGCCGACCGGCTTTTAAATCCCACAGTCTTAACGCTTGAACACTCGTTGGATCGTCAGCTTGGGCGAGACATTCATAACCGCAAGTGCTGGCGAGGTTTTGGCCATCGGCAACAAAGGCAAGCGTTCCCACCGCGCCTTCATTATCTAACGTGCGAAGCGCTTGGCCGGTTCCGAGATCCCACAGTTTAATCGTTTTATCTTGACTGCCACTGGCAAGAATTTTCCCATCGGGCGATATTTTCACCGCCGTCACTCTGTTTGAATGCCCGGTCAAGGTGCGGATGAGTTGGCCGGTTTGCAGATTCCATAGTTTGACGGTTTTATCGGAACTGCCGCTAGCAAGGGTTTTGCCATCCGGACTAAAGGCGATTGTGCGAACCGCGTAGGTGTGTCCGGTGAGGGTAGACACTTCTGCGCCGGTTTGCACGTTCCAGATTTTAATCGTTTTATTCGATAAGCCGGCAGCAACGGTTTTACCATCGGGACTGAAGGCAATTGACCCAATAATATCGCCAGTCAAGCCCGCTTCAGGCTCTTGGGAAGACGGGCCAAATGATTCACCGGCTCCCCCTTTAAACAAGGTACGCACCAACTGGCCGGTTTGCAAATCCCACAGGGAAAGGGTACTCTCATCTCCGCCACCGTTTCGTTCATGGTTGTGGCTGCCAATGGCCAAAACTTGGTTGTTGGGACTAATAGCCAGTGAGGTTATTGCCGTGTACATATTGTTGGAGATCGTGCTATCCACCGGCAGCGTGTGTACCAGTTTAGCTTGATCCCAAGCTTTCCCCGACTCTGTTGTAGTTGCCTGGGCGATATACTGTGCCGGCACTGTAGACGGGGAGTTGCCGGTTAAAGCTTGACACAAAAACGTTGCCACGTCTGCGCGAGTAGCTTGCTGAGTTGGCTTCAGTGAGCGCACATTGGGATGATTCACTGCAAGACGCTTCTCGGTAGCAGCAGCGACGGCATTTAAAGCATAGTTTGGGATATCTGCGCTATCTTCAAATGTCGTACTTAAGGTAAGAGGCGCAAACCGGCTTGGCTGATATTTCAATCCATTTGCCAGTGCTACCAACACTTGCACGCGGGGAATGTTTTGGTTGGGATTAAAGACTTGATTGGGATAACCGGAAAGAAAGCCGGTGCGATAGGCTTGGCGAATTGCGGAGTAAGCCCAATTACTGGCGCTAACATCGTTAAAAGAACTGGCATCGCGCACCGGCGCAGTATTGGGGAATGCCTTATTAATTAAAGCCGCAAACTCGGCTCTCGTCACCGGCGCATTCGGGCGAAAGCTGCCATCGGGGTAGCCGGCAATGATCTGCTGAGTTGTCAGCTGTTCAATACAAGATTTTGCCCAGTGATTTTGAATGTCTGCAAATTTGGTTTGAGCGGATGTGGGGACACTGATCAGTGCCGGTGTGACGCTCAAGGTTAGGAGAAAAGCCGATTTACTCAACTTCATAAATAGTGTTGTGCGAAATCGAATGCAACGGTTTTGTATCATCAATAATGGCTTGTGTTTAAGGCCGGCTGTTAGGAGGTTGTTAAGATAGCAACTATTTTCCGCAGCTTTTACCCGATACCCGGTAATAAAGCAGTTATGTCTTCACCGCAAACAATCAGAACGATTCCTTGGTTGTGGCTCATAGGAGTGTTCCTAATTTACACCCTGATAGGTCGGTTTACAGCTTCGCATTGGGCAGTTGCTTTGGCTTGGAGTTGGAGTTTGTCTTGGGCTGTAATGGCGACTTGGGCTGCGAGTTTGGCATTAGCTTGGACTTCGATGTGGGCTTCGGCTGTCGTGTCGAGAGGGGTTTGGTTTTTAGTTTTTGCTGTGTTTTCGGCTTTGCTTTGGTTTGGAATTGGGATTTTCTCTTTGATGGGATTCTATCCTATAGAATACCTTTGGCCTTTGATTACAATTTGGATGTTATTTTGGGTGTTGGCTGCAGCTTGGGCTGTTGCTGCGGCGGGAAAAGATTTAAAGCAATTCTTTAGCAAGGTTCACACGTTTCTCATTTTGGCTGGAACGTCTTGGTTAGGCTTGCTTTTAGGAGGTTTATTGCGAACTTTATTAGGTGGACATCGATAATTTGGAATCAGAATGGTTGGATTTTTTAACCGCAGATATTGGCAAGCGCCTGCTGTTAAGGTATAAACAGATAACCGCAGATAGTTTATCTGCGGCTACTAGATTTATATTGAGGGTATTTTTGCAAGAGTTTCTGTTATGCCGGCCTAAAATTTACACAATTGTGCAAATTGTGGGAATTCTTTTCCTCTTACCCAGCCGATGGTTACTGGAAGGTGGCCAACTGGCGGATTTTTAAAGTTTGGTTGCCTTCCATCTCTATATTCCAATTTTTGGCTTTGCCTGTTGAGTTCTTTATCAACCAATCTTTTAAATTTTTGACCTTTTAAGTTTCCCCAGCCAACTTTGCTGTACATTTTTTGCCAATCTTGTCCCTGCTTTTTATAAATAATTTGCTGGGCGCTAAAGCCTAATTTTTTATCACTGGCTTCTCTCCAAGCCTTATCTATCGTTTTTAATTCACTGCAAGGTAAATTTTCGATTTCTGTATAGTCTATATATCCTCTGGATTGCGATTTTTCTCCACCTAGCTTCAAAACCAATTCATAAGTTTCTCGATCTGCTGCTTGCCAATTTTTTTGTTGCAAAAACTTGTTAAGGTTTGTTAAATTTAAAATTGGCTTGACTGGCTTCGGTTTTGGAACGTCTGGCATATTAACAGACATAGAATCTGCTGCGGCAAGGACTCTGGCAGGTTTTTCACTTAAAGATTTGAGAGCCGGCGATAAAAGAATTGTAAAAATTAAGCATCCCAAAATTGCTGCTAAGCCGAATCGTTTCCATTTATAATTTCCTGGAACAGGTTTTTTTATCGAGGATTTTTTAGCAACAAATTCAGGTTGATAAAAATTACTTTTTTCTTGAATAAAAGTTTCTGACGACTTCTTGGGAATAGTCGGCTCGAAAGAATGGGGGTTGAGTTCCCCCAGAGTGCCGGTTAAACCTGCGTCTGCAACTTTATTGTTTTCTAATAAACTTGGTTCGGGTGGGAGAGTTGCAGGAATGGCTGCCGGCACTTCTGGAGAATCGGTATCTAATTGATTAACTTTTTCAGTTTTAATTTGATTTTCTAAAAGAGATTGTTTTCTAACTTCATCCTGAATTAACTTTTTCAGAAATATTCTCAGATAGTTAAATCCAACTGTTCCCACCATTAAAGTAAGGATGGTAACAACTAAGTAAATAAAGACAGCATTCCCTGAAAATTCCATAATTACCACCTTAAATAGGTTTGATTAAAAAGACAGTTGTTATTCCCTTTAAATCAGTAGCAAATCTAAACTTTTCAGCCGGCAACTTAACCCAAAGCATCACATTGCAACTGACGCCAGGATTCTAAACGCCACTTGGCAAAGCGTTTCCATCTTTCCATCAAGGTTTCATGAGCTAAATCAACCCATTCTTCTTCGTTAATCACTAGCAGGTTTGCTTCAATCAAACGATCAAGCAGATCGCTGATGATTTGCCGGCTGCCTGAATGGGTGCCGGCAAGTTCTAATAACTGAGATTTAGGGACGCGTTGCCGTATATCCTTGACATTTGTCCCGAAGGAAACTAAGTTCAAGAAAATTCGCTTGAGCCAATCTTGCTCCTGCTGTGTCACACTTTGATAGAATTGCTCGGCATATTGGTCAATCGCTCCTAAAACACCTCCTAACTGTTGGTACTTATTTAAAGTTAGCTGGTGACTTTGTTGATCTCGTTCTTCCCAAAGTTTTGTGAGGGTAAACTGCAATAGCGGTAAATAGTTTTTCTCTTCCGTAATATCTTGCAGTATTATTTCTAGTAGACCTGGTTCTAACTCATAACTTTGAAGAATTGCCGGTGCTTCAATTGCTTGCTCTAACTCTTTTCCAACTAAAGGCGGGATATAAACAGCCCAATCTTGGATAAGCTGAATTAAAGAGGGTTCATGCAAGCAATTTGCGAGAAAATCTGCCTGCACCGTAATCACAACTGCAAGCTGCCTGGAAGGAATTTCAGCAACTTGAGTTAATAGTTGAATGAAGCGCTTGCGGGTTGCTAAATCCGAACAAACTGCAAACACTTCTTCAAAGCGATCCACCACTAATAAAACCCGTTCTGAAACCGGCAGATGTTTCATCAACCAGTCTAAGTTGGGCGCTTTGTCAACTAGAGAATCAACTTTTTCGGCATCACTTGCCGGCAGCAATTGGGAAAAGGTTCGTTTTAATTCCGCTACCGGCTCTTTTCCTGGCAGCATTTCTAACACTCGCCAGTTACTCGCTTCTAATAAAGGAATCAAGCCGGCTTGAATCACTGAAGATTTGCCACTCCCCGAAGCTCCAATCACCGGCACAAAATTAGAAAACTCCAGCTTTTGCCGAATCATTTGAATTACCTGTCGGCGTCCAAAAAACAAGTCGGCTTTTGTCCGATCAAACGGCAGTAATCCTTGATATGGGCAAGTTTCCCCGGCTGCCGGTGGCGTCTGCTTAGCTGGATAGCTAACTAAACTCAATAAGCGTCCCGAACCCATGCGGATTGGTTGTTGATACTCGCCTTCTTCCCGATGCAGGTTAATATCTTCCAGCTTGCGCGAAATCAAAGTAAACAGCTCATCAATGCTCACTTGTCCATCACTGCCGGCATTCTCTGGCAGCAATCCTTCTAGCAAAGCCGTCGTAAAAGCGCTATATCCCTTGCCATAGCTTCTGGCAACATCAACATTCGCAAAGCTGCGGCAAGCGGCAATTAAATGACAGTCTGGCTTATTAGTAAAAACACTCAGGGTTTTTCTAATCGAATCGCCTTCTAAAAAGTAATCGGCATGGCAGCAATCGAGCAGAACCACTAAACTGCTCAGATCAGCTTGAGAAATTACATAATTTAGGCTGTCAAGGGCAACGCCATGTTGCTGTGAGACAATTTGCTTGCCCTCCATTTTGATCGTGCAGTCTGAGGCGGCGAGATACCCTTTCTGCCGATCAAGTTCGTCAAAAACCGTGATGCCATGACCACTAAAGTAAATCAGCGCATCACTTCCTGTAGCTTGCTTTTGCAGAAATTCTAACAGGACGCGCCCCAACTGTTTGCCGGTAACTCGCTCATGTGCGACTTCATAGCATTCTTTTTCCGGATTCCAGCGCTTTGGTAAGCGTTCGACTTGGAAATCTCCATGCTTTTCCAGTCGTTGTGCAACCGCTTCTGCATCCCGGATCGGCTTTGTCAGGCTGGGTAAGCCGTCATAATCAGTAATCCCAACGACCAACGCATACCGCGTCATAACTACCCCTCATTGGCTATTCACGAGTCATAAGCACGACTTTCATTTTCCAGATATGCAGATGTCACTCCCAAGTGCATTTTAACGGCACTGAGCAAATTTGAAGCATTCCAGATATTTTGCCTCCACTGCAAAGGGTTACTGGGTTTTAAATTCGATCCCAAATCTTCTGGAAATTTCTAATAACTGTAAACTTGTGTAAAGTTTAGCGTTCAATTTTGACTATGATTTCCCGCCGCACGTTCTTGAGCGTTTTGTTTACCAGTTGCCTGACTTTATTAAGTTGGCTCAATTTTGCCCCCGCTGCCACTGCCCTTGGAGGTAAGTTGCCTACCATAAATCAGCCGGCACCTGAATTCACCTTGCCAACGAACACCGGCGATGGTGAGGTTTCTCTGTCTGATTATCGCGGTCAGTGGGTTGTGCTTTATTTCTATCCCAAAGATTTTACTGCCGGCTGCACGTTGGAGGCACGCCGGTTTCAGCAAGACTTACCCAAATATGTTGATAAAAACGCTCAAATCTTGGGGGTTAGTGCGGATTCTGTGGATTCCCACGCGGAATTTTGCGATTCTGAAGGGCTGAAATTTCCTTTGTTAGCGGATGCCGGCGGCAGTGTTAGTAAAGCCTATGGCTCTTGGAACACCTTTCTCTCGATGCGCCACTCCTTTATTATTGACCCAGAGGGCATCCTGCGCGAAACCTTTGTGGATGTCAGACCTGTCATTCACAGCACCGAGGTTTTAGCTCGCCTCGACGAATTACAAGGTGCTGCTTCATAATAACGGGCATAGGGCATAGGGCATAGGGCATTGACAAACGGTCAATGTTTGAGATTTGAGCTTTATGACCCTTGCCCATTCGCAAGTTCGCAATTAGCTATGGATTTTGAACTTCAACCCCAGCCGCCGGTAGCGCCAGAGATGCCGGAATTTGCTGAACCCCCCATTCATGAGCCTTTAGAGTTGCGGCTGCCAGATCCCGATGAAGTGCTATCACTCACAGCCGTTGAGGGATTGGAACTCGCCGTTAAACCTGTGCCGGTGAGCGTAACTTTAGAGAGAAACTCGACAGCGGCGAAAGCGTTTCTCTCTGAACTGGCCAAAATTGACCGCAAAAGCATTTCTGATCAGGAACTACAGCCGGCTCGCCTGCAAATCGGCTTGACTTTTGTAGGATTTAGTGCATTAGCAATGGTGTTGTTACTGTTGCATATCAGCAGCCTGCATCCAGAGTACAGTCTGGTGGAGCGGATTGAGGCGTATTGGTATCAATACATTTGGTTTGTTTGCATGGGCGTTGCCGGCATGATGATCTTGGGGCGGGAGTCACTTCGGCAGCCGGTGAGCGAGCGCCACGATTCAGATAGTCCAAAACCTGAGTAATTTTAGCGCTGTTTAGCCGGCATATTGATACATGGAAATCTTAATTGTTGAGGATGAACTTGAAATTGCACGGCTAATACAGCATTCTCTAGAAGCAGAAGGTTTTTCCTGCCGCAGTTGTCGAGATGGCCTCAGTGCATTGCAGACGTTTCGAGAGCAACCGCCCGATTTAATTGTTTTAGACTTAATGATTCCTGGCTTAGATGGCTTGGAAGTATGCGCTCGAATTCGCCAAAAACCCGGCGAGAAAGACCCTTATATTTTGATGCTGACGGCTAAAGGGGAGGAAATTGATCGCGTCATTGGCTTATCCACCGGCGCTGATGATTATTTAGTGAAACCCTTTAGTCCAAGAGAATTAGTCGCTAGGGTTAGGGCGCTATTGCGGCGCAGTATGCGGCAAACCGGCCAGATGCAAATTTACCGCACCCAACATTTCACAGTCGATGTGGATCGGCATACAGCCAGCCGGCATCTGACTGCCGATGAATCTGAAACCTTAGATTTAACGACGTTAGAATTTAATTTACTCGCGACTTTTATCAGTTATCCCGGTCGCGTTTGGAACCGCTCTCAACTTATTGAAAAATTGTGGGGCGATGACTTTTTTGGAGATGAGCGAGTCGTGGATACTCATGTGGCGAGATTGCGTAAAAAAATTGAACCTGACCCAGCCAACCCAACTTTTATTAAAACAGTCATTAGTGTGGGATATAAGTTTGAAGATTTAGCTTGATCGTAGAAACAAACATCAGTCAAGTCAATAATCAATAATTGTGTCTAAAGTTGGTCTGCACTCACGCTTATTTTTATCTCACCTCCTCGTGATGATGGTCGGGGTAGGCAGCTTTGTCGCGATTGCTAAAGTGTCTTCGCCGCGTTTTTTTGTGAGACAACTCGAACAATTAGAAGGGCCGGGATTTACCTTACGTTATGCCCGAACTCAACTGATTCAAGGGTTTGATGTTGCCTGGAACCGGGGCACTTTTTGGGCAGTGTTGGTAGGTGCTACGGCTGCCGGCGGCTTGAGTTATTGGGTGGCTAAACGGATTACCCAACCTTTAACTCAAATTGAACAAATTACGCAAAAGTTTGCCGCCGGTAATTTAGATGAACGAATGCCGGCTAGTGAAATTCCAGAACTCAACCAATTGGGTGCTAGTTTTAACCGCATGGCGTCGAGTTTAGAAGGGGTTGAACAGCGACGCCGGCAATTGATTGGAGACTTAAGTCATGAGTTGCGGACGCCGCTAACTGTGATGCGGGGTTATTTAGAAGAGTTAGCTGATGGCAGAATTGAACCGTCTCCAGAAATTTACCTGCGACTGGTAACAGAAACGCGGCGTTTGGAGCGTCTAGTTAACGATTTGCAAGAACTTTCTAAGGCTGAAGCTGGGTATTTGCCGATTAATCTTCAGCCGGTAAATTTGTATCCTTTATTAAAATCACTGGTAGAAAAATTTGCCGATCAGCTACTTGAAGATGGGCCGGTTTTGCAATTAGATGGTGTGCCACAATTGCTGCCGGCATTAGCAGATATTGACCGTACTGAGCAAATTATGGTCAACTTATTGGGTAACGCACTACGTCATACCACAGCCGGTTCTATTACTGTTCGTGCTTGGAGTGAAATCGGCAAAGTTTGGATAGAGGTGAGGGACACCGGCACCGGCATCGCACCGGAAGATTTGCCTCATGTTTTTGAGCGCTTCTGGCGGGCTGATCGGTCACGTTCTCGTAATTCTGGTGGCACCGGCATCGGTTTGGCAATTTCCCGCCGGCTGGTTGAGTTGCAAGGTGGTCAGATTCAGGTGGAAAGCCGGTTGGGAGAAGGTAGCACGTTCCGATTTTTCCTCCCCCAACCTTGAATCCGGTGAAAACAGATCCTCAAGATTGCTTTATGAATTTATCCCTACAACAGATTGACACAGAGTTTTCATACACCTGTCATATTAAACTGTTAATTTACAAGAGTTAATTTACAAATCAAACATTGAATTCTAGGGATAAATTTTCAAGGAGTTTGGATTTCTAGAGGCTTTTAAAATAACTTTTCAATCCCTAATTTTAGCCCATTAATTGATTTGACTTTGGTTAGGCTTGTTGACCAGATTATGAATTAAAATTTAAAATTTAAAAAATATTATTATGTCATCTATATTTTTAGCAATTATTCTCGTTGCCTTGCTTAATCTTTCGGGTGTTGCCGTACTCACTTACCTTTTTCCGAAACGCGACTCCCACCATTAGATTTGTATGAATGATGAACCGGCCCCAAAACAAGTGGGAGATATGAGTTAGAGCCTCACACAAAAAAAGGATGGGCGAGCGACCCATCCTAAACTGTCAACCAGGAAGTCTATTTAAAAACTTTGAAGCGCTAACAAACTATTGTTCCTGAGCCGGCAATGGTGCCGGTTGCACAGCTAACTTGAGGCTTTGGCCATTGCGGCGTAATTCTACTTGCATATCCGTCCCGATTTTGCCTTTTTCAACTTCTTGTTGAATGCTGCCGGCATCGTTTACTGGTGAGCCATTCAGCTTTTGAATAACATCACCGACACGCACTCCCGCTTTAGCTGCCGGTGAATCTGGCAAGACTTTCATCACTAACACGCCTTGATCTTCATTAACAGTCACAGGCGCATTCGGATTTTTATTGATATTTTCCTTAATTTCTGGGGTTAGCGTTACCATTTGGATGCCTAAATAAGGATGTTGCGCCCTGCCGGTGGTTGCGAGTTGATCAGCAATTTGTTGCGCTTTATTAATCGGAATCGCAAAACCTAAACCTTGCGCCCCACTAATGATAGCCGTGTTCATCCCAATTACCTCACCGGCTTGATTCAGCAGGGGACCCCCTGAATTACCTGGATTAATCGCAGCATCGGTTTGAATAAAGCTGACTCGCTTATCAGGCACTCCGACTTGAGAACTACTGCGTCCTGTTGCACTAATAATTCCCACCGTGACCGTATTATCTAACCCCAAAGGATTGCCGATGGCAATTGCCCATTCACCAGGTTGTAGCTGCTCAGAGTCACCCAATTTCACATTCGGCAAATTATTGGCTTCAATTTTCACAACAGCAACATCTGTGACGGGATCAACGCCTAAAACTTTGCCCTTAAACTCACGTCCATCTTTCAGCGTTACTGTTACCGTGTCGGCACCATCGACGACATGAGCGTTGGTCAGAATATTACCGTCGGAGTTAATAATAAAACCTGAACCGGAACCTCTTTGAACTTGCGTTTGAGGTGGAATGGGAACCTGAGAACCAAAGAATCGACGGAAAAACGGATCATTCAACGCATCTGGGATCTGGGAAGTCACAGTGCGAGAAGCATCGATCCGCACAACAGCCGGCCCAACATTCTGAACCACTGAGGTAATAAAATTAGACTCGGTCGATATTGGCAATCGTGATTGAACGATCGGACGAGCCGGCACCTGCGCCACCACAGACGTAGCCGGCTGCAAGGAGAGGACTTTTTGAGAGGTTAAATACGCTGCTGATAGAGCCATGCCGGCACCCAACAAAAGCACCGACAGATAGCTAGCTGGCTTTTGCCAACCAGAGCGTGAACCATTGAAGTCGATGCTGTTCGGCTGGCTAGAATTATTTAAATCGGGGGGTTGTGTTTGCATTTATATCACCTGCTGCAAAGACGTCAGAATCAAGCGCTCTTGGCTTTAGCGAAAGCAGCCATCAAGAGTTGACTCTTTTTAATTTAGATAGTGGATGTGACGCTCTTGTGACAAACTTGTCTCAAAACCGTGATAATTTATTTTCTGGCGCTTTGCGGCTCAAACAGGGTGGTTTTGGAATGGGGCATTGGGCATTGGGCATTGGGCAAGGCTTCGCCAACCTAAAGGTATGGGCATTGGGCACTCAAAGCTCAAAACTTACTGCATTCCCTGCAATACTTGGCGAATTACATCTGCCGGCACTTGATCGGTTACGGTTGCTGCACCGATTTTTTCTGGGAGTACAAACCGAACTTTTCCTGCCTTGACTTTTTTATCAGTTTGTAGGCTTTCTATAATTTCGTCAATATCCAAAGGTGCCGGCAATTGAGTGGGTAAACCGGCTTTTTTAATTAACGCTAACTGCCGGTGATCGCAATCTTTATCCCACATTTGCAACTCAACCGCTAGCTGACTCGCTGCTACCATGCCGATGCCAACCGCTTCCCCATGATTGACGACTTTATAGCCGGTGAGGCTTTCCACCGCATGACCAATGGTGTGACCGTAATTTAAAATTGCCCGTAAGCCTGATTCTTTTTCATCTTTGCTCACCACATCTGCTTTGCTTTGGCAAGACCGGCTTAAAATTTCTAGCAATAAATCCGCACTTACATAGCGCATTTGATCCAAGCGCTTGCACTCTTCCAGCTTGACAAACAACTCGGCATCCCAGATCACCCCGTACTTAATCACTTCCGCCATGCCGGCTCGAAATTCCCTTGCCGGCAGCGTTTTCAGCACATCTGGATCAATGAAAACCAACCGAGGTTGATGAAATGCACCGATCAAATTTTTACCTTGGGGATGGTTAACGCCGGTTTTGCCGCCAATGGAAGCATCCACCATTGCCAAAAGCGTTGTCGGCACTTGCACAACATTAATCCCGCGCAGCCAAGTTGCCGCCGCAAAGCCGGTCATATCGCCAACGACGCCACCGCCGAGCGCTACCATTGTTGACGAACGTTCTAAGCGGTTTTCCAAGGCAGCATCGTAAATCTTTTGCAGCGATTTGAGGGTTTTGTACTGTTCACCGGCAGGCAAAATGCAGCTAGCTACTTCAAACCCAGCGGTTTTTAAGGATGCCTCTACCTGTTCTCCGTAATGCCGATATAACACCGGGTTCGATACCAATAAAACTTTCTTACCGAGTTGCAGCGGTTGCATCTGTGCGCCCACTTCACCTAAACTGCCACAGGCGATCGCAATCTCATAAGACTGCTGCGGTAGATTCACGCGGACGACAGAAGCCATAATTCAATCTCTGATCAATCTTTAAGGTTACTGCACTTAGTAAGTTTTTACCGCAGTCTTAACCAAAAGTCGAGCGTGCCGGTAGCAACCCGCTTGAGTATGCTGAATTCTAGCCCGCGCCATGTTTCAATAGTTCTTATTAGATTTTGATGGAGAAATGTAAATGAGCGTAGATGCAGCCTTGTCTTATTTTCTGCTTTTAGGCGGTGCGTTTGGAACTGCTGTTGTGCTGCTGTTTGGCTTGAGAGCTGTCAAACTGATTTAGGCGCTAGGTTCTCGTTCCCAAGCAATTGCCTGGGAACGAGAAGAATCTCTGAGTTAACTTGCTAGTTTCGCCGGCACCTCGGCTTCCTTAAGTTTGTGTTCTGCCTCATTTGCCAGAAACTCAGCCACCTGCGCTTCAATTTCATCGCGCACAATCTGCCGGTATTCTAAGAAATGCTCATTATGAGCGCATACCGTCAGGTAATGCTCCCACACCGCCGGATTACGCTTAATGATGCTAAATAGGTGATGCCAGAATATCCAGCGAGTATTGCGTTTGAAACCTTGACGCCAGCAGACAATCAAGAAAGCGCGTACATCCACCCAACTGGGCCATTTAAACGGAAGTTTGCACACCGGCGCACCCATCATCAAGAAACAGCGATAGGTGCGATCCAGAAATAGCTTCGGATCGTACAGTTGCCAGAACGCTTCCACATATTCCCTGGCAATCTCTTCCAAAGGCCGAGTGGGAATAAAATTCATCAATGTAGTTTGATTGATGTTGCCGTCTTTATTCCGCATCCGTCCTTCTTTTTCGAGCCGGTTCCACAGTGCGGTATGGGGCAGCGCTTGCAACATGGCAAACGTTGTACTCGGAATGGCTGCCAGTTCGGCAAATCGCACAATCCGATCACCGGCACCCGATTTTTCCCCATCAAAGCCAATAATAAACCCAGCCATTGGCCGCAACCCAGCCCGCATAATTGTTTGCACCGCATCAATCAGCGAACTGCGCGTATTTTGAAATTTCTTGGTTAGCTGTAAACTTTCTTCATCCGGCGTTTCAATTCCTACAAACACCGCATCAAAATAGCACTCTAACATCAACTGCATCAGTTCCGGGTCTTCTGCAAGGTCAATGGAGGCTTCTGTATTAAATCGGAAGGGATATTTATGTTCTGCTTGCCAGACTTTTAACTCTTTCAGCAACAACTTCACATTACGTTTGTTGCCAATAAAGTTGTCATCTACCATAAACACACTGCGCCGCCACCCTAATTCATAGAGATAATCTAACTCGGCTAGCAACTGTGCCGGTGTTTTGGTGCGGGGTTTGCGACCGTAAAGTACAATAATGTCGCAGAATTCACACTGGAACGGACAGCCGCGAGAGAACTGAACCGACATGGAATCATAAGCGTCGAATTCTAGCAAATCGAAACGCGGGATGGGAGTGCTTGTCACATCCGGCTTCTCACCGCCAGATCGGAAAATTCCTTGCGTCTCACCTTTTTGAATCGCCTCGACAAACATCGGCAGCGTGATTTCCCCTTCATCCAAAATCAGATAATCCGCACCGGCTTCTGTGGCTTCACAGGGAACCGAAGTTGGATAAGGACCACCGACTGCCACACGCTTGCCGCGCCGCTTGGCTTCACGAATTTGTTCGAGCAAATCTACTTTCTGGACAATCATGGCAGAAAGAATGACCAGATCCGCCCATGCCCAATCTTCCTCGGTGACAAAGCGAATGTTGCGATCAACCAGCTTAAATTCCCACTCCTGAGGCAAGATTGCCGCCACTGTCACTAAACCTAAAGGCGGCAGCAAAACCTTGCGATTCACAAGTTCTAGGATTTTCTCGTAAGACCAGAACGTTTTGGGAAATAGAGGATAGACTAGCAAAACTCGCATTGATAAGCTCCTCACACTGTGAAATTAACATCTGAGTCTAAATGACTTAAGCTTAACGCGACTTGACTGCTTTCCCGGCTTGTACAACCGGCAGCTAAGTAAGTGGAAAGTTCAAAATTGTCGCTTGTAAAGTTTTGTAACAATCCAAAAAATTCCACGGGGTCAACCGACATAAGCCGTTTAAGCAATTTCATTCCTCATGAAATATAGCGTTCACCGGCAGGTTACAGTTATGAACCCGCAGCAAAGCAAACTTTATCAACAAATCCAAGCATTTTCCCTCGATGATCCTGATGCGAGATGGTGTTTTAGCCGGCGACTGGCAAAAGAAAATAGCTGGAGTGATCGCTACACTCAGCGCGTGATTGCAGAATACAAAAAGTTTGCCTTTCTGGCAGTCGCGGCGGGACATCCCGTTTCACCCTCTGAGCCGGTTGATCTAGTCTGGCATTTGCATTTAACTTACACGCAATCCTACTGGCAAGAATTTTGTCCTCAGATTTTGCAAATGCCGCTGCATCATGAACCTTCTCGCGGGGGTAGCCAGGAACGCGATAAATATAACGATTGGTACAGCAAAACCCTTGCGAGTTACGAGCGTTTCTTTGGGGATGCACCCCCTAGCGATATTTGGCCTCCCTTGCACGTTCATGTCAATCACAGCGAGCAATTCGTGCGAGTTAACCGGCAACAGAATTGGATTGTGCCGAAGCCAAGTTTGAATTTGCTGCCCAAAATTGACTGGAATCAGCCGGCAATTACGGCAGCGCTATTTGTTTTAACGCTTGCTGTAAGCGGCTGTGCGTCTTCCGTGCAATCCGGCAATTTCCCGAATCCGCTTAACCTAACGGGGCCAGAATTTTTGGCACTCTACCTGTTTTTAGGGATTGCCGCGATATTGTTGGCAATTGTTCTGCGCCATCACCTGCGGCTGCCGGCAGGTAACTCTGTTGTTGAACTGGATTTGTACGAAACTGCCTACCTCAGCGGCGGGCAAAACCGCACTGTGGAAACGGCAATCGCTAGCCTTGTACAGCGCGAACAAGTGGAACCGGATACAGGACGCCAGCTTGTCCTTAAAGCACCCTTAGAACAAATTGATCACCCACTAGAACGAGCAGTTGCCGCAGCCATTGAAATCTATGGAAATTTTTCTCAGGTGAGAACAGCGACTGCGGCTAATACTGCGGTTGAGCAAATTCGCCACCGCTTACAACATTTGCAACTGCTGCTGAATCAAAAGCAAGCTGATTTTGTTCGGATCTTTTCAGCACTCCCTATTTTCGCTTTGTTTGCACTCGGCGTTACCAAAATTTTAGTGGGAATCTCTCACGGCAGGCCGGTGATTTTTCTCCTATTTCTGTGTATTGTCACCGCTTTCATTGGCTGGTGTTTTCTATGTGTACCGCCCTTTCGTAGCCGGCTAGGTGATCGTGTTCTTGCAAACATTGAAAGTCAATTGGGACGTAATACAGTTTTTAACAGCACAGATCCGCAACTGCCAAGGGCGTTTGCTGTGCTGGGCGCTGGCGTATTAGTCGGCAGTACAGTTGCCGATTTAAAGGAAGTTTTCATTCCTTCTGTGGCTGTTAGTAGTAGCGGCGGTAATGCCGGTGGCGGTGATAGTGGCTGCGGCGGCGGTGATGGTGGTGGCTGTGGTGGCGGCTGCGGTGGCTGTGGTGGCTGCGGTGGCTGCGGTGGCTAAAACATGATTTGAAGATGAGTCAGTTCTAGCAATTCGCCAGATTGGATGCAGTCCCTTGTGTTGTAGGATTGCCGGCTTCTGTAAAGTTTCGTAACCATCCAGATAAATGTATTAGATAAATGGCCATAAGCAGATGGCTGATGAGGTGAGGATATGATGAGTTCGTTCGCCGGCACTCCCGAATTTTTCGTTTTGCTTGAGCCTCAAACTGAAGATTTTTTGTCTTTGGTAGAAGGGACAGATGGGGCGAAACTGTGGGAATGGAGTCCTTTCATCATGAGGGCAATGCAGTTCAAAACCTTTAAAGAAGCACGGCAGAAAGCGAAAGAGTTAGTCATAAATCGCGAAACCGGTTACGAACTCGCTTTATGCCATGTTTTAGTTTATGAAGATGGTACGCATTTCATGTGGGGAAAGCAGGAACTCATCAAAAAAAGGCAGGGCTTTTCAACTATTGAGATAACCGAAGTCAATAAACCCCTATAAGCAAATAATTGATGAGGTGAGGATATGATTAGTCAGGTTTTAGGCGAGCGTTACCAGATTCAGCAGCAACTCAGTAAAAAACCCGGACGAGAAACCTTTCTGGCGTGTGATCTCGTAACGCAGGAACTCGTGGTTATCAAAATTCTAAAATTTGGTGGAGACTTGGAATGGGATCACCTGAAATTATTTGAGCGAGAAGCTCAAATCTTACAAACCCTATCGCTGCCGGCAATTCCTAAATACCTCAATGGGTTTGACCTCGATTTACCCAATTGCAAAGGATTTGTTTTAGTTCAAACTTACATCAAAGCCATGTCATTAGAAACCCATTTAAAAGCTGGGCGTACCTTCAGCGAGGCAGAGGTGAAACAACTTGCTGAAAAGCTCTTAAAAATCCTGATTTACTTACACGAACAAAAGCCACCGATTATTCATCGAGATATCAAACCCAGCAATATTCTACTGAATAACCGTTCAGGTAATAATGTGGGAAACGTGTATTTGGTTGATTTTGGTTCTGTGCAGAATTTGGCAGCGGTGGAAGGAGGAACTTTTACAGTTGTAGGCACCTACGGTTATATGCCGGTGGAACAATTTGGTGGACGAGCAGTACCGGCTTCCGATTTGTATAGTCTAGGGGCAACGTTAATTTATTTAATGACAAGAGTGCATCCCTCTGATTTGCCACAAAAGGATTTTCGCATTCAATTTGAACAAGTAACTGAGTTAAGTTTAGAATTCAGTCGCTGGTTGAGAAAGATAGTAGAACCGAGTTTAGATAGACGGTTTAGTTCGGCTAAGTTAGCTTTGCAAGCGTTGAAACAACCCGCTTTCCTTGATTCTGCCCCGTTGATACCTAGAAAGCCGGCAGGCAGCAAGCTATTACTTACCAAGAGTGCAGCCGAACTGCAAATTATTATCCCATCATTTTTACAAGTACAAATATCTAATTTATCTAATTTCAAGTGGTCATTGTCACTCATTATAAAAAAAATGTTGAATAGTTTACGTTTCATAATTGAAAAAATAGTTTCATTTGGACTTTTTATTGTTTTTTTTGGTTGGATGTTTATCGCGTTTTTAGCGGCTGGCTTTCATTTTTTTCCTCTGGCAGGCTGGTTAATACTAGGTTGTTTGTTTCTTGCTGTTATTCATAAATTATTTTACAAGGTTCGATTACGCATAAATCAAGATAATATTTACTTTTATCAAACAAATTTCGGACTTCAAATAATTACTCCATCATTGAGAAAAGATATTATCAAAATTGAGCGAATCTGTCCTTATATAAAAATTACAGAAAGCCCAGATAGTTATTCATCTAATCTTGTCCCCAGCTCAATTGCGATTTGGGCCGGCACCCAGCAATATGAACTAAAATATTTGACAGAGCCAGAACTGGATTGGTTGGCTTATGAACTGAGCGAGTGGTTAGAGTTACCTATCGAAATTCGCCAAGTACATACAGTAAAATCTACTAGCTAAATGATGTTTTCGTTTGAAATTGGCTTCCTAATTTACCTTACTTTATGTGTGACTTAAATGAACTCGTGTTAGAAACCTGTCGCTATCCACATGGCACCTTGGAGCGCCAAAAAAGGCTGAATTTAATTATTGCGAATATGCAGCGCTCGACTCAAATTTGGAAAGCCCCTAATGTGCCAAGAGATGACTATCAGGAGGCACTGCAACAAACTTGGTTATGGTTTTGTGAAAATCTTGATCGTTACGATCCCAGCAAAGCCGGCGTCATGACTTGGTTCAACAATAACTTAAGGTTTAAAATTCTCAATCGCTGGCAAGAAATCAAAAAAGAAAAAGCCAACTTCATTGATTTAGAACACCCTTTGAATAAAGATGAAGCACCCCCCGTGTGGAATATTCCAGACAGCCGGCCTGAACCTTCAACCCTTATGGAAGACCTCCTTGAATGGTTGGAGAAAAACAAAAAAGAACTTAAACGAATTCATGTCAGAAATTCTCCAGATGTGAACTGCTATATTTTGATCCGCTGTCGGTTGCCGCCAGAACCCATTCCTTGGGAAACGCTTTCTAAAGAACTGAAGGCTGCCGTTCCGACATTGAGCGGTTTCTATCAACGCGAGTGTATTACTCAGCTACAAAGATTTGCCAGAGAAAGCGGCTACCATTCTTGACGTAACGATTAATCATGAAAGACTTAACTTCCTTGAGTACCTTTAGCGTTCCTCTTGCTCCAAAAGATCGCTACACTGCGGAACAATTTGCAGGGGAGCAACCTACTGCCGAAAAAGCCACTCAGGTTTATTGCAATAGTTTGGCTGTTTTGGTCGTCTATTACTATTTGCGAATGCTTGATATTTCTGTCGATCTCAAAACGAGTTATAGCTGGAACGCCGGCTGTCGTATTGGTGCAGATATTGCCGATTTATATTTACCTGGAAAAGGGCGATTAGAATGCCGTCCCATTCATCTAGGAGAAGCAATCTGTGCCATTCCTCCAGAAGTTTGGGCAGATCGACTGGGTTACATCGTTGTGGAGATAGATGAAAGTTGTGAAGAAGGAACGATTTTAGGATTTGTTCAACTTGCCTCACCCACCATTTCCCGCTCACAATTACAACCACTTGACACATTGCTAGAAACACTGCATTCTACACCGGCACTGGTTCCCTCACTCGGATTTGTCCGCTTAAACCTGTGGTTGCATCAAGTATTTGAGCCGGCTTGGCAGGGTTTTGAGGAATTAATTTCTCAGCAGCGATCCTGGGCATTCCGCACGCGACAGGCTGAGTCTGTGAGTGTTTGGCAACCGATTGAACAGTTGTATTCTAATCAACAAGCTGCTATTTTGCAGGATGAGCATTTTGCGCCCAGCGACGCACTGAGTTATTTAGTTCAGATGACTGAAGACGAAGAAGTACGCTGGAAAGCCGCTGAACTGTTGTGGGATCTTGCCCCGGAAAACCCTCTAGCCGGCATTCGACGCGTTACTGACTTGAGAAGCCAATTAGCCGGTTATGCCGGCGCTTTAATGGTGGCAATTTTACCAAAGGCTGATCAAACTTGTGCGCTACTATTGCGAGTCTATCCCCTGCACTATCAATCGTATTTGCCAGCCGGCTTGCAACTGGAAGTAAGGGGACAGGATGAATTGGGTAATCCAGTCAAAGAAAATGTAATTGCCAGAGAAAGTGATGACTATATTCAGCTAAAGTTAATTGCAGAACCGGGAGATCGGTTCAGTGTTGCCCTCAAGTTGGACAATGCCCGCTTTGAAGAACACTTTATGGTCTAACGCCAAGCGCGAATAAGCGATGGGAAAGCAGATTATCTTCACAATTGGTAATGGCAGCTTTGAGCAGGGATTTCCCGTAGAGTTTCAGATTCGAGAAGCTGGACAAACTGCATTTACGATTACGGGACACCTACCTCCTGCAGCGGAAATTCTGCACCAGTATGACCATTGGCAACAGGCTTATTGCTCTCTAGACAAGGTGCGGCATAAACTGCAGCGGATCAAGCTTCCTGCGAACCAAACAACGAACGTTTCCTATTCAAAGGATTGTAGTGAATTGGCAGAGGATCTTAAAACCAGTCTAAAGCAGTGGTTCGATTGCTTACCTCTGCAACAGTTTTCCGAGCCGGCTCAGATTATTCTGCAAACTCAAGATCCTGCGTTGCGCCGGCTTCCCTGGCATCTGTGGAATTTAGTCGAGCATCGCCCGGATAGCGAACTATGCGTTAATTTTCAGGATCTTCCTAGCACTCAGCCGGCGTGGAAGCGACTACCAAACCCGGTGCGAATTTTGGCAGTTTTGGGCAGTGATGAAGGCATTGATACTCAAGCCGATTTGCAAGTTTTGCAGCAGCTACCGGCTGCTAAGGTAACGCTGTTGCAGATGCCGCACCGTAGTCAACTGATTGAGACGCTGCTCAAACAACATTGGGATATTCTTTTTTTTGCCGGCCATAGTTTTAGTCATACTGAGGGGAAAGGGGGACAGATTTATCTGAATGAAACAGAATGTTTGTCCCTCAATGACTTGCGACTCGCCTTACACGCAGCGGTGCAAAAAGGCTTAACGCTGGCAATTTTTAATTCCTGTGATGGCTTAGGACTCGCGCAAAATGCCGCAGATTTACAAATTCCCCATGTGATTGTCATGCGGGAACCTGTTTCAGATCCAGTAGCTCATGCCTTTTTACGCTACTTTTTTGAAGCATTCGCTCAAGGGCAATCTTTGTACCGCTCAGTATGGCAAGCGCGAGCAAAACTTCAGGGAATGGAAGACAAGTTTCCGGGAGCTTCTTGGCTGCCGGTGTTATGTCCAAATCCAGCGAAACCGCTACCTATTTGGTGTAAACCGCGCTCTCCCTATCGTCAGCTTGCATTGCTAACCGGCATTTTGGCAATTCCCCTTGCTTTATTTGCCGGTTGGAAAGTTTATGAATGGAATGCTTTGCAACGTCGGATCAGTTTAGGCGAAGAAATTTTAATCAAATCTGTTAAAACACCAGAGAAGGAAGCCGGTGTTAAAGCTTTTGCAGCTAAGGATTTCCCTCGGGCAATTTCCCACTTCCAAACATCCTTAAAAATCCATCAAAATGATCCGGAAACGCGGATTTATCTGAATAATGCCAAAGCCGGCTTGCATCCTGCCATAACAATTGGTGCGGCTGTCCCCATCGGGACTAATTCCAATGTCACTCAGGAAATTCTGCGCGGTGTAGCACAGGTACAGGAAGAGGTGAATCGTGCCGGCGGCATCAACGGGAAACCTTTAAAAGTTAAAATTGCCAACGACGACAATAATCCCAACCTCGCCAAACGCCTTGCTGAAGTGTTTGTGGAAGACAGCAATATTGTCGCTGTCATTGGACATAACGCCAGCGATGCCTCCGCTGCCGGTGGAGCCGTTTATCAGGGCAAGTTGGTGATGATTACACCCACCAGTTTTTCTAAAGGTTTGGTTGAGCTAGGAGGGCGTGCTAACCATAACTTTTTGTTTCGCACAGTTCCTAGCTTGAGTTTAGCAGCCAATAAACTGGCTCGCTACGCCATCAAAACGGCAAACAAAACTCGCATTGCCATGTGTTTTGATATTGATTCTGTCGATAATCAATCCTTCCGCTATGAATTTGCGGCGGTGATGGATAGCGCGATCCGAGAAGATGGCGGTACGCTGATCGATATTCGCTGCAATTTTGGTGCCCCAGATTTCAATGCCGAGGTGGCAATTTCCCGTGCTAAAAATCATGGGGCTGATGCCATACTTTTGTCTCCCCATATTGATCGCCTCTCCAACGCGTTGGACATTGCTAAGACGAATCGGGGACAGTTGGCTTTATTTAGTAGTCCAACGTTGCAAACTGCAAAAACACTAGAAGGACAAGCTGATGTTAATAATTTGGTGATTCCTGTTTTCTCACATCCAGCAGCGATGTCTGCCAATCATCCATTTATCGCAGGTGTTAAAAACTTGTGGGGCAGTTTAGAAACACTAACTTGGCGAACTCCCAGCGCTTACGACGCCACGCAAGCCGTTGTAGCGGCAGTAAAGCAAAGCGATGGTTCTCGACAACAGTTACAGCGAGTGTTATCAAGTCCGGGGTTTTCAGTTCCGGGTGCCTTCGATGAAGTGCAGTTTCACCAGTGGGGAGATCGCGTCGGGGGAAATCCCGTCTTGGTTCAAGTTCAACCCAGTGGTTCTGCCGGCAAGTATGAATTCAAATTAATTGAAGAAGTTGAACAATCTGCCCGTTTAAAAAAGAATTCGTAGGGTACGTGACTCACGCACCCTATTAGCAAGAAAGTCAAAAATTATCTGCCGGCATACGCTTTCATTGGTTCTTTAATAAACCGAATATACAAATGCCTGAAGGTCGATTTAATTACACGAGGCATTCCAAAGTCGATAGGAACGAGGGCGGCAGGAAGTTTCCAATCAGAAATTTGTAAGTCTGCCGGCTGTTGCAATGGGAAGTTAATTTCTGCCAGTTCTGGACACAACCCCAATCTCATTGATGCGGCAACTGTCGGCACAATGCTTGGGTCAACATTCAGGATTTCTAAGATCGCCCGATCCAGAGCAAAAACATCTTGAGAAGCACCTAAAATACCCAAATTACGAGGTTCACCACCGCTGGGTCCGTTGCCTTCGTGACCAATGATTCCATCCAAAATTGTCAAATTGGGGTTAACTGCTCGTGCGGTTTCCGCTAACATTTGACCAAACCGGCTCGCATCTTTGCCGGCTTCCATGTGCCACCAGGCTTTCATTTTTCCCGGCACACAGCCAAATAAGTTTTTAACGCCCATTGTCATCGTTAATTGAACGTGGGATTTTACCTTTGGCAAATTAATCACCACATCTGCTTCCATTGTTTCTTTACTCAGTAGCAAATGGTTAAATTCTTTGCTCATAGTTTCGTAGCGCTTTCCGTGAAATTCTACAACCGGCAAATTCAATTCTTCTAGAATCGGCTGATATCCATTTGCCACAGCCACACCCCTAGCGCTGCCAAATGCGGGGCCATCTCCCATAAACGGTTTACCCCCAACTTCCATCACCATCTTGGCGACGCAGTAAACGATTTCTGGGCGCGTCACGCATTCTTTAGTGGGACGTGATCCGGTGAGCAAATTGGGTTTGAGCAGCACCCGATCTCCGGGTTTAACAATCGCTGCCATTCCTCCCAAAGGTTCTAGCAGTGTTTCCAAAGATTCCCGTAAAATTTTGCGCTCATAGGAGCCGGCGCGAATTAAACTGACGGTAGACATGATGGTGATTTTTATCCTAATTTAGCTGATGTTAGTTGGAACTATCTCTAGCTATGCAGATCGTTTTGGTAAGTTTTATTTAAAAATAACAAACATCTATAAAATTTGCCATTAAGGGATTACTTTTGTTAAAATGAATCAGTTTGTCTTTTAAACAGCGCTTTGTCATTTGCTGCCGGCACTCCAACAAATGACAAAGGCACAGAACCTTCTGAAATTGTTACCGGGCGGCACCACGAGTCAGGGCAGTCACCCGCTTAGCGTCAGGGAAAACACCATCTCCGGCAATCTCAGGGAATGGAGGTTTCACCTCTACTTTTGCAACCTTATCAAGACGGATAACAACGCTTTGATCAGATAAATGCAACGTTATCCAATTTTGCTCGGATGCAATTTGCAATTGCTGATAAAATTCTTGGGGCGTTTTCGTAACACTAAATGATTCGCTCTGACCGTGCACGTAATGAAAGGTCACTTGGGTTGTGCTGTCTTGACTTGGCATTGACAATCATCTCCTGATTTAAAATTTGGCCTTTGAAATTAGGAGGGCGCACACACTTTTGCAGGCGCACACGCCGGTACGCCCCTACAAGCCCCTAGCCCCTAGCCCTCTTCACGCGGCAGTGCGCTCATTGTTTCCAAGTCTATAACGTTTGCCAGTTCTTCAGCACTCATTAGCCCCCGTTCTAGGACGATCTGCCGCAGAGATTTGCCGGTTTCTAAAGATTCTTTGGCAACGGCAGCGGCGTTGAGATAGCCGATATGAGGGTTCAGGGCGGTAACGAGGGCTAAGCTTCCTTCAGCATAAGCGAGGCAGCGATCACGGTTGGCGCTAATGCTTTCTAAGCATTGATGAGTTAAGGCTGCCAAAGTGTTGCCCAAAATTTCAATACTGTGAATCAGGTTATAGGCAATCAGCGGCATCATCACGTTTAATTCTAATTGGCCGGCTTGGGCGGCAAGGGCGATGGCACTGTCATAACCCATGACTTGAAAGCAAACCATTGAGGTCATTTCTGCCATAACGGGGTTATATTTTCCGGGCATAATTGACGATCCAGGCTGCACCGGCGGCAGTTGAATTTCTTTGAACCCTGTTTTTGGCCCAGAATCCATCAGCCGCAAATCATGGGAAATTTTAACGCAATCCTGGGCAAGGTTCCGTAATGCACCGGACACGCTAACAAAAGGTGCCATACTCTGCATTGCTGCCATCAAATGCGGGGCCGGTCGCAATGGCTGCTCGATCAGTTCTGATAAAATTTGGGCGACACGATGGCGATATTGCGGGTGCGTATTCAAGCCGGTGCCGGCAGCACTCCCGCCCAACCCCAGCGTCATCAAATCCTCGGATGCTTTTTCAACTCGGATCAGGTGTTCGGTGAGAATTTGCGCCCAAGCCCGAAAGCTTTCCCCTAAGCGCACCGGCACCGCATCCTGCAAGTGAGTTCTGCCAGATTTAACAATATCTTTGAATTCTTCAGCTTTGTTATCTAAAGCGGCGATCGCCCCTGAAAGCGCGGGGTAAAAGGTTCTCTCCAAAGCCAACAGCCCTCCAATCCGAATTGCTGTGGGGATTACGTCGTTTGTAGACTGACCGTAATTAACGTGATCGTTGGGGCTAACGCGCTTGTAATTGCCTTTTTCATCACCCAAAATTTCTAGCGCCCGGTTCGCCAGCACTTCATTGATATTCATGTGGTGAGAGGTGCCGGCACCGGCTTGATAGATATCCACCACAAACTGGTCACGGAACTGGCCGGCGAGAACTTCGTCAGTTGCCTGGACAATCACTTGACTAATATCTGTTGGTATGCATCCAAGTTCTCCATTAACCAGCGCCGTAGCTTTTTTAATCAGCAAACAGGCATCGATATACGTGGGCAAAGGTTTTATCCCACTAATCGGGAAATTTTCAATGGCCCGCAGGGTTTGAATGCCGTAGTAGGCATCGGCAGGGATTTGCCGTTCCCCCATAGAATCTCGCTCTGTCCGGGAATTTGCGCCTGATTGTAGATTCATGGTGTGGGTTTGGGTACTTTAAATAAAATCATCCTAAAGTAAGATGCCAGATTCTTGGTGCAGATGGCAGTCAAGTTGTTGAGTTCAGGGCTGATTTTGGGTATTTTAGATAAAATCATCCTAAAGTTAGATGTCAAAGCTTATGAGTAATGCAGTCGCGGTGGAACTGGAAGTCGAGTTTTTTTTCCAGAAAGGTTTACACCTCAACCGATCTGAGCAATACGCCCACGCAGTTGCCAGCTATGATAAAGCCTTAGAACTGCAACCGGACTACCACGATGTCTGGTACAGCCGAGGCAATGCGCTGTATCACCTGCGCCGGTTTGAGGAAGCAATTGCCAGCTATGATAAAGCGATTGAATTTAAGCCGGCCTTTCATGAAGCGTGGAACAATCGCGGCAATGCCCTAGATGACATGGGCCAGTATGAAGAAGCAATTGCCAGCTATGATAAAGCGATTAAATTTAAAACTGACTATTACTGGGCTTGGAACAATCGCGGCATTGCCCTCAAAAATCTGGGCCGCTACGAAGAAGCACTCACCAGCTATGATAAAGCCATTGAATTTCAACCGAATTACTATTGGGCTTGGTATCACCGGGGAATTGCCCTCAGACACTTAGGCCGGTTAGAAAAAGTGATTGCTTCCTACGACAAAGCCATTGAGATCAAACCGGACTTCCACGAAGCTTGGCACAATCGGGGAAATGCCCTATATGACTTACAACGCTACGAAGCGGCAATTATTAACTATGACAAAGCTTTAGAGGAAAAACCAGACTATCACTGGGCTTGGTATAACCGTGGAATGGCGCTTCTAAATTTGGGTTACTATGCAAAAGCAGTTACCAGCTTAGATCGTGCCTTAGTGCTTCAACCTGATAACGCCGATACTTGGTACTTTCGGGGTCAGGCGTTGGATAACCTAGACTGCCATTATGGGGCACTCGCCAGCTACGATAAAGCGATCGAGTTGCAACCCGATAAACACAAAGCTTGGTACAACAAAGCCTGCTGTTATGCCGGTTCCGGTCTTATTGATTTAGCAATTGAACACTTACAGCAAGCGATTAATCTCAATCCTGACGAATACGTGGAGATGGCAAAAACTGACTCGGATTTTGACGAAATTCGGGAAGATGGACGATTTCAAGCGTTAATTCAACAAAAATCTTGTTCCACCCCTTCTGCAACTGCATTGCATTGGAATTAGGGAGAGGCGCGATACCAAGGTTGCCTCGGTTCCCCCAGTATCCAATCACTCAGCAACTCCTTCCCATCTAGGCCAAGATTTAGCAAAAATTGTGAGGAATTTGCAGCCAATGAGGTGACGCTAAAGCAAAAACAACTGCTTAGCGCCACCTCTTGACGTTATCGGAACACTTTTAACCACGAATCACACGTTACCTTTAAATTGTGGGAAAATTTATACAGAAAAAATGAGTACGCTCTGTAAAGTTACTAGACTTTGCCGCAGTGCTTGCTCAGTGAGGTGACGCTATCGAGTTCAAACTTTAGTGTCCAGACATCTCGACTTTCTGAAAGCCGGCCTTAGGACAGTAGAAAGCTCGTATCGGCAGAGCTTGTGAATTTTGATTTCAAAACTAGCTGCTTTCTTAGTCCTTTCCCTTGTTTCCGGGAGAATTGGGGAACTCTAACCCTTTTATGGGACTCTTGATGCTTGTGACGTGTTTCCGCAAAATTCGGGGAAACACACTCCAAGCATTTCCTGCCTCGTAGAGTTTATAGTATTCTCATGTTCCAGCAATTACTGCTCAAACACCTAGCAGATGCAATTCAGAAGGCTGCAGCCTCACTCTCTAGGCCACAAAAGCACGGGCTGCTCATCGCCATTGATATCGTACTATTTTTGGCAGCCATTTACGGCGCGTTTGGGTTGCGTTTTAGCACTCTAGATCCCGTTGCAGAAATTCTGCCCTACACTTGGTTAATTTTCTTACTGATTTTCATTAAACTTTTCGTGTTTTTAGCACTAGGCATCTACCGCCCTGTGCTGCGCTACACTGGCTTGGAATTTTTATTTAGCGCTGCTAGAGCAGTGTTGTTCAGCTGTGGTGTATTTGTTGTTCTTGCCTATTTACTAGAATTCTTACAACTGCCGCGCTCGGTTCTGCTCAACGATGCTTTGCTTACCCTGCTTTTGGTGGTTGGGGTGCGGGTGTCTATGCGCTGGATTGTATACCATCTAACCTACCAGCCCAATTACAGCAACCCGCCAGAACGGGTGGTGATTTACGGTGCGGGGGAAGCCGGTTCTCAACTCGCCCAAGCCTTAACTTACCATGAAGGCTACCACCTCCTAGCCTTCGTGGATGACGATGTATCGCTTCACAAGCAAATTATTCAGGGACTTACCGTTTACCCCCCGAAAGACCTTCCTAAACTTTTAGCCCAAAAAAGCTTTGACACTATCTTACTAGCCATGCCCTCTGTGGATCGGGCAGCCAAACGTCAAATCATAGAAAGGTTGCAGTGTTTGTCCGTGCCGGTGAAGACTGTACCCGGTATTGGGGAGATATTATGCGGCAAAGTTTCTATCAGTGAAATCAGAGATATAGATATTGCTGATCTTCTAGGACGAGAAGAAGTTGTACCAGATCCAGACTTGCTGCGAATGAATATCACAGGAAGAGCGGTTCTGGTGACGGGTGCGGGTGGCTCAATTGGCTCTGAGTTATGCCGGCAGATCGCACAGCAAGCACCTAAATGCCTGATCCTGTATGAGCAGAGCGAGTTTGCCCTGTACAGCATTGACATGGAATTAACTGAAGCTTATCCCAAGCTTCATAAGGTTGCCTGCTTGGGCAGTGTAACAGAGCAAATGCAGTTAAGTGCTATTTTGTATAAATATAAGATAGAGACGATTTATCATGCTGCTGCCTACAAACACGTTCCGATCGTAGAAGCCAATCCCGCTCAGGGAGTCATTAATAATGTTTTAGGAACCCTAACAGTCGCTCGTTGTGCCATTGAGTGTGGGGTTAATAATTTCGTCTTAATTTCCACCGATAAAGCGGTGCGTCCCACCAATGTTATGGGAGCAACAAAACGGGTGGCGGAGCTGATTTTACAAGCACTGGCAGCTCAACCGGAAATGACAACCTGTTTCACGATGGTTCGATTTGGCAACGTGTTAGATAGCAGCGGTTCAGTTGTACCGCGTTTCCGCAAACAAATTGCCGAGGGCCAGCCAATTACACTAACCCATCCGGATATCACTCGTTATTTCATGTCTATTCCCGAAGCCGCTCGTTTAGTCATCCAAGCCGGCGCTTTAGGAAAGGGAGGTGAAATTTTTCTATTAGATATGGGTCAACCTGTGCGGATTTACGATCTGGCATTGCAGATGATTCAACTCAGCGGCTTAGTACCGGGCCAAGATATAGACATCAAAATTACTGGATTGCGACCCGGAGAAAAGCTGCACGAGGAATTACTTATTGATTGTGCAAATGTCAGTCAGACCAGACATCCGAAAATTTTCTGTGCGAATGAAGCTAAAATGCTTTGGGAATTTTTGCACCCACGCATAGAAGCGCTGCTTGCAAAAGCGCGAAGAGATGACCATCCGGGTGTCATTGCCCAATTGCAGAGTCTCGTACCAGAATATAAGCTGGCAGTAGACCAGCTAGCGAGGTCTGCCAAAGTCCCAGTCTCTGTAGACTAGGCTACAAGTACAGGTAGGAGAAAGCCAATCTCATAGAGAATGCTAGGCGGCCTCCGCGAGATGAACACTAAAGCTGTAGAATCTCCCCAATGGCTCAGTAACCATTGATGAACCGGATCAAACCTTTGGACGTTAGAAAACGACTTCACTTTGACCGTTTAGGTCTTGTCCCTGCTAAGGTATTGTAAAAACTCTAGAAGCCCTATGGTTCGTATAGATTTTAGGTATCCGACATCAATACATTCTCCGCTCGCCACTCGCCACTGGCCGAGCAAACCCCTGAGCAAACCTTTCATTGGTTTAACAGTTTCGGTTCTGATAATACTGACGCACTCCTTGCCCAGCTTGGCTCAGGGGCGAGTTTTCGGTGATACCACACCCAGTCAACTCGTTGGCCCAAGTCAACTGCGAGAGGCTTACATTTTAGGGCCGGCTGATGTCATTCAGATCGATATCTTTAATGTGCCAGAGTATAGCGGCGAGAATGGTCGATACCAAGTTTTGGTGGATGGCTCACTTAACTTGCCCCTGATTGGCCGTGTAGATGTCCAAGGTTTAACTTTGCAAGTGGCAGCTCAAAAATTTTCTCAATTATACGCTGAATACCTTACACGTCCTATCGTTACGGTAAGCTTGCTGCAAGCGCGTCCCCTGAGCATTGGGTTGGCAGGAGAAGTGAACCGTCCAGGCTCCTACGTCCTCGGTGCTCTGGGAACCAGTAACACCGAGGCTGGTGCTCAAGTTCCAACAGTGACACGCGCTATTCAAAATGCTGGTGGGATTACGCAATCTGCAGATCTGCGGCGAGTTCAGTTACGTCGCCCCCAACCCTCTGGTGGGGAGCAAATTATCAATCTCGATCTTAAAGAATTATTGCAGACAGGTGACTTGCGTCAAGATTTAACTCTGCGGGATGGAGACACAATTTTTATCCCGACTCAAACAAATGTAAATCTGGCAGAAGCCTCTCAATTATCAACAACTACACTTTCTGGAGATTCGACTCGACCACTCAATATAGCTGTTGTCGGAGAAGTCAATCGTCCCGGTTCCTACACAATGCAAAGAGTTAATGATCAAGGCGCACAACTTGGTTTGGTAACTGTTACCAGAGCGCTTCAAACAGCAGGAGGGATTACACAATTAGCAGATATTCGGCGGGTCGAAGTGCGCCGCAATACTAAAATTGGCACAGAACAAGTGATTGATATAGATCTTTGGCAACTTTTGCAAGCGGGCGATCTCAGCCAAGATGTAATCCTCGATCAGGGAGACACCATCGTTGTGCCGACCGCTGAAAATATAGATCTAACTGAAGCCCCGCAAGTCGCCGCTGCCAGTTTTTCTCCGGGAACAATTACAGTCAATGTTGTAGGGGAAGTAGTGAGGTCGGGTGCGGTAGCACTGCCTCCCAACACTTCCTTAAACCAAGCATTGCTGGCAGCCGGAGGTTTTAATAACATACGAGCCCGCAGACAAGAAGTAGAACTGGTTCGCCTGAACCCAAACGGCACTGTTTCTCGCCGGGTTGTGCCGGTGGACTTTTCTCAAGAGCTGAATGAAGAAACGAATCCCGCTCTGCGTCCTAATGATGTGATTGTTGTAGGCCGGTCTGGCATTACTAAAACTGCAGATACAATCACCACGATTCTTAGCCCGTTTGTTAACTTGTTCGGGGCGTTCAGAATTTTCGACGTCTTGTTCTAGTTTGGGTGAGATAAACCTGCGTCTTTGCTTTAGAAACAGCCGAATTAGGGTGAGTTCTAACAACATAAATATAGACTTTCGTCTAGGATACGAATTAACAAAACATACAGAGGGGTCAAGATGGAGACCGCACACAATTATCAGCCATCATCGCCGCACAGCCACGCTAGCCAACTTCAGCAATTACAGCCGTTTTACCCCGCTGAATTACAAGAGCCTGACGACGATGAGCTGGATCTAGAACAGATATGGACGATTGTCCGTCGTAGAGCCGTTTTAATTGCGGGAATCACCACCGTAGTGGCGGCTGCTGCTTTGGCTTGGACTCTCAGTCAGACTCCTAAGTATAAAGGGACATTTCATCTGTTAGTTGAGCCGGTTATCAGCGATCAAGCTCAACTAACTGGGGTTTCTTCGGCACTTCAAACCATTGGTATGGGTTCAGTTATGCCTAAGCTCGGTTTGGATTATGAGAGCCAAGTGGAGGTTTTGCAAAGCCCCAAACAAATGGCTACTATTATTCAGCAGTTGCAATCCCGATATCCTAAAATTGATTACCGTTCTCTGTTTGGTGGGATGGGTCAAAAACCAACCTTATCGATTGAGCGATTAAAAAAAACCAAGGTTTTAGAAGTCAAGTACCTAGATTCCGATCCAGAAAAAATTCAGTTTGTTTTAGAGCAATTAGCTCAAGGTTATCTCAGGTACAGCCTGGAAGACCGCAAGAGCGATAGCCGACAAGGGATTCAATTTATTGAAGACCAACTGCCGCAGTTACGCCAGCGAGTAGATACGCTACAGCAGCAACTTCAGCAGTTTCGCCAGCAATACAACTTGATTGACCCTGAGGTTCAAGGCGAACAACTGGCTGAGCAGATTACGGCCCTCCAACAAGATAGTTTAGCAACCCAAACCTCACTGGCTCAGCAACAGATGCTTTATGGGAATTTGCAGCAGCGGCTTGGGCTAGACCCAGAGAGTGCGCTAAAAGCATCTGCGCTAACGCAATCACCGCGCTATCAGCAATTACTCAATCAGCTGAGAGAAATAGAAACAAAGATTGCGACAGAGAAAGCTCGGTTTACAGACAATAGTCCTAGTATTCAAGCGTTACGAGATCAACAGCAAAACTTACTTCCTCTGATCCGTCAAGAAGCCCAAGAAGTTTTGGGTGAAAATATTTCGCAGAGCAATACCCAAGTACTGCGAGCGCCGTTCCAAGATTCGATTCGGTTAGGTTTAGCTAGCCAATTGATCGATACAGCCAACAACATTGAGCTTTTAAAAGTACGCAATCAAGCGATTGGCGAAGCTCAAGGTTTTTTCAATCAACAAGTTCAGCAGTTTCCAGTCATGATCCGCCAGTACACGGATCTACAGCGGGAATTGGGCGTGGCGACTGCTACGCTTAACCAACTTTTAGGACAACGAGAAATGTTGCGGGTGGAGGCAGCGAAGCAGGATGTACCTTGGGAATTGATTTCCGAACCTAAACTCGTACGCAACAAGAAGGGCAAACTAATACCGGCTGAACCCAGTGTCTCAAAGACCTTCGGTATAGGAGTCATTGGAGGCTTGCTGCTGGGACTGGGGGCGGCTTTGCTTGCAGAGCGGCTCAACAATGTGTTCCACACGCCCCAAGAATTGAAAGATACTACCCGATTGGCTCTGTTAGGAGTCATTCCTTATAGTGATCAAGCGATCGAAGTTCCACGCTCTCGTGTACTGGCTGATTCAGCCACCAAAGCTGACTTCTACTATGCCGGCGCTTCGCCGTTGATGGAGGCTTTTCGCTCTCTCAACGCTAATATGCGCCTCCTCAACTCTGGCAATCCTATTCGCTCTATAGTAATCAGCTCTGCCGCACCGGCAGATGGTAAATCGACGGTGGCTGTCAATCTAGCGCAGGCGGCGGCGGCAATGGGACAGCGGGTATTACTGGTGGATACAGACCTGCGCTGGCCTCAGGTTAGTAGCAAAATGGGTCTGAAAAACACCCCAGGATTAACCGAAGCGATCACGACCAATGCAGCACCGGCAGATGTGATGCAGCAGTCGCCAATGGAAGAAAACCTGTTTGTCCTGACAGCCGGCTCGATTTCTCCCGACCCGCTGAGACTCCTTTCCTCTAAGAAAATGCAGAGTTTTATGGAGCAATGGCAAGCTGCGTTTGACTTGATTATCTATGACGCACCGCCTTTGCTGGGTTTGGCAGATGCGAGTTTACTAGCCGGCCATACAGATGGGATTTTGCTTGTTGTAGGTATTGGCCAGACAGAACGCTCTGAAGTGACTCAAGCGTTAGACGGATTGCACACATCTGGCACCCCAGTTTTAGGGGTGGTGGCAAATAAGGCTAGCGGCTATCCGATGAACGCCTATTATGACCACCGGCGCTATCCCACAGCCTATCAGGATGAGCGCCGCTCCGATCCGGATGCTGTCGTCCTCTAATCGCTCAATCCATAACAAAATTCAAATCAAATAAAAGGCAAAAGGTCAAAAGAGATAAAAATCTTTACTTTTGCCTTTTTCTGTTTAAAATTGACCCGAACATAGTAGCCGACACTACTTTATTGAGTTAGGTTTAAAATATCTAAATTTTAGAGAAAACAGACAGATTCCAAGATTAATTTAAGAATAAGTGCTTCGGGTGGCTGTGCCGATGTTTGTTTTGCAGCCGGCCACCCTAGTTCATTTTTGAAAGGGAGATCGGGTAATGGCCATCGCAACAACCAACCCTGCAACCGGGGAAATACTGAAAACATTTGAGCCGCTAACGGATAAGGAGATCGAGGCGAAACTGACAAAATCACAACAGGCATACCAGGCATACCGGCACGTACCAATGGCGCAAAGAGCCGATTGGCTGAAGGCGGCTGCTGATATTTTGGAAAACCGGCGCGAAGAGTTTGGCAAAATCATGACCCTGGAAATGGGGAAAACACTAAAATCTGCGATCGCAGAAGTGGAAAAATGCGCCCTCGTCTGCCGATATTATGCTGACAATGCTGCTGAATTTTTGGCAGATGCGCCGGCAGCTACCGATGCCAGCCAAAGTTTTGTTCGATACCAGCCACTTGGCCCCGTTTTGGCCGTAATGCCCTGGAATTTTCCCTTTTGGCAGGTGTTTCGCTTCGCTGCACCGGCACTGATGGCCGGCAACGTTGGCTTACTCAAACACGCGTCCAATGTCCCCCAGTGCGCCTTAGCCATTGAGGAAATTTTTCTGCAAGCCGGTTTTCCCGAAGGCGTCTTTCAAACCCTGCTCGTTGGTTCAGACAAAGTGGCCAACTTGATGGCTGATGATCGCGTCAAAGCCGCCACCTTAACCGGCAGTGAACACGCCGGTGCCAGTCTAGCCGCAGTTGCCGGCAAAGAAATTAAAAAAACTGTGTTGGAATTAGGCGGCAGTGACCCTTTTATTGTCCTGGAAAGCGCCGATCTCGAAGCGGCTGTAGCCACTGCCGTAACAGCAAGACTGCTGAATAATGGCCAATCTTGTATTGCCGGCAAACGCTTTATTGTTGCTAACAGCATCGCCGATGAATTTGAGCAACGATTCGTAGAGAAATTTAAAGCATTGCGAATCGGCGATCCAATGGATGCTACAACAGATATAGGACCCTTGGCTACCCCTGACATTCTCAAAGATTTGGACAGCCAAGTACAAAACTGTATTGTCAAAGGGGCAAAAGTCTTAACTGGGGGACATCCCTTGTCAGATCGTCCGGGTAATTTTTATCCCCCCACAATTTTGACCGACTTCTCACCAGGCTCACCGGCATACCAAGAGGAATTTTTTGGGCCGGTGGCGTTACTGTTCAGGGTTGCCGGTATTGATGAAGCCATTGAGTTAGCGAACAGCACGTCTTTTGGTCTGGGTGCGAGTGCCTGGACATCAGATGCAGCCGAACGTGAACGCTTTATTGAGGAATTAGAAGCCGGTGCCGTATTTATCAACGGCTTGGTAAAATCCGATCCTCGGCTGCCTTTTGGTGGCATCAAGCGTTCGGGATACGGTCGGGAATTAAGCGTCCAAGGTATTCACGAATTTGTGAATATTAAAACAGTTTGGGTGAAGTAATAGGGATTTATCCTTCACAGTGCTCAGGAAAATGGGTGAAACAGATTTGGTGGATAGCTCACGCCCTTTAAAACCTTGCAGATCGCCAGATTAGCCGGCACTAGGCGGATACTGCCGCTCTGCAAGCACCTGAATTTACAGTTCGAGCAGCGCCGGCAGCACAAATATTCATGATGCGCTACTTCGATACAAGTTGACAGCAGGAAATGCTCCTGCCAATTGTAGTAGAAGAAACTGCAACAGAATGTGTGGGGTTACTTTGTACAAAACTTCACAAATTACCAGAGATTTGGAAGCACTCCAGCCATAAAAGTAACCTATGACAAAGAAACTGATTCAATGACAATCACCCAGCCAGAAACTGCTATTAAAGAAAGCGATGAAGTATATCCGGGCGTGATTTTAGATATTGGTTATGATTGTGACATCGTCCGCGTTGAGATTTTATCAGCATCAAAGGTAGTCTCAAAATTACCGGAAACACAGGCTGTTGTAGGGGAATAAAACCCTATTCACACAAAGATCGACATCATCGTTGAGGTAAGGTTACATGACCGAGATGAACACCGCCCAATTGCTAGTGCGCTGCTTAGAAAACGAAGGAGTGCGCTATATTTTCGGGTTGCCAGGGGAAGAAAATATACACGTTTTAGAAGCGCTGAGAGATTCTTCCATTCAATTTATTACCACACGCCACGAGCAAGGCGCAGCCTTCATGGCCGATGTCTACGGTCGCTTAACCGGCCAAGCCGGCGTTTGTCTTTCCACCCTTGGCCCAGGCGCGACGAACCTGATGACCGGCGTTGCGGATGCCAACCTCGACGGTGCTCCCTTGGTCGCAATTACCGGCCAAGTGGGAACGGATCGAATGCACATTGAATCCCACCAGTATCTCGATCTGGTGGCAATGTTTGCACCCGTTACGAAATGGAATGCCCAGATCGTTCGCCCTAGCATCACCCCCGAGCTTGTGCGGCGGGCATTTAAGCGAGCACAATCAGAAAAGCCCGGTGCGGTTCATATCGATGTGCCGGAAAATATTGCCGCTATGCCGGCCCTTGGCGAACCCCTGAGTAAAGGAAACTTAGAAAAAACCTACGCTTCATTTAACAGTATTGAGCAGGCAGCAGAGCTGATTTCCCAAGCGACCAATCCTTTAATTTTAGTCGGGAATGGAGCTATCCGAGCGAATGCTAGTGAAGCGCTGACGGAATTTGCGACCCAACTCAATATTCCTGTCGTGAATACTTTTATGGGTAAAGGAATGATTCCTTATACTCATCCTTTGGCGCTATGGTCGGTGGGCTTGCAATTGCGAGATTACATTAGTTGTGGCTTTGATAATACCGATTTGGTGATTGCCATTGGTTACGATTTGATTGAATATTCGCCAAAAAAATGGAATCGTGAAGGCAAGATTCCCATTATTCATATTGGAGCAATCCATGCTGAGGTTGATAGCAGCTACATTCCCAAAGTTGAAGTTGTGGGAGATATTTCGGATTCGCTGAAAGAGGTTATGGCACGGGCAAACCGGCAAGGCAAAGCTGAACCTTATGCCTTGGAATTGCGGGAAGAAATTCGGGCAGATTACGAACAATATGCCAATGACGATAGCTTTCCCATTAAACCCCAAAAACTAATTTATGACCTGCGGCAAGTCATGGGTCCAGAAGATATTGTGATCTGTGATGTGGGCGCTCACAAAATGTGGATGGCACGGCATTATCATTGCGAACGCCCCAATACTTGCTTGATTTCTAATGGGTTTGCAGCGATGGGAATCGCAATTCCTGGCGCAATAGCAGCTAAATTAGTGGCTCCCCAACAGCAAGTTGTTGCTGTGACAGGAGACGGGGGATTTATGATGAATTGCCAAGAACTGGAAACCGCTTTGCGCGTTGGCACGGCTTTTGTTACGATCATTTTTAATGATGGTGGCTATGGCTTGATTGAGTGGAAACAACAAAATCAATTAGGTCATTCAGATTTTGTTAAATTTGGCAATCCTGATTTTGTTAAATTTGCTGAGAGCATGGGGTTGAAAGGCTACCGAATTGAATCGACTGCTGACTTTATTCCCACCCTGAAAGAAGCTTTAGCTCAATCTGTGCCATCGGTGATTGACTGCCGTGTTGATTACCGAGAAAATTTGCGCTTTACTCAAAAAGCTGGAGAGCTAACTTGTGCAATCTAAATTCGTTTCAATGCAAGTAGTTACTAAAAATTACACCTTGGAATAACCACTTTTATGGTATATTCTATTTAAACAAAGCTCTCATTTAAAGTGAGGGTTTTGTTTAAATGTGTAGATTTTAGGAATAAGAGATTAGTAAATAAAATTTTGTATTGAGTGGATCATAAAAATACACTATAAATTTTATAAATCGACAGCCAGATCAATGAAAATTGCGACTTGGAATGTTAACTCGATTCGCAGCCGATTAGAGCAGGTAAGTGCTTGGTTGCAGGAGAGTGCAGTTGATGTTTTATGCCTACAAGAAACTAAAGTTGTAGACGCAGATTTTCCGCGTTTAGATTTTGAAAAGCTAGGTTATCACGTCTATATTTACGGGCAGAAATCCTACAACGGAGTGGCGATTTTTAGTCGGCAGCCGATGTCAGATGTTAGCATGGGATTTGTGCCGGTGTTAGGCACAGAAGTGGGGGATTTGGATGACCAAAAGCGGTTGATTGCCGGCACTCTCAATGGTGTCCGAATTGTTAATGTTTATGTCCCTAATGGTTCAGAAGTTGGCAGCGATAAATATCTCTATAAGCTCAGTTGGCTAAAGCTGTTGCAGGAATATTTAAAAAGAGCAATTGACAGCAACAATCAGTTGTGCGTTTGCGGAGATTTTAATATTGCTTTAGAGGATCGAGATATTCACAACCCCAAAGCTTTTAAGAATCAAATTATGGCTTCTGACTTGGAGCGTCAAGCATTACGGGCGGTGTTAGAATTGGGGTTAGGGGATGCCTTTCGTAAGTTTACAGAAGAAACCGGCCACTTTAGCTGGTGGGATTATCGTGCCGGCGGGTTTGCGCGGAATCGAGGTTGGCGCATCGATCATCTTTATTTAACACCGGCTCTTTATGAGCAATCCGTGAGCTGTACGATTGACACATCTCCGAGAAAGTTAGTGAAACCGAGTGATCATACGCCGGTGATTGTTGAAATTTAAGTTTTAAATGCGTAATTTAGAACCGCAGATAGACGCAGATACACACAAATCGATTGGATGATTATCTGTATTGGTTTTGCTGTTCAAAATCTTAAATTAAAACAGGAAATAACGCTATGTTTTTAGTTACAGGAGCACCCGGCGGATTAGGCCGGCGAATTGTGCGAGTGTTGCGTGAGCAGCAAAAGCAGGTGAGAGCGTTTGTGCGTCTCACATCTCGCTACGGAGAACTAGAACAGCGCGGCGCGGATATTTTCATCGGAGATTTGCAGCGAGAACGGGATATTCAGAAAGCGTGTCAAGGCGTACAATACGTGATCACCGCTCACGGCGCGAATGAAAGCAGCGGCAGTGCTCAGGCGATAGAATACCGAGCGAATATAGACTTGATTGACGCTGCCAAGGAAGCGGGGGTTGAGCATTTTGTGTTCACCTCGGTATTGGGGGTTGATCGCGGCTATGAAGATGCGCCGGTGTTTAAGGCGAAGCGGGAAGTGGAAAAATATTTGCAGGCGAGTGGCTTAAATTACACGATTTTGCGTCCCTCTGGGTTTTCCTCGAATTTGCTGCCACTGGCGGAACGGTTTCGGCAAACCGGCATTTATTTGCTAATCGGTGATCCAAGAAATCGTACTTCGATTGTTAGTACGGATGATTTGGCAAAAATTGCCGTAGATTCCGTGACAGTTGAGGCAGCAAAAAATCAAATTCTGCCGGTTGGCGGGCCAGAAATTCTCACACGAGAGGATGTGCCGCGCATTTTTGGCCGTATTTTTAAGCGAGAGCCAATCATTCTCAATCCGCCGCTACTAGCGTTTGATGGGTTGCGAAATACGTTAGGGTTGCTGAATCCTCAGTTGCAAAAATCGTTAGGAACACTGCGGGTTTTATTGGCAAATGAGTATTTCTGTAAGCCGGAAGAAATTGCGCGGTTAGAGTCACTGTTTGATATCAAGATGGAGTCTTTGGAGCGTTTTATCGAGCGTTATATGGGAGTTTAATTTGAGAGGGGGTGGACATCTTGCCACCCCACAGGAAAACCTTAAAGACCGGCTTTTTTAGTTTTATGCCGGCACGCCTTCCTCTGATTCATCTCGTAATTTGAAGTACCAAAAGAGGTTGGCAACAGCTAAGTCTGATGCTTCTTGCAAGTTAGTTGGGACTAAATTTCTGTAACCGACAGTTTGGGATTGCCGGCTGATATAAAGTTCAGCTTCTCGCCGCAGTGTCGGGTTCGTCATAAATCGTAACCGGAACTTCAACTCTTAAACAGACACCGGCAACCAATAACTCCACGCCAAAGCTAACAAAATCGCCACACCGGCACCAATCAACGTATTAATAATATTCACCACTTCATTCGTCAGCCAATCAAATTTTGATTGCAACGTTGCCCCAATCACACTTTCTAAATTGGTTGCAATAAACGCCGCAATTACACACAAGATAACCCCTGTCAAATTAATCATCCCAACACCCCAAGCAACCAAGGCGATCAGCGCAGATGCTACGATGCCGGCAAGCGTTCCTTCCAAACTTACTGCGCCTTCGGTTCCGCGTTCCACCGGCTGCAAGGTGGTAATCAAAAATGTCCGCTTTCCATATACTTTACCAACCTCACTTGCACTCGTATCCGATAACTTTGTGCTAAAACTTGCCACATACCCCAAGAGCAGAAGTGAGGTGAGGGGGAAACCGGCAGAGGGGGAAACCGGCAGCAGCGTTGCCAAGGCGCAAAGAGTGCCGGTGAGTGCCGAACCCCAAACATTTTCCGGCCCTCTGGCACCGGATCGCTTTTCAGCAATGCCGGCAGCCTCTTTCTCTGCCATACCGATGCGCGTGACGGCAGAACCCACGAGAAAATAAAACATCACCACCGCATAGCCGCGCCACCCCAAAGTCCCCCAAATGATCACCCCCAACACCCAAGCGTGCAACAAGCCTGCCGGTGTGAGTAACTTTTTCGGTGCAAAATAGGCAATCGACAGCAGAACCGCATTTAATACAACTGCCACCAACCAAGGATTCAGAGAATAAACTGTAGATAACATTTAACTAACCTCTGACAATACCCAAATTATGAACCAAGTTATATTTCATCTTGCCTTTCCCGTCACCGATATTGCCCAAACAAAAGAATTTTACGGTAATGGCTTGGGGTGCGAAATTGGGCGAGAATCCCCGAATTCTATCATTCTCAATCTTTGCGGTCATCAAATTGTCGCCCACGTCACCCGCGAACCGCTAACGCCCCAAAGAACGATTTACCCGCGCCATTTTGGGCTAGTTTTCACCGCAGAAGCCGACTGGGAAGCTTTGCTAGAACGAGCGCAACAAAAACAGCTACTCTTTAGAGAGCAGCCAAAGCGCCGGTTCACCGGCTTACCCACCGAACACCGCACCTTCTTTTTAGAAGATCCGTTTCATAATTTGCTGGAATTTAAATATTATTGCCATTCTGAGGCAATTTTTGGGGTTCAGGAGTACGCACAAGTCGGTGATGCGGTTTAACCGGCTCGTTTAAAGCCTCAGCAACCGCCTGCAAACTTTTAACACTCATCACCATGCCGGCGTGGGCAAATACCTGGACTTTTACTTCTTTGCCCACCGCCATTCTCGAACTATGTGCCGGCAGAATAATAAAATCCCAAGGTGTCCAAATCGAAGTAAAATTCACTCGCTCTAGTATTGCAGCATCCTCATTTAAAGCATCAATAAAAGCACTGCCAGGACGCATCTGAATACAAGTTGGTTGCGGCAAAAGGTAAGCCATTGATGTGCCGTTATGAGGAGAAGAAATTGTAACAAAGCGCTGCACTCGCTCAATTCCTCCCAACCGCTGCAAATAATACCGGCTCACCAAACCCCCCATACTCAAACCCACTAAATCGATTGGTTGTTCGGCACCAAATGTTTTATCAATATACGCTGCCACTTCTTCCGCTAAGTGATCAATTCCTAGTTCTGCATCACTAAGAGTCATATTCAGCGCATAAACCGACCACCCCAGCTTGCTTAAATAAGCAGACATTCTATTAAAAACGCCCGCTTGTCTAAAGATTCCATGAACTAATAAAACTGGGTTTCGGTTCTTCGCACCGCTCATAAGTCATACCGATTTTAAAAATAATTATATTCCTAAGTAGAGTGCGTGACTCATACCAAATCCTTTTTGGTATAACTCCTTTCACCTAAGCCAAAACCTTTGCTCCAACAGGATTTGGTCAATCTGTAGCGTGTCTGTCATAACCGGATTTGGTATCACACACCCTACTTCTATCACTGTTTCTAACCGGCAGCTACAATTTTTGTTTATCTATCTGTCGTTTCAGGGGCTGTCTTAACTTTAATTGGTGACATTAACGCTTCCGCAACCACCTTCAAACTCCGGGGATCTGTCACCATCTGGGCATGAAGGGGAACCGGCACTACCACCTCTTTACCCACCGGCATTTTTGAACTGTGTGCCGGCACAATCATCAAATCAAACGGTGTCCAAATCGAGGTAAAATTTAGCTGCTCTAGCATCTGCACATCTCGATCTAAATCTCGTAAAAATTCACTTCTCGGACACATTTGCAAGTATCCCGGACGCCTGCTGCTGTGCGCTAGCCAAGTTCCCTGATGCGGCGAAGAAATCGTAATAAATCGCTGCACCCGGTTGATGCCTCCTAACCGCTGCACATAATACCGGCTCACAATTCCACCCATGCTAAACCCAATCAGATCAAACGGTTGGGAAGCCTCAAATATATTGGCTGCGTAATCCGCAACTTGCTTAGCTAATTCATCCAGACCAATATCACAATTATTTGGAATCAAATCCAAGCTATACACCGGCCAACCTAGCTTCGTCAAGTAGGTTGTCATTGTGTTAAAAAGGGCGCTCGTGTCCCAAATACCGTGAATTAGTAAGACTGGATTGCGGGTGTTTGAACTGTTCATCTTGCCTTCATTCTCTTACCTATCTATTACAAGCTTAGATTGGTACATTAGCTATCCGATTTCAGGATATGACAGCTCATCATCTGGAACGCAGGAGTTTAAAATTGAAATGATGCCGGGATCAGGAAAGGATGGATGGAACTGTTGAGTATGATTTAAAATCTCTCAGAAGGTGATGAGATTCCAGGCGATCCGAGACGCTCATCTAAGCTGAGTGCGCCTGATCCAAATGCCACTACCATCAGTAAACCACCTATCAGCCCCAGATTTTTTAGGAACTGAATTTGTTGCATGGGTTCAGCAAAGTTTGTGTGAAAAATTAAGGTCGTGGGAATTAAGAAACCGATCAATCCTAACGCTCCGTAACGAGCTTTAAAGCCGAGTAATACTGAAAGTCCGCCAGCAATTAAAAGGATGATGGTGGGAATGATGAGCAATCCGGGTAAGGGAATTCCTTTTGATGCCATCTGTTGGACGGTGCTGCCTGGATCAAACAGTTTATCGATGCCGGCTTTAATAAAGATGATTGAGAGAAATATCCGCGCTAGCAAGGGAACGTATTTTTGCATTTTGCCTCTTTGGATATTGGTTGATTTGGGACTTCGGTTAATTGGGCCGATATTCAGGGATTTGGAAGTCTTTATCCTGTCACCAAAAATTTTACAGGAATAAAGATTTAAATTATTATAAGAATTTTAAGAGATTAAATGTATTTTTGCCACTGAATGTTTTTTTTAGCTCGCATTTATAGATAGGCGGTTGAGTACAATGAGTCAAAGTCAGAGTCAAATTTGTATTCTTGGTGGGGGTTTTGGGGGCCTTTACACGGCTTTGGAGCTGAATCGTTACCGCTGGCAGACAAGACCTCAAATCACTTTGGTTGAGCGCAAAGATCATTTTTTATTCACGCCATTGCTTTATGAGTTGGTGACTGGGGAATTGCAAACATGGCACATCGCACCCCATTTTGCAAAGCTTTTAGCCGGCACTGATATTCATCTTGAACAAGGAACAGTTGAAAGTGTCGATCTCGATATGCGCCGGGTGATACTCTCTGGTGGGAAAGTTTTGAGTTATGACCGGCTCGTGATTGGAATTGGCAAGGAAACACTTTTGGATGTGGTTCCGGGTGCTGCCGGCAATGCTCTACCTTTCCGTAGTTTAGCGGATGTTAACCGACTTAAGGAACAGTTGCGATTGTTAGAATTAAGCGATTTGTCACAAATTCGGGTGGCAGTTGTGGGTGCCGGCCCGAATGGGGTGGAATTAGCCTGCAAAATCGCGGATCGCTTAAAAGAACGAGGACGTTTACTGCTAATTAACCGAGGCGATAAAATACTCAAAAATTTTGCCGGTTCTAGCCAAAAAGCTGCGCTCAAAGCACTAAGGAGGCGGCGTGTCCAGTTGGAGCTTTCAACAACGGTTGAGTCTGTTGATTCTGATTCAATCACCCTGGTTCATCAAGATCAGCGGCGCACTCATCCAGTCGATTTGGTACTTTGGACTATTGGCACACGAGTCGCAGATTGGGTGCCAAACATTACAAACATTCAAAATGAGAAAGGAGAATTTCTGGTTCTTCCGACACTGCAATTAATAAAGCATCCCGAAGTTTTTGCATTGGGAGACATTGCCGCCTCTAACGACAGCGAACACTGGGCACCGGCAACGGCTCAAGCAGCTTTTCAACAAGCTAAAATTGCCGCGCAAAATATCCGAGCTTCTCTAACCGGCAGAACTCTGCGGGCATTCCGCTACTGGCACATTGGCGAGATGATAACTTTGGGAATTAATGCCTCGGCAATTTCTAGTTTTGGCATTAATCTTTCCGGGCCGGTAGCCGGTGTAATCAGACAGTGGGTTTACCTGCTGCGAATGCCAACGTTTCGCCATCGCTTCCAGGTTGCGTGTGATTGGTTATCGCAAATGCCTTCAGGGGTTGCCGTGAAACTGTGGCAGGGCTTAGCTGGTTTGTTCCGGCGCAACGCAACCCACAAACGCCGATCCCATTCTCAAAATCCTGATGTTGGGGAAAGCTCTAGGAGAACCCATCGCAAGTAATTTTTGGGCGCTAAGGGGGAAGTGTCATTTAATTGTCCCCGATTCCTGCGCTCTTTAAGTTTTTCAAGGGTTTTAAATTCTTAATTTTTTGTAGATTAGTGCAAAGTAAAATCCGTTGCCTTTTACTGCCGGCTACGAAAAATAGGGGTTTGCGCTCACTAAGTCGTTAAATTTTATTAAAAAATCTCGCTAAATCTTGTAAAGGGGCTTATCAGAACTTCATAATTAAGCCTGCATCCATTTATATTTCACCGGCATTTCACAGCGTCAGCGGGTCTTGATACCAGTCCGGCTAGATATTGCATGAGCTGTCTGGGCTTCAGTTGCGTTCATTAGCATCAACTTTAGGAGTCATTACCATGTTCGGTTTTATCAAAAACTTGTTCGGCGGCATTTTCGGCTTCATTGGTAAAGTTTTGGGCTTGAAAAAGTCTGAATACGCCTTAGAATTTGAACCGGCAAAAGGCGAAAAATCAGCGCCAGCAAAACAAGACGCCTCTGCTCAGAAAAAAATCGTCGCAACCGCAACCGGCAAACTGAAGGAGCCGGCGAAAGCCAGCACCTCAGAAGCGAAAGCAGAGCCGGCTAAAAAAGCAGAGCCGGCTAAATCTAAAAAGCAAGCCCCAGCAAAAGAGTCCAAACCGGCAGCCAAAGCCCCAGCCCCAGCCCCCAAAGCCGAGCCGGCTAAATCTCCTGAGCCGGTTGGTGGTTTTGCCACTCGCTACTTGACGCCAACTGCAACCTCAACCCGCCGCCGTCCCGGTGCGAATATGAGTTCCTTCCTCGACATGGCACGTCAAGTAAACACAGCCCGGTAGGATATTCAAGAATCAGAGATTTCAACCCTGAATAGAATAGAGGGGGAGAAAGAGAGAAAGGGATAAACCTTCCTCAGTGTTCTGACTCTTTGCTGAAACTCCTACATTGAATTGATGCCTGGATTTTAGATTTTGGATTTTCGATTGCCAACCAATTTAAAATTCAAAATCTAAAATCTGCTTAGCCTCTATTTTTGAGAAAAACTAAGCAACTATACAAATGAAAAGCCGCATCCCAATGACTCGGCTCTCGGCGAAACAAATCGATGTAAGGCTTGATCCGTCCCAACATTTCGGGATAATCTTGAGCCGTTTCTCCAAAAAAGTTGAAATTAGCCCACACCGGCACTTGAGATAGATTGCGATTGAATAAATCGAGCAAAGCATTCCAGTTAAAACGATTCGTCACTTGACCGGCTTGAGGGACATTTTTCTGAGTTTGCGCTAACTCAACCCCCTGCTGGAAGTCATAACTAAAATCGCAAAATCGGAGAATGCAGCGTCTGCCTGGTAAATGCAGATCGCAAAAGAGTGCATAATCCTGAGTCGCTTCTTTCCGCTCCACTTCGTTGCGGCTCACGTTATACTCCACAATTTGTTCAAAAATCGGCAATAGTCCTTCCGCACGCTGACTGACTTCCGACCATTGAAAAGTTAAGGCACCGAGCCGATCATTTTCATCTTTGCAGACAACAATTGGTTGGGGGGAAACGGATTGGAAATGACTAACGCGAAAGACATGAATTTTCTCAATATCCGCTAAGGATGCCCAAAAATTGGGAATGCCGCCGCCAAGCAGTTCTTGAGAGTAAACTTTCAGTTCTCCAATCGTGCCGGTGCGGTAAGCTCTCCAACCCCGACTCGGCAAGTGCAACCGCGCCGTATAGGGGTCAAGCTTCATAATTCGGGCAAAATTCTGAGCCGCTTTTGTTTTTGCTTCTGCACTAATCGGTTCTAAGACGAGTAACCCCGGTTCCGCATTTTGAGGGTCAGCTTTCGCTTGAGCAATCGCTTGAGCGTGCTGGTCTTTTTCCATTTCTTCAAGACGCTGCAACCCCTGACGCGCTTGGACTAAAACCTTGGGAATCGTGGTGCCGCGTAGTAATTGCCGGTAAACTTTTTCTGCCATTTGTGGTTTGCCGGTGCCTTCATGCAAGCGCCCGACATAAAACTGCACCCAAGGATCATTCGGCGACTCGTTGAGTAGCTGTTTAAGTAAACCTGCTGCCGTTCGGTAGTCTTTGCGCTCAAGAGCTTCGGCAACTCGATCAATATCGCTCATAAAGGTTTGCCCAGTTCGGGTGGAGAATTAAATGCTTAAAACGATAATTAAACAGAGGTATTCTTAATTTTTAGTGACTAATTGTTAATTGTTTATACCAATTTAACTTAATCGTGAAACAGGTAGTTAAGTTTCCCCCCTTTTTTAACAGTGCTTCATCAAAAAAAAATAAAGATAACTCGTCTGTGTCTGCCGGCGCTATCATCCGCCTTCATCATTGTATGCCTGCCTGCACGGTGCGCCTATGCCTAACGGCACGCTACGCTATCATTTGTGTTTATCTGATGTGGTTAAAAAAATTTTCCCCAACTCTACACAAAAGAAACGTATTAATTCTTTAATTCCCAAGCAGCTGCCACGAGCGACAAAGCAACAACCGGCGCAGTCACAGCTCTAAGAATACGACGCCCTAAAGACACAGGTTGAAAACCGGCTGCAATCGCTGCTTCTACCTCTGCCGGCGTCCACCCGCCTTCAGGGCCGGTGGCAATCACAATTTTAGATTTTAAATTAGAAATTTGAGGCTTTTCCTCTAACATACAATCCAGTAAATGGGGAGACTCACCACGAGCGACACAGATATATTGCCGGTCTGTTTCTTTTACAAAAGAACTCTTGACAAATGACAAGCCTGTTGTAAATTCATTTACTTCTTGAATAGTAGGAATAATTTGGCGTTCTGATTGCTCAGCCGCCTCTTGGGCAATGCGCCGCCAGCGTTCAAGCTTCTGCAAACTGGGGTTAAGCAGAGTGCGCTCACTCAACACCGGCATCATGTAACTCACCCCTATCTCTGTACAGTGACGCACGATCTCATCAAAGCCATTGCCTTTCGGCAGCGCAACCATCAACGTCACCTCCACCGGCAGCTCAGTTTGCGCCGGCGGCAGCGGCTCTAAAATTTGCGCTGACTGGGGCGAGATGAGTTCAGCCAGCCACCATTGCCCCTGTGGTTCCATCGCCACAAAGCGATCACCCCCCCGCAACCGCAAGACACGCCCCAAGTAATGCTGTTGTTCAGCACTCAGGAGAATTTGCTGGTTATGGAGTTGAGAGGGACTGATCGCTAGCCGTTGTAGTTGAGCCAATGAAAAATTGAGAACACAGGACACAGGATAAAGGATACAAGAAAAGCACTAGCCTTTAGCCCTGGAATGAGCAATAAGGGAAGAGGGCAAGGCCGCGCCAACCTCAAGGTAGGGGAATAGGGAATGGGGATTTCTCCCGTTCTCTTCTCCCTAGCCCATAGTCCCTAGTTCCTGCCCCTCTTACCCCTCTCCCTTGGCAGTTTTCAGGTAAGATTCGATGATCTCAGTAGCCAGTTGAACCAGGGGCTTAGCCTGACGCTTTGCCTCTGCTTTTAGCTCTGTGTAAACCTCATGACGAAGGCTAACGCGATGCCGGATATTCGCATCTGCGGGGGCATCTGCAGAAGTTTCAACTTGGCCGTTTTCCTCGCTGGTGGAGGTAATCTCTTGGTTGTTAGTGTCGGTAGTCTCGGTAGTCATCGTGGAAGCAGCTGAGTAGGTGGTGGTAAATTGACGGATGGCTTGAAAACCGGCCCGATCACAAAAATCCCCAAAACTTTCTGCGGGTTGCCGTTCTTTTTTGAAATAAACAAAAATCGGCTCTAGAAAAGTTTCTAGGTCATTGATATGCAGCCGGTCGTCGTAGGTTTGGGCTAGCCGCGTCTGGTTGGGAGAACCCCCCAGCCAAACCTGATAGGTTTCCGGGGCACGGCCAACAAACCCTAATTCCGCCATGTAAGGACGAGCGCAGCCATTTGGGCAGCCGGTCATCCGCACGACAAAATGCTCTTGTTCCATGCCCAGCTTGTCCAACAGCGCCCGAATCCGATCCAGTATACCAGGCATCGCCCGCTCTGATTCGGTCGTGGCCAAGCCACAGGTAGGCAAAGCTGGACACGCCATTGACAAGCGTAGCAAGGGATCGATTTCTTTGAGCTGTTGAATGCCGCAGCGGTTAAGAATCTCTTGAATTTCGCCTTGGCTGGCTGGGTCAATATCATACAGCAGAACGTTTTGATGGGGCGTCAGCAGCATCGGCACGTTGAACTTCTGTACAATTTCCCGCAGGGCAGTTTTTAGCTGGAATTGGTCTTCATCTTTAATCCGGCCATTTTCCACGGAAATGCCCACAAACAGTTTGCCATCTCCCTGTTCGTGCCATCCTAAGAAGTCTAAATACTTCCACTCTGGCAGCGGTTTTAAGGGCTGGATCGATTTGCCAAAGTACCCTTCAACGCGGCTGCGGAACTTCTCAACCCCCCATTCCTCAAGGAGATATTTCATTCGCGAATGACGCCGGTCGGTGCGGTCGCCGTAATCGCGCTGCGTCGCGACAATGGCTTTCACCAAGTCGTAGACATCTTCTTTGGCAACATAGCCGATCGGGTCGGCTAAACGTGCAAAGGTTTCTTCTTTATTATGAGTGCGGCCTAAACCACCGCCGGCAAACACGTTAAATCCTTCTAATTCCCCGGCTTCATTGGTCATTACCACCAAGCTCAGATCCTGGGAAAAGAGGTCTACTGAGTTATCGCCCGGTACAGTAACAGCGCATTTGAACTTGCGCGGCATATAATGAGTGCCGTAGATCGGCTCCACTGAGTCGTGGAAGATGGTGCCGTTGCCGTTACGCTGTCTTGCTGCGACAACTTCTGGGTTTTCTTCAGCAGAAATAACTTTTTCGCCATCCAACCAAATTTCATAATATGCGCCGGTTTGCGGGGTCAGCAGGTCGGCGATGTTGTTGGCGTACTCGAAAGCATACTGATAGTCACGGCGGTTTCTGTACGGTGCCGGTGGTCCCATCACGTTACGGTTGACGTCGCCGCAAGCGCCTAAAGTTGACCCCATGTTTTTGATAATGGAGGAGAAAGCCGCTTTGAGGTTTTTCTTTAAAATGCCGTGCAGTTGAACGCCTTGGCGAGTGGTGACGCGAAGCGTGTGGTTGCCGTACTCGTCAGATAGCCGGTCTAGCGCGAGATACAACTGCGGCGGAGTGAAACCACCGGGGTTGCGGGTACGCAGCATGAACTGGTAGTCCTTCTCCTGCCCCTTAACCCGATTATCCCGGTTGTCTTGTTGATACGACCCATGAAATTTGAGAATTTGAATCGCATCTTCAGTGAAATGAGTCGTATCTTCTAGTAATTCGCTCGCAACAGGTTCGCGCAAGAAATTGCTGCGTTCCTTAAGACCTTCCACTTTGGAAGGTTTGCGTTCAGTGGGAGTGGGGATGGGAGTTTTAACCATGAGAACGATGCAGTAGAAGTTGGCAAAAGGGCAAGGAGTGGAACAGGGTGTCTCTGTACGTGCGATGATTTCGTCAGGCCGCGCACGATAGAGACTTGCTAAGGAAACAAAAATCTACAGACGCCTAACTCTGAGAATACGAACAACGGAAATCCGGTCGGAATTGTGATGAATACTCTAAGTTTATCATTGCCTGTCCTTTACAGGGACTTTTTTATAAATTATGAGTAAATGTTTAGTCCTAAGCAGAGGGGATTGACCGACATTAAGACGTGTTGAGCAGTCTTTCAACAAATTTAATTATATTTTCATAAAGCAAGTAGGGTGAGCATCGCCCACCCTACTGATAAGAAGCTGAGAAACCTTTACAGACGTGCCTACTTGGTTTTCTACAAGCTATTTCAAGTTTTTTGGAAATGATTAGAAGTGATAACCGGCACCGAATTGGAAGCTAAGAGCAGAAGCCGGACTATTTTGATAAGCATTAATTCCTAGCTTGGCATCTGAGTAAACAACAATGCTTTTCGCTACTTTCGCTTCTACGCCGGTTGTTAACACGACTGCATCTTTATTGCCGGCAGGCGTGGGTTTTCCATTAGCTTCTACAAAAGAGTAGCCAACGCCGGCATAAAGATTCGTGTTATTGTTAACAGCTAAATCGTAAGAAACAATTGGCATAATTGCGCTTGTTTCATTACTGAAAAGCACAGCGCCACGCAGAGACACCGGCACATTTGGAAGTGCATAACGCCCTTGAATATTTCCGCCCAATGTAGCCGCATCACCATCTTGACCACCATTCGTGACGCCAGCAGAAAGGCCGGCACCAATATAGCTGAATTTATGGGGTTCAAGCTGAGCAGATGCTTTGCCGGCAGCTCCCAAAAGGGGGGCAAAAATCAGAGCGGACAAAGCAGAAATTGTTAGGATAGACTTCAAAGAAAATTTCATAGTATTCTCTCCAATTCTTGAATTATGATTGCGTTTACATACCTTTAAAGTCGTTTTCTCAAGTTTGAAAGTTCCAATAATTTTTCAGAAGTATCTTGACAAAAATCACTAGAAAGACTTCTGATCATCTCTAAAGTTCCCAGTAATATTTACCATTTTCGTTTCCTTGTGCAGCAACCGAGGTAAACTATTGGAACGGCATATTATAGAGTGAATTATTCCTGAGGCTCCTGCTTATAGCGCAAGAATAAGATAGCAACCACCCTGAAGAGACTATTTTTAAACTGTCACAACTTGCCGGGACAGAATTGTTAGATAAAATCTTTCTTAAACAGAAAAACTATAAGTTATTCAAGAAAAAGAATAAATAGAGAAGCTTTTTTTGATGTCAAAGAAGACAAGCACAATTGCTAAACATCCGAGAGAAACAGGGAACGCGAATAAAAGGCCGGCACCCCAGGTCAATTTTGCGATGTCACAGCACCGAAAAACACAAAACCCGCATGACGAAGCCTGAAATTACTTCATCCTGCGGGTTTATTTAACCACTCACCGGCAGCTCAATTAAAACCTCAAGTGCCGGCAAGATAGCCGTTAGTCTTCCTCAATATAGGCGTCATCTTCCTCATCTTCAGACTCAATCTGCGTAACGGAGTTTGCTGAAACCACAGCACCGAGTTCCAGTTTTTGACGGACGAGCTTCTCAACTTCGTCTGCAACAGCTGGATTGTCTTCTAGATACTTAATCGTATTGTCGCGTCCTTGACCGATGTTATCACCGTTGTAGCTATACCAAGCGCCCTTGCGGACAATCACAGCGGTTTCCTCGGCAATATCCAGCATACAGCCGACGCGGGAAATGCCTTTGCCAAACAAAATATCAAACTCGGCAATCCGGAAAGGCGGGGCAACCTTGTTTTTAGCCACTTTGACTTTGGCGCGGATACCAAATTCTTCGGTGCCTTTTTTCAGAGTTTGCGCCCGACGAATATCTAGGCGCACCGAGGCGTAGAATTTGAGAGCATTACCGCCTGTTGTGGTTTCTGGGTTGCCGTAGGTAACGCCAATCTTTTGGCGCAACTGGTTAAGGAAAATAACCGTACAGCCAGATTTACCGATATTGCCGGTGATCTTCCGCAGCGCTTGGCTCATCAAACGAGCTTGTAAGCCCATGTGGGAGTCGCCCATATCGCCTTCAATTTCAGCGCGGGGAACGAGCGCGGCAACAGAGTCAACCACGACAATATCAACCGCAACAGAACGGACAAGCTGATCGACAATTTCCAGCCCCATCTCACCCGTATCTGGTTGGGAAACCAGCAGATTTGCAATATCGACATTCAGCGCGGCGGCATAGGTAGGATCTAGCGCGTGTTCCGCATCGACGAAGGCAGCAATCCCACCGGCTTTTTGCACTTCTGCGATCGCGTGCAGCGCCAGTGTCGTTTTCCCAGAACTCTCAGGCCCATAAATTTCAATAACCCGTCCCTTGGGCAAGCCTCCGCCCAAGGCTAAGTCTAAAGTGAGTGCGCCACTGGGGATGGTCTCCACCTTCATGCGGGTGGCATCTCCAAGTCGCATAATTGACCCTTTGCCAAAGCTGCGCTCAATTTGGTTGAGCACCATGTCCAAAGCTTTTTGCTTTTGGGCTTTATCAGTGGATTCTGTTGTTGCCATGCCTCGCCTCAAGGTGAGAATTGTGGGTCGTTAGGATTTGGTTGAGAGTTTTATTTTAACGTTTCGCTGGGGGGGTGGGGTGCTGGGAAATACCGAAGAAGAAAGGGAGTAGGGGCATGGGGCATGGGGCATAGGGCATAGGGCATGGGGCATGGGGGCAAAAGCAAGCTGGAGTCTGGTTCCGGCGTTGTTTAAATTTTTGTTAAGCATTTTAATTTTCGTGGCGGCACCGAAGCTGACTAAGTATTTCTGCCGCGCTTGTCTCCTCTTTTGCCGGCACTTCAGCATCGGTGACAAATTTTTGCCAAAACCATAGTTCAGGTTCCGAAACCAGATGCCGGTTAGACTTTTAGGGTCTTTATCGCTCAGAATATACCGGCGCTCACACTACCTGGTGTCCTATTATCCCTTTGTGCTAATTTTTGTATCATTTAAGCCCGTTGAAAATCTCACGCACAAGAATAATTCCGTGATTTCCCGGTCGCTAGCAGTTACCTTACCCTCAATACTAAAAAGAGAATTAACTGCTCTAACTATGAAAACAAAGTCGCCGCTTCTAATGATTTTAGCTGTCTTAGCTTCTTCTCTTGCTGTAGCGTTACCCGCTAAAGCTGAAAGAGTGTGCAAAGTAACAGACCCAACAGGAACTCCACTTAATGTGCGTAATCGACCAAACGGTGAAGTTATAGCGACTCTCCCCAACGGTGTCAGGGTCTACATTGAAGAGTCAGTGACCGACGACCAAGGGCGTCCTTGGGTTAAAGTAGGCAGAGATTCCGAGGAAGGATACTACTCATGGGGTTGGGTTATTAGAGAGTTTATTAGCTGCTACAACCAGTGAGTTCATCTTCCAATTCCAGTGAGTTGGACTGCGTCTTTAACACTCGATTTCTGCTGATTTTGGCATATGAATTTTCCCTAATCTCAGGGAAAATAATTGAATAAACGTTTAATGGGTAAAGCAATGAAAAGAAATTGGCTGATTACACTTGCCCTTGTCTCAATCGCACTTCCTGTTAGCGCAGAGGAAACTAGATGTGGATGGTTACATAATCCCACGCCGGGGAACTGGCTTCTAAGAGATAGAGATAACAATTGGATTATTTCAAGGCAAGGAGGATATCAAGCAGAGGGAACTGACAATATACCCAATTTTAATGCACAGGAGTATGTTAAAACTAATCGTTTGTATGGATATGGCTGCGCTTGCTTAGATGTTGAAACAGATAGCAACACGGGGAAAATTCTCACGATTCAAAGTGGTGAGATATTACCATTAAATGCTTGTCGCACAGATCCAGATTTGCCACAATTTTGAGTTGTTGAATAAGCTTTAAAACTTTCTATACATAGCAGTTCTCAATTGGATTAAAAACTGGGGAAAGTCAAAAAGAGCTTGGAGGGAAGCGCCCCAAACCTCCTCCAAATGTGGTGATCTGCTGAGCGTTTAAGCAATGCTGCCACGCTTGCGGGCTTCTTTATAGGAGGTGCCCACATTCTGCAAGCCGGATCGAATCATTTCTCGTTCTAGCAGCGAAAAGAAACGGGCACGATCACCTCCGCGTACCACTGCTTGATTGTGAGCTTCTGCAAGTGCAACAGGATAACCATAGCCTTTTTGGACTTGAGCGATGGTTAAACTCAGCGTGGAGTCTAACAGGGCTGGGTTTTCAGCCACCCACGCCGGCACCTCTATGCGAGCAATTTCAGTCCCGACATGAACATAGCAGAAATATATCGTGTGAGGGCCATACTGATCCAAAATGGGGGCGGAACTACGCCACAAGGGACTACGCTGCCCCGGTTCTAGCAGGGACGCCCACAAGGCAGCATCTCGCAAGGGTTCAAAAATCTGGCAAGGTGCTTTGATCGGTTTACCGGCAGCGTCTAAGGGCATCGTTGGTGGGCAGTGGGTAACGCAGTTGGGAACTTCGTGAGGGCAAGCTTCCAAGCGCAGAAAGTTGATCGCTTCAATACTGCGGGAGGCGCTGAGATAGCCGACAATGGGAATTTGAGCGGCTTGCAGCTTGTCCCAAGCATCAAGAATCGTGCAGAGGATGCGATCGCGTGCTTCAGTTGGCAACGGTTCTAAAAACCAGTAAATTAGTGAACCGTCTACCATTGCGATGGTTGGCACCGGCAACGCGGGAGCTGGTGCCCACACATTACACGCAAGTTCTGCTAATATCGTTGCCTCCGATGCCGTGCGCCGGTAGCCCATCCACTCTTCTGTGCGAATTCCCCATTGGCGGGATTCATACAAATCTTCGGGCCGGTAGAATACTTCGGGAAGGCTGTCTAAAAGGGGATGCCGGCTTTCGCCATAGTGCAACACCACCCTGCCGACGTTAATTAAATAGCAGTAAGCGATTTCATGGTGGTTCGGGGCAATTTGAGAGCCATCTGTGGCGATGACGGTGTGGACGGGTGGTGCCGGCGCAATGTAGGCGCGAGTTTGTAATTCCTCAACCGGCTCAGCAGCGGTAAAGATCAGGCGATTTCGCCAAGCTTGTTGTTTTGTAACTAATTCCGCATAATGAGCTTCGGCTCTCTGCATCAGTTGCTGAGCTAAGTCTAAGCGGTGGCGGCTTGCATGGGCTTCTTGGGTGAGGTGCTTGCTGATGCCGGGAAGTTGCCGTGCGAGTTGTGTGAGATCAAGCATAATTTAAGAGTTAGTCATTAGATGTTCGTTAGTAGTTTTCTCATCACGACTTTTCCCAACTACTAACCTGTCTCATGATTTTATGCAATTTCAAAGCAAAATGGGATGGACTTTTAGATAGTTAAGTCAATGATCATCTAACTTACCAATGGGTGCCGGTTAAAATACCTCCCCATCTCCCACTCTCTTTTTCTTTACCTTTTAGAAAATCTCAGACTGATCCGCTTAAAGCCACGCAGCAAAATCTCCGGCAAATTGCGAAAGAGATAACAGATGGATATGTGGAGTTTGACCGGCAGCTTCCCGCTCAAGAGCTGTATTGTAACCCCAATCTGCCAGAAAAAGCCTAACCTGGGTGAGGTCTGGCTGTTGCTGCACGATTTGCAATGTTTTGAGCCGATCTTCTACAAACCAAATGACCGGCTCATCAGCCGGCGTTTGCAATAATTCTCGCAGAATAAAGTGCTTAGGACGCTGCACTTCTTTGCCAAAGATACAGGCATCTGGCAGTTCGATGTCTTGTTGGCGCAACAGATGCCGAACGAAGCGCCCTTCTTTGGTGGTAATAATTACTAAACGCACCGGCATCTGTTGCAGTTGCCGCAATCTTTCGATAACGCCTGGATAAAATCGGTGATAACTCAGCCAGTCCTCTACATCGGTGGCGATCCATTCATCTCGCAGTTGGTCGAGTTTTGTGCCGGTGTCTGAAGGTTGGAGTCCTTCGTCTAACAATAGCTGCGGGGCAATTGTTTGCCAATCTAGTAAGATTTTCTCTTCAGAAATGCCTAAGAGCAAGGCGCGGATCAGCACCGGCATCTCCCAGCCGGTTTCGATCACAGGTCGCAGCCGGTAAAAGATGGGGGCTAACTCTGCCGGCGCTGTAGTGTCTGCCGGCGGCCAAATTTGACAGTAGGTGCGCCACGCAGCTTGGAAATACTCAAGCAGTCCATCACAAAGGACGCCATCAAAGTCAAGTGCGAGAAGTGTGGGAGCGTTCGCCGGCATGGTTTGTCGAGATGCAACGTCGCTGTCTATGATCGCACAGTTGAGCAAAGCATGAGTGCAACATATCTGCATTCAGTAAGACAGCAGGAAAAACTTAAATTATCACTTCAGTATTTATCTAGATTTTTGCTCAAAACTTGCATGAGTTTTAATCTCAAAATTTCCTTGATTGTTTAAATTAAGCAATTCCAACTCTAAAACTTAATCTTCAAAATTGAAGGCAGGCAGTTGAGTTCTGCCTTTTTTTTCATCTGAAAAGAGTAAATTATAAATTGCATTGAAATAGTGAGTTAATACAAGTAGTGTTTCGCAGCGCATCCTAAGTACGAAGATTTACACAAAATACTGATCCGGAAAATTACCCAGATAAATCTCAATAAATTCACGGATGAATACTAATGATGATCCTACTGATTTTCTAAATATCTGATTTTCTCCAACCTTGAAAAAAAGCTTATATTAACGTGTTTTTAGGCAAAGTATTGCAATCCTCTATAGCAAGATGTTTCACTTTTGCGTGAAGTTTTAATGAAGCACAATCTAAATAATCCACTTAAGTGGTAAAAGAAGAATTAAGCAATATCACTGCCATTACTTCGTGTAAATGGCTAACATCATGTCAAGCGCTTCACCTGTTAAGGTTAGTTTTAACCAAAAAAATGCAACGATAAATCAGCCCTCAGCGATGCGGCTACCCCGCAGCCTCAGCGCCCTTGAAACTTGGGGGTTTGGTCTGACAGGTCACTTGGCATGGATTGGCACCGCACCGCTGATGCACGCTGCGCTTGGACCCTCTGCGATTTTCGTGTGGTTGCCGGCCCTAGTTGTGGGGGTGTTACTGAACTTGCAGGTGAAGCGCTTAGGGGAAGAGTGGCCAGATGTATCGGGTGGAACCCCTAATTATGCAACCAGGCTGCTCTCGAAGTATCCAGGGCTGGGTCGCTATATGGCGATCGCATACTTCATCGGCTGGGCCGGCTATCTGCCGATCAACCCGATTATCCTCACCGCGCTGATTAAAGCCAACCTGGAACCCTTGGGCATTGCTTGTCCGGAAACCGCTCTCAAAATCGGATTCACGCTAATCGCCTATATTGTGGCGTTGAGCGGCACCCGCACCTTGGGAATTTTGCACACTTTTTTCATTTTTCCAGCCTTGGGATTCTTGTTAGTCTTTTGCGTTCAAGGCTTAGGCTGGTTAGCCTTTTCGCCGGCAAGTCCGGGACTGTTGCCCAGCAGTTTCTCGCCCTTAACCTTTACTGACTGGGCGAAGTGGTTCTTCTTTGCCATCTACATCGCTTATGCGTGCGAAACATCTTCCTCATTTATCGCTGACAGCCGGCGTCCCGGAGAGACATTGCGATTTCTGAAGCTAGCTGCTTGGCTAATGCCGATTGTTCTTCTGGGCGGATCTTGGGTATTGATGCGTTTGGCAACAGCACCGGGGTTGGGCGAGGATACATATCTAAATATGTTCGCCGCAGCAAAGCCATTCTGGGGTGAGTCAGCCGCTTTGATCGTCACGCTACTAATTGCCTCCAGCAGCCTTCTCGCCTGTGCCACTGCGGTTTCCAACTCTCCCCGCATCTTGTACCAACTTGCTTTAGACGGACACCTTTCACCCGTCTTCACCATTGTCTCCCGACAAGGTGTTCTGCAACCGGCCCTAATTTTTTCCCTGTTCATCAGCCTGATTTATTTGGTTTGGGGAGATATCTCCCGGATCGTGGTCGTCACCAGCAGCGGCTATCTCGCAGCAATAATGCTCGTTCATCTGGGACTGTGGCTACGCCGAGGCCGGCCAGAAGTACGATGGGGCAAGTGGTCGCTAGGCTTCTGCATCATTGAGGCACTTGTCCTGCTGGTGGGAGGCGTTGCTTGGAGTTGGCAAGACGTGCTAATCGGGCTGCTGTTTCCTGTCGCCATTTTGAGCGTGGATGCCGTTAGCCGGCGCATTGCCTTTCCACCGTTTCATCCATCCTGGTGGATTGAGCGTGACCGCCGACGGAGTCGTCCGTTCAAAGATTTTGTTGCCTCTCAGGTGCTCATTCTACTGGGATTGGTTTGTAGTGCCACTGTCATTACCTGGGTAATTCGAGACAAGTTCGAGCAGATCGATCCCTTGGAGCAGCTCAATCCTCATGGCACCAACAATCTTTTAGTGATTTTGCTGCTGACGATCGCATTTGTGGCGATCGCTGTTGCCTGCTGGACAAGCTTGCCTCAGGTTGCTGCGATTGATGAGGCCCGTCAACACGCTGAAAATCTTTTTATTGCTGCCCTTGACACGGTTCCAGATACGATTCTTGTGGTCGGTGAAAACGGGGAAATTGATCAGGCCAACCCAGCCGCTGAGGCACTCTTCGGCTTAAATGCCCATGAGTTGCTGGGGGAAAATTTGAACACGCTTTTGCCTGGTTTAGGACATTCACCGGCTCAGTGGTCAAACCAAAGCGAACAAGCATTGGAACGCTATCAAGGCTTACGCATCATTGAGGCGACGGTTTCAGCGCGATCAAATCGCAATCTTCCAGAATATATTGTCATCCTGCGCGACATTACAGAGCGCAAGCACGCTGAGGCAGTTTTGCACGAAAGCGAAGAACGATTTCGCTTGATGGCAGATACCGCGCCGGTTCTAATTTGGCTGGCCGGCACTGATAAACGCTGTCATTACTTCAATAAAGTTTGGCTAGAATTTACTGGTAAAACAATGGAAGAAGAAGCCGAGCATGGCTGGACTGAAGGCGTTCATCCTGAAGATAAACAGCACTGTTTAAATAGCTATACCACTGCATTTAACGCTCGCCAAAGCTTCCGCATAGAATATCGCTTGCGGCGTGCTGACGGCGAATATCGCTGGATTTTGGATACAGGAAATCCCCGGTTTTTACCAGATGGCAGCTTTACTGGCTACATTGGCTCCTGTATTGACATTACTGAACGCAAGCAGATTGAGTCAGCCTTACGCGCCTCTAACAGGCGAACTGTCAATATTTTAGAAAGTATCACCGATGCCTTTTTGGCTTTAGATCATCAGTGGCGCTTTACTTATATTAACCAACAAGCACTTGATGTTTTACAAAGAAGCACACACGAAGAACTCCTTGGCAAGAATATTTGGGAGGAATATCCGCAAGCCAGTGATTCGCTCTTTTACCATCAATATCATAAAGCAGTTACTCAACAAATTCCTGTAGCCTTTGAGAGCTACTCTCCGCGTTTTAATAATTGGTTTGAAGTCCGCGCCTATCCGGGTGAAGATGGACTTTCTGTTTACTTCCGCGATATCACTGAGCGCAAGCAAGCGGAAGAAGCACTACAAACATCAGAAGCTCGTTTAAGAGAGCAAGCAACGCAGCTAGAACAAACGCTGCAAGATTTACAAAGAACTCAAACTCAACTGATCCAGACAGAGAAAATGTCAGGTCTGGGTCAGTTAGTTGCCGGGGTGGCTCACGAAATTAACAATCCGGTTAACTTTATTTATGGCAACATCACTCACGTCAGCGAATACGCTCAAGATCTGCTGAAATTAATCAACCTTTTTGAGGAAGGTTATCGCTACAGCGATCCTGAAACTCAAAATTGCATTGAAGAGATGGAACTTGATTTTATTATTGAGGATCTGCCAAAAACCCTGTCTTCTATGAAAGTGGGGGCTGAACGCATCCGAAATATTGTGCTGACGTTGCGAAATTTCTCCCGGCTTGACGAATCAGATATGAAGCCGGTTGACATTCATGAGGGCATCGAAAGTACGCTGTTAATTTTGCAGAATGCGCTGAAGAATAAACCGGATTCTCCCGGCATAGAAATTATTAAGAAGTATGAAGAGTTACCCCTCGTTGAATGTTATGCCGGCCAGCTGAATCAGGTGTTTATGAACATCCTTACCAACGCCATAGACGCCCTGCATAAGCATGACAAAGAGCGCACGCCTGAGCAGATCAAAGAGAACCCCAGTCAAATTACAATTCACACGCAAGTGCTTGGCAACAATCGCGTAGGAATTCGGTTTAAAGACAATGGGCCGGGATTGAGCGAAAACGTCCGAGTGCGAATATTTGATCCGTTTTTTACAACGAAACCTGTTGGCGAAGGCACCGGCTTGGGATTATCGATTAGTTATCAAATTATCGCTGACAAGCATAGAGGCCGGCTAGAATGTCATTCGGAACCCGGAGAAGGCGCAGAGTTTTGGATTGAAATTCCCATTAGGCAAAGCTGAGTGGGAGTTAAACAAGCGCACTTGATAGCTAAGTTCAAATTCGCAGAAGCGAGCCGGTGCATCCACTAGCTAAAAAGCTCAAATAATCATTCAACTTCTAATTAAAATTTAAGTAAAAATGCCTACGCAGCCTTTTACAGGTGTGGATAATCCTCAGCGCGACTCCACGCGCTTACCCCGTAGCTTGAGTGCGCTGGAAACTTGGGGGTTCGGACTCACGGGCCATTTAGGATGGGTTACCAATGCACCGGCAATCCACATGGCGCTGGGACCGGCTGCCATTTTCGTTTGGTTGCCGGCAGTATTCGTAGGAGTGCTGCTGAACCTGCAAGTGAAACGCTTAGGGGAACAGTGGCCAGAAATGTCAGGCGGAACGCCCAATTATATAACCAGACTGCTGAGTAACTATCCCGCTGTGGGCCGTTATGCTGCAATCGCCTATTTCCTAGCTTGGGCCACCTTTCCGCCGGCAAGCGCCATCATCCTTACAGAAATTGTCAAAGCCAACTTAGAACCCTTTGGCATTGCTTCTCCCGAACTGATTCTAAAAATTGCATTTACCCTCATCGTTTATATTGTGGCGTTGAGCGGCACCCGCACCTTAGCAATCTTACAAGCATTTTTTATCTTCCCAGCCATTGGATTTTTGCTAGTCTTTTGCGTTCAAGGTCTTGGCTGGTTAGCCTTCTCTCCCAACAGTCCCGGATTTTTCCCCACCAGTTGGCCGCACTTAACCTGGATTGATTGGGGCAAGTGGTCTTTATTCGCAATCATGAGCAGTTGTGCCTGCGAAACCGCTTCTTCTTTTGTTGCAGACAGCCGGCGTCCCGGTGAAACCCTGCGATTTCTGTCCTTGGCAGCTTGGCTGATTCCTCCCGTCTGTCTGGGGGGTTCCTGGGTACTGGCGCGGTTAGCAGCCTCTCCAGGCGTGAATGACAACTCCTACTCGCTCTTGGTAACCGCTGCCACGATGTTTTGGGGCGCTTGGGCAACCTTGCCGGTAACACTCCTGCTTGCCTCAAGCTGTCTCGTGATTGCCGCAACTTCCGTAGCCAACGCGCCTCGCGTTTTATACCAACTCGCGCTAGACGGATACATTTCACCTGTGTTCAGCATCGTCTCTCCAGAAGGCGTTCTGCAGCCGGCCCTTGTTTTCTCCCTTTTAATTAGTCTGATCGCGTTGGGTTGGGGAGATTTAGCCCAACTTGTCGTGCTAACCTGTGCGCCGGCGATGGTAACGTTCATGGCACTGCATCTAGGGCTGTGGCTACGTCGGGTTCAGCCAGAAATACGGTGGGGGCGGTTGTCCCTTGGCTTTTTCGCCTTTGATACCCTGGTGCTGGTGATGGTTGGCGCCGGATGGGGGTGGCAAAATTTAGCAATCGGGTTGTTATTGCCGGTGGCGATTGTAGCAGCAGATGCCGTGATCCGCCGTGTTTCCTTGCCCCCCTTCTCGCCACAGTGGTGGGTGAGGCGAACCGTTGTGCCCTTCAATAGCAAGTTTAAAGATTTTCTAGTGCTTCAGGTCGTTACCCTACTTGTCTTAGTTTGTAGCGCTACGGTTATAGGCTGGGCGCTCAGGGCAATATTAGATAGAAGCGCTGAAAGTGCCGGCAACGATCTTTTAATCGTTTTATTGATAATAGTTGCCTTTTTTGCGATTGCAATTGCTTGCTGGACAAGCTTGCCCCAAGTTGCTTCCATTGCGAAAGCACGGGAACAAGCAGAAAACTTGTTTATTACTGCCCTTGATACCGTTCCGGATACTATTCTCGTCGTGGGTAAAAACGGCGTGATTCTGCAAACTAACCCAGCCGCATCCGCACTTTTTGACATCGACACTGTTGAGCTACTTGGGCGTCATCTTTACGATTTTCTGCCGGCAATAACGTTGGAACCAGAGTTAGGGCAAAGCCGAAGCGAACTGATATTAAAGCGGAGTGAAGACAACTTACGCACGCTTGAAGCAACTATTTCACACCGAGCGAATCGAAAGCTGCAAGAATATATTGTGATTTTGCGCGATGTGACTGATCGCAAGCAGGTTGAGTTAGAATTGCGGGAAACATTACAACTTAAAGAACAACTTGCTGCCACGGCAACTGATCAAGCCGAACAATTAGAAGGAGCGCTTCAGGAATTGCGGCAAACTCAAGAGCGGTTGCTTCAATCTGTAGAATCTGACCGGGTTTTAACGCACGTTACAGACCAAATTCGTAGAACTTTAGATTTAAAAACGATTCTAGAAACAATTGTGCGAGAAGTCCTTGCGTTACTTCACACAGATCGGGTCGTTATTTACCAATTCACGCAAGACTGGCAAGGCAAAATCGTTGTAGAAGCTGCCAGCGGTGAGTGGCAATTACTTCAGGGGGAAGAGTATGCGGATGAATGTTTTCCTACAGATTATGCTCGCCTTTACAGTTACGGACGCGTTAGAGCCGTTGATAATATTGCTGAGTCAGATTTAAATCCCTGTCATAAAAAGTTTTTGCTAGAACTTAACATTAAAGCCAATTTGGTTGTACCAATTCGCATTGATTATTATTTGTGGGGATTACTGATTGCTCATGAATGTGCCGCGCCTAGGGTTTGGCAGCCGGCAGAAATTGAATTGCTGCAACAATTAGCGAACCAAGCAGCAATTGCGATTCAGCAAGCCGAACTCTATCAACAAAGCTGTTCTGCCGTTCAAACAGCAACTGCTCAAGCGCAGAAACTAGAACAAGCGCTGCAACAGCTTCAACAAGCCCAAGCTCAACTTGTTCAAAGTGAGAAAATGTCTTCTCTCGGTCAGTTGGTTGCCGGTGTGGCGCACGAGATTAATAATCCGGTTAATTTTATTTATGGCAACCTCACGTATGTTAATGATTATACTCAGGCACTCATGACATTAATCAACCTTTATCAAGAAGGTTATTCCCATACTGACCCCAAAATTCAAGACATTATTGAAGAGATTGATCTTGAGTTTTTGCTAGAAGATTTGCCGAAGACAGTATCTTCAATGAAAATGGGAGCAAATCGCATTCGAGAAATTGTTTTAACCTTACGAAATTTCTCCCGGTTAGACGAAGCAGAAATGAAGCCGGTGGATATTCATGAAGGTCTTGACAGTACCCTTTTGATTTTGCAAAATCGCTTGAAAGCAAAACCGGAATTACCGGGTATTACAATTATTAAAGAATACGGTCAGTTGCCGGCAGTTGAATGTTATGCCGGCCAGCTCAATCAAGTCTTTATGAATATCCTTAGCAATGGGATTGACGCGCTGCACAAACATGACGAAGCCCGAACACCTGAACAAATTAAAAATAACCCCAGTACCATTGCAATTAGTAGCCGGGTTCTTGACAGCAATCGCGTAGAAATTCGGTTTAAAGATAATGGGCCGGGAATGACAGAAAACATTCAAAAACGAGTATTTGACCCGTTTTTCACAACCAAACCTGTGGGAGAAGGCACCGGCTTGGGATTATCGATTAGTTATCAAATTATTGCAGATAAACATGGTGGACAGATGAAGTGTATCTCCCAACCGGGCGCGGGGGCAGAGTTTATTATTGAGATTCCGATCAGGCAAAGCGCTTGTGCAAAGATGAAGATCGATTAATTATTTATGGAGATCATTGAGTCTAGCCGGCTCTATACAAAATAACTATTTTCCTTGACAGAGACTTCGAGAACCTAATGGCCTGATGTCATAAGCTGTCGTGCCAATAAAAGTAAACTTTTTGTTGCTAGGAGGCTTTACGATAAAGCTTTCGAGCCGAAATATGACTGCTTATAAAAAATTTATAAATATTGATAAAGTTATTCAGAGAAGTTGTATAAAAAATCACAAAATAATCAAAAATATTATATAAATGTTTCAAACTTTATAATGGTGTAGTCAAAGGTATCTAGCTTTTAACGCCTAAAAAATAATAATGTCTACGCAGCCTATCCTGGGTGTAGCCGGCGATCACCCTACCGCAATGCCCCTACCCCGAACCTTGAGCGTTCTAGAAACTTGGGGATTCGGTCTCACAGGTCATCTCTCATGGCTTTTCAGCGTCCCGACCATCGCTGTAGCCCTAGGGCCATCTGCGATTTTTGTGTTTTTACCGGCAGTCATTGTGGGGATGCTGCTCAACTTCCAAGTAAAGCACTTAGGTGAACGTTGGCCAGACATCGCTGGGGGAACGCCCAATTATACCGCTCGGCTACTCAAGAACTATCCCGGCCTGGGTCGCTATGCAGCCATTGGATACTGGAGTGCTTGGACAGCCTTTTTGCCGATCAACGCCATTGGTCTGACGGAACTAATCAAAGCCAATTTGGAAACAATGGGCATTGCCTGTCCGGAGACAATTCTCAAAATTGGCTTTACGGTAATCCCCTTTATTTTGGCCTTTAGCGGCACCCGTGCTTTAGCCATCCTGCACTTATTTTTTATCCTGCCGGCGATCGCATTCCTATTTACCTATTGCCTGCAAGGTCTCGGCTGGTTAGCTTTTTCTCCCGCCTCTCCCGGATTTTTCCCTTCTGAACCAACTAGCAGTGTCGCATCTTTCCAAATCAAAGATTGGTTACAGTGGTTTTTCTTCGCACTCTGGGCGACCTGTGGCTGTGAAAGCGCTTCCTCGTTTGTTGCTGATAGCCGTCGTCCGGGGGAAACGCTGCGTTTTCTAACCTTTGCAGCTTGGTTAATTCCTGTGCTGTATCTGGGTGGTACTTGGGTACTGATTCGTCTAGCTACCGAATCAGAAATTAGTGACAACCCTTTTGCCATCTTGTTAGCAGCCGCCAAACCTTTTTGGGGCACCTCAGCCTCTTTTCTGGTGACACTCTTGATTAGTTCTGGCTGCCTTCTCGGCTGTGCGACAGTCGTTTCTAACACGCCCCGCATCTTATATCAACTGGCCAAAGATGGGCAGATGTCACCAGTTTTTGCAGTGCTTTCCCGACGGGGTGTCTTAGGGCCAAGCTTGGTATTTGGCCTTTTACTCAGTCTAGTTTGTTTAATTTGGGGAGACATCACCCGCATCGTGCTCGTGACGGGGACGGGTGGATTTGCCTGTACCCTGATTTTGTTTCTGGGGCTGTGGCTGCGTCGAAGTCGGCCAACGGCAGGTTGGCGCAACTGGCGTGAAGCTGTTACATCTTGGTGCTGGCTGGGTTTATTTGTCGTAGAGGCTGTTGTTTTGGTTGTCGCCGGCTTAGCAATCAGCTGGCAAGATATTCTCTTGGGACTTCTCCTTCCCGTTGCTCTTTTGGGAGTGGATGCCGCAATTCGCCGGATTCCCTTTGCGCCATTCCATCCCAACTGGTGGATTAAACGCGATCAAATCAAGCCTCAAGGCCATTTCAAAGATTTTGTCGCAGTTCAGGTGCTAGTCCTGCTCTTTCTGGTTTGTGGCGCAGCCTCTGCCAGTTGGTTTATTAAGGCGAGATTGGATGGGAATGTCGCAGCTGCTAGCAACGATCTATTTATCATTTTCCTGATGATGATTGCCTTTGTCGGAATCGCCATCGCTTGCTGGACAAGTTTGCCTCAAGTTGCAGCGATTGCCGAAGCGCGAGAAATTGCTGAAAGTCGCTTTATTACGGCGCTTGATACTGTTCCCGATACGGTTCTAGTTATTGATAGCAATGGTGCGCTCCGTCAAGCCAACCCAGCCGCTGAGCAACTCTTTGACTTAAAAACCATTGAATTAATTGATCGTCCTCTAAATCGTTTCTTTCCACAGTTACCACTCACTCCAGATTTGTGGCCTAATCGGAACGAACAAACACTGGATTGTGGTAATCGTGGCTTACGTTTTATTGAATTCACGATCTCTCAACGTGCGAATCGGGATCTATCAGAATATATTGTGATTCTGCGCGATATAACTGATCGCAAACTCTCTGAGGCGGCTTTGCGGAACTCGGAAGAAACGGCCAGACAACAAGCCACCCAACTAGAACTGACCTTGCAAGATTTACGGCGCACCCAAGCACAATTAATTCAAACCGAGAAAATGTCTAGCCTGGGTCAGTTGGTTGCCGGTGTTGCTCACGAGATTAATAATCCAGTTAATTTTATCTACGGAAATCTCGCCCATGTTAGTGAGTACACAGAAGATTTTCTGAGTTTAATTCACCTTTACCAGCAGGGTTATCGTCATAGTGACCCAGAAATTCAAACCCTTATTGAAGAAATTGACCTTAACTATTTAGTAGAAGATTTACCTAAAATGGTGTCTTCGATGAAAGTTGGGGCGAATCGCATTCGAGAAATTGTTTTAACGTTGCGGAATTTCTCTCGGCTAGACGAAGCTGAAATGAAGCGCGTTAACATTCATGAAGGGTTGGAGAGTACACTTTTGATTTTGCAGGGGCGCTTCAAAGCCAAACCGGAGCTGCCCGCGATTACAATGATTAAAAATTATGATGATTTACCTTTGGTTGAATGTTATGCCGGCCAACTCAATCAAGTCTTTATGAATATCCTCAGCAATGCCATTGATGCCCTACATAAATCTGATAGAGAACGAACCATTCAACAAATTCAAGAACAACCCAGTAGCATTACTATTCAAACACGGCTATTAGCCAATAATTGCGTGGGGATTAGCTTTAAAGATAATGGGCCGGGAATAAGCGAAATGGTTCGTAAACGAATATTTGATCCGTTCTTTACCACAAAACCTGTGGGAGAAGGCACCGGCTTAGGATTATCGATTAGCTATCAAATTATTGTAGACAAACATGGAGGCCGGCTAGAGTGTGTATCGGAACCCGGAGGAGGGGCAGAGTTTATCATCGAAATTCCGCTGACGCAGCAGCGAAAGCAGCGCGAGAATTAACCGCTTTCCGGCTGAAAATGTCATGATGGAAATACAGCATCAGCCGGCAATTTTTTATGTTAGCAGTTTCAACCTCTAAAACTCCCCTGTTAGGGGCTTCTTTGGCAGAGTTAACCGAATGGGTTCAGCAACAGGGGCAACCGGCTTATCGGGGGCAACAGTTGTATCAATGGATTTATCAAAAAGGGGCACGATCACTTTCTGAAATTACGGTATTTTCTAAACAGTGGCGTGAAACAGTTGCAGATTTCCCAATAGGCCGGTCAACCATTCACTACCGCTCAGTTGCCCCAGATGATACGGTTAAGTATCTCCTGACGCTGGCAGACGGTCAAATTATCGAAACGGTTGGCATTCCCACAGAAAAGCGCCTTACAGTTTGCGTGTCTTCCCAGGTGGGTTGTCCGATGGGGTGCGATTTCTGCGCCACCGGCAAGGGCGGTTTCAAGCGCAATCTCGCCACCCATGAAATTGTTGATCAGGTTTTAACGGTTCAAGAAGACTTTAACCGGCGCGTCAGTCATATTGTCTTTATGGGCATGGGCGAACCGTTGCTGAATACGGATAATGTTCTGGCTGCCTTGCGATCGCTCAACGAAGATGTGGGCATCGGACAGCGAAATATCACGGTTTCTACGGTGGGAATCCAAAATCGCATCCGCCAACTGGCTGAACATAAACTCCAAGTTACCCTAGCGGTTAGCCTCCACGCGTCTAATCAAGAGTTGCGCGAACAGCTAATTCCGAGTGCGCTGCGGTATCCTTTGCCAGAGCTTATATCAGAATGTCGGGAATATGTCAAGACAACGGGCCGCCGGCTCAGCTTTGAATATATTTTGCTGGCCGGCATGAATGACTTGCCGGAACACGCGATTGAACTGGCGGAGTTAATGCGGGGATTTCAATGTCATGTCAATTTGATTCCCTACAATCCGATCAGTGAAGCCGGTTATCAGCGTCCCAGCCAGCAGCGAATTCAAACATTTGTGAAGGCATTGCAAGATCGCAAAGTTGCAGTGAGTGTGCGTTATTCTCGCGGTTTAGAAGCGGATGCTGCGTGTGGGCAACTTCGAGCTTCTCAGAGTTAACAATTCTTCGGCTAACTTCTACGGTGAGCATTTCCTAATCTCAGTTTCTCGCCCGAATATTTACCACTAAAGAGGGATGCAGAAATTCATTTTTTCTCTGCATCCCTCTTTAATTAAAGATTACTGACCAGGCGAATGGATAGTTTAGTCAAAAACGCTATTCCCTAAAATTCCCCTGATAGTTTTTCTCTAGCATTTTTATAGCTAATTTATCCTTGAATTTTGGGTGCCGGTAAAGGCACGTTTGGGGGTGACAATTTAGGGAGGGAAGGTTTATTGGGGGGCGTAGATGCCAGGGGCGTACGCTTCTACCACTCTGCCGGTGTCAGAACAGGTAATCATGAAATAGTCACAGGCGGGGCATTGTGTCCGCGTCAATTGACTCACTAAAAGGTAGTGGCGCTCAGCATGGCTGCCACAGTTTGGACAGTGAATTGTCATTTTTATCTGCATATTAAACTCTCTATCTTTAGACGTATACATGAAACAATCTGAAAAAAAATGGGGTAGAACGTAGCAACAGTTACAGTTCCAAAAAACACTCAACAAAACTTAGCAACTCGATTTATTCAGTGACGAATAAGCGAGTCAAGTCTTTTCAACATTATCTTTTATTATGTCAGTAATAATGCCGAGTGTCAATTTTAGGATTGCGGGGATCGCCTTCTGTGTCAGTGATCCCCGTCATAGATCAATGCTGGCATTAATTGTTGAGTTTGCTTATGCCCGGCCTGTTACTCAAAAAGCCAGAAAGAAATCATTAACTTTTCATAAGAGATGAATTTATTTTTACATTTATTTATAAATATAAAAGTTGTGCTTCTAATTAAGAATCGATTTTAGAGTGGATTGAGCTTTAGCTGGATTAAAAACGCAACAAGGAAATGCAGCCAGGTAGCAATTGGAGACGCGACTGAGCGCGTCTCAACCTAAACTTGAAATTAAACCCGCATTCCCATATCCTTCAAACTTTGGCGCAACTGACTAGCTGCCGGCGACTGACGCTGCTCGTAAAGTGAGATCGCCTGACGAAACGTGTCTAAACTTTCCACCACATTGCCGGCTTTGAGCAAAGCCACGCCCAAATTTTGGTGAGCTTCGGCATAATTGGGATTAAGTTCAATCGCTTGCCGGTAAGATGCGATCGCCTCCTTTAAGCGTCCCTTCTCTTTCAAGGCAATGCCTAAATTAAAATGAGCGGTGGCTAGATTGGGTTCTATTTGCAAAGCAGTCTCGTAAGCGCTTTTAGCCCCCGTCAGATCGCCGGTTTCCAGCAACAAATTACCAAAATTGTTATAAGCGCCAAGTTTCAGTTGAGGCAAGAGTTCCTGCTCAAGGGCAGCCCGATAGTGGGATTTGGCTTTAGAAATTTGTTGCCGGCGCGCGTAAGCAATGCCTAAATGGTAGTGAAGTTCGTACAGCACCGGCACCTCAACCGATTTTGCTTCACCCCAGCTAGGCACCCCCTTTAATCCCACCTCGAGCAATTGAATGCCCCGTTCTACCTCACCCATTTGTACATACAAAGCCCCCAACTTGCTGCAAGTGTAAGGATCAGATGGGTGCTGGGCGAGATAGCTTTCCATCGCCTGCCGCGCTCTGGTAAATTTGTCTAACGCAGCAATCGTCCCCGGTTTATAGCCTTCATGTAAAATCGCCACCGGCGCTAAATTAACCACCTGCCATCCCTGAGAAGTTTTCAGCAGGTTGGCAACGCTGTCATCCACCATCGAATGATAAGGATGGGAGAAATAAATATATGGGTGATTGCGAAACAGCCTGGATACGAGAGAGTAAGGAGATTGTGCGGCACCCACCTCTTGACGCATCAAGTTAATTAAGAGGTAGTCCTCATTCTGAATTGCCTCTTTGAGCTGCGGCACAACCTCTGGCACCAGCATTTCATCGGCATCTAAGACTAAAATCCAGTCACCCGTCGCATATTTAAGCGATTCATTTCGCGCCGCCGAATAGTCATCGCACCATTCAAAGTTATAAACGGTTGCCCCAAATTCACGAGCAATTTCAGGTGTGCGATCCGTTGAGCCGGTGTCAAGCACCACGATCTCATCTACCACATCTTTAACACTATCGAGACAGCTAGGCAGCGCCGCCTCCTCATTTTTCACAATCGCGCAAAGGCTCAGTTTCATTTTGTGCCGGCACTCCCAAACTTAAAAGCATCGCTGTCATTTTAGAGGTAAACCCACCCCACCATAACTCCTGTGCTGATTGGGAGCGATCCGCGAAATTGGTGGATGTGCATTTACCCAATGCCGGCCTAATTCAAATAGTGATAGATAATCTCAACATTTACACCCCAAATGTCTAGAAAGACGCATTGCAGATCCACAAACCTTAAAGCGAGAAATTGCTGCCTGGGAGGAACCGCACAATCTTGGACGGGTCAAAGTTGAATGGCGCTTTACCGCAGAAACGGCACCCACGAAGCTTAAGCGGTTGTACCCATTGCAGTTATCCGGCGTGGACTCTTCGCAGGCAAGCGGCACGAAGTTGCTCAATATGGCGGCAACATTCTACGGAAGCCATGAACAATGACCACAATCAAAAACAAAAGATTCCGCCAGAAAAGTTTATATATCGGAAGTTCTAAAGGGGTGCAAGGGGCATCTTGATGACAAACATTAGCCAATCTCGTTCCTAGCAATTTTATCCACTTGACAGTTCTGGGCCATTCCCACAAATCCTCAAGCCAAGGAGTGGGAATACCTTCTTGACTTACAGATGCCCCAATAATGCCTCCTAAAATTGCCGCAGTGGTATCTGTATCACCGCCACAACGAATAATTTCCAGGATGGCTCCTGGGTAATCTTGCTGATGTCTCAACCAAGCGTGAATGACAACTGGAACCGTGTGATAAATATAGCCGCTAACACCTCGCGCAAGTCCTAACTCAGCGGCAAATGATTCTGTAGTTTGTTGAGCGTTTACGCTGTTGCAAGCTTTCTTGATTAGTTGCAAAAATTCACTGGCTTGTGCTCCTAGAATTTCTTGGAGAGTATGATAGTAGTTTTGGGGAGAAATATTTGATTGGTGGCTCGATAGGTGGGCAGCAATCGCCACAGCTAAAGCTCCAAATTCCGCTTTAGGATCAGTATGTGTAAGTCTTGTAGATGCTCTGACTAATTCGCGTAACTTTTGGAAGTCATCGCCATAACAAACACCGATAATAGCGCTTCTCATGGCTGGTCCGTTGCCAGCAGAGAAAATACCAGAGTGGTCAGGTTTAAATCCTAACCACAACCTTAAGATAGCTTTGAGAGTGGCGTATCCAATGCCTGCCGGCAAACCGAGTAACCAAAAACGTAATCGCTTTGCTAAATCTTTTTTGAATGTCTGGACGTGCCCAGACGAAACAATTAAGGCTTGAGCTACCATGCAGATGTGTTCTGTATCATCAGAAACCATGCCTCTGCCAAAGAGGAACTGGTGCCCATTCACACTCAAATACAGACGACGTTGCCGATGTTTCGATAAGCCTTCGTAGGGAAGCCCAATGGCATCACCGACTGCGGTTCCCAGTAAACAGCCAATGATTGAGTTGGAAGTTGGAAACAGCATTTAACGAGTGAGATTTACTTTAGAAACCCAGCTTGTTTCTTTTTAACTCAAATTCACTATATATTTCTTCGCTTTGACCGCAATAGCTGGGATGAAAGCAGTTTACTCCTGAGAGGAGCTACTCGTCAAATTCGCTATGGCGGACTACTAGCTTCTGCCGGCCCTAATTTTCTCTTATCACAATGAATTAGCCCTGCTTTTGGAGGGGGTTTGGGGGGGCTTCCCCCCAAGGTCTTTCTGACTTCCCACAGTTTTTCCGTCTATTGAGAAGCGCTATCTTTTCTAGACCTAAAAAATTAGTACAATGTCTAAAAAAATCGGATACTGGATCATCACTTGACTCACAATTTTCAACATTCCACCCCGCCCCTCCCTTGCATTTTTTCCCAAAGCTGAAAATCCCAACCAGACTTTGTGCCAAGATCGAAATCGATAACAAAGCCGATCACCGGCTTTCCTTCAACCACACCGGATAAAACTCATGCTCGGACAAACCATCGGTGGGCGCTACTCTCTGATCAGCGAATTGGGAGAAGGGGCATTTGGCAAAACTTACCTCGCAGAAGACCGGCATTTACCCGGCAACCCCGTCTGTGCCGTTAAACAACTCAAACCCGCCAGCACAGATCCCCGAACTTTAGAGGAAGCGAGACGCTTATTTCACACAGAAGCAGAAATCCTCCAGCAGCTTGGACCCCATGAGCAAATTCCCCGACTTTTAGCTCATTTTGAAGAAAATCGAGAATTCTATTTAGTTCAAGAATTCATCAAAGGTCACGATCTGAGCTACGAACTAACTGCCGGCAAACAATTGAGTGAATCTTATACCCTTGCGCTTTTGCAAAACACGCTCAAAGTCTTGGAATTTGTTCACCAGCAGCAAGTCATCCACCGCGATATTAAGCCATCCAACCTGATGCGACGAGAAGCAGATGGCAAACTGATTCTGATTGATTTTGGTGCAGTTAAACAAATTAGAACTAAGGTGGTCAATAGTCAAGGAATGACGAGATCGACGGTGCAAATTGGCACTTTTGGCTATATGCCCAGCGAACAAGCCCAAGGCCGGCCAAAATTAAGTAGTGATATTTATGCTTTGGGCATGATCGCGATTCAAGCACTCACCGGCATCTTTCCGGATGAACTACAAGACGATCCTGAGACGGGTGAAATTTGCTGGCGAAACCTAGTGCCGGTGCGCGAAAACCTGGCAGATATTTTAGACAAAATGGTGCGTTACGACTTCCGGCAGCGCTACCCCTCTGCAACTGAGGCATTACAAGCATTAGCCGGCTTGGAAACTTCACCCATTTCAATTGTCCCCAATAAAGCCAAAGCTTGGTTAAAACACAGCAAAGTGCTGTATCAAGCTAAACGTTATGAGGAAGCAATTGCTGCCTGTGAGCAAGCAATTTCAATTAAATCTGATTTTTATGAAGCTTGGGATACCCTCGGCAATGCACTTTATGAATTAGGCCGGCATCACGAAGCACTAACATCGTATGACAAAGCTATTCAAATTAAACCTAACTTTCCTGAAGTTTGGAACAACCGGAGCAGAGCACTCTTTAGTTTACAGCGCTACGAAGAAGCAATTTTTGCCTCAGACAAAGCGATTCAACTCAAGCCAGATTACTATCAAGCTTGGAATAACCGAGGCTTTGCGCTTTTTAGTTTACAGCGCTACGAAGAGGCAATCGCTGCGTATGAACAAGTGATTTCTATCAAGCCCGATTTTGAGGCAGCTTGGTTTAATCGAGGTTCGGCGTTTGAGGAATTGCAGCGCTATGAAGAAGCCATTGCTTGTTATGACAAAGCGATTCAACTCAAGCCAGATTACCCTCAAGCTTGGAATAGCCGAGGCTTGGCGTTTGATAACTTGCAACGCTACTCAGAAGCCATTGCCTGTTATGACAAAGCGATTCAACTCAAGCCAGATTACTATCAAGCTTGGAATAACCGAGGCGTAGCGTTAGATAACTTGCAGCGCTACCCTGAAGCCATTGCCTCCTTTAATCAAGCGATTCAACTTAAGCCCGATTTTCAATTAGCCCTAGATAACCGAAACGAGGTGCATAGTAAGTTGGAATGGTATATATAGATTCTCCAGTTTTATGCTTCAGGATTTTCGCTTGCCGGCATTCAGGCTCAAGCTACCAAATTGCAAGCGTTTGAGCGGTACCGGACGAGCAGCAAAACTCTGATATCCTGAAACAGATCCGAGCCGCTTGAGTCTGCCGGCATACTTGCCTAAAACACACTACTACTTTTGGTAACTCGCTTCCCACAAAGGAGCTGAAGCGTTTAAGATAAAAGCCATAGAAGACTGCTTTAAATTCTCAACTACTCAGAATTTTTAACAAATACAAACCTTTAATCTATCTTTTGACCGATTGACAAAAATTAAGCCTAGCGAACAAACTCAAAAATTTCTATTCCTAGTGTTTCTTCCCTATGATAGAGGGAATCTCTATTAATCAATTGATATTCTTAGGAAAGATAAGACGCAAAGAAAAAAAGAGTTTATCTTTCAAGGAGAAAATGACATGGGAATTCTAGCTTGGGTTGTTTTAGGTTTGATCGCCGGCGCACTTGCAAAAGCCATTTACCCAGGGCATCAAGGCGGTGGATTTCTAGCAACAACAGCGTTAGGGATTTTGGGTGCAGTTGTTGGTGGTTATTTAGGTAGTATGTTCTTGGGAACAAGCGCAGGCTATGCTTCTCTATCAATCCCCAGTATTGCTTTTGCAGTTTTAGGCGCAATCCTCCTTCTCTTCATCTGGGGTTTAGTAACTCAACGCGCTGCGTAATTGCTTCAAATCTTCAATGGGTGGTTTAATTCGTCTCAATCCTCCAGCTTGCCGTTGGGGGATTGTTTGTTTTTAGAGCAAACTGATTTATTTTTTTGAGAAAATTGTTTTCCCTTGAAACGAAGGAAGCGATAACAATGCCTTGGAGTAAAAACAATTATCCCGATTCCATGAAAAACCTCACCACTGAAGTGAGGGAAAAAGCGATTGAAATTGCCAATGCTTTGCTAGAAGAGGACTACGAAGAAGGCAAAGCCATTCCGATTGCGATTGCTAAAGCAGAAGACTGGGCAAGCCGGCGCGGCAAGCAGGTGAAAAAGAAAGATTCTGAATAAATCTGTGCAATCAGAGAAAGTGAGCGGCAATCAACGCAAGCCCCAGCCGGCCAAACTCCCCAAAGCCGGTTAAGACCCGAACAATTCACGATACAGTGAATAGTGCCGGCTCGCAAAAAACTTGCTAAATTGCATCCAGTAAATTTTTCAATCAAAATAGGGACAGCCCCAAAGCCCCGAATTCAGGCTGATCGCCGAAAACTTGCCGGCTGTAGACCCTGCCGGCAGCAATTGGGCAACGCCAAATCCCGGCCTTGAGATCGGAAAATTTACAGGTAGCTAAATTGTGGCAAATAGCTGCCCGGAGTGTGCTGCCATTGCTCTCACCCCTATATCTATGGACTCTTTTTTACTCGGACAAATACTGGCAGGACGGTACAAAATTGTCAGCTTCTTGGGAGGAGGGGCGTTTGGTCAGACTTACATCGCACAAGACTTGCAACTACCCGACTACCCGCGCTGTGTTGTCAAACAACTCAAACCGCAGACAACCGATCCGCTGACATTAGAAACTGCCAGACGTTTATTTGATACCGAAGCAACAGTCCTGCATCAATTAGGCCGGCATGATCAGATCCCTCGTCTGCTTGCTCACTTTGAAGAACAGCAAGAATTTTACCTGGTGCAGGATTGTATAGAAGGGGAACCGCTCAACCAAGAAATCAAAGCCGGTAAGCGTTTAAGTGAAGCAGAAGTCATCGTTTTATTGCGTGATGTTTTATCAACCCTAGCCTTTGTCCATCGGCAGAATGTCATCCACCGCGATATTAAACCGTCCAACTTAATCAGACGCAACTCAGACGGCAAAATCGTTTTAATCGACTTTGGCGCAGTCAAACAAGTGAGTACCCAAGCTGGGGACGATAATTTTACCGTTGCCATTGGCACTCCCGGCTATATGCCAAACGAACAGTTGGGAGGACAACCGCGCCCCAACAGTGACATCTATGCGTTAGGTGCGATCGCCATCCAAGCATTAACCGGCATCCTTCCCTCCCGGTTGCGGCAAGACGCGCAAAACGGCGAACTTATTTGGCACAATGACGCCCAAGTAAGCGATCAGCTAGCCGCCATTATCGACAAAATGGTGCGCTATCACTTTAAAGATCGCTACCAATCCGCTGAAGAAGCCCTCGCGGATCTTGAGGATCTGGAAAATTCTGCGATGGCTTCAACCATTGCCTCTCACCCCAAACCAGCAGCGCCAATTGATGCGCCCAGAATGCCGGCCGGCTCAACCCTGCCCCAACCGAGTGCAACAGTGCATTCAATTCCACCCCTTCAGCGCTCTAAAAAGTTGTGGTACATCTTAATACCAGGACTGATTGCCGGTTTAATTGTCGGATTTTTTAAGTTTTTTCCCACCACCGATTATCTCGCTCAAGCCAATCAATTTCTCGACGCGCAACAACCGGAAGAAGCGATTTCAACGATTGATAAATCTCTCAGAACTAACCCGAATGAGGCAAAAGCCTGGAAAATTCGCGGCGATGCTCTCTTTTTATTAGAACGCTATGAGGCAGCGCTGGCAGCCTACGAAAAAGCCAGTCAAATTGACCCAAAAGATCCTAAAGCCTGGAACAACCAAGGGGAAACGCTTTATTTATTGCAACGCTACGAAGAAGCCCTCAAAGCCCACGACAAGGCGCTAGAACTCTCTAGTAATAATATTCAAGCCGTGAATGGGCGCGGGATTGCCTTGCTTGGTTTGAAGCGTTACCAAGATGCCCTTTCTTCCTTTAATAAAGCCCTACAAATCCAGCCGAATGACCCCAAATCTTGGGAAAACCGAGCTTTAGCACTAGAGTATTTGCAACGCCCTCAAGAATCACGCAAAGCGTTTGAAGAAGCGCTGGCTTCTTATAATGACAAAATTAAATTAAATCCCAATGATTTAGAAACTTTGACTAACCGGGGGCGCGTCTTGGGGAAATTACAGCGTCCCACAGAAGCGCTCGCTTCTTATGACAGTGCGATCCAAATTAACCCAAACTTTTTCCCCGCCTGGGTGGGGAAAGGCAGTACATTATTTTTTGCCCAGAAACCTGAAGAAGCCCTGAAAGCTTATGATAAAGCGCTGGAAATTAGGCCGAAATCTTATTTGAGCCGGCATAATCGAGGGTCTTTACTCATGGCAATGCAGCGCTCCGAAGATGCTATCAAAGATTATGACAAAGCTATCGAAATTCAAAATAACTTTTATCCGGCTTTAAGAGACCGAGGATTTGCACTTTTGCAATTGCAGAGAACTCAAGATGCGATCGCTTCTTTTGATAAAGCGATAAAATATGAAAGTAAGGATCATAAATCTTGGGTGGGTCGAGGCATTGCGCTCAAGGAACTTAAGCGTAACGAGCAAGCGCTAGCAGCCTTGGACAAAGCGATATCGATTGAGCCAAACGATCCGGTTCCTTTGTTTCATCGGGGTTTGACTCTAGAGGAAATGCAACGAGATGAAGATGCCCTTAATGCTTATAACCGAGCAATTGCAGTGGATGCAACATTCGCACCGGCTATCGAAGCTCGTTCTAAACTACAACAGAAGTTAGGGCTTTAATTTCTTTCTTCCCCACTCAGCACTCAGCACTCAGCAATTAAAAACACAGCGCTTAAAATACTATGAAATGGAAAAACTTTTTACATCGGCAGCGTCAATTATTTTTAGGAACAAGCGCTAGCCTTTTGCTTTTGGGTGGGGGTATTATGGTGCCGGCAACCAACGTTAGCGCTGCTGAAAAAGTGCTGATTAAAGTCAGCGTTTTTCAAGCTTCAGTTCCCGTCAGCGATATGAAAACCTTCGCTGAAACCGGGAAAATCTCTGCTTCCCTGCGAGATATTTTCAACGCGACAAAACAAGACCCGGAAGTTACTCGCAATGCCTTAACGGAAGAAGTAGCGGTTGATTTTTTGCTCTTAGATCGCGCCCTGAATCACCCGTTTGGTGAAGCTTTACTAGATGAATTGGGGAAAGTCGTACACACGCGAGCTGATAGCGCCAACCGGCAAGCTTTGCGCTCCGCCATCATCCTGTCGGCAACGGAAGATAAGAAAATATCGTTGTTAGAAGTTATTCAAAACTATCCATCTCCTGAAGTGCAAGTAGAGGGAGATCGCCTCATCGAAGCTGCTGCCCACCTGCGCCGATTTAGTGATGTACTGCAGGTAATTTTACAGCACTGGCCAAATATTTTCCCTTGATAAATTTCCCTTTCGAGATAAGTTATCCCGCCATTACATAGCAAAAGAATCGTCTTAATAAAGAAGTTAAAATGCTTCTTTATTAAGACGATCTGGGAATTTTGTAACTTAGCCCATCAAAAATTTTGGTAAGTTTTAGGGTGTTGCCGGCGCTGATTGTTGAAGATCAGGTGGCATCAAGACTTTGTCAATCGCCACGAATGTGATGTTGTTGTTTTTGCCATTCCTAATATTAAATGAATTATCTGTTACTTTGGCATCATTGAGCAATAACTCATTAGCAGTGGCATTCACTTGAAGTTTCACTGGGCTGCCTTCCACAGTTTTCACCTGCCCTGCTGCCAGATCGGCTTCCGTTACTGTGCCGGCAATTACATGATAAGAGAGCAGTTTTGCCAGGTTTTGTTTGTTTTTTGACTTCATCAATTCCTCAAGCGTTCCTGCCGGCAACGCATCAAATGCTTCATCTGTTGGCGCTAAAATTGTAAATGGCCCTCCTTGGTTCAGCGTCTTTTCTATCTCTGGGGTTTCATTGAGGGCAGCAGCTAATTTATTAAAACCCAACTGCTTAAATTGCCCAATTAGCGGCCCTCGCGTGGGAAAATAAGCACCGGGCGTGAAAAAACTTGGCCCGTAATAATACTGCGCCACTACCGGCCAACTAATGAAGCTACTCGCACTCATCACTCCAATAAGGCTTGCAAGCTTTTTTATTAAGTTTTTACGATTCCGGGCACTCATTGATACCTCTCCACCCTTCTATCGCGGGATATATTGCAGTTTTCTGACATTTCTGACGTTAATTTTAACTGTTCGTTCCAAGTTTTCATCAAAGTTGCGAACCTGAACAACTCTTCACATTAGTTTAGCTCTTCAACTCGTGCCGGCGCTAACTGCTGTGAATTAACAGGGTTTTGGCCGAGATTAGGAAATTAGGAGCTTGGAAACTGGCCGACTTGTGAGGGTAATATGATTGGGGGTATTTGTTTGGTTTAAAATCACATTGTTTTCTTCCGATATAATTTTTTAATAACTAGGTAGACATCAAAAAATCTCAAAAAATCTCACATTATTTATAATAGCTGTGAAAATAAAGGAAGTCTTGGCTGAACTGCCGGTGTTAGAAACTGAGCGGCTACTGCTGCGAAAAATGGGTTGGCAGGATGTGGAAGATATCTTTGAATACGCCTCTATTCCTGCGGTTGCCAAATATACGACTTGGGAACCTCATCAATCTCTTGAAGATAGCCAGCGTTTTCTTAAGGCTACGATTGAGGGATATAATCAACACGAAATAGCTTGTTGGGGAATAGTAGAAAAAGCCGGGAAGAAATTCATCGGCGCTTGTGGGTTTGCAGAGTGGAGGCCAGATTGTGCGCAGGGAGAAATTGGTTACGTTTTGTCCCAAAAGTATTGGGGAAACGGTTACATGAGGGAAGCTGTCTGGGCGATGATGGGGTTTGGTTTTCTGACAATGCAACTAAATCGCATTGAAGGGAGATGTATGGTTGAAAATACGGCTTCCGCAAGGGTTATGGAAAAAGCCGGCATGAAATTTGAAGGCGTACTGCGACAGCATCTATTTGCCAAAGGCATCTATCACGATGTAAAAATGTACTCGATTCTCAGGCAAGAATGGGTAAAGTGAAAATCTGAAAAAACCCCGTTCCTAATAATTTTAGGACGGGGTTTATATTTAATTTCACCGATTTATTTAAAATCCAATTCGTCGCTTTACATCTCAGAAGGCACTATGACCGGGCCGAACACATAAATGATGCTTTTGCTTAGTTTAATGTGCGTTTTGATGGCGTTTTAACCGGCTGCTTTCAGTGATGTGAACGATGCTGGCTTCGCTCGCTGTTACCAGCTATCTAACGCGTGGTAGCCGGCTTATCCTCAGAAGGCATGGTGTTTTCCGGTTCTTCAGTTGGTGAAGTTACACTTCCTTCACTGGAAGGCTTGTCATCCGATTCCATTCCAGAAGGCATAGTCGCGGGACGGTCTCCAGAAGGCATGGTAGTCGGCTGGTCAACAGACGGTGTCGTTGCGGGCCGTTCTACAGAAGGCATGGTTTCAGACTCTTCCCCAGTAGGCATGGTCATGGGCCGTTCTCCAGAAGGGCTGGTCATGGGCCGCTCCCCAGAAGGCATGGTTATGGGCCGTTCCCCAGAAGGGCTGGTCATGGGCCGCTCCCCAGAAGGGCTGGTCATGGGCCGTTCCCCAGAAGGGCTGGTCATGGGCCGCTCCCCAGAAGGTCTGGTCATGGGCCGCTCCCCAGAAGGTCTGGCCGAAGGCCGTTCCCCAGAAGGTCTGGCCGAAGGCCGTTCCCCAGAAGGGCTGGTTTCGGACTGTGCCCCAGTCGGTGTGGTCGAGGGCCGATCCCCAGCAGGCATGGTGTTCAGTGGTTCTTCAACAGGTGAGGTAACACTTCCTTCACTAGAAGGAGCGTCATCAGGCCGTTCTAAACTAGGCGTGAGTTCTGGCTGTTCCTGCGTAGGAGTACTCGTTGGCTGTTGTGCAGTAGGGGCGGATTCTGCTCTAACAGCCCCTGGAAGACTGAGCAGGAGAGCAGCGCTGGCGGTGCCGGCAATGCTGATTACTTTTTTGCTTAAAACCAGAAAATTCAGTGTTTTCATGGATATTCCTCCGTTTTTGTGTAAAGATTTTGTAACAACCTGTTAAAGATTATGACATTTTTTGTAGCAGTTGCGAGTGTAGAAAAAACTAACAGGAGATTACAATGCTAGAGCTGTACCAATTTGAACTGTCTCAGTACAGTGAAAAAGTGCGCCTAATGCTTGATTATAAAGGATTAGCGTACCGAAAAATAGAAGTAACCCCAGGGGTGGGCCAGCTAGAAGTCTACCGGCTATCTGGCCAGCGGCAATTGCCGGTGCTCAAGGATGGGAATATTGTTATTGCGGATTCTACGGAGATCGCCAAATATCTTGACCAGCAGTATCCAGATCGACCGATGATCCCCACCGCCCCCAAAGAACGGGCGCTGTGTTTGCTCATGGAAGAATGGGCGGATGAGTCAATTGGTGTGAAAAGCCGGAAAGTGCTATTTAACGGACTCAGCCAAGATCAGCGCTTCCGCAGTGCTATGTTGCCGGCGAATACGCCTGATGTTCTGAAAAATCTGGTTGAATCCGTGCCGTCTGAGGTACTCAAGACCTTAGGATTTGGGCTGGGAGTCAGTCCTGATGCAGTGAAATCCGCGACAGAAGCGATTAAGCAAGACTTAGAAGCGTTATGCTTGCTGCTGCGTGAGCAAGCTTATTTGGTAACAGATCATCCAACAATGGCAGATTTGGCCGTAGCTGGGTTATCGATATTGCTTAAGTTTCCAACCGGCCCTTATTTGGATCTGCCGGCAGATTTGCGCGGCAAAGGTGTCCCCGGCATTGCCGATAACCCTTTGTATGACACATTTTTCACCTGGCGCGATCGCCTCTATGCAGACTACCGCAAGCCATTAAGTTCCGCCAGCGCCAGCGTCAGCGGCAGCCGGCCAACTTCAATCGAGATAGATTAATTGAGGGGCATGGGGCATTGGGCATGAGGCATGGGTCAAGGCTTCGCCAACAAGAACGGTAGGAACATCGGAAGAGTGGGAGAGTTTGCTATTCCCAATGCCCAATTCCCAATGCCCAATGCCCAATTCCCAATTTTCAAAACCAAAAACCTTGGGTTACGTGGTTTTAAATCAAAATTCAGCATAAGATCAGCCACAGGGTTAAGCGATTTGTGGCATGAATCCAGAAAAGCCTTTAGGCTCGGTTATTCAAGGTTCCCTTAGTCAGGGACTCGAAGTGCGACTTCATCCGGATGTATCTGTAGAAGATATGCGGGTGGGTAAATTCCTGGTTGTTCGGGGCACGAGATCGCACTTTTTTTGTATGCTCACAGACGTTTGTCTGGGAACGTCGAGTGCTCGCATTGTGGCAAATCCTCCACTCCCAGAGGACGATTTCTTGCAAGCGGTTCTAGCCGGCAGCGGTACTTATGGCACGATTAGTCTGTCGCCAATGCTGATGCTGACGCCAGATGAACTTGAGGAATGGGAGAGAGGCGGAACAACCGGAGTGCAGCGGCGCGCCGGCGCAGAAGAAAATGATGGTAAAGGGGTACTGGCTTCTTTTCAGGCGCAAAGTGGGCGGCAGATCGAGTTGCTGCCGGTGAAAACAATTCCCAGCCATTTCTCTCAGGTTTTTGACGCCAGTGAACGCGATTTCCGCAGCGTTTTTGGTTGGGAAGATGACCCCCACCGACGCAATTTTGCTATCGGCAAACCGCTTGATATGGACGTGCCGGTGTGCATTGACTTAGATCGGTTTGTGGAACGCAGCAACGGAGTATTTGGCAAATCCGGCACCGGCAAATCTTTTTTAACGCGCCTGTTGCTATCAGGGGTGATCCGCAAGCAAGCAGCGGTGAACCTAATTTTTGATATGCACTCTGAGTACGGTTGGGAAGCTGCAACTGAAGGCAAACAATTTAGCACGGTTAAAGGTTTGCGACAGTTATTCCCCAGCCAAGTTGAGATTTACACCCTCGATCCGACCTCAACAAAACGCCGTGGGGTACGAGATGCTCAAGAACTTTATCTCAGCTACGATCAAATTGAAGTTGAAGATATTAGCCTCGTACAGAGAGAGTTAAATCTTTCAGAAGCCAGCATCGAAAATGCCATCATTCTCCGCAATGAGTTTGGCAAATCTTGGATTACTCAGTTGTTGGCGATGAGCAACGAAGAAATTCAGATGTTTTGTGAGGAGAAGCGGGGTAATAAATCTTCAATTATGGCGCTGCAACGCAAACTCATGCGTTTGGATGAACTCAAGTATATGCGGAACAGCAGCCCGAAAGATTATATCGGTCAGATTTTAGAATCGATCACTGCCGGTAAACACATCGTCATTGAATTCGGATCTCAATCGGATATGCTGTCTTATATGTTGGCGACGAATATGATTTCTCGCCGCATCCACGCCAGTTATGTGCAAAAATCTGAACGGTTTTTACAGTCAAAAAATCCCATTGATCGCCCTCGGCAACTGGTGATTACCATTGAAGAAGCGCACCGTTTTCTCGATCCCGCGATTGTGCGTTCAACGATTTTTGGCACCATTGCACGAGAAATGCGGAAATATTTTGTCACCTTACTAATTGTCGATCAGCGTCCTTCGGGAATTGATAATGAGGTGATGTCTCAAGTTGGCACCCGCATCACTGCTTTGCTGAATGATGACAAAGATATTGATGCAATTTTCACCGGCGTCTCTGGCGGACAAAGTTTGCGCTCAGTTTTGTCTAAGTTGGATTCCAAGCAACAAGCACTTATTTTAGGTCATGCCGTGCCGATGCCGGTGGTTGTGCAGACGCGTCCTTATGACGAAACTTTTTATAAGGAAATTGGGGAGGTTGCTTGGGAAGAAATGCCTACTGCAACAGTTTTAAAAGCTGCCGAAGCGGCTAGGGCAGATTTAGGCTTTTAGCAGCGAAGAGGTAGAAGATCAACGCAAAAAATTTTTCTTTTACCTTTTCTTAAAGGATTTATTAAAAAAAACAAAAATTATCAAGAAACCGTGAAGAGTCTGCTAGCCTCTAGGAAGATGGCCTATGCCCATCAGTTTGCTTAGATTTTTGTGAGGACAGCAAGTTATGGATCTGGTTTCACTTCTAATTACTTGGCTAATTACTGCTGTTAGTTTGTTTGCAATTTCCTACCTGCCTATCGGAGTGGAAATTGACGGATTTAATAAAGCATTACTTTCCGCAGCAGTTTTTGGACTTTTGAATGCTTTTGTTTATCCAATTCTAAAGATTTTGGCACTGCCCCTAACCTTTCTAACCTTTGGCTTATTCTCAATTATTCTCAACGCGATTATCTTTGGGTTAGCGGCTTATTTAGTCACCGGCTTTAGATTGCGCTATGGTTTTTGGAGTGCTTTGCTTGGTGCAATTTTACTGGCCTTTGTGAGAGGTCTGATTTATCAGTTTCTAAAAATTTAGAAGGATGGGAAATTCATCTACCAGATTGTAGGGTGCGTGACTCACGCACCCTACTTTGGGAATTTTCTTAAAAGCGAATATCGTACTCAACGGTGGCGCGACTTTCCCCAGAGAAATCGGTTGAACCCCGCAGGAGAAGTTGCTCGTTGAGCCGGTAGCGGAGACTGAAATCTGTCGGTTGATCGTCAGTGAGAACCCTTAAAATTGAAGCTGAGATATTGCGAGTGATATCAAAACCGGCTTCAGCCGCCAAATCCAAACTCGAAGAACTCGTTCCGTCCTTCGTCGTGATCGTCGGGAACAGACGAAACTCGCTGAGTCCCAAAGCTCGACCCAGCACTGATTCAATCGGACTCAGTAAAGCGGAACCGGCCAAGTTAGCGATCGCCAGCGTTGTGTCTCCCCGTCCCAAGGTATTCACAAATCCGCCACCTAGCAAAGCCACAATCTCAGATTCGCTGCGCCCAGGAGAACTCGTCAGCTCCAGATTATCAAACAGTTGGCTTGCCGGCCCTTCTACCTTGGCAATAATCCGAACCGTTTGTGCCTCTCCAAACCCAGTCCGCTGGGCATCATTAATCTCAGACGACCCAGCCGTGATAGGCTGCCGGCTTCCCCTCACCTCAGCAACAGAGGCCGCCAACCGGACATCTAGATAAGGGTCTAGACCCCCCCCAGGGTTAAATGTCGCCGTCTGTGGGTAGCCACCATCCAGCCTGAATTGAGTGGTAAACAAATTTACCTCGCCGCGCTCTAAACTAATCGTTCCCCTCGGTTGCAGGTCATACAGAGGGCCATTAATCGTCAGATTGCCGGTCGCTTGGAAATTCAACACCGGCTGGCGGGTAATTCTCAGATTATCGCCCAGAACCAACACCAGTTGGTTAAAGCTCACCTCTGGCCCACCGCCACCGCCACCTGCACCGCCGCCGGCACCGCCACCGCCACCCCTCGCCGCCGCTTCAGCCAGCAAAACCTGACCGTCATTAAGCTGAATACGTCCGCTAACGACAGGTTGTAGCGCCGTCCCTCCAATTCCAACTAAGCCGGTGACACCGCCGCGATATAACCCCTTCAAATTCACCGCTAGCCGGTCGAGACTGATCCGCAAAGGATTCTGCCGGCCTGGATCGTCGGGTGCGAGTTCAGCCGCAATCGGCAGCACACCCTGAGCCACAACTTGGCCATCACTAAACTGACCTTGAATGCCTTCGACCACAATGCGGTCACGGTTAAACAAAACTCTTCCCGTCACATCGGTTAAAGGTTCCGGCAGCAGCCTCGCCTCCAGCGTTGCATTCTGAACCTGAGCGACCCCCGTGATCGTCGGTGCATTTAAAGTCCCCTCCACACGCACCTGCACCTGTCCCTGACCATCAACCCATCTGATCTCTTGGCCGCTTAGCACATTTAACAGCGCCAGACCCTCATTTTGCACATTCACAGCCACATTGATCTGGTCGTTCCCAGGCAACGCTGGAAAAGGCACACTGCCAACCACTTGAATTGGATCGGGACCCGAAACCACTGCCGTCGCCCCAAAGTCCAAACGAGCTTGTGAATAAGAGAAACTCGCCTGTGCCGTTTCAATGGGCGTCTGGTTCAGGGTTCCCTCTTCCAGCCGGATCTCCCCGATCGCTTGCGGATTCAATAAACTGCCGCCCAAAGTCGCCTTCGCATTCAACTTGCCGGTGACATCGATCGGCACCTGCACAAACTGCGCCGCAAACTCCTGCAACGGTTCTACAGGGAAATTTTGCACCTGCAACTGTCCTGATTGATTTTCACCGCCGATTTTTCCAGAGAAAGCCACCAGCGTCTCTCCCCGTTCAAAGCGCAGCGGTAGCAGTGTCAGCACCCCGCCATCAAAACTGCCATCCACAACAACGCGATCTACGGTGTAGCGCCCCCAATTCCAATCTTGGCCTAAGACCTGAAATCTTGCTTCCTCCACCCCAGTCTGCAAGGAACCGGCCACGTTAATTTGTGCACCAAATGTGCCGTCCAACTCCGCCAAATCTGGCAATGGCGAAGACTCTTCTCGCGCGGTTCTTTGCTGATCTAATAGGGCATCAATTTCGGAAAACCGGCGCAATTGAGTCAGCAGATCCGCATTGGGCAAACCCACTCCCACAGGTGCCACATCAGCCCCACTGGCGTAGTCCGGTGCCTCCGTTCCTCGTGTGAGATCCTGTAGCCTGAATACTTGCAGCGATGTCAGGATTTGTTGCAACTTGCCTTGCGCCACACTCACCTGAGCTTGGTATTGCGGGTTCGGGCCGGCTGTGACGCTGCCGGCTAGTAAATATTGGCTTTCTCCAATTTGTAAATTGCCGCCGGTGAGGCTTGCCGCCCCATTAACAAAGCTGAGCTGACCCTCAAAACTATCCGCTTTGATATATCCCACACGGGGAGCGTCAATTTTAACCGCTCCAGCCAACTGTACAGACGTGACATCTCGTGTTGCGATGTAATTGCCCAAATTGACATCAAAGTTGCCAGAAACGTTGCCCGTGACAAATCCCGGCCCTGCAATTGCCGGCGCGGGTAACTTCAGTGCGGTTAAAGGAAACTGTTCGACATTCAGTTGCAAGCGATTGCCGGTGCGAGTCCCTCTGGCAAAGGCTTCCGCGCGACGAACCAGAAAATTCGTGGGCAGGTTATTTTCATCTAAATTAAAGGCAATTTGGTCTTGTGAGCCGGCCAGTTGCAAGTTAACTTGTTTGCCGGCAGCATAATTTACACTGCCATTAAGCACCGGCTCAAAGGCGACTTGATTCAGTACAAAGTCATACACCCGCACATCGCCCACCACCTGCGGCGCACTCGGCGAGCCGGTGATGCGTCCGGTAAAATCACTCAGGCCGGTAAATGCCACGGCATCGGGAAGTTGATCCAAGGGCAGGTTTTTGAGATTGAACTTACTCGCTTGTACATTTAAATCAATCCCAGTCAGTTGAGGCGCACCGGCACCTTCTAACTGGGCGTAAAGAAAGCCTCTGGCATCTAAACCAGGGGCAGTTGCCTGGTTAATTTGCACCTTTTTCCCATCCCAGACAATTGCAGCCGTCAGAGGATCGGTGACAATCGCCACACCTTCAGAAAAACGCACATCGCCTTGAGCGCGAATCGCTGCCGGTGTTAACTGAGTTAAACTACCGGACACATTTAAATCACCACTAAATAACCCTCGCAAATCTGGATTAAACCGGCTCAGTTGAACGCCGGTTGGTTCCACATTTGCCTGCCACTGACCATTAGCGACGCGGATATTTTGGGCATCAACTGTGCCACCGGCAACCCCCAGGCGTCCAGAACCCGTTGCATTGATGGCAGCTAAAGTCAAGGAATCTGTCCGACCTGATAAATTAAACGTGCCGGTTAACTGTCCCAGCTCATCCGCAATGCCTGCTGCTTGTGCCGGTAAAAAGGGAGCCACCGGCACGGCTGCGGCTGCAACGGTTGCCTGCCACCGGCCATTGGTGGTTGCCACGCTCAGATCAGCTGAACCTCCTGCGACAGCAAGACTTCCAGACCCATCGACGCGAATTTTTTCCGCAGCAAAGGATTCAGTATTTCCGGATAAATTGAAGGTGCCATCAAACCGGCCCAACTGACCGGCCACTGCTGCTGCCTGATTCGGTAAAAAAGGCGTCAGCGGCACTTGGTTCGCAGCCACCGTTGCCCGCCATTGTCCCTGATTGGTTGCAACCGTGACGTTTGCAGAACCATCAGCAACGGCAAGACTGCCGGAACCATCGACGCTCACGGTATTGGCCGCAAAAGAACTGGTGCTGCCGGCTAAATCAAACGAGCCGGTGAATCGGCCCAAAGCTCGACCATAAGTCCCCACAGACTCTGGCAAGAAGGGATTGAGCGCTAGCTGATTTGCGTCCACCGACGCCTGCCAGCGACCCTCTGCCACCCGCACATTCTCGATGCTGAGGGTGCCACCGGCTACCGTCAGATTGCCCGCTCCTTCAGCATTGATTGATTCAACTGTCAAGCTATCCGTTGTCCCTGACAGATTCACGCGTCCACTCACCGGGCCAACGCGCGACAAATTATCGGGCAAGAACCGGCTAATTTGAACTTCCGAACCTTCAACCGACGCTTGCCACTGACCGCCGTCGAGTTGGCCGGTGACGTTCGCCGTACCTCCGGCTACCCTCAAACTGAGATTTCCCTCAGCATCGATGGTTGCCGGGGTGAGTTCAGCAATCGGCCCAGAAAAGGAGAGTTCTCCGCCCGTCACCTGACCCTGCAACGACGCGAGATTTTCCTGAGATATGGGTGATTTGCCCTCCCCTGAAACAGAAGCGGCAATTTGTGCCAGCTGGTCTACTTCCAATCCTGAGGGCGCAACCGACGCCTGCCACTGGCCTTGATTTAACTCCCCACTCACCTCTGCCGAACCGCCGGCAATACTGACAATTGCCGAACCGCTGGCTTCCACCGTTTCTGCTGAGGCATTCTCTGTGGGTCCAGACAAGCGAATCCGACCCCTAAGAACACGTCCGGGGAGGTTATTAAGGTTCTGAAGGTCTGACACCTCAAGATCGGGTGAGACGTTTGCCACTACCTCTGGCAGTTCGCTTAAAGCTAACCCTAAAGGTTCAACAGTTGCCTCCCAAGCCTTACCAACCACCAACTGTCCTTGAGCTGCCACAGTGCCACCGGCAACCGTAGCAACGGTATCGCGAAACAAAACACTTTCCCCAACCACAATCGCTGTCCCTTTAGCTGGGTAAGCCGCTTGTGGGGCTTGCCATCGCACCGTTGTTTGCAGTTTGGTATTAGGGCCAACAATTTCGCCGGCAGCCGTGACCTGGCCAATATTAATCGGTGCAGGGATGTTATAAAGCTGGGCAAGGGCATCCCCCGGCAGCTTTTCACCTTGAAACACAATATTTAAAACAGGGGGTGCTTGGTTTAAACCCAAGCGAATGGTGCCCTCGCCGGTAACTTGGCCGCCAACAGTCGGAGTCGCGCGAATATTATCTAAAGCAAGCAGTCCCGGCGTGAACTTGAACCCGGCAGAAAGCCGGTCTAAATTTACTTTGTCAATTAGTAAAGGTGGCTTGTCCGACTTCACCCCTTCAGGTGTTGTCACGGTTCCAGTCACGACGGGATCACTAATTTGACCTGTCACCTGGATACTGGCTTTGACAATTCCCTCTGTTGTAAATGGAATTTCTACGGTTAGTGCTTCTAAAGCATCTTTCACACTAACCGGGGGAACTTGGATCGCTAAATTAGAACTTTCCTTGAGTGAAATGAAGCCTTGAGCTTGCGCCGGCACTTTTCCGTAAATTGTCGTGACATTCTGCACGCCCACATTTTGGCCGGCAAATTGCAACTGACCATTGGTTTGAAACAAGGGTTGGGGCAGGGGATCGATTTTAGCCGTCACGCCTTTGACTTGTGCGGTTCCTCTTAAATCGGCCTGTTCATCCCGTCGCACTTTAACTTCTAAACTTCCGTCTAATTTGCCGGCATATAAGGCAATGGGCAGTGTGACAGTCCGTTTTAGTAACCGATCCAGGTCAACGGCCAAAAAATCCCGTGCTTGGATGTTTAAATTTGTTGCCAGACTCGGCAGCACCGTATTGCCGGCCACGTTGAAACTACCGCCAGTGGTAGGCTGGCCGGTTACGTCATAGATAAATCGTTGATTTCGATCTCGCAGTTGCAATGAGCCATTAACCGGCGTGAATGTAATTGGGGTGTTGGGAGTCGGGGGTAAATTATTCGTCGGCTGACCTTGTGCTGGGTTCGGTTGCCCTGGCGCTGGGGGCTGCACGGAAACACCGCCCGGAATTTCCTGACCTTTGACTTCTCTGCCTCCACTGGGCAGCAGCACAACGTTCGCATTCCGCACCCGAATCGTGTCAATTTCGGTTCTGATTGGCCCGGATGCCTCTCTTTCAACCAGTTTTGGAACTGTAATCCACTGCCCATCGGGATCTTGCTCGATATAAACATCTGGCTTAACCAGGGTGATATCTAAAATTAAGTTGCGGGTGGCCAACAGTTGCAGGATATTAAACCCGATTTCCACTGCTTCCACAGAAGCGCGATCAGGATCGGTGGCAGTTGGGGGAAGCCGTGAGGGGCCAAATCGCAAGCCGGCGGGGGTAAAGCGGTTTACCTGCCCTAGCTGGACGGGTCGCTGTAGGGTTTCAGTTAATTCTTTTTCGACGAGTGGGGCCAACTTGTTGTTGACAAAATACCACACATACCCGCCCCCAGCTACCGCACCAATGCCTAAGGTAAGGCCCAAGGCAATGCCGGTGCGCTTCAACAAGACCGGCCAGCGACGCCGGTTGGAAGTGGGTTCTGGTTGGTTGCCTGAATTTGGAGAGTTGGTCATCTCATCGTTACCTCATAAGGAGGCTTTCCGAATCTGTTCCGTAATTTTTGCGTTACCTATTCAGGCAATCGGAACGGAAAGCTATTGCAGAGTCAGGAAAACGTGCCAAAGCTATGTTAACGAAGACTCTGCCTCAGAAAGATCGGTTTAACCGAATTGAGCCGTTTTTCTGAGGCTGCCGGTAAACACAGAACTGAAAAGCGATAAATTTGTTTCACTTTTCAACCGAAAAAAAAGTAACCGCCGGCAAATCGGGCGAGATGAGGTGAAAGTGCTTTAATCCCAAAGTTTGAGATAATCTAGTAAAACGTGAGGCATTGATCAAGTTTCCAGTGAGGTAAAGCCATGCCAACTGCTGTTCTCCCAGAGTTCGTGCAAGACCAAGAGTTGCTGGAAGGTTTTTATGAGGGAATTATCGAGGTTCCTGAGCTTAATAATGGTGCTGTAGCAGGTGGCACAACTACGGTAGATAGAGGGCAGGGGACAACCGGCAATGATACCCTGACTGGTGGCGGTGGTGCGGAGACGCTTCAAGGTGATCTGGGCGATGACAGTATTCTGGGCAATGGCGGTAACGATACGCTTTTGGGCAGTGATGGCGATGACACGATTCTGGGAAATGCCGGCGATGACCAAATTTTCGGAAACCGAGAGTTTGACTCGCTCTTAGGGGGTGAGGGTGCAGACACGATCCTAGGTGGACAAAGTGCAGACTCGCTGTTTGGTGAGGACGACAATGATTATCTCAATGGCAACCGAGACAGTGATACCGTTTATGGGGGGGCTGGGGATGACACGGTGCGCGGCGGGCAAGAGGCAGATAGCCTTCTAGGAGAGGACGGCAACGATACACTATTTGGCGATCTGGGTGCTGATACGTTAACTGGTGGAGATGGAGAAGACAGGTTTGTCATCGGTCAAGGAACCGGCGGTTCATCCCTCAGCGGTGCGGATGTAATTTTTGATTTTGTCAATGGTCAAGATGTAATTGTGTTAGCAGACGATCTGACGTTTGAAACTTTACAGATTACTGCCGGCACAGGCGATCAGAACGGCAACGTCATTATTCAAACTCAAGACCCGAATCAACCTGACGGCACGAATGTAGTATTAGCGATTGTGCAGGATGCTAACATCGGCTCCATCAATACGGGTGCTTTCACTCCGCTAGTTATTTAAATAGATTGGCTAAGGCAAGATTGCCGGCAATCTTAGAAAGATTGTTTCTGGCAATACGACGGCGTTGCACGGATGGTAGGATGTGAAAATATGAGGCAAGGAGTTTAGCAAGTCTTTTGAGGCCATGCGAGTGTTCGTCTTAATCTTTAACGCCCGAACCGAGAACGAGGGAATTCATACGCTAAAGGATCTGCGATCGCAACGTAATAAAGTTCTCATGTTCGAGTCTGAAGACGATGCCACGCGCTACGCATTGCGTTTAGAAGCTCAAGATTTTCCAGCTCCATCGGTGGAAACGGTAGACGACGAAGAAGTGATGGAATTTTGCCGCAGTGCCGACTATGACTGGGAATTAGTGCCGGCAGGTGAGCTGGCACTTCCCCCAGAAAGCAATGTGGAAGAAACAGAATGGCAAGCCGAAAGTGTTGAGGAAGAAGAGATGACTCAATCTGAACTTGATCGCATTCGCCGGCAACTCGAAGGTCTTTTATAAAGGTTGACATCCACCCCGCACTTCAGAGCGGGGATTCCTAAACCTCACAATTTAGGTTTCTGTTTCCTTCCCTTACAGGTTTTTCGCAACTGCCCTTCAGGCTTTTGCCAAAAAGGTCTTACATTCGCTCCACAGACTGTCACGGCGTGTCCCGCCGCCAAAATATTACGACTGGCATTAATATCTCGGTCGTGGTGTACCCCACAATTGGGGCAGTCCCACTCTCTGATACTTAACGACAGCTTTTCAATGATGTGTCCGCAGTTTCCGCATCGCTTAGAACTGGGAAACCAACGGTCAGTTTTTACCAAGTTCCGACCATACCACTTGGCTTTGTACTCCAATTGAGTAACCAGTTCGCCCCATGCGGCATCACTAATTGCACGGGCTAGTTTAGGATTTTTGACCAGATTCTTAACGGATAAGGTTTCGATTGCTATTGTTTGGTTTTCTCGCACCAGTCGAGTTGTCAGTTTGTGCAAATGGTCTTTTCTCGAATCAGATATCTTTGCGTAAATGCGAGCAACCTTGAGTCTGGCTTTTTCTCGATTGCGGGAGCCTTTTTGTTTACGGCTCAAAGCTTTCTGCGATTTTCTCAGTTTTTGATAGTGCTTGTCAAATGCTTTGGGGTTGGCAATCTTTTCACCCGTACTCAACGTTACAAGAGAACTAACCCCGACATCCACGCCTACAGCGCTATGAACCGGCTGCATCCTTTCATCGGTAGGATCGTTAATCCTCAGACTGATGTGCCAGCGACCGGATGGTTCAAGTCTGATTGTGACACTTGTTGGTTCGCATCCTTTGGGCAGTTGCCTAGACCACCGAATTGGTAGGGGTTGGGAACATTTTGCTAGATAGACTTGACCGTCTTTCCACCTGAAAGCGGATTTACTAAACTCTGCACTACCACCATTACGCTTCTTTTTGAAGTTAGGATATTTTGCCCGACCATCAAAGAAGTTTGTGAAAACCGATTGTAAATGTCTTAAACTTTGTTGGAGTGGTACGCTGCTTACCTCATTTAAGAATTGGAGGTCTTCCGTCTTTTTCCACTCTGTTAACATTGCTGAAGTTTGCGTGTAGCCTATTCGCTCCTGTTTTTCATACCAAGCCTCGGTTCTTGCTGCTAAAGCTTTGTTAAACACTAGCCGTACACAACCAATTGTCCGGCGCAAAAGAAGTTCTTGCTCGGCAGTGGGATAGAATCTATAGCGGTAGGCTTTTTCCATGCCCTGCATTCTACAATGTTCTTTGTAAAGCCGTGCTTAAGCACGGGATTTTCGACCCAAAATTAATGAAGAACTTGGAGGAACGCGGTCATCTGCTGACTGAGCAAATCAATCCCAACAGTCAAAATTTAGACCAGTTGAGTTCGCTGGAATTTGTAGATCTGTTCAATCGGGAAGATGCTCAAACGCTTGCGGCAATTGCAGCGGCGCGGGAAGAACTGGCAAAGGCAATTGACCTGACAGCAGAGAAACTGCGTAGCGGCGGACGCCTGTTTTATGTGGGTGCCGGCACAAGTGGTCGTTTGGGCGTGCTGGATGCGGCAGAATGTCCGCCTACCTTCTGCACACCGCCGGAACTGGTGCAGGGAATTATTGCTGGAGGTGCCGGCGCTTTAATTCGCAGTTCTGAAGATTTGGAAGACAAGGCTGAGGATGGATCGGAAGCGATTGCTCACCGGCACGTAACGAAACTAGATGTAGTGGTGGGAATTACTGCCGGCGGGACAACTCCGTTTGTTCACGGTGCCTTGCAAGCCGCGAAAGCACGGGGTGCAACGGCGATTTTGATCGCGTGTGTGCCGGCTGAACAAGTCAGTGCAGAGGCTGACTTAGATATTCGGCTGATTGTTGGCCCAGAAATACTGGCCGGTTCAACTCGACTGAAAGCCGGTACGGTGACGAAGATGGCGTTAAACATCCTCTCCACCGGCATTATGGTGAAGTTGGGTAAAGTCTACGGCAATCGCATGGTGGATGTTGCGGTTACGAATAAAAAGCTTCATGATCGTGCGTTGCGGATGCTGCAAGACCTCACGGATCTTAACCGCGATGAAGCCGGTTATTTATTAGAACGCAGTGGCCGGTCTGTGAAGTTGGCGCTGCTAATGCACTGGACAGGTTTGGAACGTGAAGCCGGTGATCAGTTACTTGCTCAACATCAAGGTAATCTGAGAACAGCGACACTGAGTTATCAAAATCGAAAGGATTGAGCGTTTAATTTGAGAGGCAGCAATTTGATATTTTGGATAAATTTAATTGAATCCAAATCAAGTTTTTGTACTTTTAAATAATACACAGTATATTGCTTGCAAAAGTCAATTTTTACCTGTAATGGCAAAGCATTTGCGTCCACATTGCTCGGTTAAATCAGGGCTTTTATGTGCAAATGCTTTGCCCTTCTTAGATTTATGCAAGAAGTCTCGTAATGTTCCCCATTAGGCACCACAAAACCTTTAATCGGCTTCTAACTTCAAAGCCTATTAGGTTGGGTTATCATCAGTGAAAAGGAAGTATCGGAGCCAAACGATGAAACGTACAATCGGGAACTTCGACGAATGTTATCAAGCCGGTGAACGAGATTTTACGGGAGTCTCAATCCTAAATGCTGATTTCAGGTTTCAAGGAGTCCCCCGCGATATCATTTTGAAAAAAGCCAACCTCACAGGTGCGCTGCTCGAAGAAATTTACATCCCCCCCATAGACATGAGCTATGCCAAGTTCAAGAAAGCTCGGCTCGGCGAAACTGTCTTTACCGATACAAACCTAGAAGGAGCTGACTTTCGCGGCGCTCATTTTTGCCAAACCACTTTTTCCAAGTGCAACCTCCGGCACGCTAATTTTAGTAAAACTGTCTTGACAGAACTCCGCTTCATTGAAGTTGACCTCAGCTATGCCAACTTTAGTGGAGCAGCACAGTTTGAACTTGGTAGGTGCAAACGTGCTATCTTCCACGAGACTATCATGCCAGACGGCAGCCTTTATAGTAACAATCCTACCGATAATTGTTGAAAGTCAAAACTCCTAGAAAACTGTAAATAACCCGATGTAACCCTTTGAAGCAACAATTATACTGCCGATGACTGCTAAGTTTTACAGCTATAAATGGTAGTATAAAAAGTTGGAATCTAAGGCATGAAACTGTCAATTCACTGACGAATTTACTGACTTGCTCTGTTTTCAATGCTCTCTTAAGTTAGAAGTGTTGACTTACGGCTTGCGCTAGCTGATCCGCAGCTACTACGAAGAGAGCTTAACGCCCTGTTATTGATAATATTGAGCAAATAAAATGATTTTGAAAGAGAGTTATGGATGCTTCTGAATTGCTCAGAAGGTACGCTGCCGGAGAACGAGATTTTGCCGAAGTAAAACTGCCGGGAGTCCGTTTAATTGCTAAAGATATCCCTGGAGTTATTCTCAGAGAAGCTGACCTCAGTAACGCACTTCTGGACTGGACTAATCTCAGTTATAGTGATTTGAGAAGAGCCAACTTGAGCGGGGCGAAGCTTGGTGAGGCTGCTTTAAATGAATCTAATTTGGAAGGGGCTGACTTGAGTAATGCTATATTTGGCCAGACAACTTTTGAAGCGGCTAATCTCAGCCACGCTAAATTTAGAGGAGCTATTTTGACTGAAACCTCTTTTTACAACGCTAACCTCAGTTATGCTGATTTTACGGGCGCTCGTGACTTTGAGATTGGGCGATGCAGGGGAACTACTTTTTTTGAAACTATCATGCCTGATGGGAGTATTAGAAGCGATGGTGCTTGAGGTAAGAAGCCAAGAAAACATAGATATCTGTGGTTACAATCACCTTATTAATATTTAAATGTGTTGCAGCTACGCGGGGGAGGTCTGCTACTCTAGAGGAGAGTGATTAATTTGGGAGAAAAATTATGGACGCAGAAGAATTACTTAGACGTTATGAGGCTGGGGAGAGGGATTTTAGTGGAGTTTGGTTGATTGATAAAAATCTCTCGGGTATTATCTTGAGGGAAGCTGATCTGAGTAATGGTCATTTGGATGGGATAACTCTTACTGATACCGATTTGAGAAGAGCCAACTTGAGCAGAGCGCGTCTTCATGAAGCTGCGTTTAATGGCGCTAATCTGGAAGGGGCTGACTTAAGTTATGTTGTTTGCGGACAAACTTCTCTCAGTGAAGTTAACCTCAGTCACGCCAAATTGAGAAAAGCAAAATTGACTGAAACCTCTTTCTTGAATTCAAACCTCAGTTATGCCGATTTTACGGGCGCTCGTGACTTTGAGATTTATGGATGCAGGGGAGCTACTTTTTTTGAAACCATCATGCCTGACGGAAGTAGTATTAGAAGCGATAGTATTTGAGGTAAGAAGCCAAGAAAGAAAAGATTTGAGTAGGCTACAATCACCCTATTAATGTTTAAATGTATTGCAGCTACAAGGGGGAGGCCGGCTACTCTTGAGAAGAGAGTGATTAATTTGGGAGAAAAATTATGGACGCAGAAGAATTACTTAGACGTTATAAAGCTTTGAAGTAAAGAATGTTTGAGCAGCCAAAAAGTGAGACCCAAACACAAAGTTATTGTCTTGCTTTGAGGGAAATTCTGAGACGAGCAGTTAGTTTATAGAGCTATTTAGGCACCCGACTCGTAGGACAAAAATTGGTATTGAGGGGATAGATATCTGGCCTTTACCCTTGTTCTATACTTTACCGAGTTGCAAACTACTATATTTAAATGCCTAAAAATATTAAATTTTTGTATATATTTTGTCATAACTTTTCCGAAGGAAAACCGGCTCTCATAAAGCTCTGAGATTTGGGGAGGCAGGAGCCTCCCAACCCTAGCGCCTCAACTCAACGTGGGAAAGCCAAAGTAAGGTGGGGGCTGCCCACCCGACTTTGTTAGTCTGTACTGCCGTACTGGTGTAAAACTTCCACAGGATCTTGTGCTTGAAGCGGCTCAGGCGTAGAGGTTTGCAGGCTCTCTTCGTCGATCTTCGTCCATTCGGTATGGAAGAAACCAGCCTTATCAACGCGCTCGTAGGTATGAGCACCGAAGTAATCGCGCTGAGCTTGAGTCAGGTTTTGCGGCAAGCGATTGCGTCGGTAACTGTCAAAATAATCCAGTGAGGCGCTAAATGCCGGCACGGGAATACCTAGCTTGGCTGACTGTGAGAGCACTTCCCGCCAAGCGTCTTGGCGATCAAGAATTGTCTGCTTAAACTCCGGCGCAAGCAGCAAATTAGGTAGCGCTGGGTTTTCCTTGAAAGCTGATTTAATCTTATTCAAAAACCCAGCTCGAATAATACAACCACCCTTCCAAATGCGAGCTGTTTCACTCAAGTTGAGATCGTAGGAATAAGCTTGCGACGCTGCACTTAGTAAAGCCATCCCTTGGGCGTAAGAGCAAATCTTCGAGCAGTAAAGAGCATCGCGAATCTGGTTAATGAAGGTTTTCGTATCTCCCTGATACTTGCCAGTCGGGCCGGTTAAAACCTCTGAAGCAGCCATCCGCTCTTTCTTAAAGGAAGACATGATCCGGGCATTAACAGCCGCCGTCATGGTGGGAATGCAGATCCCCATTTCAAGAGCACTTTGTACTGTCCAGCGCCCTGTACCTTTTTGGCCGGCAGCATCAAGAATCACATCAACCAAAGGCAATTGCGTATCTGGATCAATGCACTTGAAGATATCTGCCGTAATCTCAATTAAATAGGAATTGAGTTCGTCGGTGGTATTCCACTCGGCAAAAATTTCGTGCAACTGCTTGTGATTAAGGCCCAAAGCGTTCTTTAGCAAGTCATAGGCTTCTGCAATTAGCTGCATATCGCCATACTCAATGCCGTTGTGCACCATTTTGACATAGTGACCGGCACCGGCAGGGCCAATGTAGGTCACACAAGGGCCATCATCCACCTGTGCCGCAATCTTCGTCAAAATTGGCTCTAGATACTCGTAGGAGCTTTTCGTGCCTCCTGGCATCAAGCTAGGGCCATTGAGCGCCCCTTCTTCACCGCCGCTAACGCCCATGCCGATAAATCTAAATCCTTGGGGTTCTAGCTCACGGGTGCGGCGAGCGGTATCGTCATAGAGGGAATTGCCGCCGTCGATGATGATGTCACCTTGATCCAGCAGCGGTTTAAGCTGGTCAATAACTGCATCCACCGGCGCGCCGGCTTTCACCATGATCAGGATTTTGCGGGGACGTTCTAGGGATTCAACAAATTCCTCTATGGTATAGGCGGCTTTGACATTCTTTCCCTGCGCCCGTGTTGCCATAAAGGCATCAGTTTTTTCGGCAGTTCGGTTATAAACCGAAATAGGGAAACCATTACGCTCAACGTTTAGCGCCAAGTTTTCGCCCATCACGGCTAAACCAATCACACCAAAGCTCTGCTGTGTCATAAGACTCTTTGCTAACTCTGCACTTTAGGAACCGTCGGTTCTTTCTCAGGGTAGCCCGATATTTGGGGTTTTCCCGTAAAGAAGACCTTAAGACTCAAGTATCTTGTGTCTGTTCGGGATAATTCACCGTTCATTGTCAGTAAGCAGTGACAATGTACGCATCTGTCAGCCGGCTTAGTTCATTAAAAGGGGCATGGGGGATTGGGCATGGGGGATTGGGCATGGGGCATGAGGCATGGGGCATGGGGCATGGGGCAAGGCTTCGCCAACCTAAAGGTATGGGCATGGGGCATTGGATTGACCACTCACCCACTCAGCACTGCTCACTTGATTCCGTCATTCTCAATGCCGGTGTAGGTGCCGGCGGGAAATAGTCCTAACCAGGGATCGGAACTGGGGGTGAGAAAGAGTTCTGCATACACCCGCTCGTTTAACGCTGCCACATCGTCGGTATTTTCTCCCCGCAAAAACCATTCGTGAATCTGCGTGTGAAACAAATATTCGTTGCGAACCGTATCTAAAGCGATCGCTTGCTCAAAGTTGGGCAAAACTGAGGCTAAAGCATTCTCACCTTTGCCGGCATAGGCTTGAGGATTTTTACTTCGCATCAGTGCTTGGCTGTTGGCATCGAGACGGGCGTCTGCGGCGTGGAGTTCGGCAAGTTGTGCCCATTTGGCATCATCCATGACGGTGGGAAGTGTCTGGAGGGTCGGCGAAATCGCTCGCACAATGGGCAGTTCGACCCTCGATTTGGTCATTGCTAGTTCACCGGCTTCTAAAGCGGTGGGGGGATTGCTTGCCGGCTGAAGATTATTCACGCTTCCTGGCAGGGGTAAGGATATCCCCAGCTTGGATAAATCTGCTGTCCAAGCGACTTCAATATCCCCAAGGCGTGCGTTGTGATACTGGCTTAGAAATGCTTGGCGCTGGCTGCCGGTGAGCTGAGAAGATTGCTTGACAAGTTCTTCTATTTTTGATAAATGTTTCACAAAGGCTTGAGGGCCATACAATCCGGGCAACGCATCAACAGGGCGTCCATCAGCATCAAGGATGTAATGAATACTGTTGCCGGTGAGGGTACGCTCTAACCGGCGTCCGTCTCCAAAATCAATGGTGACTCTGGGTGCCGGCCTTTCAGATTCCCAGTGTAAAACAAAGCGCTCACGCAGAACCTTAGAAACCTCAGCATTTGGATACAGCGCGATGCGGAAAAACCGGCTATTGGCACAGCTCAACTCTTCATCAAGCCGGCCTAACAAACGTAATGACAGAATTGGTTTGCCGGTGGCTTTTGCAACAGCCTTGGCTTGTTCTAAATCCGTGTGCCAATACAAGCGCGAGGCATAACAGTCTCGCTGCTGGCAAATCGCATCCAATGCGCTACTGAGTCGTTGCATCTGGGGACGGTTGCCTGGAAGTTGGCTGCGCTGCAACTCATTGCCATAAACGTCTAAAAACGCCTCAATTCCCTTTGCACCTTGGGCACGTAGGGCTGTAATCGCCTTGGCAGATTCAGAAGAACTTTCAGATATAGCAGCCCGTGCTAGGACTTGCAAAGGCGTTTGAGCGAAAACCGGCTCAATAAAAAGGCCGGCGCAAAGCAGCATTACAGTAGAAAGCGAACCATTGAATCTCATCACAACCCCCCGTTGCTTGTAGCTTTTCCGTGGTAGCGCCCAGATTGCAAAAATTGTCAGACTTTGTACAGCAAGACGATGGTAACAGTTACGCCCGGTTCCGTCACCGGCAAGCTAGATAAAATCCTTTACCCGCAACCAGCGCCGGCAAGCCGAGATCACAGCATTGTCCCAAAAGATAGAGATCAAGAGGCTATAGGAAGGATAGAATGAGCCTGATAAGACGAATCGGCGGTTTGTCTAAATAGTTCACAGCGGGAGATACCGGCAAGATGCTTTCATACATTCTGGCGTTGACAGTCGCTCTTGGTAGCTTCGCCCTTTACATGGCTGCTTTCTTTTTTCCTGAAGTCCATCGTAAAGGCGACTTTATCTGGAGTGGCGTCGGACTGTTTTATGCCTTGGTGTTATGGTTCTGTGCAGGACGAATTACCGGCGCTGTCCTCTTGGGAGAAACCGCCAGTATTAGCTTACTCGGTTGGTTGGGTTGGCAAACTTTGAAATTAAGAAGGGAAGTCACCCCCTCTCAAGAACGCACTCAAATCGCTGAACCCCAGAAGTTAACGGCGGGTGTATCCCAGGTAGGCGGAGGGCTGACAAACCTCTTCAAACGTAAGTCTAAACCGGCTCCGGTTCCTGTGGAAAATACAGGGGTGGCGGCAGCAGATATTCCCCAGCCGGCTCAAATACCCCAGCCTGTCGCTGAAGTTGAGGGTTCCTCCATTAATCAGTTGGTTGAAACGGCAACCGAGTTAGAAACACCGACTTCTCAAGAAACGATTAGGCAAGAAACGCCTGTCTCAGAAGAAGCCATTGTGACGGCGTTGGCAGACACGCTTTACGAGGAAATTGAGCAGGCAGCCAAGTCAGTCCCCGTTGAAGAAATCTTGCCCCCAGAGGCACGCCTAAACGCAACGCCTGCGCCTGAAGTCTTAGATGCACCTCTGGAAGAAACCCTGATGCCAGAAAGCCAGCGCCCAACGCCAGCGCCTGATGCTTTAGATGCGCCTCAAGAAGAAGTGCTGAATCCGGAAATCCCTTCGGTTAAAGAAGCGTTTATTTCCGCAAGAGAGGAAATGCCTTCAGCGCCCGAACAAATTGCGCCGGCAACCGGAGATACCCAGCCGATCACAACAAATGCGGAAGCACTTGAACAAATTGAGCCGGCAACCGGAGATACTCAGCCAGAGGTGCCGGTAACAACCAATATTAATAATATGCCCGCCGCCGCCGCACTAGAAGGCGCAACCGGCGAATCTGACACATTAGAGGAAGACGAATTTGACGATGAGGTGTTTGAGCCGGCACCCCCAACACCGGCAAAACCGCCCCAGAAGCCCGCTGCAATTAAGCGCCCTCAAGAGTCCCGCCCGACTAAACCGACGGCTGCTGCCGGTGGTGGGGCAAATCAACTGCTTGCGCCGGTTGCCGGTTTAATCTCCACCCTGCAAAACGGCATTCAAGGGTTGCTCAATAAAGTTAAAAAACCGAAAACTCAGCCTGAAAAGAAACCACCCTCATCGGCAACCGTTTCCAAGCGGGCAGAAGAACAGTCACCCCTGCAAGTGGATGCAGTGCTTGAGGTATCTGTGGTTGACACAGTAATTACCGACGCAGAGATCGTCTCAGAATCAACAACAATTATCACAGACGCAAATAATCCCGATGCACCCGTCACAGTTGTTGTTGAGGAATTAACGATTCAAACAAAGCCGGCAACCTCTACTGATAGCAGCACAGAGACGACAAGCCGGCTGGAAGCAATTCCCCCCAACCCTCCAAGTCCCGAACTCGTAGAAGCCGCCCAAGAATCTGCTCACGAAGTCACCGATTCCTCACAATCTCAAATCCCGATTGAGGAAATTGCGCCCGAAGTCGAACTTGCACCACCGGCAGAAGGTTCTGAGGAGGAAAACCTGGAAGTGAGCGCTGAGGCGGAACCTGAGCCGGCAGAAGCGCTTGATATTCCTCCCCTGGAAGCAACCCCCCTAGAATTAGAACCCACCCCACCGGCAGCCGTACCCACATCTGCATTAGAAGCACAATCCCCGACTCCAAGTATTGAGATCCCAATAGAACCCACCGCGCCAGAGACAGAAACCTCTGAACCAGAAAGCCGGCTGGAAGCAATTCCCCCCAACCGTCCAAGTCCCGAACTCGTAGAAGCCGCCCAAGAATCTGCTCACGAAGTCACGGATTCCTCACAATCTCAAGTCCCGATTGAGGAAATTGCGCCCGAAGTTGAACTTGCACCGCCAGCAGAAGGTTCTGACGAGGAAAACCTGGAAGTAAGCGCTGAGGCAGAACCTGAGCCGGCAGAAGTGCTTGATATTCCTCCCCTAGAAGCAACCCCCCTAGAATTAGAACCCACCCCACCGGCACCGACAACCCCATCTGCATCAGCCCCCACCTCACCGGCACCCGCAACTACCCCAGAAGCCTCAGTAGCGACTCCACCGGCACCGGGAACCCCGCCCCAAGCCGCCGAAAAGGATAACGTAGCCAAAGTAATGCGAGTCGGTAGACAAGATCCCGCCCTCGTAGAACCAGCCAAACGCTCTGCCGAAGCTAAATCTAAGAGCAATCCCAGTGGTGACGAGGGAAGAGGGGCATAGGGCATAGGGGATTGGGCATGGGGCATAGGGCATGGGGTTCAGCCACTCAGCACTCACTTTGAGCGGCTACGGTGCGTGGAGTGGAGGGGAGCGAAGCGGACTCTCCATGCTCTTTCACTCAAAACTCAAAACTCAGCACTCCCCTTTCTCTATGCCCAATCCCCAATCCCCCATGCCCAATCCCCCATGCTCCTAACTGAACTCTAAGCGATAGAATGAGGGTTTAATTACCCTTCTACTATCGTTCGGGGTTGGACTGTGACAGAAGCGAAAACCTACAAAGATACCGTCAACTTGCCCCAGACTAAGTTTGATATGCGAGCGAATGCTGTCAAACGGGAACCGGAATTGCAACAATTTTGGGCAGAGCAACAGATTTATGAGCGGCTGTCGCAGGAAAATCCCGGCGAGTTGTTTATTTTGCACGATGGCCCGCCCTACGCCAATGGCGCACTCCACATTGGGCACGCCTTAAATAAAATTCTCAAAGACATCATCAACCGCTACCAACTCCTACAAGGGCGCAAGGTTCGCTATGTCCCTGGTTGGGATTGTCACGGCTTGCCAATTGAGCTGAAAGTGTTGCAAGAAATGAAGCAAGAGGAGCGCAAACAACTTACGCCTTTGCAATTGCGCCACAAAGCCCGTGACTTTGCCGTTAAAACGGTGGAACAGCAAAGCCAGGACTTCCAGCGTTACGGCGTTTGGGGCGATTGGGCGCACCCTTACCTAACGTTAAAACCCGAATACGAAGCTGCACAAATCGGCGTTTTTGGCCAGATGGTTTTAAAGGGCTATATCTACCGGGGACGCAAGCCGGTACATTGGAGTCCGAGTTCAAAAACAGCGCTAGCTGAAGCGGAATTGGAATATCCTGAAGAGCACACTTCGCGCAGCCTTTATGCTGCCTTCGAGATGACAGATTTGGCGTCAACGGTGCCGGCAGAGTGGCAGACGTATTTACCGGCTCTCGGTGTCGCCATCTGGACAACCACTCCTTGGACAATTCCCGCGAACCTCGCCGTCAGCGTCAACCCCGAACTCACCTACGCCGTCGTAGAAACGGCTGAAGATTCGATTAAATACAAATATCTGATTGTCGCTGCTGATTTAGTTGAACGCCTTTCAGCAACACTGGGTGTAAATTTAACTGTGAAAGGCACCGTCAAAGGTGCGGCGCTAGAACATTCTACTTACCGGCATCCATTATTTGACCGGCAGAGTGAAATTGTCATCGGCGGCGATTATGTCACCACCGAATCCGGCACCGGCTTGGTACACACCGCACCTGGACACGGTTTAGAAGACTATCAAGTTGGACAGCGTTACGGGTTGGCTGTGCTTGCGCCGGTGGATGAAGATGGCAACTTTACCTCAGAAGCCGGTCAGTTTGCCGGCATGAATGTGTTGGGTGACGGCAACGGCGCTGTCGTTGAAGCCCTTGCAGAGTCCGGTTCCTTACTGAAAGAAGAACCCTACGTTCATAAATATCCCTACGACTGGCGTACCAAAAAACCAACGATCTTTCGGGCAACGGAACAGTGGTTTGCTTCCGTTGAAGGCTTCCGGGAAGAAGCAATGAAAGCCATTTCCGAAGTGAAATGGATTCCCACCCAGGGGGAAAACCGAATTAAATCAATGGTTTCAGAACGTTCTGACTGGTGTATCTCTCGTCAGCGTAATTGGGGCGTTCCGATTCCTGTTTTCTATGACGAAGCCACTGGCGAACCGCTGCTGAATGAAGAAACCATCTCCCACGTTCAGGCAATTGTGGCAGAAAAAGGTTCAGATGCTTGGTGGGAACTGCCGGTTGAGGAATTGCTGCCGGCATCCTATCGCAACAATGGCAAAACCTACCGCAAAGGCAGCGACACAATGGATGTTTGGTTTGACTCAGGCTCATCTTGGGCAGCAGTCGCCAGACAGCGCGAAGAATTGAACTATCCAGTTGATATGTATCTGGAAGGTTCCGATCAGCATCGTGGTTGGTTCCAATCGAGTTTACTCACCAGCGTGGCAAATAACGGCTGTGCGCCCTATAAAACTGTCTTAACTCACGGCTTTGTTCTCGATGAAAAAGGCCGCAAGATGAGCAAATCGATGGGCAATGTTGTTGACCCCAAAATTGTCATTGAAGGGGGCAAGAATCAACAAACAGAACCGCCTTATGGTGCAGATATTCTGCGTTTGTGGGTGTCATCAGTTGATTATTCTTCTGATGTTCCCCTCGGCAAAAACATCTTGAAACAAATGTCGGATGTTTACCGGAAAATTCGTAACACAGCGCGGTTTTTATTAGGAAATGTGCATGACTTTGATTCGACTCAAAATGGCGTGCCTTACGAACAACTGCCGCAGCTAGATCGGTATATGCTGCACCGAATGACAGAAGTTTTTGCAGAAGTTAAAGCAGCTTATGAGAATTTTGAATTTGACCGAGTTTTCCAAGCGGTACAGAATTTCTGTGTCGTCGATTTATCGAACTTCTACTTAGATATTGCCAAAGACCGGCTTTATATCAGCGCCCCCGATGCTTTCCGTCGTCGTAGTTGTCAAACCGTATTGGCTATTGCTTTGGAAAATTTAGCTAAAGCCATTGCACCGATTCTCTGTCACATGGCAGAAGATATCTGGCAGTATATCCCTTATTCAACCGCTGACAAATCAGTGTTTGAAGCCGGCTGGGTAAAAGTAGAAGAGAGCTGGAAAAAACCGGAATTATCGCAAGTTTGGCAGCAATTGCGGCAAATTCGCGGGGAAGTTAACCAAGTTCTAGAAGAAGCCCGCAAAGATAAAACAATTGGCTCATCTTTAGAAGCGAAAGTGCTGCTTTATGTTGCGGATGCAGAATTGCGCCGGCAGATGGAAACTATCAACCCTGATAGCTTAGACGGAAACGGAGTTGATGAACTGCGCTATCTGTTTATTGCCTCTGAGGTGGAATTGCTAGATTCACCGGCATCTCTGGAAGGAGTACAATATAAATCCCAATCGGAAGCGCTGGGAATTGGCGTGGTTAACGCAGATGGCGAGAAATGTGATCGCTGCTGGAATTACTCAACTAAGGTGGGTGAATCAACCGAGCATCCTTTAATTTGTGAACGATGCGAGCCGGCATTGGCAGGAGAGTTTTAAAACTGTGAAATGAACAGAGAAAAAGATGCCGATATAAATAATCGGCATCTTTTTTATTGTCTTATAATGATTCCCACTTTGTTTCGTTGCTTGGCTGAAATAGAACAATTCATCATTAATTAAAAACACGTTCTTAAGTTTTAAATCACTAAAGTTTTTAATTTAAAATTTTAAAGTAGCGAACCTCGATCATTTTAACTGTAATAAACTAGCTGAACAATTCCAGGGAAACCCTGCCGCTCCTCGTGTGTATTATGTCACTTAAAAAATTAACAATTTAATGAGTTTGAATCCTCCAAAAGAAAGAGGGTAACAAACCATCAAGCCTCTTAGTGTAGAGGGACAATTCTCACTGATTCGATAAAGTCTTTGAGATTGTCAAACATACAGTTGTAGAAGGTTTCTATGGCTTCCAATCAACCACAACCCGATTCAGCGTCCGAATGAGGCAAGACGATGGCTTTCCCCCTCACTGGACACGACGACAACTTCTGCGGTTTGGGGTAGCCGGTGTTCTCTTACCCCTCGCTGTCTCTCAAATATCCAGTTGTGTGAAACAGGACTTATCGATTATGAGAAGCTCAAAACAAGCGGGTTCAGCTGCAAGTGAAGGACGGTTGCGTTCTCGTCCAAGTCAGCCCACAGAAGCCGGAACTCCCGGACTGCATCCGTTGAAGTTGGATGGTAAGCGAGATGGCTTCCTCTACGTGCCCAAGGGCTATCGCTCTGAGCGCCCCGCGCCTCTAGTCTTGATGCTACACGGTGCAGGAGGCGACGCTGAGGGCGCACTGAACATCGTTCAGAAGCTAGCCGATCCATTCGAGACGATTCTGCTAGCTGTAGACTCACGCCGGCAGACTTGGGATGTGATTATCAGCCAGTATGGACCCGACATTACTTTCATGGATCGGGCACTGGCGCAGACTTTCAGCCGTTATGCCATAGATCCAAGCCGGCTGGCAATTGCCGGCTTCTCTGATGGCGCTTCCTATGCGCTCTCGGTTGGCGTCACCAATGGCGACTTGTTTACCCATGTCGTTGCCTTCTCACCCGGATTCATGGTACCGGCAGCCCAAGTTGGCAAACCCCAATTGTTTATCTCTCACGGCGAGCATGACAATGTTCTAAACATTGACCGATGTAGCCGTCGAATTGTACCCGTGTTGCAGCGAGCCGGCTATGAGGTGGTATACGAAGAGTTTGACGGGCCTCATACCGTTCCTGGGGCGATTGCTCAGAAAGCTTTAGAATGGTTTAGACAAGCAACTCCTACTGAAAGTTGACTTTCCCTTGTTGGGCAAATCTGATAGGTGCCCTGCCCCACTCTCCTGCAAATAACATCTTTAACATCAGCAATTGTGAATCAGCATTTGCTGATGTCAGCGAAAGCGTATAGATTATCTATACTTCAGAATTTTCAAGAAATTTCACTTCTATTTCTGTTACTTCAAATAAAATCTTTAGCGTCACTGTTTAAATTTGTTGTATTAGATTTCCGAGTCTTATTTCCAGAAGCTAGTCATCATCTTCTCTTTCTTGCATGATTTTGACTCAGCAAAAAATTTCCAGAATTTTCTCGATTGGCTCAAATTCATCAATTTCCAATTAAATAAATCGGCAAATTTTTATTCAGCAAAGTGCGGGTTTGACAGGGTTGATGAGTATCGGATTTCTCGACTTTTGTCAAGATAGGTTAAAATCTGTCTCTACAATCAATCCTAGTCCGATATAAGCACAAACGCTGATTGAGCCTATGAAACTGAAAAGTACCGCTTTTGCTGCGAATGAGTCGATCCCCGCTAAATACACCTGCGATGGAGAAAATATTTCGCCACCGCTGAGTTGGGATGAAGTGCCGGCAGAAACTCAAAGCTTCGCCCTGATCGTTGACGATCCCGATGCACCAGGAGGGACATTTACCCACTGGGTTCTTTTTAACTTGCCGGCAGAAACTCGCCAGATACCAGAGGCTGCAAGCGATACAGGCGGCGTTCCTGGGAAAAACGATTTTGACACATTCGATTATGGCGGCCCCTGTCCCCCTGGCGGCACTCACCGTTACTTTTTCAAACTTTACGCCTTGAACCACGAGTTAGAACTTGAACCGGGGATCGAAAAAGCCGATGTGCTGAGAGCGATGGAAAGCCACGTTTTGGACACAGCCGAACTTGTGGGACACTACAGCAGAAAAAGCTAGCCCTGTAACCTCACAGCCGTGCCGGTAGCAGTAATGAGCAAGAGACTGCCGGCTCCGTCAATGTTAATTGTGCCGGTGTTAATTTCGACGCCAATCACCGCATCTGCACCCATGCGCTGAGCGCGTTGTTCTAGTTCTGCAAGTGCGTCCCGTTGCCCACGTTCAAACACCTGTTCATAGCTGCCGGTGCGCCCACCAATGATATCGCGAATGCCGGCAAAAAAATCTCGCACGGCGTTGGTGCCGTAAACGACTTCAGCTGTTACAATCCCCAAATAATCTTGAATGACCATCCCTTGAAGAACGTCAGTTGTTGTTACAATCATGAGTTGTCCTTGCAATGTGAAAAAAATCGCACAAATCCGGATATCAATATCAATCATGGCTGATTGAATATTGCAGCAACAGTAGCATATTAGATTTGGCAGGAATATCTTTGGCCGTGCAAAAGCAAACTCTGTTCATCGTCAGTTTCTGGTTGTTGGGATCGCTCCCCGCCACCCAGCCACCTGTCGCCCAAGCTCAAGTGCTTGTGGCGCAAAACAACAACAACCAACAGCTGGGCAAACTTCTCCAGCAAGCCCGTGAATTAGTGAATAAAGGAGATTTTCCCACCGCCTTAACACTTTACGAACAAGCAGCCAGCTTAGACCGCAAAAACGCCCGAATTTTCTCTGGGATAGGCTACCTACAAGCGCGTCAGGCAAACTATGAAGCCGCTGCATCAGCCTACCAGCAAGCCGTTGCCATTGAACCTAATAATGGAGATTTTCAATACGCGCTGGGATTCAGTCTAGCTCAGGCCGGCGATAATGCCGGTGCTGCCGGTGCCTATCGTCGCGCTGCCCAAATCGACCCGAAAAACATCAATGCTTATTTGGGACTCGGCGTTGTGCTGATGCGCCAGGAAGACTACAAAGGTGCTCAGACTGCGTTTCAAAAAGCGATTGACCTTGACGGCAAATACTGGAAGGCTTATGAGTCGATGGGTTTATCGCTCGTGCAGCAAGGCCGGCATCAGGAAGCAATTGAGGTGTTGGAGCGAGCCGCTGGAATGGCCCCCAGACAAGCAAGTGTGAAGCTGGGTTTAGGCACCGCTTACTTGGCGCAAGGCAACTTAAATGCTGCGAGAGTGGAGTTAGAACGAGCTGCTATGCTAGAGCCGCGTAATCCTGACATTCACTTCCAAGTTGGCAAAATTTTCCAAGCGCAGAATGATTTTGCTCGTGCTGTCGTGGCTTATAAACAAGCCCTAGCCATTAATCCCAAATCTGTAGAAGCGCAAGCGGCAATTGGCGATGTTCGGTTGCAACAACAGGATTATTTAGCAGCAATGGTGGCTTACAAAGAGGTCATTAAACTCGCTCCTGAAAATGCTGGAGCCTACTACAACCTTGGTCTAGCATTTAAAGGCCGAGATCGCCGGCCAGAAGCAAAAGAAGCCTTTGAGGAAGCCCGCAAACTCTATAAAAAGCAGGGTAATAATGAATGGGTGGAAAAAGTTGATGAGATGCTGCGAGAACTGAAAAACTGATTGTATTTAGAAGTTAGGTAAAAATGAAGAATTAAGCATTATAAATTGAGCCTCTTAATTCTTCATTTTTTTAATTCCCGTGACATGGAAATGCGAACGCCTAACATTTCCACACATCTCCACTACGCCATAACCAAAAGACATCCAGACTGACTATACACAACAGCAAACGAGCACTCACATCTGCGTTAATCTGCGCTTAAAAAAATCCCAACAGCCGGCAACACCTTTACTGACTTGGACTCTGAGTGCGGCGGCAAACCACCCGATAAACATCAACCGTTTGCTGCTTCCCCTTCAAAGCCAGAGGACCCCAGTGTTCTACCAAAAACTCATCCTCAATGTGAACCAAAGTTTCCTTAGCAATTAACACCCGGCAGATGCTCGATTGCCGGTCTTTTTCGCAACTTTCCAATCGGGAAGCAATGTTGACACTATCGCCAATGATGCCGTATTCCATCCGCTCTTTGCCGCCCAAACTGCCGGCAACAACCGGGCCGGTAAAAATCCCCACCCGCATTTGAACCACCGGCAACCCCCGCCGCTGCCAATCTGCGTTAATTTCCTTGAGGCGTTCTCCAAATGCCACCCCACAAGACACCGCATGACGCGCATCCTCAGCAATTTCCGTATTGCTGTTGCGAATCATGGGCACCCCAAAGGCAGCCATGATGCCATCGCCGGTAAACTTATTAATAATGCCTTTATGCGCTTGCACCGTCTCGCTCAAAACGCTGAGATATTCGTTTAACCACTCCAGCAAAACTTCTGGCGGCATTTGTTCTGAGATGGTGCTGAAATCTTTAAGGTCTGTAAACATCATGGTGGCGATCAGCTTTTGTCCGGAAAGCTTTCCCGACTTGAGCAAGCGATCACGACTGTTCCAAAGCGCCTCAGCCACTTCCGGGGAAGTATTTTGCCCCAAAAGCTTCATCACCATTTGTTGCTGCTGTTGGGCTTGATAGCCCCGGTAAGCGAGAACCAAACCGCTTGTGACTAAGGTGGCTAAAGCCGGCGTTGCGGTGGAAACCCAACCGGCCCGCGTGAACAGGTAAAAGCCGGTGGCAAACACGATCACCACCACCCCCGTTACACACACAACCAGCCCCACCGGATGGCGGACACACCAAACTAAAGTTCCCCCAACAACCGCCCAAAAACAAACCCACAGCACCTCCGCCCATTCTGGCCAAAACCAGAACAAAGGGCGTTCCCCTAGGGTTGCCGTAAGAATTTGGCTAACCATTTGGGCGTGAACCAATACCCCAGCCATCTTGGGTTCCTGCTTTTGGCTGGGACTGTAGGGCGTTAAAAAAAGGTCTCTTCTGCTCGGCGCTGTGTAACCAATGAGAACGATTTTGTCTTTTATCCAGGCCGGCTCGATCTGGCCATACAACAGCTGTGTCAGACTGACGACGCGTGCAACATTGCGAGGAGATCGATAATTGAGCAAGACCTGGTAACCTTGGGCATCCAGCTTTTCATAGCCCCCAGAATTGGGCTGTAGCGGCGTAAAAGTGGCCTTACCCCACTGGATAAGGTACGGGTCGCTTTTGCTGTTTTGAGGCTCGATCTTGCGCTGTGCTAAATAGCTGGAGGCTACCTTTAGGGCGAAGGAGTAAAGAACGGTGTCTGGAGTGAGGTTGCCAAACAGCAAACTGCGACGCACAACGCCGTCTGCATCTTGCACGATGTCGTTAAACCCAATGCGTTCTACCGGCACACTTGGCGGCGGCGGCACTTCCAGTCTGCCGGTATTAGACAGACCCATTTTGGTAATGGCGATCACATTGGTCTGTTTCAGCTGTACCTCAAGCTGCTCGATTCCGGTTCCTTGGGCAATGTCGCGATGAATGTCTAAACCAATAACTGCCGGCTGATATTGCTGCAATTTTTCCAGCCCTAGCGCCACGAACTGATCCGAGATCGTTGATTGCTTAAGTGTTTGGATATCATCTTCTGTGATAGCGACCACCAGCAGCCGGGGATCTGGGCCTTCATCTGCCCTGCGTAGCACCATCCGGTCGAAAACCGCCAGTTCTACAGGTTGCAGCCAGCCCAACTGCCGCGCTGCCAGCACCATGCCGGTTACTGACAGGGAGGCGATGATGACTGCCCCCAGACTTGTTAAGTCAGGTGTTTGATGAAGCCGGCGAAAAAACTTAGAAATCACGGACGATCTGGACTCAAAGCCCTGGAAGAATGGTGCCACACGGGTCGAGATCAGGGCGGAAAAGTTTTTCGGTTTGCTGTTCAATCAACCTGCTTCCTCTTAATAGCTGGATTTTAAAAGGTTAACAATGGCAATTCAGAGGTTTGATTGCCTTTTTTTCTGTCTGGGCTTAACAACCATCGTTGCGGGTAAACCCCGATTGCTCTTAGCGCCTGATTCGCCTGTCCGGTTCGGCTAAATCCATCCAACTTATTAAAAATACTTCAGCCTTTTACGAGCGAGGAGTCTGTTCAAATCAACCGACTTTTTGCTGCAATTTCATCATTGATTTTGCTGAAAATGTATTTTCAAGCGCTTTTCTATAAGAGGGTTAGCGCTGTATCTTTACAAAATATTGTGATAGAATAGCTGCGTTTAATGGGGTTTGTACAGATTTTTTATTAAAAATGATAGTACACTGCTCATAGACTAAAACATTTTTACATTCAAGTCGAGGGGTTGAGCCAAGCGAGTGTCACACCCCTTGGCTGGTCGTCCGCTTGGTTGCAAACACCAAACTGAAGCCGGTTCTCAAAACTCCGCAACTTAGAACTCAGAGCTCAGGACTCAGGACTCGAAACTCCCCCCGACTCAGACAGTTGGCGAATTTCCTGGCCGGTTTTCAGGTTCCAGAGTTTAACGATGTTGCCCCAGCAGCCGGTGGCTAGGATTTGGCCATCCGGGCTAATGGCAACCGATTCAACGATACTGCTTTGTCTGGGAAACGTTAAACTTTCCTTGCCGGCGGGTAGCTGCCAGATTTTTACGGTGTTATCTAAGCCGCCGCTGGCTAAGGTTTGGCCCATCTCCGCCAAGGACGATCCACGAACAGGACTAATGGCGAGGGAACGAACACTTGCTGAATGACCGGCAAGTGTTTGACGCAGGCTGCCGGTGTTCAAATCCCAAATCTTAATCGTTTTATCACCGCCGGCACTCACGAGAATTTGGCCATCGGGACTGATCGCCACAGCATTTGTGCCCAAAGAATGTCCGGGTAAAGTGCGGATTTCTTTGCCGGTTTTCAAGTTCCAAAGTTTAATTTCATCCCAACTCGCGCTAACTAAAATTTCGCTATCTGGACTAATTGCAAGCGCATCAATCGGATGTGAATGACCGGCTAAAGTGCGCGGAAAAACATTGGCAATCTCTTTAGAGGAAGCGTGCAAGGGCCAAATTTTAATCGTTTTGTCACCGCTACCACTAGCTAACCATTGACTATCCGGGCTGATGGCTAAAGATTCCACCCATTCTGCATGAGCGATCAGTGTGCGAATTTCTTGGCCGGTTCTTACATTCCACAGCTTAATCGTTTTGTCATGGCCGGCACTGGCTAAAATTTTCCCATCCTGGCTCATTGCCAATGCCAAAATTGGCAGAGAATGACCGGCAAGGGTGTGAATGACCTCGCCACTGTTCAAATTCCAAATTTTGATAGTTTTATCACGACTGACACCCGCGATCACCGGCGCTTCATTTTTTGTGCCAATAGCTTGACTGATGACAACTGCTGAATGTCCCGAAAGGCTACGAGCAAGCTGATTTTGGCTGTTGAAGTTTTCTGGGCCAGACAGTTTTTGACTGGATGCGCTAACCATGAGAGACAGTGAGCTAGTGCAAAAAAGGCTGATGAGCGCGGTCAAAGCTATCCTTTGCAATTGCATAATAATGCCATATATAAATTATTGAATGGATTTCAGTTTAGTCGGCTTTTTTTGAATGCGCCTGAGACGTTGAAGACTTTGCAGATTGGTTAGATTGAGCAATTTCGTAATTTTATGCATAGTATTAAATTAGTACAAGGCCCGCTTGCTAACGCTCTACTGCCGCCAGCCTGCTTAACGTGCCGGCATCAGCGACATAAACCCTCATGAATTCTTGTACAGATTTATTTAATGTTTTAAACATCACTGCCGATCTCACCACTGAGCGAAATCTAGTACGATCCCCCAACAGCAGCGATCGGCACAACAGCAGAGGCATCGCTATCTGTATTTGCGCTTTTTATTTCTCAAATATATCCATCTAAAGACTGAAGGGGGAAGTCTGATTGCCCTTTTATAATTTTTACAGCGTGACCTGCAATTTACAAGCTATAAGCTTTAGATTTTATCATGTGGGATAAAATATACTCTCAAAAGCTGAGACTAGCGGTCATAAAAACTACTAAAGAAATTTCAGAAGTTTTAATGAAGACGCGTCTGGCTGAAGTCAACGAAAAAATAACTGAAGTGATCGAAAAATGGGACGATCCCTTAATACGAAATAGTTCTACAAGTCATAAATATTTTGAAGAGGATAAAAAAGATATCGAAGACTAATAGAGTATCCATTCGCTTAAAAAACAATAAATTTCTATCATAACCTTGGCGAAACGGCCTCTCGTCCGGTCTTTTCCCCAGCATTCCTTGAAGGGTAGCCAAGAGCGAAAAACGCTTTTGATTCGGTGAAAAACTCGGTCGATTGCCCCATTTTTAAGGCTTGAACGAGATCCCGGAAGTCGGTGCCTAATTTATTATATATAGGGTGTATCTACATTTTTATAACTACTCTAGAGGGTGAGTCTAGATTTTCTGTTTTTAGCTAAGCTCTAAATACAGAGATATTTATAATCAGAGCAGACAGAATGACTGTAACAGCAGTTGATCCCTTTTTAGAGGGCAATTTTGCGCCAGTGCGCGAGGAAATCACAGCAGATAACTTGAAGGTGATTGGCGAGTTGCCTCCTGAGTTATCTGGGATGTTTGTGCGAAATGGCCCGAATCCGCAATTCCCACCTATTGGCCGCTATCACTGGTTTGATGGGGATGGGATGTTGCATGGGGTGCAAATTAGCAACGGCAACGCGTCCTATTGCAATCGCTATGTGCAGACACGGGGGTTTAAGATTGAACGCGATGCCGGCAAGGCGGTTTGGAGTGGGATGTTGGAACCGCCGCAACCGAATAATCCCCACGGTTATGGGAAAAATACGGCAAACACTGCTTTAATCTGGCATGACGGTCGCCTTTTGGCACTTTGGGAGGGGGGTGAACCTCATGCAATTGAGTTACCCGGTTTGGAGACTGCCGGCACTTATAATTTTGATGGCAAGCTGGTTTCTGCGTTTACGGCACATCCCAAGGTAGATGCGGTAACGGGTGAGATGATGTTTTTTGGTTACTCTGTAGCATCTCGACCTTACGTGAAATATAGTGTAGTTTCAGCAGAAGGTGAACTGTTACGAACCGTGCCGATTGAGCTGCCGGTGGGGGTGATGATGCACGATTTTGCCATCACCGAAAACTACACAATTTTTATGGATTTGCCCCTGACTTTCCGCATGGATCGAATGCAAAAAGGTCAACCGGGTTTGATGTTTGAGCGAGATCGTCCCAGCCGGTTTGGGATTGTGCCGCGTCATGGAGATAATAGCAGTATTCGCTGGTTTGAAAGTCCGCCCTGTTTCGTATTTCATACCCTCAATGCGTATGAGGATGGGGATGAGGTGGTGTTGCTTGCCTGCCGCATGAATTCTACCAGTGTGTTGGTGTCAGAATCGGCACCCACGGAAACAGAGGGAGAGTTTGCGCGTTTGTACCGCTGGCGATTTAATCTTAAAACTGGCACGGTGCAAGAGGAGAGGTTGGACGATCGCCCTTCAGATTTTCCCCGTTTAAATGAACAATTCATGGGGCGATCTCATCGCTATGGTTACACAGCAAAAATGGCACCGACTCCGATGCCGGTGTTTGAGGGTTTGATTAAGTACGATCTCAATTCTGGAAGTTCCGAAACCCATGAATTCGGACGAGAACGCTTTGGCGGCGAGGCTGTATTTGTGCCGCATCCAGGTGCAACAGATGAAGATGCCGGCTGGTTGGTAACGTTTGTTTATGATGCCAAAGACGATGTTTCTGAATTGGTAGTTGTCAATGCTCAAGATATGAAATCTGAGCCGGTGGCACGGGTGATTATTCCCCAGCGTGTGCCTTATGGCTTTCACGGAATTTGGGTTTCTGATGAGCAAATAAAAGCAACTGTCTGAAACTTGTAATGCATCCCATCGTAAGGAAGAGAACCCCGGTTTTATAGAGCAGCCGGGGTTTTTCGTGTTTATTAGTAGAAAAGCGAACTCAAAAAACTTTTCTCAAATCATCCTATGGTGGGATTATCGGCAAAGCCCTGACTTACAACCTTGGGATGATGTTTGTGCCGGCTTCAACCCGGTATAAACAACTATAAGCAGAAACACCCTAATTGCTCTTAGCAAATAACAGGAGAAAAACACAGAAAATTATCTCCCTTAACTGCTTAAAAGCAATTCCCGCAGGAACGCACCGAACTCAATCAGAGGAGAAACAACCCATGAAACGATGTGCCGCAATCCTTTCTATTGCCAGCTGCGCCGCAGCAGCATTAGTGGCGCAGAGCGCATACGCATCGGGTGATTTTAAGGTTGCAGATTTTTCAGAGGCGTCTTGGCAACCCGTGCCAGAAACAGAATCTCCAAGGGGTGGAGCCGCCCATATCAACCTTGACACGCTGCAAAGGGATGGACATTTAGTGGTTTATGATGTTGTAATTCCTGATGGTGAGTATGGTCGGAATGCCGCAAATTGCCAAACCCAAGAAACTCGGACTTTGCGCTTAGGGGGTTTTGATATTCCCTCTGTTGCTTCTTACAAAGAGTTAAATTATCCTTGGAGCCAATCTTCTGAATATCAAACAAAGCTTTTAGAATTTGCTTGTTCGGTTTCCGTAGCGCAGAAATAATACGGATAAACTCGTAGGATTTTTAAAGTCAAATGTTAGATAGCCTCCCAGTAGCCTTACAGGGGGGTTATTCAAGTTTGTAAAATGCGGAATTTAGTAAATCAATCCGCAAAACAGCGCTTTTATTCATAGGACGGCTCAACCGGCAAGGGTAGAGAGAAAGATTTTTTACAGAGTGCCGGCACCGTTCAAGGTTAGGCGCGGCTGTGTTCGCTTGGGAAAATTAGCGATTACTCCCAGTCTCTTATTTACCTAACCCATTAAGATTTGCTGAGTTAAGCCAATCTGGAGCAAATCAAAGTGATACAATCCTCAACCAAGCTAGGGGTGCCTGGATAGTCAGGCTGAGATTAGACCCTTAGAACCTGAGTCCGGCTAATACCGGCGGAGGGAAGCTGTTTATTGAGGGAATGAAATATGCGTTCAGAATGGATTGCCAAGCGGCAGGGGCACAAAAACGTGTCTCAAATGCACTACGCTCGTCAGGGTGTGATTACGGAAGAAATGCACTATGTCGCCCAACGGGAAAACCTGCCGGCAGACTTAATTCGGGAAGAAGTGGCGCGGGGACGCATGATTATCCCGGCAAATATTAATCATACGAATTTAGAGCCGATGGCTATTGGCATTGCCTCTAAGTGCAAAGTCAACGCAAATATTGGCGCGTCGCCGAATTCTTCTAACTTGGATGAAGAAGTCGATAAGCTGAAACTGGCAGTAAAATACGGTGCGGATACCGTGATGGATCTGTCCACCGGCGGCGGCAACTTGGATGAAATTCGCACGGCAATTATCAACGCTTCGCCGGTTCCCATCGGCACAGTGCCGGTTTACCAAGCACTCGAAAGTGTCCACGGCACAATTGAAAAGTTGACCCCGGATGATTTTCTTCACGTCATCGAAAAGCACGCCCAGCAAGGGGTTGACTATCAAACGATTCACGCCGGCATTCTGATCGAACACTTGCCTTTGGTGAAAAACCGCCTCACCGGCATTGTTTCTCGCGGCGGCGGCATCCTCGCACGTTGGATGCTCCATCACCACAAGCAAAATCCGCTTTACACCCACTTCCGCGACATCATCGAGATTTTCAAGAAATACGATGTTTCCTTCAGCTTAGGCGACTCTCTGCGTCCCGGTTGCGCTCACGATGCCTCAGATGCCGCCCAACTTGCTGAACTCAAAACCCTCGGACAGCTAACCCGCAAAGCTTGGGAAGATGACGTGCAGGTGATGGTGGAAGGGCCAGGTCATGTGCCAATGGATCAAATCGAGTTTAATGTTAAGAAGCAGATGGAAGAGTGCTCGGAAGCGCCTTTCTATGTGCTAGGGCCATTGGTGACAGATATTGCTCCCGGTTATGACCATATCACCTCTGCAATTGGGGCGGCGATGGCCGGCTGGTATGGCACGGCAATGCTGTGTTATGTGACGCCGAAAGAACACCTAGGACTGCCGGATGCGGAAGATGTGCGGAATGGGTTGATTGCTTATAAAATTGCGGCTCATGCTGCGGATATTGCACGGCACCGTCCGGGCGCACGCGACCGCGATGATGAGCTTTCTCGCGCCCGTTATAATTTCGACTGGAACCGGCAATTTGAGTTATCACTTGACCCCGAACGCGCACGGGAATATCACGATGAAACCCTGCCGGCGGATATCTATAAAACGGCTGAATTCTGTTCAATGTGTGGCCCTAAATTCTGCCCAATGCAGACCAAGGTTGATGCGGATGCTTTAACAGAACTTGAGAAGTTTTTGGCAAAAGAGCCGGTGGTTCAAGGTTAAATGACTAACCAAGTAATAGGGTGGGCAAAGCCCACTCTATTATTTAAAGCCGTGACGTTGAAGGTAAGCTTTCTTCTTAACTTTTTATAAATGAGTGAGTAACGTGATAATTACCTAAATTGAAATTGTTTGACTAAATATTAATTTTTATTTAAAAATCAGTTAATTAAGAAAGAATTAAGTTATTTGCCGGCAACCGAGAAAACGATGTTAGAATTCTGACCGCTCACCTTTAAGTCTTCAAAATATATGGGCCGGTACGAAGTCATTTTTCAGAGTGATGCGGAAATATCAGAGGAACTGACGCCAGAGGAAGCCGGCGTTGCGATCTGTATGATGACAATGTATGCAGATGGTGAACCTTCCGATGAAGAAATTGAACTGTTAAATTCCTATCTGGAAGGTGCGGAACTGGTAGAGAAAGCTGAACTCGATGGGGTAATTGAAAAAGTCAATGGCATTGCTAAGCGAGAAGGGGCGGGGGCTTTGTTTAATGCGGCGGTGGCAGCAACTCCTGAAGAACTGGTTCCAGATATTTATCAGTTAGCCCTTTATATTGCTGCCGGTGATGGAACAATTACGGAAGATGAAGCGGAGTATGCGGAACTTCTGGGTGAAGCTTTAGGGCTTTCTGAAGAGGAAATGCAAGAAATTATCGATGAAGTGTTTGCTGAAGAAGAAGAGGAAGAAGAATGAAGATATTTTAGTTTAACTGAAAATTTCTCAGAATAGTTTGTAGTGCCGGCATCTTGCCGGCTGGCTGTCCTCTCAGGGAGCTAAGATTTTTTCAGGGAGTAAGATGCTCCCACTTATAAGATTTTCGCCAATCTGGGATGCACCCGAAAAACTAAAAATTACTCTTCTTCTTCTTCTTCCTCTTCCTCTTCTTCGCCTTCTTCTTCGTCTTCTTCCTCGTAATCTCCTTCTTCGTCTTCCTCTTCCTCGTAATCTTCCTCTTCTTCGTCTTCCTCTTCCTCTTCCTCTTCTTCCTCGTAATCTTCTTCTTCTCCGTCTTCCTCGCCCTCTTCTTGGTAAGAGTTTTCTACGTCCTCAGACTCTTCCTCCTCGTAATCTTCTTCTTCGTCTTCGTCTTCCTCACTCTCTTCTTTGTAAGAGTTTTCTACGTCCTCAGACTCTTCCTCCTCTTCATATTCATACTCTTCTTCCTCATAATAGTATTCGTCAGTGTATTCGGACTCTTCGGACTCTTCGTCGTAGTAGTAGAAATCCTCATCATCTTCTGCCAAGACACCGGCACTAAAATCGAGATCACTGACCCCTCTAATTGTCCAGCATTGCCAGCAATATTCAGGGTTAGTCATATACTCATAGGGGATGTAACAATAGCCTTTATCTCCCCAATTTTCACCCCAAGAGTTACGCACTACAAATACTTTGTAGGGGTCAGAGTAACCGACACATAGCATTGCGTGATTGCCGTGTTCTTCGCGGCCATCTTCATGATTTATATCTGGCATGGGGACTCCTCCTTTGTGGCCGGCTTTATCAAAAGATTTGAACAGCCTTAAACCAAAGGCAAAGGGATAGCCTTCTGCCAGACAGTGTTTCATTGCGAACAAATCGACATCAATTTCTTCGGCTTCTTCGATTAAAAATCTTGTGGCTTCATTGTAAGCTTCATCGTAGGGCTGTTCGTTCCACAATTGTGGATCATAGGGCCAGGTGTGTTCTGTACAAGCGCCCATTTCTTGCAACACTCGGATGCTGGTGGTGATGCTGCTGCCTACATCACCTTCGAGTCCATCGAATTTTCGGGCGTTGTAATAGATAAATAGCCGGCTGACATCTCCGGAGTCTCCCATTGCGCGTTTCGCTAGGTATTCGTAAGCGCCGGCAATCGCGTTTGCGGTACAGCTACCGACTTGTCCCTGATCTTCTACTTTCGTTAAGTAGGGGCGCAGATCCACCCTGATCGGCAACTGGGAAGCGCTAAACCGGCTGGCTGTATAATGCTTAGATTTGGGTGGCTTTTTCTGGGAGGGAAGGCAGCCATTGATTCTGAGTTTTTTGCCGCTGGAACGTTCGACCAAGTAGGAAGCAATACTTTGTTTTTTGCTGCTGGAACGTTCCATCAAGTAGGAAGCAATACTTTTTTTAGCCATATAATACCCTTGGGCGCTGTCAGAGAGGTTGAAAATTGCGAAATTTGCCGGTTATCAGCTTTCGACTGTCAAGTTTGAAAAGCGTGCTGGCGAGTGGTTAATCTATACAATTTTTGTAAAATAAAGGATAAATAAACCTCCGAGAAAATACCTAGGTTTTTTTTCAATGCTAAAAATAGTTAAGCAATCTTAACAACGAGTTACTGAGCTAAGTTTTAATGTGTCTCAGGAAAAACTAACTTCAGTAAAATCATAAAACTTAGGGTGCATTCCACAGATGACAGCAAAAATATTAGTAGAAGCAAGATGTTCCCACAGATGACAGCCAGCCGGCCAGATCCCGCACTCCAAATTAACAAATAGCGATTGCAAATTGCGGCTAAATAGACTAAACTTGCCCGTTACACGGGTTTAAAAATCTACCTAAAAGCTGATACGTTGCCTTTAGGGGAGTATAAAATTACTTTATTTAAATTGATTTAAAACTTTCTGTCTAGTAATTATAACATGAGTGGGTGCCAAGCAGCTAGGTGAGGAAAAACCCCTCGCAGGTTCTCACTTTCTAGCGCTACAGTGAATATTCAGGATATTGCTTTGAAAGGGAAAAAATTTGCCGGGACTTTGACAAGTCACCAACAATAGTCTGTTGTAGTTTTATGTGAAAATTCGCTAGGCTAAGCGTATGAATCGTTCTACAGTTTGCTGAATTTAGCCTGTTTGTTGCGATTGGGTAGAGAATGTTTAGTAGGAGAGTGCGTCGGAAACATGAAGTTTGGCGTTTTTAAGGAGTATGGGGTTTTGTCTAAACCGGCTTTCTATAAAAAAACTCGTCAAAAAGGTTTTTATAAAAATGTGACGCGGCTTGCCGGCTGGCTGGCGAAGCTAGTGAAACGCTTAAAAAGCTCAATAACTCCCTCTCCTAAGCGCCGGCATCCTTCGACAATACCACCCACGCAAGCACCTGCCAAACCCAGCGACGAGGAGGAGAGACTCAAGGCGCTGAATGAATATAACATTCTCGACACGCCGGCAGAGGAAGCTTTTGACGATTTAACTCGCTTGGCCGCGTCGATTTGTGGCACCCCTATCGCCCTCGTCAGCCTCACCGCTACGAACCGACAGTGGTTTAAGTCAAAAGTTGGAATTGACTCGCCAGAGGTACCCAGAGAGGATGCTTTCTGCGCTCATGCTATCCTCAACCCAGATCAGGTGATGATCGTCCCGGATGCCTCAGAAGATGATCGCTTTGCCGGCAACCCCTTAGTGACTTCTGCACCAGATATTCGGTTTTATGCCGGCAACCCTTTAATCACGCCGGATGGTTTTCCAATTGGGACGCTTTGTGTGCTGGATCGAATTCCCCGCAATCTTACGCCAGAACAGCTAGACGCGCTACAGGTTTTAGGCCGGCAAGTGATTGCTCAGATGGAGTTGCGGCTGAATGTGAGCCGGTTAGAGCGCCAACTCGCGAGATATCAGCAAGTCAAGGCAAAACTGCGAGCTTCCGATCAGCAAGTTGTTGATTTGCTGGAAAGTATGACGGATGCTTTTTTTGCCCTAGATCCCCAATGGCGGTTTACCTATGTTAATCAAAAAGCTGCTGAAATTTTGCAGCGCAATATAGATGAACTTTTGGGGCAAGATATATGGGAAGCTTTGCCAGAAATGGTGGGTTCGGTGTTTGATGAGCAGTACCGTAAAGCTGTAGCTCAACAAATTAGTCTAAGTTTTGAAGATTTCCACTGGCCGACAACAAAATGGTTTGAAATTCGGGTATTTCCTTCTTATGAAGGGCTGTCTGTTTTCTTTCACGATATCAGCCGGCGCAAGGTCGTAGAAGAAGCCCTGCGCTATCAGCAAGGACAATCGGAGCGGCTGTTACTTAATATTTTACCAGAGCCGATTGCTGAGCGCTTAAAACAGGAAGAAAACATCATTGCGGATAGCTTTGATGAGGTGAGTGTTCTGTTTGCGGATTTGGTTAATTTCACGCAGATGGCTAGTAGAATTTCTCCAACTGAATTGGTTGCCTTACTGAATGAAATTTTCTCAATTTTTGACTGCCTGACGGAAAAGCATGGGTTAGAGAAGATTAAGACGATTGGGGATGCTTATATGGTTGCCGGTGGGGTTCCACTCCCGAAAAGTAACCATGCAGAAGCAATCGCAGAAATGGCATTGGATATGCAATCGAGTCTTGAGGATTTTAATGCTAAGCGAGGCACAGATTTTGCTCTGCGAATTGGAATTAACACCGGCACAGTTGTGGCTGGGGTAATTGGCACGAAAAAGTTCATCTATGATTTGTGGGGAGATACGGTGAATACGGCTAGCCGCATGGAATCTCACGGTGCTGCCGGCTGCATTCAGATTACTGAGACAACTTATCATCACATCCAAGATCAGTATTTATTTGAAGATCGGGGGGTTATTTCTGTTAAGGGTAAGGGAGAGATGCAGACTTATTTTATTAAGGGTAGACGCATTAATTTGTAAGAGAATGGCCTATGGATGCCGGTTGACTGGTGGGATATTTGTCCTGCCGATGGTTTTGGCATAGGTGCCGGTGATTGATCTTGTGCCGGTTGACTATCAAAAATTAGTGGTTTTCCCATCGGTAAATTGCTCAGATTTACCTGATAGAGATTCAAGTGAATTTCAAGTGAGGAAAAGCGGTTTTATCTACAGAACTGGTGCGACGAAACCGACGACATCAAAGATACCCCCTATCCTGAACTGATTCACAATCGCTGTCTGCGTTTTGACCCTATCCAATCCATCGTAGCCACCACCGGCACCTGGCGACAGGAAGGCTTGGACTTTCTAGAAGTGCATTTACACTTTTATCGCGGCATGGTCAAAGCCTATGAACACAGGCAAAATGATATTCAAGATGAAATCATTGGAGATGTGCGCCAAGTCGTCAGACGTGTCTCTAACCCCTTCTGGCTGGTTCGAGAAGTCCTGCGCTATGGGCGAGATTGCGCCGTCATCTCCCCGGATAACGTGTGCGAGGCAGTCAAAAAGGAATTGCTCGAAATGTGCCGGCGTTACAACCTCACGCTGTAAGTGGCCGATCAAATCAAATAGAGCGCCGGCCAAAATTGGCCGGTTCTCTCCCACTGGCCCACAACTTTTTTGCTCAAGCAATAGTCACGATTGATTGTACCGCTGCGATGAGAACCGAAACCGACATTGGGTGCATCCTAAATTCTCTCAAACTCACCGCTCGATTCTAAGCGATCGCAACTTACTACAGGATATCCTGACTTGAGCGAGCCGGCCATCACCCTCAAACCCAGCCCTTGTCTATTTTCTAGGCTTGCAAAAGTATTTTTTATAAGAGATATAAGAATTACATATAGGTTTTTATTCGTTTAATTGACATACAGTGGTTCTACGCAATCTATGCTTCAGATTTAACCGCATCAATTCAGTCATGATCAAAATTTGTTGCAATTTATTTGCTGTTTAGCATACGGAGTGAATATGGATGCAAGCTTGATCATTTCTAATATCCTGAACCCACCGATCCTGTTTTTCTTTTTAGGGATGGTGGCAGTTTTCGCCAAGTCGGATCTTGAAGTACCGGCTCCTTTCCCAAAGTTCCTCTCACTTTATCTGCTATTTTCCATTGGCTTTAAAGGAGGAGTGGAACTGATCAAAAGTGGTGTAACTCAGGAAGTCGTCTTCACCCTCCTAGCAGCCATATTGATGGCGTGTTTTGTACCGATCTATACATTTTTCATTCTTCGGCTAAAGCTCGATACCTACGATGCCGCCGCCATCGCCGCCACCTATGGTTCCATCAGTGCCGTCACTTTCATCACCGCCGGAGCCTTCTTAAGCGAGTTGGGGATTGATTATGATGGGTATATGGTTGCAGCTCTGGCACTGATGGAATCACCGGCAATCATTGTCGGTTTGATTCTCGTCAATCTATTCACAGCCGATCAGGGAAATCGGGACTTTTCCTGGCCAGAAGTGCTGCGAGATGCCTTCCTGAATAGTTCGGTATTTCTGCTAGTCGGCAGCCTCATCATTGGAGTCCTGACAGGAGAACACGGCTGGCAGGTTTTGGAACCTTTTACTCAGGGGTTGTTCTACGGTGTCCTAACATTCTTTCTGCTCGACATGGGGCTAGTTGCTGCCAGAAGAATTAAGGATTTGCAGAAAACCGGCACGTTCCTGATCTCTTTTGCGATACTGATCCCAATCGTCAATGCTGTCATTGGGATTTTCATTGCAAAATTTATTGGAATGCCCAAGGGTGACGCGCTCTTATTTGCCGTGTTGAGTGCCAGTGCTTCTTATATCGCCGTTCCCGCTGCCATGCGTTTAACGGTTCCGGAAGCCAACCCCAGCCTGTACGTTTCTACGGCTTTAGCTGTAACGTTTCCTTTCAATATCATTGTGGGAATTCCTGTTTATCTGTACGCAATTGATATGTTCTGGAGGTAAAATTGTGCATTCTGTTAAACGAATAGAAATCGTTGCGAATTCATTTGAACTTGGCAAAATTTTAGATGCCTTAAAACAGCCGGATGTAACAGGTTATCTGGTCATCCGAAACATCGCTGGGCAGGGGTTTAGACAAGGCTACGAAGATTTAGACATGACCATGCTGGATAATGTCTGTATCATCGCGTTTTGCGCCCCAGAAAAAATCAAGCCGGTTGTGGCACTCATTCGACCCATTCTCAACAAGTTTGGCGGCACCTGTTACATTTCCGATGCGATGGAAATTCGCTCGACCCAATGCGTTGCCTCACTGTAAGATAATAAAATTCTGTCTCCGGCAAACTCTGAATAAATTAACAAAAAAGCTTCAGTCAAAGCCAGAGGCAGTCTTGTCTCACAGTTCCAAGTTTTAATTTTTTATCTGCAAATTTTACTTCTCTTCAATAGCCATGAATCAAAACAATGGATTGATGGGTCGTCGCAATTTCTTGAATTTAACCGGCAAAGGCGGAATCGCACTGATGGCTGCTGTGGCCGGCAGTGCATTCTGGAACTTGCAATCAGACCGGGCGAACGCTGCTGTGCTTGAGTCTCCCAGTCCTGATGCTGCCCTAAAACGGTTAATGGATGGCAACCAACGATTTGTCCAAGAAAAGGGTACGCATCCCGATCAATCGCCCGCACGAATTAAAGAAATTGCCCAAGGACAACACCCCTTTGCAACGCTGTTAACCTGTGCAGATTCACGAGTTTCTCCAGAAATTTTGTTTGATGAAGGACTCGGTGACTTATTTGATATCCGCGTTGCCGGCAATATCGTGACTCCAGAGGTGCTGGGAAGTCTGGAATACGCTGTAGCGATGCTGGGAACGCCTCTGATTATGGTTTTAGGTCATGAACGCTGCGGTGCTGTCACCGCTGCCGTAGAGGGGGAAGCGCTTCCAGGTCAGATCGGTTCTTTTGTGAAGGCAATTAAACCTGCTCTCGCCAAGATCAAAGATGAAGCCGGTGATCCGGTTGATAACGCCGTGACTGCCAATGTTCATTATCAAATTGAGAAATTGAAACATAATTCAGCGATCATCACTCAACGATTACTGGATGAAAAACTCAAAGTTGTTGGAGGCCGGTATGATTTGGATACGGGAGAAGTCACTTTAATTTAGGCCCAGAAGAGGGATCGCTTCTGTTGCAATCATTGCCACTTCCTTAATTTGGAAGTCGTTAGTAGTAGGGCGATCCTCCTCAGTCTTGCCGCAGAATCCCCGATTATTCCATCACTTCATCCCTCGATGCCGGCTGTGCGATCACTTTCGCTTGCAAGAGCCATATTGAGCAAAAAATTAACAAGCCGGTGATTAGTCTTCTCAAGTTTTGTCATCGGATTGCTGCTTTTGCAGGGGAATTTCAATCACGAATTCTGTCCCTTTTCCCGGCCATGAATAACATTGAAGCAGCCCGCCATGAGCTTCGGTAACAATTTGATAGCTAATTGACATTCCCATTCCTGTCCCTTTGCAGGCAGGTTTTGTTGTAAAAAATGGTTCAAAGATGCGTTGTTTGACTTGTTCGGGGATTCCTGGCCCATTGTCAGCAATTTTAATAGCAACTCGATGATCGCTTGTGATTTCGGTACTGATGCAAATTTCACTAGGAAGTTGTTGCATCTCTGCAAATGTCCGCTCTTTATCCCGTTCCTCTAGCGCATCTATCGCGTTCACCAGAATATTCATGAAGACTTGATTGAGTTGTCCAGGATAACATTCAACAAGTGAGAAATTGCCATATTCTTTAATGACTTGAATGGCTGGGCGTTCCGGTTTCGCTTTGAGCCGGCTTTCCAAAATCAGCAAGGTACTATCGATGCCGGCGTGAATGTCAACGGCTTTAAATTCCGCTTCATCAATTCGCGAGAAAGTCCGAAGGGAAACAACAATTTTGCAAATGCGCTCCGCCCCTATTCTCATTGAGGAAAGCAGTTTTGGTAAATCTTCCAGTAAAAAAGCAAGTTCAATTTCCTCAGTTTTATCTTCAATTGCTTGAACTGGATGGGGATAGTGTTCTTGGTATAAACCGATTAAATTGAGTAAGTCCTCAATATAATCATTGGCGTGGTCAAGATTGCCGGTGATGAAGTTAACTGGGTTATTGATTTCGTGGGCAACTCCTGCAACCAGTTGACCTAAAATCGACATTTTTTCGCCTTGAATTAATTGCACTTGTGTGCGTTTAAGTTCACTCAGTGCATATTCCAAATCGTGAGATTTTTGACGGATGTCTGCTTCTGATTGACGTAGGGTATCTTCTGCTTTTCGTTGCTGGGTAATGACAGCAGTTAGTGTTAGCGTGGTTAGGACAATAACCCCAATAAATGATTGCAGAAGTACAAGGGAGTCGTTAAAGTTTTCACGCACAAAAGAACCCTGACCGTTAACGGTTCCTAAAACTGCGACGACTGCAACTAAAACAATGAGTAAAGTAGTCCCTCTTTGCCCAAAACGAAATGCTGCCAAGACCAAGACTGGAATCAGCATATATTCTACGGGCGTGCCTTGCCAAAAAGTAATTAAACTAAGGGTTAACACTAATCCAGATAGAAGAATCACTTCAGCAACGCGTTGACCGGCTAGAGATTTGGTTAGTTTAGCGAGGGAGTCGGCGTCAAATCGCGTTCTAAATTTTTTAATCCACTGCCAGCCGGCCCTAATTCGCTGTCTGGAATTGGCTAAAGTGTAACTCCAGCAAATCAAGAAGGGTGTAAAAATTAAAATTCCCGCAACATTAGATATCCACCAAGTTAGCCAAACAGTTGGGAAAATTGCCCAAGGCACATTGCCAGCTAAACAAAGCGTGATGACACCGGCACTCGCATTTACCATAGGACCTACCATGCTGGTGAAGAAGATCAACTTGAATACATCTTGGGGATGGTTGAGGGGATTGCGGTTTCCAATTGAGCACCGTAGGAGAAATCCTCCCAATAGGGTTCCTAACGTTGTACCAATGCCAATACTTGATGCTTTCGCAATAGAAATTACGCCCGCAATCGCGCTAGATTTGTCAAAGAAAGCCCAAACATTAGCGAGAAACGAGCCAAGCCACACACCCGGCCAAACCCAATATCCAAATATTAAGATGCCGGCGGAGGCAAAGCCATCAGGTGGCCACACTGGAGTGACATTTTGCGGAGTAGAAGCCAGTCTTCGTCCTAATTCAGCGGTAAAGTAGTAAGCGAACGCCAGCAGCAGAATGATAAGGCCCTTGAGCAGCCAATTCGGATGAGGAGCGGCCTTCATACGCAGTTTAACCAGGTGATTATCTAAATACTTGTGCTTTCTAATGTAGATTATGGCCTTCAGGACTAATTTGCACCGACAGATGAGCGGTTGCAGAAATCCCCTACGCAAAAATAGCCTAAAAGCGATCTCGGCAGTTATTCAGAAATGCCGGTTACTTTTCATCTTGTAGGGCTGAATTTAGCCTCCAACAACTTATTCTAAACTGAGCGTGAACTCATGGATTAAAACTTCAGTTCATTGATCTCATTTCATTACTTCATCATTTCTAAATTTTCTTAGGAATTACATTTCTCATGCCACTTTTAGCGCTGCCGGCATCCCCTTGATAACGCGGGATAATATGAATATTCGCGTGCATCATCGTCTGGCCGGCAGCTCGATTAATGTTCATTCCCACATTAAAGCCGGCAGGCTGAAATTGTTTAGTTAAAATTTCTTGAACCTTGTTAACCATGAACCAGCAAGCCGATTGCTCTTTAAAGGGCAGTTCAAAATAATTAGCAATATGACGTTTAGGTACAACTAAAACATGACCTTTACTCACCGGATAACCATCAAACATCGCATAAGCCGTGGCTGTTTCCGTTAGCAATGTTAGACTTTTGTAGGGATTGCAAAATATACACTTATTGTCTGAATTTCTCTGATAGTTATAATGAATATATTCGTATATTTCGCAATACTCATCTAAATGAATTGATTTAAAAGGAAGTCTAACGATGCACTGATAGGTCGGCTTTTTATGAACATAATGTTCACGGAACCCTTCTTTCTTTAAATCCCTTCTCACTGCATAATAAGCTTTCCCCCCCGGCTTCAATAGATGCGAGACTTCCATGAGAACGTTAGCTTGTTCTTCAGGAAATAAAACGTTTAAAACATAAAAACAAATGATTGTGTCAAATTTGTCAAGAGGGTGTTGGGGAAAATAATAAGGATCGTAGCCGGTAATATCAAAGCCTTTTTTCTCCAACAACTTAACATCATTACCCAAGCCGCAACCAAAATCTAAGACTTTACCTTGAATTAAATTTTTGTTCAATAACAACTGTGCGGGAAATGACAACGCAGTTCTTTCGATTGCCGTGAGGTGGCTAAATTGATTGTTTAGCTTTTTCATGGAAGCACAAATCTTTCTTGATTAGGCAGGATTTGAGGATGCACCGCTCAAACCGCCCAGTCAGCAGCATAACAAATCGCTGCACCCAACTGCTTAAGAGTTGTTTCTTGAGTGTTGAAAGATTGTCCACCGGCAGGCAACTTCACGGTTAGCCGGCTACAGTTAAGTGCCGGCATTACCTTCAAAGCAGAAAGGGGGGCCGGTATTACGCAAAAACTCCTTTGGGTGATGTTTCCCCACCCAAAGGAGAAAACAGAGCGCTAATAATTTAAGCTGTGAGCGGCTGCAGATTGTTTTGTTGGTTCTGTTGCAACCTATCAGCATCTGCTGCACCTTTTTCGCCGGCTACCGTTGAGAAGCGCAAAAAGACTTCCGTTTGCTTACCCACTTCCGAGAGAAACTTTGCTTTCGTATAGTCGGGAATCGCCTTAGTTACGGTGAACGTTCCGTAAGCACCAGATCCCTTAGCGTGTCAGATTAGCGCCTTCGAGATTAGCCTCTAAAAGATTAGCTCCTTCGAGGTTTGCTTCTGAAAGATTAGCGCCTTCGAGATTAGCCTCTAAAAGATTAGCGCCTTCGAGATTAGCTCCTTCGAGGTTTGCTCCTTCGAGATTAGCTCCTTTGAGATTAGCCTCTGAAAGATTAGCTCCTTCGAGGTATGCCTCTGAAAGATTAGCTCCTTCAAGATTAGCCTTTGAAAGATTAGCCTTTGAAAGATTAGCCTCTGAAAGATTAGCTCCTTCGAGATCAGCCTTTGAAAGATTAGCTCCTTCGAGGTTTGCGTCTAAAAGATTAGCGCCTTCGAGATTAGCGCTTAAAAGATTAGCGCCTTCGAGATTAGCGCTTTCGAGATTAGCCCACGGTAGTTGAGTACCTGTTAAATTTGATTTATAAAGATTTGCCCCATAAAGTATTGCATAATGTAAGTGAGAGCGAGTCAGATCTGATTTTTGCAAATTTGCATGATAAAAATCGCGCATATCGAAAACGTAACTACTTAAATCTAAGAAGCTAAGACAATCAAAAATAAGTGGATTTTGAGGCCCTAATCTTTGTTGTTGAATTCTTGAAATCAGTGAACCAAACGATGCTGAAAATAATACTTCAATTCTCGAAAGCTTTTGGGTTAGACGTGCACAGCTATTTAAAACTGCTAGTAATGCTTCCTCTGCATTACGTGCTTGTCGATTCTCCTCTTTAAAATCAGGTCTAAGACGTAGCCTTTCCATCGGCATTCCATGTCGCAGCATAAATCCAATCAGATGACAAAAGGTTTGCTGCCAGTGAGCGACATTTGGCAAACTTTGCAAACGCATTTCATCCAGAACGAACTGGAATAAATATTCATCCATTTTAGAGGAGCCACAGAGCAATGCCCAACGATGTAAGGCTTCACGCTCATCCCAACCCTCATCAGGATCATCCTTGCGCTCCTGAAGTTTTTTATGGATCAGGCAAACTTCTCGAACAATGCGTTTTGCCGTCAGATATTCACCAAAACTTTTGTGAGTAAATTCAAAGGTTTGCTCACTTTCCTTATACCCACTTTGCCGGAAGTAGAAAGCCGTGAGTAGTCGCGTCACACTAGTTTTATAATCTTCTTTAAATCCTTCCTGAAACCGCTGTAGTAGATTCTTTAAACCACTATTATCGCAATGCGTTTCTATATCTCGAACAGTAGTTGTTCGCCCATCTCCATGCCATGCAGCTAAGGCAACTTCTTCTAGGATGCGAACAAAATTCTTTTCTTCGATTCCTTGAGTTGCGGCATGTTGATGTCCTTCCCAACCACGTTCATAGATTGCTTTCAGCAAGTCATCATAAATTACATTTAGGTTTGTCTCTTCAGAAAAGCCAAGTTTACCTCGCTTGAGACTGAGAGCAACCAGATAATTCAGCAGCGGTTGAGCAGTAATTTCGGTCAGATTGCCTTTGTCTAGTTCAGGAGGTAAGCTCTCATATCCCAAACCACTTGCCTTACCGTAATGCTGCCACCAGAGCTGCCGGTGATCCTGTTCTAAAAGCTGTTTCCTATCAACATAGCCCTTGCGATCATTTTCTGACATAAAGTAAGGCAAAATATGGAAAATTTGCCCTTCTTTACGAAAGTCGGTACTGTTTGCCTGAACAACCAGTTCGCGACCACTAATCAATATTTGCAAGCGAGGCTCATGCATATTGAACCGTTCAACTTTTCGTTGTACTTCTCGCACGAAGTCTTGAGCAGTTTTTTCAGCAACCCTGCCCTGCATGGCAAGTTCATCTAATCCATCAAAAATAATTAGCAGACGAGACTCGCCAGTCTCTGAATCAAGCGGATTGTGAGGAAGAAACCCATCTGCTTTTACAAATCGCCCTACGGCATCGACCAGATCATCTGATGGCTCAAAATGATGTAGTGGAATAAACACAATAGGAATTGTTCCTTTTTCTGCCTGCTTAGCAGCGAAAAACTTGGCGAAGGAGGACTTACCGCTACCTGGGCCACCGCTAATCAATCGAATCGCATCATCTTTCTTAGGCTTGGTAAGCCAGTCTTCCAGCTCGTTTGCCAAATCAACAACAATTCGCTCCTGTTCCTTACCTCCTATAATTTGTACTTCCAAGTCATCAACCTTTTTACCTTCACATTTGCGAGTATAGTAGGCTCGCAGCGGTACATAGACCTGTTTCAAACTGAACGCTTCCAGAAACATTGGTTCTTCCACCTGCTTCTGAAGCCAGGTTGAGTAGCGTAACCATCCTTGTGCTCGCTCATTAGCCTGGACAAAGGGAGTATCCAGTTTTTCTTTAAGTGCTGCATAATCTTTAGGGCGATTACCCCATTCATTATGTAGCGCCATTGCAAAGTAAATCGGTAAGCGATAGCTGAGCGCCTGTGCCTCTGCCTCACTCAGTCCACAACTCTGTAGCCACGCCACAAAGGGAGGCTGTACTGCATTCAGGAGAGAGTCTTTTTCTGGGTGGTCAAAAAATTTCTTATTGATACTTAGGCTGCTGTTCTCTAAAGCTGCATTAACCTGCTGGTGTAACGCCTTAACATTAAATGGCTCACTTTCCAGCTCTGTCTTCTCTTCCACCAAATTTTGCATTGCCTGAAGTAGTGAGCGGTAGACGAGCAACCAAGCAATTTCCCCAACTCCTGCCGACAGTCCCAGTGCTGCAAGAACCTCGATTCCGTCTCCTGCAAGGCTGTCCCACTTGCCAAAGCTAGCATCAACTCCAGCTTTACCCAGTGCTTTGAAGATATCTCTGAAATTAACCTTGATAGATTTCTTCAAAACTGAAACAGGCTTGTTGATTGATACTCCAGTCTCATTGCTCATAGGTTTTAGGAATTTTTGCAGTTGTATTGGTAGCTGATCTATTTAAGCAATTAATCTAACAACCGTCAGTAGGCAAAAGCATGAGTTTCAGTGAAGAGCAACCGCGCTGATAAATGTACAGAATAAAATATAGCAGCAATCAAAATTGAAACTGAGACATCAACCATGCGCTCACTTTACCATGATTCATTTGCCGGCTCAGTCGAAAAGCTTCTTCTAAAATCGCAATTTCTAAACCGGCAAGCACCTGAGATTGCTCAATTCTGCGACTGCCTAGATTTTGAATCTCAAACGCAATTACCTGAACATTTTGCACGTCAATAATCCAATACTCACGAACTCCCAGTGATTCGTAAAGTAAACGTTTCTCCCCTTTGTCATCGGCAAGAGAAGAATAAGCAACTTCAATCACTAAATCTGGGGCTGGGTAAGTATCCAGATCGATGATAGTAGCTTCCCAAGGGACAATCTCTGCATTGTCACCCAGATAAAACGAGACATCCGGTTGCGCTTCCTCACTGCCGGTTTTGCGGTAAGTACAGTTATCGTGTCCGTCTAAGTCGATGCCCCGAATACTTGCAAACAGGGCAATCGCAGCAATAACAATAAAATGGTCGCGGGAATGGGGATTACCAAGTGGAGACATTTCCAACCTCATGCGTCCGTTATAGTAATAGCCTCTAGCTTTTTCATAAGCAGGATTGCTGAGCGCCAGAAGGTATTCATCCCAAGTGGCATTCACCCATGTATCGGTTTGTAATTTAGCTTGTAGCCGGCTCATCATGGCACCTCCGCTACGGATAGCTGATATTGTAACTTGACAGCAAACACAACAACGGATTGGGGAACTTAATCAAGTAAAATTCTCCCCAATCCGGTAATTTCAATTTCTGTAACTAGAAGCCGATTTTTATCACATTTCCTCTAGTTCTTTACCCTTCGTTTCCTTAATCAAAAAGATGACAAAGAACAGGGAAATCGCGGCAGCAGTAGTATACAAACCATAGGCAAAACCCAATCCCACATCCTTGAGAGGCGGAAAGCTAGTAGACACGGCAAAGTTGGCAATCCACTGGGCGGTAGCAGCAACGGATAGGGCAGCACCTCGAATTCTATTGTTAAACATTTCGCCCAGCATCACCCAAACCACGGGACCCCAAGAGAAGCCGAAGCAGAAGACGTAGAGGTTAGCAGCTAGCAGGGCAATGATGCCGGCATTTCCAGTGAGGGCAGGGTTGCCGGCAGCGTCTAGTGTGGCACTGCCAAAGACGGTTGCGAGTGTTCCTAGGGTCAGTGTCATGCCAATCGAACCCAAGATCAGCAGAGGTTTGCGGCCAAACTTATCAACAAAGGCGATCGCTATGAGCGTGGTTACAATATTTGTGATGCTGGTAATTACGGTAATCCAGAGGGAATTTTGCTCAGAAAAACCCACTGCTTGCCACAGCACACTGCTGTAGTAGAAAATTACGTTAATCCCCACCAACTGTTGAAAGACGGATAGCCCAGTACCAATCCAGACAATTGACAGAAGACCATGTCGGCCTACTAAATCAGACATTTGGGGCTTGCGTTCCCGCAAGACTGTATGCCGGATCTCCACAATTTTAGCCTGAACATCCCCACCCAGAACCCGCGCTAAAACAGCCCCCGCTTCCGCTTCTCGACCTTGTGCAACCAAATAGCGGGGTGATTCTGGAATCATCAGCGCCCCAACCCCGTAGAGAATAGCCGGTGGTACTTCAGTCCAGAACATCCAACGCCAAGCCGGCACTCCAAACCAAAAAGGGGCATCAGCGGAACCGGCACCCACAGCAATAAAGTAATCGCATAGTAGGGCGACAAAGATGCCGGTGACAATCGCAAGCTGCTGCAGAGAACCCAGCCGTCCGCGCAGATGTGCCGGTGAGACTTCGGCAATGTAGGCAGGGGCAATCACGCTAGCAGCACCGACCGCTAACCCACCCACCAATCGCCAAAACATGAAATCCCAAATACCAAAGGCAATCCCGGAACCGATGGCGCTGAGCAAAAACAGGCCGGCGGCGACAATCATCGTTTTTACCCGCCCGTAACGATCCGCCAGCTGGCCGGCGAAAAAAGCTCCTACCGCTGAACCCAGTAATGCCGAGGAAACTGCCAAGCCTACTTCCACACTATTGGCCTGAAAAGCTCTTCCCAAAGCTCCTACTGCACCATTAATTACGGCAGTATCAAAGCCAAACAAAAATCCGCCTATAGCCGCCACCAGTGCCAGCATTAGCACATAGGATGTGTTGGCTTTATGAATAACTGGTTCGTTATGAGTCTTCATTGGCTGATTTTCCTATCAAATACACAGCTAAATTGATTTCGGTTCGCTCATCCATAGGAAACGAACCTTGAGATAAAAAGTTTGCCAAGGAATAATAAGCAACCGCTACAGGTAGTTTGCTATCCTAGAGATTGCTTATGAACTGAGCAATTTCTACTTTTGTAAACGAGCGGGACAATGACGTGATTTGTCTGCTGTTCAGCTTCCCTATCTAGTCCGTGTTTAATGTGAGAGCTGGTCAAAACCGGCTTATGAGAAGGATGTAAAATTATTTCTCAATACAGAAATATTCTTTCGCTCTAATGCCCTTACTCGCATCAATCTTTAGGACTAAAGCGAAAAACTTGTAAGGAACTGTAACATTTATCAAAGAAAGTTAACATGATCTTCTTAGCCCTAAATCTTCAAAAATCCAGGGAAGCGTGGTTATCAATAATACTTCAATGAATCAAATAATTGATTTTTTTTTAATGAGTTTTACAAAATTTTTAAAATAATCTTCTGCGTTTAATAATGCCTAAACTTACGTTTGGCTTAGAGTCTGTTTCTAAACAATAGTTAAGTTGACTGAAGTAACCTTCCTACCGACGTAACATCAGATAAATCATTGCTTTATGAATCATGGATTGACTCATCTGTGGTAACACCTGATACTCCTTAATAGTCCTTATACCAATTCTTTAAATACCTACTACAGATAACGCCTCTAATATATAGGCTCGTCCCACAATTGAGGCAATGACTTCTGAATTTATTTTTTCCAATTTTTGACTAATTAACAGTCGTAACTCCTCTAAATTATTTGGCAACTCCCATCTCAACTTTCTTTTTAGATACTGCCACACCTGCTCTATTGGATTCGATTCGGGGCAATGGGCCGGTTGAAACATTAAAATAATGTTGCCCGGGATTTTCAAGTTTTTCGCTTTATGAAACCTGCCATTGTCTAACTGTATGATCAAAATACTCTCAGGATATCTCTCGGCTACTAACTGCAAAAATATTTCAAAGCATTGACTATTGAGATGGGTGAATTCATAAAAGAAATGCTCTCCTGTCTTCGGCTCTACGATTCCATAGATATAAGTTGCTTGGAATTTCCACTGGACTTGACCAATTGTTTTGACCCCACGCGCCGTAATTTTATGGACTGCGTCCACGCTTCGCTATCGGCCACTAATCGTCTTCAGTCCTATCCTCGTTTCGTCACCGCAAAAAAAATCGGACCTTGTCGCCTAAACCCATGACTGTTACGGCTATAAAGCTTAACATTGCTAGATTCTGGACAAAGTTTTTTTACAATTATCTAACCTATCTTCTGATTGTTCTCGGCTTTTTGGTCTTGCTATTTTTGGAGAAGCTTTTAATCTATAATGTACGAGCTGATGCACGGTTTTATAATTAGCTACTATTCCTAACTCTTCTGATAACCATTGACAGATTTCTCCATAACTATTAAATCCTTGAGTTGAAGTGAGTCTTTTCTCTAAGGCTTTTTTTGCCCAAAGTGGAATTTTTCTAGGCCGCCCTGTTCCTACCTTTTTATCTAATAATTTTTCCAGTCCTCCTTGACGGTATTTAGCTAACCAGTCTTGGACTGTCACTCGATTTCTTCCCAGAATTTGGGCAACTTCACCTGCCGTTTTAGCTTTTTTTGACTTCATTAAGTACAACAATTGTAATCGTTCTTTACCGGCTCCTGTTTTTTCTTGGCTCAGCCGTTTCTTAGAGCGCATTTCCAAATAAATTGTTAAGCCTTTTCTTGTTGTTGACCAAGACGTTGCAACATCAACCGAATCATTGCTCCCTGAATCATAGCTTCACTCATTTCTGGCAGCAGTTCGTAATCCTTGCTTAAGC
>JAHHHM010000044.1 GCA_019359355.1 Microcoleus vaginatus WJT46-NPBG5 | reverse complement strand
GCTAAAGCGCATCTCATTCGCTATTTTAGGTGAAGGATCTCAATCTTAAATTCCTCTCCCCCTCTCCCACCCAGAACTCAGCACTCCCTCTCGAAAGCCGATGAGTAAGTTGTGAAGGTTATACAAGATGGGATTATCATCGTATGATGGGCTGAAAGCTAATTTATTCGCGAACCGAAGCGGGCCATCAACCCTGGGGGCAGTTGAGTTGATACCAAATCTGTTTCAATTCCAAGTTCTGCAATAAATTGTCGATTCTGCCACAAAAAAATGTGTGTTTGCCCTGAAAATTGTGGAATAAAGTATTACAATTTTTGCCTTCCTTTCGTACCGGCTTTCTAATTTTTAACCCAAGGATATTAATCTACTATGCCGATGCACGAACACCTTTCTCTTCGAGCATTTTTTCGTAAATATCGACTATTTTTATAGCCTTGTTCGCCCATTCAAACTCTTTTGCTCTTTCGATAGCCTTAGCTGACATCCTTCCCCGCAGTTTATCATCTTCAACTAACATCTGAATTTTACTTGTCAACTCCTGGGTGAGATACTCTCTAGAAATCGGCTCTATCTTAAAACCAGTTTCTTCATTCACGTATTCACCAATACCCCCGTTATTAGCAACGATGCAGGGAAGTCCGCAAGCCATAGCTTCGATTACCACTGCGCCGCCGAACTCTCGGATCGAAGGGAAACAAAAAATATCTGCTTTCCTGTAATAATCCAGAGTTTCTTGTTGATTTACCCATCCTGTAAAGCTGACTATTTCGCCTAATTTAAGATCTTTGACTCGGTTTTCCAAGTTTTTTCTTTCCGAGCCATCTCCGACGATTGTTAAGCGTATTTTACTTTGAATTGCTTGGTCTAATTTCCCAATAGACTCTATGACAAGATCGGCGCATTTGTAAGGAACTAATCTTCCCACAAAAAGTAAATTGATATGGCTGACATCTTTATTGGGGATATTTGTCTGATTTAAAAATTCTTTGGAAATGCCATTTTCGTAGAACAAATCAATTCTTTGGTCAGGGATTGCAAACAAATCCTTTAGCATATTTAAGGTATATGTTGAACCTGCTAATATCTTGTCGGCTTTTTTGTAAGTTTCTACATAACCTGGAATTAATGCTCGACCAACTGCTCTCAAAAAGTTGAATTGAGCAAATTCTTGTCTCGCCGTTTCTTGAAAGCCCGGTGGAAAGGGAATGCCCCCATTCACAGGCCCTAGAATAAAAGGAGTATGCTGACACACACTGACTACCTTAAACGGATATCGCGGCATCATCGGGGTAATTGCATGAACTATATCATAATCTCCATTGAGGATTTTTCCTTGGAACTTTTGATATACTTGCTGATTAAATTCTTCATAAATTGGGTAGCTCAAGGCATTATAAAGAGGCCAATTTACTCGTCCATTTGCCGTAATCTTGGCAACTATTTTATAATATTGCTTGCTTAAGTTTCCTTCTTCGAGGTAGAAAATATTTTCGTATTCCCGGTGTTTTTCAAGAGCTGGTTTATTTCTAATATGGGTGACCAGGGTTGCCTCAACTAAATTGTTAATGTTTTGAAAAAAATTGTAGCCAACCAACGGTACAGATGCCCAGTCAGGATTGCACTGCTCTATAATTAATAAAACTTTTAATTTTTTATGACTCATTGGTTTGCTACTCATGGGTTAACTTTCGCGGACGTTAGCTGTAATTCTAGCTGGCTGAATTAATAGAGTTGTTGGTTGTTTTGTATTCGATTAGCTTGCCCTGCTTTCCAGGCAATCGGCGTTGATGAAACTGGATTTGACCTTTTTAACTGCTCTTTCAGTTTCAAAATTGCGTGATATTTGTGAGCTTCTTCAATGGGTTGGCTCAAATATTCCAGTGCCCCCAAAAACCTTATTTGCCATAGCCTCCAACATAGTTAAAGTGTAGCCGGTCACCCTTATTTGGGAAAAGCTTCTCCAGTTCAGCCTGCGTACAGGCATGAACCACCAGCCACGTCTCAATATTGCGTGAGCGAAATAACTGGAAATAGTGCATTGGCAGAAAGCGAAATAACTGGAAATAGTGCATTGGCAGAAACAGCCTCCCCGCCGAATTTAGCAGAGGCGTGTTCAGCAACAATTAAAACTCGCATATCTGGGGTTTCCATTGTTTCTTTTTATCAACCATCTGCAATAACTGCGCCTTGGTTAGGGGAACGAGATTGGATGTTTTCACCGCTCGTTCCCGCCAGCTTAACCCCGCCTAGGCAAAGAATTCATCCACCGGCAGGTGGATGCCTTTGTGGATAATGGTTTCCCGGTCTTTAACCGGCGACCACCCCAGGCGACGCTCAGCCTTAGAAGCATCAAACCGGGCGGCACAACTGCGACCTTCACATTCGGCGTAGCTAGGGAGTGCAACATTGGGATCGCGTCCAACGCTCTTGATTGCCCACTTTGCAACTGCTTCCGTGTACGCACGCCAACCGGGAGTGGGTACACGGCGCAACTTAATGCCGGCGCGATTTTCCAACTCGTCGAGATACTCATTTGCCGTAATACAAGGGGCACTACAGAGGTTAAAGGACTCTCCGTCAATGTTGGGCAAATCAATCGCCCGTGCCATTGCATCCGCAACATCGTCAACCAGGACGATCGGTAGCCGGTTGTTGCCACTACCATAGAGGGCGGCCACGGAGTTGTAGGGCCAAGCCGCAACGCCCCAGTGGTAAGGACTGCCACCGGCACCCAGGACAATACCGGGACGGAAGATCACCACCGGCAGTCGTTTTTCCCGGTGTAGTTCCAGTAGCACACGCTCATTTTCTACCTTTGAGCGCGGGTAGGGGGAGGAACGCATCACGCCCTCGTGGGGTTTGGTTTCCTCGGTAATCGTCGAGGCATTCTCGCCGGCATAGTAGATCGCAATTGACGAGGCATAGAACAAGCGCTCAACCCCGTGTTTGATGCACAGTTCCCCCAACTTCCGTGTGGGTTCCACATCATATTTCAGGTATTCTTCCCAGGTTTTCCCGTAGCCGCGCCCCAGGTGGTAAACATAGCGGATGCCATCCAGGGCGGCTTCCAGGGCTTCAGGATCGGTGAAATCACCCTTTGCGATATCAACTTGCAGCTGAAGCAACTCCGGCGGGCAGTCCCTGGGGGTGCGGCTGAGGACACGAACCCCGCGCCCGTCCATCCGCAGCCGCCGCACCAACGCCCTGCCAATAAAGCCGGTGCCCCCAATAACCAGGACTGTCGGTTTCTGAACCGGCGGTTCCACGGCTTCAACCGGCGCGGACGCTGTTTTTTGAGGTTCTGGGAGATTGGCTTCCCGTGCTACCCATTCAGCCACTGCCACTGCTGCTTCGCCAATTGACGCTTCAACGCGTTCGTCGAGGACGGAACCGCGTCCGTTGTAGAAGCTTTCCACCGTCCGGGCAATGCTGTAAGGAAATGGCCCTTCCGCCTTAGATAGGCGCATTTTCGACAGTACGAAGCTAGAGAGGGTGCCGCTTGCCTGCAATACTGAGTCGCGGGCACTGGCAACCACGTTGGCGTAGCGATCAACATCCAGCAGGTAGGGTGTGTGTTCGTTACAGACGTAGGTGTTGTTCTCGAAGTCTACCCGTGCCACCCCATTCGTCCCGCGAATGTGGATGTAGTGTTCTGGATATCCATCAATAAAGGAAAACCGGATGCGAATGCTGGTGTTGCCTTTCCACCCCCGGATCTCCCAGCGCCGGTAAAATTCTAGTCCCCGTGGCAGTTCTACTTTGTCGTGGACATCAACGGAAAGCGAGTCGGGAGAACCGATCAGGTGAACCAGGTGAACGAAGGAGTGGGGGGCGACCTCGAATAAGATATTTTTCGGTGAGGCGAGCATCCATGCCCCAAATGGCCCGCCTTTGAGCTGTCCGAGTTCTTTATTCCAGACAATGTCAACTTGATCGAGCCGGCCTAAACGACCACTGCGTAAGTCGGTGAGCAGTTTTTCGTAGGCGGGGAAGTAGAGAAAGTTGTGGCTGACGCCGAGTGCACGACCTTGATCGCTTGCCAACTGCCGCAGCTTTTGACAATATTCAACGGTATGGCACAGGGGCTTTTCAATGAAGGCGTCAACGCCGGCTTCTAAAATCTGAGAGCCGGTGACAAAATGGACATGGGGCGGTGTTAGGACGTGAACCACATCCAATTTCTCGGTTGAGAGCATTTCGCCCAAGTCTGAGTAGACGTTTGGCACGCCCTTAGCTGCCGCGAAGCGCTCTGCCAGTCCCCGGTTTAAGTCGCAAATTGCCCGCACATCTACGTTGGGCAGTTGGCGCAGTGCGTTGAGGTGGTAGTCAGAAATGTAGCCGGCACCCAGGAGTGCCACGGCTACGGGATTGTTATTTCCGTTGTTAGCTGCCATTGGCTTATCTCCCGCTTGGTTGGATCGAATTGGTCACAGTTGTTTGAGCACCCTTGTATTCAATAATTTCATGTTGTTTGTTGCCCCAGCGATCCAGGAAATACTTAGCGACTCCGAACGCGCCGGGAATTGCTGAGAATCCGCAGGATAAACCCCACGCTACACTCTCAGACCAGGAATATCCCTGCTGCCGCGTCTTTTTGATCACTTGCAATGCTGACAGTGGGTAACGTCCCAAGAGAATCAGGGAAAGTCCGTGGGTCGGAAGTGCTAGCGCTAGTGCGGCAAAGGGTATGATCGCGCCCCAAAGCCAGGTGCGCCGCATTTCTTTGACAAATTTGCGCTCTGGGCCGGCTCCATGCATCTGGGAAACCTGGGCGTAGGCGTACCCGCAGCGCTTCGCCCGTTGCCACCACTGGGACAGACGGTGCATATCTGCGTCGTGCAGTGTGCTATCCCGGTCAAGGCGCAGGATTTTGCCGCCGGCTTCCCGCAGGCGTACGCTGAGTTCGTCATCTTCGGCGGCGATCACATTGTTATCGTAGCCCCCGACTGCTGCCAGTGCTGCTGCGCGAATTGCCACATCTCCCCCGAAGCTGCCGGTTTCCCCAACGGCACCCATGCGCCATTCCACGTCACAGATTTGGTTATAGGGACTGCGTTCTGGATAACGTTCGCGACGCCAACCGCAAATCGCTACGGCTTCCGGGTTGGTTTCTAGTGCCTCGGTAGCTGCTTCGATCCAGCCGGCCACGACTTCACAATCTCCGTCGAAGAAGTGGACATATTCAACTTCAGGATGCAAGGCTTGCAGCCGCTCAAAGCCGGCGTTTCGAGCGCGGGCAGCGGTGAATGGCAGCGACATATCTAAATCGACAACATCCACCCCGCGATTGCGAGCGGCTTCACAACTTCCATCGGTGGAGCCGGAGTCAACGTAAATGATCGCTACGCCTTCGGGAAGTTGCCCTTTCAGTGAATTAAGGCAACGAACCAGTCGTTCTCCTTCATTTCTCCCAATGGTGACCACACCGATGCGGCTCATGTCTTTTAATCAAGTATTTTTATTAGTCTAGATGTCAAGATTTTACGATATTTGTTTTTAAATAGCAAGCAAATAAATGATTTTTATGCATCAAAACTGCCATCTGTCACGAGATGCGGTTTGCTTTTTTTTGCTATTGCTTATACCAGCAACCGTGATGTCGGCAAACTTTTATAAAACAGATGAGATTTCAACTTGAGATCGGGGAGCAATTTCGTTTTTTTTACTTGGCAACGAATACGATTCGATTTAAAGTTTAAACTTGCCTGCCCACTGAATAAGTTGACTCCTCATCTCCTTTATAAGCTTTCACCCAATAATAATTGGTTGCCGGTTCTGCTGCTTTATCCGTAAAAGTGGTCGTCTGCGCCGGCACGGTGGCAATGCTAGTTGCGTTACTTGGATTGTTAACCGTATGGCGATAGACTTGATAAGACGTTGCTGCTTCTACGCCCTGCCAATTGATCTCAACTGAATTCTCTGAACGAGTTGCCGTCACATTTACCGGAGTGAATTTTAATTGCTCTTTCAGTTTTAACAGCGCCCGGTATTTGTGAGCTTCCTCAATGGGTTGGTTCAAATATTCCAGCGCCCCCCAAGAGCCGTATTTCCCATAGCCACCCACATAGCTAAATTGAATCACTGTTTTAAATCCCCAGGCGTTCATCCGACCGAAATATGAAAGATACAGTTCGTACATTCGGGGATCTCGGTTCACTTGAACAAACACATCTGCTAGTTTAGAATCTTGAGGGGCCGCAAAATGTTGTCCCGATTCATAGGCGAGGATATCTAAGCCACGAGACTTGGCTATCGCTACATTTTCCAGTACCCTGTTATATCTTTCATTTTCATCTTGCTTGAAATAATTTTCAGCAACTTCAAGCACGCTATCAACTGTCAAGTTTGGTAAATTTTCTAAATTTTCCTTGGGAATTCCCCAGTAAGGTGCGAGTGCTAAAGCATCCGGCTGTAGTTTGTCAGCATTAACTTTTGGATTATCAAGCGCCGCTAAAAGTTTTTCATTATAGTCGGGGGCACCATTCCAACCGGGAATCACTTCCACCAATCTTTCATCCGAAGCAAAAACTTCCCTAAAAATTTGAAAAATTTCTAATGATCTTTTAACCGTTAAATCAATTCTTGCTAGCTTGTCACTAATTTCTATATTTCCTTGTTTATTCACCTTTTCTCCCAATCCCTGAGCAATGCCCTCCTTCGTCACGTAGTGGAATTGTGGAAACTGGCTATTCCAAATTTCATTTGAGTATTCTAAATATATCTTCCGTTTAGGAGCGAGATGTTCTTTCAGTAATTGGGCAGCATTTCTAATATATTCATCACTGACTGCATAGCCCGTACTCCACCACAAATCCGCGCCGACTTCATTGCATAACTCAGCCATATATTCTAAAGGCCATCCCTCCCCCCATCCGCCTTTCCCACCATGAGGATAGCGAACTTCACTGGGTTTAATTCTATCCGCCCAAGCAACTATTTTCTGAGGGGTTGCATTGGCAAAAACGGGTTTGGTTGCGTTGCCAAAAAATCTTAAAGGCGAGAATTCTTTTAACCTTTCAATATAAAGGGGATTAAACGGTGCTTGGGTTAAATCGTCATTTCTATGTCCAGGCAAAATTACTTGAATATTTCTCACCGGATCTGAAGCTTTTGACTCCATGAGATCCAGAGCAATTCCTTTTTTAGGCGTTATATTAAACTCAGCGATTGTTGTCCCCCCTGTCCCCTCGACTTCTAATTTTCCATCCTGACTAATCACAATTTTTCCACTTCCCTCAAATTTAAGGGTGTAGATTCCAGCCGGATAATTGCTGTTATCGGCTTGCATCACCGTTCTCACTCTTAAAGGCATTGGTTTGCCGGTTTCTGGATCGTTATATCCCTCAAGAATGTAGGGGACTTCTTTCGGATAGCCTTCCCCATCTAACCAATTATTTTTAAGCTTTTCAAAATAAGCTTCATTCTTTTTATTGCGCTGAATCCCTCCCCGTCCCCACTCTCCAGCTTTGAGATTAGCAGGGACGACATACCAAGGGCGAGATTGTTTGAAGAGATTCTTAAACGGAATCGCCGGCGTCCAGTCGCTTAGGGGAGAAACGTGTATTCCCACCGACATATTAGTTTCTGCTGTGGGTGTAGAACTCACAACAGACAAGGCTAGCGGGTTGACCCCATGAATGCCATTCATATTCAGGACGAGTGCGGCGATGAATGCCAAAATAAAGCAGGTGATAGCTGTGACAAAAGGGTTATTTGTCAGAACTCTCAACAGATTGAAATGAAAACGCGTTTTGCTGCCGGCATCCCCCGCACTCAATTGTCCCCACAAGTTACTGAATTTGCGCTGCTGTCTGTTATTTTTCATCTCAAATCCTTCGGAAACTTGGGGGTTGATAGCGGAGGGAAACTCCCTGCCGGCTGCATTGTTCTTGTTTCTGATTTTAACTTGTTGTGTAAACTTGGTAAAAATTGGCTGGACGCCGGGGGTTTATCCTGTCAGCGTTTTACTTTTTTTTACCTCCCAAAGTTACGCCCTCTCGGTTAACGGTAACCCCCACCACAGTGAGATATTTTTAAGCGAAATTTTCAAATATGAATTGTTTCAGCTAATCTGAACTGACTGATTTGGATTGCTCGTAAAGGATCTTCGCGTCGCTGTCGCCTATCGGCACTAATTCGACCTACTTTCCACCGTTAATAATCTCTCATAAATTAAGTGAATTATTACTATCCGCGCTTTTTTAATAAATTAAAGGTAAGGATTCGATTCAAATTATCGCGCAATCCTAGGTGAAAATGTTGCCAAATTGGCATAAAAAAACTTGTTTCTACCCTGCTAAATTTTTACCTGTTGAGCAGTCCCCCATAACTTTAGTCTGCTTGGAGGGAAGAACTTTGTGGACTGATGACTGAATCAAGGGAGAGTTTTATGAGTTACGGTTGTGCTATTTTTCATCGACTTGCCTAAAATTTTCAGGATTGAAATTATCTCTGATTTCTCAGGGGACTCGCCTTTTAAGATAACTGATTCAGTTTAATCTGCAAAGTCTTTACTAACTAAATCTCCCAGGCTTTTCAGCACTTATAGTAACTGTTGAGGGATCTTGGCATCAATCTTAGGACATATATTTAATTTTTTAACTGGGCATCTAGGAATCAGTATTGGCCGGCAGCAATCGATGAAACTGCGGCAGCCTGCGCTGGCGGCAAATCCTGACCTTGGCTAGATTTCAGGCATTCTAGAATAATTGATTACAATCAGAGAAAGGCAGAAATGATGGGTAAGGCAATTAAGGTGCATTGTAATGGCAGTTGTTCAGCAAAGAAATTTACATGAGCGCAGCAGCAATCTTCTCGCCTTTACAACCCCTGCCTCCCTGATAATATTCCTGCCAAAATGGCAGGCTCCCCCCTGCTGAGGACTGCTATAATCGCTTGGGGATGTAAGGCAGTAAACATTCAGTAGTTGAAGGCTAAGTTCAAAACATAAGGATACTAGAAAAAAGATGAGCGTTAAGCCAGCAAAATCTTCAATGGCTACACAAGTTCTCGCTACAGAAGTTGTAGATAGTTCGTCACTCATTGAATTACAGACGAAAATAGCCATCGAAAAGATTGATGAGCAAAGCGTAGCAGCAGCACTGCTGACTCATCTGTCAGTGGATGACTGTGTGGTAATGCTTCGCCAATCACAAACCCGAGAGCAAGCCCTCGTTGCTTACACAGTCCTGACTGGACAGTTTTCGCCTGAACGGCTGCAAAGCCATTTAGAAAGTGTTTTTGCCGGCACCTCCCTGCCCAAAATTTACTTTGTGCCGGTTTCCACACTGCCTCTGACTGATGCCGGTGAAGTTGATCGGCAAGCCTTATCCCAGATGCCGGTGATTGAAGCCGGCTTAGTGCAGGAATGGGAAAACCGGCTGCGATCACTACCAGAAATTGAACAAGCAGCCGTGGTGATAGAAGATCACACGGAAAAAATTGCCCCGATCCATCTGTCGGATCTACTGCCAAACTGGAAAACCGCCTCAGAAAGTGCCGCAGTTTCAACGGCTGTGGATACACCGGCACCTTCAACCGAAAAAGCAGAAGATTCAGCCCCTAAACCCCTCGCCATCAGCACCGGCGCACCCCTTAATGAAGCCGGTGCCCCGCAAAACCTGGCAGAAGCCCTCGCAAACACTGCCCAAAAATCGCCCAACAAAGGCATTATTTACCTCGACAGTGATGGATCAGAAACCGTTCAACTGTATCCAGCTTTATTAGAAAAAGCCCAAAGAATTTTAGCCGGCTTGAGAAAACTTGGACTGCAGCCACAAGACAAAGTCCTGTTTCAATTTGATAATAATCAAGATTTCTTTCCCGCATTTTGGGGTTGCACATTAGGCGGCTTCGTTCCCGTTCCCATCTCCGCCGCGCCGGCTTACGAGGCTTCCAACAGCACGGTTAAAAAGCTGCAAAACGCTTGGCTAATGCTGGATCGACCCCTCGTACTAACTAACAGTAATTTAGCACCGCAAGTCCGCTCCCTCTCTGATAAATTAAATCTTGAGAATTTTCAAGTTGCGGCAATTGATGATTTCCGAGACTGCGATCCGGATCTGAATTGGCATAATAGCCAGCCAGATGATCTCGCCTTACTGCTGCTAACCTCCGGCAGCACCGGCGTTCCCAAAGGCGTCACCCTGCGGCATCGCAACCTGATCAGCAGCGTCACCGCCACGTCTGCGATGAGTAACTTTACTCAAGAGGATGTCTCGCTGAACTGGCTGCCCCTGGACCATCCCGGCCCAATTGTCCGCTGTGTTATCCGCACTACGTTTTTAGGCTGTCAGCAAATTCACGCCCCCACCGGCGCTGTTTTGGCAGATCCGCTGAAATGGTTTGACTGGATTGAACGCTATCGGGTTACAACCACTTGGGCACCTAATTTTGCCTACGCACTCGTCAATGATCGCGCAGAAGCGATTAAAAAACGGCAGTGGGATTTATCCTCCGTTCGCTCTATTTTAAATACCGCCGAACCAATTGCCGTACAGACTGCGAAAAAGTTTCTAGAATTACTCGCCCCATATGGTTTAGAAGCCACGGCAATGCAGTCTTCTTGGGGTATGGCAGAAACCGCTTCTAGCGTCACAGTTTACGACCGATATTTAATTGATTCAACCCCCAATCAAGAAACGGCTTCGTTTGCCGATTTAGGAAGTCCGATTCCTGGCACTTCCCTGCGGATTATTAACGCTCAAAATGAAGTCGTTGAAGAAGGAACCATCGGCAATCTGCAAGTCAAGGGAACGACTGTAACTGCCGGCTACTATAACAATCCGGAACTGAACAAAGAAATGTTTACCGAAGATGGCTGGTTTAACACCGGCGATCTGGCATTTCTGCATCAAGGTAGGCTGACAATTACAGGCCGAACCAAAGATATTATCATCATCAACGGCAGCAATTATTACACCCATGAAATTGAAGCCGTTGTTGAAGAAGTAGCCGGAATTGAAGTTTCTTATACGGCGGCTTGTGCAACGCGCAAACCAGGAAGCAATACCGATGAATTAATTGTCTTTTTCAACACAGAAATTTCTGAAGATGAGCGCTTATTAGAACTGCTCAAAGACATTCAGAAAACTGTGGTGCGCCGGCTGGGAATTACTCCCACTTATCTCATTCCCGTTGAGAAGGAAGTTATTCCGAAAACTTCTATTGGTAAAATCCAGCGTTCCCAACTCAAACAAGGCTTTGAATCGGGAACCTTTGATGCCATTGTTAAGCGCATAGATGTGCTGCTGGGTAATAAAAATACGCTTCCCGACTGGTTTTACCGCAAAGTTTGGCGTCCCAAGCAAATTACTGCGTTTGCGAATAAACCAAAAGCCGGTCAGTCCTTAGTGTTTCTCGATTCCTTGGGTTTAGGGGAATTGTTGCTAAAGGAACTGAGCAAAAACGGCGCGTCAGTTGTGGCAGTGGAAGCCGGCACTGATTTTGCTAAACTCGCAGAAAATCACTATCGCATTGATCCCAAAAATCCGGAACACTATCAGCAACTATTGGAGCCGGTTGTTAAAGAGAACTCCCCAATAGAGCAAATTCTTCACTTGTGGAGTTATGACAACTATCAGGGAGAAATTGAGAACTTAGAAACGCTAGAAAACGCTCAAAAGACAGGAATTTACAGCCTGCTTTTCTTGGTTCAAGCACTCTCTGAAATTCAGGGTTCTAAAACACCTGTCCGCTTAGATGTGATTGCCAGCCATGTGCAGCCGGTTGAACCGAATGATGAGATCGCTTGTGAACGTTCGCCAATCTTAGGTTTCGTTAAAACTATCCCCCAAGAATTTCCCTGGATAGACTGCCGGCATCTTGATTTATCCACCGAACAAAATGAAGAAAATGCCGGCTACATTCTTCAAGAACTCCAAGGAATTCAACGAGAGCAAGAAGTCGCTTATCGTAGCGGCAAGCGGTTAGTTTCTCGCTTAGAGAAATGCGATTTTTCTCAAGAAGAAAAGCAACCACTTCCCTTTAAAGCCGGGGGAATGTATCTAATTACCGGCGGCTTAGGCGGAATTGGGACAGAAATTGCCCAATATCTCCTGAAAAATTATCAAGCGCGATTGCTATTAATCGGCAGAACTCCCCTACCAGAAAGAAGCACTTGGGAGTCTAAATTAGAGCAGTCGAATGCTGAATCTGAGCGCATTAAAGCTTACTTAGCCTTAGAAAAGGTAGGCAGTGAAATCGCTTATGAAGCCGTTGATATTAGCGATTTTGCCGGAATGCAACAAGTGGTTGAACATGCAAACTCCCGATGGGGTTGCGAGTTGGATGGCGTGATTCATTTAGCCGGTGTCACCTCCAGACGTTTGCTAACCGAGGAGACAGAAGACAGCATTGCCGGCACCCTGCGTCCCAAAGTTCACGGCACCTGGGTATTGCATCAACTGCTGAAAAATCAGCCAAATGGTCTGTTTATTACCTTCTCTTCTGTAAATGGATTTTTTGGCGGATTTAGTGCCGGCGCTTACTCAGCAGCAAACAATTTCTTAGATTACTTCTGCCATTACCAACGCCAGAAAACTTCGTTGCAAAGTTATTGCTTTGCCTGGAGTATGTGGGATGAAATGGGGATGAGTCGTAACTATGAAATGAAAGAACTGACTCGTGCGCGTGGTTACCATTTAATCTCCGCCGAACAAGGTTTACATTCAATTCCGATTGCTTTGCAACATCACCAAGCACACACAATTGTGGGTTTGGATGGCAGCAACCCGCAGATGTTGCGCTACATGGAGACAGATTCTTATCCTTTGCAGAAGTTGAAAACATACTTTACGGCTGCTATCAAGGATTTGTCTGTTACCCAGTTGTCTGCGTTAGACGTGCGCGATCAATTCGGAACACCCAGCCGATGCGAATACCGGCAGCTTGCAGAAATGCCGGTGACAGAATCGGGTGAAATCGACAAAGCGCAACTAACGGCTACAAATCGAGGTGCAACGGCTGAACGAGTTGCACCGAGGGATGAAATAGAACGTCAACTTGCCGGCATTTGGCAGGAAGTGTTAGGAGTTTCAGAATTAGGAATTCATGACAATTTCTTTGAGTTAGGCGGATCTTCCCTGTTAGCGATTCAGCTATTTGCCAAAATTGAGGAGCAATTTAACCAAAAGCTGCCCTTAGCGACGCTGTTTGAGTCACCAACCGTTGAGCAATTGGCGAATATTTTCCGCCCTTCAGAGGTGCCGGTGAGCTTCGACTCCCTGGTGGCGATCAAGTCTGGGGACGCTTATCCGCCGCTGTTTTTAGTCCATGATGCTGATGGCGAAACCATGCTCTACCTGAATTTGGCACGCCTGCTAAATCCAGAACGCCCAGTTTACGGGTTACGTCCTTACAGCAAAGATGGATTCCCCATTCTGCACACTCGGTTGTCGGAAATGGTGAATTACTACATTGAGAAGATCCGCAGTGTGCAACCCCAAGGGCCATATTTATTAGGCGGTTTGTGTGCCGGCGGCGTGATTGCTTATGCGATCGCAGAAGAACTTCAAACGCAAGGTGAAAAAGTTGCCCTCGTTGCCTTGATTGATTCACTGGATGTTCATGCACCGAGGAAAATTGCTCGTGTTGCCAAACAGCGTTTGAGTAGTTTTTCACAAGTTCTCAATCAAGACCGGCAGCTTAATCAGCTAGAACGTTTTGCCGCTATTGTGAATAAAGCTTCCAAGAAAGCACGCAATTGGCTGGCTTATGAAATCGGCTCAAGAGTTGAAAGCAGCCGCAATAAATTTAAGGTAATGCTTTACAGGTATTACCTGGATAAAGGGCTGCCGGCACCTCAATTTTTGCAAGACCTTTCTGTGCGAACAATCTACCGAATTGCCGCCAAAGAATATATGCCCCAAGGTTATCAAGGTCAGTTAACTCTGTTCCGCGCAACTGAAGGAGAGGGCATAGAAGAGCCGGCAATTAACCTCACCAATGATCCTTTATTTGGTTGGGGTAAACGCGCCACAAAAGGCGTCGTCGTGTACGATATTCCCGGCGGACATTCGAGTATGTTGCAAGACCCGAATGTGCAGGTAATGGCAGAAAAATTAAATGCTTACATTCAGACAGCTTTGGCAGAAGAATCTCCTGCTAAATAAGCGCGTGTAAGCAAATTTTCTTAGTATGAGGGCGGGCGTAAAGCACCGCCCTTATTGTT
>JAHHHM010000043.1 GCA_019359355.1 Microcoleus vaginatus WJT46-NPBG5 | reverse complement strand
CGGCTGAAAGGGCGACGCTTCAAGCTTGTTACCATTGTTTCAAACGCTAGACACAGCACTTCTGATCTTGTTCTAATTTATCTACTACCTCTGTTCACTTAATCTTTTATTTAGAAATACGTTTTTACGGTCTTTTGTCTTGAAGTGATAATACGTCGAAGCAACCCCATCAATATAAAGATTAGACGCAATAGATCGGCGACCCAGTTGCTTGGTTCGCACCGGCCAATGGGAATGCGACTGCTGCGGATTCACTAAGGCTATCTACGCCAAGCAGCCGGTTAACACAGACCCGAATGAAATTTTTAAAAGCATCAGTTGTTTTTGCTGCAACGACACCGGAGCGATTCACCATCAATTCATCCAATCCAGTATCATGCCGGATTACCTCAGCACCGACCCGCCCGTTCCCTGCCGCCGCTGTAATGCCGGACTCAAAGTTCAAGGCTGGGATATCGCCACAAAAGCCGACTGTGAACAAATCCACCGCGCTCAACTATCCAAAGTGAAATTTTCTCCCTCACCACCCGATCAAGAGGATATCGCCGTTGTCACTCGCTCTGCGATCAAATCGATATGAACTATGGAACTTGCAGCCGGTGTCAATCTCCCATAGAAATCCCCGGTTTAGATGCTTACAAATGCCCGTTGTGTGGATGGACTAGATATGGATGTAAACCAACAATCAAGGCGAGAGAGAGACAAAATACTTCTAGAGTGTCAAGCACTCCTACTCAAAATTTCCAAACATCGCTATTCTCTCAAGCTTCTGATTAATGTCAAAGTCGCCCTACAAATAATTGCCAACTATAAACCCTCAAGGAAGCACTAATGGAAACCCAAATTCAGCAAATCTTAGCAACTTTGGCTCGATTAGAGCAGGCAATTACTAGATTGCAAAACCAGACAGAAACAGAAGCCACTTGGCTACCCCTAGCAAAAGCTGCCGAAAAAACTGGATTCTCTCCGCGCCAAATGCGAGAAAGAATCCGTGATGGTCGATGGAAATATGGCAAGCACTTTATTGATACTTCAGATGGGGGTGCGCCACGCTATCGAATTAATATTTCTGCTGTACAGAAGTTGGCTAGCACTCCACCAGAAAAACGAAAAACTAGATAGTTCGTTCCCAAGCAGCCTGGAGGTGTCGATCATCAATCCACCGATGATAGAGTTTGTGATGAACATCCACCGAGTGGCCCATCATTTTGGCAGCGATAGAGATATCTAGCCCCGTGATCGCCGTCCGCACCGCCCAGGCGTGTCGCAGGTCATAAGGACGAAAAGGAACTTGATAGCGAATGAAAGCCCGTGTCACACGCTGCCCCAGTGCAGTGTTGTCTTTGCCCGTGCATTGAGGCAGCCTAATATCTCCGAGATTCCACTTCTCCCACCAGTGCCGGCAAGGCCAAACCTTACGCTGACCCGTCTTACCGCCCTCCTGAATAATCAAAATCCCCGGTGATTGATGGAATTCCCTCAAATCTAAGTAGAAAAGCTCGTGGTTGCGGATACCATAAGTCGCCATAATTCCATAAGCCCACTGCCAAGCTGGATTGGGGATGAGCTTGTACCATTCCTCGATTAGCTCATCCGATGGCAACTCTCTTTCCTGAATTGCAGCATAGGGCGAGTACCGACCCCGGTACGGCTTGAGGTCAATCTCAATTCCAGCAAATTTAGCCAATGCTCCTAGGGCGATGCAGGCACGACTCCGCTGGCGAGAATCTGGTGGGGATTTAAGCAAGGCCGCCTTAATAGTTTCTGCTGTTAGAGGCGCTCCCTTATCCTTGAAAAGTTTCCAGGTATCTAGGTAGTCCTCAAACGAGGTTTCGGTTTTAGGCGTTCTGGCGCGGCGGTTAAAATAATCGCGCTCAAACTTCTCCAGCCAATCCGAGATTGAATCTGTTGGCTTGAATCCAAAACCCAAATCCTCCCACCTGAATTCCTTGCAGGCTAGAAGGCCACCTACTCTGAGCGCCTCAGCTTTGGCGCGTCGGAAGCCAGCGGGGTTGGCATAAATACTTAGGGCAAGGTCTTGTTGATGTGGGGCTATTTTTTGGCTCCCTGGTTTTGGTGGAAAAGTGCCAGGCAAGGAAAGGCGATCGCCTCTTACTCTGACTACAACTGCGATTCGTGCTGCTTTTAGCTCCGCGTTAACTTCACTGAGGAGATCCTGAATTGTCTTACTCATCGCCCTAAACTTTCCCTAAATCTAAGGGCACATTAACGATAGATAGCGCCTTTTAGCGTCCTATGCAAATCGCTATCACCCCGATATTAGGAAGGCTGAAAGCCTTGTGTTGTAAATGGCTCAAGCGGGATTTGAACCTGCGACCTTGGGCTTATGAGTCCCCTGCTCTAACCACTGAGCTACTGAGCCGTGCTTTTTTTTCAGCTTTAACACTTTAACACATCTAATTGGAAAAGCGCTAGACCTAAATTGCGAATTGACTGACAAATTTATGAAAATTTTCCCAGTTAATTTCTCAAAACCACTGATAGGGTTGAGTTTGCTGAGGTTGGTCAGTCAACCGGCAACAATTGTGAATTCCTTCACGGGATCTTCATATTTCGATGTTAATCTGGAAAATAGAACCCTTTCAGGAAAGCAATCTCACGAGAGGGTAAGGACTGGTTAAAGCGATTTGTCTGGAGAAGTCCCCAGAAATCAAATCGGTGAAATTTAGATTCCTTCAAAACTTAGCTATCTTGAAGAGTTGGAACGCACAACTGCTGCTGCGACAGAGTTGGCTAAAAGTTGTTTCACTTAACCAGACCTTTCTCAGAAAGATGCTTAAGGGAGCCAAGCGGCTGCCCTGTCATCTATCCAATTAGCACCAGAGATGTCTTTAACCGACTTGTGCGATTGGTGAGGTTTTGAGTGGGGGATGTCTAAAATGGGCACTTCAGACTTCCACACTCAAGATTCTCTCAATCCTGCCGCTTAACTACTGAGGTAACATGGCAATCGGATCGATAGCTCCCTGGCCGCGCCGATGGACTTCAAAGTGAAGGTGGGGGCCGGTACTAAAGCCGGTACTGCCCATTTCAGCGATTTGCTGCCCTTGATCAACTTGTTGGCCTTCGCGCACTAGAATCCGGTCATTGTGGGCGTAAAGCGTCAAGCTGCCATCTGGATGCTGAATTTCAACCAGATTGCCATAACCCCCCTCGTTCCAGCTTGCGTAGGTGATAACACCAGGCGCAGCGGCGACGATTGGCGTGCCAATTGGACCGGCAACGTCAATACCGGCGTGCATCCGTCCCCAGCGCCAGCCATAGCCAGAGGTCATTTCTCCCTTAGCCGGCCAGATATAGCCATTAAAGCTAGCTGCTCCGTTGGGCAAATAGCGCTCAGCAGGGGCGAGAGGCGGTAAATCTGGAGAAACCATGCGCGGTTGAATTTGATCGTACCCATCTACTCCAATCGGGGCAGTGGCCACAATCGGCGCTTGTTCAGGTGCCGGTTGCGTTACTTGTCCACTACGGGTTCCCAATCGAGCTTGTTGAGGGAGTTTTCCCTGCAAGGACTCACGAGGCTGAGCAGGATTGAACTCTGGGTTACTGATTTCTCTAGTCGGCACAGATAAGTTCATCACAGAAGGCACCACCGGCGTTGGAGTGGCGATGGCTGCGTTCCCTTGATTGCTGACTTTCTGTGTCTGGTACTTCTCTCTGAGCTTGAGGACTTCAGCCCTTAACCCTTCAACGTAAGGGTTAGATTTGTGGTTAACTTCAGACTCAAGCGACTGATTTGGTTGAACCGGCACCACTGCCACGTTGGCGCTTTCGTTGGGTTTGGATTCTATCGAACTCGAAAAACTGCCGACGACCTCAGGATTCCCAGGAGTCACCAACCGTAGAGTCGGGTTCAATGCTGAAGCCGGCTGCGGAATCACTAGATTCGGCACTTGCTTCTCTTCAATCAGCTCAGTATTCGCTGTTGGGTTGTAAGCCGCTTCAGGTGCAACATTACTGTTGGCAATCAGAGTCATCGTCTGAGCCTGGGGTTTACCGGCATCAGCGACAGGAATTTTCAGCGTTTGATCCACATTGATAAAATTCGGATCGCTCAGCTCATTCGCATGAATCAACTCTGACTGAGACACTCCATAATTCTGAGCGATGACACCGACTGTATCACCCGAATTGACTCGGTAAACGTTTGCTTTCGCTTCTTTAACTGCGTTAGAAGGAACCACAACCGTTTGTCTGTCTTCCGTTGCAATCACAACCGCTTGCGACATATCCGGCACTTCTACTCCCTGTGAGGGCGTAAACACCGGCTGTTTGTCTTCAAGAGGCGATGCTGCCATTTCTGGGGCTGGCACCACAGTCGTTTCCGGTGTGGGCACAATCAGTGGCACGCTCTTGATTGCAGCTTCCGGACTCGCTGCCGGCACCACGGGCACGAATGCTGGATTTTGCGTCCCTGCCGTTTCCGGTGTGGACACAATCAGTGGCACATTCTTGAATTCAGCTTCCGGACTCGCTGCCGGTATTACTGGCACTAACACTTCTCGCTCCGCCACGACAGACGGATAGGAAAAGTTGGTGATTGGATTGGCCACAGAGGGGTTCTGCCCCGGCTCCGTAACCCATTGAGATGAACTTGCAGACTCCTCAGACCGCAACTCCGCCAGACCATTTTTCAGCCGATTCGATGATCGCTGTAAATCTTTGATGGCAACCTCTTGATTTGCCTTTAAAACCTCTTGCTTAGCCTTAAACAGCTCATTAACGTCATCCGCAATGGGACTGTTAACGGCTAATGGCACCACCAGCGTGTTTGCCGGCGACACCACCTGAAATTCCTCAAAGCTGGTTGCCTCAGGAATATTCAGCCTTGGTTCTGCAAGCAGGACAGGCTCTGAGCTAATGCTGTAGGAAGGTTCGTTTGCCGTAACGGGCAAAGCTATTTCCGTAGAATCAACCTCAGGTGACAAGGGCAAAAGCCTTGAATCTTCCTGTTCCGCGTGTCTGGGTAGCGCCTTCGCTTCAGGTATGGCAATCACTGTCTGGGCAGCCGGTGTCACTTCATCGGTGACCGGCAACCAAGCTGTTTCATCTAACGATGAGATTGCTCTCTTCGCCGTCGGTTCAGCTTTTATGGGTTCAGCTGCAAACGCTCTATCTCCTTGTCTCGGCAGAAACAGGCTAGAGGCACCCATAGAAATGGCCAATCCAATCATGGCTGCAGAAGTACGAACCCGGCGGTTGCCCTCTGGGTGCGCCTGCCTGAATAATCCCAACTTGCACGCAGAAAATTTTACTAACGCCTCCTTTTCTGGAGAGGGGGAAGGAACAAACCTTACCTTCTGCGGAAATTCTCGTTTCAAGAAACGACCTCCTAACAACCAGCGCTTAACTGTCCTTGAGTGAACCAATCTATTATGACCAATCAATGATGAGAATCACCTCTAAAAGAGATCTAAATCACTGAGAGTCGATATGCTTAGGCAAGATTACCTTGCTTTTTCAATTTAGACAAGCTTACATTGATAAAAACCTCAGACCGGAGAGTTTTCGTATAGCCTCGAATGGTCAGGGGCTTGTGTAAGGCTTTCTCGCTGTTGTTCAGCGCTGTGTAGATGTTGGCACCGCTGCTGTGGCCAAATACCGGAATTGACTCACCAGACGTGTATTTACGCTTATTTTTACGAGAAATACAACCCTACCTTTTGGCTGCTCCACTCTGGCATTGCTCAAATAACTGCCTTAGATGAAGCGCTCAATCTGCTTGTTTTGCTTAACTGATAAGTGTTTGAGCGAATTGAAGCTCACTGTTTTCGTTCAAAAAAAACTATCTATTTTGCCGCCTTTTCTCCCTGACCGTTTGATAGAAATTTCTTATCACAAGTGACTTCGGCTCATGTTTATCATACCTGCATAGTTTTGGGATGATTATAAAAGGACTTCACCAACTATAGAAGTATTTAATCTCCTTTATCTAAAGGAGGTTGATAAAAAATTATTTAATATCTGTGTAGATATATTAGGACTCTTTCTTCAAGACAAGTGTGCAATAATTTATCTTGCTGAAATCGCTACAGGTTAAGCTTTTCCACAGATGTGGCGGCCAGAACTATAAAGTGATAGAGCCATGACCGGCCTCACCAGTAGCGACTGTTAGCCGGCAAAGTTTTCAGCCCAAATAGCCCAATTGACGCCGCGCTTCAAATAAACCCAGTGCTGCACTCACTGAAAGATTAAGACTGCGAACGTGGGGCTGTGTCATGGGAATGTAGACAGTCTCATCACAAGCCGATAACACTTCTGCCGACAAACCTAGGGTTTCACTGCCAAACAATAGCCAATCATCGGGCAGAAACTGAAATTGAATATAGCTACACTTTCCGCGAGTGCTAAATCCCACACATCGACCCCCACGTGCTTGCTGGAAATCTTGGAAAGCTTCTACAGATAAGTGATACTGCCAATTCACGTAGGGCCAGTAGTCCAAAGCGGCTCGTTTGAGATAGCGATCACTAATTTCAAAGCCCATTGGTCCTACTAAATGCAGTTCTGTGCCGGTAGCGGCACAAGTGCGGGCAATATTGCCAGTATTTGGCGGAATTTGGGGATGAATCAAGACAATTTGAGGCATGAATTACTTAATCAATCTTAATGCCGGCAACTATAGGCCCAATCAGGCTCTCCAGACTGACTAAACCCCTCTCAAGATAGAGGCTAACCATTGCTTTTTCTAATATAAGCTCTACCGACTCCATTGATTAAATATTCTAATTTCCCATTCAAGCACTGAACTAAGCAGCCAACAGCTGGCATAACTTATCTTCTAAATCCCGTTCTTGCTCAGCCATCGATTGAATAGCCTGAGTGATAATACTCTGACAATCGAGTCCTCCAGAGTGCATTTTTAGCCACTGTTGGGCGCTGTTGCCTTCTCGGAGAATTTTTTTCAGGGGTGAGAGGAAGCAACTGAAGCCGCGTTTTTTGGCCACAGGCCAAACTTCTTGGTAAATTTCCTCGACCCAATCTCTAGCTAAGATGGGCCGGCCGTCCTGCCAGTGTCGCAGCTCGGCATCTAAACTTTGATGGGCAGCAGCCTGTTCATTAGCATCCGTTAAGACCACTAAATCTTCTGCTCGGTTCCCTGCCGGCAGCTGGCTTCTTTCCAAAGGATCTAAACCCGGATCATTGAGCAATTGCCATAATCTTGCTTCTAATAACGCCGTAATGGCCAGCAACGAAATCGGATCGGTAACCAAGTCGCAAATTCTTAGTTCCAGCCGATTGAGATTGTAAGGACGCCGATCACCATTAGGGCGCACAGATGACCATAAGTGACGAACATTTTGCATGGTTCCCAGCGCTAGCTGCTCTTCAGTCCACTGGACAAAATGGCGGTGGCTTTCAAATAGAGGAACATGGGCCGGCGTTTTCGGGAACATCCGCCACCGGGTCGAGTGATTGCCGGTGATTTGGCCATTGAGGAAAGGAGAAGAGGCACTGAGCGCGAGATACAAAGGAGCTTCTACACGGATCAGGCGACAAGCCCGCATCAGTTGCTCCAAATCGCTGATGCCTATATTAATGTGAATGCTGGCGGTGACAACAGTAGTGCCGTAAGTTTGTTCAATGTAATCGTGGTAGGGATTTTTTGGGTCAGAGCGATAGAAGCGGTCGCTTCCTTCTAACGGCAACGTACTGCCAGGGATCACCGTGTAATCTCCCAAATGTTTTAAATATTCCCGCAACTGTACTCTGGGGCGCACCAAAGCACATAACAATCGCTCATAGCGACAAAAAGGCGCGGTGGTATATTCGACGTTACGACTATCTGGCTCTCTGACGAATCCCTCTAAGTCAGCCACAATTCGGTCAGACAATCCCACAACCCTGCCTTGGGGTGTGCCGGTGTACATTTCGACTTCAAAACCTTTTGATAGCAGCACAGTTTTTCCTCTGTTGAGTTAATGACTCTTTATTTAATATCAGGGAAAAGTGGGCGCTACATCTACCAAGCGTCTGAGGTTTTCGCTGAGTTCGCCGCTAGATATTTATGTATAGCCTTTCTTATCTACCTAAAATTTAGGCAAAGATACTCAATAAAGTCTATTTTATTGCAAACATTCTAAACCTTAGGCAAATATTTTTAACAACTCCTTACCTGTAGCTCTTTCTTTTATAACATTGGCATTGACACCTGGTAAACTAGCCATTAAATTTACAGGATTAGGAGAAATAGGCGAGCAAGGAATGTTTAATTGAAAATATATACTATATTTTTATTTAATTTTTCGGTTGAATTTTTGTATAAAAAATTATCTAGCGTTCTAGATTTGAAATATATATAATTTTCGTTTTTACATTTTTTTACAATTTATTTAAAAGTAAGTAATTAAAAATATTAGAGCCTTATTTACTTTTTCAGCAGAATGGTTTAGGGGAAAATTTTGGAAAGTGTAAAAAATAAATTTCCAGCCAAGCTAGGATGTTAAGACTGTTTGTAGCGAACAGACAAACTCCGCTGAAGGGGCTGCCGGCGCGAATGTATCCTAGGCTGGCAAGAGCAAAACAAAAGAATTGGGCTAATCAGATGCGAGTGCCCGACTTAGCCTGTAAGATAAAACACTATCAAACGAGGTCTTCAGATAAGACCTTGTATGCCGCCTTGCTGATCAATGAGAGAGTATAACTGAGTCTATGCGTAGATGGGGTTCCTTATTACTAGCCACCATGCTCCTGGTCATGCCCCTAGTAGCCTGTCGGAGTCGCCAGTCACAACAGACAACATCCAGCCAAACTACCCGCCAAAGTCGCTTAGACACAGTCCTAAAGCGCGGAAAGTTAATTTGTGGTGTAGGTGCTGACTTGCCCGGATTTAGTTACGTGGGTCAGGACGGCAAATATGTCGGACTGGATGTAGATGTCTGCCGTGCGGTCGCTGCCGCTTTGTTTGATAACCCGGATGCTCTAGAAATTCGACCTTTGACCCCTAAAGAGCGCTTTACCGCCATGCAGTCCGGCGAAGTGGACCTTCTCAGCCGCAACACCACCTGGACCTTAGGCCGTGATACTGAAGTGGGAATGGAGTTCGCCCCCACGGTGTTTTATGACGGTCAAGCCATGATGGTAAGAAAAGATAGTGGCATTAAGTCATTAGAAGACTTGAAGGGAAAAGCTGTCTGCGTGCAAACCGGCACCACAACTGAAAATAGCTTGGCCGACCAAATGCGTAAACGCGGTATTACCTATCAACCGCTTGTCTTTGAAGAAACCGATGCTACGTTTGCTGCCTACGCACAAGGTCGCTGCCAGGGTGTAACGACTGATCGCTCTCAGCTAGCCGGCCGTCGCAGCATTTTGCCAGATCCAGATAACCATATTCTTTTGGATGTCGTGATGTCCAAAGAACCTTTAGCACCATTAGTTCTTGGTGGTGACACCAAATGGTTCGACGTTGTTAAGTGGTCAGTTTTTGCTTTATTTAATGCTGAAGAGTTAGAAATCACCTCGCAAAATGTGACACAGATTGCCTCTACAACCACCGACCCAGTCGTGCGGCGCTTTTTAGGCGTCGAAGGAAATTTGGGTAAAGGGATGGGTGTTTCTAATGAGTTCGCAATTCGCATTATTAAGCACGTTGGTAATTACAGCGAAGTTTACGACCGCAACCTCGGCCCTAAAACACCGTTAAACTTGCCGCGTGGAATTAACAATCTCTGGACAAAGGGAGGTTTGCTATACTCTCCTCCATTCCTCTAATAAGATGCTTGATTTCTTCATTCACGGTCAGTTTTTAATAGCAGAGAACGCTGGAGAGACAAAGGACAAAAGACAGTGAACAAAACTCCCCTGTGGCGTGATGACAGGTTCTGGCGTATTGCCGGCCAAGTGTTGGCCGTTTTGCTAGTGGCCATCACGGTCGGTATCCTGGTAGACAACCTACTTTTTAACTCTGAGCAGCAGGGGGTTCAATACGGGTTTGATTTTCTGGGTGAGCAGGCATCTTTTGATATAGGTGAAACCCCCATTCCTTATTCCCCTTTAAGCCCCTACAGTCAGGCTTTACTGGTGGGAATAGCAAACACCCTGCGAGTGATAGTAATCGGGATTATCTTGGCTACTATTGCGGGCGTGATAGTTGGGTTTTCTGTAATTTCAGATAACTGGTTGGTTCGGCAACTGGCAATTATCTATGTAGAAACCATTCGCAACACGCCTTTACTGCTACAACTGTTTTTCTGGTACTTTGCTGTTTTTCTAACGCTGCCGTTTCAAGAAAATGCAATTTCGCTCCTAGGTTTTATTTCCATTAGCAATCGCGGAATTGATTTAGGGAGTATTCATCTGTCTTCTGAATTCTCTGCTTTGCTTGTGGGACTGACAGTTTACACTGCCGCTTTCATTGCAGAAATCGTTCGCGCCGGCATTCAATCTGTGCCTCGCGGACAGTGGGAGGCAGCAAAAGCTTTGGGACTCAAACCATTTTTGATGCTGCGATTGGTCGTGTTTCCTCAAGCTTTGCGGGTAATTATTCCGCCTCTCACAAGTGAGTATCTCAATTTAGCAAAGAATTCAAGTTTGGCGATTGCTATTGCCTATCCTGATATCTATTCGGTCTATTCAACTACCCTAAATCAGACGGGCCGATCTGTAGAAGTGATTGTGCTACTCATGGGAACCTACTTGGCAATTGACCTGCTCATTGCCGGGTTAATGAATCTGTTCAACAGCTCAGTACAAATTAAAGAGAGGTAAAAACTTTAAAGTGTGAAGGGTAAGTTTGCCGGAATTCAAAGCTTATAAATATTCACAAATTGAGTTTTGAGTTTTGAGTGATGAATTTTACAGAACATAAACTTGTAAATATTTGTAAAATAAGCTTTGACGTTAAATTTATCCTTCTTTTCATAAGATTTTTTCTCAAGAGAGTCTCAAAAAAGCCGTCACTCCAAACTCAGAATTAATGCAAAAACCTGAAAATTCAAAATTCAAAATTCAAAATTCTATTAACTGGTTGCGCCAGAATCTCTTTAATACTTGGTACAACAGCTTACTCACACTCTTCTGCCTCTGGCTAATTTACCAGTTACTGGGAGCGATTTTGGGCTGGGCAATTTTCAAGGCACAATGGGCAGTTGTCTGGGCAAACTTACGACTATTTTTAGTAGGCCGATACCCACCTGGCGAAACTTGGCGACTGTGGTTGGTTGCGCTTATTTTGCTGGGATTAACCGGCTTGTCGGGGTGGCAACCTCGCCCCGTGAGTCGGTGGTTGCCGGTAGCATGGCTGCTTGCTTTCCCAGTCACTTTATGGCTCATTGGAGGTGGCTGGGGTTTAATGCCGGTGGGGACAGAACTTTGGAATGGTCTTCTGCTGACCTTATTGATGGCTGTGATTAGTATTGTTCTATCCTTTCCCCTCGGTGTCTTACTTGCTTTAGCACGACAGAGCACTCTGCCGGTGGTGCGCTGGTTTAGTATCTTCTACATTGAAGTGATCCGAGGACTGCCTTTAATTGGCATTCTGTTTATGGCACAAGTGATGTTACCACTACTTTTGCCACCAGAAATTCGCTTGGATCGGGTGCTGCGAGCGATCGCAGGCTTGACTCTATTTAGTGCCGCCTACCTGGCAGAAAATGTGCGCGGTGGATTACAATCTCTGCCTCGCGGTCAAGTTGAAGCCGGCAAAGCCCTCGGATTCAATCCATTCTTAGTTGTTGGGCTAATTGTGCTGCCTCAAGCCTTACGGGCGGTTATCCCAGCGATTGTCGGTCAATTTATTAGTTTGTTTAAAGACACAACTTTGCTATCAATTGTAGGATTATTGGAATTGATAGGCATAGCTCGATCGGTTCTCGCACAGCCGCAATTTTTAGGGCGTTATGCCGAGGTTTATCTGTTTATTGGCATCATTTACTGGTTCTTTTGCTACACCATGTCTTTAGTCAGCAGGCGTTTGGAACAGCAGTTAGATGTGGGTAAGCGATAAAAGGCTAGGAAAAAGAAAAAGGGAGAAAAGACAAATGAACCCAGGGACAAAAGACAATAGACCAAACGAAGATTTGATGATTGTGGCCCAAGATGTTCACAAATGGTATGGCCAATTTCACGTCCTGCGCGGCGTCAGCCTGACAGTGAATCGGGGAGAAGTGGTCGTGATCATGGGGCCGTCGGGTTCTGGAAAATCCACGTTTATTCGCACGTTTAATGCTTTAGAAGAGTACCAGCAAGGACAAATTGAAATTGATGGAATTACTCTCAGTCACGATCTCCGCAATATCGATGCAATTCGGCAGGAAGTGGGGATGGTGTTTCAGCAATTTAACCTATTTCCTCACTTAACGGTGCTGCAAAACGTCACCCTAGCACCAATTTGGGTTCGTCGGTGGCCAAAGGCAAAAGCAGAAGAAGTGGCGATGCAACTGCTGGAACGTGTGGGAATTCTAGAACAAGCACGGAAATATCCAGGCCAGTTGTCAGGGGGCCAGCAGCAACGGGTGGCCATCGCTCGCGCTTTGGCCATGCAGCCTAAGATTATGCTATTTGATGAGCCGACATCGGCCTTAGACCCTGAAATGGTGCGGGAAGTTTTGGATGTCATGCGCTCGTTGGCCGGTTCGGGCATGACAATGGTGGTGGTCACTCACGAAGTCGGATTTGCTCGCGAGGTAGCAGACCGAGTCGTACTAATGGATAGTGGGATGTTGGTTGAGGAAGCCCCACCGGCAGCTTTCTTTCAAAATCCAAAAGAGGAACGCACTCGCAAATTTCTGTCTCAGATTCTCTAACTTTGAAAGTATTCTAAGTGCTGTTCAGAAAAATTTCTATTATTTTGTGTTATAAATGCAAGCTAGGTTTTAGGTAGAGCCAACCTAATAGCCCTTAAAGGTTTAAAGTGATTTGCACTTTATGTCTGTATTAGCTCAAACAGAGTTTCACTATTTAAAGAAGCAACTATGTCAATTAGTAAAGCCCGGTTGCGTCAACTCCACTCCTTGCTTGCCCCAATAATGGTTTTACCCATTCTGCTAACCCTAATAACTGGCTTTTTTTATCAAATGGCAGACGTTGCCGGCAAAGAAGCAGACTTTTTATGGTTGCTCGATCTGCATAAGGGAAGTTTTGGTTCTTTAAATTTAGAAATAATTTATCCTTTTTTAAATGCTTTAGGCTTATTTACTTTGGCCATCACCGGCATTACCCTCTGGTTCCAAACCCCCCATCGCCGCTCTAGAAGCTAGCACTTATCAAATAGAGAATTTGCAAGTAGTGCTTGAGGGCTAATTGTAAACTCTTCCCGTGACCTAGCAGCGGAGAACTTAAGAGTACGGATATTGAGGAATGTGTTTTTGTAGCTTACTTTGTAGCCTTTATTACATTTTTATAAATTTGAAGGAATTCTAGCATATTTCCCAAGACATTCTTAACTTCTTTACTATTAAATCTTTACCTCAGCTTAAGCGATAAAAATTAGGATTTCTCATATCACCACGCTAGCTAGAGGAGTGATCGAGCAGATACCGAAAGTTAAAAGTCAGGTTGTGACTAATATAAGAAGCACTTACCGGAGATTCTGGATAAAATCTGATAAATTATTTGAGTGGTGAAACAAAAGCACAATCTGCTCAGCAGTTTTTAAGTTAGTTAGGTGTGAGGACAGAAGAATAATGATGCCAAAGATTTTTAGGGCTGCCTTCCTTTACAAATCAGCCGTCCTAGGGGCAATTTTGGTTGTGACCAACAGTGCCTTGGCCGGTGAAGTTCCTGCTGGCGAAAAAGACGCAGAGAAAATCGCAGCAGCCGACCCAATTGCCTCGTCTCTGGAAAACAATAACCAGCAAACTCAACAGACTGATGCTCTGCTGCCGGTAAGCACGCTCGATCAGTCATTGTCAGTGACAGCCCCCTCCGTGCCAGCTGGCAGGGCTTTAAGTGCACAACTTCCACTTAAAGAGACACTTTCCGCTCCTACCCCCGCACAGACATCAGAAACCATTACCCCTGTTGAAGCCGGCAGCACATTACGTGCACAACTCCCTGCCGACACACTTCCCGTTGAGACTTCTGTCCCAACTGAACCATCTGTGAGTTCGCTAGACAGCATTGACGAAGCCAATGCAGAAGCTGATCCAATGGCTCAGTTAAGCGATGTGAACCAGCTCTCAGATGTCCAGCCAACAGACTGGGCCTATGAAGCCTTGCGGAACTTGGTTGAAAAATATAACTGTATTGCCGGCTACCCGGATGGAACATTCCGAGGAAACCGGGCCATGACCCGTTATGAGTTTGCAGCCGGCTTAAATGCTTGCTTAGATGCAATTTTGGCGATACCAGACGGGGAAGACTATGCGTCCCCAGAAGATTTAGCCATCCTGCGCCGGCTCTTAGATGAGTTTCAAGCAGAACTCGCCACCCTACGCGGTCGAGTGGATGCCCTAGAAGCTCGCACATCTGAGTTAGAGGCCAATCAGTTCTCCACCACCACCAAGCTCAGGGGAGAAGTCATTTTTGCCGGCAGTGACATTATCGGAGAAGGTGGCAGCTCGGTTCCCCACTTTACTCACCGCACCCGCTTAAACTTGGATACCAGCTTTACAGGTAAAGACCTCTTGAGAGCTCGGTTGCAAGTCGGTAACACCGAAGACTTGACAGCCTTTGGGGGAACCCCAATGGATCGCTTGTCGTTTGAAGCAAATACTAACAACCAATTTCAAATCCATAAACTGTTCTATCGTTTCCCTCTCACTAGCAGGGCTACAGTCGTCGTCGATGCCAATCAAGGCGAGTACAATGAGAACGTCTTCGTATTTAACCCTGCCTTAGAAAGTAGCGGACGGGGATCTGTATCCCGCTTTGGCCGGTTCAACCCCATCTATCGGCAAGGCGGAGGACAAGGCCTAACCCTAAACTACGACTTTAGCAAAGCATTGGGTGTATCCCTAAGTTATCACGCTCCTAATGGTAACGATCCTGATCCCGCTCCTGGTGGGGGAGGTGGATTTTTCAGCGGTTCCTATGCAGCACTCGGCCAAGTCACTTTCCGACCTAGCAATCGCTTTGCTTTAGGCTTAACTTACGTCAATTCCTACTCTCGTAATGGCAGCAACCTATCGGGAGGCACAGGCAGCAGCTTGGCAAATCGACCCTTCGGTGCGGTTCCTACTTCAGCTAATCACTATGGTGTTGAAGCAAGCGTCAATATCAGCCCTCGATTTATTATTTCGGGTTGGGGTGGCCTGACAGACGCTCAGCAAGAATCAGGAGGAGATGCAGATGCTAAGATAATCAACTGGGCTTTGAGCTTAGCTTTCCCGGATCTGGGCAAAGAAGGAAATTTGGCGGCCTTTATCGTTGGGATGCCGCCTAAAGTGACTGAGAGCGATGCCGCTGAAGATAGAAACTCCTCTTTACACCTAGAGGCTTTGTATCGCTATCAAGTGACGGATAATATCGCCATCACTCCCGGCTTGTTTGTGATTCTCGATCCAGAGCATAACGACAACAACGAAACGGACTTCGTGGGAACCGTCCGAACCACCTTCACATTCTAGGTGCCTCAATTGTCAGGCGGGGTTCAGTCCGATGATTTTGGGGTCTGAGCGTTAAAATTTGCCACTCAATCATCCTGATATTGTCTGACACTGTAGGTAAGGTGAACATTTCCACCCTACCTACAGTTTTCCAACTTTTAAGGGCGAGCAAACCCAATAGAACTTTTTTGGATGCAAGTACCTGCTTTTGAGTTGCTCAAACTGTACATGGGATGCTCAGCGAAGTCAGCCATTGATTTAAAAAACGTCTGCTATGTCCCCGGTCAGCTAAACCAACAGCTTAACCGGGAAAAAATGTTTTAGCTTAATGTAGGAAAATAAAATTGGTGTAATCTACTGGAAGCAGCTCAGATTGAGCCATTTATTCAGAAGGCAGGTCTCGAAGATGAAGTTACAAGACTTTCTCAACACAAACATCAAGTATGACGTTAATGCCATAGCATCTGACCCAGACCTCACCCGTCAAATCCAGATGCGGATGATCGAATTGAATTTGCTAGAACCGCCCGCAGACGGTAGATTTGGCCCAATTTCTACAGCGGCTTTGAGGCGTTTTCAATCCTTAATGCAATGTGAAGAACCTGGCTTTTTAGGGGCAATCACTGCTAGTAAGATGATAGAAACTCAGCCCCAGGAAATTGCCCTTACACCTCCAGTTGTTAAAATTATTTGCGACACAGTTTTAAAAGCAAAACCTATCCCCTTGTCTCAACTATCACAGCAAGAGAAACAAGAAGTTAAAGGCGGTCAATCTTTTGAGCTTTTGTCTTTTGAACTTGTTCGCAATCATGTCAGAGTAACTCTGCGTAAGGATTCCTTTAAGAATTCTAAAATTTGGTACGCATTTGGGCACCATATTGAGGTTTATGAAAATACAACGCTTGTTTATCCAAAAGCTAAGCCAGCAACTGTAAAGCTTGATATTCCATATAAGTCTCAACTAGACAACTGGTTTAATCCCACAGGTTCTGGTAATGTAACTTCACTTGCCATGTGCTTGGAGTTCTTGGGCGCTCGTGGCAAGAGCAATTCTAGGCAATTTGAAGATGAGCTGTATGAATATACTGAAACTAATGGTTTAAACAGACAAAATCCGTATGAATTAATTCAAGTTGTGGAAGCTTACGGATGTCATGATCATTTTAAAGAAAATGCGACAATTGAGGAAGTTCAAGATTGGCTATCAGAGGGTAAGCCGGTTGTGATACATGGCTTTTTCTCTTCTTTTGGTCACCTTATTGCTATCGTCGGTTACGATGACGAAGGCTTCTATGTCCACGATCCTTATGGAGAATGGAGTCCTGAAGGATATCGGACAGATTGCAGTGGAGCTTATCTACATTACTCCTATCAGCTGATCCGCACTGTCTGCATTCCAGATGGGAGCTTTTGGGTGCATTTTATCTCGAAGTAGTAGTGCTTAAAAATTCCGAACTGGAAATATGCTAGTGAGAAATCTACCCGTCCTACCAAGATCAGCCTATATAAATTTGGCGATGGGGCTGGTAGATTTATTGTTTAATGCACTTTATCTTTCAGTAGGAAAATTAACTAAATGTTAGTGAGCCTCTTTTTGAACCGACTGGGTGCCGGTGTTTAGTTTCATGCTTAAATCTAGCCAAGTTGAGCGAGTGATCGGAGCACTGGTGGAAATGTAGTCTACGCCGGTTTGGGCCACAGAGCGCAGGGTTTCCAAGGTGATATTGCCCGATGCTTCAATTTTGATGTGAGGATTTGAAGCCCGAATTAGCTGCACGGCTTGCTGCATCAGCTCAACAGGCATATTGTCTAGCATGATGATGTCCGCCCTGTGGTTGAGGGCTTCTTCTACTTGAGCTAGTGTTTCTGTTTCCACTTCTACTGTGAGAGGGTAAGGAATTCGCGCTCGAATTTGGGTGATTGCTGCGCCAATGCTGCCGGCCGCGGCAATGTGGTTATCTTTAATCATCACACCGTCATCTAGCCCCATACGGTGGTTCTTAGCTCCTCCGACTTGGGTTGCGTATTTCTCTAAAAGCCTAAGACCAGGCGTTGTCTTGCGAGTATCTACCAGCTGTGCCGGTAGATCAGAAATTTGCTCAACATATTTGCGTGTCAAGCTGGCGATGCCACTAAGACGCATTGCTAGGTTTAAGGCCACTCGTTCACCCATGAGTAGTGCATCTAGGGGGCCATTAAGGCGAGCGATGACTTGCTTTGGGTTGCACCATTCACCTTCGGCAACAGTAGGCACGAAGCGAACCTTATCATTCAACATCTGAAAGACCAACGCAGCGATAGGCAGGCCGGTGATGATGCCCGGTTCCTTAACAATCCATTCGGCTTGTCCATCTGGGACGTTGACCGTAAATAAGCTTTGGGTCGTGCGATCACCTCGGCCTATATCTTCCAGCAGCCAGCCCTCCAAAAGCGGCTCCAGCACCAGCAAGGGCGGCAAAACAGCGTTCGCACTCACAGCGTACATTTCCCTATTAGAGTTTTTCTTCATAGAGATAAGCTAACTCAAAGCGTTACCTGCAGGGGGTTTGAGAGTGCTGGAAAAATATTTTCAAATAATTTTGCAAAAAGGGTTGACAGAGTCTGTGTGAGTTGATAGATTAGTAAAGCGCTCAAGGAAAGCGACGCGAAAGCGAAGCGCCAAAAGCGCCC
>JAHHHM010000003.1 GCA_019359355.1 Microcoleus vaginatus WJT46-NPBG5 | reverse complement strand
CCGTTCACCCGTCAACTGCTTGGTCAATTTGGTCTGCGGATTGATTGCCTACTGTCATCAGCCCAAGAAACCGTCCCTCATAACCGATGCCTTTTTGCCTGAGTCTATTTAACCCGAACTCACGTTAGTTTAGTTACGGCTGATTGCAAAAACTCCCCTGTCCTTTGGACAGAGGAGAAATTTTTTGTGGGTTCACCGAAAAGCAAAAACTCCTCTGTCCTCTAGACACAGGAGAAATTTTTTGTGGGTTCACCGAAACGCCGTCTTACCTCAGTTTTTGACCTGGAAAAATCCAGGTGGGCACCGATTGTCTAGCTTAAAGTTTCCGGCTACTTGGCCGGTCTACTGCTGCTAGAAACTATTAGGTTCCCTTTTTCAACAAGACATAGATCATAAAACATTATTGGCAGTCACCAACGTCTCAGTTGAACCTCTTCTATTGTAATCGCTTCCCTTGGGTTCGCAAGGGGGTATCAACCGTACCAAATCGAGTCACAAATCTGGGCTAGCTTCAGGCTTTCTTGCCGCAGATGGGCGGATGGGGAATTTTGCAAAACCGTAACGTGCCCCAATTTGCGTCCAGGGCGCGATTCTGTCTTGCCGTACCAGTGCACATGAGCTTGAGGAATCTCAGCCAGCTTTTGCCGTTTGTCAAGGTAAGAATTTTGGGAATGCTCATAACCCAACAAATTCACCATTACGGCACCGGCACAACTAAGATTTGGGTTTCCCAAGGGTAGATTGCAAACAGCTCTAAGATGCTGTTCAAATTGGGACGTTTCACCGGCATCAAGGGAGAAATGGCCAGAATTGTGGGTGCGGGGGGCAATTTCATTGATCAGCACCTGATTGCCGGCAGTCAAAAATAGCTCAATCCCAAAGATCCCAACTGCCTGCAAGCTTTCTAAAAGGGTGCGGGCAATTTCTTCAATGTCTATTATTGTTTTTGGCTCAAGGTTAGCCGGCACAATCACACGCCGGCAGACTTGGTTTTCTTGCTGAGTTTCTACAATCGGGTAAATCGCAATCTCACCGGCAAGGGAACGGGCGGCAATAACCGCTAATTCTCGCTCAAAGGGTACGAATTCCTCTAACATCACCGGCACATATTTCCATTGCTCCCAAGTCGCTTCTAGCTCGGATTGGCTTTGAATGATTGCAGTGCCTTGGCCATCATAACCATGCCGGCGGGCTTTCATCACCAGCGGGAAATCGGAGGGTTTAATTTGGGGAGCCGGTGCTTGGGCGCTTGATTTTTCTTCTAAAGCGAAAAATCTTGGCACCGGCAGTCCTAAATCGCGCATATAGGAGCGCTGGTGGTATTTATCTAGTAGGGGCGCTAAAACTTGCAGGCTGGGGCGGAAGCAAACGCCTTTTTCAGCTAGAGGCATTAAGGCGTCTAGGTTAACAAATTCATTCTCAAAGGTGATCACGTCGCACCGGCTGGCTAGCTGTGCAGTGGCTTCGGCATCATCTATGGGTGCCAAGATAGTATCCGCAGCAATGGCAACGGCTGGATCACTCTGATTAGGCGTTTGGATGATTAATTTAACACCCAATTTCTCGGCGGCAGCAGCCATCATCCAAGCCAACTGTCCGCCGCCAATGATTCCGACTCGCTCAATTACCATTACCGGCACCCCAATGAGTCACGAGTGGACACGCCGGTTTTTGAGTTAACACCGGAAGCTTTGGCGCAGAGTTCTTTAACTTGAGCACCGTCAAGCATGGCATCTGTGAAATCAGCGCCGGCGATGTTTGTATTATTAAAGATTGATTGCAGCAAAATAGTTTCTACCAAAACCGCATCGCTTAAATCGACACCGTTAAGGTTGACGCGATCCACCATTGCGTTGGTTAAATCTACACCGTGAAAATTCGCTTTTGTTAAGACCGAAGCACTAAAGATTGCGCCCCGTAAGTCGGCATTGGCAAAGTTGGTAAATTCCAAATTGGCATTAGAAAATTCTGCTACTTGCAGAGTTTGCCCAGAAAAATCTTGCCGGCTCAGTTGAGCGTTACTAAATGACAGGGGCGGGGGATAGTCTAGTGCTTGGGCTGGGGAGGGCCGGCACAAACAAATCAGTGCGAGTAGAAATGCAGCCAGTAGCCGAAAAATCATAAGAATATCGGATGAAATTGAACGCCTTGAGCAAATATTCCCGGAGTAGGGGCTAAGCATTCGGCCTGAGCAAATATAAATCGAGCTAAAGATTTATGCTCCGAATGCTAGCGCTGACGCGCCCCTCTGCCTAACGGCAGGTTACGCTAACTGTATCGCCCTCACTTGTCATCGAGTAGTTGGCAGCGCTTTAAAATTTTAAATTATTTTATGTTGTTTTAAAAAACAAAAATTTTAACCATAGAAAACTTCTGGCTCAAATAAATTGTTAAACGAACACGTATCTAATTCACTATTTTTGCAGCAGATTAACCTCAGACAATGCCTCTTCCAATCTCCCCTTATATCTCAACAAAAAAATAAATACATAGCCGCTTAGACTTCTTGGCTGGTAAATCTGTCTTTGTGCTTATCTCATCCGGTATACAAGATCGCCCTTATTTTTGTCTACGATCTGAATAGATGAAGTTTAACAAAGGTGATATCATGCCAAACTTTCTAATAACTTGGTTAGTTGCATCTTGCTCCCTGGTTTTTACCTCCTATATTGTACCGGGCATGGAAGTTCAAACCTTTGCGGCTGCCGGCATTGCGGCAGTTGTCTTGGGCTTAGCTAATGCAATTGTCAGACCGCTTTTGGTCGTCTTAACACTTCCCGTTACAATTTTGACTTTAGGTTTGTTTTTGTTTGTCGTTAACGCCCTGACACTTCAGCTAGTCGGCGCAGTCACACCTGGCTTTATCGTTGGAAATATCTTTTCCGCGCTGATGGGTTCAGTCGTGCTGTCGTTTGTTTCCGGCGCAGTGAGCAAGTTTGTGCAGCCGATGTCGAATTCGCCTCAAATCGGCTCGCGCGGGGTTGATTCTTTGCCAGATTCAGCATCAAATCCCAGATAACCTCTTGGGGTAATCATCCAATCTGCATGGGTACGGGTGCTGCTGTTGCCAATCAGGACAGTTGTCAGCATATTAATCGGTATTTCCTTGAATTTGTCTAGGGTGGTGATTGTAATTTCTTCATCATCCCGATAAGCTGAGCGAACGATAGCCACCGGCGTGTTGGGATGACGATGTTTTAAGAAAATTTGCTGGGCGCTCACAATCTGCTCAGTTCGAGTGAGTGAGCGCGGATTGTAAAGCGCTGTTACAAAGTCTGCAATTGCAGCGGCTGTAAGGCGCTTTTCTATAACTTCCCAAGGCGTCAGTAAATCGCTCAAGCTGATGGCGCAGAAGTCGTGCATTAACGGTGCGCCAACGCGAGAAGCCGCAGATTGCAAGGCGCTGATGCCGGGGAAAACTTGGACTGCCGGCACTTTCCCATCCCAACCTTGGGCGCGGAGTTCTTCCAAAACTAAGCCGGCCATGCCATAGATACCACAGTCACCCGAAGAGACAACGGCAACCGTTAAACCCCAATTTGCCAGCTCAATTGCGCGTTCGGCACGTTGCCGTTCTTGGGTAATGGGTAGGGATTCAACGATTTGACCGGCACGTAGCAGAGGGGCGATCAGGTCGATATAGAGGGAATATCCGATGATGGCATCAGCTTGGGTGACAGCAGTTTGAGCCGCTGGCGTCATTTGATCGAGTTTTCCCGGACCTGTGCCAATTAGAAATAGAGTGCCGGTACGTCCGGTATATTCTTGCTGGGATTGAGCGATGGCAATCGTCACTGCGCCCGGTTGTTCGGGATCTCGGTAAATTTGTTTAGGTATTAGTAGGGAATTTTGTGCCGGCATTAAGGGATGAGAAAATGCGTTGCCGGCTGCAATTGCCGCAGCTTCAGCAACACTGGGAGTCCCAACTTCTGCTTCTACAATTGTTGAAGGGGTAGGAACAGAGATGCCGCGTAAGGTTTCTGCTGGAAAAGTTTTTAACGGCAATTGCCAATCTTGGCAAAGTTCAATAATTCCCACTTCGTCGGCTTTTATATCAATAGTCGCGATGCCGGCAATGGCTTTTAACGCGAGTTGATGGGTTTTAAATACTTGCTGAATAGCAGTTTCAATTAATTGTCTCGACGTTCCCCGTTCACAGCCGATTCCCACCCATAAAACTCTGGGATGCCACTGTATTTGTGCGATGGCTGAGGAGATGAGAAGTGGTTGTTTAGGAGTAATCCAAATTTGGGCATGGGGCAAGGCTGCGCCAACCTCAAGGTAGGGGGATGGGGCATTTTCTCTTTCTTCCCTTCTCTCAAAATAAAAAGGATGTCCTGCGGGTAGGTGAGATTGCCAGAGAGTTGAACCGGCTTGTTGAACGACTTGCACCGTTTCCCCTCGCGCAACTGCCGCACTTACACCCGTCCAATTTCCCTCACCGCGTTGCCAGCCAAAAGGAGCACCCAGCATATCAACTGCCGGCAAACCTAATCCTGCCGAAGCGCCGGTTAAAACAGGAGTTGCACCCAGTTGCCTAGCAATTAACCTTGCCAGCTGATCCGCGCCGCCTTGATGTCCACTACATAAACTGATTACAAACTGGCCGGTTTCATCAACAACCACAACTGCTGGATCAGTGGATTTATGCTGTAAAAGGGGTGCAATGAGGCGAACAACTGCACCGGCAGCGAGACTGAAGACGAACGCCCCATGATCAGCCCAGAGGTTGGCCAAGTGGTCTTTAAGAGGGCAAGTATAAGCTTTTATTGCCAGACGAGTATTTTCCTCACCTGGCGTTTTTACAACATCCAATAGAGATTCTGGCACCCACAGAGTCGCATCAGCACTCTGACAGAAAGACAGCAAGCGTTTAGCGCCGGCAGGAGTCGTAGCAATTGCGGCTAAAGGCTGAAAATCAGCCAAGAGTAATCCCATTGAAAACTTAATAGATAGATAAACTTAAGCTTAGCAAGCTTGACACAACAAGGAATAGATGTCCAGCCACCCCCATCATTAATCATCCTCTATGCCTACCGGCACGCTGCGCTATCATCTGCGTTTATCTGCGTGCATCTGCGGTAAAAAAACTCTTAAATTATCTCCCAAAGCTATCAACCTCACAAAATATTCAGCAATCATCCTCTTTATCTGTGTGCATCTGTGGTTAAAAACTCTTAACCCCCTACTTTTTGCAGCCTAACTAAAAATTACCCAACCAACAAAAAACGCCTGACTTGCATCAGGCGCTTCCTCAAAAATTGACAGAATAAATAATTAACCTGTCCAGTAAATTCTGCCTGAAAAAGAAACTAATTTCTTCTAGCCACCGGCACACTCTTAACAGCCGGCGCAGATGCCACCGACTTTGGTTGCACCATTGTCGCTTGCAACATCGGAGTCCGGCTGACAGAACTATTAGCCAAAGAAAGGAAAGGGTTAGACAAAATCCCTGCCAGAGAAGTCGCGACTAATGTTAGTACCAACCCAACTTGCAAAGGCCGCATTCCGCTTAAATCCCAACGGATTGGTGGGTAATTTTTCACAGCATCAGACATTTCCTGGGGTTCTTTAACAACCATCATCCTGACGACGCGGATGTAGTAGTAAATAGAGACAACAGTGGTAACTAACCCCAACAAGACTAAACCGTAAGCGCCTGATTGCCAGCCGGCCCAGAATAGGTAAATTTTGCCAAAGAAGCCGGCAAGCGGAGGAATACCACCCAAAGAAAGCAAGCAAATACTCAGTGCTAAGGTAAGCAGAGGATCTTTTTGATACAACCCTGCGTATTCGCTAATTTGGTCTGTGCCAGTGCGGAGGGTGAAAAGAATAACACAGGCGAAACCTCCCAAGTTCATGAACAAGTAAATTAGGAGGTAAAAAATCATGCTGGAATAACCGGCTTGTGTGCCCGTGATTAAGCCAATCATCACAAAGCCGGCTTGGGCGATGGAAGAGTAAGCCAGCATTCGCTTCATGCTGGTTTGGGCGAGGGCAACGACGTTCCCCAACACCATACTCAACACAGCTAAGGCGGTAAAGACAAAGTGCCACTGTTCGGTGACGACAGGGAAAGCCGTGGTTAACAGGCGGATAGCAAGGGCAAATCCAGCCGCTTTGGAACCCACGGAAAGGAAGGCAACAACGGGAGTTGGAGAACCTTCGTAAACGTCCGGTGTCCACTGGTGGAAGGGAACCGCTGAGATTTTGAAAGAGATACCGGCAATTGCAAAGACTAAAGCAATGACAACGGCTAAAGATTGACCGGCATTAGCGTTGGCGATGCCGGTTGCTATTGCACTCAGCTGGGTTTCGCCGCCTGACATTCCGTACAGCAGAGATACCCCGTAGAGGAAGACTGCCGAACTGGAAGCGCCGATCAGCAGATATTTTAAGGCGGCTTCATTAGAACGCGGATCTCGCTTGGTGTAGCCGGTGAGGAGGTAGGAGGAGATACTTAGAGTTTCTAAGGAGATAAAGATCATCACCAGTTCATCAGCGCCGGAGAGGAACATCCCTCCGATGGTGGCGGTGAGTAAAATTGCCAAGAATTCCGCTAGGGATGTGCCCGATTGCTCAACGTAGGTGATGGACATTAAGATTGTCACCGCAGCCGAGAGGGCAACCGTGCCGCGAAAAACGACACTCAGGGGATCGCTGTTAAAGCCTCCCATAAACCCAATGGTGTTGGTGCTATCCCATTGATAATAAAGGGCGACGGTTGAAGCGAGAAGGCCGGCGATCGCCACGTAGGGTGTCCAGCGGGCGGAGGTGCGCCCGACAATCAGATCGCCCACGAGCACGACCAAGAGGGTGATGATGACAATCCCCTCTGGCAATACTGTGCCGGCGTTTAGCTGGGCTGCAAGATTGGCAAAGTTCATAAGGCTAATTAGGCAGATATTGGTAGCGCTTGGCAGCAATGCTTAAAATTATTTTACAATCTTGAATTTTACCGTGTTATCTGCCCTACTGTCTGATAATGTAGGGGTTCGCTTCAGTTTTGTCGGCTCGAAAACAGTTTTAAAATACGCCAGTGATCGAGTTTTGAGTTGGAACTTAATGCTTGATTCGCGGATATTGAGTTCAGTTGCCGGTGATTACCCTTAAATTCTTTTGAAGTACAATTGCAGGAATTAACACCTCAGCAAGAATGTATGGAGTTTAGTATTTCTGCATCGGAAGTTTTGTCGTTTCCTGCTTTAAAAATCGATAGAACAAGGAAATCAAGAAGAGTTTAAGAATTCTTTGCTGAAAATTGTGAGAACTTTAGACGCTGCTAGCTTTCACAAAAGAAAAGATATTTTAGAAATAATATCTCTCACGAATTGCCAAGTTCTTTAGACCGGCAGGCTGCTGCTTTCACGGCTTGAATTAAAGCTGAACGGAAGCCGGCGTTTTCTAATTCAGCAATGCCGGCAATTGTGGTGCCACCTGGACTCGTGACCCGATCTTTCAATTCAGCGGGGTGTATTCCCGACTCTTGCAGCAGCATGGCTGTCCCCAAGACTGTTTGCAGTGCCAACTTCGCTGCGACTGCACGAGGCAATCCTGCATAAACACCGCCATCTGTCAAGGCTTCTATTAAAATTGCAACATAACCAGGGCCAGAACCCGAAAGGCCGGTTACTGCATCCATCATGGATTCGGGGACTTCTACCACTTCCCCCACTGCCTGAAGGATTTGCTGCGCTTGCTCTAGATGTTGGGATTGGACGTGCTTGCCGGCGGCAATTGCTGAAATACCGGCTCCTACAGTTGCCGGGGTGTTTGGCATCGCTCGAATCACCGGCCAACCGGGAAAGGCTGATTCCAACTTGCTAACCGTAACGCCGGCTAAAATCGACACCACAACCGGGATACGGCTATCTGTAACGCAGGCAACTGTCTGGGCAATTTCTACCGTCAGTGCGTCAAATACTTGAGGTTTTACCGCCAACAGCAGTACATCTGTGGCAAAAGCAACGGCGCGATTGTCTGCTGTAACCTGCACACCGTATTGCTGCGATAAAACACTGCGCCGGTGCGGTTGTGGATCGCTCACTAAAACTTCGTCAGACCGATAAATTTGTTGAGCGACCAAACGGGATAATAGAGCTTCTCCCATTACCCCACCGCCAATGATGCCAAGCTTGATACTCATTTGTCCTTTATGCTTAGGGGTCAGTTGTTTTGGCCACTGACCGCTGTACAGGCGGGTTTCACCAACCCGCCCTTACCGATGACTAATAACTTTATTGAACCATGCGTACTTGTTCTGGCGTCCAGTTGGCAGCGGGTGCTGTGCCGGCCGGGCGAGAAGCCCGCAGGTGCGGCTGGAGAACATCATGAACAACACCGGATTGGGTGCTGACTTGAACACAGCTTGGTGTAAAGAGGAAGATGCTTTCCCCAATGCGCTCTTGATGGCCATCCAGGGCATAGGTGCCGCCGGCAATAAAGTCTACAGCCCGCTGAGCTTGGTCTGGGTCCATCAAGGTCAGATTTAAAACAACAGACTTACGTCCCCGCAGCGCTTGAATCGCTTGAGGCATTTCTTCAAAGGTGCGGGGTTCCATCACCACCACTTCAGAGATCCCGCTAGCAGCTCCTGGCAATCCAATCACATTACTTATTCCTGTACCGATAGGTGCGCCGGTCATAGATTGCTCGCGTAAACGAGCACGATTCGGACGGTCTTCTGCCGTTTGAGGCGAGGCATTTTCTTCTTGATAGACCGTTTGATATCTGTCTCCTTCCATCTCGTCGTACTCGTACTCGTAATCAACGGACTGGTTGAGACCGACAAAGTCGCGTAGCTTAGAAAATATGGTGTTCACGGTTGACGCTCCATTACAACTAGGGTTAACTCTAACAAACAGATTCCCTCGATAGGAAGATTAAGCAAAGCTTCTAGTTACAAGTTTTTGGACAAAAACCCTATTCACTTTAAGCGATTGAATTGGATTTTATGGCTGGGATCTCGTTTTTTAGCCGGCCTCAGAAGAATTTCCTGGTTGCTGACTTTTTTTAGATCGCTTGGCGGTTATTTGAAGCGCTTCCTCTGGGAATCTGTTTTCCGCTCACTCCTTAAGTGTTAAGTTTATGTCCTCTGCACTGTCCAATTTAACAGCTTATTTTATACCGCAACCGGCGTTTTTGTTATTCACCAGAGAATTATGTTGTCCGTTTGCCAAACAGAACCGTCCCCAGCCGGATCATCGTCGCGCCGGCTTTAACCGCTAGCGGGTAATCATCAGACATTCCCATTGACAGTTGCTGCATTTGTATATTTGGCCAGTTTTGTTCGGCGATTTGAGTCGCCAGTTCACGAGTGCTATCAAACACAGCCAAGGTTTCAGCCTCATCTATCTCGAAGGGCGGAATTGTCATCAAACCTTGAATTTGCAGATGCCGGCACTGGGCGAGAGCCGGCAAATCCGCGAGTAAATCGGGGATCGTCCAGCCAAATTTGCCGGGATCACTCAAAATTTTCACCTGCAAGCAAACGTGCGGCTTAAAAGGCTGCTCTGAAGCCAGCCGGTCTAAGCGCTGAGCTAATTTTAAGCTGTCTACCGAATGAATCCACTGAAATTGCTCTAAAGCTTTTTGGACTTTATTGCTTTGTAGATGCCCAATCAAGTGCCAAGTAATATCTGGCAAATCTGATAACTGAGTTTGTTTGGCTTCCGCTTCTTGGATGCGACTTTCGCCAAAATCTCGAATTCCGGCTGCGTAAGCTTCTCGCATCGCATCCACCGGCACCTGCTTGGTGACGGCAATCAATCGCACATTAGCCGGTAAGCCGGCGCGAATATTCGTAATCCGCTCAGCAATTGTCATTGAAATGTCCGGTGATGAATCACTTGCAGTTGATCGTACTCCTTCATCTGGCCGGTGCGGCGAAGCAAGCGTAAGCGATTTTCTACCATTAAGCGAGCATCAGCGCGAGTAACCGGCTCAAATTTCATGCCTGTGGTGCCGGCACTCACTAGAAAAAATAAACGCTGAGCATAGAGTGTGGTGAACAATTGCTGGTCTTCGCCCAGCACACATATCTGGTAAAGCAGACCAAACGTAGGATGATTTAAGTAATTTTCTGTATCCATTGATTGTCCGATTCGCCTCTGGCATGGCTCAACGTTAGATATTAAGAAACACGGTATTTCGGGTCTGTGCTGGACAAACTGATTGAGCACCCACGCCTGACTTTCCTCAACAAGTTTTAAATCCAAGAGCAGAACGCCAATGCAGTTGCGGTGCAATACTCTCCATCGTGACTGATACTCACCTGCCACTGGCACTGTCCCCACTCAGCAACCAAAGCGGCAGCTGCCCCATGTAGGCAGACTTGCGGTACACCCGTGAGCTGGCGTTGAATTTCGACATCGGTGTAGCGGATTCCCTGCCAGCCGGTTCCCAGCGCTTTCACAACCGCTTCTTTGGCAGCCCAGCGCCCCGCAAACCGTTTGATTGAGGCTTGATTACCGCCTCCGTTTCTGCTGCGTGAATTACCCTGCAATTGGTTACAGTCCCGCTGTTCAGCCGGGGTGTACACTCGCCGCACAAAACGCTCACCAAAGCGATCTAACGCTCCTTGAATCCGAGGAATATAAACAATATCAGTCCCGAGGTGAATGGTCAAAGTGGCTGCTCTCCACGATGTCAACCATTACTTTAAGAGAAAATGCCCCCCATTGCGCGAATGTTTGTTGCTTTTGACAATAGGGCTTTGAGCGCTATGACAATCAGGGGGGATATATTTGAGTTTGTTCGAGGGCGGCAAGCTGAGCTTTTGCTTTTTGCAAAGATTCACACCACTCTTTCTGGGGATCGCTGTCGGCGACAATGCCGGCACCCACTTGACCCCAAACGATGTTGGAGTGCTGAGTGGAGCTTGACTCAGGACTGAATAATAGGGTACGGATCAGGATATTTAAGTCTAAGTTGCCTTGCCAATCTAAATAGCCGCAAGAACCGTAGAACAAATTGCGACGCACCGGCTCTAATTCTTCAATAATTTCCATGCAACGAACTTTGGGGCAGCCGGTGATTGTGCCACCGGGAAACATGGCGCGAATCAAATCTGCGCTGTCACAATTTGGTTGCAGGGTGCCGGTGACATTGCTGACAAGGTGCATGACATGACTGTAGCGCTCGATAGTAAGCAATTCATCCACACAAACCGATCCCCACTCACACACTCGTCCTAAATCATTGCGCTCTAAGTCAACAAGCATGATGTGTTCGGCTTGTTCTTTAATGTTGGCGAGCAAGTCTTTGGCAAGTTGTTCGTCAAGTGCCGATGTGCTGCCGCGTGAGCGTGTACCGGCAATCGGGCGGGTTTGGGCTTGCCGGTTTTGCAGTTGCACTAACCGTTCTGGAGAACAGCTGATCACGTCTCCCCAAGGTGTCTGCCAGTAGCTAGCGAAGGGAGAAGGATTAATTTGTTGCAAGGCGCGATAAATCGACCAACTTTCAGCAGTGGTGCGGGTTTCAAATCTCAGGGAAAGATTGGCTTGAAAGATATCACCGGCACGAATATATTTTTGAGCTTGCAGTACGGCTGCCTGATATTCTGCTTGAGACATTTGGAATTTAGGAGCCGGCATTAGAGATTTCTCACCCTCTCCCCCTCTTACCCTCTCCCTTTCTTCCCCTCTCCCCTTCTCTACTTGCCCCTGCATCCGATCCAGTTCATCGGCATCGCTAGCAGCTAGCCACAGGTTTTGCTCATGGTGATCGAGGACAGCAAAAGATGTCGGTTCATACCAGTAGGCAACCGGAAAGGGCAGGGGATCGGGTTTTAAATCGGGTAGACGCTCAATTTCTTTGGCCAAATCGTAGCCTAGCCAGCCTAGCCAGCCGCCGGTGAAGGGGTGTTTTGAGTCCTTAGTTGTGAGTTGTGAGTTTGTAGCGCGTTGTAGCTGACGGCGGAGGAAGGGCAGAATTTCACCCACTGCCGGTGTCCACATTTGGAGTTTGCCATCTACGATTCGGGGAGCGCCGGCACAGATAGAATATCGCGTTAGAGGTTGACAATCTCCATTGGGTATATGTGGACTTTCTAGAAGTGTGGCAATTGCGGTTGTAGGTGAGTTGCCGGCATTTGAGATGCGAAAAAGGGCGTCAAAAATTTCTGAGCCTGTGCGATTTTCTAAGGGAAGTGTTCGCCAATACCAGGGTTGTATGGGTTGCATGAGAATGTTGGAGTCCTCTCCCATTCAAAATCTAAAATTAATCAGGCTTCCCACCCCCAAATCAACCGCGCTGCCCAGAAAATAATTAAGCCGGTTAAGGCGATTCCGTCCCAGGTTTTTAAGCGCAATTGATACCACTCGACGCGATGTTGATTTGGGCTGGTAAAACCGCGCACTTGCATCGCACCGGCGATTTGAGCCGCGCGTAACAGTAAGTTTTCTAGCAGTTTTTCAGCAACCATTAACCAAACTTGTGTAGCACCCCGGAATCCCAATTTTTTCCAGTTAATGGCTCGCGTCCAGATGGAGCGAACTAAGTTTTGCACTTCTTCCAAAACGAGGGGAATAAATCGCAAAGATAAGGTTAAAGTTAGGGCAATTTCTGTTACCGGCCAATTGAAGCGGCGCAGGGGTTGCATTAAGCTTTCAATGCCGGCGGTAATTTCTTCGGGTGCTGTGGTGAGTAGGTAGAGGTTTGTGCTGTAAATGACCGTAAAGTATAAGGTACTAAGGCTGATGGCCAGTTGCAGTGAGCGCCGGCTAATTTTTAATGGCCCTCGATTAAATAAAATGTAATTGTAGTCGGTGGGCTGGGGAAGATTTTTGAGTTCGGTTTGTGTGGGGGCAGTTCCCTCTCTCCGTGTACTTTCTCCCCAACCAAATGGGTTATACCAGGGGGTGCGGCGCACCGGCACTGGCGCTACAGTTGCCGGCTGCTGGGCAAATGTTATCTCATTTGCCGGCAGTCTGGGTTGATAGCTAACAGCAATTCCATCGGGCGCAAAAGCCCCCAAAACGAAGATAAAGGTACATAATGTTAGCAGCCAGCCTAATTGCTGCCGCCACACTCGCCAGGGAATTTTTGCACTAAGTGTCAGCACAATTAGAATGAGCACTAGGGCGAGACGCCAAACCGAATTTGCCAGAAGCGGGGCAATTAAAAAGCTCATCAGCCATGCGATTTTAACGCGCGAATCCAGCCGGTGTAGCCAGGTAATCGGTTGTTCTAGATATAGTCCAAGCGGGAGTGAACGCAGTAAATCCATCTGAAGGTTTTAACTTTTAATGTTTGTTATAAATTTTACCGTTAGGTTATTTAATTTGGGTATAAAACAATGGTTTTCGAGCAACCTATATTTTATCTTCTTTGGTATTTTGACTCAAAACCATTAATTTATTTACTTATAAAATAATTAAGTATTTTTAATTTTTATCTATTTGTCAAATTAACAATTTTTTGGCTAAAATCTGTTCGATTTTTAATTAAACTTTATCAGAGATTTGGCATAATCTGTATGAAGTAGGGGCGTCGGAACCGGCACTGTTAGCGTATCAAAAATTCGCCCCTACAGAAAGAGTTTAGATTTCACATCCATCTAAACTCTAAAATCTAAAACTCTAATGACGGGTCGCGCGGTTAGCGGTTTCCCGTTCTGCTTCACGAGGTTTTTTGCCACGCCAAAGCAAACGAATGGGAGTGCCGGTGAAATCCAGATGTTTGCGGAATTGACGTTCGATGTATTGGCGGTAGTTGTCATTAAACCGCTGAATATCATTGACAAACAAGGCAATCGTAGGCGGTTGACTTTTGACTTGAGTGCCGTAATAAATTTTTCCCTGCCGGCCTTGACGGGTCGTTGGGGGAGAGTGCCAGCTAAGCGCTTCTTGCAAGACTTCATTAATGACAGCAGTGCTGATGCGGCGTTTATGCTGTTCAGCGGCGGTATTGACTAAGTCTATAATCTTCTCAACTCGCTGGCCGGTTTGGGCGCTGACAAAAATGGTTTCCGCCCAACCCAGAAAATACATCCGGTCTTTAATCTGTCTTTCGTATTCGTAAATCGTGTGAGAGTCTTTGTCAACTGCATCCCATTTGTTGACAACAAGGATGCAGGCGCGACCTTCTTCTTCAATGCGACCGGCAAGTTTTTGATCTTGTTCAGTAATGCCATCTACAGCGTCGATCACGAGTAAGACAACATCCGCGCGGCGAATCGCTTTAAAAGCACGATTAATTCCAAAAAACTCCGGCCCATACTCGACGTTTTTCTTTTTGCGGATACCGGCTGTGTCGATGAGGCGATAGGTTTGGCCATTGCGTTCCACCACCATATCAATCGCATCACGGGTGGTGCCAGAAATAGGGCTGACGATCGCCCGGTTTTCCCCAACAAACGCATTCAAAAGACTAGATTTGCCGACATTAGGGCGTCCAACAATGGCGACTTTAATTTCAGGGGTTTCGGCGATTTCCTCCACCGGCGGCAAATAAGTCAGCACCACATCCAATAAATCACCCGTTCCACTACCGTGAATCGCAGAAATGGGATAAGGTTCTCCCAGTCCCAATTCCCAAAATTGGGCAGCTTGGGTTAATCCTTGTTCAGGTGATTCGCATTTGTTGACGGCAAGTAAAACAGGTACAGTTTGTTGGCGCAACCAGTCTGCAATTGTTTCATCAGCAGTTGTCGGTCCTGTTTGTCCGTCTACGACGTAGATCGCGACGCTGGACTCTGCCAACGCAGCCAATGCTTGTTCGCGGATCAGGGGTAAAAATTCAGTGTTATCGTCAAAAACTAAGCCGCCGGTGTCTACGACCATAAATTCGCGATCACCCCAGTAGGCTTGCTGGTAGGTGCGATCTCGCGTTACGCCCGGTTCATCATGCACAATAGCATCTTGTGCGCCGGCGAGGCGATTGACAAAGGTGGATTTGCCCACGTTTGGGCGTCCGATAATAGCAACAATGGGCAAAGACATAACCGGAATTCAAGCGCTTAGCCGCGCTGAGGGAGCTGTAAATTACTATTGTACTCGCTGTCTCGGATTAGAGGCTACCGGCTACTTAAATTGTGACGAAGTAAAATCTCAAACTCAAATCTCAAATTAAAAGATGGAACGAGCAATTTCATTGCTGGGATTGGTATTTTTTGTCGGGCTTTCCTATGCTTTTTCCATAAACCGGCAGGCGGTAAGGTGGCGTCCGGTGTTGTGGGGAATTGCTTTGCAGTTAATTTTCGCCCTGCTCATTCTCAAGACATCTGCCGGTTTTGCTGTGTTTAAGTTTTTGGGCGATGTGGTGAGCCAGTTTTTAAATTTTTCTGATGCCGGCGCAAAATTTGTATTTGGAGATAACTTCGCCGATCATTTTATAGCTTTCAAAGTGCTGCCAACCATTATCTTTTTCTCCTCTTTCATCACCTTACTTTACCACTACGGAATTTTGCAGCGAGTCGTGCAATGGGTAGCCTGGGGAATGATGCGAACAATGGGCACTTCCGGGGCCGAATCACTTTCCTGTGCAGCAAATATTTTTGTCGGTCAAACCGAGGCACCTTTACTGATTCAGCCTTATGTGCCATTTCTAACGCAATCAGAATTATATGCCGTCATGACCGGCGGATTTGCAACGATTGCCGGTGGCGTGATGGCTGCTTATATTTCCTTTGGAGTGCCGGCAGAACATTTAATTGCCGCTTCAGTAATGTCTGCACCGGCAGCGTTAGCCGTCTCAAAACTTTTTTATCCAGAAACCGAAAAATCCCTCACAGCCGGTACTGTACAAGTAAAGGTAGAACAAGTTTATGCCAATGCCGTAGATGCAGCAGCTTCAGGCGCACGCGAAGGCGGAAAACTAGCACTAAATGTAGGGGCGATGCTCATTGCCTTTCTGGGGCTTTTAGCGATGTTAAACGCGGTGCTAGGTTGGCTAGGGGGATGGGTTGGTTTGCCCCAACTTTCTTTAGAATTAATCCTCTCTTATTTAATGTGGCCGATTGCTTGGCTAATGGGAATTCCTATTGCTGACTGCGCCCAAGTGGGTATCTTGCTGGGTAAGAAAACGATTCTTAATGAATTTATTGCTTATTTAGATTTGAAAGCATTAGTAGAAAAAAAAGCAATCTCAGAACGAGCCGTAATTATTGCAACTTATGCTCTTTGCGGCTTCTCTAATATTGGCTCAATTGCCATTCAGATAGGCGGCATTGGGGGTATGGTGCCAGAACGTCAGCCAGACGTAGCTAGATTAGGATTTCGAGCAATGATTGCCGGCTCCATAGCTTGTTTCATGACAGCTTGTATTGCAGGAATGCTATTGTAAAATTTGAGAATATTTTTCTGTTCAAAATCAACACGCAAAAATCAACGCAAAAGCTCCCAATCATAACCAGATAAATCATGTTTTTATATCTGCGAATATTTGCGTATCTCCAACAACCCACTGCGCTTATATCTGTGTTTATCTGTGGTTAAATAAAAAAAATCTACTTTTCCAAGATATTTACCTTAAAAAGATTATAGTAACTTACATTATGAAAGATTTAAAAAAGTGGAAAACCTTAAAATCTGACTTGGTCTTTAACAATCCGTGGTGTCAAATCAGACAAGACGAAGTCGAACTGCCTAATGGTAAAGTCATTGATGATTTTTTCGTAAATATTCGACCAGATATCGCTCTTGTATTTGCCCTCACAGAAAATCAAGAAATTGTGTTTGTGCGACAATACCGGCATGGAGTCGGTGAAATTTTTATGGAGTTACCCGCTGGTGCTGTTGATCCAGATGTTGAGAGTGCAGAATCTGGCGCAATGCGAGAACTAACAGAAGAAACTGGATACACTGCCGGCCATTTAACTAAAATTGCAACTTTATATGACAATCCCGTTAAAGACACAAATAAACTCCACTTATTTTTCGCTATAAATGCTAAAAAATCAAGTGAACAAGTCTTAGATATTACAGAAGATATAGAAGTCGTTTTAGTGCCGGCATCCGAAGTTTTAGATAAAATAGCAGCCGGCGATATTTGCGTTTCAGGAAGCCTCGCTGCAATTTTCTTAGGATTGAATTACTTAAGAAAATTAGAGCGAGATTTAACCCCTTAACCTTACCATCCCCAAGTACCGACATCTCCTTTAAATGGCCCTACAATCTCATTTGTGATCCAGCCGCCATAAAAATCTCCAGGCTGTGGCTGCACTTTTTCACCATCCACATAACAAGCTTCCATCCGACTGGAATAAAAGGCAACATAATCTTTGAGAGAAGCAAACGCCGGCGTTGGGTTTGGATAAAACCAACCGGCATCGCGTGCTTGCTTATCACCGACCATAACCGTATAGTAACCTCCCCGCCCTTTCCACTCACAAAAACTTGATTGTGGAGTCTTAGAAAGATACTCCATCTTAATGTCTTCAGGGGGAATGTAATAAACCGGCGGGTGACTGGTTTCTAATACCCGTTTAGCGCGGTGCGTGTCAGCAATTGTAATGCCATTAAAAATCACTTGAATATGCTTAGACGAGTCCTCCAACCGAGGGGGACGTGGATAATCCCAAACAGATTCTTGTCCTGGGCCTGGTTCGATGCGTTGGCGGTTCACTTTGACACTTTCCTACCTGAAAATTGCTTAAAAAATAATTAAATGAGATAGAAAGAATTCAGAAGATATTTTTCCTTATTCACGCCGACTTCTGAATTCTTTTTATGATCCCGGCAGTTCCCCTTCCCTAAGTAGGGATCAGCTCGCCCGGACGCAACCGCGCCCACTTGCCCATCTCTTGTTTAAAACTCGTACACCCTACAACATCCCATTCCATTTCAATTTCATCCCCACGCGGGCGGATATTAACATTAATCGTGGGTTCAATTGGTTCAAAATCTGGAGTTTCAGTAAGGTGACGTTCTTCATGCTGGGTTTCGACAGCATTATAAGTTAGGCAACGGTCTACATAGTGGCAGTTAACACAAATACACATGATTAAAAACCTCTTGACATTTCAACAGGTAGCTTGAAGAAATCTCTGATATTACAATTAAGACAAATTAGATTTGAGATTGCAATAAATCTGAGCTGAAAATTCTGGCTGCCGGCGCAGCATTGTTATTAACGATTGACACATTTAGCCGGCTTAACAGGCTAGTCGCTTCTTGATCTGGTTAATTTTTGTGACTATGCTGGCATTTTACACCGATAACCGATTGGTTCGCGCGCTGCCCGGTTATGGGGCAAAATTTAAGTATGGCAAATCTTCCATCCGCAGCATTCTTTCCCCTGTCTCCTGAATATTGGCCATTTAGCCTAGAATTACTGCCGCAACCGGCTTATTTAGTCGGAGGCGCAGTTCGGGACGCGCTGCTATTGAAACACCGTGAGTATTTAGACTTAGATTTTGTGATGCCGGCACAAGCCGTTAAAACTGCTAGCCAAATAGCGGAACAGTACAGTGCTGGGTTTGTGCTGCTTGATGCCGACCGGCAGATCGCCCGCGTGGTATTTAAAAATGCGACAGTAGACTTCGCCCAACAGGAAGGCGACAGTCTAGAACGCGACCTAAACCGGCGAGACTATACCGTAAATGCGATCGCTTATAATCCTCACACCGGCGTCTTCATCGACCCGCTGCAAGGCTGTGCCGATATTGAGGCCGGTTTAATGCGGATGGTTGCGCCGGCAAACCTCAAAGATGATCCGTTGCGCCTGTTGCGAGCATACCGGCAAGCCGCACAGTTAAATTTTTCTATAGAGCCAGCAACGAGGACTGCAATTCGCGCCTTCGCACCCCTGCTGGGTTATATCGCAGCAGAACGAGTGCGTAGTGAATTGAGCTACCTTCTCGCTACTTCCGAGGGAACACCCCAGCTACAAGCCGCCTGGGAAGATGGCTTAGTTCAAACGTGGTTTCCCAGCGCCACCGGCAGCAGTTTGGCTCGAGTTGCAGCCGTTGATGAGTCCGCTGCCAAACTCCAGCATACTTGGCCAGATTTTGGTACAGAACTGTGCCGCTGCTTACGAGATACCTCAAAAACCTCGTTATTAGCTGTTGCTAAATTGACGAGTTTGCTCGATCCAGATATCCAGAAAGCTGAAGCTCAATTATTGCGCCTAAAGTACAGCCGGCCTGAAATGCAAGCTGTCCTGGCGGTGTTAAACTTTTTGCCAGATTTGCTGCCGGCAGCAAATGCTTTATCCGTGCCAGAGCAGTATTTTTTATTTCGCAATATCGGTACGGTGTTTCCCTCACTCGCCGTTTTTGCCGTAGCGTCAGGGATGCCGGTGGATGCGATCACGCCTTTAATTGAGCGCTTTCTCACCCCCAACGATCCCGTCGCACATCCGGTTCCCCCACTAACTGGCAGAGACTTGATGACAGCTTTGAATTTACCGCCTGGTCCTCTAGTTGGCAGACTCCTCACCGCAATTGGGGTGGCACACGCAGAAGGCAAAATTTCTACACCCGAAGAAGCGCTGCAATTGGCGCAACAACTTGTCAACAGTGAAGTGTGAGCCGTGTTAGCGATCAGCAAAAACAAAAGCAAATTGATATTGTGCTAAAGTAAACATTTCAACTTGCCAAGGCATTTGGACGTTTCATCACAGCTTTCGAGCTGCTTTAGGAGTGAGTAACAAGTTTTACTTGCTCAATCAGTTGTTTTTTTGAGGCCAACATGGCTAAACGCCGCAATCCTAAAAAAGAAAAAGCCCTTCGGAACCAAGCTTACGCTCGCCGGTTTCGTAAACGGTCAACAACAGGCCGGTTTGGAAAGAGACGTTTCTACCGCGACAGTCGCCCTGAGGACTCTAAGAGTGAAAATGAGGGCATGGGCGCTGCAGATGACATGGATCATCAGTAAGCAGCTCAGCGTAATTGCTAAGGTTTAATCCTTCATTCTCAAGTTTCCTGTAACTTTTCCTGGGAATATAGCCAGGATTAGGGGATGGAGAGATTGAAAAGAAGTGGGAGGGAAAGGCGAAAGTAAAAAAAGAATTTCTAGACTTGTCAGCTAGTTTTCAATTTGTTATTTGAGTCTTTGCCCTTCATTTCTAAAAGTTACAATTTAGACCTTCTCCTACGAAAATTATTTTTTTTAATTTAAAAAGCCGCTAGACCTACACAAATAAACTTTTGTCAATTTTGTGTTCTGACGCAAAAAACGCTGGGGTTAAATTTTTTTGATACAGTCTTTTTTTTGCTTGTTAAAGGTTAGAAAAAAATCCCCGTAGAAAATTTTAATTTTTTAGTCTATAAACCTATAGATTTAGTATAACCCTCAGGCTGTGATAAATCTCTGTTGTTTGTGGAGACGCATAAACGCGGTTTCTATGGTCAGTTTAACAAATTAAATATTAACTTTTTACGACGCCCTTTTAATTTTATATCAGATTTCAGTATTTAGGATTATCTATTATTTTTCTTAAGTTTTGACTTGAGCCTTTCAAAAATACGTTTAAAAGGAAATTGGCGAAAGACTAAAAAGAGGGATATTTATACGTCTTAGGGTATAAAAACTTTAAAAATTAGATAAGTCTATAGAAAGATGAAACTGCCCCTCAAAGATTTTTAGGATAAGGCCACAAGTCAAGAAGTCTAAACCCTAAAAAGTCTTGTTATGGCAGACAAAAGTAAGCGCGGATTTGCGTCAATGGACGAAGCAAAACAGCGTGAGATCGCAAGCAAGGGCGGTCAAGCCGCTCATGAAAAGGGAACCGCTCACAAATTTTCGCCTGAGGAGGCTAAGGAAGCCGGTCGTAAGGGCGGTGAGATTGTGAGCCAAAATCGGCAGCACATGGCTGAAATTGGGAGAAAGGGTGGCGAGGCTGTCAGCAAAAACCGCAAGCATATGTCAGAAATTGGCAAAAAGGGCGGCCAGCAAAGCCACAAAGAGGAGTAAGAAATTACTAACTGGGGCAAATTCACAAAAGTTAATTTTCCTCTGAATTAGGAGGGAGAAGAAATCATCAAAGCGTCAATAAGTCAGGGTGCGGGATGCGGTTAAAACTGAGAATTATTCTCGTGCGATCACATCCCAAAACCCTTCTCCCGGCATCGGCAGATGTCGCAATTGCTGGTTAATGTGTTCTGCGGCGGCTTTGCCAGATTCTAATGCCCCTTCAATTTGGTTGCCGCCACACCAGTCACCACAACAAACCACCGGCACCGGCACTGTGGCAGTAAGGCAGGTTTCAGGAATTGGCCGACTAGCAAAGGCATAGCGCCAGCGGTGAACCTGCAACCAATCGGGGCTATTCAGCCAAGAATTTAAATACTCGCCGGCACGATCTAGCAGCGTCTGGCCGGCTGGTTGTAAATCTTCTGCCTCTAAATAACTTTGAGCAAAGGTAGCACTGCTGTTGGCGACAAACACCGGCATCTGAGAGTCGGTTCGCTTACTGCTATCCCATCCGATCCACGCCAGTTGATCGTCGTGGGGAAAAACAACTGTTTTCCAAGCAATCTCTCGCTGAGCTAAATCTCGCTGTCGATGGGGTAAGTAGCCGGCGATCACGCTGAGGCATGGCTCAAACTCCACAGAGCGCAGGTTTGCAATAAAATCAGCCGGCAGCTGCGTCTGAACCGGCTCAAGGATCGTCATAGCTTGGGGGGCCGGAATGGCCACGACAACAGCCCTCGCATTCAGCCCTTGTAGCTGAGGCATTTTGTCGAACGCATCGGGAGATTCTAGGGAAAGCTGCCATATCCCCTGATCCGTTGGTGCCATTGCCAGCACACGCCGGCTTAACCAAATCTCTAAACCCGTGCCTAAAAATTTGCCCACCGCGTTCATTCCTGCCGGCGCAACATAGTAGGGACACCAACTTGAGGGGGTTGCCGGCCTCAAGCCATTATTTTCGTCGTATATATACTTCTTGTCTGTCCACAGCTCTACAATATTGTGGGCCGACAAAATATGAACCAAGCGCCGTAAGTGCTGGCCCTTCGGTTCTAAATACCGCGCCCCATGATCCGCACGAATTTCCTGCACTCGGCGTGTGGCGACTCGTCCACCCAGCCCCCGAGATTTTTCCAAAATAATCGTAGAATAACCGGCCTGGTGCAGCAATTGAGCACACGTCAAACCCGCCATGCCGGCACCAATCACCGCCACATCAAAAGTCAGTGAGCTATCAGTCATCAGCCAATCAGTTTAAATATAAAATTTTAGAGTAATCGAAAATCCTGTCCGGCAAAATTCAAAATCGCTCTAAGCCACAATAGTAGAATAAGTAAGAGTGGGAATCTGTGTGTGCGATCCTGGCGCAGGCCAAGAGCGTTCGGCAAGCGTATCCGCAGGTAAATAAAGGGAGGAAGCCGACATTGGACGAGCTAAGAGCTGCACTGGAACTGGCAACAGAAGAAGAATTGCAACAACTGACGGACATTCTATTTTGCCGCCGGTTTAACCCCCTCGATTATGTTCAAACCCCTGCGCCAATAGATGTGAAAAGCCGAGATCGGCACGCCTGGTTGGATGCCATTGAACAGCGATTTCGCTATTTAGCAGCAGATGGAATCACCGTTTTGCGGGGGCGTAGCGACCAAGTGAGCTATCGGCAAGTCCTAATTCAAGTCTGCCGCTATCTAAAAATTTCTTATTCAAATCAGCTATCCACAACCGATTTAGAAGCTGAAGTTTTTCTCAACTTACTCGGTCGAACCTGGAAAAAACTGCCGGCTTCGGAACAAGAAGCCTTAACCAGGCGCGTACAGAATTCCCTCGCCCAAACCAAGCTATCAAAACCTCTGCCGCTTTCAGTCCAAAAAGACCCTTTAGGCTTGCTCTTTAAAGGTGGTAGCGCTTTAGCGGTAAGTTCTGTCATCCAGCCAGTGCTGCTGCAACAAATTGCCCGCCAGTTTGCCATTCACTTCGCCACCTATCAAATGGCAAAGCAGACGTTAGCCGTGGGCGGAACCGCAGCGGCTAAAGGGTTTGAGCAATATGTGGCACTCCAAACAGCCCGTCGGGGCATGGCCGTGAGCGCAGCCCGTTATGGCGCAGCCCGCAGTGTCTTTGCGTTTGTTGGGCCGGTGTTGTGGACTTGGTTTTTAGCAGATTTAGGTTGGCGGGCCATTTCCACCAACTATGCTCGGATTATTCCCACTATCGTTGCTTTGGCTCAAATTCGCCTCACCCGCTCTGAATGTTGGGAACTCGCATAAATTTAAGATTTTAGGGGTTAGATTTTTGATTGATAATGTATAAATCGAAAATCGAAAATCTAAAATTGGCTCCTGACTCCCGATTACAGGCTCCTTGGAATTGTGCCCAAGTGGCGCTTTTTTTTCTCCCTTTGGCTCCACTATTGGCAGTCTTGGGACTCGCGTGGGCGATGTTAGTGACGTGGAAACAGCAGTTCCACACGATCATTCGGCGTCCGGCCAATCAAGCCTTGATTGTTTTATTGGTCTGGTTGGTGATTACTGCCGGCTTTGCTAATGATCGGCCTACCGCGTTTCTCGGTCTGTTTAATTTTTTACCATTTTTTGTATTTTTTCCGGCGTTCAGCGTTCTGATCCAAACACCGGCTCAACTGCGGCGAATCGCATGGATTTTAGTGATCGGTTCGGTGCCGGTGGTGATTATCGGCTTGGGACAGCTATTTTGGGGCTGGGCCGGCCCGATAAGATTTTTATGGATTATTGTAGATTGGCTGCTGGCACCTACTGGCAATCCCCCTGGTCGGATGTCTTCTGTTTTTGAATATACGAATGTTTTAGCCAGCTATCTCGTCGCGACTTTTATTCTTGCCCTAGGGTTATGGCTAGAAACTTATCGGTCGTTGCTGCTGAAATGGCAGCTAAAGGAAACCCGCTCAAAACCTGACGACAGCGGTTTAAAAATCGCAAATCGTTACTGGAATGCCGGTTGGGCAACAGACGCCGGTTTCAGACGCTGGGTATTTTTGACGGTGGCAGTTGCCGACAATGCAGCCGCGCTGATTTTAACGAATTCTCGCAATGCTTGGGGAATTGCCGGTTTGGCCTGTTTGGCCTTCGCCGTCTATTTAGGCTGGCGGTGGTTGGTGGCTGTTGTTGTTGGGGTGGCCGGCTGTCTTCTGGGGGCAGCTTTTGGGCCTGATCCCCTCCGGCAATGGCTGAGAATCGCCGTTCCTCCTTATTTCTGGGCGCGAATTAATGACCAGATGTATCCACACCGCCCAGAAGCGCTGATCCGCACGACTCAGTGGCAATTTGCTTGGGATTTGACCTTAGCGCGTCCCTGGACTGGTTGGGGATTGCGGAATTTTACCTCACTTTACCAAGCACAGATGCATGAATGGCTGGGTCATCCCCACAATTTGATTTTGATGCTCAGTTCTGAAGCCGGCATTCCTACAACGCTGCTATTATGTGGTGTCGTTGGCTGGGTTTTGGCTCAAGGCATCTTGCTATTACGTGATTGGCCGGCTGTTTATCCTACAGAGATAATTGCCCTCAGTTCTTCTACTGAGCAGAGAAACATAGCATCTTCACCTGATCGCTTAATTTTTTTCACCTATCTGCTTGCGTTCTTTGCCTGTACGTTATTTCACCTGTTTGATGTCACTTTATTTGATTTACGGGTAAATATTCTGGGCTGGTTATTGCTCTCAGCAATTGGTGGAATCGTTTATCACAGAAAAGCAATTCTCACACATTCCAATCGTAAATTAAGGATTGACAGCTAACTGGGTCAACTTTATTGCAGGGGGTGCCGGTGGTTGAATCGTTACGTGTGATGCCGGCCCAGTTGCTAAAAATTTTAGGAACAGCGCAGAATGCCCAAGCTCGTTAAAATAGTTGAAAAGCATTCAACACTAAGCATGGTGGAGCTTCGGTGACTCAGAACAGGGCAAAGCGAAAAGATGAGTATCGAGTGGTGTATGATCGCACCGCCCTAGCGAATAGCTACTACACCCTGCTAGGGCTGCATCCTTCGGCGTCAGCCATAGAAATCCGGCGAGCGTATCGGGAATTAAGCAAGCGCTATCATCCGGATACAACGGACTTGCCCCCGACTACGGCAAAGGAAAAATTCCAAAAACTGAACGAAGCCTACGCCACCCTCAGCAACCAAGAACGGCGGATGGCTTACGATCAAAAGATTCGCTACTCCAACATCTCCGTTATTCAGCCACCGGCTAATCTGAACCGCCCGATTGGCCAGTCTGGGAACCAGCAATACTCTTCGGCGTATCTAGACCCCACTGAGCGCCCGCTTTCTGCCGGTGAAGTCTTTGCCCTCTTCATTCTGGGGATGACGTTTATTGGCTGTCTGTTGTTAGCGATTGCTGTCGGCTTAACGCGGGGCGATGCAGCCTTGCAACCTGTAGGGTTTAATAGCGAACTCAGACAAAAAATGCCGGCTCAAGAAATTACCTACGATATGCCGGCGTCCCAACCTTTTAATTCCTTAACCGCGAAGCGTGAGAAATGAGAGAACACCTTTCTCACTCCTCACTTTATAAATCTGGAATTACTGCAATTATCTAACTCAACCCTTTAACCTTATGTCCATTCCACCCGCCGATACTCCGCTATACAACCATCCCCTCCCAGACATTGAGGACTGGCTGCGCTCCCAAGGATGCCAGCAGGATCGCAACCAGCTCCACTGCTGGCACCTACAGCAAGCGAGCTGGGAAGCCGAACTCACCCTTGATATTGACCAGTTGACTGTGCGTTATTTCAATGCCGGCGAGGAGGGGCAAGATATTCAACGATCCTTTAAATACTCCCTCAGCCGCAGTGACATTGAAGCGGCTGTTTTCTCTGGCCCATAAAACTTTTAAATGCGTGAACTGTCCTGTACCTCAACAATTCACGCATTCAAAACTTACACTTTTCCAAAGCGGCGATCCCGCTTTTGGTAAGCACTCAGCGCCTGATGAAACTCCGCCCGATCAAAATCTGGCCACAGCGTCTCTGTGATGTAAAGTTCTGAGTAAGCTACCTGCCATAGCAGGAAATTGCTCAAGCGCATTTCTCCACTGGTGCGAATCAGCAAGTCGGGATCACAAATGCCGGCAGTGTAGAGATGGCGTTCAAACAGAGCTTCATCAATTTGATCAGGTTCAATTAAACCTTGCTGCACTTGCACTGCAATGGCTCGGCAAGCCTGTAAAATCTCCTGCCGACCTCCATAATTTGTAGCGACAGTAAATTGAATTCCCTGGTTGTGGCGAGTCTCATCTACTGACCGCTCAATCTCTGCATGGAGTGTTCGCGGGAGCGCATTTAAATTTCCCACAAAATGAATCTGAACGTCTTGTTGCATCATTTCCCGTAACTCTTGCCGCAGGACACGTTCAAACAGGGTCATCAAAAAATCAACCTCTTCTAGAGGCCGGCCCCAATTTTCTGTAGAAAATGCATAAGCAGTCAGCGCTTTAATTCCCCAGTCCCGACAGCAACGCAATAGATCCTTTAGTACATCGACCCCCCGCCGATGGCCCATAATCCGAGGTAGGCCCTGACGCTTGGCCCAGCGGCCATTCCCATCCATAATCACTGCTACGTGTCTGGGCAGACGTTCTTGGTTAAGGTCAGCAGGTAACTCTTGTAAAACAGTTGGCTTAGCAGTCATTTTTTATCACCAGAAGCCGATGATGGAAGACGCAGAAAACGCGAAACAAGTGCCAATATCCGAGAACTTAGTATTCCCAACCGACGCAAATTAGGAGCAACTGCTTCGCGCTCAACAGATTGAGAAAATCGAGCCTCTAGCAGTTCTTTCAGTTTACTGCTGGTTAAAGGTCGATATAGTGTGCCCCTTTCTGCTAAGGAAATAGAGCCGGTTTCTTCAGATACAACGACACACAGGCAATTTTCGACACGTTCTGTAATTCCCATTGCCGCACGATGGCGCGTCCCTAGCTGTCGCGAAGCCGTGCGTTCAGAAAGTGGCAAAATCACGCCGGCTGCAACAATACGAGAGGCCCGAATTAAAACAGCCCCATCGTGTAACAGTGTGGTTGTCTGAAAAATCGTCTGTAGCAGTTCCTTAGACACTTCTCCATTCAACTTCACTCCGGGTACGGAAAAATCCCGCTCATCAATTGGGTTGCCTGTTTCCAAAATCAATAAAGCACCCGTGCGGTTTTGGGAAAGTTCCTTCACCGCATCTACAATTTCATCGAGTACACTATCGGTCTTGGGAATGGCTCCCCCCGACGGTTGAAACAGCTGTACAATTTCTCCCCGGCCCAGTTGTTCGAGAAACCGGCGGAACTCGGACTGTAAAATTACAGCCATTGCCACCGCCGAGCCAATCACCAACTTTTCCAAGACAAAACTTAACAGCCTCAAATCCAAGCTGTTACTGACCGTTGTCGCCAGCATTAAGATAATTAATCCCCGCACCATCCACAGCGTGCGGCGCTCACCAATAATGACGAGCACCATATAAGTGAGGGCCAGAACCAACCCAATGTCAATAGGGCCTTTGAGCCATTGCGTCCAAAAGTCTATAAGGTGACGCAGCACGGACTGAGTCCAGCTAGGGTCGTGACCGAGACCCAAATTCATTGAACTTTTAGCAAAGATTAGCAGATTTGTGCTTGAGACAGGCTCAGCAATGCTGAGTCCTTACAGCTTGATTTTATGCCAGCAGACATCCCTTGTGGCAGTCCTTTAAACCAGAACTTCTCTTTTATCTGATGCCACCTGCCCTTACAGAGAAAATTGTTACAGATGCAACAACCGGCCTGAAAATTAAGCGAGGTTTAACGGCAACTAGAATCAGTGAGAAATCAGAAGTGAGAGGAGGAAAATTTGTTTCTCGCTTCTGTGTTTCCTCAGGGATGGGCCGGCTTGTGGCTTAGCAGCCAGACATTTATTTTGCAAAGCCGATGAGTCTTTCTGGTAGCCGATCTTGACGGAGCAAGTCTTGGTAAGTTTCTCGCTGCAAGATGACATTGGCTTCCCCCTCTCTGACCAAAACCGCTGCCGGTCGGGGCAGACGGTTGTAGTTAGAGGCCATGCTGTAATTGTACGCGCCGGTGCTCATCACCACCAAGACATCGCCCGGTTCTGCCGGTGGCAGTTGCGCGTTTTTAATCAGGATATCTCCCGATTCGCAGTGTTTGCCGGCCACCGTCACCGTCTCCGTCATGGGTGATCCCATGCGATTAGCGATCACGGCCCGATAGAGAGATTGATAAGTAATCGGACGGGGATTATCTGACATTCCCCCATCAACTGCCAGATAAGTCCGAATTCCGGGAATCACTTTTTGATTTCCGACTGTATAAGCTGTGATACAAGCCGTTCCAATCAGTGAACGTCCAGGCTCACACAGCAGCTTGGGCAACGGCAAATGCTGAGCTTGGCATTCGTCGGCAATCGCTTTGCAAATTACCTTTGCCCAAGACTCGATGCTAGGAGGATCGTCCGATTCTGTATAGCGAATGCCCAACCCGCCGCCGACATTTAATTCTGTCACCGGCAATTTGTACTCACCGGCTTTGACCAGCCATTGCACGAGAACCTTGGCCAAATCCTGATGCGGTTGGAGTTCAAAAATTTGGGAGCCAATGTGAGCGTGGATGCCAATACATGATATAGAAGACTGCTTGCTGACAAAGTTAAAAACTTCATCCACCCCATCGGGATCGAAGCCAAATTTGCTGTCTAAGTGGCCGGTGCGGATGTACTCATGAGTGTGACACTCAATGCCAGGAGTCAGACGTAACATGATCCGCACCGGCATAAATGAGGCAGTTTGGGTGATTTCCGCCAGGGTGTGCAGTTCCAGCCAGTTATCAACCACAATGATGCAGCCGGTTTCAATGGCCAAGTTCAGTTCTGCGCGGGACTTATTGTTGCCGTGAAAATAAATTTTATCCGGATGAACGCCGGCACCCACGGCTGTGTGCAGTTCACCCCCAGAAACCACATCGATCCCCAAGCCTTCACTGTTGGCAATCGCGCAGACAGCCAAACAACTCCAAGCTTTAGATGCGTAAAGCACTTGAGATTCACCCGGATAGTAGCGGCTGAAAGCGTCCCGGTACTGCCGGCAAGCCGTCCGCAGCGTTTCTTCATCCAAAATGTATAGTGGAGAACCAAAGCGCTCAATCAGCGTTGTCACATCACAGCCACCGATTTCCAAATGGTCTTGACTGTTAACTTTCGCTGTGATCGGCAACAGTTGTTGGTTCGGTGAGCGAGATTCTGAAGCAGCAATCGTCTCTGGTAAATATTGATGTGCTGAATTTTCAGCCGCTACAGGGCGAGTAGATAGCATAATCCGATTTTTTATCCTTAGTTGAGTGAGGGAGCAGGTGCGTTTCGGCTCTCAGTTGCGATTTCAAACTCCAAACATTTTACGAATTTTTGGTTAATCCAAAATCTTATTCTTGTTTCGAGTTTGACCAAGACAGTACAATTAAGTTTTGTGCGTTCTCAGCCATTTATCACTCGCTTCTGTGAATTTTTTGGAACTGAAACCGCTGACATCAGAGCTTTTGTCGGCGGTGGGAGAACTTGATCGGCTGTGTTTCGGGCAATTGTGGACACTCGATGCCTACCAGCGAGAAATAGACAGTCCTAACAGCGATTTGCTGAGTTTATCCTTTGTCATAGATCATGACTCAGCCGCAACAGACAAAGAGCAAAAGACCAAGGGCAATAGACAAATCCTCCTGGGATTAGGTTGTCTCTGGGCAATTTTAGAAGAAGCGCACATCACAATTCTGGCCGTTCATCCTGAATATCGGCATCAGGGGTTTGGGCAACTATTGTTACTGGGCTTACTGAAATCAGCAGTTAATCGGCATCTGGAATGGGCGACCCTAGAAGTAAGAAGTTCTAATCAACCCGCCCTGTCTCTTTACCAAAAATTTGGGTTTCGGGAAGTCGGACGCCGCCGCCGCTACTACCAAGATACTGGCGAAGATGCTTTAATTCTCTGGCTTTCTGGTTTGCAACGCCCTGAATTTACCCAAACTTTAGCCAATTGGCATCAAGAAACTTACGATCGCCTTTCCCGCATTGGCTGGTCTATCAACTATCAGTAAGAAATTAACCTTTAGAGCAAAACCTCTCAAAAGACACTCACCCAAAAGAAGGAAATTTAAAATAAATTGGGCATTTGCCTTCAATCTTTTTAGTTTTGCCGGCTGCGATCCCCCTAGATGTTGCAAGTGTGACAGCCGAATAAAATCCCTGTGCTAAAATCAGCGTACGGGCACGCAGCAGGTGATGGGAATAACGCCATGTTTGAACGCTTTACAGAAAAAGCCATAAAGGTGATTATGCTGGCCCAGGAGGAAGCACGTCGCCTGGGACATAACTTCGTGGGCACAGAACAAATCCTTCTGGGTTTGATCGGAGAAGGAACGGGTGTTGCCGCCAAAGTTCTTAAATCAATGGGCGTCAATCTCAAAGACGCTCGTATTGAAGTAGAAAAAATTATCGGCAGAGGTTCCGGCTTCGTCGCAGTTGAAATTCCTTTTACGCCAAGGGCCAAGCGCGTTCTAGAGCTATCTCTAGAAGAAGCTCGCCAACTCGGACATAATTATATTGGCACTGAACACCTGCTTTTAGGTTTAATCCGAGAAGGGGAAGGCGTAGCAGCCAGAGTGCTAGAAAACCTGGGAGTGGATCTGTCAAAAGTCCGGACGCAGGTCATTAGAATGCTGGGAGAGACGGCAGAAGTCACCCCAGGCGCGTCTCAGGGGCGCACCAAAACGCCAACACTTGATGAGTTTGGTTCTAACCTGACCCAAATGGCCGCTGACGGCAAACTTGACCCAGTGGTAGGCCGGCAAAAAGAAATTGAACGGGTGATTCAAATTCTTGGTCGCCGTACCAAGAATAACCCTGTATTAATTGGGGAACCCGGAGTCGGTAAAACTGCCATCGCTGAAGGTCTGGCTCAGAGGATTGCTAATAACGATATTCCCGACATTCTCGAAGACAAGCGGGTTGTCACCCTAGACATTGGCTTGCTGGTAGCCGGCACAAAGTATCGCGGGGAATTTGAGGAACGCCTCAAAAAAATCATGGATGAGATCCGCTCGGCCGGCAATGTCATCCTGGTTATTGACGAGGTTCACACCCTCATCGGAGCCGGTGCGGCAGAAGGGGCCATCGACGCCGCAAACATTCTCAAGCCGGCATTGGCTAGAGGTGAATTGCAGTGCATCGGCGCAACCACCTTAGATGAATACCGCAAGCACATTGAGCGGGATGCCGCCTTAGAACGCCGCTTCCAGCCGGTGATGGTGGGCGAACCAACCGTTGACGAAACCATTGAAATTCTATACGGGTTGCGTGATCGCTACGAGCAACACCACAAACTCAAGATTTCTGACGCTGCGCTGGAAGCAGCAGCCAAGCTATCTGATCGCTACATTAGTGATCGCTACTTGCCCGATAAAGCGATCGACTTAGTCGATGAAGCCGGTTCAAGAGTGCGGTTAATCAACTCTCAACTGCCACCGGCAGCCAAGGAACTTGATAAAGAACTGCGGCAAGTTTTGAAAGAGAAAGACGACGCCGTTCGCTCTCAAGACTTTGACCGAGCCGGCGAATTGCGTGATCGCGAAATGGAAATCAAAACAGAAATCCGTGCGATCGCTAACAGCAAAAAGACCGAGTCTCCCAAGAGTGAAGATGCTTCGCCGGTGGTTACCGAAGAAGACATCGCTCAAATTGTTGCCAGCTGGACAGGCGTGCCGGTGAATAAACTCACCGAATCCGAATCCGAGAAACTGCTGCACATGGAAGACACCCTGCACCAGCGTCTCATCGGTCAGGAAGAAGCTGTCAAAGCCGTCTCTCGCGCCATTCGCCGCGCCCGTGTTGGTCTGAAGAACCCCAACCGGCCCATCGCCAGCTTTATCTTCTCCGGCCCTACCGGCGTTGGTAAAACCGAGCTAACCAAAGCCTTGGCTACCTACTTCTTCGGTTCGGAAGAAGCCATGATTCGGCTCGATATGTCGGAATACATGGAACGCCATACCGTCTCCAAACTGATCGGTTCGCCCCCTGGCTATGTTGGTTATAACGAAGGTGGCCAGCTAACCGAAGCTGTACGTCGGCGTCCTTACACCGTGGTGCTGTTTGACGAAATCGAAAAAGCTCACCCCGATGTCTTCAATATGCTGTTGCAAATCCTTGAAGACGGACGCCTTACTGATGCTAAGGGCCGCACGGTGGACTTCAAGAACACCCTGCTGATCATGACCTCCAACATCGGTTCTAAGGTGATTGAGAAAGGCGGCGGCGGATTGGGCTTTGAGTTCTCCGAGAATCAATCGGATGCTCAATACACCCGCATTCGCTCTCTGGTTAACGAAGAACTTAAGAACTACTTCCGCCCAGAGTTTCTCAACCGTCTTGATGAAATCATCGTCTTCCGCCAGCTGAATATGGACGAAATCAAGGAAATCGCCGATATCATGCTGGGTGAAGTATTCAAGCGCCTGACTGAGAAAGGCATCACCTTGGAAGTCACCGAACGCTTTAAAGAGCGCTTGGTGCAAGAAGGTTATAACCAAAGCTACGGTGCCAGACCCCTGCGCCGCGCGATTATGCGCCTGCTAGAAGACGTTCTGGCTGAAGAAATCCTTTCAGCACGCATCAAAGATGGCGACACTGCCACTATTGATGTCGATGAGGAAGGTCAAGTGAAGGTAGTGCTTGGTCAAAAGCGGGAACTGCTGCCCCAAGCCGCTGAAATGTAACATTGTTGGTTGCTGATTCTTCAGCACTTAGCGATTTGAATCAATAAAAAGCGGTAGAGATGAATCTTCTCTACCGCCTTTTTATATGGGTTGTGGTTGCTTCCAGCTTGTCGCTTGATGGATAGGAGCGCAATTCAGGCTAAAATGCCAGAGCTGCTGGGTGCTGTCTGCAACAAAGGCCGGCCCAAGAAGTTTCGGCACACCTTCACAGAACGGGAGTAACCTTAAGGGAGGACTCGATGGCATTTGATGAAAAAAATTGGGAAGCTTCTCCACTTTGGGTGCGAGTGTGGCGCAAGCAGCGCGAAAATATTCAGATTTTAGTCATTGCGATCATTTTAGCCTTTTCGATCCGCACCTTTGTGGCAGAACCGCGCTATATCCCGTCAGATTCAATGGTGCCAACGCTGCTCATGGGCGATCGCCTCGTCGTGGAAAAGATTTCCTATCACTTTCGGCCACCAACAACCGGCGATATTATTGTCTTTGCGCCACCCCCAGCGCTGCAAAAAGATGGGTACGACAAAGATCAAGCATTTATTAAACGAGTGATCGGGGAACCGGGTCAAATCCTTAAGATCGAAGATGGCCAAGTTTACTTGAATGACTCTCCTTTAAAGGAAGACTACATCGCACAACCGCCGGACTATAACTGGGGACCCCAAGCCGTTCCTGAGAATGAATTCTTTGTCATGGGAGATAACCGTAATAACAGTAACGACTCTCATATTTGGGGGTTTCTGCCAAAACAAAATATTATTGGCCGTGCTTGGCTTCGCTTTTGGCCTCTCAGCCGGCTCGGTCGAGTTTAATCAGTTGGGTTTGTCAACTTTAGTAGCGCCAAGGTCAACCCGTCTGAAGAAATATAATCCATAAAGAATTTACTTTTTTTGAGTGGAGGAGTGGGCTACGCTCACCTTTAGGCATTCAGCTTGAGTGTTGAGAAGTAGGGCTTTCCACACCCGCTTAGTTGAACCAAAACCTGGCACTGCATTAGAATAAGACTAGGAAAATTCAGCTACAGCGGGACTTCCCACCTAGTCATTAAGTCAATTGGGTGGACTTAGCAATGGGATTTTTTGATTCAGAAATCGTTCAGCAAGAAGCCAAGCAGTTGTTTGAGGACTATCAAGCTCTCATCCAACTGGGAGGTAACTATGGCAAATTTGACCGAGAGGGCAAAAAGCTCTACATCGATCAAATGGAAGCTATGATGGAGCGCTATCGCATTTTTATGAAGCGCTTTGAATTGTCAGAAGACTTCATGGCTCAAATGACAGTAGAGCAGCTGAAGACTCAGCTAAATCAATTTGGCATGACGCCTCAGCAAATGTTTGATCAGATGCACTTTACCCTAGAGCGGATGAAGGCAGAGCTGGAAAAGCAAACCTGAATATTTTAGATTTTAGATTGGGGATAAGCGCTTGAAGCTAACGGCTGTTGGCACTAACGTATATCCTCTAATCCAAAATCTAAAATCCCCAATCCAGGTTCCTTTAATTTGGTGAGGGTGGCTCAAAGTCGGAAGCAGGTCTGAAGTATTGAACCGGCTCGTTTCGTAGTGCTTGCAGCATAAAATCACGCCATACCGGCGCAACAAATCCGCCACCTGTAGATCCCGATACCAAGGGAGTGTAATCATCATTACCCACCCAAACGGAAACAGACAGCTGCGGCACATACCCGACAAACCAAATATCCCGTTCGGAAGAAGTTGTCCCTGTTTTACCGGCAGCCGGTCGTCCTATTTGGGCTGAAGTTGCTGTCCCTTGGGAAATTACCCCTTGCAGGGCACTGTTTACAGAAGCCGAGGCCCACGGATCGAGGACGAGTTTGGGTTTGGGCGTGTTATCGAGCAACACATTGCCGCTACTATCGGTTACTTGAACAATAAATGTGGTGTCCGAATGCCAGCCATTGTTCGCAAACGTGGCAAAGGCACCCGCCATTTCCAGGGGAGTCAGATCCACAGCACCTAAAGGCAAAGAAACTACCGGCTCAATTGGACTTTTAATGCCCAGAATCCGGCAAACCTCAATCACTTTATTTAGCCCTATCTCCTGGCCGAGCTTGACGGCCGGCACATTAAGGGATACTTCGAGCGCCCTGCGAATGCTCACCGCCCCTGAGTAGCCGCCGCCGTAGTTTCTGGGGGAGTAATAATCGTATCCATCCGGATAGCTCACCGGCGAGTCATACACGATCGACTCAGGGCCGTATCTGCCGCTAGCAAAAGCCGCGTAGTAAACAAACGGCTTAAATGCCGATCCGGGCTGGCGCTGAGCTTGGACAGCACGGTTGTATTGGCTTTTCCCATAATCAACGCCCCCCACCATCGCCTTCACAAAGTGAGTACGGGGGTCAACTGCCACCAAAGCCATTTGGTCAGCATAAACCTGGTAGTAAAGCCGATCATGCCACGTGCGTACCGTTTCTTCGGCGATGCGCTGGAGTTTGAGGTCAATCGTGGTTTGAACCCGCATCCCCCCTTTCACAACTGCATCGCGGCCAAAACGCTTCGTTAATTCTTGAACCACTGCTTGGGTGACATAAGGCACCTTACTCCCTGGAAACGAAGTAATTTTCCCGATTCCGAGCGGTTGTTTGCGGGCATCAGCTTCCTCTTCAGCCGTGATCCATTTCAGCTCTTTCATGCGATTCAGGACAACTGCCTGACGCTGTTTGGCCCGCTGATAATTAACAAAGGGACTGTAATCTTCTGGTGCCTGAACTAGGCCGGCCATCATTGCCGCTTCTGCTAAATTTAACTTAGAAGCAGACTTATTAAAATAACTGCGGGAAGCTGTTTCAACCCCGTATAAGTTGTGACCCCAATAAACCTGGTTCAGGTAGAGTTCTAAAATCTGGTCTTTTTTAAAAATTTGCTCTAGACGGATAGCCAGGACAGCTTCAGCGGCTTTGCGGCTGACAGCTTGTTTGGGAGAAAGGAAAAGATTTTTCACCAGCTGCATGGTAATCGTCGAACCACCTTCAACGGTTTTTCCTTCCTCCAAGTTTTTCACAAAAGCACGCAACACCCCGCCTGGATTAAGACCGTGGTGAGAGTAGAAGTGGCTATCTTCTATCGCTAAAATCGCCCGCTTGAGTTCCGGAGAGATTTTGTTGAGCGGCACCACTTCGCGATTTGCTTCATCATGGATACTGGTCAGCTGGGTGCCATTAATATCGTAGATGTGAGTGGTTTCCGTGGGCGTGTAGTTGCGTAAAACTCTGACATCTGGCAGGTTCCGGAAGCTGATCGCCAAGCCAACCAGTCCCCCGGCTACCACGGAACTGGCCAGCATTGTAATACCAAGCAGCGTTCCTGCTGTTACTTTGCTGACACCCTGAACAAAATCAAATAGCGGTGCTGGGTTTTTCGGTTGTTCTTGTCTAATTGTGTTAGTTGACACGGCGATTTCACGTCCTCAATGAAAAAGGCTTAATCTGAAAAGCTTGTATGGGCGAGATGTTCTCCAGAGATTTTAGTTTGAGTTGCACTCCCTACCGGCAGTCAAACCAGGCTTCCCCCTGTTGTAGTAATTTCACCACCGCCACTAGAGCCATCAGGACAGAAAAGGGTGCAGATTAACCTTACTCTATAAATTGAAAAGTGCGTCAAGACACACTCCAAAGTTTTTCAGGCCGGCATGGATATTTCTGCAACTTTTGCATATAGTAATCTGGCTGTTGGACTTTTTAAAGGTTAGGGAGCTGGGGAAAACTCGTTCTGTTCCCTAATAACTGCCATATCCAAAGGATTTTTATTTCAGTGAGTGTAACCAATCAAGTTGTGGATTTGCAAACTCAGCCTTCAGACAAACTGCACAGCGAACTGCTTAGCGCTCACTCATCTCCCCAAAGCGGGGGAAGTGCGGAGGGTGTGACTCAAGACGTTTCCTGGCTGCGGCGGGGTATCAGTGAAATTTTTCCTGATTCGCCAAATTCTGACAATCCTGACGAAAATCTGATACGCCGGCTCAGCGGTTCCCGGCCTTTACGGGTTAAGTTGGGGATTGACCCCACCGGCGCGGATATTCATCTGGGTCACAGTATTCCGATGCGTAAGCTTCGAGCTTTCCAAGATGCCGGTCACACTGCGGTGCTAATAATAGGAGATTTTACCGCTAGAATTGGCGATCCGACCGGCAAATCGGAAGTGCGTCAGCAACTCAGTATTGAGCAAGTCCACCAAAATGCCCAAACTTATCTCAGCCAAGTGCGCCCAATTCTGGATTTTGAAACACCGGGCCGTTTAGAAATTCGCTATAACTCAGAATGGCTGTCTAAGCTGGATTTGGCCCAAACGATGGAGCTGCTCGCCACCATGACTGTTGGCCAAATGCTGGCCAAAGAAGGATTTGCTGAACGCTACGAGAAAGAAAACCCGATTTACATCCATGAATTTCTCTATCCCTTAATGCAAGGCTATGATTCCGTAGCTGTGGAAGCTGACGTGGAACTGGGAGGAACTGACCAAAAATTTAATATTGCAGTGGGGCGTGATCTGCAACGACATTTTGGCCAAAAGCCTCAATTTGGCTTGCTGATGCCGATTTTGTTGGGAACTGATGGTGTTCAAAAAATGTCCAAGTCCCTCGGCAACTATGTGGCGTTATCCGAAGACCCTCTGACGATGTATTCTAAGCTCGAAAAAATTCCTGATCGGCAGGTAGAGTCATATTTTGAGCTATTGACTAATCTACCGCTTGATGAGCTACCAGAAAATCCTCGCGAACGTCAAAAACTTCTCGCATTGGATATTGTCACTCAGTATCACGGCACAGAAGCCGCTCAGCAAGCCCAACAGGCGGCGCTAACCTTAGTCCAAGGAGATGCTAAGCAGGCTGATGCTGTCCCGGAATTCTCGTTAGAGTCGGTGCAGTTTCCGGCCAAGCTGTTTTACATTCTCAGTGCGAGTGGGTTGTGCCCCACGGGTAACGATGCCCGCCGGCAGATTCAAGGAGGGGCTGTGCGGCTCGATGGTGAACGCATTGAAGATATTAATCGGGCCTTTGAGCAGCAGGCTGAGCTGCATGGTAAGGTTTTGCAAGTTGGGAAAAAGAAGTTTGTGCGGTTAGTTCCGTAATCGGGCATGGGGCATGGGTTCTTGATCCATCAGCTCTAAGCCCTGCCCGGTGCCTAAAATGTAGCAGTGAAATCGCGAAGAAAAAGCTAAATGGTGTCAGTATCAGACCGCATCATTGTTCCTTTAGATGTGCCGACAGAGGCGGCAGCGATGGCGCTGGTTGAATCGCTGCCGCTCGTATCGTTTTGGAAAGTAGGGCTAGAGCTTTTTGTCAGCGCCGGCCCTAGTATTTTATCTAAACTAAAAGCTCAGCAAAAGCGAATTTTTCTCGATTTGAAGTTTCACGACATCCCGAATACAGTTGCCGGTGCTTGTCGGGCGGCGGCTGGTTACGGGGTGGATTTACTGACAATTCACGCGAGTGCCGGTCGTCAGGCACTAGAGATAGCCCAAACCGCTGCAACGGAAGGGGCTGCTGCAACAGAGCAACAGCCTCCTAATTTAATCGCGATTACCCTGCTAACAAGTCTGTCGTCGCGGGATTTAGCGTTTGATTTGAAAGTTCCTTTGGAATTGCCAGAGTATGCCTTGCAGATGGCGATATTAGCCCAAGAAAGTGGTCTTGCCGGCGCAGTTTGCTCACCCCAAGAGGTGCAAAATCTCAGACAAGTTTGTGGGGATGATTTTCTGTTAGTTTGTCCGGGGGTTCGTCCTGTGTGGGCAGAAGCCGGGGATCAGCGGCGATCCATGACGCCACGGGATGCGATGGCTGCCGGTGCTGATTATCTCGTGATCGGGCGTCCAATTACTGCCTCTAACGAGCCGGCTGCTGCTTTTGAGCGGATTTGTGAAGAAATTTCGGCGATTGTGTAACCGGCTGCCGGTGGAAAAGGTAACAGGTAGAAGGCCAAAGACAAAAAGGAAGGGAAAGATGTTCTTTCTTGTTCCTTTTTACTGTTTATTTTTTATTTGCGATTTCCAATTAACCTTTGCCGCCGAATACATCAGCAAAAAGTCACAACCTCCAGCTGCAAATACCAAGTTTGTTTGCCCAAGTGCCGAGTTGGAACCATTACTTGATCGGCTACTGGCAGATTTACCCAGTTATGCAAATCGCGTGATTCAGCGCTCTCGCAGTGTTGGAGTGACAGAGGGACTGAGTTATGTGATTATAGCGGGAATTCCAGAGTATGAACCTTTACCGCTTGGCCCCGGACGTTCTCCTAAAAGCGCTTCGTCAGATATTGGTGAGCCGGTAGAGCAATCTTCTGATGAACCCCGCCAAGTTTTTATTACTACCCTTGAGCGGAATTATGCCACCGGCACCTTGGTAGAATTACAGCATTACCACTGGGTGTTTTTAACTAAAACTCAGAGTGGTTGGCGTTTGGCAATGATGTTTTCTCGACTGGGTGCTTACCCAGCCGGAAAACCACGCTTGCCGCCGCGAGATAGCAGTAATGGTGTCATCGCCCAGGCTATTAATACTTGGTTGCGGGACTGTCGTGCCGGTGTTATCCGATAACGGATTTTAGCGGCTAATAGGGCGAGTAAGAGGAGGCAAGCGGGCAAGCAGGGAAAAGAACAACAGCTCTTTCTAACTTTATGTCGGCCCCGAACTAAAAAACCCTATTTTTACTCGAATTCGGTTTTATATAAGGGGCATTGCTGAAAGTGTAATGCTAGCTTGAGTAAAATAGAGCCATGAAATGTCCTCAATGTCAATCCATTCAAACCGCTAAAAACGGGCACCGTCGAGGCCGGCAATGCTACAAGTGCAAGCAGTGCGGTCGCCAATTCCTCGAATCCTACCGTCGGTGGGCTTACTCGAATGATGTCAAGCTACTCTGTATCAAGATGTATCTCAATGGTATGGGGTTGCGCGGCATCGAACGGGTCACCGAGATCCACCACACCACACTCATGCATTGGATTCGAGAAGCAGGCCATCACCTCCCTAATGCCCCTGAATCTGAAGAGTTCCCCGAAGTCACCGACCTAGATGAACTGCAAACTTTTGTGGGCAGCAAACGCAACAAAGTATGGATTTGGACTGCAGTCAATCATAAGCAAGCTGGAATTTTAGCCTGGGTGATCGGTGATCGCAGTGCGGCCACTTTCGAGAGGTTGTGGTTGATCGTCAAGTGCTGGCAGAGTTTCTTCTATGTCACCGATGGTTGGAAGGTCTATGCGATGTTCATTGAGGACGGTGACCAAATTGTCAGCAAGACCTATATGACTCGGGTGGAGAGTGAGAATACACGTCTGCGGCACTACTTAGCACGGTTACACCGCAAGACCTTGTGCTATTCCAAGTCCGTCGAGATGCTGAAGTGTTCCCTGCGTTTACTGCTTCACTACTTAAAGTACCGGACAGTTCCCCTGCCAGCTTAGTTCATTATAGTTTCAGCAACGCCATATAAGGATTGCTAAGAAATACTTTAGAAAATAAGTCAACCTTTTACTATAATCGCTTAATTATATTATTTCTTTAATTCTAATTAAATCTTAATCATTATATAAACTCTATGGTATCCATTATTTTTTACAGGGGTTCATCCGGAACTTCATCATACTTATGGAATACTCCTGTTGATTTTAAAGATTGAGTAAAAATCCCTGTAAACCCTGGTATAGCAAGCCTGTCGGGGATTAGGATAGTCGTGTGTAGATCAGCAAGATATATTTTACAGATATAGGCAACGGCTTGAGTCGGGTTTTAGAGATTTAAGTAATTGCTTAGGAACGGGATACCTCCCAAATATGGCTTTGATCTATGTACACACCGGCTGCAACGGTAACTATGAAGGGGGGAACTTATATGAACTTTCATTCCGCACTAAAAGGTATTTACTTAGCGATAGGTTTAGTTATTGCTGCTTCCACGACTGCTCAAGCGGCTAGCTTTACAACGAATTTTACGGCAGTTGATGGAGCAGAGGGTGATATTTGGTTAAATTCTATTACGCAAAATCAAGCTACGATTGATCGGTTTTTGCTGGTTGACAATGCAAAAATTCTCTGGAATGCACCGATCATAAATAAGCAATTGGGAGATACGAGCAACCCTGAAACAGCCGGCACCAACAACAACACGGGTGGAGCAAGCACAGATAAAGGTGATAAAGCGAGTGCACCGATGCCGACATCTGGAATGAATGATCCAACCGGCGCTGAAATTGCCGCTTATTTAGGCAACCTCAATCTCAACAATATTATTGATACTGAGGAACAAGGTGCGATTAGTATGAACCTGTTCTTTAATAAAACTGTTCGGGCGGATAAATCGGGGTTGGACAACCTGTTTTTCTGGGAACGAGGAAGGAATAGCGATTTAGGCGTTCAAGCGATTGATGCATCTGGTAAGTTAATCGGGAATTTTGTCAAGCTCAATAGGGCAGATCAAACGCTGGCAGACTATAGCATTGATACGTTGGAAATTAATGCAGCTCATATTGTCGGAAGTTGGGGACTAAGCTTGCAACAGCTGGGGGTGACTTCTCTGAATGGGATTCGGGTGACAGCAGATAGCAGCTATAATGGGCCGGATTTTAAATTAGTTGCTAGACAAGTTCCTGAACCGGCTTCTATGATTGGTTTGGGTGCGGTTGCTGGGATGATGCTGATTTCTCGCCGGCGTCAGGTGAGTAAGCACAGCTAATTGATATGAGGCGGGGAGGATTTGGGGATTGGGGGGTTTGGAAGGCACGAGATAGCAGAAAATGCCAAAACAGTGCCGATAAGGAGAAAATCTAAACGGATGAATTGTGGATTTCATCCAATTTGGCACGTACCGCTTGGATATCTTGCCACATCAGCCATTTGGGACTGCCTTGTTCACGCGCAGGATTTCGTAGCAGGTAAGCCGGGTGGAAAATAGGCATACACAGTCGCGACTCCCATTCGATCCATGTGCCGCGAATTTTGGTAATTCCTCGCTTATCGCCGGTTACCCCTTTGACAGCAGTTGCGCCGGTGAGCAAAATAATTTTTGGGTTGACTAGACGAATTTGTTCTAGCAGGTAAGGCTTGCAAGCAGCCATTTCTGCCGGCGTAGGGACACGGTTATCCGGAGGCCGGCATTTTACCATATTGCAAATATAAATATCTCGTTCTGTCTGTAAGCCCACAGAGGCAAGTATTTTATCTAACAACTGACCGGATTTTCCGACAAAAGGCAAGCCGGTTTCGTCTTCATTTTGCCCTGGCGCTTCTCCGATAATCATAATCGGCGCTTGCAAATTGCCACGTCCAACAACTGCATGGATCCGAGTCTTTCCCAAATCACAGCGGTAACACTCATTACAGTGTTTCGCCAGGGGTGCCATTGTTTGATAAGTGCCTGGAGGAATGGGGATTTTGGCGCTTGTGGGAATTAAGTCTTGCTGGAAAAACCCAGACGCACCGGCTTCGCCATCGGGTGATAGATCGAACAGGTTGAGCTGGTCTTCGTTGGACATGGCGCTGGAGAATTTTACTTTTAGACTCTAAATTTTAGATGAATTAGGATGCGAGAGCATCTGCCGGTCGAAGTGCAGGGCGAAAATCAGCGAATATAGAGGCAAGAGTTGCCGTGTGGCTGGAGGGATCAATGTCACCTTCCCCATTGTTTTGCGATCGTGTTGATGCCGGCGAAAAGCTGGCACAGTTGGTTGTTTCTCAATTAAATAATCGTGAAATGGGGGCTAAAACCATTGTTTATGCCCTACCTAGAGGCGGGTTGCCGGTGGCTGCGCCGATAGCGCGTCTCCTCAAGTGCCCGCTAGATGTGATTTTGGCCAAAAAAATTACCCTGCCAGAAAATCCAGAACTGGCCATCGGGGCTGTCACAGCAGATGGCCATGTACTTTGGGCAGCTCAACGTGGCATCCGCCGGCTAGACTTTAAGCTGCGAGAAACTGCCCTCCTTCAGGCTCAAACAAAAGCCCAAGATCAGCTAGCCGATCTCGCGCCGGCACAGCCTGGGGTGAGTGTTCAGGGTGCAATTGCGATTTTAGTTGACGACGGCATTGCCACCGGCATGACGATGGCAACAGCAGCTCAAGCTTTGAGGGCACAACAACCGGCAGCGATTTGGATCTGTGCGCCGGTAGCGCCACCTGATTTGCTGGAATCTCTGCATGAATGGGGAGATCACGTCATCTTACTGGCTACACCTCAGCCGTTTCTAAGTGTCAGCCGGTTTTATGCTGAGTTTCCTCAAGTTGAAATGTCTGAAGCCTTGATGTGTCTGCAACAGCACAACGCTTGGCTGTCAGATCCATAAACGTTAAGGGCAAAGCATTGGGTGCGATCAGTGATAAATCGAACTAAAGATTGATTACTCAAATGCTTTGTCCCGCCATAATTGGGAGGCTCCCATGAGGAAGCTAGAATGAAGACTAAAAAAGTGGTTTGTCTGGGCTGCTTACCAGATAACGCGCTTTCTCTATGCTGTTAGCTGATAAGTGATCAATGAGACTGTGGCAATTTTGGTGTCAGACTTTAATTTTATCGAGCCAACAAAATCCACCTCGGTTTGTTGAGATGGTGATGTTAATGTTGGCAATGGCTCTACTTTTGTTCTGGGGTATGACTGATAGCTGGCCATTCCTGGTGTTGAGTTTGAGCTATGTAACCGGCTCATCTGTTTCAATTTTGATTAGGCAGAGAGTTACGCCTTCCTCCTATCCGCAATTAGTTCAATGGACAGCACTTCTGTTGTTAATTATGAGCCTGTATAGTATCGCTGACTTAGCCGGCCACTTGTAATTAGCTAGAACTTTAATTTTGCTGAATAGGGCTTTTTCTTCAAATGTTGCAGGTAGGCGACGAAATTTCAGTAAAACTAAATTGCAAATTTAAACAGTTTTTTTATACCACTCATGCTTGATCAAAATCTGCCGGCAGTTCTTTTAAAGATTTTAGAAAATAACTGCGAACCGGAGGCCGTTTTTTCCGCTTTAATGCCGGCTTTAGGCGAAGTCTTGCAAAGTGATCGTTGCTTTCTTTATTTGCGCGATCCGCATACACGTATTGGCAAAGTTTCTTACTGCTGGTGTCGCAGTCCAGAATTTCCAGAAATCTTCGATGCTAATTGGAAACCCGAACCCGAATCTTTAGCCCAAGAAGAGCCGCTGTTTGCGGCGGCGTTGCGAACCGAACCTTCAATTTTTGTTGAGGATGTAGAAACTGCAAGTCCAGAAATTGTTAACAAAGCTTTTGAAGACAAAACTTTTGGACATCGAGCGTTAATTCATGCTCACTTATGCTTTGAGGGTCAGTTGTGGGGAATTTTACAACCTTGTGTATTTAATCAGCCGCGAGTGTGGAATTATTTTGACCGATTTGTGATTTCCCAAGTAACAGAAAAGATCACGCCGCTTGCTGTTGCTTATATGAAGTCAGTGAAAATTTGAGCCAGAAAACGTATTTTTAAATCGGCGACGATTTTCCAGATTCGTGAAAAATTAAACGATTGCCAAGGGGATCGTAAGCGTAGATTTCTCTGCCGTGGGAAGCCGTTAAAATGTCACCTGCCGGCGGATATCCCAAATCAGATAAATGAGAAATTGTCGATTCTAAGTTACTAACTTCTAAACACAAACTAAAACAGCCTTTAGAAGTATTGACGAATTCTGAAAAGTGGGATTCCTTTGGTTTGAAAATCCCTAATCGCAATCCGGGAAGTTGAAACTCGCCATAGACATTCGGAATATAGGGGTTTGGTGCTTGATCGAGTAATTGCCGGTAAAATTGCACCAACTTTTCTGAATTAGGAGCGGCGAGGGTGACAAGCGCACCCTGACATTGAAAACCCATCGGCTAATGCGGATTTCGCTGAAAAATTGCGTGTCTAAATTGTCCTTTGTGCTTTGTCATTTGCCTTTGTGACGGACAAATAACAAAGTACAAAAACAATCTAACTTTTAAAGTTTAAACTCGCTAGAACCATTAGAAGGAGCCTCTACGGTGCTTTTAGCTTGAGCACGCTGCTCTCGTTTTTTGCGATCGGCGCTTAAGACATCCGCGAGGACAATCCGTGCCTGGGCCATTTTTTCCAAATTACTGCCGTACAGTTCTAAGTCTTTCTGTAATTTGTCTGCCGGCAGATGCAGGGCGGCACAGATTTTTTGCTGTGCCTCAACGCGCTGTTTGTCGTCTTTCACTAAATCTGGGCTAGCCAGTTCAAGGAGGGTAAATAACCCAATAGCAAACAGACGGCTGTACTTAAAGTGGGAATTGTGGGCAATCCCTTGCAGATGCTCTTGTAAGTCACCTGCTTCTGCCGGCAGCGAAGATTGGCTCAGCCAAGCCACTAATTCGCTAGGCGACAGCCGAGAAACGAATTCCTGTAAGCGCTGGGCGTCGTGTTGATATCTCTGCGGATCGTCTTCTAAGGCTTGACAGATCGCATTAAAAATGGAGGGTTTGTCTTGTTCGGGTATGTACCCCTGCATGAATCGGTCAAAGGAGGAAACAACGCCTAGGGCGTAGATGGGATCATAGCGAAAGTCTACATTGACGGAAAGCAAATGCATTTCCACCATGAGTTCTTCAACCACCCGACGATAAATTGAGTTGATCGGACGGGTGTGAAGATTGTAGAAAGATCGCTTGGTATCTGAAACAGTGCGAACGTTATTCACAGACAAACTTAAAGGGCAACTTAACTTTATTGTCTCGCGCTTGTGACACGTTTGCCAAGGCAGGCTGTACCAATGTGGGATGCCGATCCCCTATTGCTGCTGGTTATAGGGCAATATGGCAGCCAGAACAAGTGATTGAATGCAATATTGCTATTACATTCGCCTTGGTATAATTCGTGCTGAATGGGGACTAATGGCTGCCATGCGATGTTCGGTAATTTCATCCCGCCTATGACACTCTCTCCCGAACTTACTGCCCTGGCGCGTTATCTTGCTGGTGAATTTGACAATCAAGCTCAAGCTTTTGCGGAACCGGCTTGGTATGTCCACCTGCGCCTGTGGCAGCGTCCGGTGCCGGCGAACTTATTTTCCGAAGACTCTATCACTTTATTTGCAGAACAGGCGAATATTGTGAGCTTAGACCGGCCTTATCGCCAGCGCGTGATGCAGTTGCAGTCTGTGGGGAGCGGTTCCCAGACCCAACTACAGGTGAGGTACTATATGCTCAAGGAACCCACTGCCTTTCAAGGGTGCGGTCGCAACCGAGATTTATTGGGCCGACTGACACCGGCAGACCTTGAATTTCTTCCTGGCTGCACGCTGACTGTCACGCAACAGCCCCTTGCTGCCGGTGCTTATCAATTTGACGCATTTTTGCCCCCAGACGCCCGCTGCTGCTTTACCTATCAAGGAGAAACTCGCCAAGTGTCCATAGGCTTTGAGGCGACACCGACGCAATTGCTCACCTACGACAAAGGAATTGATCCAGCGACGGGCAAGGCTTTATGGGGGGCGATTCTAGGACCCTTTCGTTTTACCAAATCCCAAGATTTTTCAGATGAACTCCCCCTTTAAGGAAGGTTTGCCGGCTCACGGCTTGCCGGCGCATCTGAATGGCTCACTTAATTAAATGCACCCCTGTCGGCACACAAGCAAAAGGCTCCACTCAGGCGAGTGAAGACAAATTTACGGATGTTAAGTTAAGTCGCTCAGTAGCTGTCAAGAGTTAACTCGCTACGGAATTACGAGGCACTCCTTCCAGTGCATCTTCTTCCGTTTCAAAAATTTCAAAGACAGAATCCATCATGGTGACTTCAAATACCAGTTTGGCCTCTGGATGGACATTACAAATCCGGAAACTGCCTTTGACTTTGTCGGCATCGCGCATACCGGCCACCAGTGACGTTAAACCAGAACTATCAATGAAATTTACTTGACCCAAATTCACAACTATATGGCGGCTGAGTTTTGAAATACACTCTTGCAACTTTAAGCGGAATTGCCAGGCCGTCGTGATGTCTAAGCGCCCTGTGGGTGCCAAGACAATGACTGTTGTGCCGTCCTGGGTCGTGTGTGTTTTTTGCTCTATATGAATCACGGCCCTTCCCCTCGAAACGATAGATTTTCGGGTCGATCTTGACAAAGATCGGTATTCATGCTCAAACGTTTTAACTGGAGACAGAATCCGCCTTAATTAAAGCTTGTCTTGGCTTTTGTTCGAGCTTAATCGCCAATGCTAACCCTAAAGTTTATCTGCAATGGCTTCTGTTGTAGCTTAGCTTATTTTCGACCGGCAACAAATAGTTACGAAAAGAAACGCGGCTGGGCAGTTAATCGCCCAGCCCATGAATTCTCTAACCATTCAAAGCATCTGCCGTCCAGTTTGCCCAATCTTGAGGCTTCAAGAAGATGTCATAAAGTTCGGCTTCCGGCGTGTTGGGTTCAGGTTGATAGCCATATTCCCAACGCACCAAAGGCGGTAAAGACATGAGAATTGATTCGGTGCGTCCGTTGGTTTGTAAGCCAAAGATAGTACCCCGGTCGTAAACGAGGTTAAATTCAACATACCGGCCCCGTCGGTATAGCTGGAAATTGCGTTCGCGTTCTCCATATTCCACCGACCGCCGCCGTTCCGCAATCGGCGTATAAGCCGGTAAAAATGCCCGACCACAGGATTGTACAAAACCAAACAAATCTTCCCAAGTGCGTTGGGCCGGCATCCCGATGTGATTGCTGTACTCTGCTGCTGGGCCATTCACATCAGGGCCACGATACAGATGCCCTTGGCCATCTTGGTAGTCAAAAAAGATGCCACCAACGCCCCGCATTTCCTGCCGGTGCTTTAAATAGAAATATTCATCGCACCAGCGCTTAAACACCGGGTAATACTCCCCGTGATGCCGGTCGCAAGCTTGCTTAAACGTGTTGTGGAAATGGGCCGCATCTTCTGCAAAAGGATAGTAGGGCGTCAAATCTGCCCCACCGCCAAACCACCACACCGGCCCAGCCTCAAAGTAGCGATAGTTGAGGTGGACGGTAGGGATGTAGGGACTACGCGGGTGCAAGACCATTGAGGTGCCCGTGGCGTAGAATGGGTGGCCGGCAGCCTCAGGGCGCTGCGCCAAAATCGAAGGCGGCAGATGAGAACCCCAAACTTCAGAAAAATTAACACCGCCTTGCTCAAAAACCGCCCCCTCGCGCATAACGCGAGAACGACCGCCGCCGCCTTCTGGGCGTTCCCACGAATCCTCTTGAAACGTGCCGGTGCCATCCAGCTGTTCCAAACCCTGACAGATTTCATCTTGTAGCTGTTTCATAAACTGGCTGATTCGGGATTGGGAATCAGCTGGGGGCAAAAATTGGGATGCGGTAGCTTCGGAGGGGGAAAAAGCAGTCATAGATTTCAATGCTAATGTCGTTTCGCGAATTCAAGATAGTGAGGGCGGCCAATCATCTCAATCGTTAGACTGTTTAGCTCGCTCGCTCAAGCCATCAAGCGGTTAAATGGTAAATCGTGAAAGTGCCTTAGTCAGCGACCGCGTAGCCTGTGCCTCAGCACTCAGCAGCTACTTAAAAGAAAGGTGCTCCTGACTGATACCATTTTTAAGCCTACTACAAGCTGCAAAACTCAACCTAAAAGAAGTGGACGCTAAGGTTAAGATGCATTAAGAGAGCCAACCAATGTGCCCGATTTCACAGCGAGGGTGGAGAACACAATGTCCGAGATGCTTGATTCGAGTGCGGTTTTAGAAGTCTTACGACCTGTGCAAGACCCCGAACTCCGCAAGAGTTTGGTGGAATTAAACATGATTCGCAATGTCAAGATCGACGGTGGCAAGGTCAGTTTTACCTTGGTGCTGACGACACCGGCTTGTCCGTTGCGAGAATTTATTGTGGAGGACTGCCAAAAGGCGGTTAAGCAGTTACCTGGGGTTCAGGATGTGGTGGTCGATGTCACGGCAGAAACCCCCCAGCAGAAAGGCGTACCTGATCGGCAGGGAATTGCCGGCGTTAAAAATATTTTGGCCATTTCTAGCGGCAAGGGCGGCGTCGGCAAGAGTACCGTAGCGGTGAATGTGGCAGTGGCGTTAGCGCAAGCCGGTGCCAAAGTTGGTCTGATTGATGCTGACATTTATGGGCCAAATGCTCCCACGATGCTAGGACTCGCGGATGCCAAAGTCACGGTTCGCAATGATGGAAAAGGGGAAATCCTCGAACCGGCCTTTAATTACGGCGTGAAGCTGGTTTCAATGGGCTTTTTAATTGACAAAGACCAGCCGGTGATTTGGCGCGGCCCGATGCTCAATGGGATCATTCGTCAGTTTCTCTATCAAGTGCAGTGGGGAGAGTTGGATTATCTGATTGTGGATATGCCCCCCGGCACCGGCGACGCCCAATTAACCTTAACCCAAGCCGTACCGATGGCGGGGGTTGTGATTGTCACGACTCCGCAAAATGTGGCGTTGTTAGATTCGCGCAAAGGTTTGAAGATGTTCCAACAGATGGGCGTGCCGGTGTTGGGAATTGTGGAAAACATGAGCTATTTCATCCCCCCCGATATGCCTGACCGGCAGTATGACATCTTTGGATCTGGGGGCGGCGAGAAAACGTCTAAAGAACTGGGAGTGCCGCTGCTGGGTTGTGTACCGCTAGAAATTACCCTGCGAGAAGGTGGTGATGCCGGCATCCCAGTGGTCATAGCTGAGCCGGATTCTGCCTCGGCCAAGGCTTTGCGAACCATTGCTGAAAGAATTGCCGGTAAAGTTTCTGTAGCAGCTTTAGCATAGGAGCCGGTGAGTTGTGCGGAGTGTGCCGGCTCAAGGCAGTAAGAAAATTGAGAAGAAAAAATGCAAAAAGCAAAAAGACGCACTAGACGGTTCATAGCATATCGTTTATTATTTGTCAATCCGTGCGTCCCATTTGTCACCACCCACTTCTCATACCTCACTTGTCAACCCTAAAAAATGTTTCGCAAATTCTTTATATTTCGCTGGAAGTCAATGCTCGCGCCCTGGCACCAGGTTGACTGGCTGTTGTTCGCCCTGCCTGTAGGTTTGACCATATTTGCTGGGGTTATGATCCGCAGCACCGAACTCAACCTTGGCTGGACAGATTGGTGGCAGCACTGGCTTGTCGGCGGTATTGGTTTGCTCTTAGCTGTCATCCTGGCTCGCTGGCCCTACGAAATTTTGATTCAGTGGCAGTGGGTGATCTATGGCATCACCAATTTATCGCTGCTGGCCGTGATGTTTATTGGCACCACAGCATTGGGGGCGCAACGGTGGATTACGATTGGCGGTTTTAATATTCAACCCTCTGAGTTTGCCAAATTAGGGATGATTATCACCTTGGCATCTCTGCTGCACGCTCGAACAGCCTCAACCATTCCCTCTGTTTTGAAAACCTTGGCAATTGCTGGCGTGCCTTGGCTCTTGGTGTTTATACAGCCGGATTTGGGAACATCTCTGGTGTTTGGCGCAATTACCTTGGGGATGCTTTACTGGGCAAATGCTAATCCGGGATGGTTGTTGCTGATGGTGTCCCCGGTTGTTTCTGCAATTATCTTCGGTGTTTGTGTGCCGGAGTGGTCAGATTGGGGAGCATCTATCGGTTCTGCACTGTTGAAGAGTACCCCTTGGTTGATTTGGGTCAGTGCGATGGGCGTGATCGGGTGGCTGACCTTACCGTGGCCACTGTTCGGTTCTTTAGGTGCAATGATCGGCAATATGCTAGCCGGTCAGCTAGGCCACCTGTTGTGGGGATTGCTGAAAGATTACCAAAAAGATCGGTTGATTCTATTTCTTGATCCGGATAAAGACCCTTTAGGCGGGGGCTATCACCTGATCCAATCTCGCATTGCCATCGGTGCCGGCGAACTGTGGGGACGCGGACTTTATAAGGGAACGCAAACGCAACTTAATTTCATTCCCGAACAACATACAGATTTTATTTTCTCAGCCATCGGTGAAGAACTTGGTTTTGTGGGTTGCCTCACTATATTGCTCCTCTTCTGGGTGATTTGTCTGCGCTTGGTGATGATCGCCCAAAACGCTAAAGACAACTTTGGCTCATTATTAGCCATTGGCGTGCTGTCGATGTTGGTGTTTCAGGTGATCGTCAATATTGGCATGACGATTGGCCTAGCACCCGTTACCGGCATTCCCCTGCCCTGGATCAGTTATGGTCGATCAGCATTACTGACGAACTTTATCGCGCTGGGTCTAGTAGAATCTGTGGCCAATTATCGGCAGCGGCTAAGGTTTTAGCGGTTTGTGAGACTGTCATTTGTCCGAGCGTCGGTAGTTGATGACGATCGGACAAATCACCAAACACACAGGACGAGCAGACGAATAACCGCGAATTCCTAGTAAGCTAATAGAGGAAAATCTACTTCTGTGCGATTATGATTCTGCCCGGTTCAGCAGTGCGCGTGAAGAATGCCAACGATATTTATTACGCTTTTCAAGGACAAGTGCAACGAGTGAGTGATGGCAAGGCAGCTGTGCTGTTTGAGGGAGGTAACTGGGATAAATTAGTAACCTTCCGACTTTCAGAATTGGAATTGGTAGACGCCACAGCAGGCCGCCAGAAAGCCAAATAGCGAAGGGAAGAAATACTAGGAATGGAGAATCGGCTAAACGGGTTGCCATTCCTAGTATCGATTACCCATTACCTCTTACCCAAAGATATGCGCCTTCCCTTACCCCAATTTACCGCCGGCAATCGCCCATCCAACCATATCGCTGAGGTGATTGAAACGGCAACGACAGAATTTTTAGCTCAGTGTTTGGAGCCTGATGACTTGAGTTTTCCGGCTATGCCACCTTTTGGCAGCTGGGTTAAGTCGATGGATGAAGAATCGGGAAATCAAATTTATGCGGTGGTTTACCATGCCACGACTAGCCCGATTGATTCGGTTCACCGAGCGCGGGCTTTGGGGCTGTCACTCCAAGGTTTGCGGGAGGAGCAACCCCAGATTTTTGCGATGTTGACAACAGAGTTTCGCGCGGCCATTGTGGGGTTTGCGCCGGCACAGCAGGAAAGGAACGGTTCGGCAAAACCAGCTGGTACGATTTATCAGTATCTTCCGCCCCGTCCGCCACAAATTCACCAAGCAGTTTACCAGTGCGAGCCGGCGGAGATTATTCACTTTAGTGAACAACTGGATTTTTTACGGACATTACTCCAGCTCAATAGTGCGCCGGTGGAAGCGCTGACGGCAGCGGCAATTCGGGAAGTCTATCAGTTACGCAAGGCTGAGCGCGAGTGGTTGGTGAAAGCAGGGCGCACCTTAAGTCTGCTGCTTAAGGATGACTACGACCGTTTAAGGGTAATTTTGAGTCAAATTCACCCCTAAACAAGGTAGAAGTCGGAATTATTAAGATTAGAAAGACATCTAAAATTCGGCTATTTGTCAAGAAACTATTTACCCGCTGAAAAGATTCGTGCCCAGAAGAGCAGGGTGATTAGCTCCTTTCATTTAATTAGCCGGCCAATGTAGCCAAAAATCTTAAAAGTTGCTTTTGTTATTAAGAGCCGGCTCAATGTGACGCCGGGTTAAAAGCATTTGATGATGGATAACAGTTGGAATTTTAAAATTAAATTAGATAGTTTTACAGAACTAGCTAGGGTTTTCAGAAGGCTGAACCAATGTAGCATCATCACAAAACCTGTGAGGAAGACCGCTTGATATCGGCGATTGAGAGGAAATCAAATCTATCTGTAGGTGGATAGTCGTAAAGTTTGTCTGCCGTTGAAAATGACGTTGACTTGCTGCCTGCAATATTGCTGAGGCATTACAGTTCCTCCCAGCGAGGATTCGCCACCTTGAGACGGCTGCATAGCTGACTCGGATCTTTGTCAACGCTCATTTACCAAATTTCTCAACCCCTCGCTATGGAACATCTCTCAGAAGTTCTTAAGGAACCAATAGTTCCTTTCGCGATTTTGCTGGTGGTCATCTTGACTGTGCCGATTGTCTTCGAGCGATTCCGAATTCCAGGATTAGTCGGTTTGCTAGCCGCTGGCGTGCTACTTGGCCAGAATGGATTGAAGCTACTGGATACGGATTTACCAACTATGAAATTGCTATCAGATATTGGGTTGCTTTACCTGATGTTTGTAGCAGGACTAGAAGTGGATATCCATCAGTTTCGTAAAAAAAAGCATCGCTCTATTGGATTTGGCAGCTTAACCTTTATTATTCCGATGATTGCTGGGACAGCAGTTGGGAGAGTTTTTGGTTTTGAGTGGAATGCTTCAATTTTAATCGGTTCCCTGCTAGCTTCTCACACCCTTTTGGCTTATCCCATTGTCAGCCGCCTGGGAGTTGTGGCCAACGAAGCCGTCATCGTTACCATCGGTGCAACCATTTTTACTGATGTTGGCGCTTTGCTCGTGTTAGCCGTTTGTGTAGCGGTTAAAGCGGGTAGCTTTACTGTTTTCCAGCTGGTTACGCTCTTAGTATCATTACTTATCTACTCTGCGGTCGTCCTTTTTGGCTTTGACTGGGCGGGGCGAGAATTTTTCCGCCGCACCGGCGATGAGGAGGGCAACCAATTTTTGTTCGTCCTCTTAGCGGTATTTCTGGCATCGCTGGGAGCGCAATTAATCGGTGTTGAAAAGATTATTGGAGCTTTCTTGGCCGGTCTTGCAGTAAATGATGTGGTGGGGGAAGGGCCGGTCAAGGAAAAGGTGGTTTTTGTTGGGAGTGTACTGTTCATCCCCATTTTCTTTGTGGATTTGGGGCTACTGATTGATGTGCCGGCCTTTATTAAAAGCATTCTCTCGATTTGGATGCCGCTCACGATTGTCGGAGCTTTAATAGGCAGCAAATTTTTAGCCGCATTTTTCGCCTCTTTAATTTACCGCTACAACCGGCAAGAAATGCTAACAATGTGGTCACTGTCGTTGCCGCAAGTGGGTGCAACTCTAGCCGCAACCCTGGTGGGCGTTCGGGCGGGACTACTGACTGAAGATGTCTTAAATAGTGTGATTGTCTTGATGCTGGCCACAGCAACACTAGGGCCGGTGATTACCAGTCGGGTTGCTCCGGGTTTGAGTTCGACGACTCAAAGTCTAGAGACTGAAACAATCCCCCAAACTTGGGGCACTCAGAGGGCAGACACGGATTTTACAGTCGTCGTTCCAGTCTACAATCCCCAGACACAGCAGTATTTGGTTGAAATGGCGGCGATATTAGCACGGCATGAGGCAGGGCGGATCGTGCCCTTGGCAATTACTACCGCTCACGCTCACATGGATGCTCCCCAAATAGAAACCGCTCTACAGCGATGCCAGACGCTACTGGATCGGGCAACAGAACTGGGCGGAGAAATGGGCGTCAAGGCAGAACCGCTATTGAGAATTGATTATGCAATTGATCAGGGGATCAGCCATGCCAGCCGAGAGCAAAATGCCAATTTAATTGTGATGGGTTGGGGCAAACAACGTGGATTTCGCAGTCGTTTGTTAGGCAGTGTAATTGATAGTGTCCTGTCTTCCTCTCACTGTCCAGTGGCTGTAACGCGCCTTCTCGATTCGCCACTAAAAATTCGGCGGATTTTGGTGCCGGTGGAAAGCTTAAGCGATTGGGCGATGCAACCGTTACGGTTTGCTCAAATTTTGGCTGAGGCTAATCAGGGACAAATTACGTTGTTACACGTATGTGAGCGCAGAACTCCCGCTAGCAAAAAAGCCTGGATTGAGTCACAACTGTCTGTACTGGTTACTAAATGGGAAAGTCTTAGTCAGGTGGAGTTGGATATTCAAGTTATACCCCACGCAGATGTAGTGAAAGCAATTCTTAACGCTGCTGAGTCTGTGGATTTAGTGGTTTGGCGTTCGCAGCGCTATCGCACGGCAGCGGGATTAGCAGTCAGTGATGTAACGACTCAAATGCTTAGGCAATTGACCTGTTCTGTCGTGATGTTTGGAGAGCCGCAGCGAGTGAATACCGGCATCGTGTTAAATTCAGTGCCAAAGAACACGAACGTCAGTGGTTAAATGAACCTTCGCAAAGGCGTAAGAATGTTTCGATTGAGGGGTTAGGCGAGTTTAATCGACGAGCCTAACCCACCCTCGGCGCACGTTATAGAGCAGCCGGTTGATGATGTCGTGTTCATTTTCGCTGAGAGATTCTTTTAATAAAGCATCTTTTAGCATTTGCCGATCGGTACGAGTCACGATGTTAGAGAACATGACTTGACCGTAGAGTTCTTCAAGGGTGACTTGGTACAGATAGTTAGGAAATTGCATTGTTTTTAGAAAATTTGTAATTTTCAAGCAATAGGTAAGGTTATCTATGGGGGCCATTTGGAGAGGGTTCTTTGAAACTGTCCCACAAAAGCGAGAGTCACTATCTATTTTGATAATTGAAGTGTCTTAATACTGTGACAGTAATCCTCTAAATTTGTGATTCCTATCTGAACTGCTTGTGATTTTAATTCTAGGTTTTTGTGATTTAAGTCCTTGAATCTGAGGTAAGTAAGTTAAATTTCTGATGCCTATACCTGAACGTTTTAGGTATAGGCGGTCGTTTGAGTTAAGCTTTGTCAATTAAAGATGCGCGAGTTAAAGTTGCTAAAGGCTCACTTAGCAACCAATATTTGAGCCGCTGTGATCTACAAGCTGCCGAAAGTTAAACTCACTAAGAGCAAAGACAGGAATCTGTGGCTGTCGTCTTTGTTTCCCTTTGATTATTCTGAGTTAAGCTTTATTCGTGCTAAATCTAAACTTCTCAGCTAAGTTTATAGAAGCTGTTGAAACCACTAAAAGTAAAGCAATTAAAGCAAAGCTTGCTTAGGAATTATTTAGATTGACTTTAATTTTTAACCAGTTTATTTAGATGTAATTCTTCTTTTTAGAAGAAAGTTAACTTTTTTTATTATTGATATTGTAATTGGTTTATTTCACTAATTTCCAAAGACCGATGCCGGCATTTTTATTCGAGTATATAGTTTCTAATTTTAACCCTAAGTTTTGGGTAAGATTTTCTCGATTCTTTTTTTTGAAGCCATATATAAATATATCGCTAAACCCCTGAGGAATATCAGGAATATTTGATTTTACAACCAATTGAAATTGAGCTTTAGATTCGAGCAGATAGCTAAGAGAAAATACATTACCAATACTAGCATCAGAAAGGTTGCTAATAACTAGCGGGTTAAGGGATCGGTTAATGGTGCGAGCGATTTGTGGGTTTTGGCTGCCCCATTCTTTATTCCACCAAGTATCTGATTGCGAGCTAATGGCGCAAGATAGGATACCACTAGATATTAGCACCACTGTAATAATTTTCCACAGCTTATGTTGTTGGCTGTTGGCTGGAGGGAAGAGTATTTGACTGGTCAAAAGATAAGTAATTGCTAATCGAATCCCTAGATAAGATGGAATCAAATACCGGCTCTTGGTTGAGCGCACTCCTCCGCCAATTAAATCTGGGATAATTATGGCTAAACCGGGAATTAATATTAAGGTTGAAATAAATAAAAAAGCATTCTTACTTGTTTTATTTTTTAAGTGATAAATTGAAAATCCAATAATTATTAATAAAATCAATATCAGAAGGCTAAGAGGGATAAAAAATACGCCAACAGACTCGCTAGTGAAGCCAAAATCAAAATAGCCTCTGACAATATTAATAATCCAGTTATTAAATAAAGACATCCAGGTAATTTTTAAGTAAGACCAATTTGTTCGATCATGAACTTCAGTAGAATTATTAATAACAACTGCCATCCAGGGTAAGAAACTTAACAGTGCACCCGATGCAGCCAACATGAAAGAAGTTATCGTTTTGTTCCAGCGCCAACGTTCAGTAACAACTACATAAAATCCATGCGCTATAATAACTAAAATTAACAAAAGATGAGAGTAAAGCCCCAAGGCAACTACTATTCCATAAATAGCCCAACTGCTTGCTTGTTTGAGGCGCATCGCTCGTAAAAGAGAAGCGCTTGATAGTAAGATCGTTACCATCCACAAACTATAGGGTCGCGCTTCCTGAGCGTACAGGACATGGAAGGGAGAAACGGCTACCAACGCCATAGCCAGCGATCCAACCAGTGATGATTTAAAGAGTTCTAGGCAAAGCCAGTAGATACCGGGGAAAACTAGCAAACTAATCAAGGCGGATAAACTTCTGATGACTGCCACAGAATGGCCAAAAGTCCGTGCCCAAAATTGTGCCATAACAAAATACAGAGGCGTCAGCTGGGGTTCTTCCACCGCTAATCCTTGAATCGTATCAATGACGCCTTTTTCTGAATTGGGGCGTTGATATTTGTGTAATTCTGGGATGCTAATTAACTCGCCGTTCGCAACTTGCTGAACAACTTCTGTTTCTGTATAACCAGAAATGCGTAATGAGGTAAAGGTTTCATCATACCAGTAGAATTTTCGATCTAGATTTAAAAATCGAAAAAATATTCCTAGTATGAGCAGGACGATGATTAAAAACCGGAATTTTCTTGTCATATACCAGCGGTAGCACCCCAAAGTAGCAGTCTAGCGCACAAAGGTGCTCTGCGTATTCATCTGAGGCGCACAGGTAGGGCAACCCCTGGCAATGCTAGAAGAAGAATTCAAGCACGGTTCCTGGGGTAATTGTGTAGCAGGCTTTTAGGGGAAATACAAAGCTTTGCTTTTGCTCTCGTTTTAATTGTCTGTTATAACTGGCAGTCGTTAATTTTCACAATAAAAGACAGCACTGATTAAGCCTGCCAATGTTAACATTTACTCACTTTTTTCTTAAAAATAAAACTAATTGCTGGAAAATGCTCGTGAGATATTTAGTTAGGAAGGTTCTCGCTAATTGCTAATCCGGAATTCTCAGAACCCCTTTGCGTCTGCGAGAAATTACCAGTGTTCCAGCGACTAGAACCAAACCTGCTAAGGCTGCAGGTTCTGGTACAGAGGCGGCTTTTTTCCAAGATGCTTTAACAATGAAGTCGTTGGTATCTCTATCACCACTGTATCCATCGTCCCAAGCCAGTTTGTAGGAAGTATCAGACAGTTTCGTATAGGCAACAGCTTGTGGCGTGGAGGAGGAAACAGTTGTAGTAGGCGTGTCGTGATACCCCCAGCCATTGTTGATTTTTACCTTCTCATAGTTTTGCAGGGCGAAGGTGTAATCTATGCCGGCCTTAAATGTGAAGGTTGAGGTGCATTTTATAACGGAAATCCCACAAGTTCCCAACCAATCATTTTTGGTTGTACCTGAGGTGTGATCCGCGTTTTGGATTTCTTTAAGCAGGGAAGTGAAGCTTCCATCTGCCTGCTGTAGGCCAAAGTCTGACTTATATATCCCGTGAGATTCCAAGAAGTCAAAGCTCACCTCGGTATCCTTATCAAACTTGACGCTACTGCCAAACAAGTTGGCAGCTTGCACCGGCACACAGATTAGGCCGGTAAGCGCAGTCGTGGCGACTACAGTGGCAAAGCGTCTTTGGAAACTCATAAGATTCTCCTTAAAATGTCAAATTTAAACTCAAAAGCGGCTGTTTACTATTAGATATGAGTTTCAGACCGCTTGCTGAGCGAAACCCAACAAGCTGCTCAGAATTTGAATAAACACTGTATTACTTCTGTCTTAACCTGATTTCCCGCCAATGTCTATAACTTTGGCGGGGCTTCGTTAATTCTTTACAATGTTTATAGCCAATATAAAGTTTGAGCTGTCCGAGCAGATTTACGTTTGCCCGACTTTCCACTACTATCCTATGGGTTTTTCTCGACCACTAACGTGATCTGTATCACTAACTATAGAGACTTATCTATAGGTGAGAGGCCGGCAGCCAGAGTTTTGTCCTCAAAGCTGTGGTCCACTTTTTGATAGTAGATATAAAGAGCGATTCCTAAATTAACCGAAAAGTTCCTTTTTCTCCTCTGAAAGCTGCTTGGTCAATTGCGAGAAACGGGTTTTTTCACTTAATAAAACCCTAGATAACCTTTATCCGCTCTTCAGCCTGTAGTTTTAGGAATTGCCAGGGGCGACACACCAGCAGGAATGAAAATTTTGGGGCCGTGGCAACGCAAAACTGACAAAGGCGAATATATCTTAACAATTCGCTTGGTTTTGCCAACCGTCTGGGTCATTTGGCTGCCATCCTTAGACTACTTTTAAGACCCTGGGGATGGCAGCCATTGATTTCACATACGGTGATAGGAAACATCACTACTAGAGGTGTACCCTTTAACCCCATTTGCCACGATTCCTAAAACAGAAGCACCAGAAATTTTTAAGCCATCTAATCCTTTGACCACCATTGCTCGGTCTGTCTTATCCAGCCCCACAACCATTACTATGCCGTCTGTATGAGCGGCTAGGATGTTCCCGTCTGCTAGACCGACGAGGGGTGGCGTGTCATAAATGACCAAATCAAAAAAGGCTTGAAATTGCTCCATTAAGTAGAGCATTTTTTTGGATGAGAGCAGTTTGATTGGGTCGGCAGGCAAGGGTCCTGCCGTCAGCACAAACAGGTTATCCTCCCAAGGCAATTCATCGGCCCAGACACTGCCAGAGCGCTGGATCACATCATTCAGTCCGATGTCTGTGGCAATGGCATCGCTCAGTCCCCGGACATTGGGCAATCCTAACTTTTGGTGGAGTTGAGGCCGGCGCAGATCCGCATCTACGAGCAAGACACGCTGGCCAATTGCGGCTGCGGTCTGGGCCAAATGTACAGCTACCGTCGATTTTCCATCTCCGGGCATTGCTGAACCGATGGCAAAAGAGCGAATTGGTGTATGTGGACTGAGCAACCGGATATTGGTATAGAGGGAGCGGAAAGCTTCCAAAACTGGAGAAGCGCTGTCATGCTGAGAGGAACTGGGATTTCCCAGTACAAGCTTAAGACCACCGGATGAGCGCCCCCTCACATCGGCTGTTTCGGTGACGGGAGCAACTTTCTGGAGTCTTTTAGCGAAGGGAATAACTCCTAGTAGCGGCAGTTTTGTTCCAGCTTTTGCTTCTTCTGGTGTGTGGAAGACCGTGTTAAGTACCTCGGCGAGGAAACCGACCCCGATACCTAGCAACAGGCTCAGAATCACTGCGATGGCTAGCTGACGACGAGTTTGCGAGGTTTCCACCGGCATTGGCCGGCCCCTCTCATCCACAAAAACCTCTGGCTTCGCAATGATTTGCCAAGGCACTTCCAGCTGGCCGGCATCAAGCTGCAACGTTTCTCGTTTAGATAGAAATAGCTTCAAGCTATCCGTCGCAACTTCTAACTCGCGCTGTAAATCAGCGTATTCACGTAAAACTGCCGGGAATTGCGTAATTTGCTGGTTTAATAAATTTTCATTGTCGGCAATCGATTGTTGGCGAGCTTCTAGCGCTTGGATTTGACCAGCAACCATTTGCAGAGCAGCATCTGCTTCTCGACGTAGTAGCACCCGCAAATTGTCTCGCTTTTCTCTCAAGGACTGCATAGGCGGGCTATCGTCCTGAAATAAGACTGAATTAACGGCAATTTGACTTTCTACTTCTTGGAGCTGTCTAACTAATGGTTCGTAGGTTTTTAGATCTACGCCCAAGACTTGAGCGCTTTTCTGTTCGGCAAACTGTCTTTGCAAATTCGCGTACAGCGCTCTTGATTCAGCCAATTGAGCTTGGATGTCTGTTCGCCGCGACCCTAGCGCCCCTGCTTGCTCTGATAAACCCCGGCTGGTTACTTCAGGAAGGCTGAGGTTAGACTGCCGGCGCAACCGTTGCAGACGTTCTTGAAGAGTGTCAACGCGCCGTTGTAGTTCAGGCAACTGGGTATCAATAAATGTGATCCCTTGCTTTGTGCTGCTAAGACGCTCTTGCCCGCTGTAATTTAAATAGTTATCAGCCAGTGTTTGCAGGACAAACTTAATTTTTTTCGGATCTTTATCTTGGTAGCGGATATCTAGAATTTTTGTGCCGGCTTCTTTGCCATCTTTTTCATAACTGACCCGGCTAATCCACAGATTCGCTAATAAGGTGCTGAAGTTAATGTCAGGATAAACTTTTTGTAACTCGGCAATCACAGGTGCCAGCAGTTCGGGACTCTTTAACACCCGAATTTGAGTTTGGTAATCGACCAAACTCGAGTCTTCGACTGAGGAGCCTATCTTACTGAGATCGGCTGCCCCCAAATTGTTACTTTGGGCCTGTAAAAATAATCGGGCCAAACGGCCTTCTGCGGTGATCGGTTCCGCCAGAACTCGGAACCCGCCCTGGAAGTCAGGAATTGTTTGTTCGGCTTTCCAGATCAGCAGCCCGCCAGAGAGCGCACCCAGTGTGACGGCCACGCCCGCCATCACCCATATTCTGCGACGCACAACTGCAACCAACCAAGCCAAATCCAAGGGCTGTTGCTCGATCTCTTCCGGTCTATTGGTTGATAGCTGAGGCAGCGACTGAGCAGGTTGCCCATTACGCTTAGATGAAATCGGCTGAAAATGATAGTCTGTATCCATCTTTTTTATTGATATCCCCAGAAAAAGATTCGCTCAATTCTATTTAATAATGCCCAAGAGAGTAAGAAATTCCAAAAATCGGTTCGGAATGCTCACGAGTGCAAGAATGTTCGCTGCGGGATTTAGCGCAGTATTCACAGTGTCCGCCACGCTCGCGATGCCTGAGCGTTTGACGACAATAATGTCGTTGGGGCGGAGCAGGGGATTGGTTTGTTCATTGATTCCTTGGGCAAAATCAACGGGCACTGTTCGTCGAGAGACCGTGCCATCAAAATTCAGACGAATCAGTTCAACCGATTCTCGATAGGCCCGACTGTTGTTGAATCCTCCTGCTGTCAAGAGCGCTTGATTCAAGGTGGTGTTAGGCGCAACTTCTACAAACCCTGGTCTTCCTACTTCACCTACCACACTAACTAAAATCTTATCAGGAGAAAAGCTAGCTGTAGCTAATTCTGACACTTCTGCCGGCCTTAATTCAGTAGCTGTAGGGATAATAACCGTATCTCCATCTTGCAAAATTGCATCCTGAGATAGATCTCCTTGTTGCAAAAGTTGCCACAAATTCACATTAAAAAGTTGTTCTCCCCCAGCTTTTGTCAATCGCCGTACCTGAATGCGGCGAACATCTGCCAGGGGTCTGATCCCGCCGGCCAGCTGAATCGCCCGTGTCACGCTTGGCAGTCCTACAGTTCTTAACTCGGTTCCTGTGTTGCCTCCAACTACGACGTAGCTACCGGGACGGTTGACCTCGCCGAGCACTGCAACAGTACGGGGTTGGTCGATGGGGGTGCCAAAGGTCGCCGTGGATAATTGGCGGACATCATTGGGCGCAACTTGGGTAGCGGTGGGGACAAAGATCGAGTCTCCGTCCCGTAAGGTGAGGTCTTGGGGCAACCGGCCTGTTTCTAAAAATTCTCGGAGATTAACCATGAGCACTTGCTCTGGCCCTCTGGCGGTTGACCGGCGCAGCTGGATGCGTTGAATATCAGCGGTTAGGGTCACTCCCTGCGCCCTTTCTATCGCCTGCAATAAAGTTGGGAACTGAACGGAAGGTCTGGTGCCTGCGCCCGATGTCAGGGCCAGGGGGTACGATCCGGGACGGTTGACCTCGCCTGATATTAGGATATTTAAAGGACGTGTTGCCAGAAGGCTTAAGGTAATCAGGGGACGTTTAAGTACGCGAGCGTAAGCTTGTGAAATTGCATCACTGGCTTCTTCTAAGGTCAGTCCCTCGACGGATACACTGCCAATCAGGGGCAGTTGTATGGCTCCACCTGCCGGAATCTGGTACTCGCCACTATATTGAGGCAATTCAAAAATATCAATACGAATGTTGTCGCCGCCTCCTAATGTATAAGCGGCTGTTGATTGCACGGTGCCGCTAGAGGGTAATAGAGGAGGCGGGAATCCTTGGCCCGGTTGCGCGGGGTAGCCTGCCGGTGGGGGCGGTAGTGGGGGGAGTTGGGCTTTGGCGGGATAAGAAACAGCCACGCTCATTGCCACCAGGCTTAGACCGGCAACCAGTTGGGTTATTGGTCTAGTAGAACTCGCACAGACCATACACAACTTTCTTTTCTTCATTCTCTAAATTTAACCGGGTTCTGTAGAAACTGCCAAACTAGAGGGCATACTAACTGAAGAGTGGCTGCTGTGCCGGTTGGCTCTAGTCCAGTTTTTTGGCTGGGGCACTGGGCCGGCGTAACGCTGAAGAGCTGTCTGAGCCAAAATAGATAGATCTTCGCTTTTATAGGCCGACTGTGCCGCCAAAGCCCTAAGACTGCCGGTTAAGCCGTTTACGGGATACGCCGAAGCAAAGGGTGAGTCGATCAGCCATATCTTTATAATTGTCAAAGATAAATTTACTTTTTTTGTAATTAAGATAAAAAGAAATTAAAATATCCCTATTAAATTAATAAAAGCTCACAAATATTAGGTCATGAAAGACATTGTTAAAGAGCCTTTTTTATTGGCAATCATCATTGCTTTAGGAATCTGTTATATTTTATTGTTTTACAATGCATTCGCTAAAAATAGCAAGCTTGCAGCCAAGGCTGAAAAAATTTTTGCCGGCCTATTTCTTTTTACAATATCAGGAGCTACAGGGGCTAGTATCAGTCCTTTCAGTAAGCTGCATCCATCTGTAATGTATAATTACAATACAACGGCTGTAACAATTACAGCTCAGATCGCAATTTATTTTATTACGCTTTTTCTTCTGTCTTCCAGGCTACGCTACACCCTGAAAGATGTCATAAATGTTATCATCATTATTCTTATTAAAGCTCCTTTTATAAGTCTTTTTCTTTTAATGGTCAGTTTATCTGGCTTTTGGTCAGATACTCCTGACATAGCAATAAAAGCAAGCTTGGCTTATTTAGCAGCATCGGCTATTGCGGTTTATGTCGGCAAGCAATATAGCTGGACAGAACTTTATCGGTTGTTTCGCTGGATTAGCTTCTTCGGAGTGATATTCAGCATTTACTATGCCCAATTTAGACCTTCAATTGGAAGGCATCTCAAGGGTTGGAGCGGCATTTTAGGACATCCAAACCAGTTTGCCTTCTTCATGGCTTTAACTGCCGTATTGTGGTTTTTATACGCTATTTACTCGCCGAAACAGCGTCGCCTGTCTGCTGTAGTTATTTTGCTTGCACTTTTTTCTTTGCAAAATGCTAATAGTGGAGCCAGTAAAGTTTTAATACTTGTGCTATTAAGCTTGTGGTTTTACCTCAACTTTGTAAAAAAGCTGCCGGTGCAGTGGGCTTTTATTTCAGTTGTGCTTTTTATGATTGTCAGCACAATCTTGGTTGTTTTTATTTCAGACAACCTGGAGTCAATTGTTGTAGGGGGTTTAGGCAAGGATCTGACACTGACCGGACGTACAGAATTCTGGCCGCAGATCATCGACAAAATTAACCAGCGTCCCTTGCTAGGCTATGGATCTGCGAGCTTTTGGCAACCTTGGCGAGGGCTAGCAGATCCAGGCGGTGACATCATTGTGGCTAAAACACAATTTAAGCCGCCCCACTCTCATAATGGCTTTTTAGACCTCGCCTTACAATTAGGATGGGTGGGATTGGGTTTATTTATTCTTTCGTTCTTTAATAATCTTGCTAAAGCGGTTACATATCTAACTCGAACTAAATTACCAGAAGCAGGATTACCCCTTGTATTCTTGACCTATACGATTATGACAAACCTTACAGAAACAGGTCTTTTTGGAGTAACCAGTGTTTGGTTTTGGTATATAGTATTAACCGTTCGGTTAACTTTAGATACAAACACAAAACCCCAGAGAGAAAGTCACGGAATTAGGGAACCGGCTTCGCTATAATCAAGGCATCTATTAAGAGCGGGTGGGTGCCGGCAAATCATGGAAAGTTAGAGCGGTGGCCATATCACTAGGCTGCCGGCTTATCTAGTCCTCAACAATTATCTTTTTTGAAACAAGTTGAAAACTTCTAATGTTAAACAAGCTCACGGCGTTCACTAAAAAGCTCAGTCCAGGTTTGCGTAAAGTTATTGCAAACACAGCTTGGTTGTTTGCAGAAAAATTCTTACAAATGGGCCTAGGTCTAGTAGTAGGGTTTTGGGTCGCGCGTTACTTAGGCAAAGAGGAATATGGCCTCCTCAATTATGCAATTGCCTTTGTCGGGCTGTTTAGTCCAATTGCCACACTCGGATTAGGTCAAATCGTAGTCCGCGACCTCGCTCGTGACCCATCTTGTAAAGAAGAAACCCTCGGAACTGCCTTTGTTCTCAAACTCCTAGGAGGTTTGCTCACATTATTTTTAACACTAGGAACGCTGGGATTTTTAAACCCTACAGATAACAGAACCTTTTCGTTAGTAGCAGCTGCCGCAACAGGAACGGTTTTTCTATGCTTTGATGTGATCGATTTTTGGTTTCAATCGCAAGTTCAATCTAAATATACTGTTTGGTCTACGAATTCAGCTTATGTGATCATCAACGCGGTCAAAATTACCTTGATTCAAATGCGAGCACCGCTGATTGGCTTTTCATGGGCGCTGACAGCAGAAAAAATCTTGTCAGCAATAGCTTTGGGGATTACCTATCAATGGAGAGGGCATTTATTAAAGGCATGGCGATTCAGTTTTAGGCGGGCTAAGGAATTACTAAAAGATAGCTGGCCGCTGATTTTATCGGGTTTCGTCATTATGATTTATATGCGAATTGATCAGGTAATGTTGGGGCAAATGAGAAGCATAGGCGAGGTGGGAGATTATTCGATTGCAGTAAAAATTTCAGAAATGTGGTACTTTATTCCGGGTGCAATTATTCAATCTGTTTTCCCATCCATCGTTAAAGCTAAGGAAGTTAGTGAAGAATTATATTATGACCGAGTACAAAAGCTTTTAAATTTAATGGCGGTGGTATCTTACAGCGCAGCGATTCCTATAACTTTTTTATCGGGATACATTATAAAGATTCTTGCTGGAGAAGAGTATGCTGAGGCGTCTTTACCGTTAGCAGTTCTTGTTTGGGCTGGATTATTTGTCTCCTTGGGCCTAGCACGAGGTCCTTGGTTAATTACAGAAGGTTTAATTAGGTTTTCAGCTTCAACAACGGCTGTTGGGGCAGTGGTTAATGTATTCTTCAATTTTCTGTTAATTCCTACCTATGGAGGGTTGGGTGCCGGCATTGCTACGGTAATTGCCCAAGCATTTGCAGCTTATGGAGCGAATGCTTTTTATCCAAAAACACGGGTAATATTTATAAGGCAGACTAGAGCACTTTTTTTAATTGACTTTATTAAAAATCCAAAAGATTTGTTTAATATAAAGTCAAAGTTCTAGAAATCGAGGTTTTAAATAGAGCAGCTAGATAATAAATAACAGGTTATAAATAAGATTTTTACCTTTATCTAGCTTAAATCTGAGCCGCAAGTTTCTGGGGGCTTAGCCACAGAATAAAAGTAGCAACACTGAAAGAATAATGGAGAATTTTAAATGGCTGATTGGCAAGTAAAAACTCCGATTGCCTTGATTATATTCAATCGGCCTGATACCACTGAAAAGGTGTTTGAGGCCATTCGCCAAGCACAACCGTCAAAGCTTTTGGTGATTTCTGATGGCCCTCGTCCTGACAAAGCCGGTGAAGCAGCAAAGTGCGCTGCCGCGCGTGCAATTATTGACCGCGTTGATTGGAACTGTCAAGTTCTGACAAATTATTCTGACATCAATTTAGGGTGTAAAGATCGAGTTTCTAGCGGATTAGATTGGGTTTTTGACACAGTTGAAGAAGCAATTATTTTGGAAGATGACTGCTTGCCTCACCCGACATTCTTCCGCTTTTGTGATGAGCTACTCGAAAAATATCGAGATGATAAGCGAATCATGTGCGTCAGTGGAACGAGTTATCAATTTGGTAATAAAGTGACTGACGATAGCTACTATTTTTCTCGTTATCCCCACATCTGGGGATGGGCGACCTGGCGAAGGGCATGGCAATATTATGATATTGAAATGAAGCTGTGGCCACAACTTCGAGAGGGAGATTTCCTAAAAGATATGCTTATAGAGACTGAAGCCGTTAACGCTTGGAAAAGTGCGTTTCAAGTTTCTTATGATAATACAGTGAATAATTGGGGCTTTAGATGGACATATGCCTGTTGGGTTCAAAATGCCCTGAGTATCACTCCTAAGGAAAATTTAGTTTCAAACATTGGCTTTGGTGAAGACGCAACTCATACTGCTAACCCCAACAGTCAAACTGCTAATATGTCGGTTGAAGCGATGAGTTTTCCTCTAAAACATCCAAGCGGGGTTATTCGCAATTGGTCGGCTGATCGAGTCACTCAAAATGTTTGTTATGATTACGCTCCGAGCGTAATCAAACGGGTTAAGAGAAGAATTAAGAAAGCCTTAAAGGTTTAATTTTTTTGAGAGTGTCCTCAAACAGGTTTGAGAGATAACAGGGTTCTATTGGGGTTCACCGGCTCTACTGAAGCTGTCTAAATTATTTAGCCGGCATCTGCTCGATGTGGCGCTTCGCTGTGTCAGAGGTTAGCATAGGAAAAGAATTTTTGAGGCAACGCGCTGAATGACTGAGCTGCTCATAGATGGCACGTATGTTGTGAGAAAGTCCGGTTCTCTGTAAATAAATATGAAGACTCTGAAGCAAAATCCCCAGGAAGATATGAGACCCTGACATTCTAGTGTTTAGCTTTATTTTGGTTAGCAACTTGGCACTTCCTTAAAGCGCAAAAGCGCGAGTTTGATTTCATCTGCCAAACTGGCAAGAAGAAGTGAAGGTGCTATTATCATATTTGGTTCTCAATTTATCCAAAATGTTGCCTAGACATACTAAGTTCAGAAAAATCAAACCTATGTCCGTTTTAGTCCAAGGAAGTTAAATGATGAATGAAAAAGCTTTAACTTGGGAAGAGGCAGTTCAATGGTTGAAGTCTCAGCCTGGTCAAGAAGAATTGATCAAGGCTTGTTATTACGATCAGCCTTTAATAGGAGCCGCTAAGCGGTTTGCTGACAGTGAGGAATGGCTAGCTGTTTGTGAACTTTTGTCAACTTGGATACCAGGGAAAGTTCTGGATCTGGGAGCCGGCAATGGAATTGCCAGTTATGCCTTTGCCAGTGCAGGGTGTGCGGTAACAGCCTTAGAGCCTGATCCGAGTAATATTGTGGGAGCCGGCGCAATCAAACAACTTTCTCAAGAAGCCAATCTTCCCATTAATGTTGTGGAATCTTTTGGGGAAAAATTACCGTTTGAAAATGCAAGTTTCGATATTGTCCACGGTCGTCAGGTTTTGCACCACGCAGCGGATCTCAATCAATTATGTCGAGAACTCGCTAGAGTTTTACGTCCGGGTGGGGTGCTGATTGCCACGCGGGAACACGTAATTTCTAAGTCAGAAGATTTAGATGCTTTTCTTACCTCGCATCCGCTTCATGCACTCTATGGCGGAGAAAATGCATTTTTGCTTAAACAGTATCGTCAGGCTATGATCGATGCCGGCTTCACCATTAAAAATGTTTATGGCCCTCAAGAGTCGGTGATTAATTATTTCCCAACAACAAAAGGGAAGAATCAAGAAAGAATTGCTGCTCTCTTGCAGAAATATGCCGGTAGATCTGTTGCTAAGGCGTTAGCTTCGCAAGACAGCTTTATCGCTTTAGTTAATCGGTTTCGCACCTGGCGAGATCACTCACCTGGTCGTCTTTACACATTCGTCGCTGTTAAACCCCAAAACTAAGCAAGCAAATGAAGAAAGTTTTAGTGACTGGAGGAGCAGGTTTTATTGGCTCTGCTCTAATTTCTGAACTGCAAAAACTGAGCTATGAAATCTCTGTAATTGACAATTTATCTTTTGGAAATCGAGACTTCATCAAAGTTCCAGATACCAATTTTTATAATTTGGATATCTTAAACGCAGAAGAAGTCAGAAAGACTATTCTTGAAATCGAGCCCGCTTGGATTATACATCTTGCAGCTATCCACTTTATCCCTTACTGCAACCAAAATCCTTTTGAATCTAGCAATGTCAACACCAAAGGAACGATCAATATTTTAAAGGCGGCGAAAGAACTTAAAAACTTAGAAAAGATATTTTTTGCTTCTACGGCAGCAGTTTATCCGATCTGCGACCATGCGATACCGGAAACCCAACCGCTGCAACCGATGGATATTTATGGATTGTCGAAGCTCGTTGGCGAACATTTAATGAATGAGTTTTATTTGCAGACCTCTGTTCCTACGATCATTTGTCGCTTCTTCAATGCTTTCGGCCCTAATGAAACAAACCCCCACTTAATTCCTGAAATTCAACAGCAAATTAATTCAGGACTCAGAAAGATTAAGTTAGGAAACTTGGAACCGAAAAGAGATTTTATCCACACGTATGATATGGCAAAAGCAGTAATTTTACTGTTAGAAAATTTTGCTAAAGAAATTGACATTTTCAATTTGGGTAGGGGCATTGAGTATTCAGTTGTCGATGTTGTTAAAGCTTTTGAGCGCCAAATTGGAGAAGAAATTTTAATTGAGGTAGAACCGGCTCGAGTCAGAAAAGTGGAAAGAATGCATTTGCTTGCAGACATTTCTAAGTTAAAGTCCCTAACCGGCTGGGAGCCGACAATCAGTCTTGATGAAGGAATAAAAACCTTAGTCAACTTGTAGGATTTACACTGTAATCACTAAACTATCTGCCCAAATTAATGAGCTTTTTAGGAAGTTTAAATTTGGGTAGTTCCAATTAATTTGTTGTGACTGAAAAAGTAGGATTAAAAGGGGGAATTATGCACATTTGTTTAAATATGTTGGGTGACTCTGGGTGGATAGGAGGAGCGCTCTACATTCAAAATTTAGCTCGCGCAATTGCCAGTTTACCAAAAGAGGAAAAAGACCAAATTAAATTGAGCGTAGGCGTTTACTCATCTAACTTAGAATTAGCTGAGCCGATGCGTCCTTACGTTGACCAAATTTATGCCAGAAATGTTTTTGACCGGCGATACCTTAAAATTTGTAAAGGTTTAGCTGAGCGCTTTTCCTTCATTCCGCTACAGATGCTCAACCCCCAAAAGGTTGATTTTGTCTACCCAGAACTTGCCGGCGCACGTGCTCCCTATCGCTGGGGCGCTTGGATTCCTGACTTTCAGCACTATCATCTCCCCCACCTTTTTTCCCCAGAAGAAATTGCAGATCGCGATATCAAGCATAAAAAAATGGCTGAAGTCGCTCCTGTTGTCATCCTCAGCAGTCAGATGGCGCAGAATGACTTCAAGCATCTTTATCCAGACGCTGCTTCCCGCAGTGCAGTAATGACCTTTGCGAGTTTCTTAGAACCAGAATGGCTTCAGGGAGATCCCAAACAAATCCAAGCAAAATACGAACTGCCGGATCAATTCTTTTTGGTGAGCAATCAGTTTTGGAAACACAAAGATCATACCGTAATTATTGAAGCTTTAGGCTTACTTAAACAACAAGGAATTAAGCCAATTGTTGCTTGCACCGGCAGCCTACAAGATCGTCGCAATCCTGAATATTCTAACCAACTCCTCGCCCGTATCAAAGAATTAGACCTTAACGATCAATTTCGCACATTAGGGCTGATTCCTCGCATCGATCAAATTCAACTGATGCGGAGAAGTCTAGCAGTCATTCAACCTTCTTTATTTGAAGGGTGGAGTACGGTGGTAGAAGACTCTCGAACCCTCGGAAAACCCATGTTGATTTCTGATTTTCCGGTGCACATTGAGCAAAATCCTCCCTATTCTCACTTTTTTGAGCGCGGTAATGCTGAACAACTCGCAGACCTGATATCTCTTGCTTGGTCTACTTTTAAACCAGGCCCAGATTTAGACAGGGAAAATATCGCGAAACAAGAGAATAAAGAACGAGTAGCAGCTTACGGGCGGCGCTTTCTAGAGATAGTTCGGAGCGCGCTCTAACACTCCTCTAACTGAGTTGGTACTGTTTGAGTCGCTGAACGTTTACAGGAACTCAAACCTTCTGTAAAAAGAGGGATTAAAAATCTAGCGTCTCCAACTTAAATATGGTAGAAACGCGAGTTCTGAGGTCTATTGACTAGATCTTAGGACTCGTTTTGTTATGAATAAATATAAACAGAAACTTTTTACCGCCGGCATCAGCCATCGCCACAGATGGAAGAGAGACCCGCTCCAGCCGGCCTTAAGGCATCGCCTTGAACTTGTTATATTTGTTGACGTTTTAATTGCGATCCCTGCTAAGTATCTGGGAACTATAGCCTTTGAAGAGGCTTACCGGCATCACCTAGGAGAGAGAAAATATGAATGAATATGAACTGATTAAGCGTTACACTGCTGGCGAGAGAGATTTTAAGGGAGCCAACTTAGCAGAGGCCAACTTAATTGGAGCCACACTGGCAAGCGTCAACCTATCCGGCGCAAATCTAAAAGAAGCCTCTCTGGCAAGAACCGATTTAAGTCGCTCCTCCCTGCTTGAAACTGAATTAAATGGAGCCTTCTTGTACGGGGCCGATATGAGTTTTATCAAGCTGAAGGGAAGCAACCTCATAGAAGCAGACCTGACAAAAGCTGATCTTAGAGGGGCGCAACTCGCTAACGTGGATCTCACAGGCGCTAAACTCAGTGGAGCCATCCTCAGCTGGGTTAGTCTTTATCGCGCTAATTTGCCGGGAGTTAACCTGTGTGGAGCGAACCTCAATGGCATTAACCTGCGCTCAGCTAATCTAGCCGGCGCAAACCTGAACTGGGCAAACCTCAGTGGCGCGAGATTGAGCGGAGCCTCCCTGAAAGGGGCACAGCTCAATGGAGTTAAACTGAGTCGAGCATTTCTGAATGGACTTAATCTTGAAGGCGTCAATTTCAGCGGACTTGAGATGAGTGAGGTCAAACTCAACGGAGCCAAATTAAGCGGAGTGAACGTTGCCGGTGCCGATTTAACCGGCGCTCAATTGCGCTTAGTTAGCTTTGAAAACGGCAATCTCAAACAGGCAGACTTGCATCAGAGTATCCTCAAAGGCGGTCACTTCAATGGGGCCAATTTGATGAAAACTGATTTACGGGAAGCAGACTTAAGGAATGCAGACTTGAGCGGGGCCAACTTAAACTTGGCCAACCTTGCTGGGGCCGATTTAACCGGGGCCAACCTACAGGGTGCGTACCTCTGGGGTGCAGAGCTGGATGGGGCTAACTTTGAGGGGGCAGACCTCCGGGGAGCTAGCCTACGGGATGCGGCAATTACCGGCGCAAACTGGCGCAATGCGATCTTTGATGGAGTGGTGATGCCGGATGGCCGGCTTTGCGCTTAGCGAGCGCTTTCTGCAAACGGTGAAACTTGGACTGTCTAAAGTTAAAGTTTGGATTCCAACAGTCCTCAGAGAGCGTCATGTTGACAACTTGGTGAAATTCGTCAATGACGGATCTACCATTTTTATTCATGGCGCTGGGATTACTCTTCTACCTTTTCAAGGGCGTCAGGTTTGTGGGCGGCTTCTTTGCCGGTTTTTTCGCTCTCAACGAGGTACTCTGGATTTTCTTTTGAGGCGGCGACGTGATGCCCTTTAATATCTGTGGGTGAGGTGAGCTTTTTCTTTACCTGGCCGGTTGTTTTGCCTTGTGAGGTTTTCCACTCAACGCGGTCGCCTTTTTTGAATTCCTCTGTCAAGGGTTTTCTCCTGTTCAATGTTTTTCTCCCACATTATATTTGGAGATAAAGTCAGAGAAATCGGTCGAATTACAGATTGCCGATTTATAAGTTTCTGGCTGAGAATCCCCCTTTTTGCGGTTGTTTGGTGCCGGCAACAAAATTAGTCACTGCCAAAAAACTGGGATTTTAAGACTCAGGTGAGGTGCCGGCACAGATAGGGTGGCCCTCACTTTCTTTGTGCCGGTTACAGAAATCTAGCGCAATTTTTATAGATTTAACCGCTAGTAACATCTGTGTCGGTATAGATTTTTGGATACAATTTTCCCTATAATTATAAGTATTAAGATTCAAGAATAGCCAAATATTTAAAGTTTAAGGACGATTAGTTAGGGCAATTGATAACTAAAAACAAAGTCCTTTACTTGAGCGAAACCGAGGGGCAGATGATATGCACGTTGAAGAATTGTTGAGCCGATATGCAGCCGGCGAAAGAGACTTTACAGAGGCAAATCTGATTGGGGTCAACTTAGAGAGAGCAAACTTAGCAAGAGCCAACTTTTCAGGGGCGTACTTATCCGCCGCTAACCTCAGTCGGGCAATTCTTACAGGAGCAAACTTGTCGGGTGCTTTTCTAAATCGGGCAGATTTGAGTTTTGCCAAGATAAATGAAGCAAGACTCACAGAAGCCGACTTAACAAAAGCTAATTTAAAGGGAGCTTATTTAGTGAAGTCGCTTCTGAGTGAAGCAAAACTAAGTGGGGCAATTCTTTCGGGAGTTAACTTGAGCTTGTCTAACTTGCATGGCATCAATTTATGTGGCGCAGACTTACGAGGAATTAATTTGCGTTCTGCCAATTTAAAGGAAGCGAATTTAAATTGGGCAAACCTGAGTGGAGCGAGATTAAGTGGCGCTCAGTTGCGGGGTGTGTCATTAAATGGAGTGAATTTAAGGGGCGCTTATCTTAATGGCGTCAATTTGAATGGAGTAGATTTGGATGGGGTAAATTTAAGTGACACAAAACTGAGTGGCGCGAATCTCAGCGGAGCGAATTTATCTGCGGCAAATTTAAGTTCAGCTCAGTTACGTGTGACACTTTTGTCTCGCACAAACTTACACGCCGCAAATTTGCATAAAGCTTCTCTCACAAAAGCCGATTTATGTGAAGCAAACTTGAGTAAAGCAGATTTAAGTGAGGCAAATTTAAGTGAAGCAGACTTGACTGGCGCAAATTTAAATAAGGCAAGTTTACATAATGCAGATTTGAGTTGGGCGAGTTTGCGCGAAGCTTATTTGTGGGGAGCAAATTTGAATGTTGCGGGAATGCGTGGGACAGATTTGAGTGGCGCTAGCCTACGGGGGGCATACTTAGAATCAATTGATTGGCAAGAGGCAATTTTAACCGGCGCAACAATGCCAGATGGCACAATTCACGATTAATTTTGCTGAGTATTTCCGAAGAGGCCGGCACACTTCACAGCGCAGAGGTCATCATATTTTTTATGGCGAAGTGGTTGGCTGCCAATTTTATTGCTGTTGAATTGCATTGCGAAACTCTGCAATTGCGTCAAACTGATCCGCCATATTTGCACAGCGAACTAACAAGGCTAAATCTAAATTAGGCAATAATTTACTTTGTAGATTTTCTTGATAGCCTCCGTCTTGCAAGGAGTAAATACTCAATTTTCCTGCTTTCCAAAACCAAACTTCAGGGACATTTAAAATTTTATAACCTTCTAATTTTTCGGTATTGCCGCTGGTAATTACCACTTCAATAGCCAGAGCAGGAATAGCTTTTTTACTTTCAAAATTAAAACTTTCATCTGGCATTAATTCCAGATCCGGTTCTTTTTTAAGAGTTTGCCCACCCCGGCGGTAGTAACGCATTCCAACTTGCAAAAGGAAAAGCTCGACTAATGTTCCAATTAAGCTTTTAATATCTTCATGTTCTTCAGAAATGGTCATAAATTCCAGGGTGTTGTGAAAATAAGCGAGTCTAACTCCTGGGATAGATTCTAAAGCTGCTTCCAGTGTTTTATACTGCTGCCATGAAATACCGCGTAAGATAAACCGCTGTTCCGAGTTAAGTTGCTGCGTTAAAACTTGGGGGTTCATGGGTAATCGCATTTTGAGCTTTTTCTCATTATAGTCAAACCCTGATTAGAGAAGAGATAAACCTGCGTATCCAGAATTCTAATTCACTGATTAAGGGGAAATACCAAAACCCCCACCCCCAGGAGTTTCTATTATAAAAGTATCACCGGCATTCATTTCAACAACTGCTGTACTGCCTAATTCTTCGACACTTCCATCATTGCGGTTCACGTAATTTTTTCCGAAAGCACCGGCCTCTCCACCCTTTAACCCATAGGGCGGAATTATCCGACGACTTGATAATATTCCAGCCGTCATCGGTTCCAGAAACCGGATACGACGAATTACCCCATTTCCGCCCGAAAAACGCCCTTTACCACCACTATTGGGACGAATGGAAAAACTTTCTAAAAGTACCGGGAAACGCCATTCTAAAACCTCTGGATCGGTGAGGCGAGAATTTGTCATGTGGGTTTGTACTGCATCGGTGCCGGCAAACGTATTTCCCGCTCCCGATCCGCCGCAAATCGTTTCATAATATTGATAGCGTTCGCTGCCAAAGGTAAAATTATTCATCGTTCCTTGAGATGCTGCCATGACTCCCAGTGCACAATACAAAGCATCGGTGATATTTTGGGAAGTCTCCACATTGCCGGCAACCACAGCAGCCGGATAACGCGGATTCAGCATACAGCCTTCAGGAATAATAATTTCCAACGGTTTAAGACAACCGGCATTTAAGGGAATATCATCTTCAACTAAGGTGCGGAAAACATATAAAACGGCTGCCTTACACACGGCTGCCGGCGCATTGAAGTTACTGTTGAGTTGAGCAGAGGTGCCGGTGAAATCTATCTTGGCGCTGCGACTAGATTTATTAATAGAAATCTTTACCTTAATCTCACCGCCATTATCCATCGGATAGGTAAATTCCCCATCCTTCAAAACTGCAATTGCACGGCGTACAGATTCCTCAGCATTATCCTGCACAAAATTCATATAAGCTTGTACAGTTTCCAACCCGTAATGCTCAACCATCTTATGTAGTTCTTGTACGCCTCGCTCGTTTGCGGCAACTTGCGCTTGCAAATCTGCGAGATTTTGAACCGGCTTTCGTGCGGGGTAATTTCCAGAAGCGAGCTGTTCTAAAAGTTGTTTTTCCTGAAAATTTCCTAGACTTATCAAAAGGAAGTTATCAAATAATACACCTTCTTGCTCAACGTTGGTGCTACTTGGTGGCATTGAACCTGGAGTAATTCCGCCGATATCCGCATGATGTCCGCGTGAGGCGAGGTAGAAGAGAGGGAGAGAGGAAGCGGGGGAGAAAACAGGGGTAATTACGGTAATATCAGGAAGGTGAGTGCCGCCGTTGTAGGGATTATTCGACACATAAACATCTCCAGATTTAAAAGTGCCGGCACGCGCCGTAATTAAAGCTTTGACACTCTCACTCATCGAGCCTAAATGTACCGGAATATGAGGCGCATTCGCAATTAGCTCACCCTTGCCATCAAATATCGCACAGGAAAAATCAAGACGTTCTTTAATATTGACAGAGGAACTCGTATTTTGCAGCGTAATTCCCATCTGTTCTGCAATTGCCCGAAACAGATTATTAAAAATCTCCAGCATGACTGGATCTGCTTTATCCACCGCCGATAAACGCTGATTACTGCGACTTTCTTCATCTGCGTTTATCTGCGTGCATCTGCGGTTTAAAATTAAATGATTTCGCTCAGTTAATTCTGCCTGCCAAGCCGGCTCAATAATATTCGTACCCGTTGCTTCAATAATAATTGCCGGCCCGATAATTTGATCTCCAGGTTGTAAATCTTCTCGCTGAAAAACCGGCACCTCCTGCCACTCGCCGGCAGTATACATCTGCACCGTAGCAACCGGCACCGGCAGCGCATCTGTGCGCCGCGAAATCACCAACTCTGCCGGCGATTCCATTTTTTCCACCAACTCAACCGAAACCGCCTCAACAATTAGCGCCTTTTCCGGTTGAACAAACCCATAACGCTGCCGGTGTGCCTCCTCAAATTGCTCCCGCATCCCCGCAATATCGCCAAAATCGACAATCAGCGCCGAATCTGTCCCCTCATATCTCAGACGTACCTTTTGCAAAACCTCAAGCGTTTCCATCTGCTTAAGACTGCCTGCATCTGCGGTTAATTCCCCTTTCCCTTCCGCCTCCAACTCTGCTAATGCTTGTTTTAATGCCGCCTCCAACTCACGGCTTAACTCCGCCTCAACCGCCCGTTCCCGAATCACCCCCACATCCGCCAAACCCATACCATAAGCCGAAAGCACCCCCGCGTAAGGATGAATAAATACCTGTTTCATCCCCAATGCATCCGCAATTAAGCAAGCGTGTTGCCCACCGGCACCGCCAAAACAGCACAAGGTATATTGAGAAACATCATAGCCGCGCTGAAGTGAGATTTTTTTAATCGCACTTGCCATTTTTTCTACAGCAATTGCCAGGAACCCAGCCGCCACTTCTTCCGGGGTGCGCCTGTCACCCGTTGCCTGCTCAATTTCTTGCGCCAACTGGGCAAACTTTTGCCGCACAATTTCTGCATCCAGCGGTAAATCCCCATTTGGGCCAAATACCTTGGGGAAAAATGCCGGCTGAATTTTGCCGGTGATCACATTACAATCGGTTACCGTCAGTGGCCCATTTTTGCCGTAGGCAGCAGGGCCAGGGTTTGCTCCTGCCGATTCTGGGCCAACCCGATAGCGGGAACCGTCAAAAAATAGAACCGAACCACCACCGGCAGCCACGGTATGAATTGCCATCATTGGGTTTCGCAGCCGCACGCCCGCGATTTCCGTTTCAAATTCTCGCTCGTATTCACCCTTATAATGAGCCACATCGGTAGAGGTGCCGCCCATGTCAAAGCTGATAATTTTGTCAAAACCGGCAATTTTGCTCGTCTGCACTGCCCCGACAATGCCGCCTGCCGGCCCTGATAAAATACTGTCTTTGCCCTGAAATTGCTGGGCATCCGTCAATCCGCCGTTCGATTGCATGAACATTAGCTTGACAGAATTGCCTAACTCGCCGGCAACTCGATCCACATACCGGCGCAGGATCGGGGACAAATAGGCATCAACGACGGTGGTATCGCCCCGGCTCACGAGCTTCATTAGCGGGCTAACTTTGTGAGAAACTGAAATTTGAGTGAATCCGATTTTTTGTGCAATTTCCGCAAGACGCTGCTCGTGAGTCGGGTAACGATAGCCGTGCATCAAAACAATTGCACAACTGCGAATGCCGGCATCGTAAGCTTCTTGCAACGCGGCGGCTGCACCGGCTTCTTCTAAAGGAATTAAGGCTTCACCTTGGGCGCTGTGGCGTTCTTCAACCTCAATAACCTGCTCATAGAGCATTTCTGGCAGTACAATGTGCAGAGCGAAGATATCAGGCCGGTTTTGGTAGCCAATGCGAAGCGCGTCCCGAAAGCCTTTTGTAATGAGTAATACAGTGCGATCCCCTTTACGTTCCAGTAGGGCATTTGTAGCGACAGTTGTGCCCATTTTGACGACTTCAATGCAATCGGAGGGAATCGGTTCGCCGGCACCCATTCCCATAATCTCCCGAATTCCCTGCACCGGCGCATCGCTATAGCGTTCAGGATTTTCTGACAGCAGCTTGTGAACCAACAGTTGTCCATCGGGGCGTTTGGCAACAATATCGGTAAACGTCCCGCCTCGGTCGATCCAGAATTGCCAGCGATTACTGAGATTGGGAGAAGTGCTCATTGCAAAAGGAATGAATGCGACTGTTATGACTTTATATTGTTTATACTGCTATGACTCTATAATTATTTATTTTGTTTTCTGAAATCAGCAACTGTTAGCAGAAAACCCCATCAGGTCACTTTTTTCACACAAGGTATTTACCATGTCAATTGATATATTCAATCGGAAAAACACGCACTTTGTCTTGTGGCGTCCGGGATCATTGGAACCCACACCCGCGCTTTACATAGGCACTTTCAAAACATCCGAGTCACCCACGTTTGACAATTTTAAAGAAATTCCGCTCAAACAATCCGCACAATTTTCCGATTTATGGGAAGTGCCGGCGCAAGATTGCGGTTTAACAGACGGACAAGTGTACTTTTACTGGTTCAAAGTACGTGACACCGCTCCCTACTCGGAAGCTTACCAAGTTCTCTACTGCACCGATCCGATGGCTTGGACAGTAGATCGGCGTTTTCCTGCGCCGGTGCCGGCAGAGAAAGGCGGAATTGCCAGTTTTGATGCCGCCAGTGTGATTCTATTTAAAAATGGACAGCTAATCCCCTGCGATCCTGAAGGACAAACGGTTAGCTGGGAAGGCGATGCCGATTTATCCGCCCTCACCCCCAACAATCGACTCGTCATCTACGAATTGCCGACTCGCTGGGCGCGGATTGGCTCAACGGCTGAGATTGCAGTGGGCACCGGCACCTTCCGCGACGTACTTTCTTTGTTAATTCCAGAACAAACTCCCCCGACATTTCCCACCCTCACTGAACTGATTAACCGCGCTCATCTTGTGGAACTTGGCGTTAACGCCTTGGAATTGCTTCCCCCGGCAGACAGCGATCAGCAGCTTGAGTGGGGCTATGGCACCGGCAACTATTTTGCCGCAGATTTCGATTTAGGTTTACCCGATCATCAAACAGTGCCCACAGCCACCACAGATTTAGCCAATCTAATCAAGACTTGCCATCAACACGGGTTGCGGTTTTTCGTTGATGCGGTGATGGCATTTTCTCTCAACAATTCTTACCGCAACATCAACTTTTTAGATTTCTATATCAAATGGGGTGCCGGTGATCCCGAACAAGGCGGGCGAGATGGTTTTGGGGGAGATTTGTTTAAATACAATTACTGGATAGAAGGCTATCACCCGATTACAGGGAAAAAGTCTTGGTTTGTGCCGGCGCGTGAGTATATGAAAGCCTACGCCGCCCACTGGTTGCAATATTATCGAGTGGATGGTTTGCGCCTCGATAGCGTAAATAATGTTGCAAATTACGACTTTTTAGAGGAATTTAAAGATTTTTCTCGTTTACTCTGGCGTGAGCGCTGGCAAAATCAAAATGGAGCCGATGAGCGATTTCTCGTAGTTGGTGAAGAATTAAGCGTTCCTCTCTCGCTCGTTCATCAAAATCGTCTAGATGGATTGTGGAACGAAAAGTTTAAGCAAATTATCCGGCGAGTAATTTTAGGCAAAAATGCCTTTGATGAATCCAGTTTTGAAAGGAGTGTGCGTAAACTAATTGACTGCCGGCTTTTAGGCTTTGCCGATGATTACGAAGCAGTTAATTACCTAACCTCTCATGATGTTGGTGGCATGGGGAATGAACGCTTTTTTAACTGGCTAAAAAACAACGGAATTCACGACACAGAATCGCGCATTAAGTTAGCATTTACCTGCTTATTAACGGCGGTGGGAGTTCCGATGATTTTTGCCGGCGATGAATTTGCAGATGAGCAAGATTTGGATATTAGTAACGAACATGGCAATCACAAACAAGTTGATCCGGTTAACTATAGCCGGGTGAAAGAAGATTGGCGGCAGCGCATTTTTCAATATGTCGCTAGGTTGATTAAATTCCGCACAACTTATGACGGCTTAGCAGTAGCCGATACTCACTTTATTCATTCTGATTTCAGCGAAGGAAAGCGAGTAGTTGTGTGGCAGCGCGGCAACCAAGCAGATAAATTGGTGGTTGTTGTTGCCAATTTCTCTGATTACGGTACACCTCCAGGTTCAGAGTATAAAGTCCTCAATTGGCCCGGAATTCCTGCCGGCAAACAGTGGAAGGAAATTTCCCAAGATCGAATGGTGCCAAATGAGTGGGCCGGCAGAGAAGGAATTTTCCCTTGGGAAGCGAAAGTTTACGCAATGGTGTAATTTTTAGTGGTTAGTAGAGACGGTGCCGGTGTAACGTCTCTACTTTCAAATTTACTCACTTTCACCCGATTGCTGAAGCGCAAATTTAATCACAGTTTCACTTAAGCGAATTCCTTTATTAGTCATGCGCTGAATAGCTTCCTTCATCGAGATTAAATACCCTTCCCGTTTGGCGCGTAATAAAATACCAATAGAACCTGTTAAAGAAAGACCACTCAATCTTGCAATTCGCCTGCCGGCTGTCTCGTCAATACAGACAGTTGTGATATTTTCATTCATAGCCAGTTGAATAACAGCCGCCTCACCGCGATCCAGGGAATTCAGCAACAGAGGGGATATATTGAGAGGATTTTGCCATTTTTGTAACCAAAATGCTGCCTCAAATTCCGCAACGGCAAAGCTACTACTCCCGCCTGCGAGAATTTCTTGACAGACTTCAAAAGGAACCAAGACTTGATCGTATAAAGATTGTAATAAAGTCAAATCGCCAACAGCAGCAACCAAAGAAATAAGCGGCGCAGTGTTGATGACAATTATTTTAGTTTCAGGCATTCTCTAAATCAGATAAAAGTTCTTTTTCTGTTAAATCAATTACTACAACGTTATAGCGATGTAAATTGAGTAGAAAAGAAACTCGATCCGTCCCAACTAAAGCTGCTGCCGTACCAGAAGAAATTTGCTTCATTTCAAAAAGTTTGGCTGCCATTGCCCATTTTGCCTCTTCTTCAAATTGCTCTCGTGACTTCTGCATAGCGTCTGGTAGAGATTCTGGATAGTCGATTTTAAGTTGTAATGACATAGGTATCGAGCCTTGGCGGTTTAATTTTTGATATACTTCATTTTAACCCTCTTTAATCGCACCGCACATCCAAAACATCTTCTAAATCTTCAAGGTTAACAATAGCAGCTTACTGCCACCTACTTGCTCAAAAAGTTCTGAAACCGACACGTTAAATTGTTTAGCAATATTTTCTAATTACGCCCATGCTTCTTGCGTGAGCGTGATTTCATAGCGGGGTTGCATTTAATTAATAGGATTCATTTAAATAAACTCAATAATTTCACCTTCAAGCCGGCATTCTTCTTGTATGCTACTAAGCGCCTAAAACTTAAGCATTCTGACATTTTTGCGCGAGTAATATTTTACGATGACTTGCTTTTGCAGGTAGGTAGGCGATATTCCCCTAACATAGAAGCTTTTGCAAGAAAGCCTTCGGGCACTCCCATAACCCCCATCTAAAAGTAAAACCGGCTTCATTTCATAACAAAGCCGGCAAAAAGCTGTGTGCAGTAACTCGCAACAAACTGCGAGTTTTCTACGTTACTTAAGTGTAAGCTGCCGGCGCATTTTGTGGAAATATAGAATTGCCCTAGCAGATGGAATACGCGGTTAAATACTGCAACAATCTGCCGATCACCCTCATCCTAATGGGTGAACTGATGGAACGATTGATAAAGCCTGCTAGTGGATGAACTGATTGGGCGATGGTGGTGATGGGTGTGACCCCTTACCTTGGTAAATGTAGACATTCACTCCACCCAGAAGATTATGCCAACCACAGACAACCAACCCATCCAAGCTCAAGCCACTGCCGCTCAATTGAATAAACCCCAACTGCTCTTTGGATCGAAGGGAGAAGCGGTTAAGGAAATGCAAAAGCTGCTGATTCATTGGGGTTACTGCATCAATGCTGATGGCGACTTCGGACATAAAACATTAGAAGCGGTTAAAGCCTATCAGCGCCGTGTTTTCCTTAAAGCCGATGGCATAGTCGGAAATATCAGTTGGCAAGCACTCTACACCGGCGCACCCGTTAATATGCCGGTGTTGCGAAAAGGCAGTAAAGGTCAGGCTGTGATTACTTTACAGCAAGCCCTCAAAGATGCCGGTAATTATAAAGCCACCATTGACGGTGATTTTGGCCCTGGGACTGATGGAGGGCTTCGAGCATTCCAAAAAAATGCCAATTTAGCCGTTGATGGCATCACCGGCAGCTCAACTTGGTATGCCTTGAGCCGAATTTACGCGCCCTATCACTGCTAATTTCGGGAAACCGCATTGAGCAACTGCGTTTTCAGTTCTGTAAATATAGCGGTTTTCAGCCAACTGCAAGCCGCTATAACTCTCAAATTATAAAACCGGCTTCATTCCTTAACGAACCGGCTAACTTCTATCATCTAAACAAGTGCCGGTGTAGCCATCCAAAAAATCGTGATCGCTACACCGGCATTTTTAATGGGTTTCCCAGTCCGGACAATTTGCATCATCCCAACCGCTGGGGTGCATCCCGCAAACTAACAAATTTCCCCCGTAAACATGACCATGATAATTGCGGCAACCCATACAAGCTGGATGTTTCTGCGATGTGGGTTCCACATAATGCACATACTGATCAGGCTGATCGGTAAAATCTAATTCTTCCAGTTCCAAATAAACATCGAACACCGGCTCGACTAAATCATTTAAAAACCGATCCAGCTCATTTACAAAAGTATTCTGTACTTGTGCTGTAATTTCTTCAGAAAGCTCGAAAGAAAGCTCAAAGAAGGCATCGACCGCTTCGATTGCCTCTTCAGTTACTTCGAGGAAGAACTGTTCAACCTCGTGAGTCGCTTCTTCCAACATCTCAAAAAAACTTTTTTGCCAGTCTTCCATTGGCGTGTAAGCTTGCTCTTAAAAAACATCATAAAAGTGCAGGTTACTCCGCAAAGCGGGAATCCTGCACTTCTTTCTCCATTGTGATCCCTGATTGGGGAATATGGAGTGAATTGCTGCACTCATCTTCACACTCTGTAATCTCTTCCAAGGAAGACACCACCGACTCTGTTGTGTGATTCTACTCGCGCTGTAGCCGGCGCAACTCTTCCTGCAAAGCTTGTACCTGATCACGCAGGTGATCTGCCTTTTTCGTTTCCGATGTTGATGGTTCCTCTTCATCGAGGATCTCGATCCGTCTTGGCTCAGTCGGCCCTTCTTTCGTGGCTGTTCCGCCGGATGGCTGCTGTTGCGCCTTATTCACCATATCATCAACAAACTTGCGGGCTTCTTCTGCTGTCATCTCGCCGCGCTCAACCATTTCATCTGCAAGCTTTTGAGCTTGAGTTCGCAGCTGACTCAACGTGCTGCCGGCTCTCTCGCCGGCATACGAAGCCAGCCCAACGCCGAGGTAAAAAGCCTTTTGAACAATATCTCCTAAACCAGCCATTGCTAGTGAGGCTCCTTGAGAACACAAGTATCTGATGATTCCAGCATAAAGTTAAAGCTGGCTGATTGCCCACTGGACTCAAGGCGTAAAAAAAAAGTGACCCGGAGTCCACGCCTACCACAAGCATCCCGTGTTGCTGCTACCTTCCGGTCCTGACAAGATTTAGGCGTTGCGATCGCATGAGTCCGAGCCAATAACACTATAACATAACTGTTTACTCTACGACTACGCACCATTCGTAAATGTCATATTTAACGCAGCCATTTTGCACCAAGGGATCTTGGGAAACCAGCGCGTGGGCTTCTTCCTTGGACGCTGCCTCAAACAGTAGCATTCCGCCGCCACGCCTCGCCCAGTAGCCGGTTCGTGCCTTATGTCCCTTCTCAATTAAGTCTCGGACATAAGCCTTATGCGCCGGCACATACTGGTCAAATGTAGATTTATCGACAATTCCTTCCTCAATCTTGACAAACCAAGGCATCGTATTAGTAGTGATTAGTGGGGATTAGTGATGGACAAGTCTAAAAGTCGCTACTTCATTGCGCTTCTGCCACCCAAAGACATTAGAACCCAAGTCAACGGTATCAAGCAATACTTTGCTGATCACTACAGCAGTCGCGCTGCGTTTAAATCTCCGCCCCATATCACGCTGCAACCGCCCTTTGAATGGCTGATTGAGGAGGTGCCGGTGCTGGAGGCGTGTTTGAGTGAATTTGCAACTAAATACGCTTCTGTTCCGATTACGCTCTTGGGCTTTGGTGCCTTTGTGCCCCGCGTCATCTACGTTAATGTTATAAAAACGCCGGCCTTGCTAACTTTGCAAGCCGACTTAATGACCCATTTAGAAACCACTTTAGGTATTACAGATCCCAAATCAAAACAGCGTCCTTATGCGCCGCACATGACGGTTGCGTTTAGAGACTTGAGCCGGCAAAACTTCAAAGCCGCTTGGCCAGAATTTGAAGCTCGAGAACTGCATTTTGAGTTTACAGCCGGCAATCTGACGCTGCTAATTCATGATGGCAGGCAGTGGAATATCCATAGCGAGTTTCCATTTCAACCGGCTTCTTAGTGCAGACATAACGCCTTTTAGCTTCACATCAGCCATTCCCAGGCAAGCGCCTGGGAATGAACTCGTTTTACTTTTTACTAGCTTTTTGGGCGATGAATAATTGATTCAACAACGCGGCGCTTGCTATTCGGTTCAATCCCAATTACCCGCACATAATCCCCACTATGCTCATGCAAGCAAGCTTCCAATGCTGAAATCGCTTCCGACTCTTGATTAGCTGGAATTGAAGCACAACTTATCCAAGAATTTGTCCGGAACCGACGCTGATCCACATACTCAATGCCAAGGCGATAGCCACCCCGCACAATTTGTTGCAGCTGTTCCATCACTTCTGTACTGAGTTGCGAATTATGACCGTTGCCGGTGTGGGTCACCTGCTGGTAAGCTGCAACATGAGTTGGATCATTTGCTATCTCATTGCGATCAACTGCCTTTTGGGCTTCCCTTTCGGTTGATGATAGTTGATTTGTCGGTTGATAAGATGAGGATTGATTTCTCGATTGATTTGGCGGTTGATAAGATGAGGGTTGATTTCCCGATTGATTTGCCGGTTGATAAGATGAGGGTTGATTTCCCGATTGATTTGGCGGTTGATTTGCCGCCTGATTATTTGAGCGCAAGACTTGATTATATTCTTTTGCCAGCCCTGTTTTCAGCACCCGTTGCTGTTCCTGGCTCATCAAATTACCAAATTCGATTAAGCGAGACAAACTGAAATCTGGTTTAGGAAATTGTGGCTTGCCTTCAGAACTATTTGCTACACGCGAGGAAATCCGCTCAATTCCTATTTTGTAAATAAATTCTCGGATTTGCTCATCATAAAGCCGCGCCCGCAACGCACCGTAGAAATCAATCGCTTGATTGGGAAATGTATCAACAAGTTTTTCAACGTCTTTGCGAGAAAGTTCATCTTGCTCAAAAATACCGGAAACGATACCAATTCGGTCATCTCTGTCTGGTTCCCAGTAGAATTTTTCCATCCGGCCATCCCGAATCAACGGCTCATATAGGGTGGAAAAGTCGTTGCCGGTGACAAGAATGGGGACACGGTGTAGAGGCGTAGAATCATAACTGCCAGGGAGTTGCACATTGGTGGGGTTATCGGCAATGTTCATCAGGGTGCCGTTCACCATCTGTGTGTTCACCGTGTATTGCGTGGTTGAGTCAAACCGCCCCGCACCGGCATCCAAATCGTTAATCATTAGTACGCACATTTTGCCGCGCACTTTAATTAACTCTGCTGCTTCCCGATAGCGCAGGCGAACTAAACGTGATGGATCTCCCGCATCTGGACTTTCCAACTCGCCGGCAGACATATGAATGACTTCAATGCCCATCCTTTGGAAAATTTGTTCGCATTGAAAGGTTTTGCCCTCTCCCTTGCGTCCGTGAATGCCGAGAATCAGTGGAACTCGTACTTTCGGAAGGTCTAAGAAGTTTTTGGTGATGTGAACCGCAACTTTATCTAAAAAACGGGGAGAAATGTAATACGTCATTGGTTTAATTTTTAGCGTTCGCTCTGATTTCCCTTATTGTTAAGATTTTATGACAAAACGACAGTTTTGTAGAATTTTTCTTAATAACCGATACCAACCCACAGCAGCAAAACGCGAAGGTAGACGCTACGAAAAAAGCGAACTCAAGGGTCTGGATAAATAAATGGTATAGAGGCAATCAATAACCTCTATCAAAGAAAGGTATAACCGGCCTCGGCTTTACTTAATCTACTTGATAAGCGATTAAGCACTTCAGATATTATCTGCGCTTATGGAACTCATACAAACGCGAGTGACCTACACGTACAGGATACGACGTAATTCCTTCCCCCTTGTGGGGGATTTAGCAATAAAATCATTAATACAAAATGGGATAAAATTCTATTTTATGTCGATCTCTTCAACAGCTTATTTAGGGAAAAATGATTTTAATCTAACAATTTGACTTTCTGCTTTTTAGTTTAATTATTTATTAAAACAGCATTATTTTCTTTTCATACGCGATTAAATTTTAAAAAGTTGCAGCTAACCAAAGAAGAAAGAGCAGACAAAATAACGGGTGCATCCCATTTTTGTCAATTTGGAGTGGGGGCATCTTGCCCGTGCTGTCATCTGTAGCAGCAAAATGCTCCCACTACTAATATCTTTGCAAATCTGGGATGCACCTAAAATTCCCCCTTACAAAGAGAAATTGTTTTTTTGACCTTTTAATTATGCTGCTGCCTTCTCTTCCATGAGCGCAAACATCTTTTTAGTAGCACCGCAAATCGGGCAAACCCAATCTTCTGGAATCTCTTCAAAAGGTGTGCCGGCAGCAATTCCTGAATCTGGATCGCCAACAGCCGGATCGTAAATCATGCTGCACTTTTTGCAGATCCAGCGACTGGTAGCTGGGTTGTCGCTGACAACTCTCGGTGCCGGCTTTTCTCCCTCTAATTCTTGTAGCGCTTCAGTGTAACGCTCTGCATGGAATTGCTCTATGTGTTTGAGCAAGCCAAAACGTTGAGCTGCTTGCCGAAACATCTTTGCGTGCTCTGCAGATTCCGCTGCTTGAGCTTTAAATTCGTCTGCCGCGCCACTGTCGCGATCTCGCTCAGCATCTGCTGCAAAATCCGGATACATTGTCTTGTATTCATACGTCTCGCCCTCAACTGCTAGGGAAAGACAGCGAACCATAATTTCGTGCTTTTGGGCATCAGATAAGCCGGCTGGATCTTGTACAGCGAGTTCTGGATGCAACAAAGAAAAGTGGGCAAACGCGTGTTCTGTTTCTTGCGCTGCTGTTTCCTTGAATAACTTGGATATCTCTCCAAACCCTAATTGACGGGCAACTTCTGCAAAAAATAGATACTTCCGATTCGCCATTGATTCGCCGGCGAAGGCTGCTTCTAAGTTTTTAAAAGTATTAGAATTTGACAGATCCATTTCTTGGGATGAGTCTGCACCCATAAGTGTTTCCCCTTTGTTTATGTTTTATCTCACTGGGCAAGTTTCTCCTGCCCTAATGGGTTGATTTTAGCGGCATCTTGGACTATCAAAGTCAGAGTTAGCTGACAGTAAAAGATGCGCGAGGGGAATAATTTTGCCAAACCGGCACCCCATTTGCCCAAAAAGCCGGCACTGTCTACGTTCCGGTTTTTTTCCCTAACTTACTAAAAACTCTCGCACCAACTTTAAATAAGTCGCCGGATCTTCAAGCATCGGAAAGTGAGCGGTTTCTCGAATCAAGGCAAACTCAACTTTATCACTGAGTGAGGCTGCGTGCCGGCCCATTTCTGCTGGGATAATTTGGTCATACTCACCGGCTACCAGCAGCGTTGGCACTTTCAATTGAGCAAATTCTTGCGGCATTACCAGGGAGGCTTTCTCACTCACCGAGGTGAAAATTGTACCCATCGCCGCCGCATAATCCGCCTCCAGAAAATCTTCCATGAAAGCGCGCCTCAGGTTGCCGGCAATACTCCGACGAAGGAACCGCGCCATAAACATCCGATCTGCAAAGGGAATGTTAACCAGCCATTTCGGGCGAAATTTGACCACATAGCCGCCAAATTTATGAAATGCCTTAAATGCCTTTTCTTCGTACTCAAAAACCCCGCTGCACGTTAGAATCGCTCGTTCCACTCGTTCTGGATAGCGGTTGAGAAACAGCGTCGCCACAGACGCTCCCATTGAATGAGCGTTGAGATAGACTCGCTGTAGCTGCAAAGCATCTAGCAACCCCAGCAAGTCCTCTGCATAGCTTTCCATTTCATAATCTAATTCTTCCTGCGTCTGCGGCTGAGGCTGCTGCTGCGGCAACTTGGAACGCCCAAACCCGCGCATATCATAAAGCAGGCAATCAAATTCATCAGCGAGTGCCTTTGCCGTTGTTTCCCAGTAACGAGCCGAGCCGGCCCATCCGTGCATAAAAATCATCACCGGCTTGTTTTCTGAAGCTGCCGGTGATTTAACCCATTCGTAGTAATGTTCGACGCCGCGAACCTGAATGTAGGGCATCCTGAAAGTGCTTGTTGCGAATAAAGTATGAAGCATTGAGTGTAGAGCGTAGCGAAGCAATCTCACCTTAGCCCTATTCCCAATGCTCCATTTTAAGCTGATTCTGGCTTAGGCAGCGAAGAGGGATGTACCAAAAGTTCCGCTGTTGAGCGCTTCTCTACCATTTCTCGCGTAATCATACAGCGTGATACATCCTTGCGCGAAGGCAACTCGTACATCACATCAAGCATCAACTCTTCCACGATGCCCCGCAGCGCCCGTGCGCCGGTTTTGCGGCGGTAAGCTTCTTGCGCGATCGCCCGAATTGCCTCTGCCTTAAACTCTAACTGCACGTTGTCCATCTTCAGCAGCTTTTGGTACTGCTTCACGAGGGCATTGCGCGGTTGAGTCAAGATTGCCATGAGGGCTTCCTCATCCAGCGGTTCCACCACCGCCACCATCGGCACCCGCCCGATGAACTCTGGAATCATGCCAAACTTCACCAAGTCATCGGGTTCCAGTTGTTTGAGAATATCTGTTGCGCGTTTTTCCTTGGGCTGACTTTCTCCAGGTTGAACAAAGCCCATTGATTTTTTCCCGATGCGCTGTTCAACCACTTTATCCAGCCCCACAAATGCGCCCCCGCAGACAAACAGGATATTGCTTGTGTCTATCTGAATGCAATCTTGATAGGGGTGCTTGCGTCCTCCTTGGGGTGGGACATTAGCGATGGTGCCTTCCAGCATTTTCAGCAGTGCTTGCTGTACGCCTTCGCCGGAGACATCCCGCGTGATTGAGGGATTTTCGCTCTTACGAGCAATCTTGTCGATTTCATCAATGTAGATAATCCCGCGTTGGGCCTCTTCTACATCCAAGTCTGCGACTTGCAGCAGCCGCAGCAGAATATTTTCCACATCTTCCCCAACGTACCCTGCTTCTGTCAGCGTTGTGGCATCCGCGACGGCAAAGGGAACGTCAAGAATATCTGCTAAGGTTTGAGCCAAGAGCGTTTTGCCGCAGCCGGTGGGACCCATCAGCAAAATATTAGACTTTTGCAGCTCCACCGTATCGTCAGGCGCGGCTTTCCCGTTAACTTTGGATTGGGCAAAGCTCAAACGCTTGTAGTGGTTGTAAACCGCCACTGAAAGCACCTTTTTCGCTTCATCTTGGCCAATCACGTGTTCGTCGAGATATTTCTTAATTTCTCTTGGCTTAGGAATTTGATTCAGCGATAAATTCGCAGAACGAGCTCGCCGCTTCTGAGGCGGTTCAGAACGCGGGGTCGGTTGGGGAGTCGCAGAGCCGGCATCAAACAGCTCTTCGTCTAAGATTTCATTGCACAGGTCTACGCATTCATCGCAAATGTAGACTCCCGGACCGGCAATCAACTTGCGGACTTGCTCCTGAGACTTGCCACAAAAGGAACATTTTAGATGGGAGTCATACTTGGACATATCTGCCTCTCATTTCTATGCGCTAACAGCCTCTCCGGGGATGGGAAGGCTCTGCTTTGTTACCACCTGGTCAATCAGGCCATAATCTTTGGCCTCAAAAGCCGACATATAGTAGTCGCGCTCGGTATCGACTTCTAGTTTTTCAACAGGCTGACCCGTGTGCATGGCCAGCAACTCATTGAGATTGCGTTTGATATATAGAATTTCTTTGGCTTGAATTTCGATATCAATCGCTTGCCCTTGAGCACCGCCGAGGGGTTGGTGAATCATGATCCGGGCGCTGGGCAAAGACATCCGTTTGCCCTTGGTTCCCCCACAGAGCAGAAACGCCCCCATGCTTGCTGCCTGACCAAAACAAATGGTCACCACATCGGGGCGAATCTGTTGCATGGTGTCGTAAATTGCCATGCCGGCATAAACCGAGCCACCCGGAGAGTTGATGTATATCTGAATATCTTTTTCTGAGTCTTCAGCTTCTAGATACAACAACTGCGCCACAATTGAGTCGGCCACGGCATCGTCAATTGGCGTTCCCAGAAACACGATTCTCTCGCGCAGCAGCCGTGAGTAAATATCAAACGCCCGTTCCCCCACGCCGGACTGTTCCACCACCATAGGGAGGACAGCATCTGCGCCGGAGCGAATCTCCAAGCGACTCAAGTTGATAAATGGGTCATTTTGGGACTGAGATACAAGCATAGGAGTTAACTCAAAGCGTGCAATTTAGCATCTAGCTGTTAAGGGAATTTTCCAGATGGCAGCAACGACTGCCTCTGGTATCTGTCACCATTATGCCGCAGCTAGATGGACTCTGCCGGTTTGTTTCGGGAAAAATGCCCAAATGGCTCACAAATCCCGCGACTCGCTCTTGCTTAAGGGCAAAGCTTGCCGGGAATCACCGGCTTTAGGTTGGCTCTCCAGAAGATGATACAGCCGGCTCATCCACTTGAGTCACTTCAGCTTCAAGAATTTGCTCTGATGCCTTAGCCGTTGCTTCTTCCTCAAGTTCGGCCTCATCTTTTTTCGTTAAAGAACCTTCTGGCAGCAGTTCGATGTTCGCATTTTCTGCCAGCCATTCGAGGGTTTTTTCTCGCTGTAGCTCTGCTTGGACAAAATCGCGCACCCTGACTGGATCAATGGACTGACCGGCAAGCTGGGCCACCACTTCTTCGATCCGGGTATCAATCTCTGCATCTGTCGGTTCGATTGATTCTAGCTTGGCAATTTCTTGCAGAGCACGAGCCTGTTTGATGCGCTCAATCGCTTCCGGACGTGAACGCTCCCGCATCTGGGGCAGGTTTTCTTCACTATATAGCTGCTTAACATCTAGGCCATAATTTCCGAGTTGGATGGCCATTTGCTTGAGCAGGTACTCAACTTCTCGCTCAATCAGCGTTTCCGGAATTTCCATTTCTACGTGATTTAAAAGCTCCTTGAGCAAGGCTTGCTCTTTGTTAGCTTTTGTTTCCTTATCGGCATCCTCTTTATATTTGGACTCGACCGATTCTCGCAGTTCTGCTAAGGTTTGGAACTCGCTGACTTCTTGGGCGAAGTCATCATCCAATGGGGGCAGTTCTTTTTCTTTGAGGTCTTGCAGGGTAATGGTGAAAATCGTAGATCTGCCGGCCAGGTCTTCGCGGGTGTAATCGTCCGGAAACTTAACGGTGACTTCTTTGGTTTCTCCCAGATTCATGCCAAAGATACCTTCGATGAAGCCGGGAATAAACTTGCCTTCTACCAATTCCACTTGAAAGTCGGTTGCTTGCGCTCCTGGAACTTCTTCGGTGGCTTCCTCCGCAGAGTCACTGGCAAACCGTGCACTATAGTCAACGACTGCCATATCTCCCTGCTGTGCCGGTCGCCCTTCTACCGGAATTAGGGTAGCCTGTTCGCCTCGGCGCTGTTCTAGAAACTTATCGACTTGGCTAGAATCAGGCTTGACTTCTTCAGCCTGTACGCTCAATCCTTTGTAGTCACTCACCTGCACCGCCGGCTCTACATCCACTGTGGCTTTGTAGGTTAGCGGCTCTCCGGGTTTAAACTGGGTAATCAATTCCTCGAAGGACGTGAGGAGTTGATAGTTGCCGATCGCTGGAATCGATTCCTGCTTGATGGCTGCTTCCAGGCCATTTTGAATCAAGTCTTCCAAAGTAGCGGCTTTGATGCGTGTGGTTCCTAAGCGCTGAAGCAATATCTGGCGCGGAACCTTGCCTTTGCGAAACCCAGGAATATTCGCTGTGCGGCTGAGGTCTTGAATGACCCGCTCGTAGGTCTTTGTAGACATTTCTGGGGGAATTTCGATTTCTAGGCCAACTTGGCTAGCTGGAAGCTTTTCCTGGGTGACTTTCATGGGCGCGTTCGTTTCAGACAACAGCTGTGATGGTTCTCGATCGGTTTTACTTGGTGCTTCACCGGCTGAGAGTGCATTAAAGGCGATCCTCCAGCGATGGAGGTCAGCATCGCCTAGCAGCTCGCAGCCGGTGATGGGATCGGGCCGGACAAGACCGCTAGGTCTAACTGGGTATTTCCAGCCCAAAGTTCCGGTTGCGATCACCGTTCAAATTTCTATCGTAACCGATCCAAACGCAGTATTTTGTTTAATTCTATGGCCTGCCAGTGAGGGAAGTTTGAAGGCGGCTGATCCCAGTGCCTTGATGCCGGCCTGTCTCAGCCGCTGCGGTGCAGTTAGGAGCCGGATCAAGATTGGGGGACAATTTCTGTGATAAGCTTGTTAACCTAAATACATCTTCTAAAGTGCGTGATGGGAAAGCCAGTTAATTAGGCTCCTGGGCTTTTGGCCGGCCTACACGCTTCCAAAATAGGCTAATTAAAGATAAATTTATAACAGCGTTGCAGTTTGAATCGGTTATTCTAGTTGAAATGCCCATAAAAGGCGCACTGGCCGGGAGACTGGATCGGCAGGGTGTAAAGATAAGGAAAATCCCCAAATAAAATTTACTTTTTCAGATAAAATTTAATGAAAAGTCAAAAGTAATTACTGCTAAATTTCAGATTTAATAAAGTTTTTTCTGATGTTTGATGTTTCAAGATCGCGAAGTTAATAAACAATTGTGATGAGTTAATAGGAGGAAAAGAATTTGCCCGAATCTTATCGAGTAGCAATTTTAGGAGCCACCGGCGCAGTTGGCACAGAGTTGCTGGAATTACTGGAAAACCGGAACTTTCCCCTCAGTGAGCTTAAGCTGCTAGCTTCCCCGCGCTCAGCAGGGCGGACTTTACCGTTTAAAGGCGAACAACTGCCGGTGGAACCTGTGGAAGAGGGTGCCTTTGAAAATGTAGATATCGTTCTGGCATCTGCCGGCGGCTCAACCTCGAAACAGTGGGCGCATAAAGCAGTCGCAGCCGGTGCGGTGGTGATCGATAACTCCAGCGCGTTTCGTATGGACCCGCAAGTTCCCCTCGTCGTGCCCGAGGTGAATCCAGAAGCGGCAGCCAATCATCGGGGAATTATCGCCAATCCAAACTGCACCACGATTTTAATGAGTGTGGCAGTTTGGCCCTTGCATAAAGTTGCGCCGGTGCAGCGCATCGTTGCCGCCACCTACCAATCGGCAAGTGGTGCCGGTGCGCGGGCGATGGAAGAAATGAAAGCGCAAGCGCAAGCGATTTTGGATGGAAAAACACCCAAAACAGAAATCTTCCCTTACCCCCTAGCCTTTAATTTATTCCCGCATAACTCCCCGCTAAATGATCAGGGATACTGTGAGGAAGAGATGAAGATGGTAAATGAGACACGCAAGATTTTCGGTGCGCCGGCATTACGAGTTAGTGCGACGTGTGTGCGGGTTCCCGTATTGCGTGCCCATTCGGAAGCCATTAACCTAGAGTTTGACCAACCGTTTAGCGTGGCTAAAGCGCGGGAAATCCTCTCAGAAGCTCCAGGGGTTGAGTTAGTAGAAGATTGGCAGGCGAATTACTTCCCCATGCCGTTTGAAGCGACAGGCAAGGATGACGTATTAGTTGGCAGAATTCGTCAGGATATTTCTCATCCTTGTGGCTTAGAACTGTGGCTGAGCGGGGATCAAATTCGTAAAGGCGCGGCTTTAAATGCCGTACAAATTGCGGAATTATTGGTCGCTAAAAATTTGTTAAAACCGGCAGTTGCGCTCGGTGCGAATAGCTAAAGGTTAATCGCTAATTGCGTCTTTTGTCCCTAGTCCTTAGTCCGGCAATCATTTCCAAGCGGACAAAGGAGAAAGGACTCAGCCGCAAAGGACAAGCATACAAAAATAACTTAGGTAGAAACGTGTGGTAAATTTTGGACGGGTTGTGACGGCAATGATTACGCCGTTCAAAGAAGATGGGAGTGTCAACTACGCAGTCGCTGAGAAACTAGCAGCGCATTTAGCGTCTCATGGGACAGATGCTTTAGTTGTTTGCGGGACAACCGGCGAGTCTCCAACATTAAGCTGGGACGAAGAATACCAGTTATTTCAGGTTGTGCAACAAGCCGTCGCCGGCAAAGCAAAAGTGATTGCCGGCACCGGCTCTAATTCCACTACAGAAGCGATTGCAGCGACCCAAAAAGCCGCTAGAATAGGATTGGACGGTTCTTTGCAGGTTGTCCCCTACTACAACAAGCCACCCCAGGAGGGACTTTATCAGCATTTCAAAGCGATCGCCGGTGCAGTGCCCGACCTACCGTTGATGCTGTACAACATTCCGGGACGCACAGGCCAAAATCTTTTGCCAGAAACCGTTGCGAAATTAGCTGAAATTCCCAACATTGTGGCGATTAAGGAAGCGAGTGGCAACCTGGATCAAGTCACTCAAGTTCGACACGCCACCCCAGAGGAATTCCAGATATACTCTGGAGATGATTCCCTCACCCTTCCCATGCTGGCGGTTGGGGCTGCCGGCGTCGTCAGTGTTGCCTCTCATTTGGTGGGAGAACAACTCCAAGAAATGATCGAAGCATTTGAAACTGGCAAAACCGGCAAGGCAACTCAAATACACCTGCAATTATTCCCCCTATTTAAAGCCCTGTTTGCAACAACCAATCCAATTCCAGTCAAGACAGCGCTGAAACTTCAAGGCTGGGATGTGGGTTCAACACGCTTACCCCTTTGCGATCCACCGGCTGAAGTCAGTCAAACTTTATCAGCGGTGCTCAAAGAGTTATCTCTCCTGCAAACGAGCGTGTGGTAGCGATCCAGGTTTTTTGCAAAATTGAATACTTTGAAGGCGATGCCTTACCCCTGATCTTTCAGGAAAACTGTTATTTGCTAGATGTCAATAGCGAATCGCTAATGACTAAAAAAGCGGATTAAGAGCCAATTAGCAATGAATGATTAGCCCAATTCATTTGCAACTGTTAACAACCAAATTATCTATCAAAAGGATGTCCATGAGCCAAAACGAATCTTCCACAGCCCTAAGAATTATTCCCCTGGGGGGATTGCACGAAATCGGCAAAAATACGTGCGTCTTTGAATACAACGACGAAATGATTTTGTTGGATGCCGGTTTAGCATTCCCCACCGACTCCATGCACGGCGTGAATATTGTTCTGCCAGATATGACCTACGTGCGGGAAAACCGGCACAAAATCAAAGGCATGATTGTTACCCACGGTCATGAAGACCACATCGGTGGCATTGCCTTTCACTTAAAGCAATTTGATATTCCAGTTATTTACGGGCCGCGCTTAGCGATGGCCTTACTGGAAGGCAAACTCGAAGAAGCCGGTGTTTCCAACCGCACTGAACTGCGAAAAGTTGGGCCGCGCGATATGGTGCGAATTGGCAGCTCATTCTTTGTTGAATTCATTCGCAACACCCACTCGATTGCAGATAGCTTCACTATCGCCATTCACACCCCAGTTGGCATTCTCATTCACACCGGCGACTTCAAAGTTGACCACACGCCGGTTGATGGCGAATTTTTCGACTTTCAAAGATTGGCTGAGTATGGCGAAAAAGGCGTAGTGTGCCTGATGAGCGACTCAACCAACTCGGAAACCCCAGGATTTACGGCGTCAGAACGCTCGGTTTTTCCCAATCTAGATCGGGTTTTCTCTCAGGCACAAGGTCGCTTATTTGTTACGACCTTTGCCTCTTCAGTTCACCGGCTGCAAATGATTTTGGAGCTGGCGAAGAAACACAATCGGATTGTATCGGTTGTGGGCAGATCCATGCTGAATGTGATCGCACACGCTCGCAATCTAGGTTATATCAAGTGCGAAGATAACTTGTTCGAGCCGTTGCACGCGATTCGTCAGCTACCGGATGAGCGAGTCTTAATTTTGACCACCGGCTCTCAAGGTGAACCCATGTCAGCCATGACGCGTATTGCTCATGGCGAACACCGGCAGATCAAAATCCGCAAAGGCGATACCGTCGTCTTCTCCGCCAACCCCATTCCTGGCAATACCATCGCCGTTGTCAATACCATCGACAAGCTGATGATCCAGGGTGCTAACGTGGTTTATGGCCGAGATAAAGGCATTCACGTTTCCGGGCATGGCTGTCAGGAAGATCAAAAACTGATGATCGCCCTCACGCGTCCGAAATTCTTCTTGCCGGTTCACGGTGAGCACCGGATGTTAGTCCAGCACTCCAAAACTGCTCAGAGTATGGGCATCCCTGCTGAGAATATGGTGATTATCAACAACGGAGATGTTGTTGAATTAACCGAAACCAGTATGCGGATCGCGGATAAAGTGCCCTCTGGGCTGGAACTGGTGGATTCTTCCCGTTCTGGTGTCGTGAAAGACAATGTCCTGAAAGAACGTCAGCAGCTTGCGGAAGACGGCGTCGTGACGGTTGCCGCTGCGATTGACTGGAATGGTCAGATGACAGCGCAACCGGAAGTTCACCTGCGAGGGGTGGTATCATCCGTTGAGCGAATGCTCTTGCAACAGTGGGTCAGCGAAATTCTGGCAGGTTTATTGAATGATCGCTGGACAGAATTTGCCAAACCTTCAAATGATGGCGAACTGGAAGTTGATTGGGCCGGCCTTCATGTCCAAATTGAGCGCGAACTGCAACGAATGCTGCGCCGCGAATTGCAAAGCAATCCTTTACTCGTGTTCTTGATGCAAACCCCTCAAGAACCGCCGATGAAAACTGCCGGCAGACGCCGGCGGCCAACTGCTAAAGTTGCCTCGTAATTTTACAGTGATTTAGTTAAGGGGGGTGGAGTTATTTCCATCCCTCTTTTTTATATGTGATGCTATATTGCCGGCGCGTGTGCGATGCCGGCGCATCCCATTTTTGGAAATCTGTAGTGCGGGCATCTTGCCCGCTTCTGATTTTAGGGAGCAAGATGCTCCCACTCCTGATATTTTTGCTAAAGTGAGATGCACCCAGTGCGATGTGGGAGCCAGGGCTATTGTGCGAAAATTAATAAATTGCCACTGCCCGGAGTACAGACTATGCTCGTTGCCGGTAAAATCCTGCGAAATCGCTACAAAATTGTCAAACTCCTAGGAAGCGGGGGATTTGGGGAAACTTATTTGGCAAATGATTTAGATATTCCCGTCACCCCGAAGCCTAAATGTGTCGTCAAGCGGCTGCAACCCGAAGCGATCAACCCTGATATTCAACGTTTATTTCAAAAAGAAGCGGAAATTTTATATAAACTGGCGCAAAACCATGAGCGCCTTCCCAAACTATTTGCCTATTTTGAAGAAAATCAAGAATTTTATCTCATTCAGGAATTTATCGAAGGGCATGACTTAAGCAAAGAATTGAGTCCGGGCAAAAAGTTAAGCGAAACTTATGCGATTAAATTGTTGCAGGAAACTTTAGAAATTCTGGCCTATGTTCATCAGAACAATATCATCCATCGAGATATTAAACCCCAGAATATTATGCGGCGAAAAGATGGCAAGTTGATGCTAATTGACTTTGGGGCAGTTAAGGAGATTGGCACCCAGAAGACAATTTTATCAAGACAAACGAGCCGCACGGTTTCTATTGGAACGCTTGGTTTTATGCCCAGTGAACAAGCAATGGGCAAGCCAAAACCAAGCAGCGATATTTACGCACTGGGAAAGACAGTCATTTTTGCTTTGACTGGCATCGAGCCTGATTTGCTCGAAGAAGATAATGACGGTGAAGTGATTTGGAAAAATCACGCATCTGTGAGCGATGCTTTAGCAGAGATTTTAAGCAAAATGGTGCGAGATCACTTTACGCACCGCTATGCAAATGCAGCAGAAGTATTGCAAACGCTCAATTCTCTGCCAGTATCTACGTTGCCAACAGCCCCATCTCAACAGAGTACAGTAATATCAGCGCCGGTGCTTCCCAATCCTTCTTTCCCATCTCAACAGACTACAGTGATTGCAGCACCCGCCCTTCCAACTTCCCCTTTTCAATTTACAACTGTTACCGTTGATGCTAAGAGACAAATTGTTAGTTGTCAGCAGGGACAAGCAGAAGTTTTTACAGAAAAACTTGGTAACAATGTAATTTTGGAAATGGTGTCAATTCCGGGCGGCACATTTCTCATGGGTTCCCCAAATTGGGAAGAAAAGCGAGATAGCAGTGAAAGTCCGCAGCATCGGGTAAGGGTACAGCCGTTTTTCTTAGGCAAATATCCCATTACTCAAGCACAGTGGCAAGCCGTAATGGGCAATAACCCGGCTAAATTTAAAGGAAATAACAGCCCGGTGGAACAAGTATCTTGGAATGATGCCGTTGCATTTTGCCAGAAACTCTCGCTAAAAATGGGACGCTGCTACCGCTTACCCAGCGAGGCAGAGTGGGAATACGCCTGCCGCGCCGGCACCACCACCCCGTTTTACTTTGGTGAGACAATCACGCCTGACTTAGCTAACTATGCTGGCAACAGCACTTACGCCAGGGGATCACAAGGCGTTAATCGGCAAGAAACAACCGATGTCGCGAGTTTTCCACCCAATGCCTTCGGGCTGTATGATATGCACGGCAATGTTATGGAGTGGTGTCAAGATGTCTGGCATGAAAATTATAACGGTGCGCCTTCTGATGGCAGTGCGTGGGAAAGTGGCGGAGACAGCAATCGCCGGTTGCGGCGTGGGGGTTCTTGGGTCAGCAACCCCAGGAGCTGCCGTAGTGCGAATCGTAACAGGGACGAGCCGGACAGCAGGGACGACTTCTTCGGTTTTCGGGTGGCACTCGTTCCCGCAACGACTATTTAACCCTTTTCTCTCTTACTCTTTTACCCTTTTCTTAGCGAGCGCAGCGAGTTTTTCAATTTTTTTCGGTTCAGTTATTTTTTTCTGCAATAGAATCAGCCAAACCCTCTCTCGATGCTCTTGCCACTTTGTGCCGGCTGCCAGAACTTACTAAAGATTTACCTTCCGTCTAGCCGGTTGCGTTAGTGGATGCCGGCACTCTTTGACTCATAACCTGGGATGAGCGACCGAATTGAGCCGGTGAAAGCACATAAAGCGGCCACCAGTGATACCGATCACTTATGGCGGTGAGAACAAATATTTAACTTAGTGATGTTAATCCTTTATAAAGTCTTCACTTTTTGGGCAGAATAACAGAGGAATGCAACAGCATCCCAAACGCTCAGCTCTAGTTCAGGATTTCTGTGCCGGCTCATTATTCCAACTCGCCTGTTAATGGCTGCACAAATCCGGGAAAACTAGCTGAGGTCTTGTAGAAAATCGGCAGAGGCGTGCCTACAACGTCTGCCAACAGAGGAAAAAAACATGAATGTATCCCACACTACCATACGGACAATCACCATTGCAAGCTGGGTATGGATTGCCAAACCGGAAACCCCTATGAGTGCAGCAACAACAGCGAATTATCCTTCTCAAAAACCCGGCTTCGATCCACTCCAACCCTTGCGGCAGTGGCTCGATGAAGTACAAGTTCAAAACCGCGAATTAGCCCACCGGCTTTGCCAAATGATTCCCGCTCAATGTCCGTTTGAGCGCGACATCAAAGTGTTTGGGCGCACCCTGTTTCACATTCCCCCCATGTGCAAGCTTAACCCCCTATACGAAGAAGTCGTGGGGCTGCGTTTCCGTGCACTTTGCTACCTAGCAGATAAATGCGGTGAAGATGTCACTCGCTACTGCTAATCTTCCACTGATTAAAGCGGTGATTGCCGGCAACCCACCAACTCTCAGCTTCCTCACACAACCAATGGTTAGCTAGCATTTAAGGCTAATTCACTGCACCGTTTTAACACTTCCTCCGCGTCAACCCGAAAAAGTCAATTTCGCTCCACTCTTTTTATTAGAGACAAAAGCGTTGATGCCGGCGTTATATTCCCCAACATTGTCTCCTTCAGGAGGCTAAAGGTTCTGCAACCACATGATACTGTGGCACAGGAGAGATCATTACCCTTGAGGGAGATCGCGGATGAGCCGAAAACCTGCGAACCGGCGTTTTAAAAAGTTCTGGAAAGTTTTTTTAGTTTTTGCCTTATTCTTTAGTTTTTTTGGTGGAATTTATAGTCTTTCGGTTGCCTACAATTATCTGACAGCCTTAGAAATTCCCCAATTCGAAACCCCCGCACCCACTGCCAACTCTTCATCTACGTGCAGTCGTGCCACCGGCATCCCCACAGATAACCCAATTACCGCTCGTTACGGCAATTCCACTTATCCTTGGACAAATCAAATTAAGTGGAATTGCGTTTATAACATAAAAGATTTTAACGGTTCTTCCATCAAGCGATTTAATGCCGCGCGAGATGCCGCCTCAACCGCAGGTGGTGGGGTGGTTTACTTTCCTGCAGGCACTTATAATTTTACAGATAGTATTTCTCTAAAAAATGGGGTTGTGATTCGCGGAGCAAATCCTTCGGTTCAAGATGCCAAAGCCGGTTCTTATGCTCTCCCGACAAAATTTGTCTTTCCCAAATACGAGCCAAAGTTATCAGGAAACGGAACTCCCAATCAGACAGCTTTTAAAAAAATCCTAACGGCTTCACCTAATCAAGATAGTAATATTGGTCTTGTCAATATTGATATTAATCGTGCCGGCATTTATTGGGAGGGAGATACGAATAGCGGCAAAAACAAAAATATTATCATCTTTGGCATTCGTAACAATAACGTTGCCGATCCAGATCCCAATATTCCCAATACTTCTTTTCAAGAACCCTGGATGCGATACAGCCATCGCTTTGCTGCGAATTTAAAAATAAATGCTGTTGAAAATGTTTTAGTTGCCAATAATCGGATTAACGATGCGATGACCGATAATTACGATCAACCAGGCTATAAAGTTAGACTCCTTAAAGGCAACAATATTATCACTTATTCCGAAGGTAATAAAGTTCCCTTTCACTACGGCAATCATTACGGAATTGTAGTAAATCGCTCTAAAGCCGGGGGATATAGCCTTGCCGGCAATCCGCAAACCGAGCCAGGATTATTTCGCAAAGGAGTTGTTATTCGGGATAACTGGGTTTACCACACCATGAGGGTGGGAATTCAAGCGTCTGGTGAGGGTTTAATCATTCAAGATAATCAAATTCAAGATAGTGCAGATAAACAATGGTGGACAGATCCCACCGGCATTAAAGAACCACAAGGTTCAGTCACCTTAGAAAACCGTGCAATTGATTGGTCTGGTTGGAATGTTCGCCTAGAAGGAAATAACTATCAAGTTTACCGGCATCGAATCATGGATTCTAAATACCTCAGCGTTGATGGCGAAGGAATTTTAGTTCAAGAATGCTGCGGGGGAACTCAAGTTAATGGAGCAACCATTACTAAAAACCAGGGGAATTCTTACATTGGTTTTTATAAAGTTCCTTTAATTCGTAATATCAAGATTACTGAAAACAACTTATTTGATAATGTCACAAACACTGCATCTATTTATGTTGTAGCAGATACCAATAAACAATCTAATTCAATGGAAAACGTGCGAATTGAAAATAACACAGTCAAGGGAGGAATTTTAGTAAAAGCTAGCGCAGGCGGAAGCGGGAACGCCATCAAAAATAATACTGGAAATAACACAGGGGCAATCGAAGCATCCTGTCATGTTGAAGTCAGCGGAAATACAGGTTTTCAAACCAAACCTTGTTTAAACTAATTGATCATAGTTCCTAACCCTAAAATCCCCTAATCCCAGGCTGCCGGCCCATCTCCAATACTTCCTGATAGATAATTTTAAGTTATTACTTAGTTGCAACTTCCCTCGAAATGTCATCATAGTAATAGAGATTTACAGCCACCGAAGGAGGCTCAAAGTTTACACACGTCCTTTAGCTCGTCTGATTGAGCAGCTGCAACGGTTACCCGGAATTGGCCCGAAGACCGCGCAGCGCTTAGCGTTGCATATCCTCAAGCGACCAGACACCGAAATCCAAGCGCTGGCCCAAGCTTTAATTGAGGCCAAACAACAAGTCGGGTTGTGTCAAGTGTGTTTTCACCTCTCAGCAGAGCCGGTGTGCGAAATTTGCCGCAACCCCACCAGAGACAACGAGACGATCTGCGTGGTTGCCGACTCCCGCGACGTGATTGCTTTAGAAAAAACGCGAGAGTATCGCGGAAAGTATCACGTTTTAGGCGGAGTCATTTCCCCGATGGATGGAATTGGCCCAGAGCAACTGAGCATTCAACCCCTCGTGCAACGGGTGAGTGGACAACAGATTAAGGAAGTCATTCTGGCCATTAGTCCCAGTGTGGAAGGAGAGACGACGACACTTTATGTGGGCCGGTCGCTTAAGCTTTTCACAAAGGTGACGCGCATCGCCTTTGGCTTACCAATGGGTGCCGATCTAGAATATGCGGATGAGATGACACTGGCGCGGGCGTTAGAAGGCCGACGGGAGTTATAACAGGTTTCAAAATGCCAAAATGAAACCGAAGGGCGCTGGCTGTGTGCCGGCCCCTCTTCCCACCGTTCACCAACGGCCCTTACAGAAATGGAACATGAGCTGCCGGTGTCACTTTTTCGCTTTTCTCTCTTGTTGGTTTCCCTGTAAATCAATCTGGATTAATATTGAAGTTTGCCCAGCGACACAAGGAATGTGTCAACCCGAAATTTTTCAATAATACAATAACTGCCTTGCTGCTGTTACTATTCTTGATTAATGCAAAAATGACTGGCAGCTTAGCAATGCCGGTTTCGCTAGCTATCATATAGAAAATACCACAGTCCCTACGGACACCCTAGCCGAAGAATCGCTAATTAAAAAAATCTTTGTTTTATCCTACCCAAGGCAGTTAAAGACAGGATTAATGACTCACCGTCCAAACTTCTAAGCCATGAATCATAAAGTCTACGCGCCTAACATCCACCTGTTTGCATTTCATCTCCGCAACGGCTATGGGGACTCTACTGGGAAACAGTCTGATAACCAGTTGTGGAGAAAATGCGATCAAATCTTTGAAAAACTCAAAATTGAAGACCTCAAGCTGACACAAAAATTAGATCAGCAAAAATTTTCAGATAGTCCGCGTGTTGATTTACTCAAAGATACAGAAATTAAAGACAACAAAGTTTCTCTGCCGTTTAATGGTCAGTTGCTTTTAAACGACCATCAAGTTGTCAAAATAGTCGGTTTTGCTTATCCACTACAAACTCACGACAGTTACGCGCTTTGGCTCAATCTGCGCCGGCCTGATCGAGAAAATGGCAAGAAAACTGAATCTGTAGACCTTTCGATTCTGAGTAAGTTCAATCCAGATAGTTGCTTACTGCCAGAATTTATCGAGTCATCTCTGGGCCAAACACTGCTGATTACAGCTTGGTTAACAGAGGGACAAAATTATCAAGATAAACAGTTTTTAAGAGAACTTGCAGATCAATGTGTTGAGGATTTCATTCCCGATCCTTTACACCGCCCTAATTTTAATCGGGATGGGTTACTTTTTGGTAGTGCTATTTTTGAATACGGCATTATAAACCAGCGCCCACCTCACCAGCATATTTTAGTTTGGTTGTTTTGCCATACAGTAACCGAAACAAAATTTGGTAAATGCTATCAAGAATTAATGGATTTATTTTATTATAGAAGCAAAATTGTTCAATCTTATCTCAATAGTCGTAATGTTTATAGAAATATTTATGATGCGTACAAAGCCATAGAAGATGAAGTAGACAAGATAGGAAGTTTAGAAGAGGGAAATGATTTAAATAGTAAAGAACTATTTAAATATAAAAGAGTCTTAAAAAAAATTCCCAAGGCAGCATTGGAATATTCTAGATTACTGCGAGATTTAGACCAATGCCGGCACATGATTAAAATGAATGCCCAGTGTTATGAAGAAAAACTCGCTAAAATTCAAGCAAAGCTGCAATCAGACAATTTAGTTTTTCTAGAAATCTTTAGTCGAAAGAACTGTTTATACTTACAAGAAGAAATTCAAGCAGATTTGGGCTATTTTGAGCATGGATCGGGCTTATTAGAAAAAGTCCTCAGTGCGATTAGAGGCATGGTAGAAATTGAACAAGCCGAGCGAGCAATCTGCCGGCAAGACACCATCAAATGGTTAGGAGCCGGCATCGGGACAGCCGTGGTTGTTTCCAGCAGTACCACTCACCTAACGCCAGAAAACCCGATTCACCCACCGTTTACCTCTCGCACGCTTCATCCCTTCATTACATCCCTGCTCATGAGTGCTTTTCTCGGCATTTTAGCTGGGTTAATAGCTCGCTGGCTCATCCAACAGCGCCGGCATAAAGAAGTCGTGAATAAGTAGTCAATGAAAAAAGCAGAGGCGGTATATATACCGCCTCTAAAAAAGAGAAAATTTACCCTTTATTCAACCTTCACGCCTCTCCAAAATGCGATATATCCTTCAATGTTCTTCGCTGCATCCTTTGTCTGCGGATAGTACCAAGCCGCATCCTTATTAACTTGACCCTCAACTTCAATGCTGTAATAACTCGCAACCCCTTTCCAAGGACAGGTGGTGTGGGTGTTACTTTCCTTGAAATACTGCTGCTTAATCGCATCCGGCGGAAAATAATAATTGCCTTCCACCACTTGACCTTGATCGCTTTCGGCTATCACAGTACCGTTCCACACTGCTTTTGGCATAAGAGACTCCACTAAAAACTGCTTACCAACATTGTGCCTGAGCATCTCGGTACAGTAAACTCCCCTCGCAATTTAAAGGCAAAAATGTTGAGTTTAGGAGGAATTGCCATTCGCAGCCGGCTCCTACTGCGGCAAGGATCTGGTAATTTCAAAAAAGAATTTTCTCACACGAATATCGGGCATAACTCCAAGAAACAGAGTTTCTCAAATTACAACTAGCTTGATAACCGCGCTGCGGGACAGAAAACACAAAAGTCATGAAGTTTGAGAGATGATTTCATGCAGGCGCACTCCGGCAAACTCTGGGCTGTGATGGGACAAACAAAGCTGCTATCAACAACGACCTCAACAGTCGCACCCACAGCAGCCGATGTCACCACCGAAAGCGAACTCGTAGCCAACTCGTGAATTTGAGAAGTTTCAGGCTTGATTAAACAAAGCCGGTGGTTACGGGGATTGTATGTCGGATGCAACCATAAGGGAATAACCATTTCCTGTCCTCACAAGACCTTTTAAGGTCGCTAGATGCGAAATTCTGTACTCATACAAATTTCTTCACAACCGGCAAATAACCGGATACGTGTATCCCTCTTTACGCAAAATTCCAATAGTGAGAACAGCAAGTTCAAGTAAAATCGAACGCAGACAGCCGGTAGCGACAGGAATTTATACCGGCAGCTTGATTGGACAAATCTTTAAAGAATTAATGAACTGCTCGACTGTCGGGAACAGACACCGGCACCCTCAACCCATAAAATAAGTGAGAGGTACATGACACACTGAGGGCAATGTCAGCAAAAATCCCGTTACCGGCAACCCAGCCCTTGTCTTTAGAACAAGCACTTAAACATTTTTTTGGCTATGACAGCTTCCGTCCCGGACAGCGGCAGATTGTAGAGGATGCCTTAGCCCACCGGGATTCGCTGATCATCATGCCCACCGGCGGCGGAAAATCCCTGTGCTTTCAGTTGCCGGCACTCCTAAAACCCGGCGTCACAGTGGTGGTATCGCCGCTGATCGCCTTAATGCAAGATCAAGTCGAAGCGCTACAAAATAATGGTATTGGCGCAACCTTTCTCAACAGTACCCTTAACTGGCAAGAAGTCCGGGCGCGTGAAGAAGCCATCCTTGCCGGCAACATTAAACTGCTCTACGTCGCCCCAGAACGGCTGTTAGCAGACCGATTTTTACCTTTCTTAGAGCAAGTGCGATCCTTGCTGGGTGTCTGTGCTTTTGCCATCGATGAAGCCCATTGTGTCTCCGAGTGGGGACACGACTTCCGCCCAGAATACCGGCAAATGCAACACTTGCGCCGGCGCTACCCAGACATCCCGATCATGGCGCTAACCGCCACCGCCACCACTCGGGTACGCCAAGATATTATTCAGCAACTGGCATTACAGGAACCTTGTATTCATATTGCCAGCTTTAACCGGCCTAATCTTTACTACGAAGTTCGCCCCAAAAACAAGCAATCTTATAGAGAACTCCTGCAACTCATCAAACAAGCCGGTGGTAGTAGCATTATCTATTGCCTCAGCCGGCGCAAAGTCGATGAACTTGCTTTTAAATTGCAACAAGATAAAATATCCGCCCTGCCTTATCATGCCGGTATGAGCGACGAACAGCGCAGCATCAATCAAACTCGCTTCATTCGCGATGATGTGCAAGTTATGGTAGCAACCATCGCCTTTGGCATGGGCATCAATAAACCCGATGTGCGCTGTGTTATCCATAACGACTTGCCCCGCAACTTAGAAAGCTATTATCAAGAATCGGGACGGGCAGGGCGAGATGGAGAGCCGGCACGCTGTATCCTGTTCTTCAGCTATGGCGATAAAAAAAGCATCGAACACTTCATCGATCAAAAACCCGACCCTCAAGAACAGCGCATCGCCCACCAACAACTGCGCCGCATGATCGATTATGCCGAAGGCACAGACTGCCGGCGCACCATCCAACTGAGTTACTTTGGCGAAGAATTTGCCGGCAACTGCGACACCTGCGACAACTGCCGGCAGCCCAAACCCATCCAAGACTGGACAATTGAAGCCCAAAAATTTCTTTCCTGCGTTGCCCGTTGCAAAGAACGCTTCGGCATGACTTATATTATCGACGTACTGCGCGGCTCCAAAAAAGAGAAAATCTTACAGTACAAACATCATGAACTCTCAACCTATGGCATTGGTCTTGATAAAACTGCCGATGATTGGAAATTATTAGGGCGATCACTTATCCATCAAGGTTTGCTAGACGAAACCACAGACGGTTATCAAGTCCTAAAACTCAACGAACGCAGTTGGGAAGTTTTGCGAAAACAACGCTCAGTTTCAATCGCCGTTCCCAGCGTGCCGGCAGCCAGCACGGAGACAGACAGAGATCGCCACTCAGCAGAAATAGAAATGCTAGTGGGCCGGTTGCGATCACTCCGCAAACAACTTGCCAACGAGCAATCCCTCCCGCCTTACATGGTATTTGCCGATTCCACCCTGCGATTGATGGCCCAGCAAAGACCCCTAACTCCCGAAGAATTTAGCCAAATTTCCGGCGTCGGAGATTACAAACTCGCTCAATACGGGCAGCGCTTCATCGCCGAAATCCAAGCTTACTGCCAAGAACACGGCATCAGCCCACGGGCGAGTCTTAATAACAACACCTCAGCAGAATCGGCAACCCTCAAACAAACCCCCCCAGATTCAGCCAACCTTCCCTCCTACACCCAAATGCAAACCCTGGAATTGCACCGGCAAGGTTTAAGCGTCGAAGCAATTGCCAAACAGCGTAACCTCAAACCCACCACCATCACCAATCATCTAGCTGAACTGATAGAAATGAATCAGCCGGTAGATTTAAACCAGATCGTGCCATTACCAGATCGGCAGAGAATCTTGCAAGCCATTGAAGCCGTCGGAACCCACGCCCTCAAACCCGTTTATGAATATCTGGAAGAAACCTACAGTTATGGAGAAATTCGGCTAGTCGGCGCATGGGTGCGAAACGGACAAAAAGCCCTCACAGAGCAAGAAAAGCAACCCTAAAACCCAACAACCACTGCATCCAACCCTCAACCTTATCTGCGTTTATCTGCGTGCATCTGCGGTTAAAAAACCAAAAAATCAACCAAAAGCAAGCCGAATGCAACTTCAACAACTGTCATAAAATTGCCACAGCCCGTCAAATCCCCTCAGATACTAAACTTACGCACTAAAACCCAAAATTAAAGCCATGAATCCCCCCGCCACCGACCTTTATTCCTACATGACTGAGCGAGAACGCGCCAACATTGCCGACATGGCAGAATACAATTCTGTGCAGTCTCTGCCAGAAATTTGGCCCCTAGCGCGTTCTCGCTTCAGCCAGACACTCGCCTTGTGGGACCCGCACAGCAAACCAGAAGTCAAGCTTACCTATACGCAGCTAGCCGATCAAATTCAACAGTTTGCTGGCGGCATCCAGTCATTAGGCTTACCTCCAGCAATTGACGGAGTTCCCCCCCGTGTCGCCCTGTTTTCTGATAACAGTCCCCGATGGTTCATCGCTGATCAAGGTATTATGACAGCCGGCGGCGCGGATGCCGTGAGATCCTCTCAAGCAGACCGGGATGAACTGCTGTATATCTTAGAAAATAGTGGCAGCACCGGCTTAGTTGTAGAAAACCTCGCCACACTGAAAAAACTGCGCCCCCAGCTAGATGAGTTGCCGGTGCAGTGGGTTGTTTTACTCTCAGATGAACAACCCCCCGAATCAGAAACCCTGAAAATTGTCAACTACAGCCAACTGATGGCAGAAGCAGCCAACCAAACGCTGCGGCTGGCTATGCCAAAACGCGACACTCTAGCCACCCTTCTCTACACCTCCGGCACCACCGGCAAACCCAAAGGCGTCACCCTCACCCATGCAAACTTCCTGCATCAAATTAGTACCCTTGGGGTGGCGCTCCAAGCGCACATGGGCGACTGCGCCCTGACGATTCTCCCCACTTGGCACAGCTTCGGGCGAATTGGAGAATACTTCCTCCTCTCCCAAGGTTGCACCCAGATTTACACCAGCATTCGCCACGTTAAACAAGACTTAAAACAATACAAACCGCAATACTTAATCGCCGTCCCTCGTCTGTGGGAATCGATTTATGAAGCGATTCAGAAACAGTTTCGTGAGCAGCCGGCGAACAAGCAGAAATTGGTGAAAAACTTGCTGAATCTCAGTCAAAATTACATCAAATCTCGCCGCACTCTGCAAGAATTGCGCCTAGAACCTCACCCGCCCTCCTTTCCTGAAAAGTTACTAGCTGGAATCAAAACTGCCGCTTTTTGGCCCTTCCATACCTTTGCAGACCGGCTGGTTTACGGCAAGATCCGGCAAGCCACAGGAGGCCGGATGAAGTACGCCATCTGTGGAGGCGGTTCCCTGGCAATGCACTTAGAAAACTTTTTTGAGATTGTGGGAGTGCAACTGCTGGTGGGTTACGGTTTGACGGAAACCACGCCGGTTTTAACTGCACGGCGTCCTTGGCATAACTTGCGCGGTTCATCAGGCCGGCCTCTTCCAGCAACCGAAATTCGTATTGTCGATCCAGAGACTCGCCAAGTTTTACCAGCCGGTGAACGTGGTTTAGTTCTGGCGCGAGGGCCGCAACTCATGCAAGGCTATTTTCAAAATCCCCAAGCAACGAGTAAGGCAATTGACAAAGACGGCTGGTTTGACACCGGCGACTTGGGCTGGCTGACACCGGGTAACGATATCGTCCTCACGGGTCGCGCCAAGGATACCATTGTGCTAACAAATGGAGAAAATATCGAGCCTCAGCCGATTGAAGATGCCTGTGTTCGCAGTCCCTACATTGACCAAATTATGTTAGTCGGTCAAGACCAAAAAGTGCTAGGTGCTTTGATTGTGCCGAACTTGGACGCACTGCAAAAATGGGCAATTGAGCAAAATATCTCGTTGCCGGCAGATGAAAAAACACTGGATTTGAGCCTTAAGCCGGTGCAAGAGTTGTTCCGCCAAGAATTAAATCGCGAAGTGCCAAACCGGCCCGGATACCGCCCAGACGACCGGATTGGACCCTTCCGCCTGATTGCCGAACCCTTTACGATGGAAAACGGCATGATGACACAAACGCTGAAAATTAAGCGACCCGTTGTGATGGAACACTACCGCGATATGATTAACGGGATGTTTTCTTGATCCCGAAATACTAAGCGTTCCCCAGAGCAATGTTTATGGATGCGGCCAACTCTTTATTACTGAAACGCGCTATTACTGTTAAAGCTATCGTCACCTCGCGGTGGAAAGAAGAAGCGCAACAGCAGCTCCAAGCCCAAATCAACCAACTAGACAGTCAGTTGCAACAGCTAGAAATGCAAGGGCAGCGGATGATTTCGGAAATTCAGAGGCAAAGCTTGCAGCCCCCCGGCCCTCAAGTCATGCAACAAATTGAAAATATTCAAGGGCAGGTCAATCAAAAGAAAAGTGAGCTACTAGAGCAAAAAAATCAAATTTTGCAACAGTTGCAACAAGTGCAGCAGTTAGAACTTGAACAAGAGGTCAATCAGGGTCAGATTGAAAGCTTTTTCCGCATAGAGCGCGGTGACAACTTGATTCACAAAATGCAAGTTGAAATTCTGCTGCGCGATGGTGTGGTAGAGGAAATTCGCGGCGATCTCTAGTCTGAGTGCTGAGTTCTAAATCCCTAACCCCTTGTCCCAATCTCGCCCTCTCTCTTCTCCCTAGCCCCTAAACAGGGTACAATTCAATCTTGTCCTGCTGTCGTTTTAAATGTCGATTCAGATCGCCTCCTTATGATTCACGAAGTTTTCATGCCGGCCCTCAGTTCCACCATGACCGAAGGCAAAATTGTCTCTTGGGAAAAATCTCCAGGGGACAAAATCGAAAAAGGTGAAACGGTGGTGGTGGTCGAGTCTGACAAGGCAGATATGGATGTGGAATCCTTCTATGAAGGGTATCTAGCCACGATCATCGTATCTGCCGGCGACACCGCTCCGGTTGGCGCTGCGATTGCTTTGGTGGCTGAAACAGAAGCAGAAATTGAAACCGCCAAGCAGCAAGCCGCTGGCAAAAGTCAGCCGGCAGCAAAAAGTGCAACTCCTGAACCGGCAGCGGCAACTGTGTCCAAAGTTGAAGCACCGGCCATTACTCAGGCAAGCACCAGCCGGCAAAATGGACGCAGCATTGCCTCACCTCGCGCTAAGAAGCTGGCAAAGGAACTTAGCGTTGATTTGAAGTCCCTGCACGGAAGTGGCCCACATGGCCGAATTGTGGCTGAGGATGTGGAAGCGGCTGCCGGCAAGGCGAAACAGCCGACTGGAACCACGGCAACGCCAGGAATGACACCCCCGACACCGACACCGGCCCCGGCCCCAGCACCCCAAATGAAGCCGGCAACCCCCGCCGCGCCGGTATCTGTCGCACCGGGCCAAGTGGTGCCCTTCAACACCCTGCAAAATGCAGTGGTGCGGAATATGGTCGCGAGTTTGCAAGTGCCGGTGTTCCGTGTGGGCTACACGATTACCACGGACAATTTAGATAAGCTTTACAAGCAAATCAAGTCCAAAGGCGTTACCATGACAGCGCTGCTGGCAAAAGCTGTGGCAGTGACATTGCAAAAGCACCCGCTGCTAAATGCCACATACACAGATGCGGGAATTCAGCATAACTCCGGAATTAATATTGCGGTAGCGGTGGCAATGGAAGGCGGCGGCTTGATCACGCCGGTGTTGCAAAATGCCGATCAAGTTGATATCTATTCTCTGTCTCGCAGCTGGAAGGATTTAGTGGAGCGCTCCAGAGCGAAGCAATTACAGCCGGCGGAGTACACTACGGGCACCTTCACTTTGTCAAATCTGGGAATGTACGGGGTGGATAGCTTCGATGCGATTTTGCCGCCTGGACAAGGTTCTATTTTGGCAATTGGCGGGGCGCGGCCTCAAGTGGTAGCGACTGAAGATGGCATGATGGGTGTACGCCGGCAAATGACGGTGAATATCACCTGTGACCACCGGATCATATATGGTGCCGATGCTGCGGCATTCTTGCAGGATTTGGCAAAATTGATTGAAACAAATACTCAATCACTGACCCTGTAGGAAGACTTTCGTGAGATCCCCTGCGCCTCCTGTTAAGAGGGTTAGGGGATCTGCAATTATCATCAACCACATAGCCTTTTTCCCAAAATGGTTGAAACAACTGGATCAGCCCGCACCCTAGCCGTTGACATTGGCGGCAGTGGCATTAAAGTAATTGTCTTAAATGAAGTCGGCGAACCGCTGACGGAACGCATTCGGACGGAGACCCCGCAACCTCCTAAACCGGATGCGGTACTCGCGGCGATCACTCAATTAGCCAGTGGACAGGGTGAATTTGAGCGCGTCTCCGTGGGATTTCCCGGTGTGGTACGAAATGGCGTCACCTATACGGCGGTAAATTTAGACCCAGATTGGGCGGAATTTGACCTAGCGGCAGCACTACAAGAACGCTTAGGCAAGCCGGTGCGGGTGGCGAATGATGCGGATATGCAGGGAATGGGGGCAATTGCCGGCAAGGGTGTTGAACTGGTTGTGACTTTGGGCACCGGCTTTGGTTCTGCACTCTTTGTGAATGGTAAATTAGTGCCGAATTTAGAAATGGGACATCATCCGTTTCGCAAAGGGGAAACCTACGAACAACAGTTAGGGCGTGCGGCGTTGGATCATGTCGGTCAAAAACGGTGGAACCGGCGCTTGGAAAAAGCGATGGGCACCCTTGGGCGTTTGTTTAATTATGATTGCCTTTATATTGGCGGCGGCGAGGCGAAAAAAGTCTCGCTTGAGTTGCCGGCGAATGTCAAAATTGTGCCGAATATTAGTGGTTTATTAGGTGGGATTGCTTTGTGGCGGGATTAGGTAGCGCAATGTTTTATTAAAGTTTTTTTTAATAGTTTTTAACCACAGATTCCGCAGGTGAAGCTGGAATATGCTGCGCTTGTCATTCAAGTTCCACCTGCGTCCACAGATAAACACAGATGAGTTATGGGTTGGGAGGGTAATATTTTGTGTTTTTAGAAATTTTAAGGTTGGGCTGCTTATTATTAAGAAATGATTAGGCTTACTGTCGAGAAATTTTGACCTAAGGAAGTTGGTAATTTTTAAAGTGGGTTATTGGTAGGGTGCTGTTGGCTCGGATTCAATTAGAGTGAGGTAGGATCTAGCTGATCGAGCAAAGCAGTTAAATAAGGAATGCAATTATGAAAGCAGTGGTGATGACCGCAGTCGGCGATCCAGAAGTCCTGCAATTACAAGATATTCCACAACCGAATATTGAAAAAGATACAGAAATTTTAGTGCGGTTAAAAGCAGCCGGGGTTAACCCCATCGATACCAAACTTCGTAAAGGGGGGACTTTTTACCCAGACAAAACACCGGCTGTGTTGGGGTGTGATGGTGCCGGCATTGTGGAAGCAATTGGCAGTGCAGTTAGTAAGTTTAACACTGGCGATGAAGTCTATTTCTGCAATGGCGGACTTGGTGGCCCTATCGGCAACTATGCGGAATATGCTGTTATTGATGAGCGCTTTGCAGCCAAAAAACCCACTTTATTGAGCTTTGCTGAAGCTGCCGCAGCGCCTCTCGTTCTCTTGACGGCTTGGGAAGCGTTGTATGATCGCGCACGTCTGCAAGCCGGCCAAAAAGTATTAATTCATGCCGGTGCCGGTGGGGTGGGTCATGTGGCAATTCAACTGGCAAAATTGCAAGGTGCTGTGGTTTGTACCACGGTAGGTGATGAAGAAAAGGCTGAGTTTGTCCGGAAACTGGGTGCTGATTTAGCGATTTTGTACAAACAAACCGACTTTGTTCAAGCCACTTTAGACTGGACGAAGGGAGAAGGCGCGGATATTGTTTTCGACACTGTCGGCGGAGAAACTTTTTATAAAAGTTGTCCAGCGGTGCGAGTTTATGGCGATCTTGTCACTATTTTAGAGCCAGCACCTGAAGATGGAAATTTGAAAATCGCTCGGCTGCGGAACTTGCGAATTAGTTTAGAATTGATGCTCACACCTATGTGGCAGGGCTTGGTGAAAGCCCAGGAAGATCAAGCAAAGATTCTGCAACAATGTGCTGTCATGATTGATGAGAGCCGACTCAAAATTCACCTTGGTAAAACTTTCCCTTTACAAGAAGCTGTAGCAGCTCATCGACTGCAAGAAACGGGTTCCATGACTGGCAAGATTGTGCTGCTGATCGACTAGTAATTTCTATTGTTCATCCCTAGTTTTGTCAAGGTGATATCAACGTTCTTTGCCATAGGCTGATGACAACAAGTTTAGTAGTTCTGCACGTTGAACTGTAGTTAATCGCTAGGGTGAGTTTCACGTTTCGGGAACACACCCTATGAAATTTTCCTTTGAACAAGTAATTATTAAAAATCGTTAAAGTTTGGTTGTTTAAAGCAAACACAGCCATAACCTCTTAACAGACCCTTGATCGCGAAGCTATGCTGTAAGAGCAAGCGTTACTCAACAACATGAAATTTTTAAATAAGTCAACCCCTAAACGGTATAAATCAATAGGAATTCAAGGATTTTCCGGTTGTGTTGTTGTATTCACTTTGTCTTTTGTACTGTTGCCATCCACGTTGATGGCACAATCGATTAAACCGACAACCGACGGAACCAACACAACAACGACTCCAAACAACAACCAAATTAACATCACAGGGGGACAGCTCTCGCAGGATAAGGCGAATCTATTCCATAGCTTTGAGCGCTTTGGCTTGAATTCGGGTGAGATTGCTAATTTCGTTTCAAATCCGCAAATTCAAAATATTTTAGGGCGGATCACCGGCGGTAACGCCTCCTATATCAATGGATTAATTCAAGTAACCGGCGGCAATTCCAACTTATTTTTAATGAATCCAGCCGGCATTGTATTTGGCCCAAATTCCAGTTTAAACGTGCCGGCTTCTTTCACGGCGACGACTGCCGGCGGAATTGGATTTAGATTGCTTTGGTTTAACGCTTCAGGCGTGAATGATTATACGGCTTTAGTCGGGACGCCCAGCGCCTTTGCCTTTCCGATGAATAATCCGGGAGGGATCGTCAATTTTGGCAGCTTGAGCGTTTCCCAGGGGGAAAATATCACCTTCTTAGGTGGCACAGTGATTAATACCGGAAACTTAAGCGCACCGGCAGGCACAATTACCCTCGCGGCAATCCCCGGAGAAAACGTTGTTCGCCTTTCTCAAGCGGGACATTTATTAAGTTTAGAGGTTCAATCGATTGTAAACGCCGGCACCGCATCTTTAGCAGAAAATTGGAGATTGCCGATTCCATCTTTACCCGAATTACTCACAGGTGGAAACATCGATCATGCAACAGAATTAACAGTTAACTCAGATGGCACGCTACAGTTAGCTGGTTCTGGCATTACGATTCCCACAGACAGCGGAACGACAATTACAGCCGGCAATATTGATGTGTCTGCGGTAGCAGGAGGAAGTGGGGGAGAAGTCAACCTTTTTGGCAATAAAGTTGGGCTATTTAATGTCGGCATCAATGCCTCTGGCAGCAACGGCGGTGGAAATGTACGAATTGGTGGAGATTATAAAGGGTTAGGAACCGTTCCCAATGCCGGTTTTACGTTTATTAGTTCAGATTCAACGATTAATGCAGATGCTTTAACAAATGGGAATGGCGGTCGTGTTATTGTTTGGTCAGAGGAAGCAACCCGCATTTATGGAAATCTTAGTGTTCAGGGTGGAAAAAATGCTGGGAATGGTGGGTTTGTAGAAACGAGCAGTCGCCAATTTCTAGATATTACAACAACGCCTAATATTGCAGCACCAGCCGGCTTGGGAGGAACTTGGCTTATTGATCCGAATAATATTGAGATCGTTGCCGATGGCAGTGGGAATTCTAATATTACACCTACGAGTGCCGGTGCGCCCCCCAACACGTTTACAACCACAAGCAATACTGCGCGAATTGAAATTGGCTTAATTTATAATGCCTTACTGTCTGGTGATGTCACCGTGTCTACCGGAACAGCAGAGTTATCTATTTTGCAACAGGGCAATATTACTTTAAGTACGCCCTTAGATTATAACGGGATAGATACTGAAAAAACCCTTACCCTAAATGCACATAATAATATCTTTATTAATCAGCAAATATCAGACAGTATTCCCGACGGCGACTCACTGAATTTGGTATTAAATGCCAACAGTGATAATAGTGGCTTCGGCAGAATTCAAATTAATGCACCCATCATTACAGGAGGGGGAAATCTCACGATGAATGGGCGGGGTGATAATTTTGCCGGCATCACTATTAACAATCCAATTATCACGGAAGGAGGAAGTATTAACCTCACCGGCACGAGCAATAGCCGTGAAGGTATCTTGATCAATTCTTCGGTTTCTCTTTCATCAGGCGGCGGCAATATTAACCTCACCGGCACCAGCAGCACCAGCATTGGTATTGCGGTTCCTTCCGTTTCATTCACCTCAGCCGGCGGTAATATTTCTTTTAATAGTAACAACAGTATTAGTGCCAACTCAGCAACCCTTGACAGTCAATCGCCCAATAATGGGGGAGAAATTGCACTCACAGCACCCACCGGCATCACAGTCAGCAGCTTAAACACAAGTTCCAGCGATTCGGGTAATGCCGGCACAATTGCGCTCAACAGTAGTGCCGGCAACATTACTACCACTTTTGATGTTAAGGCAGATGCATCTAGCGGAAATGGGGGGCTGATCGAGGTGTTAGCCGATGGCAATATTACGACGGGATTTGTTAGTTCTAATTCTCAGACAGCTAGTGCCGGCAATATCAACATTAATAGTAGCAGTGGTTCAGTGAGTACAGGAAGCCTCGAAGCCATAACTCAGGGAATTGATGGCGGAGCAATTACAATTTCTGCTGCCAATAATATTAGCGTTACCAATGTCAGTTCTGAGACGATTGGTTCAGGCAGCGGAGGGGATATTTTCATCAATGCCGGCAATGCGTTGAATGTCGGTAATATCAACTCAAATGGTTCAGTCGGCACGGGTAATATTAGCCTCGCCGCTAACGAAATTAACTTTAACGGGACTTCAGTAGCCGGTCAAGGCACACTGACATTACAGCCTTTTACCTCCGCTCAAGCAATTAGGATTGGTGGGGCTGGTAGTGATGACATAAATACTTTAGATATAAGCGCTCTAGAACTTGGTATTTTACAAGATGGTTTTAGTGCCATTACCATGGGAGGAGATAACAGCAGCGGTGCCATTTCTTTTGGGGGTAATGTAAGTTTTAACGATCCGCTAATTTTGCGCTCACCAGTAGGAGCCGGTACAATTAGCACCAATAGTTTTACTCTCAGCGCTCCTGCCTTAAATGCCATTGCCGGCAGCAATATTACAGTCAACGCCGATATCACCACCAATGGAAATGTCGATTTAATAGCAGATGCCGACGGCACAGGTGACGGCACACTTTCTATCAGCAATGCCTTAATTAATACAAACGGCGGCAATCTCACCGGCAGCGGCAAAAGCAATATTGACTCCGGTGAGGGAGTGGGTATTTTCAATAGCACTATTGATGCCGGCGGCGGGAATATTGCACTCACCGGCACCAGCGCAAACACGGGCACTGATAACGAGGGCATTAACCTTCGCAGTAGCCAGCTACAGACAAGCGACGCGGGAACGATAACCCTGATAGGCAGCGGGATTGCTCATACCGATAACTCCCTGATCAGTTCCGTAGATGGCGATATCAGCCTGACGGGTACAGGGACAGGAGCCACTGACGGTTATGGCATAGATGTTCGAGACGGTGCAACCATTCGCACCACAGGAGCCGGTAATATTTCTCTAACCGGCACTAGCACAGGAAACGGCAATGATAACCACGGCATTATTCTGCACCGATCTGATCCTGACAGTAGCAGTAGCGGCATCGTCGAAACAACTGGCACTGGCAATATTAGCCTGAGTGGCACCGCTTCTGCCAATGCCACAGGCGGCACCGGCATCATCCTATTTAGTGGCGCAACGGTACGAGCCGCAGGATCTGGGAGTATCACCCTGGAAGGCACTGGCGGCAGTAATGAACCCCAAGCTGGTGTAGGTATCGATCTCGGGGATAGTGGCTCTTTAATCAGCGCCGTCGATGGCGATATCCGGCTGACGGGTACAGGCAAAGGTGGTAACGAAGGTTATGGCATAGAAGTCCGAGATGGCGCGATGATTCGCACGACAGGCGTTGGGAATATTTTTCTGACGGGAACGAGTGAGGGAACCGGCAGCAATAACAATGGCATTATATTACGCACGCTCGACTCGACCAACAGCCCCATCGTCGAAACAACCGGCACGGGAAATATTACCCTCACGGGCACAGGTTCAAATGGTGCTACAGGAATTCTTCTTGAAAATGGCTCGATTAACCCCACAGGAGTTGGCGGCACCGGCACCATTACATTAAGCGCCGATGAAATTGATTTACTAAATACAACCCAAATTAGGGGCACCGGCACCCTCATATTGCAGGCGTTGACTCCAAGTTTGGATATAACTGTCGGTGGCACCGTGGCAGACACGCGCTTGAATTTAGATGCCGACGAATTAAATACCTTGCCCAATGGATTTTCCCAAATCTTTATCGGAGGCGACAACGGCAACGGCGTCATTACTCAGGTAGGAGATTTAACGTTTAACGATCCGGTGACGGTGCAATCACCTAACTCAGGGGGTGCAATTGATTTCACCAGTGGTACCCTCACCGGCACGGATAACGCCACCATTACACTCGCTGCCGATGGAGATATTATCACTGGGAATATTACAAATCCAGGCAGAGCGGTTACTGCCACCAGCAGCACCGGCAGTATCAACACCAGTGCCGGCACCATCAACACCAGCAACAGCAGTGGCACTGCCGGTGAGATTCGCCTGGAAGCACTCACCGGCAACGTTTCCTCAGGCAATTTAAATGCTTCTGGCACAACGGGCGGTGGCAATATTACCGTGCTGGGTGCGGGAACGATTAATGCCCGTGATATTAACTCTAGTACGCTATCCGGCAAAGCTGGTGATGTGATCATCGATCCCATTGATATTACGGTTAATACAATTAATGCTGAAAGCGCTTCCGGTACAGGCGGTAACGTGACAGTTGAAGCGAGCCGTTTTATTCGAGTTCCTGGCTCGTTTTCTTCAAGTTTTTGCCTAAGTGGTTGCAGTATTTCCGCTGCCGGGGGGACGGCAAATGGCGGGGTTGTGATTCGCCACGGCGGCGGTTATCCGGTTAATCAAGCGTTTGTTGTTGGGGATGCTACAACCAATGGCACGGCTGCTGCAATTGTCGGCAGTTCAACCAATGTAATCTCCCCTATTCAATCATTTCCTGGCCCCTACATTCAGGGCAACATTCAAATTACTGCCTTAAGCGCACTGGCATCAGATGTAACTTCAGTGCTGACAGCGGCACCAACACCAACTCCAGAAACCACTCCAGCGCCGGCTCCAACTCCAGTACCCGCTCTAGTGGTGGCTCCGGCAGCAGAACCCACTCCAGAGCCGGCTCCAACTCCAGAACCGCACAAAGTCAATTTCCTGGGGGGAGACAATCAGGTTTTTAGCTCCCGCGAAGATTCTACTTTGCCACAGCAAGGCAACTCATCGGCAGATGGAAAACAACAAACGCCAGGTTCAGTGCTTGCTGCTACTCAAGCAAGCTTCGCTTTGGTGGAAAGTAACTTGGCTTCCGGAAATGTGGAGGCAGTAGTTCTGCAAATCGACCAACTTCAGGCTGAAGAGATGGGAGATTACTATGGAATGGAACTCACCAGCCCTTTAACAACAGAAAATATTCGAGAACTTCTCCGCACAACCGCCGAGCAAATCGGTAACCGTTCAGGAATTATTTATGTATTAGCTCAGCCAGACCAATTAGAATTGATCTTGTTCACCGCAGACGGTAAACCCATCCACAAGCGCGTTTCTGTCTCGCAGGAAACTCTATTGAAAGTGGCAAGTGATTTTCGCACTGAAGTGACGAATCCTTTGAAGCAGAACAGCACGAGCTATTTACAGAGTTCTCAACAACTCTATCAATGGATAATCGCACCGTTAGAGCCAGAACTGCAAGCGCAAGGCATCCAGACATTATTATTTTCAATGGATACAGGTTTGCGAACTCTACCCATTGCTGCTTTGCATGATGGCCAAGGATTTTTAATTGAAAAGTATAGTTTTAGCCTTATTCCTAGTATTAGCCTAACCGATATTCGTTATCAATCTCTTCAAAATATGCCTGTTTTGGCAATGGGAGCCTCAGAATTTCAGGAGCTAGTCAGTTTGCCGGCAGTGCCGCTAGAGTTGTCTAACATTGTTGAAGAGACCAAATCACCCAAGTATTTTCTAAACCAAGAATTTACTTTAAAAAACTTGCAAACACAACGCGCAAGTTACCCCTACGGGATTATTCACTTAGCAACGCACGGAGAATTCAATCCAGGAACCCCAAGCGATTCCTACATTCAACTGTGGGACACTAAATTGCAATTAAATCAATTGCGACAGATGAGATGGAATGATCCACAAGTGCAGCTATTGGTATTGAGCGCCTGTCGCACGGCAGTCGGCGATACGCAAGCTGAGTTAGGCTTTGCCGGCTTAGCACTTGGGGCCGGCGTCAAGTCAGCCCTAGCAAGTGTTTGGTATGTGGATGATACGGCAACCTTGGCGTTGATGAAAGAGTTTTATCGGCAGTTAAGATTAGCTGGTGAGAAAACTCGTCTTACCATCAAGTCGGAAGCGCTCAGGCAAGCTCAGCTAGCGCTACTGAGCGGTCAAATTTATTTGGAAGATAATCAATTAGTCACAGCCAACGGACGAGTGTCTCTGCCACCCTCTTTTGTAGAGCAAGAGAAATTACAGCTAAAACATCCCTACTTCTGGGCCGGCTTTACGATGATTGGTAGCCCGTGGTAGTTGTTTGATGATCTTAAACCCGGTTGTGATATTGATGGGTGAGCCGACTACATTTTGTCAATTTAAAATTGCCCCATGTCTCTATTGTTAAGGTTGCTATTTGTATTATTTTTTGCTTTGCTGCTTGTAATTGTGGCAGCAACACCGACAGCACTAGCAACGAGCGCTTAGCCACACAAAACAGTTTTAACCTTCAAATCGCTAAAAGGCCGGTTTAAATCAGCAACAATCTATCATTATCTTCACATCACTGATGCCGGCGCACCCAGCCAATAAGCCACAGCCGATTCCCAATCCGAGCTGTAGCTTATGAGATGCGCTCTTAAGGTACTTTCTCCGAACAGGCTTACGCTCACAGAAGATGCCCTCTCCTCTACGAAGTTGGGTAAAATTGTTTCTGGAACTGCTCTTTTAAAAGCCAGACTCCGACCACACGCGACATTCAGCCAATGATCACATCCATTGAGCCATAGTTTTTCTAGTGGCTTTAAGATAAAAAAAGTGGGCTAGTTTTTTCCTGTGGAAGCTGGAAATTGCAACCTTACTCGATAGACTTAGGGGAGTTCGTTCACTTGATTTCAAAAAATCTTTAGCCGGCTCAACTATTAACTTGATGAAATGCCGGCTCACTAAAACCAAGCCGAGCAGATAACTGGTTTCTAGTAGAAGAACGTATAAAAAAGAGAGACAGGCAAAAAGACGCAAGAATAAAAAAAATAATGATTGAGCTTGCTTCAGCGCAGATGCCGGTGTATCAGTTACTTTATTCTAAAAAATTAGTTTAATTTTTTGTCTTTTAGCAAAAAATCGTATTTCTTGCTCAATTCAAAAAATATTTTTATTCAAATATCTGATTTGAAATTATATATAAATTAATAAGACTTGATTGGATAAAAACTTGCAACTTGCTCAAAACCTACTGACCTTGAGATAAGATATTAAATAGGTTTTTTCATGGGTGGCGGTGATTCCTTCCACCCATGAGACAAAGCTATAAATCGCAACAAACCTATAAAGTAGAAAAATCAAGCCAGTATAATTAAATTAAAAGTTTGAGTAGATCGAAGTGATCGAAGTGGTGGATTTGGTGGTTTTAATGCTACTTTCTAGCTGTGAAATTAGCCAAATAGAGGCGCTGCAAATGTTTGGGTTAGCGCTCTCACTCCTCGGTCTGTCGATCTTGACAGCACTCATCAAACGTAAACAGGTGGCAACACTACATCGTAGCGAAGAACTCTTCTCCAAGGTATTTCACTCCGGCCTGTTGAGCATCTGTGTTATCCGCCTCAGAGATAGCCGTATCCTCGATGCAAATCACCCATTTCTACATCTGACGGGTTACAGCCGGGAAGAAATCATCGGACGTACCACGGTAGAACTAGGAATGTGGGCGAATGCCGATGAGCGCTTAAACATCATGCAAACGCTGCACAAAGGCCATTCGATTAGTGAATTCAAAGTCCAGTTAGGGGGAAAATACGGTGAACTCCGCACAGCCATCACCGCAATAGAAACCCTTGAGCTTGCCGGCCAAACCTGTATGCTGGCGATGTTTTCCGACATCACACATTGTACAGAAGCAGCGCTGGCAACAGCCAGAGTACAGGAAGCGCTGCAAAAAACCAAACAAGACTTAGAAACTAGAGTTGAGCAGCGCACAGCCGAATTACAAAACCTTAATGAGCAGTTGCACGTTGAGATTGCTGTCCGCAAGCACGTAGAAGCAGCGTTGGCTGAAAGCGAAGCCCGATTTAGAGCCTTAGTTCAGAACTCATCTGACCTGATTACCATCTTAGAAGCGGACGGCACCATACGATTCAACAGTCCAGCGCTAGAGCAAATCCTAGGTTACAGATCAGCCGAACAAATTGGCCAAAATGTATTTGAGTTGATTCACCCAGACGATGAGCCGGCGGTGCGCTCTTTATTGGTACAGAGACTGCAACAACCCGGACTCACAGGTTCCATTCAGTATCGAGTGCGTCATGCAGACGGTTGCTGGATCTACATCGAATCCGTTGCCAATAATTTGCTTCACGATCCCAGCATTAAAGGGATCGTCGTCAACTCTCGGGACATCACAGATCGCAAACGAGCGCAAGAGCAAATTATTTTTCAAGCCTCGCTCTTAAACCAAGTTCGCAACGCCGTGATCGCTACAGATTTAGAAGGAAACATCATTTACTGGAATCAGTTTGCCCAAAGCCTTTACCAATGGACAGATGAAGAAGCAATTGGCAAACCCATCCTTGATGTGACTGCTCCTTTAAACGACAAAGAACTTTGCCAAGAAATGTTCGACAGTATCAACGCCACGGGATACTGGGAAGGAGAATTTATAGTTCGGCGAAAGGATGGAATGCCTTTTCCGATACACTTGGTAGAAACAATCGTTCTAGACGCTGAGGGGAACCCCAAAGGCTACGTGAGTGTGAGTTTAGATATTACTGAGCGACAACAAGCCGAACAAGCACGCAAAGCGAGCGAGCAACGCTATCAATTAATGGCTGAATTATCAGCCGATTTAATTTCTAGGCACACCCCTCAAGGAGATTATCTCTACGCCTCACCGGCTTGCCGTACCCTGCTGGGATATGAGCCAGAGGAGTTGCTAGGACATTCAGTTTATGAGTTTTTTCATCCTGAATACGCCTCGGCGTTCAGGCAAACTCATTCTGCTGTCAGCAAACTGCCAGAAGTCTACACGCTGACACACCGGCACCGCCGTAAAGACGGAAGTTATATCTGGCTGGAAACCACCAGCCGCGCAGTCCGCCACCCCGAAAAGCCAGAAGTGCAAGAAATTATTGCCGTTTCGCGCGATATCACCGAGCGTAAACAGGCAGAGGCGGAAATTTGCTTGCTCAATGAAGAACTTGAGCAACGGGTGATCGAGCGCACCGCCGAATTGCAGCGGGCCAACGAAGAATTGAAACGTGAGATCAGCGAACGCCAGCGAGTAGAAGAAGCACTGCGCGAGAGCGAAGCCAAGTTTCGTCAAATCGCGGAAAACATTGAAGAAGTCTTTTGGATCGTCTCTCCCGATGCCAAACAGATGCTTTACATCAGTCCCGCTTACGAGAATCTCTGGAAGCGCTCCTGCGAGAGTTTATACCAAAACCCGGAAATTTGGATAAACAGTATTCATCCAGAAGATCGCGAACGTGTCAGCACTGCCTTTGGGGAACGTTACGAAGGCGACACACCCTTTAGAGAGGAGTACCGCATTATCTTGCCCGATGGCAGCGGGCGCTGGATTTGGGCGCGAGAGTTCCCGATTCGCAACGAGCTAGGAGAAGTTTACCGCGTTGTTGGGATTGGGGCGGACATCACGGAGCGTAAGCAGGCAGAGGAGGAACTCAAACAGCTTCGCCATCGCAATGAGTTAATTTTGAACTCAGCGGGAGAGGGGATTTTGGGCTTTGACCGGCTCTTAAGAGTCATCTTCGCCAACCCCGCAGCCGCAAAAATGTTGGGCTATGAAGTTGAGGAATTGCTGGATCGGCCTTTACAGGCAACCCTTCATCCCCCCCAAACTGACGCCACCTTTTCTGACACCCAGCCTCAAAGTCCGATTGCGATTGCGCTTCAGGAGGAGGTTTCCCAGTCAATTGGGACAGCACAAAATTGTTCTATCAATAAAGACTTGTTTTGGCGATCAGATGGGTCGAGTTTTCCCGTTGAGTATGTCTGTACACCCATTCAAGAACGAGGCGAGATTGTTGGCGCGGTGATTACGTTTAAAGACATCACTGAACGTCTTGGGGTGGAACGGATGAAAGATGAGTTTATTTCAGTGGTGAGTCACGAACTGCGAACGCCTTTGACCTCTATGCGGGGTGCTTTGGGTTTGCTTACCAGTGGGATGCTCACCACTCAACCCGAAAAAGCGCAACGGATGCTGGATATTGCGCTGACGAATACGGAGCGGTTGATGCGCTTGATCAACGATATCCTCGATCTGGAGCGCATCCAGTCCGGCAAAATCACGATGGCTAAACAAAACTGCAATGCCGCCGACCTGATGCAGCAGGCTTGTGAGGCGATGCAGGCAATGGCGGATAAGGCCGGCGTCACCCTCTGCTTAGTGCCGGTGGATGTCCAACTCTTGGCTGACCCCGACCGCATCCTCCAAACCTTGACAAATTTACTGAGTAATGCAATTAAATTTTCCGCGCGAGCTAACACAGTTTGGCTGACTGCAGAAGTTAGGGAAAAAGAACGAGAAGCCGAGCCGGCAATCCTCTCTTCTATAGGGGGCTTAGGTTCTGGGAATCAGAGAGTTCGCGATAGTGATAGCGTGCGGGCTGAGCGCATAACGCCCCTTATGTTGTCTTACGAAGTGTTATTTACGGTTAAAGATCAAGGGCGGGGCATTCCAGCAGACAAGCTAGAGATTATCTTTGAGCGCTTTCAACAGGTCGATTCTTCCGACTCCCGACAGAAGGGGGGCACCGGCTTGGGTTTAGCAATCTGCCGCAGTATCGTGCAGCAGCACGGCGGCCACATCTGGGCTGAAAGCCGCCTAGGTGAGGGTAGCACCTTCTGCTTTACGCTGCCGGTGAGAGGGGAAGTCCTGAGTCTTGAGTCCTGAGTGGGAGTAGTGAGTAAGGGAGTGGAGAAGTGCTGAGTGCTGATTCCCTCACGCACTCAACCCCACGCCCCATGCCCCATTCCCAATGCCCCATTCCCCATTCCCAATGCCCTAAATCTTAGCTTCCAAAGACTTGAGATACTCGGTATTGACACCTGATTCGCGGGTGAGAGCAATTTTGCCGGTGCGGGCAATTTCACGAATGCCAAATTTGTTAAGTACCTGCACAATCGCAACCATTTTACCCGGATCTCCCACGACTTCCAACGTGAGTGAGTCTTCTGCAACATCCACAACACGTGCGCGGAAAATCTGGGCTAGTTCAATGACTTCTGAGCGGTTGTTGCTATTGGCATTAACCTTGACGAGCATTAACTCTCTCTCGACACAGGGAATCTCGGTGATGTCCTGTACTTTGAGGACGTTAATCAGTTTATAGAGCTGCTTGGTGAGTTGCTCTATAATTCGGTCATCACCGGGTACGACCATCGTAATCCGAGAAACTCCCATTTGCTCAGCCGGCCCAACGGCTAAGCTTTCAATATTAAAACCGCGACGGGCAAACAAGCCGGCAATGCGGGTAAGGACTCCCGCTTCATCTTCAACCAGGACGGAAAGGGTATGTTTCATAAGTTACAGGAAACGCTGCTGTGGATGAGCAACCAGAGCTTTTAAGCAGCTTATATCTATCTAAAGAATCATTTTACTTGACCTCCTGCGATTACAGAGGTTTTTAACAATATCATGGGGGAGATTAGCCAGAGTCTCAATCACTGGTGTATCAACTTTGTTTAACCTGATTGGAGAAAAAGCTTATGGGTTGGTTAAAAAGATTATTTGGGCTGGAAAAACCACAGAATCAGCAGGCTACCGTTCAGGCACCTGATCAACCGCAGCAGAGTTATACAGTGCCGGCTGCACCACAAACACCGGATATCCCACCAGAACGGTTAGGCTTGAGCGGAGAATATGACCAAAGTGGTCTCGCCAAGCGAGTCGCTTTAGCGTTTGATGAAGATGCAGAAGTCGCTGACCTAGACAGAGTTTGGGTGGCTCAAACCGGCGGCACCGTTGTATTAAAAGGGGACGTTCCCAGCCAGGATCAGCTCAACAAACTGGTGTCAATTGCAAAGGCAACTTACGGTGCTACGGGTGTTGAAACCGATCAAGTCAAAGTAGGCTAGGCCGGTTTGAAGTTTTAAATACTCGCTTGTTTTTAGGCGCTTGTCTGGAAATGATGCGGTGACTTAACTTTGGATTTTATCTCATTCTATGTAGGGGCGCTTTGTGAAGCGCCCCTACAGTCGTTTTGTGAAGCGGCCTTTTGCGGTGGGTGGGTTTAAGAAGTTGATTGTAAATTGTCGCGACTGGCTAATCACGCAGAAAACCAGGCCGGCCTCGCACCCTCCCAGGCCAACGCCTGAGAACGGGGGAAGATGTTACGAGAATCTTATTCTGATTGTTGAGGGCTGTCGGCAACTGCCGGTTGTTGAAAGACAACCCGTAACAGGGGTGGCGCGATAAAGGTCGTTAAGATCACCATCAGAATAATCGCGACTTCTAAGGCTTCTGAGAGCGCACCACTATCTGATCCAACAGCGGCAAACACCAATCCCACTTCTCCTCGCGGAATCATGCCGACGCCAATGGCTAAGCGGTTGATCTTTTCTTGACCAAAGACGCTGAAACCGGCAGCCACTTTACCCAGAATAGCCACAACAATCAGGAAGGTTGCAATGATCAAACCTTCTCGATTCGCGGGAACGGCTGGATTGAGAACGCCTAAATTGGTTTTAGCCCCCACGGTTACAAAAAAGATTGGCACCAAGATGTCGGCAATGGGGATAATCTGTTTTTGCAACTCTTTGCGCTTGTCTGTCTCATCTAAAACGAGTCCAGCAGCAAACGCCCCTAAAATCGCTTCTAAGTGGATTGCCGCACCAATATAAGACAGAATTAAGGCGAAGATGATAGCCGGCATGATGATCTGGCCGCGTGTTTTCAGTTGATCGGCCAGTGATACAAACGATTGGTTGATAAAACGCCCCAGCAGAATCGCACCGACGAGAAAAACGCTGGCACTAATAATCAGATAAACAACGTTGAACACGTCCACTTCGCCGGTTTTGGCTAAACTCGCGACGACGGCTAGGATGATAATCCCCAGAACGTCATCAATCACTGCCGCGCCAATGATAATCTGACCTTCTTTAGATTTGAGCGCTCCAATTTCTGTAAGCACTCTGGACGTGATTCCAATGCTGGTGGCGGTTAAAGCAGCGCCGGCAAACACTGCTGGAACAGTCGGGAAATGAAACAAGGTAATTAGCCCGACGGTGCCGGCCACAAAGGGCAATGTCACCCCGACAACGGCGACAAGGGTTGCTTGAAACCCGGCTTCTATCAGTTCTTTTAAGTTCGATTCCAGGCCAATTTCAAACAGCAGAACAATCACACCCAGTTCCGCTAAAACTGAGACGACTTCGCTCTGAACTTGAAATGTGGCGTCTGCTGTCTCCGGAGTCAGGCCGGCAGTGGCTTGAAGCAAAGCGATGATCACAGAACCAGAACTGTCTGCTACGGCTTCTGGAAATACCAATAGATGCAAGGCAGAAACGCCGACGATGACCCCAGCAACCAGTTCGCCTAGTACGGGGGGGAACCCCAGCCAGTTAGAAAATTCTCCACCGATTTTGCTGGCTAGGTATATGACCACTAAACTCAGTAGCACGCCGGCAAGTACCATTGGGCCTTGGGCTTCTGTTGCCGGTTCGGTTGCGGCTGCGAGAACCGGCAACAGCGAGCCGGCAGCGAGGCTCCAGTTAGTTGGGATGAAGGTGCTCACCCCGGTTATGACATCAACCATTACTTCCGCAGAACTCATCCTGTTTAATGTACCAGTCAAAAGCGATGGGGTGGGCAATTCTGCTTTGTGGTGGAATTCCACAACTTGCCCACCTTGGGCTAAATTTTGGTTAATTCTGGCGCTTTAGACAAAAACGCGATGCAGCAGGGAGGGCATTTGCCGGCGCACTTGCTCAATGCGGCTGGGTTCAATTTCGGCAATGGCCACTCCGGGTCTATCACCGGCATCGGCGAGAATTACGCCCCAAGGATCTATGATCATCGCGTGGCCGTGTGATTGGCGCATGGCGTAGTGCCGGCCTGTTTGTGCCGGTGCGATGACATAGCAGGTGTTTTCAATCGCCCTTGCTTGCAGCAGCACTTGCCAGTGGTCTTTGCCGGTGTAGGCAGTGAAGGCGGCAGGGACGAATAAAACTTCCGCGCCTTTGTAGGAAAGGTGCCGGTACAATTCGGGGAAGCGGACATCATAACAAACCGAGAGTCCGATGTTACCGAGATGTTCGGAGGGATAAATCGGCGGTAGTGCTGTGCCGGCCATTACGGTGCTCGATTCTTGATAGGTGTTGCCATCGGGCAAGTTCACGTCAAACAGGTGCACTTTTTTATACCGAGCCTGTTCTGTGCCGGTGGGATCTACCAGCAATGCTGTGTTATAGACTTTGCCGGTGTCTTCCGGTACTGGGAAGCCACCCCCCACGATTGTCACCTGAAAGCGCTGAGCCATTGTTTTGAGGAATTTTTCACTCTGCTGCGCGATCTCTTCGGCTTGGGCAATCTTGTCCTTTTCTTCTCCTAAGAAGGAGAAGTTTTCTGGCAAGCTGACCAACTCGGCACCACGACGCACGGCAAGATCAATCAATTCTTCTGCCTGAACCAGGTTTTTTTGCAGGTCAGGCACGCTGGTCATTTGGAGAGCGGCGGCGAGATAAGATTTCATGGATTGATTTAACTGAGATTGAGCGATCAATTGGCAATGGATAGGTCTCGTTCTACTAGAGTACCCAGATCCAAAATATCTTGCTTGTCAACGTTTTATTACTTTTTCTTTGAAAACTCTTGGAGGCTTTGCTAATTCTCTGGCTTTTGAGAACTCCTGGCAATGCTGTTAATTTTGAATAATAACTATTAATTTTGTGTAGATTTTACCTGAAAACTGTCTATATTTCAACGGGTTTATTAAAAAATAGAGACGCGAAATTTCTTTCACGTCTCCCAATCAATGAAAACTCTAGCTTGGAAAAACTATTTGAGCGGGTTGCGAAGATAAACGAACTTGCCGCCTTCAAAAACTCCATTGCCTACCAACTCTTCATTGCGCCATTTTCCGCCAATAGCAACTCGCGCCACGCCTTCAGAAAACGATTCAGCATCCCCAAATTGGGGATAAATGACATAGTTGCCGGTTTTATCGATGTAGCCATAGGCGTAGCCAATTCCTTCGGGACGATCAATTCTGACAAGGGCTAGCCCTTCAGAAAAAGGTTCAACCAGTTGAAATTTCTGCGGAATTGCTATCTTGCCGGTTTTGTCAATATAGCCAGAAGAGTTAACCGGCGCTAACCCTTCAGAAAAAGGCCAAGCACTGGTAAATTGGGGCTGAATAACAAATTTTCCCGTCTTATCGATATAACCAAATTTCTCGCCGAGTTTAACGGATGCCAATCCTTCGGAAAATGATTCAGCTTCATAATATTCAGGCTGAATGACGAAGTTGCCGGTGGTGTCGATATAACCGATTTTCCCATTAAATTTAACTTTTGCAAGTCCTTCTGAAAACGAGTCTGCTTCATCAAATTTACTAGAGATGGCAATTTTGCCGGTTTTATCGATATAGCCATATTTGCCATCTCCTTCGACAATGCCGACTGCCGCAAATCCTTCGGCAAAGGGTTTACAGTTATAAAAGTAATCAGTGTTAATGCGCTTGCCGGTTTTGTCTATATAGGCATCTCTGTTATCGATTTGAACGTAGGCAATTCCTTCAGAAAAAGGCTTGGCGATATCATACTGTGGCTGAATCACCATTTTGCCGGTGGTGTCGATATAACCGAATTTTTCGCCAATTCTGACGGCTGCTAGCCCTTCTGAAAACTCATTGCCGGCAGTAAATTGCGGTTGAATAACCACTTTTCCGTTTTTGTCGGCATAACCAAATTTGATATCATTGAGCGTGCCAATACTGAATGCTGCCAGCCCTTCAGAAAAATTTGATGCCCAACTAGATTGTGCCGGCGGCAAGATATAATTCAGTCTTGCAATGTACTGCGGAGAAACTGCCTCTGGAATTTGTAAAGCTTGAGCAATTAATGCTGTCACTTCACCCCGCGTCGCATTTTGATTGGGTTTCAATTGTTTGACATTAGGATAATTCACCACAAGATTCCCAAAAATCGCAGATGATACTGCATTGATTGCATAGTCGGGAATTTGTGTCGCATCCTCAAAATACTGTTTCAGCATTTCCACAGATGGAGAAGGGGCGCTGTAGTTCAAACCCTTGGCAAGAATGACTAATGCTTGCACCCGTGGGAGGGTTTGATTGGGTTTAAATGTCCCGTCTGGATAGCCGGCAAAAAAACCATTTTCAGAAGCAGCTTGAATCGCTTTATACGCCCAGTGAGTATTAGGGACATCTATGAAGTTAATCGGCTTGCGAACCGGCTTGGCATTGGGAAAAGCTTTTAGCAAAATCGCGGCAAATTCAGCGCGGGTAATCGTTCCCTCTGGACGAAAGTCTCCCTCCGGATAGCCACTAATTAAATTTCGCTCTTGTAGTTTGACAATTGAGAGTTGCGCCCAGTGGTTTTGAACGTCAGAAAAGGTTAAAGCAGTTGCCATCGATGGACTCCATAAACAAATCACAGCTAACGGTATGTATTCAAGCTTCATAGGTTTAATCAGGATAGTTTATTTAAACTAAAAATATAGCCTTTACTCTGATGTATAGGCAATGTAATTCTTCTGAGTGGTCACCAATGATTTAGAATTGCTACACAAAGCGATTTTATTGATATTTTAAATTTAATGAAGATAGATATTTAATGATGAAAATATTAGTTTGACTTTTGACTAAGCGCCTTATAAATTAGAGCCTGTCAGTTAGGTGCCGGCTTCATGCAAGTTTTGCAAATTATCAAAATATATTTTTCGCCTCGCTGGATGCCGTAATGCTCGAAGGCACCGGCACGCAAAGCAAAGGCAAGCATACTAACAAACTTGATTTTGTCAACTAGCGTAAGGTAGATAAGTATTAGTTTGAGACAGATTTATTTTAAACGGCTGCGGTTGTGGCTGTTTCTTTGGATAGAGATTGCCCCTACTTGTCCTGCTTTACGAAACAATATAATGCGAGGCGGGTCTTAACTAACTAACAAAGATTTTGAAAGTTGGTGTTTAGGGGGTAGTAACAATGAATGGAATCCGTCCGATAGTTAAACAAGCGTTAGCCACCGGCTATCTTACAGTTGAAGCCGAAGAACAGCTACGTCAGCTTTTACAAACAACTAAGTATAGCATGGAAGATTTTAGAGCTTTCATTACCTTACAGCAAGAAGCAATGAAAGGTCGGGTTATGCAGGAATCTCGCGAATTGCTGCGTTCTCAATATGTTTCTGCTGCAGCTTGAACCTTTTCTCGGTATTTTGCCAAAGTTGGTTTAATACAATTGAGCCGGCAGCGGTCGAGAAAAAAATGCCAAAAAATTAGAATCACAGCAGATTCGCGTGCCGGCAAGGCAAACTGTTGCAGATCATTAAAATAGATTTGTTTCAGAAAAGCGGTAAAAGAGGGTGGCGAAAGAGCGCGAAGAACTATTAGCAATTGTGACAGCACACCGGCAGGATTTTCAAGAAATGGGTGTGAACTCTTTAGACGTGCTGGGTTGGCAAGCAAGAAATGAAGCTGATTGTGATATTAATCTAAACGTTTTAGCCAAGTTTGAGCAACCGTGCGGACTCTTTCAATTCTTCCGCGTTAAACACTACTTAGAAGATATCTTAGGCTGTCCTGTGAATTTGGGAACGGAGAAAGCTGAGAGAGCATATTTACAATCGCCGGTTCTCCAAGAAGCACTCCGCAGCTTCTAAAGATTGGCGACTTAGCGTTTAATATAGCTCAGGTTGCTGTAAAATTAATAGGTATTTTTATCTAAATTTAACAAAATAAGCAGAAATGCCGGCACCCTCGGTTAAAAAACTAAAATCAGGGATAATACTTAGCAATAAAATGCTGAGTTCGCTGTTTGGTAACGATTGATTAAAACCGGCAATTTTTAGCTTTCAAGAACGCCACAAAACCTGAATGAAATGCTAAAAATTGAAATATGAAGCAACAACGGTATAATCAAGAACAAATTGACTCGTTCGCCCAAGCGGTTTTGAACGATGGCTATTGCGTGTTGCGCGATCACTTTTCCACCGCAACACTGAATGTTTGGCGCGAAGCGTTTGCGCCCTTGCTACACGATCATATCGAGCGCGAAGGTAAACTTCGCAATCGCGGCTCAGCTCGTTATTATGTTACCCTTCCCTTCAACGCTCCCTTTGCCGATCCCAGTATTTATGAAGATGAGGATATACTGGCGCTGGTTGAGCGTTTGGTGGGCGAAGATGCGGTGATGTGCCAGTTGGCAACAGACACGCCATTGCTGGGTTCTGACTATCAAGATGTGCACCGAGATGCGCCGCCGCTTTTCCCGGAAGCTGGCATAGAAACGCCGCCATTCCAGTTAGCAATTAACTTTCCACTCGTGGATGTGACGCTGGAAAATGGCCCGTTTGAGGTAGTGCGGGGCACGCACATGATCCCCAAGGCGGAAGGGCTGCAGCGCCTGGAGTCGGGTGAGATCAAGTTAGAGCCGGTTTTGCTGAAAGCCGGCGATGTGATGATCCGCGATGTGCGGGGACTTCACCGAGGCACTCCTAACCGCACAGAAATACCGCGCCCGATGGTGGTGATTGGCTACAGCCGGCGCTGGTTATATCGCCCGGAGGTTTGCATTCACATTCCCCGTGCTTCCTTTGATGCACTTTCGGAACGCGCCCGTCATTTATTGCGCTTCAATCCGATCGTTGAATCCCTGGAAGAGAAGCCGGCAGTTGAGGTTTATCAAGCGTTTGCTTACTAAGAAATGATGTGATAGGCGTTCGCTCTGTAACATAAAAAGGGCGAGCGCTTTTGCTTTTTTTGATATTAAATTGCTGGAAAAAGTGTTGAATTGCCAGTAGGTCTTAAATACAAGCTTTTAACTCATCTGTGTTTATCTGGGGTTAAAAAAGACTTTTCTAATTCACTTTGCTAAATTACAGCGGGGATAGGTAGAGCGATAGCGAAACTCATCCTACAATAAAGGTTTTCACTTTTTACTTTCATCCAAGCCCTAACTGTTGCTTTAAGGCTGCCGGTGTATTCTTTGCTGTCTCCACCCCTTGCACCTTCTCCCAGTTCGTATCCTCATTCCAGGAAATGTTTTCGAGGTTTGCACTACTGAGGTTTGCGCGAGTGAGGTTTGCGTCTGTGAGGTTTGCGCGAGTGAGGTTTGCGCCAATGAGGTTTGCGCCACTTAGGTTCGCACCACTTAGGTTTGCATTACTTAGATTTGCGTGAATCACGTTTGCGTATCTGAGGTTTGCTCTACTTAGGTTTGCTCTACTGAAGTTTGCTCTACTTAGGTTTGCTCTACTGAAGTTTGCGCCAATGAGGTTTTCGCCCCTGAGGTCTGCGCCTCTGAAGTCTGCGTTCTCCAGTCCTAACTGTTGCTTTAAGGCACCCGGTGTATTATTTGCCATTTCTAACCATTGCACATCATCCCACTTCGTATACTTATTCCAGGAAATGTTTTCGAGGTTTACGCTATTGAGGTTTGCGCTATTGAGGTTTGCGCTATTGAGGTTTGCGCTATTGAGGTTTGCGCTATTGAGGTTTGCGCCCCTGAGGTTGGCGCCCCTGAGGTTTGCGCTACTAAGGTTTGCGCCCCTGAGGTTTGCGCCCCTGAGGTCTGCGTGACTGAGGTTGGCGTGACTGAGGTTGGCCCCAGTGAAGTCCGGGCCAGTAAGGTATGCGCCCCTGAGGTCACTGAAGTTTGCGCCATTGAGGTATGCGCCACTGAGGTCTGCGAAGTAGAGGTTTGTGCCACTGAAGTTTGCGCCATTGAGGTATGCGCCCCTGAGGTCTGCGAAGTAGAGGTATGCGCCACTGAGGTCTGCGAAGTAGAGGTTTGCACCACTGAGGTCTGCGTGACTGAGGTCTGCGTCCCTGAGGTTTGCGTCCCTGAGGTCTGCGCGAGTGAGGTTTGCGCGAGTGAGGTTTGCGCCACTGAGGTTTACTCGACTGAGGAATGAGCCAACTATAGTGTTGAATACTCCCATGCCAAAACAATTGCTGTAGCTGATGATGCGAAGCAATCGCTCATTATTAAAATCTTCAGTCTCTTTTTTACCGCAGGGATAGAATGTCCCGGATCTTGTCCAGGGTATTATCCGCCACCATATCAAGAGCAAAACCATTAGATTCAATCCTGTATTAATGTCTACCTGCCGCTGTCCTAACTGTTGTGTTTGCAGTTGCTCTTTTAGTAACCGCATCTTTTTCTGAGGTAAATTTTCTGCCGGTGCATCAATAAATTCTCCATCAGACCACCGTAGATAAAAATTCTCCAGACGCTTCAATAGCTTTACAGGTGTTCCATACATCTGGTACCTAGGTAATATAAGCATGAAAGCTTCCACAGTTTCTGGTGTTAATCTTTCTCCACCCAGCAAATCGTAGATTTCCCAATGTAGCTGCTCATCAGTCAAATTAACTTCTATACTTTCATTTCCTAGTTGTGTCCACCTCTCTAGTTGTGTCCACCTCTCTAGGCTTTCTAGCAATTTTTCAGGCTGTAAATTAGATGCCATTGCTTCTCTCTTAACGATGATGTTTAAAATATAATTTAAATTTACCTTAATAACCCCAAAATGTGCTGCGATCTGCGTTAATAAAGCGCACACCTCTTAAAATGTAAATGCTCAGTTAATGTTGAAAAAATCTAAGACTTTGGCTGTTTTGCACTAGCGTGGGTATCGGGTGCCGGTGTTAGAGGAGTTAAGTAGGTCAACCTCACTAAACTAATGATGACGTAGGTTGGGTTGAGAGTTTGCTATCACGTTACCCATCCTACAAATAGAGCTTTTCACTTTTTACTTTCACCTCAGTCCTAACTGTTGCTTTAAGGCTGCCGGTGTATTCTCTGCACTCTCCAACCCGTGCACATCATCCCACTTCGTATTTTCATTCCAGGTAATGTTTTCGAGGTTTGTGCAAATGAGTATTGCGCTTCTGAGGTTTGCGCCACTGAGGTTTGCGCCACTGAGGTTTGCTTCGTAATGGAGTTTTGCGCGAATGAGTTTTGCGCGACTGAGATTTGCGCCACTGAGGTTTGCGCCACTGAGGTTTGCCTTAATGAGGTTTACGCCAATGAGGTTTGCCTCAGTGAGGTTTGCGCGAAAGAGGTCTGCGTAGTAGAGGTTTGCGCGACTGAGGTTTACGCGACTGAGGTTTGGGCAACTAATGTTTGCGCGACTAAGCTTTGCGCGAGTGAGGTCTGCGCGAATGAGATTTGCGCTATAGAGGTCTGCGCCAATGAGATTTGCCTCACTGAGGTTTGCTCGAATGAGTTTTGCGCCTCTGAGGTTTGCCTCACTGAGGTCTGTGCTATGGAGGTCTGCGCCAATGAGATTTGCGCTAGAGAGGAATTTACCAACTATTGTGTTGAATACTCCCACGCTAAAACAATTGCTGTAGCTGATGATGCGAAGCAATCGCTGATTATCAAAACCTTCAGTGTCTACTTGACCGCAGGGATAAAAGGCGATTTCATCTTTTAGGCGAGCTTTTGGTAGAGCGTAGCGATGCAACTCTAAAAGCAAAATCATGACATTCAAGCCGGCATAAATGTCTACCTGCCGCTGTCCTAACTGTTGCGGTTCCAGTTGCTCTTTTAGTAACCGCATCTTTTTCTGAGGTAAATTTTCTGCCGGCGCGTCAATAAATTCCCCATCGCACCACCGCAGATAAAAATCTTCCAGACGCTTGAATAGCTGCACGGGTTGAAATTGATCGCTTGCATCTAGCAACAACATCAAAGCTTCCACAATTTCTGGCGTTAATCTTTCAACACCCAGCAAATCGTAAATTTCCCAATGTAGCTGCTCATCGGTTAGATTAAATTCTTGTCCTTCATTTTCTGCTTGTGTCCACTTTTCTAAGCTTTCTCTCAATTCTTTAGGCTGTAAGTTGGATGCCATTGCTTCTTTATTCGTGGTGATGTTTAAAATTTAATTTAAATTATCCAGAAAAAGCCCAAAATGTGCTGCGCTCTGCGTTAATAAACCCACACCTCTTAAAATGTAAATATTGGTAAAATAGAAAGAGTTTTGTAACAAGTGACACAATGATTGCTCCCTCTATTACTCCAACTTCCGTTAATCTCTCCCAACTGCGACCGGCTATTTATGAACTGCAACCACAATTAGTCGAGTGGCGTCGCCGGCTGCATCAACAGCCAGAACTTGCTTTCAAAGAAAAGTTAACAGCGGAGTTTGTCTCGCAAAAGTTGCGGGAATGGGGAATAGATCATGAAACCGGCATCGCACACACCGGCATTGTCGCCACAATAGATAGTGGCAAACCCGGTCAAGTGCTGGCAATTCGGGCGGATATGGATGCACTGCCGGTTCAAGAAGAAAACGAGGTGCCCTACAAATCGCAGCATGATGGCATGATGCACGCCTGCGGTCATGATGGACACACGGCAATTGCCCTCGGTACAGCCTACTATCTATCGCAACATCGGCAAGATTTCGCCGGCGCAGTTAAGATTATTTTCCAGCCGGCAGAGGAAGGACCGGGGGGCGCAAAGCCGATGATTGAAGCCGGTGTGCTAAAAAATCCGGATGCAGACGCCATCATTGGCTTGCACTTGTGGAACAACCTTCCCCTCGGTACAGTGGGCGTTCGCACCGGCGCGTTGATGGCGGCAACCGAGTGTTTTTACTGCACGATTCAGGGCAAAGGCGGACATGGGGCAATGCCGCATCAAACAATTGATTCAATATTGGTGGCATCTCAAGTTGTAAATGCCTTGCAAACGATTGTGGCGCGGAATGTAAATCCGTTAGAATCCGCAGTGGTTACAGTTGGGAAATTTCAGGCCGGCACTGCACTGAACGTGATTGCTGATAGCGCCCAATTAAGCGGAACCGTGCGCTATTTCAACCCAGCTTTGGGCGAACACCTTCCCCAGCGACTTGAGCAAATCATTGCCGGTGTTTGTAATAGTCACGGCGCGACTTATGAACTCAAATATGTGCGGTTGTATCCGCCGGTGATTAATGATGCTGCGATTGCAGAATTAGTGCGTTTTGTTGCAGCCTCAGTGGTAGAAACGCCTGCCGGCATCGTTCCAGAATGCCAAACAATGGGCGGTGAAGATATGTCTTTCTTCCTGCAAGAATTGCCCGGTTGCTACTTCTTCCTGGGTTCAGCAAACTTGTCAAAAAATTTAGCGTATCCACACCACCATCCCCGTTTTGATTTTGATGAAACTGCCCTAGGAATGGGGGTAGAAATTTTTGTGCGCTGTGTTGAAAAATTCTGTATTTAGATGTGAATAAAAAGCAAAATTTGGGATATTGGGGCGAGTTTAGTCTGAAATTGAGAGGTGCCGGTTTTAAATTTCACGCTTTACTCGCCCCCGCTCCATTTTTGCTAAATATCTGATACTTTGCTTCTACAATCTTACTGCGTCACAGATAGATAACTTTACGGAGTTGCTTTGAAAAGAACACCAATTCTAACTTTAATTAGCTGGATCGCTATTTTCTGTCTGTGTTTAGCCGGTTGTACTGAACAAGCTAAACCCGTAGCACTCACGATTTCTGCCAACCCAAGTTTAAAAGAAACTATCCTCGAAGTTAGCGAACTTTACACTCAAAAAAAACCGAACGTTACGGTTACTTATAACACTGGCGGTGCCAGCTTCTTGCAAGAACAAATTCAACAAGGCGCACCCGTCGATATTTTTGTTACAAATAATCCAAAAGTAATTAAGACTTTAAAATCCCAAGGGTTGGTACTTGATAATTACCCTCAACCTTTTATAAAAAATCAAGTGGTCTTGATTACGCCTAAAAATTCCACCGGCATCTCAAAATTCCAAGACTTAATCAGTGATCGAGTCAAAAAAGTGGCGATGGGAGAACCAGAAAACACACAAACTGGAATCTATACCAAAGAAGTTTTAACCTTCTTTAAAATTTTCGAGCAGGTGAAAAAGAAAGGAGTTTTTGGCGAATATTCGCTTCAGCTTGTTAAAGATGTTGCAGCGGGAAAAGCAGATGCCGGCATTGTCTATCGTTCAGACACACGCTCATCAGATAAAATTAAAATTGTAGCAGTCGCGCCTGAAAATTCTCATTCTTCTTTTGTCTATCAGGTAATGGTAATTAAAAGTAGTAAAAATATCCCTTATGCTCAAGACTTTATCCAATTCTTATCGAGCAAAAAAGCTTTAGATAAGCTTGAAAAAGCTGGTTATTTAAGGGTTGACAAGAATTAATTCTTGTAATTTTTAAATTTGTTAAAAATTTATAGTCCTAAAATTGTTTTCGATTTTTCAAGAACTTCATCAGGGTCGAATGGTTTTGTCATATATAAATCAGACCCAACTTCTTTGCCTTTTTGTTTGTCAAATTCTTGACCTTTGGCTGTTAGCATAATAATGTAAATATTCTGCATTTCCAGTTTATTTTTAACGGCATCGCATACTTCAAAGCCATTCATTTTAGGCATCATTACATCAAGAAAAACAAGTTCGGGTTTTTCAGACTGGATAATTTCAAGCGCTTCTTCTCCATTGGTTGCTGTGAGCAATTCTACACCTTGATCTTCGAGTTCTTCTAAAGTTTGTTCTAGGAGAATCCTGATATGCGGCTCATCATCTACAATTAATATTTTTTTTGACATATATTTTTTGGGCGAAGTGTGAGTTGATTTTAGCTGCTTTGTTAAATCTGTCGTTGCAAAGATTAAGATTTTTAAGCGCAGATTCCGTAGGTGAAACGCAGATGAGATTGATGGTGAGATGCAGACATCATCGATTATGGATGATCTTGAGGGGGGTGATTCTGGAGTCCTTTTTCTGCTTCTCCACTGGCTAGTAACAGGAAGAAAACGTTTTCTAGTCCGTTTTTAAATCGTAAGGTTTTAACTAGGTCGTGTTGTTGCGAGAATAGAGAATCTACAATAATCATATCAGGTTTGGTAGATAATGCTTTTTCAATGCATTCTGGGCCATTAAAGGCTTCGACGACGCTGTATCCTTTGGTTTGCAGCATATCAGCTAAAATCCTTACAGTTGAGGCATCTTCATCTACTACTAAAACTTTCTTTTTAGACATTCCTTGGGAGATGAGTAGGCCGATTTCTTTCAGCAAGTCTTCTGTATTAACCGGCTTTGTAAAATAGCGATCAATTCCCAGCCGGTAGCCGCGATCTTTATCCTCAATAATTGATAAAATTACGATGGGAATGCCCATTGTCTGTGGGTCATTTTTCAAGACAGCCGCCACATCAAATCCGTTGATTTGAGGCATCATGACATCTAAAATAATTAGATCAGGTTTTTTTACTTTCACCTGAGAAATAGCATCCATTCCATTTGTAGCTTCCCAAACTTCATAACCTTCGGCTTCTAGTTCCTGTCTTAGTAGTTGGCGAATATGTGCTTCATCATCAACAACGAGAATCGTTTTATGATGTTCTGTCGGCAAGGGTGTTGTTTGGACAAAGCTATGTTTTAATTGCCTAACAAGGGTGTCAATATTAATTTTTTCAATCTCGGCATTCGTGCGGGAACCAATAGGTAAAGAAAATGAAAATTGACTTCCCATACCCAACTGACTTTCCACCCAAATTTTCCCGCCATGATGTTCGACGATCTGCTTGGAAATCGGCAATCCTAAACCCGTTCCCTTCGGTTTGTCAGTCAGGGTGTCCCCGACCTGCTTAAATCGCTCAAAAACTTTCTCTAAATCATTGGGTTCAATGCCGATGCCGGTATCAATGATGTTAATAATAATCTCATGATGGTGCCGGCTGGCGGTACAAGTCACGGAGCCGGCTTCGGTAAACTTTACAGCATTGGAAATTAAATTAATCATTACCTGAATCAGCCGATCCCGATCTCCTACTACTTCTGGCAATTCTTTTTCTACATTTAAAACTTTTTCTAGTTGTTTTTGCTGAAACAGATAGGATGTCGCCGAAAACGCACGTTCAATAATTTCCGCTATACAAACCGGCTGCATTTGCCACTCTATTTTGCCGGCTTCCATCTTCGCAATATCCAAAACATCATTGATTAGCGAAGTCAACCGCTCCCCTTCTAACACAATAATGCTGATATTTTCTCTTACCTGTCTAATGTTTTTTTGAGTTTTCCCATTCTCAGATTGAATTAAAGGAAATACGCCTTCCTCCAGTTTTTTCTTAATAATTTTGGCAAATCCCAGAACGGATGTTAAAGGGGTCCGCAGTTCATGAGAAACTGTGGAAATAAAATCCGTTTTCATGCGGTCAATTTCTTTCTCTGCGGTAATATCGCGGATCAAAATCACCGAACCGATAAAATGAGTGCCTAACTTTAAACGCTCATCGGCTGCCGGCCCGCTTTCGTTAGCAGGATCATGAAAATTCTTGTAAATGCCAGTTGCCAAGGCTTGGCCCAACCGGCCTTCCGCCAGTTCCAACTCTGCCGTAAACACTTCTCTGGGGCGTCCCCGCGTTTGTTCAACCAGTTCTACCACCTCAGTTCTCGACAACTCCAGGCAGTGTTTACCCTTCAAATCAACTTCTGGTAAACCAAACATCGCCAGAAGTGCGGGATTAAACCGGCCTATTTTGCCGGCAGGATCGATCACGAGCAAACCATCCGCTAAGTTATCAATAATCGCACCTAAATTCGCCAAGGTATCTGCTAATTCAGTGCTTCGTGCCTCCATTCCCTTCAGCAGATTGTCGATCTGTTCTGCCATTACATTTAAGGTGTTGGCCAAGATGCCAACCTCGTCATAAGATGCCACCAGCGCCCGCACTTTCAAATCGCCGCCCCCCATCTGTCGGGCTGTATGAGTCAATCGGCTGAGAGCGCGAGAAATTTGAGACACCATGAAAAAGGCGATCCCGCTTGCCAGCAAACTTACGATCAGCCCCAGTAATAATAAAGACTGATCCCGAACAGCGCTGTCGGCTGACTGCCGATCCAGGGAATTTGCCACAGTATCCAACTGGTTCGCTAAGAAAGTGCCCAGATTATTAATGGCTTGAAGATAGCCCTCCTCTGCATCTGGGGTAGCGGTTAGATATTCTTCTAAATTGGGCCTATAAATCTGCCAGGTGTCTTCAACTTTGCCTAACTGAACCAGCACGGTTTGATCGGTGATGGCAGGGACGTTCAATTCAGCTGAACCCTGATGCAATGCACTTAACAACGTTTCAAACTGCTCAATTTCGTCTTTCATTTCCCGACTCAGGGCAGCTCGATTCTGGGGGTTGGTTTGAGTGCTGCGAGTATTGGCCAAATAGGCCAGTTTAAAAACGTTTCCCCGTTGTGAGGCAATCCGCGTGCTCAAGGAGCTGGCACTGACTGCCTGGTTAAGCGCCATTGCCCCAATCCCTACAGCCATCAAGTTAAGAGTCACGAGTGCACCAAACAGCAGACTCAATCGGTGGCGAATACTAAGTTGAAAGCTTTGGTGGGGTTTGTCTGAGCTAGGGTTCATGCAAATAATTTGCCTCCATCCTTTCTTTGATAAGCTAGCGTATATCTAATTTGCTCAGGGGAATTAGATAAAAAGCTTAATTGCTCCCGTCTAGGTTGATTTGGGCGCACATACTCTTGCACCCCTAACTTGCTTTCCTGAAGTTGGGGCTTCCACCATCCACATTTGCGAAAAAAATAGTAATTATTTTTGTACAAATAATCTAATTTTTATATAATTCTTCTGCCCTTGTGCCACTTGCTCAATCGCCACAAGCCTTACACAAGTTAAAGGCCCCTAATCTTCTTCAAAGGGATGTATAAACAGTGCCAATTATGAAAACTGTCCCTGAAAGAAAAAGTTTCCTGATTCTCAAATCCTATATTTGATTCAAATAAATTTGCGCTGGAAATTTAAGTTTCGCTGGAGGCGACAGGGCTATGCAACCATTAAATACGGGTTCTCATCAAACACATAGTGCCGCTTGGGTGATTCAGGCATGGGCATCGTTTATTATATCCGTTGGGGCGACGGGTGCCGGCATCCTGTACTTACCTGTAGATGGCTGGGTGAAAAGCTACATGGGCATGGGTTTAGTATTTACTGTTGGTTCCACCCTCAGCTTAGCGAAAACAGTGCGAGATGAGCATGAAACGAAACGACTTGCAGCTCGCATTGATGAAGCCAGAGTTGAAAAATTACTCGTAGAACATCATCCTTTAAAATAACACCTCTACTTACTCAGCCCGGAAGGGTTTATTGGTAAAAGGGTTAAAGGTTTATAGAAATATTTAAAGCCCGCAGCTGCGGGCTTTATTTGTATATCTTCGGCTTTTATTGCTGAGATTTGCGCCGTTTATCCAGTTTTTGCCGGCGTCGGTTACTCGCAATGACCGCATGATCGATGGGAAATCCCACAACGGGGATAACCTGATATTTCCGCTCTTCTTCAAGTTGTTTAATTTCCGTATAATCAGTCCAATGAATGCAATCAACCGGACAGGTGTCGATGGCTTCTTGAATTAACTCTTCGGAATCGCCATCTTGACGAACCACGCGAGAGCGGCCATAGTCGGGTTCAATGTAGAAAGTGTTGCGGGCGACGTGAGCACAATGCTTACAGCCGATGCAAGTAATTTCATCGACATAGACGCCCTTTTGCCGCAAGACACCGCCAAGTTCCGGCTCAAAACCGGAACGTTCCGGGCCATTGCGTAAAGCACCTCCTAACTCCGGTTCCAGCCCCGACCTTTCAGGTTCTTGGGTGTCTGCCGGTGCAGAAAAGTCTGACATCAGGCACTCCAGCGTTGCAGCACTAGGCGGATAGAACCATCTTCATTTTTTTGCTGTTCAGACACTTGGAAGCCTTGCTTTGCGGTTTCATTCACAACGGTATGGTAAGCGTAGCGCTGTGACACCATATTAATGAACCCATCCACAGACCAAGCTTGCTGCCAAAACTGTAGATCAGCAACCAGTTCGTATTCTTGGCCATTCCAGCTGAAGCCCACATCGTACCCATTGTTTTGTTCGATGGCAATTTCAGCGTTGTAGGTTTGTCCCTTATAGCCTCGCACTTCTTTAGGGCCGGCTTTCCAGTCAATCCCTAAATCGGTTAAAGCGGCCTCCAAGGAGGTCAAATTGCGGATTTGGGTTTTAATTTGGCTAAAGTGTGACATTGTTTTTTCCTAAGTAAATAAGTAAATCAACCTGAGCTAAACGGAAAAATTTCACCACTCGCTAAAAGTCGTCTGGGCGGTTGCCGTCGCCGACTGGTGAACTGTTTGGGCAAAAAATTCAGAGGTTTGCTCTACAGAGAGCACGTGTCCGAGTTGGGCTTCAATTGCGGCAGTGACCTCCGCGCAAGATGCGCCCACAATGCCGGTTACTTTTTCCTGCACTCGGCCATCCGGATAAATCACAAACTCTAGCGTTTCCATGCGTTTGGGTGACCCTCTAAGTTCCTGACTAGACGAAATCACCCGGCCACGGACGGAGGTGGAAACCCTCTGAGTCCTCTGACATCTCTCCTACCAGGGAAGAAGGAGGGGGTGCCGTCTGAAGATGCTTTTGATAACTTGCCTGGTTTGTTGTTAAGTTTGTTTTGACGAATTGTTTAACAACAAGTCAAAACTTAACAAAAATCTTTATTTGATTGTGAGTATACGTCAGTCTTTGGTAAGTTTCGCTTAATTTTACCTCAGCCGTCAAGAGTCTGCGCGGATAGGGATCACCAAACTCTCCCTAGGGATAGAGCTTTACGCGATGAGTTGTCATGGCGGATCTAACGCAAGGATGACAGCAGGGGATAATAGAATTTGTCTAAATTTGAGCCAAGATGAGTACACAACAATTTACAAATCAAAATAATCCGAGTGCCGGCAACTCAGGTGCGTTACGTGTGGGGGTGCTGGGTTTTGGCGGATTGGGTCAAGCCGCAGCTAGAGTTCTCGCGCCTAAGCACGAAATGCTTTGGGTGGCAGCTGCCGATCAAAAAGGTTACGCTTACAACCCGGAAGGGTTAAATCCCGATACCTGCATCAAAATTTACCAGTCTCAAGGTTCTTTGGGCTATTTGGAACCGGCAGGCCGGCTCAGCAGCAATAGTATTGCGGACTTAATCGAAAAGGCGTCAGTTGAGGGGTATTTTCTAGCGCTGCCAAACTTGCCGAATACCTTTATGGCTTCTGTGGCGCGGCAGTTTATTCAATCTGGATGGCGGGGGGTGCTTGTAGACGCCATGAAACGTACCAGTGCGGTTGAGCAGATGCTGGAGTTACAAGATGAATTACAACAGGCCGGTATTACCTACATGACCGGCTGTGGGGCAACACCCGGCTTGCTAACAGCCGCAGCCGCTCTAGCCGCTCAGAGCTATGCTGAAATCCACAGTGTAAAAATTACCTTTGGGGTCGGCATTGCCAACTGGGAAGCCTATCGCGCCACAATCCGCGAAGATATCGCTCATATGCCTGGTTACAATGTAGAGCGGGCGATGGCCATGACGGATGCCCAGGTGCAAGCGTTGCTGGATGAAACCGGCGGCTTGCTGACCTTGGAAAATATGGAACACGCTGACGACATCATGCTGGAACTTGCCGGCATTTGTTCGCGCGATCAAGTCACGGTGGGAGGCGTTGTGGATACGCGCAATCCGAAAAAGCCCCTCAGCACCAATGTTCAAATTACAGGTCGCACGTTTGAAGGCAAAATTTCTACCCATACCTTCACCCTAGGCGATGAAACCAGCATGGCCGCTAACGTCTGTGGGCCGGCCTTTGGCTATCTCAAAGCCGGCGTTATGTTACACCGGCGCGGCATTTACGGTTTATTTACAGCCGCCGAAGTTATGCCTCAATTTGTCCGGTAGGGACTAGAGGCATGGGGCTAGGGAAGAGGGGCAGACTGGGAGAAATAGCTGATGCCCTATGCCCTATGCCCCATGCCCCTTCATATTGGTGAATTGCCGGTGGAGAAGGATTCAGATTCTTCTTCCTCTTCTTCCTCTAAATCGGCATCTAAAGTTTGGATGACAAAGGGTAAAGAAGCGCCGTTTAAGCCGCGTTTAATCCGTTCTGGTGTTTGTTCAAATAAAACAAACAAGGGGTAAATATTTTCCGCCTCTTCGCTGATAATATAGCGATAGCGGTGAGGCATCAGCCACTCATAGCCTTTATCAAGCCAGACTTGTGTCTGACGCCAGCGCCTCAGTAGGCTGGAAAAGTCTTCTTCGGGACGATGAATGAAGATAAAAATCTCGCTGCCGGTTTTAACTTTCCATTCGGGATCGCACATCAAAATCGCCACATCACAAGGAAGACAAACCGCTTCCCCCGCCGCTACACTGATGCCACTGTGTCCGGGTTGAGAAACCGCATCCCGAACCCGCACTATCGGCAGAGGAATCGCAATCAAACTGTCTTCAGGCCGGCGCATACTTGGCACCATTTCCAAATAAGGCCGGTATTGCTTGAGTAATGTGATTAGAGAATAAGCATCACTGTACTGCGCCAGTAACGCTTCATAATGAGATGATTTAACACGCATGATTGTTTTAGATTTTACAGTTTGGATTTTAGATTTTAGAAGCAATTCAAAATCCAAAATCCAAAATCTTTTAGCCTAATTTGTCAAACACTGCGAACATCGGCAAATACATCGACAGCAAAATTGCACCCACCAACGCTGCGATACCGACCATCATAATTGGCTCCAGCGTACTGGTAAGACCTTTAACGGCTTGCTCAACTTCATCTTCGTAGAAGTCAGCAACCTTCATCAACATTTTGTCAATTTCGCCGGTTTCTTCCCCAATGCTCATCATGTGAATTGCCATCGCCGGAAACACATCCGCTTCTTTTAATGCAAGGCTAATCATGCCACCTTGTTGGATTTCTTGCCTTGCGGCTTCCACTGCATTTGAAATAACTTGATTCCCTGCGGTTTCTTTCACAATTTCTAGGGACGTCAGCATTGGCACCCCAGATCGGGTCAACATCCCAAACGTGCGGCAGAAACGAGCAACAGCCGTTTTTTTGATCAAATCTCCAAATAAAGGCAACTTCAGCATGATGCCGTCAATTTGCAGCTTACCCACCGGCGTTTTGTAGTACATCTTGTAGGCCGTTGTGATCGCAAAGATCGTAGCGATGAGTGAGCCTAATTTCACTGGAGTTCGGAAAAATTCGCTGCACCCCAGCATAAATACGGTTAAGGCCGGCAATGGTGTCCCAAGTTCGACGAAAATCTTAGCAAAGGTGGGCAAAAGAAATGTCGTCATCCCAAAGAACACAAGGATAGCAATCGTTCCGACGGCCTTGGGATAAGCACTTGCTGATTTGATGTGGTTCTGCAATCGAGCGGAATCTTCTAGCAGCTTGGCAACCCGGTTCAGCACTTCATCAAGCACACCACCGAGTTCTCCCGCCTGTACCATCGCAACGAAGAGATTATCAAAGCAGTAATCATGTTTCCGCATGGCCTCGGCAAGCGCCACACCCTCTTGCACATCTCCATCAATGACTGACAGCGCTTTTTTCATCTTGGCGTTATCACATTGCTCGCGCAATACGCCGATTCCTTTGACCAATGGCACACCGGCATTAATCAAAACTGCCAATTGACGCGAGAAAATAGCCTTGTCCTTGACCGTGACAGAGGCCATTGCGAAATTGAGCTTCTCTTCTATTTGCTTAAAATCAAAGCCTTTGGGTTTAGTCGCTTTCTTTTTAAAACCCTGAGCAGCGGCAACATCACTAGGCATGACTCAACTCCTAAAAAAGACACTGGGAAGTCAATTTGAATGGATGAAATGAGTAAAATCCCATCCATTCAAAGACAAGAAACAAAGAAATTAAATATTTGCCGGCTGGCTTTTATAACTGGCCGCTAATCGCAACTTGTCTAACAGCATTCAACCGTTCTGGGGCGCACGGTTAATGAGCTGCTTTAGCGGGTGTCCCCGCCCCTTTGGGTGCCGGCCCAATTAAGCGTGCCAGTTCATCGGGTTTAGAAGACTTGGCCATCGCAGCTTCCCAAGTGACTTTGCCCTCTTGGAAGATTCTGGCCAAACACATTTCCATCGTCTGCATCCCGACTTTAGCGCCGGTTTGGATAGCCGAGTAGATTTGAGCGCTTTTCCCCTCTCGAATCAAGTTAGCAATAGCCGGCGTATTCACCATGATTTCCTGGGCCGCTATCCGCCCCCCGCCGATTGTCGGCACAAGGTTTTGGCTGCAAATCCCTACTAAGGAAATAGACATCTGTGCCCGAATCTGGGGTTGTTGAATGGGGGGGAATACATCCAGCAGCCGGTCTACTGTTCCCGCCGCAGAGTTCGTGTGTAGGGTTCCGAAAACTAAGTGGCCGGTTTCTGCTGCTGAAATTGCCAGACCAATCGTTTCTAAGTCCCGCATTTCCCCAACCAGGATAATATCAGGGTCTTCCCGCAATGCTGCCTTTAGGGCGTTCCCAAAGCTCTTGGTATCTTCACCCTTTTGGCGCTGGTGAAATAAACTCTTGATATTCGGGTAGACATATTCAATCGGGTCTTCCACTGTCAGAACGTGTTCTGCGCGTGTCCGATTGACTAAATCCAGGATGGCAGCTAAGGTTGTCGTCTTCCCGGAACCTGTCTGGCCAGTTACCAGCACCATTCCTCTGGGCCTTTCAGCCATCTCCCGCATAATCTCTGGGACACCCAACTTTTCAAAGTTAGGAATTTTAGAAGACAGTGCCCGCAAACAAGCGGCCCAGCAACCACGCTCTCGGTAGACATTAACGCGGAACCGGCACAACCCTTTGACCCCATAAGCGCAGTCTAACTCCCAATTCTGCTCCAAATCTTTGCGTTGATTGTTATTGAGCATACTGAAGATCAGCTTCTGGCATTCCTGAGAATCCAGACTTTCTCCAAATTGCGGTTGCGGGGTCAATTTACCACTGACGCGGAAGTAGATAGGTGCGCCGGCTTGGATGTGCATATCTGAGCCGCCTTGCTCTACCAGGGACTCCATCACGTCTTCAATCATGTACTCTGCCATAGATGCGTCTCCAAATTGTGTTGAGTTGTTGTTGAGAAATTTAGGGAAGGTTCAGTGACATCAAACCTTTTCGTTTTTTAGAGGAAGTCGGAAACTAGGGAATCAGTTGGGCAAATCTAACCCCTAATTCCTAGTCCCGCTCAATCCTTAGTCTTGAAATCGCGGGGTCATGCAGTAGGGGCAATCCAGCATTTCTGGCTGTAATTCAGCAATGCAGGTTTTACAGGTGAGTCCCTGCTTGCGTTTGGCTTTCAGTTCGGCTTCTAGGCCGGTGTCCGTGAATGTTACCCGCTCCACCTCTTCAAAGGTTGTATGGCCCTCGCGCACGAGCTGTAAGCTGTAAGCTAGCAAAGTCTTCATTCCCTCTTCTATTGCCGCTTCTTTGATTCGCTCAGTTGGCGCGCCTTGAGAGATTAAACCGGCTAGCCGTTCAGTTGTCCGCAGGAATTCATAAACACCCACCCGTCCCTTGTAGCCAACGCCGGTGCATTTGGGGCAGAGTTCTCCGCGATCAGCTGCGGCTTTCCGTTCTGCCGGCGCGATGGTATTGGCTTTAAAGAAGTTAACGTTGACTTCCTGAGAAGCTGATAAAGCATACCGACCCAGTTCTTCAGAGGTAGGTTGATACTCAATCCGGCACTGGCTACAAACCCGTCGCATCAAACGTTGGGCCAGTACGCCCAGCAAGGCACCGGACACCATGAATGGCTCAACGCCCATTTCGTCTAACCGCGCAATTGCCCCAGCCGCGTCGTTAGTGTGCAGCGTTGTCAGCACTAAGTGGCCGGTTAACGCCGCTTCAATTGCGGTTTTAGCCGTTTCTTTGTCCCGCGTTTCCCCCACCAGAATCACGTCGGGGTCTTGCCGTAAAAACGCCCGCAGGATATTAGAAAAGTCCAGACCCTTGGCTCGAATGACCTGCACCTGGGTGATTCCAGGCAAGGCGTATTCAATCGGATCTTCTGCGGTACTGATATTAATCCCCGGATCGTTCCGTTCTGAGAGGACTGAGTACAGAGAAGTTGATTTACCAGAGCCGGTTGGCCCGGTCACCAAAATCAGCCCGAAAGGCCGAGCAGCCACTTCTCTAACCTGAGCAAGCGTTTCTGGATCGCTGATTAATTTATCCAAACCCAGCTGGGTGGACGAGTTATCCAAGATCCGCAGTACGATCTTTTCGCCATACCGGCTGGGCAAGCAATTTACCCGAAAGTCAACGGTGCGTCCCTGAAACACCCGACGGATACGGCCATCTTGTGCCACCCGTCTTTCGGCGATATCCATTTGGGCGATGATTTTGAAACGAGAGGTAATCGCAGGAATCACCTTTTTCGGTAAGCGGGGAAACGGCTCATGCAGCACCCCGTCCTTCCGCATCCGAACCTGAAGATACTCTTCTTGAGGTTCAACGTGGATGTCAGATGCCCCGTCGGTGAGTGCCTTGGCCAAAATTTTGTTAACGATGGCAATCACCGGCCCGGATTCTGCGTCGCCTAAAGCCGCGTCGAGGTTCATATCCTCGTCAACGGCTGCATCTTCTATCTCGCTATCGCCCTCAAAGGCATCGGGTTTGAAGTTGAGATCGAGTTCTTGGGCTTTAGCTTGCTGAGCCGCTTGCTGTTTGATCTGCTCATCTAAATACTGAGAGATGAGCTGCTGATAGTCTTCTGCAGTAATTACCCTTTTTTGCAAAGTTAATCTTTGGGGTTGCAGAATCCGGTTGAGATCGTCCAGAGCGTTTAAATTGTCTGGATCGACCATTGCCACCAAGACTGAGGGTGGCTCAGTTTCATGTTGCTGGAGTGGGATTAACCGATGGCGACGGCAGGTGTCTTTGGAAATGAGGGTTTCAATCAGTGAACCGATTTGTTCGCTGGCTATCTGAGCGAGTTCTGGATCGAACGCTTCAACGCCGTATAGAATTTTGAGTTCAAATAGCTGTAGTTTTTTATACTGGCGCAGTAATTCTGGCGGCAGTTGCTTGCCGGTGATTGCTTCGAGTGCCGAGATTAGGGGTTTACCCTCTTCGCGGCTCTGCTTCATGGCTTGCTGCAACTGTGCTGTGTCTGCGAAGCCGGCCTGAATCAGTTTATTCCCGAAGGGAGAAAAATTACTCTGGACAGTAATGAGCGCACGCCGCTGCGATGAAGTGTTAGTCATGGCTGATGAATCAGAACTCCTTTCCCTTGGATTTGCAAAAGTCTGCAAGCAGAATTTATAAAGATGACACCCGCTTTTTCTGAATCTATGTCAGCCGACCGCAACACTTTTGTTGAAGTTTTCATTTTCAACGTCCGAGGCAAGCGGGGCACCCTGACGGGGAAATACCTGGCGCTTAATGCTTCCCCTGGGGGTATGCGGGTCAAGGCTACCGATTTTGTGCGGCGAAAGGCTTCTGTCAAGGTCATCTCTTGCTGAGGAAGCCGAGCATTTGAATCGGCGGGCCATGAGCCTGATGGGCTGGGTCGTTGCTGGTGAATAGAAGATGCACTTATGGTTCCCAAATAATAGCTGTTATTAACCGATTGGGCGGATTGGCTGTAATATATGTTTGATTTAGATATCACGACTCAACTGGATACCTGAAGCTCACCGGCTCGTTGATTGAGGGCGGTGAAAAAAGCACTGGCACCAGCATAATTACTAGGGCTGCCTGTCAGTTCGTCGGGCAAGTTGTTAATTGAGGCAGCAAACGCTGCAATATTCTAAGTTCACTCGCAATTTTAAAGTCGAGTCGGCTCGTCACCACTCTTGATACAGAAGGTTAGGAAGAATGAGTGACCTTAACCTTAGTGTAACCGCGTTAAACACCTTTGAGTAGAGCGCCCATCTTTGGGTAGGGTAAAGAACGGGTTCTGTACTTAAGGTTTGGACATAACGCGTTTGTAAAACCGGCTGTTGACTTCATGGAACACCGAGGGCATGGCTTAACCTCTCTGTCAGGTTTTGCCATTGCCAGTGGGAGAATGTCAAAATGTTGAAGGACACATCGCGTAAAAATGCCTGGAACCAGATAAGCTTAACCTTTGGCTACAGTGAGTCAATAAGGAGATTTTGCTTATATATAGGCATAAAGTCTGTAGCTAAGTTGGCAATTTTTTGAGTGGGGTTAGTGGACAATGATGGACGAAGAAAAGCAGCTAGAGAACACCCAAAGCCCAACAAATGACGTAGAGGGTTCAGAGTCAATGGCCGGCGAAACAACAGCAGCTCAAGGAGGTGCGAATTCCCCTCAGGAAGATGCCTCCGGGTCGCCAGATTTGGAAGTGTACGCACAAGCCTACGCAGAAACGGATGGGCCTGCTGATGATCCGACAGGCCAAGAAGATGTGGCGTCAGGGGGTGTAGATCCCGCCTTCGTCCAAAGCTTGTTGCAAGAAAATGAGTCGCTAAAATCCCAGCAGGAAGAATTGAGAAGTGTTTATGCACGGCTGGCAGCAGATTTTGACAATTTCCGCAAGCGCACTCAGAAAGAAAAAGAAGACTTAGAGGTTCAAATAAAGTGTTCGACCCTTAAGGAACTGCTGCCGGTTGTGGATAATTTCGAGCGGGCGCGTTCGCAGATTAAGCCGCAAACTGACTCAGAAATGAATATACACAAAAGCTACCAAAGCGTATACAAGCAGATGGTAGACTGCTTAAAACGGACAGGGGTGGCCCCTATGCGTCCGGAAGGCCAAGAATTTGACCCTAATCTCCATGAAGCAGTGATGCGCGAGGCAACTGACCAGTTTCCAGAAGGAACGGTGATGGAAGAGCTGATGCGCGGGTATATCCTGGGTGAGCGCGTCTTGCGTCATGCTATGGTCAAGGTGGCCGCCGCTCCAGAACCAGGGGCGCAGTCTGAAGAAACCGCCCACGAGGAATCAACAGAAAGCTGACGGAGGCTACTCCGAGAGGCCGCAAATTTGTAAAGATTTAGCCTCAAGGTGATAGGGTTTCCGCAAAATTGCGGAATACTGCCAAAAAATGGATTTCACCGACACTCACATTTTGTCCAAATTCTATGGGAAAAGTCATTGGTATTGACTTAGGCACAACTAACAGTTGTGTCGCTGTTTTAGAGGGTGGCCAACCTATCGTCATTTCCAACTCGGAGGGGGGACGCACAACTCCGAGTATGGTGGGGTTTGGCAAGGGTGATGAGCGCCTAGTCGGTCAGCTGGCGAAGCGGCAGGCGGTGACCAATGCTGAAAATACAGTATTCAGCATCAAACGCTTTATTGGCCGACGCTGGGAAGACACGGAAGAAGAACGGTCGCGGGTTCCCTACAATTGCGTCAAGGGCAGGGACGAGACGGTTGATGTCCAAATTCGCAAGCGCAATTTTACCCCCCAAGAAGTTTCGGCAATGATCCTGCAAAAATTAAAGCAGGATGCGGAAACTTACCTGGGTGAGCCTGTGCATCAAGCGGTGATTACGGTGCCGGCCTACTTTACAGACGCCCAAAGGCAAGCAACCAAAGACGCCGGCACAATTGCCGGTTTAGAAGTGCTGCGGATCATCAATGAACCCACAGCCGCCGCTTTATCCTATGGGTTGGACAAGCAAGACCAAGAGCAGACCGTTTTAGTGTTTGACTTGGGCGGCGGCACGTTTGATGTATCCGTGTTGCAGCTGGGAGATGGGGTATTTGAGGTGAAAGCCACCGCCGGCAATAACCACCTAGGGGGCGATGACTTTGATACCTGCCTGTCTCGCTGGATTGTAGAGCAGTTTGAAGCCCAAGAAGGCACGGACATTTCGGCAGACAAAATGGCCCTTCAGCGCATTCGAGAGGCAGCAGAAAAGGCCAAGATAGAATTGTCCAACATGGCCACCACCACCATAAACCTGCCGTTCATTACGGCAGATGAAAGTGGGCCAAAACATCTGGAAATGGAGCTGAGCCGCTCCCAGTTTGAAGAACTGGTTAAACATTTGGTAGATAGTACAATCGAGCCGGTGAGCCAGGCGCTCAAAGACTGCGCCCTCTCACCCGATGACATTGACCGGATTATTTTGGTGGGGGGTTCGACTCGGATACCGGCAGTGCAAACAGCCATCAGCAAATATTTTGGTGGCAAAACACCGGATCGCTCAGTGAACCCAGATGAAGCCGTTGCCCTTGGTGCGGCCATTCAAGGGGGCGTCTTGGGCGGGGAAGTGCAAGACTTGCTGCTGTTGGATGTGACGCCCCTATCTTTGGGTATTGAAACCTTAGGAGAAGTTTTCACCAAAATTATTGATCGCAATACCACAATTCCTACCAGTAAGTCCCAGATGTTCTCGACGGCAACTGACGGACAGCGATCAGTGGAAATTCACGTCCTGCAGGGCGAACGGGCGATGGCAAAGGATAACAAAAGCCTGGGCAAGTTTTTGCTCACCGGCATTCCCCCAGCCCCGCGCGGCGTGCCTCAAATTGAAGTGTCTTATGATATCGATGCCAACGGCATTCTCGAAGTCTCCGCACAAGACAAAGGCACCGGGCGCGAGCAAAGTATTCAAATTACGAATACCGGCGGCCTGACAGAAAGCGAAGTGGAGCGGATGCGGCAAGAGGCCGAACTGTACGCCGAAGAAGACAGGCGACGCAAGCTGCTGGCTGAACTGAAAAATCAAGCCGATAGCTTATTCTATAATTATGAGGCGACGCTCCAAGATCACGGCAACATTCTTGATGATGACCTCAAAGCCGAACTCAGCCAAAAAGCAGACGAGTTCCGGGCCGTCATCGCAGATGAGTCCATTGACTTGGAAGAAATGAAGCAGCAAATTGAGGCATTTCAGCAGACCTTATTCTCTATCGGAACTGCTGTCTATCAAGGATCTGCCAGTTCTGCCGGCGATCTCGATAGCGCGGCAGCCGCACAAAAGCCTGGAAAATAAACCGCTCACAATCGTTAAATAGCAGCGCTGGATCGCAGTTGCTCCTATACTACAGGTAGGACGGGACTGTTGCTGTGACGGCTAATTAGCAAGCCGGAAAGCGATCCACCCCAAAGTCCTAAGATTTGCGTACTTTTTGTTTTTTATACCTACCTACAGCGCTCTATGGCCGGCGACTACTATGAAATTCTTGGTGTCTCCCGCGATGCGGACAAAGAGGAAATTAAACGCGCTTACCGGCGTTTAGCTCGGAAGTATCACCCGGACGTTAACAAAGAAGAAGGGGCTGAGGAGCGCTTTAAAGAAATCAATCGCGCCTACGAAGTCCTCTCGGAACCAGAAATGCGGGGTCGTTATGACCGCTTTGGTGAGCAGGGAGTTTCAGGAGCCGGTGCCGCCGGCTACAGCGACTTTAGTGAAGGCTTTGCGGATATCTTTGAAAGCTTCTTCAGTGGCTTCGCCGGCGCAGGGGCGGGCCAGCAGGCTCGTCGGCGCGGTGGGCCAGTTCGAGGCGACGATTTGCGGCTGGATCTGCGGTTAGACTTTCGGGAAGCCGTCTTTGGTGGGGAAAAAGAAATCCGCATCAGCCATCTGGAAAGCTGTGAGGTTTGCAGCGGCACCGGCGCGAAGCCAGGAACTCGCCCCCGTACCTGCCCGACTTGTACAGGTTCGGGTCAAGTGAGACGTGCCACTCGCACTCCCTTTGGCAGCTTCACCCAAGTTTCTGTGTGCCCGACTTGTAACGGCACGGCCCAGGTGATTGAAGATAAATGCGAATCTTGCACCGGCAAGGGTCAAAAACAAGAGACGAAGAAGCTGAAAATTACCGTCCCCGCTGGCGTTGACAGTGGAACGCGGTTGCGGGTTTCCGGCGAAGGAGATGCCGGTCAGCGCAACGGCACACCAGGGGATCTGTACGTCTACTTGTTTGTTAATGAAGATGCCGAATTTCATCGCGAAGGCATTAACATCCTCTCGGACATTAAGATTAGCTACCTCCAAGCAATTTTGGGTTGCCGGCTAGAGGTTAATACCGTTGATGGGCCGGCAGAATTGGTGATTCCACCTGGAACGCAACCGAGTACCGTTTTAACCTTAGAAAATAAGGGCGTACCGAGGCTAGGCAACCCGGTTAGTCGCGGGGATCATTTGATTACCGTATTAATTGAAATTCCCACACGCTTGGGTGCCGATGAGCGCACCGTGTTGGAAAACTTAGCCAAAACGAAAGGGCTTAACGTCGGCAAAGGGGGCCAGGGATTCTTGGGAGGACTGTTCAACAAGTGATGAACCATCCAACCGGCTCACAACCCGATGCTGAGATGGATTTGCGGGGCACCCCTTGCCCGCTCAATTTTGTTCGCACCAAACTCCGCTTGGAGAAAATGGCAGACGGTGAACTGCTGGAGGTGTGGCTTGATGCCGGTGAACCGATAGAGCAAGTTCCCGACAGCTTAGCGATGGAAGGCTATAAAATTGAGCAAATTGAGGAGCGCACCGGCTTTTTTGCCGTGAAAGTGCGCCGTCCCGTAACGTCTGCATGAGTTCACCGGCACCAGAGAGTAGCCCAAACGGGGCGGAAGTTCTGCTCACCGGCACCGTCGTCGCAGTTCAGGCAAATTACTACCAAGTTCAGCTTGATTTGCCGGCACCAGAGAACGGGAATACAATCCCCCCCTCCCCCACTCTCCTCTGTACCCGCCGCGCCCGCTTAAAGAAAATGGGCCAGCAGGTCATGGTAGGTGATCGGGTGGTCGTGGAAGAACCAGATTGGGCCGGCGGACGCGGGGCAATCTCTCAAGTGTTACCTCGCGAAAGTGAACTGGATCGGCCTCCGGTGGCGAATGCGAATCAAATTTTGCTGGTTTTTGCGTTGGAAGAACCGCCGCTTGATACTCATCAATTGAGCCGATTTTTAGTGAAAGCTGAAACCACCGGCTTGAAGATTTGCCTTTGTTTGAATAAAAGTGATTTAATTTCCCCAGAGCATCTACAGCAGTGGAAAGAACGCTTAGCCGGCTGGGGATATGAGCCGGTGTGTATCAGCGTTGAAGCCGGCATTGCTTTAGAGGAATTGTACACACAGCTAAACGAGAAGATTACGATTGTTTCAGGCCCGTCTGGGGTAGGAAAATCGAGTTTAATTAACTATTTGATTCCCGATATTAACCTGCGAGTGGGAGAAGTTTCGGGAAAACTGAATCGAGGCCGGCATACGACGCGACACGTTGAATTGTTTAAGCTGCCGGCGGGTGGATTGTTAGCAGATACTCCCGGATTTAATCAACCCGATTTAGATTGCGAACCGGAAGATTTAGCGTTGTATTTCCCAGAAGTGCAGCAGCGGTTAGCCGAGGGAAGGTGTCAGTTTAATGATTGCCTTCACGCGGATGAGCCGAATTGTGCGGTGCGGGGAGATTGGGAGCGTTATGAGCATTATCTAGAGTTTTTGGCAGAGGCGGTTACGCTGCATGAGGCTTTGCAGCAGCAGGCGGATGCTGAATCTAATATGAAGATGAAGAGTAAGCGTGCCGGTGAGCAGCAATATGAGCCGAAGTTAGAAAGTAAGAAATATCGTCGATCTTCTCGCCGGTTTCAGAACCAAAATATGGAAGATTTGCATGGAGATATAGAAGAGGTTTGAGGAAATTTTTAACCGAAGATAACCGCAGATAACCGCAGATGATAGTGCAGCGTGCCGCAGGCATACGCGGGATATTCCAATTTATTTGTAGGCCATATTGTCATAAAATTTTTTGGGAAAAAATACAGAAAATTTGAAGTTCATGCTACTATAAACATAATGGAAAAGGTGCGGCTATATATAGCCCTTAAAAAAAGGTCGGCTAATTTCCAAAACAGTATTCTACCTTAGAAAGAATGAGCCTGCATCAGTAAATTTTGTTTGCAGATCGCCACATTTCTACCCACAGAAAAAGACAGAAGGACTAAGAAATTTAAGGCAAAGAAACAGCTACACGAAAACCACTATCCCTCGACTTGCTACTAGACACCTTATAGGTGCGATATGCACTGCGACAATTTCCGGGGAGACGGAACCAAGAACCTCCACGCTGCACCCGGAATTTTTTGTTTCCATCGGTATCCCAGACACTGCCATTAATCGGTGCATCGACATAATTGTTATGCCAAGGATCGGCGCACCACTCCCAAACATTTCCGTGCATATCATAGAGTCCAAATACACTAGGTGGAAAACTTCCCACATCCGTTGTTTCTAGTCGGTACTTACCTTTTGGCCCAGAAGCATAGGTAGAATTGGCGTCATAATTGGCTAAATCTGGAGTAATTGTCTCGCCAAAGTGAAAGGGTGTGGTTGTTCCCGCGCGACAGGCATATTCCCATTCAGCTTCGCTGGGTAAGCGGTAAGCTTTGCCGGTTTTTGTGGCAAGTCGCGCACAGAATTCTACCGCTTCATCCCAGGTTACATTTTCAACTGATCGGTTTGCTCCTTTAAAAGAGGAGGGGTCTGGATTTAAATCTTGTTTAACTTTAGGTAAATACGCAACCACTTTCCACTGCGCCTGAGTGACGGCATATTTTCCCAGAAAAAATGGCGCGACAGTTACCCAGTGCTGCGGAATTTCATTAAGAATAGGCGCTTTTTCAGTACCCGGTGAACCCATCCAGAAACTTCCCTCTGCAATAGATACCATTTCCAAAATTACGCCACCTCCCAAACGTTCGGTAAAGTATTCGGCTTGGTGGTGCTGTTGGTTAATGCGATTTCCCCACGCATCCACCGTCACCACTTCAAACTTAAAAGTCCGCAAGTTGACACCTCCTTTTCCGCTTTGAGAAACTGTATTGGAGGTTGAAGTTTTTGGAGTTGAAGCACTTGTAGCGGTAGTCGGCTGAGCATTCAAAGCTTCTAGCACTTCGGTTGCTGATTGATAGCGCTCTTTGACATAATCTTTGAGCAGCTTATCTAAAACTTCTCCTAATTGAGCGCTAACAGTTGTGCCACGTGGCAGTTTTTCTCGCCACAACCAACAAGCTTCTAAAGGATCGTAAAGTTCATCTGATCCATCTAAACCTGGAAAAATGCTGGTCATTAACCGAATGCAAGTTACTGCTAAACTGTACAAATCGCTCGCCGGATAAGCCACACCTCGCATTGCTTGTTCCATTGGCGCATAGCCAGGAGTTCCTAGCAGGGTTCCCTGTTGACTTAATGAAGTGCCAGACATTTGTTTAGCCACTCCAAAGTCAATTAAAATTAATTTGCCATCACTTTGCCGGCGAATGATGTTTTCTGGTTTAATGTCTCGGTGAATGACTGGCCGATTGTGTACATACTGAAGAATCGGCAATAAATCATTTAATAATTCTCTAATTTTTGCTTCGCTGAATGTTCCTTTCTCTTCGAGTTCTTCAATTAAAGTTTGTCCTTTGATGAACTGCTGCACCAAATATAGATAAGTATCTTGCTCGAAATAGGCAAATAACGTCGGAATTTGGGGATGATCTTCTAAGTGCAACAGTCGTTCGGCTTCTTGATGAAATAGTTCAATTGCCTTTTGTAATGCCGGCACAGAGCTTTGAATTGCCGGCGACGGTGAAAACTGTTTAATCACACAAATCGCTTTGCGCCGGTCTTCGTCTTCTGCTAAATAAGTTTTGCCAAAACCCCCTTGACCCAGTGCAGAAATTATGCAGTATCTACCTCTGAGCAATGGCACCAATTTTGTGCCACAACTAACACAGAATTTTGTGCCCTCTGGGTTTTGTGGTTTCTGACAGGAGGGATTGAGGCAATAAGGCATGGCAGAGGCGAAAGGCAGTGGGGTTGTCTCTATTCTGCCATTGGGTCATCATCAATTGCTATGTCTTTCTTCCTAACGCCAAACTGGACAGTGTTGATTCAAATTCCTCTTTATGCCAAATTTCAATTTATTATATTTGCTGTTATTAAGGTGCTACCTTAAAAAATTACAAAAACAATAGCCGGCATCAGTAAATTTTGTTTGCATAGCGCCACATTTCCACCTAGAGAAAAAGGCATAAGGACTCAGGAATCTACCCCAAAGAAACAGCCACGCGAAAACCGCAATTCTTCCATTCGCTATTAAGCTCCTCCCTAGCGCGAGCCGCACTGCGACAATTCCCAGGGGACTCGGTAAAAGCACCACCACGAAGCATCCGGTATTGTTTATTTCCACCGGCATCCCACACGCTGCCATCAACCGGCGCACCAACATAATTTTCATGTCCCGGATCGGCGCACCATTCCCCGACATTCCCGTGCATATCATAAAGTCCAAAGGCATTGGGTGGAAAATGCTCCACAAACGTTGTTATGTGGCGGGACTTACCTTCTGGCCCAGAAGCATAGGTATGATTCCCGTCATAATTGGCTAAATCTGGGGTAATTGTCTCGCCAAAGTGAAAGGGTGTAATTGTTTTCGCGCGACAGGCATATTCCCATTCAGCTTCGCTAGGTAAGCGATAAAATCGGCCTGTTTTTTTAGTAAGTCGCGCACAAAATTCTACAGCATCGTGCCAGGTGACGTATTCAACCGGCGCGTTTGCTCCTTTAAAATGGGAGGGTTCTAGACTCAAATATTGTTTAACTTTAGGTAAAGACGCAACCGCTTTCCATTGCGCCTGAGTGACGGTATATTTGCCCATAAAAAAGGGCGCTACAGTGACCCTGTGCTGCGGACTTTCGCTGTCGTCACGCTCTTTTTCAGCAGTGGGTGAACCCATCCAGAAAGTCCCCCCCGGAATAGAAACCATTTCCAAAATTACCCTGCCTCCCAGATTTTCGGCAAAGTATTCGGCTTCGTGGCGCTGTAGGTTAATTGGATTTCCCCACGCATCCACTGTCACCACTTCAAAGTTAAAAGATTGTAAATTAACTTTCCCTCTACCACCTTGGACAAATGTATTGACGGTTGCGGTTGGTAGAATTGTAAGATTTCTGGGAGCAACCGGCTGAGCATTCAAGGCTTCTAACACTTCGGTTGCTGATTGATAGCGCTCTTTGACATAATCTTTGAGCAGCTTATCTAAAACTTCTCCTAATTGAGCGCTAACAGTTGTACCACGTGGCAGTTTTTCTCGCCACAACCAACAGGCTTCTAAAGGATCGTAAAGCTCATCTGATCCATCTAAATCTGGGAAAATGCCGGTCATTAACCGAATGCAAGTTACCGCTAAACTGTACAAATCACTCGCCGGATACGCGACACCTCGCATTGCTTGTTCTATTGGCGCATAGCCGGGAGTTCCTAAGAGTGTTCCCTGCTGACTTAATGAAGTGCCAGACATTTGTTTAGCCACTCCAAAGTCAATTAAAATTAATTTGCCATCACTTTGCCGGCGAATGATGTTTTCTGGTTTAATGTCTCGGTGAATGACTGGCCGATTGTGTACATACTGAAGAATCGGCAATAAATCATTTAATAATTCTCTAATTTTTGCTTCGCTGAATGTTCCTTTCTCTTCGAGTTCTTCAATTAAAGTTTGTCCTTTGATGAACTGCTGCACCAAATATAGATAAGTATCTTGCTCGAAATAGGCAAATAACGTCGGAATTTGGGGATGATCTTCTAAGTGCAACAGTCGTTCGGCTTCTTGATGAAATAGTTCAATTGCCTTTTGTAATGCCGGCGCAGAGTTTTGAATGGCCGGCGAAGGTGAAAACTGTTTGATCACACAAATTGCTTTGCGCCGGTCTTCGTCTTCTGCTAAATAAGTTTTGCCAAACCCCCCTTGACCCAGTGCAGAAATTATGCGGTATCTTCCTCTGAGCAATGGCACCAATTTTGTGCCGCAACTAACACAGAATTTTGTGCCATCTGGGTTTTGCGGTTTCTGACACGAGGGATTGAGGCAATAAGGCATGGCAGAGGCGAAAGGCTGTGAGGGTTGTCTCTATTCTGCCATCGGGTCATCATCAATTGCTATGTCTTTCTAACGCTAAACTGGACAGTGTTGATTCAAATTCCTCACCATGTCAGATTCCAATCAAGCTCTAGAATATCCAAAAACCCGCAAAGCCGATCAAATTGATGATTATCACGGGACGCCGGTTGCCGACTTTTACCGATGGCTAGAAGATCCCGATTCAGAGGAAACAAAAACTTGGGTTGACGCGCAAAATCAAGTTACATTTAGCTACCTTGAGCAAATTCCCGCAAGAGAAAAAATCAAACAACGCCTTACCCAACTTTGGGATTACGAAAAATACAGCATTCCTTTCAAAAAAAACAATCGATATTTTTATTTTAAAAATGATGGGTTGCAAAACCAAAGTGTGCTGTACACGTTAACATCCCTTGATGGCGAACCGAGATTATTGTTAGATCCAAATAAACTTTCAGAAGATGGCACGGTTGCGCTTTCGGGTTTATCTATCAGCGAAGATGGCCAATTTTTAGCGTATGGTTTATCTTCTTCTGGATCGGATTGGCAAGAGTGGAAAGTGCGGGATATTGAAACCGGCAATGATCTTTCCGATCATTTGAAGTGGATTAAATTCTCTGGCGCTTCTTGGACTCACGACGCTCAAGGCTTTTTTTACAGCCGGTATGATGAGCCGAACGAAAAGACCCAATTAGAAGATGTTAATTATTACCAAAAACTATTCTATCACCGGCTGGGCACTTCTCAATCTGAAGATGTGTTAATTTATGAGCGTCCCGACGAGAAAGAATGGGGATTTGCCGGCGGTGTTACCGAAGATGGCAAATATCTAGTAATTTCTGTTTGGCGCGGAACTGATCCAAAAAATCTGATTTTCTACAAAGATTTAACCAACCCAGACTCTCAAATCATTGAGCTGATCAGCGAGTTTGAAGCCAGTTATAGCATGATGGATAACGATGGCTCACTTTTCTGGTTTCGCACCGATTTAGATGCATCCCGTGGACGGGTAATTGCCATTGATATTAACAAGCCGGCGAAGGAAAACTGGCAAGAAATTATTCCCCAATCTGATGATGTTCTGGAAGGCGTTGGCTTACTTAATAATCAGTTTGTCGCTGATTATTTAAAAGACGCCCAAACTGTCATTAAAATTTTCAACTTAGATGGTGCATTTGTACGCGAAGTGGAATTACCCGGAATTGGTTCAGCCGGCGGCTTTGATGGCAAGCGCTACGACACAGAAACTTTCTACAGTTTTACCAGCTACACAACACCGGCAACGATCTACCGCTACGACATGATCAGCGGAAAAAGTACCCTCTTCCGTCAGCCAAATGTTGATTTCAATCCCGATGATTACGAAACAAAACAGGTTTTCTATACCAGCAAAGATGGCACCCAAGTGCCAATGTTTATTACCCACAGAAAGGGAATAAACTTAGATGGGAGTAACCCTACTTATCTCTATGGCTACGGTGGGTTTAACATCTCCCTCACGCCTAGCTTTTCAGTGGGACAATTGGTGTGGCTGGAACTTGGCGGAGTCTTAGCAATTCCTAATCTGCGCGGCGGTGGGGAATATGGCGAGGATTGGCATCAAGCCGGCATGAAATTAAATAAGCAAAATGTTTTCGATGATTTCATTACGGCAGCAGAATGGCTCATTGATAACCAATACACTCGCCCAGAAAAACTTGCAATTGGTGGCGGCAGTAATGGGGGATTATTAGTGGGTGCTTGCATGACTCAACGCCCGGATTTATTTGGTGCTGCATTGCCGGCAGTCGGGGTGATGGATATGCTACGCTTCCATAAATTTACCATCGGTTGGGCTTGGTGTTCTGAATACGGTTCCCCAGAAAACCCCGAAGAATTTAAAGTGTTGCATCAGTATTCACCGCTGCACAATCTTAAGCCTGAAACGGCTTACCCAGCAACCCTGATTATTACAGCAGATCATGATGATCGGGTCGTGCCGGCACACAGTTTTAAGTTTGCCGCTGCCTTACAAGAAGCCCATCAAAGCGAGAAGCCGGTGTTAATTCGCATTGAAACCAAAGCTGGACACGGTGCCGGTAAACCCACTGCTAAAATTATTGAAGAGCTTGCCGACAAGTGGGCTTTTTTAGTGCGAACCCTCGATATCGCTGTTAATTGATCCTCTCAGGTAAGGCAGGAATTCTCCAACTTACTTGCTAAACATTGGCTGACAGAAAAGGTAAAGTTTCAGCAATTGAATTTTTGACTGTCAGCCCTTGTTCTTTTGCCCAAAACTCACTTAAAAAATGAATTTGCCGCAATCCCACAATTAAATTTAATCCGGGAATAAACATCCACCAAACAACAAGCGGTTCTTTCATTCCTGCTTGTTGGTAGAGTTGATTAACGGTGTTATAAAGCTTGAATTGCACAATATAAATCCAGACTATTCCCAGTAGAGAAAACCATCCGAACCATCCCGGAACATCGGGATCGAAAATCCGCAGCAGTTGAGGAATGGTAACCCCTAATACAAACGGCAATAAACATCGCGTACCAGACCAACCGTAACCGTTATATTGGCGCAACTCTTCTTGAATAATCCACTTATACCAGCCATAGTACAGCAGCAGGCTAACTCCAGAGAGGAAAATAACTCGCCATAGGGGACGCGGTTTACCGAAAGGCTTTGCTGACATACTCATGGGATGAGGAAGTGACTATTTTTCCAAGGGGTTAACATTTCGTAATATACAACAAAGCTTTGCAGATGTAGCCACAACTACAGCTAATTTTTCAGTATTTCCCCCAAATTTATAGAAAGTATAAAATTTTAATTTCCGCATTTCTACAGAAAAAATCGAGAAAATTTAACGATTTGTGAGACTAAAATTAACAATTTTAGAGAAACATTTGATTTGATAACTTCGTCGCCACTTGATGAGTATACTCACTTAATTATCCGGGGTGGATCGTGATTACTCTGATCTTGGTGCATCGAATTCCTAATCTACCGACTCAAAGTTGGACTTTTGAAGACGAATCAGTGATTCGCATCGGGCGATCATCTGATAATCACGTCATTCTCCATAGTGCTGTGGTTTCCCGCTACCACGTTGAATTGCAGCGTAAGGGGTGCAAATGGAAAATTCTAAATTTAGGCGGGAATGGAACTTATTCGGATGAAAATCTCATCACTCAAGCGCCGGTTGTGGATGGAATGCTTTTACGCTTGGCGCGTTCTGGCCCTCAGCTACAAATAAAAGTGGGGGCAAATGTATTTAAAAATACGTCCCAAATCTTGCCGGCAAAGGAGGTACTGGTCGGCTAGGCAGGGTTGGGGGCAATCAACTGACAGATAGCTTGAGCAGTTGCCGGCGCGAGTAAGACACCATTGCGATAGTGGCCGGTGGCGAGTAAAACATTAGAATAGCCGGTTAAATGACCGATCACCGGCGCGGGGCGTCCTTCTGGGCGAGGGCGCAAACCTGACCACTTTCTAATAACAGCAGCCTCAGCTAACGCTGGGCAAAGTGCGATCGCCTGTTGCAAAACTGCTTCAAGCTGGGTGGCATCGGCCATCGGCTCATTTCCATTTTCAGGAAACTCAACCGTCGCCCCCACCCAATAATCTCCCGGCGCTTGCAATGACCCACCACAAGGCACGATATGCACATCATCGCCGGTGATCACCGGCTGCAAATCCCTACGCCCTAAAGGATGCCGTAAGCGCAGATGCAAGGCTTGCCCCAGCACAGGTTTAATCTCAACCGGCTGTTTTAATGCTGAACTTAGCTGGGTAGAACCCAAACCGGCAGCCAGCACAACCCAGTCCACCGACATGGGTCCGGCTGTTGTGTAAATGTGCCGGCAAACCTGCTGATCATCAGGCGTTGTGGCCCGATTAAATTCTTCTGCCGCTACGCCAAACTTAAATATCACGCCATTGCGCCTCGCAGCGTCAACCAAAGCTTGCGTCAGCGCCACCGGATCAACTTGCCGGTCTTGGGGGGAATAAATTGCGCCGGCTAGCTGCTGGCAACCGAGTTGAGGAAAGTTAGATTTAACCGCAGCTTTATCTAAAATCTTTAACGCCAAACCCTGCGACTGGCGAATCTCCGCCAGCATTTGCCACTTAGCCATCTCCTCATCCGCAAAACACAGCATCAAAATACCCTGCCGGTTGTAAGGAATTTGGCGATTCGTCAGCCCTTCTAACTCTGGAATTAACGTTTCATAGCGCTGCAGACTCGCAAGGCGCATTTGCCACGCCCTGCCCTTTACTTTCTGAGAAATCGCGCCCATTAAAACACCGAGGGCCGCGCCCGTAGCCGCCTCTGCCGGGGGTTGCCGGTCGAGTACCGTAATTTTTAATCCCTCAAGCCGGCTCAGTTCATAAGCGATCATCGCCCCAACGACACCGCACCCGATAACTGCAACATGACTCATTAATTTAATCTAGCAGGCGAGTGGAGGAGAGTGGAAGAGTGGCGGTTTACTTGTATCTATCTGCACTAGAGCGATCAAACTTTAAATATGGAAGATTTGCCCTACAGTTGTGAGTTCATTTCAGAAAGAAGTTTAGAGTTTAGATTTAAAAGCTCAATCTAAACTCTAAACTCCAAACTTTAAACTTTAAACTCGATCACACTTGGGGAATTGCCTGCAAGAAGGCGTTGAAATCCTTCATCGCTTCCCCGAAATTTTGCACGGCTAATTCATAGTTGCTCTCTTGAGCAGCTTTATCAAGCGCCTCTAGATGAACAAAAATGTCTTTAGCTGCTTGACGCGCTGCCGACTGTTCTTTGGGAAGGAGATTTTGGGTGAGGTAGGCCATGTCTTGACGCAGGCTGCCTAAAGGGCCATGAATAAACGTCTGCACATTTACCCAGTCGCGGTTTTTGAGCAGGCTTGGCAGTGCTCCCATACGATCGCGCAAATCAGTGATTTTTGGGACGTATTTGTGAATTTGCTCAATTTGAGCCGTGGTGTAGGTGGGAGGCTTGGTTGCTGTCGGACTGCTACAGCTGACCACAAACACAGTCAGAATTGCCAGAATGCCGGCCAGGATTGAACGATAGCGTGCGGTAAACATTATTTGTGCGATTAACTACTGAATAGTCTTGCCAACAAAAATATATCAACATGGGGGGGCAGAAATCGGCGCTTCGCTGCCAAGGATCAATAATCTAATGGCCCACACAGACTGCTAAGGGTTACAGTGCCGGCTTCTCTGCTTAATGGCAACCTTAACTTAAGTCGCCCGCTTGCCCAGAACGTTTTGATTGGCGTAGCTAGCAAATTGAGCCGTTTATATACTAAATTATTTTATATCTGTCAATGACTTTTGTCACCGACACAGCCAAATCTTTTCACAAACATTCATGGAACACATCACCTACTACGCTCGAGCAATCAAGCATATTGAACGAATCGAGTTTGCGTAGAACAATGAAATCTCAGGGTCTGCTGGAAAGCACATATAGAAACAGCTTTAGTTCAGTTACGCTCGAAGAATTATTTGCTCGCAGCTTGAGCACAGGCAGTATCACTCGTAAAGATTGCTCTCTCCTGCAAGAAGCGACGTTGCGTAATTCGCTTAGTGAAGACCATCAAGCAATTATTACCCGGATACTTTACTGCGTGCGTCGGGGAACGCTGAAACTGATTGATTAAATCTTAAAAAATTCTAGTAAAGGGAATAAAATTTTGAATTCGTGACTTTGAATTGAGGAACCTAACTCAAAATTCATGCCTTCAGAATTTTTCCCTTATCCTTAACGATAAACTGGAATAAATTAAACAGTTAAATTTTTTTAAACATAGATGTTTATTTCCGATAAACCGGCAGTGTAAAGTGGAAACAACTGCCTTGATCGGGAACAGAATCCACCCAAATTTGGCCGTGATGCGCCCGAATGATCCGCTGGCATAAAGAAAGACCGATTCCATAACCGTCTTGAGTTTCATCGCGTTTTAGGCGGAAATGGTCTTCAAAAATGTGCTGTTGATTTTCCTTCGGAATTCCTAAACCATTATCGCAAATACTTACCTGAATTTTTTGAGTCGTGCGGTGAAGGACAGAGACTTGAATGATGCCGCCCTCAAGCGTATATTTAATGGCATTATCCAAAAGATTAACGATTACTTGGCGCACCCGCTCTTGATCGGCATAAACTTTCGGTAAATCACTGGGAATATCTGTTTTCAAAATCTGGGATTTTTGGCTTAAGCGATCTTTAAATTGTTCAATCGCATCTTCGCAGAGATTTCCAAGATTGAGCGGTTGGGGGTGAATGTGTAATTGAGCATTTGAACCGTTCGCCGCTTGCAAAAGATCGGTGATCATGCGGTTAATAAAACGCGTTTGAGTACGGGCGTGTTTGATTAACTGAGCGGTTAAGGCCGGCGTTAAGCTAAAATTTCTGCCATTCTGCGGCGCATAATTAGACTCTAAGGTTTCTAGCGCAATCGAGGCAGCCGTGAGGGGATTGCGGAGATCGTGCGCTAGCATCGCAATTAGCCGGTCTTTGAACTGTAGCTGTTCCAGCAATTCTTCTTTTTCTTGCTTCAGGCAAAAAATTTCGTCCGACAGTCGCATCATTTCCGCCGAATAAGTCACCGAACTGATGCAAGTTTCTGTAGTGACGACTTCGAGTGACTCGGCTTTAGACTTTAAGTGAGATACATATTCGGCAGCACAGCGCTGCCACCGAGACCAGCAATTTTCTAATTGGGCAACCAAATTTGTGCCGGCAAGAATTTGCCTCGGTTCAGGATGAATTTTAATCAGCGCCGGCGTGGCGATGAGCTTAAAGTGTTCCGCTAAATAGGGATGTTCTCCCACATCAACGATCTGCAGATCAAAGGGGTAATCTGTCTTCACTGCTTGCAGATAATGGCGAATTTGCCGGATATGGTGCCGGGAGTTCGGACGTTTATCTACAAACAGCAGCAGCTGTAAAGGTGCATCAGAGTTGGTAGGCTTTTCAGAAGATGCTAACATCCAATCCCTTTCGAGCGACGCTGGTAAATAGGTTATGCATTTTTCACAGGGAGCTAATCGAACCCTGCTGAGGAAAATATCTTTCTTTTTTCTTTATATATCTAAATTAACCTGTTTGGGTGTATAAATCATCATGTTACGCATCTGTCGTTGGTATGGCATTGTGTGTAAGTGGCCGGCACCCCTTCACGGGCAGGTGAAACAGCAGGGATATCTTGAGCCGGTGAGTTTAACATGAGAGCCTTAACATTATGTCAAAGTGGGTGAGTGATGTTGTTGCGCTTGCATAAAGATCCCTGGCGGTTGGTGGTGAGTGTTGCGGTTGCGTTTTTTGTCCTCAGCCTAATCTTCACGCTACACCGGCACTTCAGTTTCTACGCCTCCTATGACCAAGGCATTTTTAACCAGGTCTTTTGGAATGGCATTCACGGTCGTTTCTTTCAAAGTTCTCTCTCTTCCACCCTATCGACCAACGTCGTTCACGATGGCCAAGTTCCAGAGGTTTTTTACCACCGGCTAGGGCAGCATTTTACCCCAGCTTTGTTGCTGTGGCTGCCTTTGTACGCCTTGTTTCCCTCCCCCGTGACCCTGATTATTTTGCAGGTAACCTTAGTCACCTGTGCCGGCGGGGTGCTGTATTTACTGGCTAGAGAGTATCTAGAGCCAACCTTATCAGCCTGGATCGCCGTCAGCTTTTATGCAGCCAATGCCATAATTGGCCCAACTTTATCAAACTTCCACGACCTCTGTCAGATCCCCCTGTTTGTATTTGGGCTGCTACTGGCGATGGAAAAACGCTGGTGGTGGCTATTTTGGCTCTTGGCAATTTTGATTTTAGCCGTTAGGGAAGATAGCGGTGTTATCTTATTTGGCGTCGGTTTTTATGCAATTGTCAGTAAACGATTTCCCCGCGTTGGCTTAGCGATATGCACTCTCAGCTTTGCCTATATGGTGCTTCTCACCAATGCAATCATGCCGTTGTTTTCCCACGATATTTCTCGCCGGTTCATGATAGAGCGCTTTGGTCAGTTTGTGGATAATGACCAAGCCACTACACTAGATATTCTTTGGGCTATTATCAGTAAACCCTGGCGCTTGATTGCAGAATTATTTTCACCATTTTTTGGCACGATTAAATATTTGCTTGGTCAATGGTTGCCCTTGGCATTTGTGCCGGCACTCTCACCGGCTTCTTGGGCAATTGCCGGATTTCCCTTGCTGCAAATTTTCATGCAGCGCGGCGAGTCTTCGATTGCGATTAATATTCGCTATGCAATGGCAGTTGTACCGGGGCTATTTTACGGCGCGATTCTCTGGTGGCACTACCATCCAGAATGGTTTAAAAAGCCTTCATTTCGGCGGTTTTGGACGGTTTGTATCGGCCTTTCCTTGATATTTTCCTTAACCTCCAACCCGAATCGAACCTTTTCTTTCCTAATTCCAGATTCAATTCAGCCTTGGGTGTATGTGTCACTGCCTAGACAGTGGCATCATGTGGGTTACATCCGCTCATTTTTAAAACAAATTCCCCCAGATGCCAGCGTTTCTGCGAGCACCTATATTGTGCCCCACCTGTCTAGCCGGCGAGAAATCCTTCGCTTCCCTGATTTACAGCTACGCAATGATGCCAGGGAAATTGAGAAAGTTGACTATGCAATTGCTGACTTGTGGCAATTACAGCAGTACCAAGTTGCCTTTAAAAGTGATCGGCATAAATTGACGAAGGAAATGGTGCCGGTGATCGAGCAGGTCACGGGGAACGGAGAATATGGCATTGTTGGCTTTAAAGATGGGGTTATTTTTATGCAAAAGGGGGCTGCTGCTGAACCGGCTGCTGTCGCGGCATGGCAAGCTTTTCGCAAAGAAATTGAACCCATCTTGCAGAAACCAGTCTAGGGGAATGGGGCGTTATGGCATAGGCCATGGCTGCGCTAACAAGAACGGTATGGGTAGGGGGAAACTAAGAGAAACACATGATTCGCCCTTATCCCTCATGTCTGCTTCCTCTAACGCCTAACCCGGTCATTCTTTCAAAAAAGTTTAGGCGGAACGATTTTTTTTGTGCCATTCTGGGGATATTAACGTGATAAACATTCATAAGTTTATGTAAAGTTCTACAAATCCTTGATTGAGATTTAAAACGATGAAAATTCTTGTATTGAGTTGGGAATTTCCACCCAGACTTGTGGGAGGAATTGCTCGCCATGTGGCGGAGTTATATCCGGAATTAGTGAAGTTGGGACATGAGGTTCATTTGATCACCGTAGAGTTTGGCCACGCACCCATGTATGAGGTGGTGGATGGAATTCGGGTGCATCGGGTGCCGGTGGGTCACAATCACGACTTTTTCCAGTGGATTGGCAACATGAATATCAGCATGGGCCATCATGGGGGCAAGTTGATGTTAGAAGAAGGCCCTTTTGATTTAATCCACGCCCATGATTGGCTGGTGGGAGATGCCGCAATTGCCCTGAAGCACAATTTTAAGGTGCCCCTGATTGCCACCATCCACGCCACAGAATATGGCCGGTACAATGGCATCTACAAGGACGAGCACCGCTACATTAGCGGCAAAGAAAAAGATTTGGTTTATAACGCATGGCGCGTCATTGTCTGCAGCGACTATATGCGGCGAGAGGTGGCGTTGGCTTTAAATAGTCCGTGGGACAAGGTGGATGTGATTTACAATGGCATCCGTTCGGAGAAGAAACCGCGCTTGCACCAATTTGACGCTTGGAACTTCCGCCGGCGCTTTGCTGCTGATGATGAGAGAATCGTCTATTATGTGGGCCGGATGAGCTATGAAAAGGGTGTCTCTGTCCTCCTAAGTGCCGCGCCCAAAGTGATTGCGGAAATGGGAGGTCATGTTAAATTTGTAATTATTGGCGGTGGCCCTACTGACCATTTGAAGAAAGCTGCCTGGGATATTGGGATTTGGGATCATTGCTATTTCACCGGCTTTATGCCCGAAGATGATTTGCATAAATTTCAGGCAATTGCGAATTGTGCGGTTTTCCCCAGTCTGTACGAACCGTTTGGCATTGTGGCCCTAGAAAGTTTTGCGGCGCGGGTGCCGGTTGTCGTTTCAGATACCGGCGGTTTGCCAGAGGTTGTGCAGCACTCCAAAACCGGCATCGTGACTTGGGTGAACAATTATCATTCTTTAGCTTGGGGCATTCTGGAGGTGTTGAAGAACCCTGGTTACGCCCAGTGGCTCGTTGATAATGCTTACAATGATTTAGAACGCCGGTTTAGTTGGCCAAAGCTGGCGCTACAGACTGAGAATGTCTACCGGCGCGTTGTCCAAGAGCGAGTGCAGGTGACATGGTAGGCAAAGAATATCAATTTGTGGGGCCGGCTTTTTGCTTGCTCTACAACTTGAGTAATTTTATTCCTAGTTCATAACATTAGATGACTATTTGCACTGCCAGATCAGAGATCAATGGATTGACAGAGCAACACGAATGGCCTTAACTGAGGTTTTACATTCCCGCCCTGTCTATTTAGAGCCGTGGCTATGCCCTAGGCCATCTCTGTTGCGTTTTTGCATTCATTTATCATCCGTACAATCCGTGTACGTAAGAAAGTGTTACGCACTATTATTTTTGTCTTAAAACTTTTCTTTGGTAAACCATTGGTATACGAATTTACTCAAGAAATAACCAATGAAAATACTAAGGAAAATAGTTAAGCCTGCGCTATACCATAAACTAGATACAGATATTTGATTTTGACCTCGATCAAGCTTTTGAACGACGGTGGTTTTAATGGGTTCGTAGAGAATTTGACCAATGGCGATTGCAGCACCAGAACCTGTAAGAAGCTGTCCTAGTTTAGCTTGCCGCTGATTTTGTTGTTTTTGAATGTGTGCATCATCGATGTTAACTTGGGTTTGTATGCTTAACATCAGCTTGTCGTATAGTTGTATACCGGGTGTTAAAAACCCAATATTTGATTGAATTTGGTCAATGTAAAATTTTATAGTTTTTTCAAATTCAATAAAAAATTTAGGGGGTTTTTGCCCAACACTTTCTTCAATCTGCTTAAGGCATTCTTGATAATTTTTTGAATTTACTTGAATTGCTCTAGCTTGATCTTCTAAAAAAGAAATTTTTTTATAGTATTCTAAAGAATCTTGTGGCAGCTTTTTGAGAGATTCGCTATTCCATTTCTGTTGATGATATTTTTCTGTTAACCGTTCAATCTCTTCATAGAGCTGGGTAAGCCTTTTTTTTAAAGCCAAGCTTTGAGAATAGAAAAAGTTAATTTTATGATAGCTAAGAAGCAAGTCTTGAAAAATGCCGTAAATTTTATTTGCCTGTGCTTCTGTTTGTTCGTCTTTGTAGATAAAAACACAGCTTAATCGAATAGATTCAATTATATATTCATTAAGTTTTTTAACTGGGATTGGTTGTTTATAAATACAGAAGGGACTTCCTAGGAACTCATTTTCGATTAGCTCGTCTGGCTTAATTTTATCACCGTAATAGCAATTGAGACATTCAGCAGCCAGAGGTAAAATATCTGCTTTCAAATAATCAGATTCTTTGATGATTCCAGCGAGAATTACTGTTTGCCCAATTTCTATGGGCAAATCTTCTTTAATATTACGAAAATCGCCAAATCTCTCAAGGGGTTGAAGGCCGAATTTAGAAGGAATGAAGTTAGTAAAGCGTAGAAAATAGGTATCGTTTAAGCGACTGGCAGCTAACCGCCGGCTCACTGTGCCATCATCTAAATATAATAGGTTATAATTGACCCCATTGGTAGGTTTGCACTCAGGAGGAATATTATTTAAATTTAAAATATTTCCCACTTCAGAGGGTTCATCTTCTCGTGAAATAAATTCGATTATTTCCTTTGCTTTTTTGCCATTAGTTATTGTTAAAGGAGAAATAAACTCCTGCAATTGCTTAATGAAATCTTCTCGCCGTTTATTCAAAGTTTCAGAAGATTCATTAATGCCATTTCGCAGCACATAATGATATAGGTGCAGCGTGGGAGCAGAAACTTGAGTGCTAACATTATTTTGGGCTTGTGTCATTTTGGTTTTCTTGAGTGCTTGGGTTTGGCACGTTCTTTGCCCAGTCTTGCAAAGATTGACAAATATCGCGAGATTCGTTGTATAGGAGGCCAGGATTCTCGGTGGGGGCAGTTGCTATATCATCAGGATCGCCTGTTTTCTTTTCTAGCTTATCTAGGCCATCTTCATCTAAAGAATCGTAAATTTCTCCGAACCATTCATATAAATTTTCATTTCCTGGTTTCTGACAAAATGCGGTGATGTGGTTTGCCATTACTGCGGAATCAAGTTTTTCGGCTGGCGGTATATTTTGTAAATATTCGGCAATGATAAGAGGCACTTCTTTGCCAAACTTTTCTTCTAGTTCGCTAAGAGGAGTTGCCAAGATTTGGCGGAAGGCTTCGCAAATGAAAATATCGCTATTGCTGCTACTCATGTTTAACAACCCGTTAGTATAAATGCTGCCCAGTAATAAGGATTCTCGAAGGGAGTACCTTTTAACCGGCGAAGTGTTCTTTCCAAACGAAACTGCTCTTTTGATTCTAGCTTACTCACATCCCAAGCCTGTGCCCGTTCTCTCAGTTTGTCGCTGGTGCAGCAACGCAGCCAGTTTTGGGCATTTTGCAGCGCTACTGCTTTATTCTCCGTCTCGTCTAGCAGGCGGTAAAATTCATCAAGGAGAAAGGCAGTTGCAATGGAGTTAACTTTCCAAAGGCTGCTGATGACGGCTTTCGCACCGGCAAGTAAAAAGCCTGTGGGAAGTCCCAAGTATTCCTCAGTCGGTTGAAAGGCATCAACGATACCAGTGCAGCAAGCAGAGAGAGTTACTAAGTCGGCTTGGGGCATCGACATATCGGCAAAAATAGTGCTGAGCGTGAGGTTTTCATGGCTGTTTTCCGATATCATGAGGTAGGATTCGAGCGGATTTTCAAAGTTGTACTCGGCGTGACCGGAAAAATGGAAACAGTGGTAGTTGGTAGCGGCTTGAAGGATCGTTGATTTAGAGGCTTCTTGACCTCTAAATACATTAGTTTCTTGAAAAGAGTGACGCTGGCAAATACTGGCGATTTCTGCTTCAGCAAAAATTAAATCGCCATCCTGAGTGGGATTTTCAATGCCGATAAAAGATTGACGAGAACGTTTACGGTTTTGACAAGTTTTCCACAGTTGAAGGTTAGGGAAATATTGTACTGAAAACCGATCAATTACGCGCTGAGAGTCGTTAATCCAAAGTGCGTGAATGGGAAACAGATATAAATAATTATTGGGAACAATAATTAGATGTTTGATTTTAGCAGGAATATAATTTAATAAAGTGCTGAAATTGAGAATTGCTGAAACTTTGTCAATTCTGTTTGGTAAATCTTCAATAGTTTTCTGGATTTCTTCTTCTTTTTTAGATGTTTTCGCATTAATATCAGATATCCAAGCTTGAGCAATAGTTTCGAGGGAATTTTCTTGAACATTTAAACGGATGTTGGGCGGAATGATGGGTTTTTCTTGACCGGGTAGAATCAACATTATTATTAGCTGATTGTCAGTAAAGAAAAAGTCCAAAATAGCAGTATCTGTGGGCAGTAATTTCTGAACTTCTGTAAAAGAGATGGGGTAAACTTTAGTTTTAGCAATAAATTCAGGTTCGATGAGCGCAACTTGACCGTATAATTTTTCTAGTGCTTGTTTAGCTTCATCCCAACGATTACTCAATTTAACTAATTGTTGTTCATCAAAATCTTGATGATTGCTAATGCTGTTGGTGTATTCTTGTAAGCTTTTTCTTTCAGCCTGCTTTGCCTGTTCAATTTCTTCGGCTAGTGCGGGGGTAACTGTTTGGGGTAAGGGTGCATCATGCTGAGCAATTCGCTCAACTAAATATTGATTTCGCAAAATTTCGGCATAAAAAAAGGCGCTGTTTAAGTCATCTGTCCTAATGGAAAAAGAAACGATGCTCCTATATAAAGCTAAATAGGAGTTCATTAAAGAACGTCGAGTGACAATATCATGGCCTTGTTGCAGCTTGTCGAGGCAGGCAATGATTCGGTGATAACAAAATTTGGCTTTGGCGTGGTGAGTGGAAGAAAAATAGCGATCTGCTGTTTCTTTAGCTCGCGCAACTTGGAGAAATAACAGTAAATTATCATCGATTTCTTTAGCTTGATATTCGGTTGTATAATCAATTTTATTTAGAATTTCTTTAACGAGCGAATAAGTGTAATGAGGTTGGTTAATATTGAGAATTTCTCTTAAATCCTTAATAGCAATGGGGTTGCAAATGGCAATTTTTTTCAGTATCTCTGCTGCTAAGCCGCGAACAGATGGTTTATTAAGCAGTTTAATTAATCCCTTTATAACAGTGAGATTACCAGTACCAATCTTTTCCAGACTCTCTGCCACTTCCCTACGGGTGTCCACATCATTACTAGTGTCAAGCAGTTGTATCAATGCTGCGATTGCTTTGGGGTTGCCAGTACCAATATTTCCCAGACTCTGAACAACTTCCCTACGGGTGTACTCATCATTACTAGTGTCAAGCAGTTGTATCAATGCTGCGATTGCTTTGGCGTTGCCAGTACCAATCTTTCCCAGACTCTCTGCCGCTTCCCTACGGGTGTCCACATCGTTACTAGTGTCAAGCAGTTGTATCAATGCTGCGATTGCTTTGGCGTTGCCAGTACCAATATTTCCCAGACTCTGAACGGCTTCCCTACGGGTGTACTCATCATTACTAGTGTCAAGCAGTTGTATCAATGCTGCGATTGCTTTGGCGTTGCCAGTAGCAATATTTCCCAGACTCTGAACGGCTTCCCTACGGGTGTACTCATCATTACTAGTGTCAAGCAGTTGTATCAATGCTGCGATTGCTTTGGCGTTGCCAGTACCAATATTTCCCAGACTCTCTGCCGCTTCCCTACGGGTGTCCACATCGTTACTAGTGTCAAGCAGTTGTATCAATGCTGCGATTGCTTTGGCGTTGCCAGTACCAATATTTCTCAAACTCTGAACGGCTTCCCTACGGGTGTACTCATTTTTAGTGGTCTCAAGCAGTTGTATTAATGCTGCGATTGCTTTGGGATTGCCAGGATCAATATTTCCCAGACTCTGTGCTGCTTTCCTACGGGTGTCCACATCATTACTAGTGTCAAGCAGTTGTATCAATGCTGCGATTGCTTTGGGATTGCCAGGATCAATATTTCCCAGACTCTGTGCTGCTTCCCTACGGGTGTACTCATGTTTACTAGTGTCAAGCAGTTGTATCAATGCTGCGATTGCTTTGGGATTGCCAGTAGCAATATTTCCCAGACTCTGTACTGCTTCCCTACGGGTGTACTCATGTTTACTAGTGTCAAGCAGTTGTATCAATGCTGCGATTGCTTTGGGATTGCCAGTAGCAATATTTCCCAGACTCTGTACTGCTTCCCTACGGGTGTACTCATCATTACTAGGGTCAAGCAGTTGTATCAATGCTTCAATTGCTTCGGGGTTGCCAGTAGCAATATTTCCCAGACTCTGTGCATATTCCCTACGGGTGTCCACATCGTTACTAGTGTCAAGCAGTTGTATCAATGCTGCGATTGCTTTGGGGTTGCCAGGATCAATCTTTCCCAGACTCTGTGCATATTCCCTACGGGTGTCCACATCGTTACTAGTGTCAAGCAGTTGTATCAATGCTGCGATTGCTTTGGGGTTGCCAGGATCAATCTTTCCCAGACTCTGTGCATATTCCCTACGGGTGTCCACATCGTTACTAGTGTCAAGCAGTTGTATCAATGCTGCGATTGCTTTAGGGTTGCCAGTAGCAATACTTCCCAGACTCTGAGCAAATTCCCTACGGAGCCTGTCCACATTTTTAATGGCCTCAAGCAGTTGTATCAATACTTCGATTGCTTTGGGGTTGCCAGGATCAATCTTTCCCAGACTCTCTGCCGCTAGCCTAAGGGTGTCTACATCGTTACTGGTCTTAAGCAGTTGTATCAATGCTTCAATTGCTTTGGGCTTGCCAGTACCAATCTTTCCTAGACTCTGTGCTGCTTCCCTACGGGTGTCCACATCGTTACTGGTCTCAAGCAGTTGTATCAATGCTTCGATTGCTTTGGGCTTGCCAGTACCAATCTTTCCTAGACTCTGTGCTGCTTCCCTACGGGTGTCCACATCGTTACTGGTCTCAAGCAGTTGTATCAATGCTTCGATTGCTTTGGGCTTGCCGCTACCAATCTTTCCCAGACTCTGTGCCGCTAGCCTATGGGTGTATTCATTTTTAGTGGTTTCAAGCAGTTGTATCAATGCTGCGATTGCTTTAGGGTTGCCGCTACCAATCTTTCCCAGACTCTGTGCCGCTAGCCTACGGGTGAACTCATTTTTAGTGGTCTCAAGCAGTTGTATCAATGCTGCGATTGCTTTGGCGTTGCCAGGATCAATCTTTCCCAGACTCTGAGCAGATTCCCTACGGGTGTACTCATCGTAACGGGTCTCAAGCAGTTGTACCAATGCTTCGATTGCTTTGGGTTTGCCAGTACCAATTTCTCCTAATCTTCGTGCAACTTGCAAATGGACATACCAATCTTCGCTGGTACGAAGCTTTTCAATCAGCTCTTCGATTTCCCGATTTTCCATGTAATGCTAACCTTGGTAACTTAACGCGCATCATAGTTTTCAAAATTACACTTTTTGTTTAGAGGCAGTACCAGCAGCCTTCTCAACTTCTCAGCTTTGCAATAGCTCCTCTTTACTTGCATTAAATCAAGTATGTCTCCAATACAGATTGTGGTTGACAAGCGATACTTGCAAATTTTTAACAATTATACCTAAAATAGACATAATATATAAGAAGTCAAAATTCACTGTTCCCATGCGTAGTTACGCCCTGACAGAAACTCGTAACCAACAAGGGGAAGTCTTTTACCAAGCCGCTGTAGCTCCCATTTTACGGCTCAAGGAATCGCGCCCCAGTTCTAAAATTATATCCTTCAATCTCTATAAGCGCTTGATGGAGGGGCTAACAGAATTGAAAATATGGCTTTAGCTGAGGCATCTGAAGCATCTGAAGCCGCGCTGAGTCAGTCGCAAATGATGGGTAGAGAAATTTTTGTAAAATCTCAGGATAAACTGACAAATGGCGAAACTTGGTGCTTGGCAACAGGTAAAATATAAATACAATAATAGCTTTATTAGCCAGGGGTTGAAACTTCTAAGGGTCTGGCAACTAATCTAATGGCTAAACTAAACAAACTTGCTCCAGCACTATTCTACAGAATTTAAATTAACTATGACTAATTCCTACACATACACAACCTGGTTTGACAAAGGTATGGCACTCCAAGATGAGGAGAAATACGCAGAAGCTCTCGATTGTTTCCAAAAAGCCGTCAAGTTAAAACCAGATTTTATCCCCGCTTGGGTTTACCAAGGCATTACTCTAGAACAATTACAACGTTATGAGGAAGCGATCGCCTGTTACAACGAAGCTATCAAAATCAATCCTAATGTAGCTGACCTTTGGTACAATAAAGGCGCAACTCTTTGTAACTTAAGGCGTTATCAAGAAGCAGTGCAATGTTTTGATAAAGTCTTAGAAATAGAACCAAACAATGCGATTTGCCAGACAACGCGGGTACTCACAATAGGAGCTTTAACTCATACTGTTATAATGCCAAAGCAGACAGACACAACTGAAGAACGTCCGCCAATAAGTGCGGAAGCTGAGGTAGAAATTACTCTCTATAAAAAAAGAGAGGGTCAATTTTTTGACCAACAGAGCCGTGAAATAGACGGCACTCCTGGGTTATAGAGAAAAAAAGTAAGTAGTTTTCGATTTTATCAGGGCAGCTATTAGAAAATATAATTGAATTAAACCTGAGAGGACTAATAACTAATTAAGTTTTCACTGGCAGTGCAAGATCGCAGATCAAAGGTAGATGATCTGAACCAATATTTTCTAGAGTTTTAGTCTCTCTAACTTTAATTTGTGAACTAACTAAACAATGATCTAAAGGAATATAGAGCAGAGGCGATTGAGCCGGCCAAGTGGGTAAAATGCCAAAGCCGGCCCTTGTGTTATGCAATCCAGACTTTTGGATAAACTGTTTATAATAGGGCGACCACATCGTTGCATTCAAATCACCAACAACTAAATGTGGATTTTTTAACTGCTGCACATATTTACTAATTTCTTCGAGCTGCGTATTTCGCCCGTTAAAATATTCTTGATTACTGGGGGGTAGTGGATGTGTGGCAACGATTGAAACAATTTGGTCGGAAATGCTGACATCCGCCAGTAAACTCACTACATCTTCATCCGCAAAAAATTTATAAGCTGGATCGTTAAGGGCTGTTTTGCTGTATAGGGCGATACCAAAGTTATCTTCTCTGGGATAAACCAAAGAATAAGGCAAAATATCCTGAATAGCTTCAAGCTGTTTTGCCCAAACTTCATTCACTTCTAAGAAAACTGCAATATCAGGTAAGTTTTTCTCAACGATGGAGATAATTTTTGAGTATTGCCGGTTAGAAGTTAAGACATTTGCCAGCAAAATCCTCATGGGAGTGCCGGCAAGAACAGCAGCATCTGTTGGCGGAGGAATATACCAAGGAACGATAACAGCCAGGTTGAGCACGACACAGAAGAGGCTGACAAGACTTAACCACTTGCGACGTGTCACAGAGAAAAAAATTAAGGCAATACACCCAACAACGAGATATTGCAGTTTAAAATGGCTCGTGAGTTCTAAATACCTGTGGAAGCCTCCCAAATAACCCGTCAGAGAAAACAGCGTAGAAAAAACTGTCCCCAGAATTATCCAGCGGAAAAGTGCGCTTTTAACTTGCTCCTGCCAGCCTTCAATTTTAAAAAAGTGCTGTAGAAACTGCATAAACTATGTTATTAGAGTATTTTTTCCAGACAACCCGCCTTTATGGACAGGCAAAAGTTGGCAAGCCAGTTATAACACAGTCAATTTTACCGTTTAAATTTTGAATTTTTAGGTTTATAGAACAATAGCAAGTATGATGTTGTCAGAGCATTTTCTAGCTCTTAAGCGGCTAGAAAAACGTATGGCTCAATCAGGGTGCCCACTATCTACAACTGACCAGCTTGCTTACCTGTAGGGGTAATGGCTTGACTGTTAAACTGAAACACACACCCCTCATGGGCCTCAGCGCAATTACGCAGCCATTTTTAGCCGAATGGTGTGCGATGACACAACAACCATCAGCCCACAAAGCTATGGTTGGCGCTAGACAAAGTTTCGGAATACTGTAACATTAGCATTACAAACTTAGATGCCAACGCCCGTGATCGCAATCTATCCTGGTAGCTTCGATCCGATAACTCTGGGTCACCTCGACATCATCGAGCGAGGCTGTAAGCTCTTTGAGCTTGTGATCGTGGCGGTGGTACGCAATCCCAACAAAACCCCCCTATTTACTGCAAACGAGCGCATCAACCAGATTCGCGCTTCCACTGAACATTTGTCCAACCTTGAAGTGGATAGCTTTGAGGGATTAACGGTGCAATATGCCAAAATGCGACAAGCCCAAGTCTTGCTTCGGGGGTTGCGCGTCCTCTCAGACTTCGAGATGGAACTGCAAATGGCGCTCACCAATAAAACCCTCTCAGATGAAATTGAAACAGTTTTTCTAGCTACTTCTAAGGAGTACAGTTTTTTAAGTAGTAGTGTAGTGAAAGAGATCGCCAGGTTCGGTGGCTCTGTCGATCACCTTGTTCCTAAACACGTCGCCCTAGATATTTCCAGATGCTACGCCAGGACACATCCCGGATCAATACCGACCGCACAGAACTCAGCCCTCAGGATGAATCACTCCAGGGTGGATCAGGAGGCATAGATATCCAGCGCGAACTCAACCGGCTTGAGGAGATGATCCTCGACAGTCCGCGCATTCCGCTCACCAGACGCACGCTCATTGATGAAGAACAGGTGCTAGATCAGCTCGATCTCGTGCGCCTGAATCTTCCTGCGGCTTATCTCGAAGCCGAAGACGTTATCCGTCGCAAAGAGGAAATTCTGGCCCAAGCGGAACGGTACGCTCAGGAAATCCTTGCTGCTGCAGAGCAAGAAGCGACTCAGATTCTAGATGAAATGGGCCTAGTGCGGCAGGCCAAATTAGAAGCTGAGCAAATCCGGCTGCAAGTAGAGGAGGATTGTGAGTTAGCTCAAGAACAAACCCTTGCTGAAATTGAGCGGGCACGCCGGCAAGCTCAACAGGAAATTGAAGAAATGCGGAATCGCGCTATAGCGGAGTGCGAAGAAATTCACCACGGCGCAGACGACTACGCTGATCGTGTCCTGAGAAACATTGAGCAGCAGCTGGGCGAAATGATGCGAGTCATCCAAAATGGCCGGCAGCAACTGCAGCAAGAATCCGCAGCGCCCCATGTAGTTCCAGCACCTCAGCAGCGTCAGGTTCCCTCCCCGCGCCCTCCAGCTAGAAGCTAGGGACTAGGGGTTAGGGAGGGAGGAGACAGCACTAGCCACCCGATCCCATCCCCACTTCCTCTAGCCTCTAATCTGGATACCAAAACATTCCTTTGATGCCCTCTGGATCGGGCATAAAGCCAAGATTTCGGTAAAAATCTACAACATGGGGATCAGCGAAGAGGGTAATGTTGCTGATATCTTCACTGCGAAGTTTTTTGATCAGGTACTTCATGAGTGCCTTACCCAATCCCTTGCTTTGGAAATCTGGGTGAACCACCACATCCCAGAGGGTGGCATTAAACGCATGGTCTGAGGTGGCGCGGGCAAAGCCTATAAGACGGCGTTGAGTTCCTCGCTGCTCCCACATCGAAACGACGAGAAAACTGTGCTGAATGGCTTTTTTGACCTTGCGGAGCGGACGTCGAGACCAACCGACGGCATCGCAGAGTTCTTCAAGTTCGTAGAGGTCAATGTCCCGATCTGTACTGAAATAAATCCGAACATTAGAACCGGCACGTTCGCGTAGCATCTCCGGAGAAGAATCGCGCAGCGTCTGGGTAAAAGAATCGCCGGCACCAAAAGGATATTCTTCACTTGGGCCTTTATTAGGAGCCGAAGAGGCGTCAGAACCGCTAAACAAGTTTTTCCAAAAACCCATGCAGGCTTGGTAATGGTAGTACAAGTAAGTTAACGCGCCTAATCCCTATAAAAGGAAAAGGTTTCTCAGGGAGGAAGTGTACCACTTATGCGGATTTTAAGCATCAAAGCGGTGTCACGAACCGTTAGCCGAGCGTTTTGACAGTGACGCCAGAACTTAGTCTGCATCCGAACCGGCGTTCGGTCTGACCAAGGCCAAATCTTCGTTCATCTAAAGTCGGTTCGCCGCTGTGATTGCTGTGCGCCAGACATTGACCTTAAATCTGCACATGGGTGAGACGAAATGTTTTGGGACAACCCCGCTGCAGCGCCCGCACCGTCGTGGATTTGCTGTTTCAAGTTTAACGTGTTTGCGGTTGATTGCACGAGTCCTCCAGAACCCAATCCCTCAGAGGTTTTCGCTAAGAATTGCTGGGTGCGGCAACTGGCGGTAGCAACCTTAACGCCGTTAGCTTGAGGGGGCACCGTGATAGGCGGGTGGAAAAACTGCACTTGATGCGCCGGCCTCAACTTTTACAATCAAAAGTTCCCACACCCCTCAATTCAAGAATACGATGAGAAAGCCAGTGCATCATTGTTTTTCTGCAAAGTTGAGACAGATTAACCAGAACAGAGAGTTCTATAGTAGATGCACTGGGATTTGTATTCTCTAGTGCATTTGACCGGGCAAGCGAGTTTTTCCCAATTATGGCTGCGGGTTTGAAATCATCCACACTAGAACTTCTGAAGCGCTTTAACCGGGCGTTTCCTCAGTTCTATGAGCAATTCGTCAGCAGTGAAATCCAACTGCAAAACCTCAAGCTCGCCTACCAGCTCTATAAAACCAAGCAAGCTGTGATTGAGCTGAGACCTGAAGGTAACAAAAGTGCGCTGCATTTTGCCTACCGGAACCAATCTTTTTTACTGAGCGATATTTTTGGCGTTTTGGCTGCCTACGGGCTAACGATCCACAGCCTGAGTTTGTATGGCCAAATTTATCCGCCGATGTTGGTTTTTATCAAGCTGGTGGTGTCACGGGGAGGCAAAGCACTGACGGATAAGACTTCAGAAAACGTCTGTAGAGCCGTGCGAGAGGCGCTAGCCGGCCATTTTGAAGTTGAAGAGATGCTGGCAGTGGAATTCAACTTGGATGCCGGTTTAGAGGACGTAGAGACTGAATTTTATGTTGACCCTGTTTTCCATCTGCCGGCACTGTTAATTGAGGCGGATAACCAACCGGGATTGTTTTACAAGGTGATGTACGCCATCTGGCAAGAGGATTTATTGGTTGTCAATGCCAACTTGCTGGTTTGGCGGGGACGCACTCGGCTCATTCTTTACCTTTTAGGCCCGAATGAAAGCTTAATTCCTGATTACCTTGGCCATAAAATTGCTGAAAGTGTGCGGCAGAGATTGCTAGGCCGGCGATTTTGAGGCCGGCTATTATTGCTGATTCCTCTCCTCTTGTACGCCCGTCTTGTGATTGCCGGTCTTTGCGGCAGAACTTCGGGATAGGATAAAACTATGGCAATGATTGACATCCTGGGCGTGCGGCACGCTTACGATTTAACCGCTCCCACTCCATCTACTCCTGTGCTAGTCTTCATCCACGGCTGGCTGCTCAGTCGTGGCTACTGGCAACCCCTAATTGAACGGTTGGCACCGGCTTATCAGTGCCTTGCTTACGATCTGCGGGGGTTTGGTGATTCCCAACAGTGCCAAAATTCTCAGCCAAGCGACGGCAAAACCTTAGAGTTGGCCGGTTCTGACAGCGCCAGTGTCGCAGTTTCCCGTTACACTCCAGCCGCCTACGCTCAAGATTTGGCCATTTTGCTGCAACATTTGAATATTTCTAGCGCTTGGGTGATCGGTCATTCCCTTGGCGGCAGCATTGGCTTGTGGGCGGCTTCTCAGATGCCTGAGTGCGTTAAAGGTGCGATTTGCATCAATGCCGGCGGTGGCATTTATCTGAAAGAAGAATTTGAACGATTTCGCTCTGCCGGCCAACAAATGTTGAAACTCCGCCCGCGCTGGCTTTCTTATCTGCCTTTCATTGATTTGCTGTTTTCGCGGGCGCAGGTGGTGCGTCCGATTGATCGTGTTTGGTGTCGGCAGCGGTTAATTGATTTTGTCATCGCTCACCCAGAGGCGGCTTTAGCAAGCTTACTCGATTCCACCACTGAAGCTGAGGTCAACAAATTACCGCAAGTTGTCTCACAGATTGAGCAGCCGGTTTATTTCATTGCCGGTGCACGAGACTCGATTATGGCACCTAAATATGTGCGTCATTTGGCCAGTTTTCACCGGCTGTTTCAAGTCGATGGTGACAATGTAATTGAAATTCCTGACTGCGGGCACCTGGCAATGCTTGAGCAGCCCGATGCAGTTGCCGGTGCCATCCACAGCCTACTGGACCGCCACGCTAAATAAATTCCAGCATTTAGACATCTGTCTTAAGATAGATGCCTCAAAATTTAATAATTTATTAAGATTATATAAGTTTATTTAAGAATTTATAAGATTTTAGCTGTAACCCTTACAGCACTCTATTTTTTTTAGTCCAATATCTTTTATTTCATAAGGCGATTTATCACTCAGTCTTTAAAGAACCCCCTGAATTAAGCAAGGCTAAGGTTAACCTAATGTTGCCGGAAAATATGATTGACTCCAGCCAAAATCTTCAACTTTCATTAGAGTTTTCTGATGAACAACTGCTCGCTCTTTGTGAAGCCGCCGATGTAATAGCCTGCGAGTGCCCTAGCTATTTAGTTCGTCTATTGCATGAAGTTAGAGAATTCCGTCGTTACACCAGCGAATGTATTGAACGCTTTCCCGAAGATACCGCAACTCATGAATGGCTCAGCAATCGGGCGGCTCAGGTGGAAATGCTTCTAAGTATTACGATTTTGGAGTTTTTGGAAAAAGAAAATCTCCTTGATAATCACAATCAACTGAATCTTAACCGGCTCTCGGAACGTAGTCGGAAACTTGCCCTGAGCAAAGTCCTGAATTAATTTTTTTTGCAAGGTACAATTAATTTTTTTATCTAAATTGAAAAAAGCCGAGTTTTACCCTGTTGATTTTTAAGGAAAACTTCGGCTTTTATGTTTAACAACTCCTTTGATAAAGCTGCATCACGTCTGAAAGCGACAGTCGAGACTGCACACCCAGGCTTAACGGGGAAGTATGACCCCGATTTAAATGCTCAGATGCGGCACAGCCAATCATGGCAGCGTTATCGGTGCAAAACTTAAGGGGAGGAAACAGCACCCGTAAATTGTGTTCGCCGGCAGCCATTTGTAGATGCTTTCGCAGTCCACTGTTTGCCGCCACGCCCCCACCCACAGCAATCGTGTTCAATCCGTTGTTAATCGCACAGGTAACCGCTCTTTTTGTCAAGCTCTTAGCAACAGATTGCTGAAAACTAGCTGCGATATCACTCACCGGCAACTCGTCTGGTTTCTCCTGTTGCAGCTTTTGCACCAGCCGCAACACTGCTGTTTTCAAGCCGCTAAAACTTGAGTCGTAGGGATGATAGCCGCCGGATGGTAAAGAAATATTACCCTCCGGTAGCGGAAACGTTTGAGGGTTGCCTTGTGCGGCTAGCCGGTCAATGGCAGGACCCCCTGGATAGCCCAATTGCAACAACCGCGCCACTTTATCAAACGCTTCGCCGGCAGCATCATCACGGGTTTGTCCCAGCGTTTCATAGTTGCCACAATCTTTCACATGAATCAAGCTTGTGTGGCCACCGGAAACCAGCAGACAAAGAAAGGGCGGGTTTAAAGAAGGTTCGCTGAGATAGGAAGCGTAAATATGACCTTCTAGGTGATGAACGCCTAAAAAAGGCTTCTGGTGGACAATTGCCAGGGTTTTAGCGGCACTTAACCCCACCAACAGCGCCCCCACCAAGCCTGGAGCACAGGTGGCTGCGACCCCATCAATTTCTTGCCAGTTGAGGTTGGCTTCTTGAAATGCTTGGGCGATCAGTTGATTGATTGCTTCTAGGTGTTGACGCGATGCGACCTCAGGCACAACGCCTCCATACTGCCGGTGTGTGGCAATTTGAGAGGCAATAATACTGCTGTGAACTTGACGATTCTTAACAATCGCCACTGCTGTTTCGTCACAACTTGTTTCAATTGCTAAAACCGTTGCCATTGGCTGGTAATGTTTTGAAATGGATTGGCTACTACCAGTAGCTTAGACTTTCCTGAGTTCACTCAGAAGAGTAAAATTGCATCCAAATGAGGGCAAACTGGCCTGTATTAAGTCGCGGGGCGGTTTGTCCAAAAAACTTTGTGTTTTGTAACAAAAGGAAACAATTCCATGCGACGATTGTTAGCTTTAATTCTGGCGATTGGTCTTTGGATCAGTGTTGCTCCAGGTGCCTTTGCTGGTGAGCCAAATGTGGCGGGGCTAGTGCCTTGCAGCGAATCCCCTGCTTTTCAGCAACGGGCGCAAAATGCACGCAACACGACCAGCGACCCCCAGTCTGGACAAAAACGTTTTGAGCGTTACTCTCAAGCGCTGTGCGGCCCTGAAGGACTTCCTCACTTGATTCCAGATGGCCGTTGGAGTCATGCTGGAGACTTTATTATTCCAGGCATTCTCTTTCTCTACATTGCCGGCTGGATTGGTTGGGTAGGCCGCGCTTATCTCCAAGCGGTTCGCAAAACCGATAGCCCTGAAGAAAAAGAAATCATCATTGATGTTCCCGTGGCAATTAAATATATGCTGAGTGGCTTTACCTGGCCACTAGCAGCTATTGGGGAAGCCCTCAGTGGGAAACTGTATGCCAAAGATGATGAAATCCCGGTATCACCCCGCTAGTTCATGCTCAATTGCTTAACTTTTTAAGGAGGATCTCCGATCATGCAAGGTTTACCCAGATATCTGTCTTCCGCGCCGGTTCTCGCCACAATTTGGATCTCGCTTCAGGCTGCCGGCCTGATTGTGTTTAACTACTACTTCCCTGATCTGCTGTTCCATCCTCTCCCGTAGAAGGGACGCGATCAGTTTGTAGGGGCGGGTTTTGTCGTTTAATATCGGGTTCGACGTTAAGTTGTCAGCCAAACCCGCCCATACATCTGTTAGTGGCGATTGATAGCGGTTCTACAACAAATCAAATTTATGAAACTCGTGGTCGTGTCGGTCAAGTCACCGCACAGAGCGCGAGTTTTATCATTATAAAAAATCAACATATTTAGGTATAATTATTTTGTTTCTGTTTTCCCACAGATGATGCTTGTCAAAGCTGATTGATGGGTAAAAATATTGCGACTTTTTTATTTAAATATGAGCCAATCTGTGCAATCGACAAGTGATCCGAGGAATCGTGAAGTAGTTTACCCTGCCGGCGATCCGCAAGTGGGAAATCTGGCAACGCCGGTAAATGCTTCCACTTTAACGAAGGCTTTTATTAATAATTTGCCGGCTTATCGCAAGGGTTTGTTACCCCAGCGGCGCGGTTTAGAAATTGGCATGGCGCATGGATATTTTTTATTTGGCCCCTTTGCCTGGACAAATCCACTGCGCGGCACTCAAGCAGGTGATTTTTTGGGTTTAATGGAAGCCGCAAGCATTGTGGTAATTTTAACGTTTGCTTTATCTTTGTATGCGACTGTGCTAGACGAAAATAAGCCGGTTTCGACAATTACAACGCCTCATCCTCCAGAAGCTTTCACTACACAGGAAGGCTGGAGTAATTTTGCATCAGGTTTTCTTGTTGGGGGAATAGGCGGCGCGATTTTTGCTTATTTGGTGTATCAAATTTTCATGTAAATTGATATATCTTTACTAGGCCATGATTGTTTCAAAAAGTTGGTAAAAAACCGCCCGACTGGGGGCTAGCCAAACCCGAGGGAGTCGAGTATAAAGGGGGAGTTAATCATCGCTTGCCCCCTGGGCTAAATCAGTGGTAAAAAGGAAGAGATGGCAATGGATAATCTCGGCGTGCAAGCATTCAACGAGTCCGTGTCAGAGAATTTATTCACCACAGCTCAGGGAAACAAAGATATATTATCAACCGGCTCAAATCCCAACACTCCCCCAGCCGGGTTCGATAGTGATTATTACTTGCGAGAAAATCTTGATGTCGCAGTAGCCGTGAGTAGTGGAGTGTATGAAAATGGCTGGGAACATTGGCTGCTACACGGCAAAGAAGAAGGAAGACTGCCCTCTGCTGGCACAACGCCAGATTTAATTAGCCAAGTATCAGAAAACACCCCAAGCGCCGCCAAATCTGAAAATGATGCCCTAACCAATGTTGGAATTGAAAAGCAGCAAGACTGGGGAAAATTAGGGTTAAGTTTTATAGAAAATGCCGGCCAAGCAGACGCGGAAGTCAAATACCAGATAAAAGGTGCCGGTCATACCTTCTATTTCACCCCCAATGAGGTCATCTTCACCGCAGAAGGAAAGGGAGAAGGGGAAACAGAAAACATCTCCTCAGTAGTGCGAAGCAACCTCATAGGAAGCAATGTCAACCCCACCATTGAAACCCTGGAAAAATTACCAGGAGTGGCCAATTTCCTCAATGGAGACGATCCGAATCAATGGCAAATGGACGTTTCCACTTATGAAGGCGTAGTGTATCGAAACGTATACGAAGGCATTGATCGGCTTTATAAAGGAACAGAAGGGCATCTAAAAGGGGAATTTATCGTAGAAGCCGGCGCAGATGCGGGACAAATAAAAATTCAATACAAAGGAATAGAAGACCTACAATTGCGCGAAGATGGCGCACTAATTATCAAGACAGGAACCGGAGAATTAATCGACTCAGCCCCCTATGTTTACCAAGAAATAAACGGAGAAATCAAAGAAGTTGAGTCGGCTTATAAACTGTTGGGAGATGGCACAGTCGGGTTTAGTTTAGGTGCTTACGATTCGGCACATACCCTGGTGATTGATCCGGTGCTGGTATACTACCAACAAGTCCCAGATGTATTCTCTGATGGGTATCGCATGATCATAGGGAGCTATAGCAATGCTATTGCAGTAGACAGCGCCGGTAATGTATATATTACCGGGTCTACAAATTCAACCCAGTTCCCTACGGTCAATGGTTACCAAGCCACCGCGCCTGCCTCTAACAATGCCTTCGTAACCAAACTCGATGCCTCTGGCAAAACAGTCCTCTACTCCACCTACTTGGGTGGCAACGGTGATGATTATGGTGGCGACATTGCAATTGACAGTGTTGGCAACGCCTACATCATAGGAAACACCAGTTCCACCGACTTCCCCACGGTGAATCCCCTACAACCTGCAATTGCTGACAGTTCTGAGTTGAAAGCAGACACCTTTGTTGCCAAACTCAATGCTACTGGCAATGCTTTACTTTATTCAACTTATTTGGGTAGGAGTTCTGAGGATACGGCTCAGAGCATAGCCCTTGATGGTGCCGGGAATATCTATGTGATGGGATCTACAACTTCCTCCGACTTCCCCACACTGAATCCTCTACAAAGCCAGAGGGCAGGTTTTTCTGATGGCTTTGTGAGCAAACTTAATGCCAGTGGAACGGCTTTGATTTACTCGACTTACCTTGGCGGCAGTGGCAATGATTTGTTCACAGACATGGCTGTGGACAGCGCGGGTCATGTGTTTGTAACTGGAATCACTAACTCTGCTAATTTTCCCGCGCAAAACGCTCTGCAAGGTCAGATGGCAGGTTCCAGTGATGGCTTTGTGAGTAAGCTTAATATCGATGGCACAGCTTTGGTTTACTCTACGTACCTCGGCGGCAGTGAATTTGACGGAATTTATGGCATTGCTGTAGATAGTTCGGGCAATGCCTATGTAAGAGGAAGTACAGATTCTAATAACTTCCCCCTTAAAAACGCTTTGCCAATTGAGAAGACAACCGCCTTGACAGCCTTTGTGAGTAAGCTCAATGCCGGCGGCACTTTGGGTTACTCCACCTACCTTGCCAGCAGTTCTCTTCCGTATGATAACGGTTCTAGATTCGGCTATAGCCAAGATAATAGTAGTCCCGGCGATATAGCGGTAGACAACTTAGGCAATGTCTACACGAGAATCACTGAAAGCTATTTCTCTTCGACGGATACATTTGAAGGCTCTTATTCTTCTCTCTTCAAGATTAATCCCCTTGGCAACAGTTATACATTGTCTAGAAGCAAGGATTCTCAACCGATTAATGATATCGCTGTAGACAATGGGGGCAGTGTTTATATAATTCTCAGCAATTTGAGTAGGGGCCGCTACTACGCTGCTAGTGACGATACTATCGCCAAATACAACACCAGCAATCCCCTATTCACCTTTGCTGAACTACTCGAACTAGAAAGCCAAGGCAAAGAACCCACCACCCTCTACTTTGACGAAAAATATTATCTAGCCAATAACCGAGATGTCGCTGCCGATGTCGCCAAAGGTAACTATGCCGGCGGCGCACTTGAGCATTATCAAAAATTCGGTCAATTAGAAAACCGGCAACCCAGTCTTCTATTTGATCCCATACTCTATCTCGAACAAAACCCAGATGTGAAAGATGCCGTACAAAAAGGCGTTTATCGCAGTGCTTGGGAACACTTCGCCCGCTATGGGCAATACGAAGAACGCGACGCGAGGCTGCAAATTTATGATGAAGGGTTTTATCTAGAAAATAACCCGGATGTCAAACGGGATGTAGAAGCCGGTGTTTACCGCTACGGCTTTGAACACTTTATCCGCAATGGACAGTTTGAAAAGCGTGACCCTAGTGCCTTATTCAACACACAATATTATTTGGCTACCAACCCCGATGTGGCAGAAGATGTCAGCCGAGGCGGTAGTGCCTTTAATCATTTTGTGCGGTACGGCATCTCAGAAAACCGGCCCAACCTATTAGAGAAAAACCGTAACCCCAGCAATTTGTTTAACGCCAACCAGTATCTTAATCAAGATGAAGGTTTAGCGGCGGCAACGGCGAAAGGGGAAGTCAAAAGTGGGATTTTCCATTACTTAAAGTTTGGTCAATTTGAGGGACGTACGCCGCGTCTGAAGCTATTTGACGAAAAGTTTTATTTAGAGAACAACGCCGATGTGGCGGCAGAGGTGAGTAAGGGAACTTATCGCAGTGGGTACGAACACTTTATCCGCTATGGACAAACAGAAAAACGCCGACCTAGTGATCAATATGACGAGGCCTTTTATCTGGCAAATAATGCGGATGTCGCGGCAGATGTGGCTAAGGGTTTATACCGCAGCGGGTTTGAACATTTCGTGAACTACGGTGTGGTTGAAGGGAGGGCCGGCATCGGTTAAGGTCAACAAATCAAAAATAACTACCTGATAGTTGAAATTCTTCTGTCAGCCCCCTCTGGAAATTCACCAGGCGGGACTGAAAGAGAATAAAAAAGCCCTGAGTGTTCACCCGATTACCTAAACGGGGGCGAACAGTTCCCCCTCGATACACTCTAAGGTTTTTTCTAACTCGTCATTGACAATCTTGATGTCAAATTCATCAGCGGCGGCGATTTCTTCAACTGCGCGATTGAGACGCCTTGCAATCGCTTCTTCCGAATCTTGTCCCCGCTGGCGAATGCGAGTTTCTAGAGTATCAACAGAGGGCGGCAGAATAAACAGTTGCAGGGCTTGAGGAAATGTCTGCCTGATTTGTCTTGCCCCTTCTAGCTCAATTTCTAGCACCACCCACTCACCTTCTTGCAGGTGAGTTTCTACTTGCCGGCGCAAGGTTCCGTAATAATTACCGGCAAACTCAGCCCACTCCAGCAAGTCCCCCGCTGCGACCAGTTGCTCAAATTGGTGCCGGTCAATGAAATAATAATGCTTGCCATGAATCTCGCCCTTGCGGGGGGCGCGAGTGGTCACAGATACCGACAGGTACAGTTCAGGATGACGCTTTAGCAGTGAGCGCAACAAAGTTCCTTTGCCCACGCCACTCGGCCCAGTCAGCACAATCAGTTTCCCGCTTTGCATACACCCGCTATCCCTTGAAACATCCTTATCCACATCTTCTCTGGGATTATAAAGGTTCTGTATCCAATTCTGTATAGAATTATTACAAATCCACTAGAGATGCAATAGGATGTGTACTGGTTGAACACGGAGCAATCGGGCGATCCAAGCGGGAATAGAAATCGTGGAAGTAAATTAACTGACGCTCTGACCGTCTTTACTGATGACAAAGCGATGGGCGACGGTTTCCGGCTGAATTGCCGAAAGGATGACGTGGCTGGAATCGGTAATGATCACAGCTCGTGTTCGACGACCGTAAGTAGCATCAATCAACTGTCCCCTATCCCGCGCATCACTAATGATCCGCTTAATCGGGGCAGACTCAGGACTGACAATGGCAACGACTCGGTTGGCAGACACGATGTTACCAAAACCGATATTGATAAGTTGAATGTCCATGACGCACTAACGGCTTAGCCGTATGAGCCTACAAAAACCTTATTTCTAATGGTATCGATTACAATCTTGGCTAACAAGGCTAAAACAGAGGAAAATCAGGGTTTTTAGATTTTTTTCTCTTTTTTTCAGCTTCTTGTTAACTTTCGGCAGGGATCTGCCAGCATGGAAGTATCTGTCGATGTTTTAACGGGAAAGACTTTTCGCTGTGCAACCGGCTGACTTTACGACTTTAACTGCTGCTTGTTCTGAATTACGCAAGGGTTGGCTGCCGGCGCGTCTAGAACAGGTCTATCAACGTGACCGGCACACGGTGGCGCTGTCGCTGCGAACGATTGACCGGCGAGGCTGGGTGGATATCTCTTGGCATCCCCAAGCTGCCCGCCTATGTGCCGGCGATCCGCCTCCTCGCACTCCTGATACATTTACGTTCAGCCAGCAGCTACGCCACCAACTAGGCGGTTTAGCGTTGGTAGCGATTACTGAGGTAGCACCCTGGGAACGCGTTTTAGACTTGCAATTTGCCCGCCGGCCTGGTGATCCGATTCTCTGGCACCTGTATGTCGAAATTATGGGCAAACGCAGCAATGTGATTTTAGCCAATCAGGAAAACTTGATTGTCACTGCGGCTCATCAAGTCAGTGACCGGCAATCGAGTGTGCGTCCCATCCAAACAGGCCAGCCTTACGAAATGCCGCCGGCGCTGACTGATCCGGCACCTAACAAGAATGAACCCCAAGAACGTTGGCAGGAACGAATCACGCTGATCCCCGGCCAACTAGGGCGTCAGTTGCTGAAAAGCTATCGGGGGTTGAGTTCAGCCTTCGGGCGGGAAATGGTCGAGGCTGCCGGTCTTGATCCAGCTCAACTTACCGATAGCCTCAGTGAGTCTGACTGGCAGCAATTGTTCTGCCGGTGGCAAGAATGGCTGCAAGCTTTGGAACAAGAGCAGTTTCAACCGTGCTGGACACGGGAGGGATACTCGGTGTTGGGGTGGGTGGATAGTCAGAGAAAGAGCGATCCTGCGTCTGTAAGTGAGTTGCTCAATGCCTATTACACCGGCGAACTAAATCAGCAAGAATTCAAGCAGCTACGCCATCAACTGAGTCAAAAACTCAGTAACTTGCTGGCTAAATTGCAGCTCAAAGCCAATACTTTTTCAGAACGCTTGCAACAGTCCGATGAAGCCGACAAGTACCGGCAGCAAGCCGACTTGATGATGGCCAATCTCCAGGCGTGGCAACCGGGGATGAAGGAAATTATTCTTGCCGACTTTGAAACCGGCAACCCGACTTCGATTCCCTTGGAACCGGAAAAAAATGCGGTGCAAAATGCTCAGTCTCTCTACCGCCGCAACCAAAAGCTTAAACGCGCCCGTGCGGCTGTTGAGCCATTATTAGCTGAGGTGCAAGCTGAAATTGACTATCTCGAACAAGTGGAATCTACGCTTTCCGGGCTGGATGCTTACCGGGAACCAGCGGATCTTCAAGCTTTGGAAGAAATTCGGGATGAGCTAATTAGCCAGGGATATCTAGAAGATCCAGAACACCGCAGTCAGAGTGAAACACCGGCAACGAATTTTTACCGTTACCAAAGTCCCAGCGGTTTTGAATTATTGATTGGGCGTAACAACCGGCAAAATGACCAGTTGAGCTTTCGTCTTGCCGGTGATTACGATGTATGGTTTCATACTCAAGAGATTGCCGGTAGCCACGTCTTACTGCGGTTACCGCCCGGATCTGTCGCCGAGGAGGCGGATTTGCAATTTGCTGCGGATCTAAGCGCCTATTACAGCCGCGCTCGGCAAAGCGAACAGGTGCCGGTGGTTTATACCGAACCCAAGCACGTCTACAAGCCCAAGGGAGCCAAACCTGGTATGGTGGTTTACAAGCACGAGCGTATCCTCTGGGGGCGTCCCCAAGAAGGTAGCCGGTATATTACCCAGGCCGGTGATAAATTTTCGTAATAAACTTTTGTTACAAAACTTTAGTGTCTTCTGTTACAATGTTCTTAAGTAAAGAATTAACAGAAAAATACCCGCCGCACGCCTGGGAACGCGCAGCTCGGTAAGCCTCCTGTTAGTACGACAACAAAATTCAATAATTTAATGGGCCAGCTTTTGGATGAAGCTGGTCGTTTTTTTTATTAGCTCTTCCCGATTGAGAAGCGCCCTGATGTTAAAAGCCGAAAAGAAATTGAGCGATAGGCTGTGAGCTGTTTCCCGGCCCAGAGACACTTTCCCTGAGCGGATAAGCTTAATGTAATGAACCGGGCTTCTCGGCTAAATCCTCCTCAAGGTAGATTTGATTGTGGCTTCCTGTAGCCGAGTGCTTGGCTCATCTAGGAGGCAGCGTTGTTTTCTTCATCCTGAAAGGGATTTTTGCCAATTCCTAGCTGTTTTTTCGTGTGCTTGAGCTGCTTCCAAAGCACTTTTATTTCCTGGTATGCCACTTCAGGAGGCAGTTTCCCACCCGTTTCTAGATTGCTGATGTAGCTCACTCGTTGAGCAAATTCCTGTAAATTCGCATTGAATACCACGTTCTCTGGCTTGACTTGGCCATAGTAGCGACTGCGAGGGTAGAAAAACTCTGAAGAATCTGCCATGACTCTGTGCTGCTTTCAAAAGTACGTTTTTATTTTTACGATCTGGTTTCATCTTGTCCAGGAATTGGTCAGCCTTGCTTAATTGTCCATTTTTTGAACAGAACACGATAACTTTTGTTTCTAATTTTGAAGAATTGTGTGGGAGCAAGGATTAATATTAAGTGCTGAATCAGAGAAAATACGCAGTTCAGGTATGCCAGAGTGAGCGGATTTCCTGGAAGGCAAGGTGGTTTAGGTCGTAGGTAAGTTGAGTGGTGCCGGCTAAAACGGTGTGGATGGGAATGATTTCCATAACGCTGTTGGTATAGGCGAGTGCTTCAAATTCTTTTACTAATTTGGTTGACCAAGGTTCTTCTCTCACCGGCACTTGATGCTGCTTCAGCCAGTTCACAATTTGTAAGCGCATCAGGCCGGCTAGAATTGCTGTGTCTATTGGCGGTGTCCACCATTGCTGATCTCGCCATCCCCAGAGGTTGCCGGTGCTGCTTTCTAGCCAGTTGCCGGCTGAGTCTACTAAAATTGCTTCACCGGCACTGTGTTTTAGGGCAGTTTGCAGGGCAAGCCAAGCCGGCAGGTAGTTGCCGGTTTTATGAGCCGGTAGGGATCTGGCGTAATCGGGGGAGTCTGCCAGCCAAGCGCGGATGCCGTTCTGTTGCCGGTTAGCCAAGTCTGCCGGTAAAATACGTCCTGTAATCAGTTCTCGCCCATCTGGGAAAATAACCATTCTCAACACAGGCCAGTTTTCCTTCATCCGTTCGGCACCCTGACGCAGCCGATGCCAGTCTGGTTGTTGCCATCCAAAAGTTTGTAGGCTGAATTTCAGGCGTTCACAGTGGCCGGCCCAGTTTGTCAAGGGATGATCTAGCGAGTCATGATAGACTCGCAGCGTGGTAAAAACTGTGGCCCCGTAAATGAATCCCGGATCGTCAATTGCCAGTTCTAAGGTGCCTGATTCAATGAGGCTGCCGGTGTACCAAAACAGTTGCGGGTTCAATTTTTTATTTTCCGCTAGGATAATCAACAGTTACCAAGTTTTTATTTTGATATCATATTTTTCTGATTGTTGTTATTTATTAAAATTAATTTAAGATTGTTAATTATAAAATACAAGGGCAACACTTGTTTTCCAAAACATTTAAAATATAGAGTTTAGAATCGAGATAACTGATTACAACAAGAGATAATAGCAGATCGAGCGAAGCGTCACATCGCCAGTGATTGGCCAGGGGAATTTCCTTTTTGAGGTGATCGCTCAACCACAAGAATGGGGCATCCTTAGTTTAGATTTACAACCTTCTTGGTGGTTAGCAAGTATTTATCAGAGGCAGTCAGCAATGAGTTATCTAGAAAAAGAGTATGATATGTCCCGCCGCAAGCGGACTCAGCGAATTCAGCAGGTTTTTGCTGTTGTCGGAATCGTAGGGTTTGCCGGTTCTATGATATTTGGCACCGCTAAACTTTTCGGCAGTGCGTTTGACAAGCCAACTGAGCAAACAACAGATGCAGCGCCGGCAGAATCGCCACTCGCTGGGCAAGCGCGGGGCTATGAAATGGTATTGCAGCGGGAACCAGAGAACCAAACAGCACTGGAAGGACTGGTAAATGTTCGACTGCAAATGAAGGACAATAAGGGGGCAACAGTACCTTTAGAAAAACTTATCAAGCTGCATCCTGACCGGCAAGATTATAAAGCGCTATTGGCTCAAGTGAAGCAGCCGGTAAACCAGCCTTAAAGAAAGGACAAGAACCGATACGAGTTGTGATTCTTGCCGGCGGTTTAGGCACTCGCCTAAGCGAGGAGACGGAAGTTAAACCTAAGCCAATGGTAAAGATAGGTGGCCGGCCTATTCTTTGGCATATTATGAAGCAGTAGGCCCATTATGAATTTAAAGATTTTTTTATAGCTTTGGGCTACAAGGGAGAGGTGATTAAACGTTACTTCTTAGACTATTACACGCTCAACGGCAGTATAACGATCAATTTGTCTGATGGCTCTATTGATGTGCGTGAAAAAGAATGCGAAGATTGGACGGTACATTTGATGGATACAGGTCTGCACGCAATCACTGGCGGTCGGATCAAGCGTTTAAAATCATGGCTGAAACAATGACACCTTTATGGTGACTTACGGGGATGGCGTTAGTAATATTAATCTTCAAGATTTATTAAAGTTTCACCGTTCTCATGGGCGACTGGAAACGGTTACAGGAGTTCGTCCACCTGCCCAATTTGGTGGTTTAATCTTTGAGGGCGATTTAGTCGCTAAATTTACAGACAAACTTCAAGCCGGTGAAGGCTGCATTAACGGGGGATTTCTGGTACTAGAACCGGAAGTTTTCAAATACCTCGAAGAAGATAATTCCCGCTTAGAATCAGATGTATTGGAATACTTGGCGGCAGATGGGCAATTAGCCGCTTATAGGTCTTATGACTTTTGGCAATGTATGGATAGACTGCGGGATGTAAGATTCTTAGAAAGTCTTTGGCAGAGTGGAAAATCGCCTTGGAAGGTATGAGAGTGACATTAACAGGCAGCAATTTCTTTTGGCAAGATCGTCCTACCTTTATTACCGGCGCTACCGGCTTGGTGGGAATATGACTAGTGCGCCGGCTAATCAATTTGTGTGTTGATGTCGTATGCTTAGTAAGTCAATTAGTTCGCAGCCTGCTCATCGATCAAGTAAAAGTGCTGCGGGGTGATGTACTTGATCAAGCTTTGCTGGAACGACAGATGGGTGAGTATGAGATTGATACCGTGATTCACCTAGTTTCGCAAACAATTGTAGGCATCGCAAATCGCAATTCTGTAGCCACCTTTGAGACAAATCTTGGGGGAAATTGGGTATTTAAACTGAAGTCGAGGTAAAACTACATGGAGCTAACAGCGAGTATAGAAAATGTAAACAGAAATTTTTTAAGAGGTAGAAGGTTAGCCCAATCTATAAACTACCAGATCCCACATTGTGGAAGCAGATGGGATTATGAAAGAATTCCATGATGGACTTCGCGCCCATCCAAAATGGATTTAGTATCACCCAATAGTAACAAAGGCTGAGTTTGCTTAAAAACACACGTTTTTTTATAGAGCAGCCTAATTGCTCTTTCATGAAAAGCAAGCTCAGCGACAACATTACTCACTAGCTTAGTGCATGGTTGCGGAGAAAATGATTAACGGGTAAAATATTTTAAGAGGGTGATTATCATCTCCAAAAAAAATAGATAGTTCACAAGTAATCTTCTCTAAAAAAGGAAGTAATTATTATGTTATTCTTGCCAAGCCTAAAACAAAGTGGTCATTTAGATAAAATTCACATGACTATCTGCATTGTTGGATCTAGAAAAATAGAAAACTTGGATGATTATGGAAATCAAGGTTGGAATATTTTTGCGCCCAACTTAACGATATATGGCTTTGATGCGGATGAAAAAGCTTGTGCTTTAGCAAATGAAGACTTGGCAAATAGGAAAGTTACTTGGCAAGAAAAACACATTCCTAAAGCATTAGGTAATCAAATAGGAAAAACAGTAATTTATATTACTAAATATCCTGGTTGTAGTTCTCTTTACCCTCCGAGTAAAGAGTATATTAAGAGGTTTGCAAGCAATTCTGAGCTAATAGAATTAGTTGATGTTCAAGAAATTGAAATTACAACTTTAGATGCTTTTTGTCAAAATGAAAAAATTAACGAAATTGATTTTTTACAAATTGATGTTCAAGGTGCAGAAATTCATGTTTTAGAAGGAGCTCGTCAAATAGTAGAAAATGGGGTTCTTGGTATTTTAACTGAAATAGAGTTTTCTGAGATTTATACTGGCCAACCTCTGTTTAGTGATGTAGATATCTCTTTAAGAAGTCAAGGTTTTACCTTGTTTGACTTTGGAAAACTTAATAGAAATATTCGTCGTGATACTCCGATTTTTTCTCAGAGTCATCCAGGTACATTAAGTTGGACTGATGCTTTTTATTTTCGTGACCTAATCCAAGCGAATATAAATACACCATTAAAAACTCCTGAAAAAATTTTCAAGCTTGCTTGTTTAGCAGATATCCTTTCATTTCCAGACTATGCTTTAGAACTTCTTAAATACTTAACTATAAATTATGGAAATAATCCTAGCTACAACTTTGCTAACAATATTATAGAGTGTTTGGCGCAGGTTCCGGATCTTGTACATCAAGGATTAGACTCTCTTCCAATTGTTACACAGTTAAAAGAATATATTAGCGATGAAAAAAGTAATGAGATTTTTTCTAGAAGCCACAATCAAGAGGAAATTGCCCATCCCACTATACAATGGCCAGATAAGTTTTTATTTAAAGGAAACTCTCTATATTACAACCGCATTGGTATTAACAATGTCGGTGAGCGAGCTGTTGAGATTCCTATCGCTTTTATCTTTTTAGCGACTGTCACAAAAAAAGATAAAATTCTTGAAGTTGGTAATGTTCTATCTTTATATGAAAACTCATTAAGCGAACATCTCGGTCTGAGAGCAAGGCGTATCGTCGATAAATTTGAAAGAGCGACAGGTGTGGATAATGTAGACTTGATGGATCTGCCCTCAGACGAGAAATATACCACTATCGTTTCAGTTTCCACTGTCGAACACGTAGGGCAGGGAGTAGAGCCTTCTTCCAAGACATATGGAGAGCAAATTGATATACGTGATCGAGAGGCTCCTCTGAAAGCAATCTGCAAAATTTATGAATTGTTGGAAACTGAAGGTAAAGCTTTAATTACCTTTCCATTTGGTAAATTAATAGATGGAGGATGGTACATCCAGTTCAATCGAGAATATTTGGATTTATTAATTATTAAGTATGGGATACCTCCACAAGCTATCTCTAAAAGCTTCCTCAGAGAAGTTGCTATGGAGATCACCCCTGTAAATCCCCGTGAAATGTGGGTCGAGGAAGAAGAAGACAAGCTAAGTGATATCGAATACAACTGGCCTTGGCCTTGCGCGAATGCGATCGCAGTTCTAGAACTGACTAAGCTACCTGAAGCTTTCACTCTCAACTTAGATACCTCTGCCCAGCCTCTACAGTACAGCTCACCAATTTACGCTCAAGCCATGTTCACTATGGAATTAGGTGAAGACAAATTCCAGATGGTTTTAGGAAAATTAAGGGAAATTAATTTAATATTCTCTCCTGATTGGAGCAAGCCCGAAGAGGATCTTTTTTCGGATTTATCAAATATTTTTAGAAACGTTTTAATTCATCCCGATAAAAATAACATGACTTTGCTGATAGAGCAGAAATACATTTCTGAAGTTGATGCAAATTTAATTTTATCTAGTGTCACGATGAACCTTTTAATGGAGGAAGATTTAGATGTTATGAGCGGCGCAGAAATTTGTCTAATTACAGAAATGAATGATATCCAATGGGCTGCTCTTTTGCCAAGAGTTCTGGCTCGAATTACCTTGGAGAATGGAAAGAACCAAGAAGTGATGATAGGGATGGTCGGTAGCATTCCAGCACTCCCCATAGATAGATTTATCAATGGGCGGGCTGTTCAATTAAGAACAGGGGCGTGGGATTTAAAATAAACTATCTTTATCCTCTGTTTAGTAAAGTTTGGCAATCAGCTGACTTCCCTACTCCTAAATAGGGTTCTATGATCATTACTGTATAATCAGCATGAAAATCGTTATTGATGGGGTATTTTTCCAGCTCTACCGTACTGGAATTGCCCGGGTTTGGAAAAGCCTACTTGAAGAATGGGCTGGCACAACTTTTGCCGAGCGTATTGTCGTTCTCGATAGAGCTGGTACAGCACCTAAGGTTCCTGGTATCCAGTATGAGACAATACCATTTTATGATTATAGTGCGACGGATGCTGACCGCGAAATGGTGCAGCAAGTTTGTGATGAAGTAGAGGCTGACCTTTTTATTTCAACCTATTACACAACACCCCTATTAACGCCTTCTGTATTTATGGCATATGACATGATCCCAGAAGTATTAGGGGCTAACTTTAATGAACCTATGTGGCGAGAGAAGCATTATGGAATTCGTCAGGCATCTGCGTATATAGCCATTTCAGAAAATACAGCGCGTGACTTAGTCAAATTTTTTCCAGAAGCTTCCCTAAAGTCAGTGATCGTAGCTCATTGCGGCGTCAAAGATACTTTTGCACCAGGAACTCCTGAAGAAGTAATAAAGTTTAAGAGCCAGTACGGGATCTCGAAACCCTACTTTATAGGGGTTGGTATTGGCAGCGGTTACAAAAACTCTGTTTTGTTTTTCAAAGCGTTTGCTCAGTTGTGCAGCCGGCATGGTTTTGAAATTCTTTGCACGGGTAGTGGAGGTTTGTTGCCACCTGATTTTAGAAATTGCACCTCAGGTGTTGTGGTTCATATGCTGCAACTGAGCGATGATGAGCTAAAAGCTGCTTATTCTGGTGCGGTTGCATTAGTTTATCCGTCGAAGTATGAAGGGTTTGGATTACCTATTTTAGAGGCAATGGCTTGTAGTTGCCCAGTAATAACTTGTCCTAATTCATCCATTCCTGAAGTGGCTGGTCAGGCAACTTTATATGTCAATGACGAAGATATTAACGGGCTTACCAATGCACTTTGTGAGATTCAAAAAACCGATATTCGAGCTTTATTAACTGCCGCTGGAATTGAGCAAGCTAAAAAGTTTTCATGGTCAAAAATGGCAACAACTGTGAGTTCAGCTTTGATTGATGCAACGCTCTTGTCTTTAAATTTAAAAGAGATTAATTTAATTATTTTTCCAGATTGGTCTGTTGGAGAAGAGGCTTTAGCCTTGGAATTAAAAGAAATTCTTAAGGCTGTTGTTACGCATCCAGAAAAAAATTGGATGACTCTGCTAGTAGATACTTCTAATATTTTTGACGAGGACGCGAGTGTAATTCTCTCAAGTGTGACCATGAATCTTTTTATGCAAGAAGATTTAGATGTTGAGACGGAACCTGAAATATCCTTGCTGAGCCAAATTGATAAATTCCAGTGGTCAGCTTTGTTACCTCGCATTCAAACTCGAATTACTTTAAACAACGAAAATATATCAGTTATCTCAGAAGTAGGAGCTGAGAATCTTCCTTCTTGCAAAGTAGTCAACTTAGCAAAAACAGTCTTTTTACGATAAAATACAGCTAAAATTTTCTATCACTATTTATGAACAGTGAGCGTGCAGATGCCTTATTGCATTCACAACAAACTTTTGATGGCAAAGTATTTTTTTATTGTTCTGGCACTGGTTACCAGCATTTAACTGTCTGTATAGCTGAAGGATTTAAAGAACTAGGAGTACCTTTTTATTCAAATATCAACTATTGGCGGATATCACCAGAGCAAGAAGAATATTTCCTATGTCATGACCCAAGGATAACGCCTGACGATTGTGCTGTTCTTGTTTTGGAAAAACATGGGTTTTACATTACCAAAATATCCTAGAGAATCTGTTTCATATCAAACGAAAGTATATTACCATCTATCTAGACGATTCTGATGATCTCATTACGCAAGCTTGGAGTCCAAGTTTTATAAATTTTGATATTATTTTGAGAACTCACTATAACAGCAAGTCTGTCTACCTAGCCAACTTTAGGTCTTGGACGTTTGGGCTTTCTAACCGCATTATTTATTCAAGAAACTCAAGAGCTTATAAATTTTAACCACAGAAGCCAAAAGCTACTCAGCAATTTTAGAAATAGCCACAGCACACTAGGTAATAACAAAAATATTCAAGAACAATTTCCTCCGGGGTTAGTAAGAATTGACTCCATGCGAGTTGAATAGGTAATAACAAAAATATTCAAGAACAATTTCCTCCGGGGTTAGTAAGAATTGACTCCATGCGAGTTGAAATTGAGCATCCCTTAAGGGAAATTGCGCTGCATCAGCTTGGCCCACTCATCAACTCAATTTTTCCAGTTTATGATACGTTTGATAAGTTCGAGCAGCCCCCATTAGATAGCTATCAATACTTATATTAGGTTCAAACAGAGCAACGACACTACCCGAATTACTATCAACGCTTAAAAACTTCTATTGCTTGTGCTGGTTTTGGGGGTTACATGGTTCCCTGTACTTAGACAGAAAAACCTTATGTAGAGTGGTGGGATATCTGGCGATTTTGGGAATCTTTAGCAGCGGGTTGCGTGACATTTCATGTAGATTTTAAAAAGTATAATGCGGTACTTCCAGTCATGCCAGGGAACTGGCGGCCCTACATCGGCGTTGAGCTAGACAACCTTGAGCAAGTTGTAGAGCGCATTGCCAACGAACCGGGAATTTTAGAACGCATTTCTGTAGCAGGACGCGGGCTATTGAGAATTATGGGCCGGCTCCTACGGCTCTTCGTTTTCTTGAGATAATTCGTGTTAAGCTTTCAGGGGCCGCAGAAACCTTACCAAATAGCAGCGATCAAGTGAATCTTTCTCGGTCGACTCATTTAAAGAATATTAACTTAATAGTTTTTCCTGATTGGTCTACTCCGAAGAATTTCCTTGGCCTAGAAGTGAACCAAGTTATTAAGACTATAGTTACTCACCCTTGTAAACAAAAAATCACTTTGTTAATAGATACCAGCAACATTGCTGACGATGATGCCCTTCTACTTTTGTCTACTGCTATTATGAATTTGATGATGGAGGAAGATTTAGACGTAAATGATGGGCCAGAAATTTCCCTGGTTGAGCAGATGTATGAAATTCATTGGGAAACTCTTTGGCCCCAGATATACTCTCGAATCGTCTTAAAACATGAAAATAAACAGGCCATATCTCTAGTAAAAGCAGAAAAAATTGTATCCTATAGTATTGACAGTTTAAGTAATCAGCATTTTGTAGAGTACCAACAGTCATAGCAAGAATACATAGTATTCCTATACAACATTTAAACATTGTGAGCTTAAAATTTCCGTCTTTTACAAGAACTGATGGTATTGCCTTTCCTAAATCATTTAAGGTTATTATATTAAAAGCATGATGTGCTCTAGATGGATATATAAGCCAAAAATTATTTAGCTTTAGGAGTTAGAAAAAATGGACTACCAAAAGTTTATTCAACAGCTACCCGAACTTTACGAAGATTGGGGTAAAACTTCAGTTCGTCCTAAGTCAGACCAATTTCAGCAAATTCTAAACGAAATTGGGGGTTTAACAACACCTAATGTTATGCAATTAGTAACTTTTGCTGTGGGGTGTATGGAAAAGGACGAAGTTTATTGTGAAGTTGGTTGCTTCCAGGGAGCGAACTTAATAGCAGCCTTGATGAAGGTTCCCGAAGCAGTAGCCTATGCAGTTGATAATTTTTCTGATTTTGATCCTTTCGGAGAAAGCTTTAACCAACTAGTTCAAAGTTTGTCTAATTTTGATTTAGAAAATCGAGTTTTTTTATGCGATCAAGATATTCAAGAATTTTTATTTCAACTTCGAGAACTTGAAACCGAAGATCGGATCGGTGTTTATTTTTATGATAGTTATCACGATTATCGCTCTCATTTAATGGCGTTACTCTTAGTAAAACCCTTACTGGCTGAGCGAGCACTCATTGTCTTAAGTCACAGTAATTGTGAAACAGCTCGGCAAGCTAACTGGGACTTTTTAACAAGCCATACGCAATGCGAACTGTTGCTAGATTGGACTTCCACAAAAGATGATGGTAGCTATATATCTTGGAAAGGCTTACAGGTTTTTAGTTGGGACACTAGTAAAACTCGAAATTATGACTGGTCAACTCTCAATCAATCGCAAAATAAATCGGTTCTGCCGGCTATTAAAAGTTTGGGGGATAAGGAGAAAAAAAGAATGATTGAAGCTTTGTGCATTAAAATTTTGGAATTTCAATCCATTAAAGATACAGAAAAAACTGAAACTAAATACAAAGAATTATTACACCTAGATAGTAATAAAGCTATCCATTGGTTGAATTTAGCAATTTATTATTATCACCAAGAGCAATATAGAAAAGCGCTAACTGTATTAATTAAAGCTTTAAAAATTGAACCAACTAGAGCTGATCTATTTTATAACTTAGGAGTCGTCCTAGAAAAAGTAGGTGAAATTGGGCAAGCAATAGGAGCCTATCAAAAGACCATAGAACTTGAGCCAAAAGGAGTTCAAGCTTACAACAACCTGGGCAATCTTTTTTATCAAAGTGACGACATTGAGCGGGCAGAAGAAATTTATCGGGCTTGTATCAAAGCTAATCCAGAACATTTCGGCAGTTATCTTAACTTGGGTAATGTTTTGATGGAGCGTCATCAAGTGGCAGAAGCGGTAGAAACTTATGAAATAGCTCTTCAACTTAACCCTCGTGATCCTGATATTCTTTATAATTTGGGAGTAGCGCTTGATGCCAAGAAAGATCCGGCCCAGGCTACTCTTTACTATGGGTATTCTTATTTTGAACGGGGAGAATATGAAGAAGCAATTAAATATCTTCGAGAGTATCAAAGAACACAAACAGTAACCGTTAAGTTTTCCAGGGCTTTATCAGCTTGTTACAAATTTCTTAACCAATATGAACTAGCGATAGAAACCTTACAAGAAGCTATCAAAGTTTATCCAAAAGAAGTCATTCTTTATTTTTTAGCAGGTCTGGCTTTGCAAGAAGCAGGTCGCCCTGATGAAGCTATCTCTTTTCTTCGCAATGCTTCACAGGTAATACCAGACAGTTTAGCTTTGAAACTTCAAAGCCAGCTTATTCTACCTATTCTTTATGATACTGAAGAACAAATTGAAGTTTACAGACAAAGATTTGTTAAAGGTTTATATGATTTAATTCACCAAACCTCTCTAGAAACTCCTGAAGACAAAAAACGAGCCTTAGAAGATATTGGATACCATAATAACTTTTATCTCCAGTATCAAGGGAAAAATGATTTAGATATACAAATTCCCTACGGTCAGTTTGTTCATCAAATAATGGCAGCAAACTATACCCAATGGTCACAGGCGTTAATGATGCCACCACTAAGCCAAAATGGTAAAATTCGGATTGGTTATGTATCACCCTGTATGCGAGCACATACAGTCGGTAAACTGATGCTTGGCTGGCTACGACACTCCAACCATCAAAACTTTGAAGTTTATTGCTATTATACTCATAAACAGATAGATTATTTTACTCAAAAATTTCGTCTTTACAGTGATACTTTTCGTCATATTCCCGAAGATATAGAAGCGGTTTGCAAGCAGGTTATTACCGATCAAGTGCATGTGCTGGTGATGTTAGATATCGGTATGGATCCGCAAATGATGCAAATTGCCGCTCTTCGCCTCGCCCCAGTCCAGTGTACAACCTGGGGGCATCCCATTACATCAGGCTTACCTACAGTTGATTATTTTCTCTCCAGCGATCTGATGGAGCCAGAAAATGCCCAAGAACACTATTCAGAAGCATTAATACGGTTGCCAAATATAGGAATTTCCTATGCGAAACCTGACCTCCCTGAAGTTCAAAAAGCTCGTTCGGAGTTTCAGCTTCGAGAAGAAGCCGTTGTGTATTTATCCTGTCAATCTCTTTTTAAGTATCTACCGAAGTATGACTGGGTTTTTGGGGCAATTGCTCAAAAAGTTCCCCACGCTCAGTTTGCTTTTCTCTGTCACAATAGCGTTCATATTACTGAAAAATTTCGGCAACGTCTCCAACGGGCTTTTGCGGAATTTAACTTAAATAGTGAAGAGTATTGTGTAATTTTGCCTCGCCTAAATCAAGTTGATTATTGGGCACTCAACTTAGTTTCAGATGTTTTCTTAGACACTCTCAGTTGGTCGGGCGGTAACACAACATTAGAGGCAATCGCTTGCAACTTGCCAGTTGTTACCTGTCCGGGTGAATTTATGCGCGGTCGCCATACCTACGGAATTTTGAAAATGTTGGGCGTAACAGATACAATTGCGAAAAATGAAGCTGAATATATTGAAATTGCTGTTAAATTAGGTCTAGATGTAGAGTGGAGAAGCAGCATTATTGAGCAGATGGCGGAGCGCCATTCTTATCTGTACGATGACTTGACTTGCGTAGAAGCACTTGAAGAATTTTATCGTCTTGCGGTGCGTGAGCGCTTATCTGCACATACATCATCAAACTTATAACATGGCCATTTTCCAAGGGGGCTGACAAAAGAAGGCTTTTTGCGAATAATAGTTGGACATCAACAAATGTATATTTATCCCTACCTACTTTGTGTCAAGAAATCTTTGCCACATTTGTTCGTAACCTTTCTCCATTTCACGGGTAAATTGCTCGGCATTCCATAGGGGAGAGGTTTGACGAGATCGCAACAACTTCCAAGAAATTTGTTGCCGCAAAGCCGACTCTTTTCCTAAGCGAACGCCCCATTCCACATACTCTTCATCAGTCCACGCTATTCCTTCCATTACCCCCACATTTACCATCATCGTGTAACTGTTGCGAGCTGCAAACTGCTCGCCCACACGGGTGACTAAAGGAATTCCCATCCACAGCGTTTCCAGCGTAGTTGTGGCTCCATTGTAGGGATAGGTATCGAGTACCACATCTGCGATGCTCAAATTAGCGCGGTGAACAGCTTCTGAAGCGACTTCAGATAGAAATCGCAGGCGCTTGCAATCCACTCCCTCCTCCTCTGCTAATTGGATAAAGAAATTTTTCATCGATTCTTCATCCGCTGTCCCCTTAACTAAAAAGTAGCTATTCGGAACTTCCTTGATAATCTTCATTTGTAGTCGTGCCGTATTGGGATGGCGCTTGTAACCCCTCTGCCCACTGAAATACACCACGGCTTCAGTTGGAATATCTAGCTGATCCCGTCGGAGAGTCGGCACCTCTACCTCAAAACCATCTACAGCTATATAAGTTTGCGGCAAGCGCCAGATTTTTTCTGAATAGTAATCTTCAGCAGAGACTGGTAAAACATAGGGGTCAGCAATAAAATAGTCAACGTTTGGAATTCCTGTCGCATCCCACCCCAACCAAGTGACTTGAACCGGAGCAGGTTTTAGCATCATTACCTCGCAACTGGTATCGAGAGTGATGCTGTCGAGATCGATCAAAATATCAATTTGATCTTGGTAAATATGTTCAGCAACGTCTAATCCTTCTGCTGACTGGTAAGCTTTGCTGAACTGGCTAATATACCATTCCTCTATAGGATCGTGCGTCCATTTATGGGTTAAGAAATAGCCATAAATTTGAAACTGTTCCCGATCATGATATTGAAGCAGCCACCGCGCTAGCCAGCCAACCGAATGTTGCCTAAAACAGTGGGATATATACCCTATTTTGAGGGGTTTAGAAAAACTTCCCACCTCCTGGCGCTGTAAAATCCCTCCCTTGTATCGCTTTACTGGCTCTCGGGCATAAATTTGGACGTTTGCTTGGCAAAGCTGAGCTAATTGATTTTGAAGGGTTCTATAACTCTGCGGGTAATCCTGAAAGTAGGGGGTAAAAAAACTCGCATTCAATAAGCGTAAAACTTCGATTTCAGCCAGTGCTTTTGGCTGGGCTTCTATGAGTTCAGACAGCAAAGATTCTTGCCTGTGGAAGACTGAGGTCGCTTCTTCCCAGTAGCCACCTGCGCTCATTAAGCCCCGAAGAATTATGGAATTAGCGTGAACTCGATCCGGGAGTTTTTCTAAGAGAGAATAGCATAACTTAGCAGTTTCAATACCTTTATCATAATCACAAGCATTTTGATAAAAAACTGCCAAATGGCGCAAAACTTCTAGGTGATTAGCATCCACCTGTAAATAAAGTTCAGCTAAACGCGCGGCTAGTCTCGGTCGCCTATAGGAATGAGCGATGACAACGGCGGCGGGTAACAATACTATCAGAAACGCCAGAGGATCACGGACATGAGCGAGACTTGCTTCTACCAACTCCAATGATGAGGGGTTCAGCGGAGCGCTGTCTAAAACCCCTCGCAAGGCTTGCATCAATAGTGCGAAGTCAAGGTCTGGGACTGAGTCTGCCTGTAGGAGTTCAATTACTCCCCACTCATAGAGTTCATCTCCTGTAAACTCTTGAAACTGAATGGCGAGACGGATCAGATGCAAAAGGTTGTTAATATTTGCTGGGCAAATTTCTCGCAGATGCTGCCGGAGCAGCCACGCAACAGACTGCTCCTCCCGAGCTTCCCGCTGCTGAATCTCAACTTCTAGCACCCTCACAAGTTCTTCAGTCCACTGCTCAACCAATTCTGGTTCTCCATCCACCATTCCCAGCAACCAAGTAGTGTGAGCTTCTGCTTCTTGCCCCTGCAACAGCAACATCAGCCCTAAATGCCAGTAATGAGACTTCACATCAGGTTCAGCTCCAATTGCTTGTTCGTAAAGGCTAGCAGCTTGGGTATAATTTCCTTGGGCGAGATATTGCTGGGCCTGCTGCTGCCACGGAACCCGCTCATTTAGAAAGCTTTTAGAGGTCATAAAAATATTTCAGATTTCACTTGGACAACAAAAAGAGTAGCGCAAGCGTACGCTACTCTTTATAACTATAACTTTTGCTAGCACTGGCCAAAACCTAGACCAGGAAAATGCTATTTTTACTTGCCCAGGTTCTTCCAGTTAGCCGGACAGTCATCAATGTTGGCTAAAGTTAAAGCAACGTTCGTGGGGTTATTAGACTCACACAACAGCGCTTGCGTCAGGACTTCAGTTCCACTACCTGTCCCACTAAGGAGAGTACCGACTGCACCGGAATAGGATTTGAGTGTAACCGCACCAATCCCTTCGGCTCTGTTACTAATTACAGTATTCGTAGTTCCAGAAATGGTGTATCTGAAGTTGGTAGTTTGGCTCTTAATGCCAACGCCTAGTTCATTGGGATCAGTGGTAAAGTTATTTCTTTCTAGGAAAAACGCTTGTTGTGCGCGGTTCATAGCGCCGACGTTTTGTCTTGCTTCAGCCTGCTTGGCTTTGTTAGTTTGGCTTAGCAGTGAGGGCAATGCGATAGCAGCTAGAATACCGATGATGATAACGACGACCAGCAGTTCAATTAGTGTAAAACCTTGATCCTGTTTCTTTTGGTTGAGGTGTTGCAGGAACTTGGCTTTAAATTCTGTCTTCATGAGAGGCTTCTCCTTGAGGGGTGGGATGCTTGTTTCTTATCTGCTGATTTTAACTTACCCACGTTTCATCAGTTTGATATCACCCTCCACCAAAGTTTTTTCTAAGAGCCTATGAGAGGTTTCAAGCTGAGCTATGCATAATTTATCTAAAATACCCACTTTTTCTCATTTTCATATCACTGTGCTAAAACTTTTTTTATTCTGTTGTGAAATATTCAAGCTAAACACTCCAGAAGCACGTATACAAAGGTTTCTAGCTTCATCAAAAGTTTTTTAACTTCCTTGAAGGCTGTTTCTTGGCTCACCGGCTCCAACGTCACCAGATCGACCGGCCTTATTTGCAGCCAGTGTGCTACCAAGGACTTCACCGGCAGCGCTCGCTCCCACAATGGCAGCAGACAAGCCGCTATACTGCTCTCCAACACAATAGGAGTTGTGGTGGGCAACGGGATATAACTGCTGATCGTGAATGACGTGTGGTTCGCAATGCACTCTAGCACCCCTTGCTCAATCTCAGCCGTTTTGAGCTGAGGATGTAGGTACACAACAGCTTTTTCCCAGTCAGAATGCTGCCAACCGGCAACGGATAGAGAGGGTTCTGCCTGGTTGGGATGACCACACCAGAAATCAAGCAGACGGTGGACTGGATGTAACAATTCAAACAAATGCAGCTGCTCTTCCACAGGAACTTCAGGCAAGCTCATCGCTAAAAAGGCCGGCAAATCATCTGGGTTAAACAGATCCAGCAATTCCCAATGCCGCCAATTCACCATACTGATTAATTCTAAATCAGCCATCCTCAAAGCCGAAAACATTTCAGGTATTGTAAAGCCTTTATCACCTTGAAACAAATAATTCATCAGTATCCACTGTTCGTCTGCCTTATCAAACCAGGTTCTAACCTTAAGAAGCACTTCATTTTTTAAAGCGTTCATAGTTTGTACTGCTGCTTCAATCTCCTCTTCTCTAGGGTTTTCCTCCATTAATCCCATTAGTTTGAAAGCTTTCTGAGCGCGAAGATAGTAACCACGCTGTAGAAGACTGTGCAGATTTGCCCGAATAATTCCATTGGCTTTTAAAACAGACTTCATCGCCTGTAATCCTAAAGTTGGATCAGGCAGCAGATAAAGAACTTCGTCACAGTTAATATAATCAAATTGTAAATTTAAGGTTGGTAATTCTTCTATGGAAATTGCATAAAATTCTGTACTTTCAAATCCGTGGTACTCTAATCGCTGTCGGGCTAGCTTAACGGATTCTTCTGATAGGTCAACTCCCACAATTTTAGCGCCGGGATTGGCCTCAGCTAAAGCCAAGGCTTTGTAGCCACTTCCGCAACCGGCATCTAAAATAACTTTCCCTTCGGTTTCTATAACTTTTTGATTTCTTAAATAGTAAGGCGTGACTAAATTATGAGTAAAAAGAAAGTTAGGCTCATTCTTAGGAGATGATTCTAGAGGCTTTCTGGGATAAGGAGCTGTGTCAAATTGTTGACGAATTTTCTGCATCAAGTCATCCGATGCTTGCTTGTCCATTATAAATATCTCCTTATCCCTTTATATGGAATTATTTACCCTAATTGCTCTGCTCGGCCTACTAAGTAAAGAAGAGCATTTAATAAATCTGATTAAATGCTTAATAGATAAAGGTTTCTTGCTAGAAGGCTCGCAACTTCCTGAAAGTCAACTCATGTAAATTGTAATTTTGTATGTCTATAAGCCTTTTACTCCCTCAAAATTCATCATTAGAACAGTAAAAACTTATTGCATTTTTGGCTCCACCCGCATGATTCCTAATTTTGGGGAACAGAATTTCCATCAGCCGGCACTCCAGGCAACTGCAACTGATTTGGATTAAAGGTTGTCCCAGGTGTCGGCGTGCCCAAGGGACTTAAAGGAACCGATGGAGTGACATTAGGAGTTGGAGTTAACCCTGGAATTGTCGGATTAACCGGCGTTAAAAGATTCGGATTAACCGGCTCACTCTCGGAACCGGGCAGAGTGGCTAAGGCAACGCGACTGCCGCCCACTTCTCGCATTTGATCCAACACCTGCACCACATCGTTGTATTTCGCGTCCTTAGAGGCATACAGCACCATCAAACCCTCTGGATTGTTGGAGCTATAGGCTAGTAACTCTTGAGAAAGCTGATTTGGATTTACCCGCCGCTGCTCGATGTAAGCTTGACCGAACGGATCGAGACCAACGATTAACATTTTACGGATCTGCGGCTGGCCGGTGCTTGCTTTCGGTAAATCAACCGTAATCGCTTGCTGACGGGTTAGTTGCAATGCAGCAAGGATGAAAAATGTCAAGATACAAAAAATGACATCAATCAAAGGAACGATTTCAATCCGAGCTTCTTCCGAGGGAGAATCCAAGTTAATCTTCATAGCACAGATGATGGGTGCAATTGGGGTTGGGAAAATTTGCTAGGGAGCGATCGTAATTCAGAAGCGATACCGGCAGATTGTCCAGCAGCTTAATGCTTAGACGCTGCCCAAATCAGGGGATTCAGACGCCTTAGAGTCTTTTAACGGAGTTGGCTCCTGTGACGGGGTTGTTTGTTCAATTGCTTTGTTCAACCGGCTCGCCTCTTCTAATGGAGTTGGCTCCTCTGGTGGGGCGCTATATTTGATCGCTCCTTTATTCCGAGTCGAATTTTCTTCAGCCAATACATCTGGGGGACGTGCAGCCACACTACTATCAACCGGATAACGGTGATTGTGCGATTGGGGCCAGAACTGCCGGTAAAGCAACTCTAGCTCACTTCCAGCTTTGCGGAAAATCTTAACTTGCTGAAACAAAAATGCCTGAAATACTCGATAGAAGGCCAAACTGGTAATTGCCACGACTAGGCCCGCCGCTGTACTGATCAGCGCTTCCCCAATCCCTAATGTCACTCCTGCCGTTGAAGACGTTCCCAGATCGCCTAGGCGAATAGAACCGAGCGAGTTAATCAAACCTAAAACGGTTCCCAACAATCCTAAAAGAGGAGCTAAGGCAATCACAGCCTCTAAGACCTTATCTCCCCGTCGCATGGAAGCCAATTCATCATCTGCCGCCGCCTCCAGTGCCAAGCGAAACACTTCTGGATCGGGCTGTAGTAAACGTAATGGCGCATAGAGAAATCGCCCAATAGGCTGCCGATGTGCTTGTCTGGCAATTTCGTTAGCAACGCCCCAATCATAACGAGCCGCCTCTAGCACTCGATTCACAATCGCCCTTTCTTTGAGCACAATGTTAGCCCAGAACCACAGGCGCTCGATGATCGTTGCCACAGACAGGATAGACAGAGCCAGCAACGGCCACATGGCTGGGCCGCCCTTTGCAAATAGGTCTTTGACTAATTCTAGATTCACGGTCTTTGCTTTCCTCCTTACGTTCCTCGCCCCAAGTTCTGTTTTACAGGCTGTCTTTAACAAATCCCTAGGCATTTTAATTTTAGAGATTTATAAACCCCTTACAAACCGGCAACCTAAATTTTGGAGAATCGGTCAGCGAGGGGCGCTCAACCTTTATGGGCTGTAATTAGCTTTGAAATCGGCCATTTAAAGCGTCAGTGACCCGGCCTCGGAGGTTGACCTCACCATCGCCCGCTGATACACCGGCACCCTTAAAGGCATCGGTTACAGAAGTCTGGCGGAAAATTTCTCGAAATCGAGACTCAATGAGGGTAAACCGGAAACAATTTTTTTTCAAGGGATTGATAAATACGTGTTATGACGCAGAATTTGTGTTTTGTGGATCAAATGCTCTCCTCCCTGCCGACAGCACATTCGGTGTTCCAAAAAGCCTTAACATTCATCTTGGGTCGAATTTGCCTCAATCAGAAGTTCTAGCACCGGCACCCTATCTGGCTGCTTTACCTATAAGGAATATCTACAGCATGAGAGCGTCTCCTCAAGCAATTTATGCGGAAAGTATATGAGATTGATAGCAGTTTAACGATAGAAGCTACTACGCATTTAGTTTGCTATTTTATGAAAGGCTTCTCAATCTCCCATGTCTTTTATCCTCTCCCTTTCTTCGGCTTTCCCCTTAATCTAGCTAGAAAATTAAATGCATAACTGCTTAGCAAGACCTGAGTGTTCGGCTTGTGTCGATAGCCTCACTCTATTAGCCCAAGTTGGCCACTTCATTGCCAACCTGGATGGACAAGCCTAACTTTATCAGCCAAGGCTTAGCAGCTTATGGAAATCTTTATTGCCAAGTCGTATTTTTTTGGGTTTTCTCAGCGTAGAATTCTTTAAATTCATAGATTATTTTCTATTGAAAATATTTAATTCATAGAATTTAATCTATAGATTAGATTCAACGTTTTTTCACAACTCAGAAGATTCCACAAGCTGAGAATATCGAAAGCCCTTGATTATACTACTTTAGGCTTAATTAACTTTGAATGCCAGAACCCGGACTTGAACCGGGGACACGAGGATTTTCAGTCCTCTGCTCTACCAACTGAGCTATTCCGGCAACCGTTTTTTTGGTGCTTTATTAAAGTAGCAAATCAAATGAGTTTTTGGCAAGTACCTTAGAAAAAAAAGTTTTTGAGGGTCGCCAAACCCCTCAGATGGGCCGCAAGCGAGTTACTTTCAGCTTAAAGGCTCCGATGCCGGTTTCGCCAAAGGCTCGCACCCGAATAATATAGGTACCGGCTTTAGTAATGCGGGAAAACAACAGGGAGTTCGTGGTGCCATCTGGGCCATCATCATTTTCCGCGACGGTTGAGCCATCTTCGGCTAGCAGGGAAACCATCGCGTCAAAACTATCGGATGACAAGTCAACGGCTAGCTGTTCTCCCTCTGTCAGCGTCAAAATGTAGTCTCTTGCAAATCCACCCTGACCTGTCGGGATATCTTTTTCTGATAGGGTATCTGAAACTTGATTATTAGGCGGTAAGGTAATTGGGCTATACAACTTGTTCTGGGCCTTTGCACCCAGATCACTTAGGCCAACAACGACCAAGCTGAGCGGAATGAACACGAAGCGAGACGAGAGGGCAAAAAAACGAGTCATGGATGGAACCGCAAGTAAGAAGAGTAGGTGAGGGGCTAGAAGCTAATTGTTAGCCGGCAGCAGGATATTTAAGATGCAGGGTTCCAGAAAATGAATTATTCTGGGCGGGGGTTCACTGCTGCGGATCTAAGGCAGCTTTGATTATAGGCTCTGTCGCGGATGAGATGTCAGTATAGTTAGGTTTGAGTTTGTGGTTGATAGAGGAGAAGGTAGAAAGTTTGGGGATTTGCCGGCTCTAGGGTTAATTTGGCTAGCAGGTGCAGTGAGTGATCGCGTCTGGTTTGCCTTTGATCGCTCAGTCCCGGCTTGGGATCAGGCAGAGTATTTAACCGGCGGTTTGACTTACTGGCAAGCTTTGCAGCACCCTCACTGGTTGAATGGTGAGTGGTGGTCGAGTTTTTGGATGATCTCCTCGAAAGTTCCTCCCCTGACCTACATCATTACAGCAGGTTTTCTCCATCTTTTTGGTGCCGGTTCCGATCAAGCCACGCTGATTAATCTATTTTTAAGCACAATTTTGTTGGGATCGGTTTATGGTTTAGGCACTCGGCTTTTTAACCGGCAAATTGGTCTTTGGGCGGCTGGATTGTGTTTATTATTGCCCGGTTTATATTTAGTTCGGCTAGATTTTTTACTCGATTACCCACTAACCGCTGCGGTTACGCTTTCATTTTATTGCCTCACAATTTGGAAAATTCAACAGGAAAAGGAGAGAGGTGGAACAGGAAAGAGTTCACACCTCTCCCAATGGTTAACAGTGAGTGGATTCGGCATTTGTTTCGGTCTAGCATTGCTGGTTAAACAGACATCTTTATTTTTCCTATTTGTGCCGGTGTTGTGGGGGGCAATCAGTGCAATCCGCCGCCGGCAATGGATTGGCGTGGCTCAGTTAGCCTGGTCTTTAATGCTATCGTTGCTGGTATGTGGCCCTTGGTATCGCACGAATTGGCTGCTCATTCTCACAGGTGGTAAACGTGCGACCCTAGATTCAGCAATTGCAGAAGGAGATCCGGCGCTTAATACGTTGGATGCTTGGACATTTTACTGGAAAGACTTACCTCAAATCGTTTCTTGGCCATTGTTGTTAGTGCCGGCAGTTGGGTTTCTTCTGTATTGGATGCAACCGCTTTTCAAGAATCAAGCAGCATCTCCCCCTCGCTTTCTACCGGCAATCAAATGGTTAGCAGTCTTCCTGATCGGCGCTTATTTATTATGTTCGCTGAATATTAACAAAGATTCCCGATATGTCTTGCCCTATCTGCCGATTTTATCCCTATTGTTAGCTTATGGCTTGACACTTTGGCCGCGTCGATGGGGTAAATATATTCGTTGGGGAACTGCCGGCATCGCTATTTTATTAATGTCGTTAAATCTGTGGCCGGGGGGAGGTTTTCTCAGTCGGCAATTCACCCAATTCTTGAGTCCTCGTGCTCAACATTATGCTTATTTAGGCACTGAATGGCCTCATCAGCAAGTCATTGCTGAAATTATTCAAACGGAACCATATTTAAACTCAAATATAGGCGTTTTGCCTTCAACGCCGGCAATTAACCAGCACAATTTCAACTACTATGGCGCACTAGCCAACTTCCAAGTTTATGCGCGTCAAGTGGGCGTTAATTTAAAGCAAGTTTCTCAAGACGTACGTTCCCTCTCCTGGTTTATTACTAAAACCGGCGATCAAGGTTCAGTCCCAACAGAAGCTCAAGCTGCCATTGTGAAAGCAATTGAGCAAAGTGGGGATTTCCAATTAAAAAAGTCTTGGCCATTACCTGATGGCAGCCTATTGAAACTCTACCATCGACAAGTGCCGGCTGTTGAGATACAGGGAACAGAGGAAGCAGCCAAATCTGCTAATCGCCTAATTTCGGGTAATTCTAACGGCAAAAGCCCAAATCGCATACAGCTAGAACGAGTCAGCGTTCCCGATCAAACGCCTCCTGGGGTGCCGATGCCGGTAACTTATGAATGGTCAGGTTCTTGGGATCAATTGCAAGCCGGTGTAGTCTTGCTAACTTGGCAAACTAATCCCCAAAAACCGGCTAATTTTCTAATTCCGGCAACCCAAATTCCCCAATCACAACAATGGTTGCACGATCATGGGATCGGCACCGGCAGCTTGCATCAAGGAATACCGGCAAACTTCAAAGCAAAAGAATTTCAAGTCATTGAACGAATGGCAATGCTGCCGCCTCCCAATGCCAGGGGAATTTACACCTTAAAGGCAACTTATCTAAACCGGCAGACTGGAGAAAGTTATCCGATAAAAGTGCCCGATGTTTCCCTAAAAATTGAGACAGCAGCGAAACAAGTGCCGGCACCGGAATTAGATTTAATCACGCAGTTGCGAATCTTAGCAATTTCTCTGCCGCAGGGTCCAGATGCTCTCACCCATGTTTTTGAGGAGATCGGGCGAATTAACCAGTATGACCCAATTCAGGATTATACCGTTCAAACGGAATTAGCAATGGAGCGCCGGCTCGCTCAGGAAGGGCCAAAACGCGCCTACGCCTATGCAGTGGCGCTAGCGAGGGTATTACAACGGGACGCGAAGGGCGCTATTTCAGCACTAGAAGAGGTTGTGCGATTAGACTCGCAAAATCCTTATGGTTATGCTTACCTGGCATTTTTGCATCTGTACGATCTGCATCCTAAAGCTGCTGAGAAGGCGCTGGAGCCGGCGCTTAAGATTAACCCCAATTTGCCAGAAATTAGGGGTTTGAGGGCTGTAGCGGCGCTGTTGCAGGGGAATATGATGCAATTTTGGGGGGATGTGCAAACCCTAAGAAATTTAAAGTAAAAACACATCTCCACCCCTAGGAGTTTTATTGACTTTTTCAAGATTTTAAAGTGAAGGACTAATTGCTAATAAAACTGAAAAATTAGCAATTAGCCCTTTACGATTTATGAGGCTTCAGCCTTCGTGATGACGAGGACTTCGCCTTTGAGCATCCGGTTTGCCGCTTCTAGTAGCGCTTCTTCTAGATAAGGCTTGGTAAAGTAACCCCGCGCCCCTAATTGGACTGCCATTTGCCGGTGCCGGTCAGCGCCGCGAGAGGTGAGCATCGCAATCGGGAGATCGGTAAGAATCGGGTCTTTCTGCATCCGGGAAAGCAGTTCCAAGCCGTCCATTCGAGGCATTTCAATATCGCAGAAGACAATATCGCAGGGCAGACCGGAACGCAGTTTTTCCCAGGCTTCCTGACCGTCACGGGCTTGTTCTACCCGGTAGCCGGCCTTATTAAAGGTCATGGAGAGAAGTTCGCGCACCGTGATGGAGTCATCGACGATCAGAACAGTTGGTTCAGTCTTCTCTGGCGGCAGTTCTGCCGGTGTATGAGTCGCTTCATCCCACAGCGCCCCACCGCTTTCTTTTCTCAAGCGACCGGCTGCCAGGTCAATTAGCTCTAAAACGTCGGCAATTGCCACGATCCGGCCATCACCCATTACCGTCGCACCGGCAACGCCAATCGGCTTGGGCACCGGCCCTTCTAGCTGCTTAATTACAATTTCCTGTTCGCCCAATACCTGATCCACTTGCAGCGCCAAGTAGTTGCCGGCACTTCGCAGCACCACCACCGAAATCACATCATCTTCGGCGTTAGAACCATACACGCTGCCGCGACCGAGGTGCCGGTTATAGGCCAACAACTCGCGCAGGTGTCGGAACGGCAGCATAGAATCGCGCCAGGGGATACAAGTCTGGCCATCAGCAGACGTTTGAACTCGGTCTCTGGGCACATCCAGCATATCTTCCACCCCGTCCATTGGGAAGGCAATGCGAGCGCGATCACTAATACAGCACAGCGCCTTAGAAATACTCAGCGTTAGCGGCAAGCGAATCGTGAAAGTGGTTCCTTTTCCTGGCGTAGAATCTGTTGTAATTACGCCTCGGATTTCACTCAAGTCGTTGCGGATGACATCCATCCCCACGCCCCGACCGGCAGTCATATTCGCCTGCTCCATCGTACTAAAACCAGGGTGATAGAGCAGCTCGTACACATCTAGGCGGGACATGGTTGCCACGTCACTCTGCTTGATTAGCCCCTTTTCTGCTGCCTTTATTTTCACCCGTTCTGTATCAATCCCCGCACCATCATCGGAGAAGGAAATCACGGTTTGGTTGCCTTGGTGGAAGGCGCGAATGGTGATCCGGCCTACTGCCGGCTTGCCTAACCTTTGCCGCACCTCTGGCATCTCGATCCCGTGAGCGATGGCATTATTAATCAGGTGTTTGAGCGGATCAGACAAGTGTTCCAAAATCAGCTTGTCGAGCATGGTGTCCCGGCCCTCTAGCCGGATTTCTGCCTGCTTGCCGTGTTCAATGGCTTTGTCACGCACAGCACGCGCCAGAGGAAATACTCGTTCTAGAGACGAGAAGGGCACCATTCGGGAGCGAGTCAGACCTTCTTGCAGCTGGGTTGTCACCTGTCGCAACTGCCGGGTGACTTGCTCGGTCTCATCTACAAGGAATTCAATGTCTGCCGCTGATTCCCGAACGCGCACAATCAGCTCAATAATTTCTTGGGATTGGGTGTGGAAGCCGGTGAAGCGATCCATTTCCAGTGCGTCAAAGCTTGCACCGCTCAGGTGAACATCTCGTGCAGGATTATTGCGCGATGACTGATAGTGTTGCCGGCTGCTCAGCAAGGAAATTTCCAGCAGGGATCGCTCATAGAGATCCTGCATCCGCTGACCCACATCACTCAACTGTTGCACTTGATGTAGCAAGTTATCGAGGAACTGGCGCAACCGTTCTTGGTCTTGTTCTAAGCTGTTACGGTTGACCACGAGTTCCCCAACCAAGTTGCTGAGGTTATCGAGTTGCTTGATCGGCACCCGCATCGTTTGCTCGGCAAATGCCTTGGGACGCATTTTCGGCGAGATCGGCCCTGGTGAGGCTTTTGTGGTGGCCCTGCCACCAGGCATTGTCATTTCAGACAGCGACAGCAGTTCTTCTAAATCTGCAAATTCGCTTTCTTGCTGGGCTGGCTTAGCCATCGGCTCTGGCGCTGAGCGGGCTGCAACCGGCTTGGGAGTGGGTGCTGGGGGGGCAGGAGGGTTGAGAAAGTTTTCTAGCTCAGAAAATACCGCTGATGGCGCTCCTTCGACCATAAGGGCTGTCGGTTTTTCCTCTAACAGCGCTTCTAAATCATCAAACCCACCGGCAGGATCTAGGGTGAGCGAAGCAGCTTGTCCAATGGGTTCCGCTGGCTTTAAGGACTGTTGAAAGTTCTCGACTTCTGCACTGTCGAGCAGGCTGTCCTCAAAGTCGAAGTTGTCTATCTCTTCGCTGCTGTCCTCAAGCCCTTCAAAGAAGTTTTCTGAGTCATCGGCGGCGGCTGCAACCGTTAAATCCTCAAACGTCAGAGATTCTTCTTCTGAGGCGGCGTCTGAATTTAACCAATCGCTTGAGAAGTCGGGGAGTTCGGTTTCTAAGGCCGGCTCGGAACCGAATAAGGCGTTCAGATCCCCAGACATTGAGGGGGTTTCCTCTGCTTCGGTTGAAAGTAAGTCCAAATCTAAATCGGCACCTTCAAACAGATCCCACTGTTCAGCAAATGAGGAATCTAAGTCGGTTTCTGCGGCGGAGGCGTCCGTTTCTCCTGCAAACAGATCCATCTCCCCAAAGTCCAGACTGTTATCTGAGCCGGCCGTCGTTGGCGTTTCTTGCGGTTCTTCGTCTGCTAACTCAAATAAATCTGCCAGATCGCCGTCAAAATTCAGTGTTTCCTCTGCCGGTTGGGCGAAAGGCACCTGATTTGCTGTCTGTCCCATAGCCGGCATTGCTGCCACTTCCTCACTCACTGTTTCTGTATCGAACCAGCTCGTGTCTGCTTCTGTTTCCAGACCCAATAAATCCTCTAAATTTGTCTCAGCATCCCAATCAAGTTCGCCTTCTGGATATTGCTCTAGCTCAGAGTCCCCAAATAAGGCATCTAAATTTTCGCTGCTCGTCTGCTTAGAGCCTTGCGGACTTGTCTGAAGACCATCTAAATCTAAATGCTCCCAATCAAGGAAGCTGTCTGTGGTTGTGTCGGGGAAAAGATCTAAGGAAATTTCTTCGACAGCCGACGTTGTTTTGATGTCTTGAGGCTCAGTGATGGCTAGTAGATCGTTTAAATCATCCTGGGTTGCTGCGGCACTGGCTGGTGCAGAAGAAGGTTTGGCAGCGTGTTCTTCCTCAAACAGACTGTCAAACTCTAAATTGTTGCCACTCATGGGCTGATCTCGACTTGGCTCGGCGATTTCAGGGCCGGCTGCCCCGCCGCTATCCCACAGCTCATTCCATTCTTGGGTTGCTTGTGTTTGGCTTGCTGAGGCAGCGGGTTGAATGCTGAGGCTGGGCGGTTGAGGAGAGAAATCTAACGCCTCGCTGTCTTCAAAGAGCGCTTCTAGGTTACTTTCAGCGGAGCCTGATGTTTTAGATTGAGAGGGTGAATCGGCAAACATAGGGTCTTTCTCATTTAAACCGGCAAAGAGTTCTTCGAGATTGTTTGTCTCGCTGAACGCACTCAAGTCGCTGTGATTGCCTTCTAAGTTTAAACTTTCAAAATCGCCCGTAGCGTCTACCAGGCTACCGTGTGCGTGTTTTGCTGCGCCCGTTTGTGGGACATCGTCGAAGTTGCTGAAGTCAAAGGTTAATCCGTCCTCTACCAGTTCCGCTGATGAGTTGTCGAACAAATTTTCCCCTTCGGCTGCTGCCGCTCCCCAGCTGTCATCATCCAGGAATGCATCTCCAAATAAACTGTTCAGTTCATCCACGGTATTGACTTCCTCTGCCGGCTCATCTTTACTGTCTTCTTCAAATAGAAGGTCTGAAAAATCGCTTGCCAGTAAATCGGAGGAAATATTGGCTGAAGCTTCTACGAGGGAATTGTCTGTTTTCTCGCGGTTGGGTTCGTTAACTTCTTCGGGTTCCCAATTGCTATCCAATTCTGGTGATTCCCCTTCAAAGAGATCGGCTAAGCTGTTGAGTTCTGCCATTCCCACTTCTGGCCCTGTGTGACCGGCTCGTTTTCCTGCGGGGGCTTCGTTGGCTGGGGCGTAACGATTGACGATTGAGCTTTGACGAGTGAAGTCTTCTCCTTCCTCGCCCGGTACAATTGCCCCTCCGTGAGCGGTGCTGGGACTTTTGGCTTTACCGGCTTCAGCTTTTTTCGCACCACTCATGCCTGCACCGACGCGGCTGCTGCTGCGGCTGGGGCTGCCTGCTCCAGCAACCGCCCGTTCTGCCGGTGCGGGTTGTGCTTTTTGGGCCGGTTGCAGGGCTTTGAGCTTGGAACTCACTGCAATTTCAGCGCCCAGGCCGGCTAAAACTAATTCTTGTGCCTGTTTAATTTCTTTGATGACGAGCGGTGCCAGTGTGCTGTAGGTAATATTGGGGTTAGAGAGCGCTTTGGCAGCACATTCTAGCAATTCACTCCAGTTTCGCAGGTCAAATTGCTCGCCGGCTCGCACTAAACTGCGACAGATATCTTGAAGCTTTTGCCGGCTCTGCTGTCCATCGGGTTGTTTAAACATCTGCAACATTTCCCGTAGATATGCCGGGACATCGCTTTGAAAAATCAGTTGCAGAGCGCTTTCTTCTTGAAGTTCTCCAGACTTTTGCTTGGCTGCTTTTGCGTCTTTGGCTGCGACTGCCGGCACTTTAGCCGCGACTTTGGCCGCCGCTGGGGCACTTTTGGCGGCACCCGGTACAATTAAACCCGAGTGACTTACCAGCCCTCCTAGGTGAGCCGTCAGCTCTATAAATACTGGCTCTACGCCAGACATAATAGCTTGAGCCACTTCTTGTTCCAGACCGTAGGGCGTTGCTGAAAGCTGGTCTACCAGCTCTTTTAGGGCGTCAAATACCCGCAAAAACAGACTTTCCAGTTTTTGGTCAACTTCAACGGGATACTCTTTGAGCAGCTTAAAACAATCTTCTAAGCGGTGAGACGTTTCCTCAATGCTGCTAATGCCGAGCATTCCTGCCCCTCCCTTCACCGAGTGGGCTGCCCTGAAGACTTCATTCACCTGTTCGGGGTCTTCAATCGTGCTTTGCAGATTCAACAAACCTTGTTCAATGGTATTGAGGTGGTCTTTAGCCTCCTCAATGAAGTACTGCATGATTCGCTGTTGTTGTTCTGGCAGCATAGGAGTGTCCCACTTCAGAAGGATGAAAGAGGAAGGGTTAAGGGTGAGATTTGCGGCTTCACACTTGACACTTCAATTCTAAAATCTAACGAATTTACATACAAATGTACCCAACTTATCAATATTTCATATCGAACCAGCGCTTGTGCCTCCTGTGTTTCGAGCCGGCAAACCCTTGTTTTTTGTCAAAAATCGGAAAATAAGAGAATTTTCCCGAAAATTCGGGTGCTATTCTCTGGAAGCCCTTACAAGGGTAGGTTGTTGCGGTTGGCCTGCCGGCAGCATCGAAGCCAGTCTGTGAAACACGGATAGTTCCACTGGTTCTTCCCTTCTCCTCATCCGTGGCTTAACGATTAAAAGCCTACCCCTGAAAGCTGATGAAGCCTGTTTCCCATAGCCAGTGTCATGCCCTCAGCGCTCTGTGGGATCAACACGGAAGCGCTCCACAGACGTCAGAAGGTCACGCGCCACACCCACCAGGTTTTGCAGCGCTCCGGACACCCGCTGGGCTTCTTGCGAAGTTTCCTGGGCTGTCAGCTCGACATCTTGCATCACTTGGGCCACTGCTCTTGAAGTTTCTGTTTGCTCCACCGTATCGGCAGTAATCGAGCGCACCAGCACGTCGATACGATTTGAGATTTGGATGATATCTTCCAGCGCCCGTTTGGCTTGTTCTGCCAGCCGGGTGCCTTCAATCACCTGCTGAGTGCCTTCTTCCATTGCAGTCATCACCGAGCCAGTTTCGCTCTGGATCTGCATCACAATTTGCTCGATTTCCTTGAGCGCTTTTGCCGAACGATCTGCCAACTGCCGCACTTCATCGGCAACGATGGCGAACCCTCTGCCGGCCTCACCGGCTCGCGCTGCTTCAATACTGGCGTTTAGTGCTAGCAAGTTCGTGCGGGAGGCAATCGTAGAAATCAGCGCCACAATCTTGGAAATTTCTTGAGACGATTCTGCCAATCGCTTGACTTTTCGGGTTGTCTCTGCTACTGTCTCTCGAATTTCCAGAATCCCCGCCACCGTTTGTTCTACGGCTTCCCCACCTTTAAGCGCGGTGGTTGAAGCGGTTCGGGCCACTTCCTCAGCTTCTCGCGCACTTTCGGCCACCCGTTGAATGGCGTCGGTCATCACTTGCACAGAGTTGAGGGTTGCTGCTAATTCTTCCGCTTGTCGCAAGGCGTCTGAGGACAAACTGCGAGCGAACGTTTCACTATCTGCAGATCCTTTTGTTACTTGTCGCGCCGCCAGTTTCACCTGGAGCACAATTTCCCGCAGGTTTTGAATGGTCAGGTTAAACGAGTCGGCAACGGCTCCCAACACGTCTGCGGTGACTTCTGCCTGTACGGTTAAGTCGCCCCGCGCTGCCCCTTCTACGTCGTCCAGCAGGCGAATGACCTGGCGCTGTAAGTCTTCCTTGGCTTGCTCTTGTTCTTCAGCTTTACGCTGGGCTTCAGAGGTGGTGGTGAAGATCACGCGGGCCATGTGGTTGAATTTGGTCGCCATCTGGCCAAATTCATCTTCTGCGTAGACGGTGGCACGGGCGCTGAGATTGCCTTGAGATACGGCCTCAAATTGAGCTTGCAGCTCGTCGGTGGCTCGTTTGATTTGGCGGGTAGTGAGCTGGCCAAATCCAAGTGCAGTCAAACCGCCGGCAAGTCCGGCCCCGGCTGCCATTGCGGCATTTTTTAGTTGGGGGATGGGATAGATGGCGGTTGTGTAGCTGACGGCGGCAGCGGCAATGGCAGCCACAGCGCCGGTAATTAAGGCCGTCCACATCTGTTTAGTGGCCAGCGGGGCATTTTCAAACGGGGCCAGCCAGCCTTGCTCTTGGGTGACGGTTGGCTCGACAGCGCCGGCATCGGCATGGGCAAAGGTAGGTACGGGTTCACTGGTGCCGGCAATGCTGAAAATTTCATCGTCGCGGATCAGCGAGCCATCGGTTAAATCGCTGCTAAAGCCTGAGTTTCTGCCCAGCCGGCTCGAATTGCTGGTAGATGGCCCAAACCCATAACCCCCTGAAGGGCTGGTGGCCCCGGTGGAATCTTCCGACAGGTCAAAGTCTGGAATCTCGCTGCCGATATCATCAAACTCATCAAATTCATCTAAGTAGTCAATGCCGGCGTGCTGGTTCAGCCCCCCTGAGGCGGATGCCGGCGGGCTGTTGAAATCTTGAACACCGAATCCGGCATCTTGAGCAAACACATCATCGTCAAAGGCGTCAAACTCATAACTGCCTTGGGAGTTATAGCCGTTCTTTTCGGATCTGTCGGATCGGGTAAAGTTCTGCTGGCTCCTTGGGTAACTATGATTACTTGCGTAGGTGCCGGTGTCTGGCTCATCGAAGCTTGAGTCGTCAAATCGGTAGTCGTCGGCTGCTGCCTCTAATGCTTCGCCTCTCATTAGTAGGGTGGCATCTTCTGCGTCTGGATCGTTGCCGGTGAACCGATTTGCTGAGACGTTTTTGTTCTGATTACTGAATGCTTCTGTAACGTCTTCGCTATACTCGTTCTCATCCGCAAAGCCGTTGGTTTGAGCATCGGCTTTGTTGCTAAGCTGCCAATCGAGGGGATCTAAGGCTTCTTCAAAGGCATCCAACTGCGCGGACAGGCCGGCTGCGTCGAAGTCATCTGTGTCCCCAAAAGGGGTGGCAAATGCTTCTTCACTGTCAGTATTGCCAAAGGGGGCGGCAAATGCTTCTTCACTGTCAGTATTGCCAAAGGGGGTGACAAATGCTTCTTCACTGTCAGTATTGCCAAAGGGGGCGGCAAATGCTTCTTCACTGTCAGTATTGCCAAAGGGGGATGCAAACAGTTCATGATTGCTGGCACTCTCCCCAAAAGGGGTGCCAAATGCTTCTTCACTGCCAGTGTTTCCGAAGGGGGAAGCCAGTGCTTGATCGTCAGCGTCTTCCCTGACTTCTAGATCCGGCATTTCATCTGGGCTTAAAAAATCAGGCAGATCGGACCCTAAATCTTGGTCGTTCCAGCTTGATTCCTGGTAGTCACCCAGCAAACTAGGATCGATGACAAACGGATCGCCAATTCCTGAGTCTGAATCGTGGGACTGTGGCTGTTGCGGCGAATAAGCAGCCTCTGTTGAGTTCCCAAACGGATTCGCATTTTCGTGAGCAATTGCCGGCTCTTCAGCCAAATCATTGAGACCATTGAGGTCTAAGTCGGCTAGGTCGAAATTATTATCTTGAGACAGTTCTTCGATATCTTGCCATGCCTGAGCGTTAGACTCTTCTAATGCGCCAGAGTCATCGACTAAATATTGCTGCCCATTAGCGTAGAGGTCTTCGTCTGGAGGAGCTTCCATGCCGGCTTCACCGCCAGCGTTGCTAAATTGATGAGCATCAGCCAGACCATTTTGGGCTAATTCCACGAACTCTGGCTCGGACGTCAGACGCAGAACCCATTCATATTCTTGCTGAGCAATTTCATACTGATGCAGCACATAGCAGTAGATGTTGCCCCGTAGCAGACGCACACTGAAGTCGTCAGGACGCTCCTGACTTAATCGTTCTAGAATTGCAGCGGCTTCGTCATAATTGCCCTGCATATAGGCTGCTTGTGCCCGTTCGTAATCCTGCGCGTAGTCCGTACTTGATGCCATTGGTCTCCCCCTGCCCAATTTTGGAGTTTTGATTTTAGATTTTATGTTTTGCTCAAATCTAAAATCTAAAATTCTTTATGCTGCCCACCGGGCTGATCGAAGAATTTTGACCTGATCTAGCAGTCGGAGAAACTGATCCCCTTCCGCGTTCAACACCCACTCACCATCCAGAAATGGCTCCATACTATCGGGTGCGTTTGTTCTCCGCTGCAACTGAGCCACATCCAGCCATTCCATTCCCACGATCCGGTCAACAGCTAACCCTAGTATAGTGTCTTGGTCTTCTACCGCAATCACCGGCAGTTCAGGTCGATCAGTATTTAAGGGTGTAGCATCTCCTAAAAACTGACCGAGATCGGCTACCCAGATAACTCTGCCCCGCACGTTCAGTGTTCCTAAAAGTAAGGAAGATACATTGGGAACGGGAGTGATTCGGTCGGGTGAAGGGGAAATGACTTCGCGGATGCCTTTAGCCGGCAAGGCAAATTCGGTGCCGGCAGGAACGAAAAACCGCAGGTGCAATTCACCTTCAGGACTGTCTAGTTCCTGAAATTCTGGCGCTTGATCTGGCCCGATGCCGGGTAAAAAATCCGGATTCCCCACCATTTGTCTCTTTACCTTTTGATTGCTGGCTGCATCCTGTTGTGATTTTAGGGGTTAGTGGCTAGGGGAAGACGTTTTTGTTTTCTAACCCTACTGCTAGCCTCTTAACAATTGCTTGACAGTTCCTACCAATTCTGTGGGTTGGAAGGGTTTGGCGATGTAGGCATCTGCTCCTTGTTTCATTCCCCAATAGCGATCAAATTCTTCTCCTTTTGAAGAGCACATGACCACCGGCACGTTTTGGGTTTTCGGATCGGCTTTAAGCCGGCGACAAACTTCGTAGCCATTCATCCGAGGCATGACAATATCCAGTACGACTAAATCTGGGCAATTATCTTGTATTCGCTCTAAGGCTTCTACGCCATCACTGGCTACGTTAACGGTCAATCCACTCCCTTTCAGGAGGTTTGAGATCATCTCCCGTTGCGTAACGCTGTCTTCCACAACTAGAACTGTACTCATAACTTCCTACCTGGTTGCTGGCTCATAATATTAACGGGAAAGATCCCCTCTATGCCTTTATTCTCCTTGTTTGAAGCCTGATTGGTGGAGGCAAAAGAGGTATAAACCGCGACTCATCGGTGCTAGAGACGTCTGAGTTGGGCAGTTTTAGACATCGCCACTGGAGAAATGGATACTATAATATTATATTTACACCTTCTCTAAAGAAGTAATCTGGGGCGAGTTCCCAAGGGTTTTGCTCACTCTCAGTTTCACCCCAGCACGGTTTTTGACCGCGTCCGGCACTGTAAAACAGCTCGAAGTGCTAGAGATAACTGGAGCGATGCTCTTGAAGGCAATCGCGTCTAAAGATTCCCTAAGACAATACAGGAATGCTAGGGCAACTTTGATACGTTTGTCTGAGGCTAAGGATAGTTTACAGAATAAAATGGCTTTTATTGCTGCCGGCTTTAACTTAACGGTGCTGAGGGAGTCGAAAAGGATTCGGGCGCATCAAGGTCGAGTTCTGCTTTGAGCACTTCTTGAAGTAATCTTTCAGGTTCGGGATGCTCTGGATAGCCGAGTCCTACATATTTTTCGACTAATGTCAATAGCTCACTTTCCCCAAAGGGTTTGCTAAGGTAATCTGTTGCGCCAACCATCCGCGCTTTGACTCGGTCGATAAATCCGTCTAAGCCGGTGAGCATGACGATAGGGGTTTGGCGGAAGGCGGTGGAGCGGCGGAGCATGGCAGAAATTTCGTAGCCATCAAGTTCTGGCATGGTGATATCGCACAAAATCAAGTCAGGTTTGAGCTGAAAGACTAGACTGAGTGCTTTGAGGGGATTGCTGATGCCGGTGGCTTCGTAACCGCGCTGGCTCAGGATGTACTCCACTGACTTGCGAACGGCAACTTCGTCATCAATGCAAACAATGCGGGGGACTTTGGCCGGCTGGCTCGCTTGCCAGTCCCACTTAAAGGCACCATTTACTTCTGAGGCGGGATAAGAGAGCTGCACCAACCCTTGTTGTATATAAGGATAGATGGCACGCGCCACGGTTAAAACATCTCGATTTAAATAGCGAGCAAGTTGGCGAATGGTTGTTTGGCCATCTGCCCACCGATTGAGCGTGTTAAAGGTGTGTTCTGGCAGCGCTTGAGAAAGCTTTTCGGCATCTGAAATGATCGGGCATTGGTTGGGCGATTGAATGTGGGGGTGAAACTGCTTCCACTCTTGCACTCGCTTCATAATCTTTGTCACCAAAGAGCCAATTTCTAAGGTTGTGAGTTGCGGTGCCAGAGCAGGACCCATCTCAAATATAAAGGAACCGTGATGTAGGCTCAGCAGGTCAAACAAAGTTTCATGTACCATGCTTTGAATAATGCTGCGCCCTTGGGCAGGAGTCAGAACGCGGTTTTCTAAGAGCGCCCAGAGGTAGCCATATTCCGGTGCGTTGATGGAGGCAATGGAGGGAACTTTGAGGTGATCAAGAGCGGTGTCTACCTTGTAGCGTCGTAGATAGTCGCGGAGGCGGGATAAATTGCTGTAGCTATCCGCGCCGGCATAAATAATTTGACCGTTAAAGAAAAAGACAAACCAGGATTGCTCCCTAAAATCTCGGTTTCTGTGGGGATCGCGCTGGGCAACGGCAATGCCGCCCGGTGAACTACTGTAAGCTTCTACAAATAATTCGCCGGTTCGTTGCCCCAACTCAATGAGTTGTAAGATGCTGCGGATATCGATTTCAGTCAAATTTCCCTGCATGCCCTTAAAAGGCTCTCCTTTAAACCGTTTAAATACGTTGGAATTTGTCAATAATCGGTCGAGCCGGCTGTCTTTTAGATTCCCACATTAATGCCTATCCGGGAAATCTTGCCAGCAAGCGGACGGCGAAATCAGCAACGAACTGGGCTTATACTAGATTTCCAAGCTTTGAGCCTAGCAATGATGGCTGTTTGCTAAAACATTGCTGGCTCGAAAGAGCACCCCTGGCACCCCGCTAACCGTAACGGCGAGGCTGGTACAATAAAGAATGTCGGCCAGAGAGGAGTTACGACCGACAAGCTGAAACGCGCTTGGGGTCGCAGTTAGTCAGGTTCAGCGAGACTCGCACGCCTGCCTCAGTCGAGGCTAAAGAGTTTGAGGACTAAAAGTTTCAACTTTTAGTCTAATTTAAGACAGACCACGGCTGCTCATCATTTGCTTTGTCTCGCCCTTTTGTATGAATCAAGTGTAAATATTCCTTACATTTCCCTGAGTTAAAATTTTGATCTGCATGAGTCATGTTTCTCGTGTCCTAGACTGGATTCCAAAGGCAAGTCTGCTATGTTAATTCCCCTTCCTTCTGGATAGCTGCATCACAGCGGTCGAGTTGAACAGTCGGTTGACGGCGCTCAGCTCAGGATTGGCACCTTGGGATGCTAGCTTGTGAGATGGCGTTGTCCTCGTCAACTGAGTTTAATGAGATGAACTAAATCGTCAGGGGAAAATTTAGTCAAAAGTCGGTCATACATTTATATTCAAGAGGGCAATCGGCGTGCTGTATCTAGCAGAAGTACAAATACAGAAGGCGTTAATGGGCAGTAAGGCGCAACTCAAACTGCTGGCTTGTCAGCGGGGTGAGCAGAGTTGGAATGCGGTGCCGGGTGAGGACGTTATTCCATTTGACGATGTGAGTAAATTTAACGCCGGCGCGTTGGTGCTAGTGGAACTTAATGCCAACAAACAGATGCAGCGCCCCCCTCAAGAAGCGTCTCGTCAGTTAGTGAGCATTTTGCAAAACTTCTCGCGCTTGCAGGACAAATTCAAGACGCAGGAAGAAGAAATTGAGCAGTGGAAGCAGTCTTTGACTTACCAAAGTCAGGAACTCAACCGGCGGGAAATGGAATTACAAGCCCGTGAAGAAGAAATCGGGCAAATGCAAGGTGAATTTGAGCGCTTAGAGGCACAGCGACAGGAAATCAGTGGGGCGCGGGAGGAAGCAAGCCGGCTGCAAGAGGAACTTGAGCGGAATCGGCAGGAACTGGAAAGTTCTTGGCAGCATTTGCGCGGTGAGATGCAGCGTGTACAGGAACAGGCGACTTCTGGAAAGGCGATTGATGATGAACAAGCACGCACACTTCAGGAGTTGTTAGATCGGCTCTCTGGAACGATCGCACCAACTGACTCGGTGCGGCAACAGTTAAATTTAGCGTTTGAGCGAGCGACTGCCCAGCAGTCGGTTTTAGATTACCACCGGCAGCAGTTAGAGCAGCAACGCGGATCTGCTGAGCATCTACAAGGCGAGGTGGATCGGATAGCTCAAGATTGGCAAACCCGAACTCAAGACTGGCAGCAAGCCCATGCCTCTCTGGATATGGTTCGTGCTGAGTTGAAGGTGCAGCAAAATACCTTGAAACTGAAGCAGGAATATGGGGAAGCGCTGGCGCTGAAGCTGCAAATTCAAGATGAGTTGCACCAGCAAGTTTACCAGCTAGCAGATACTTCAGATAAGGTCAGTATTAGTAGCGAAAAGGTCGATGTTGAGGCACTGGAGAGAATGCCGGTGGAGGAACTGCAGGGGCTTTTCCAGCAGCTTCAGCAGGATTTAGAAAAGGTGTTTCGCTTTGTTAATGATCAGGAAGAAGAACTGGGGATGCAGCGTCAGGCGCTGGAAGAGGTGCAAGCGAAACTCAACACCGCAAGCGAGTATGAGCGGATGAGTTTGCAGGAAGAATTGGCAGACGAGCAGGATCGCTACCAGATGCTCAATGAAACGCTGGTGGGGCAGCGCCGCAATCTTAGGGAAAGAGAAGAGATTTTAGCGCAGCACCAAGCGGTACTGTGGCGGCGTCTTGGGAAGTCAGCCAATCAGGGATCAGATAATAAGCTAGAGCTAGGGCCAATTTTGGCTAGCGTGGAGATACAGCGGCAACAGATGGGTGAGGAGTTGCAAAAGCTGGAACGGGAAATTGAGCAGATGCGATTGAGCATTCAGCAGGCGGAGGGGATGATTCATCAGCAAGCCGGTGAGCAGGAGGCGAAGCACCATGAGCTGAAGCAGCTAGAAGAGCATTTGCAAGAGCAACGGGCGGCGCTGGCTGAACTTTGGGGTAAGGTGAATGTTTATCAAGAGATGTTGCAGCCGCTTCAAGACCGGCTCAATGAGTTGCGTCAGAATTTAGAGGAGGCTGCCGGTGTTCTGAATCAAGTTCAGGAAACCGGAGATCACCAATTGCAAGCGATCGCGCAAATGAGGCAGGTGTTTATGAGTCTGATGAGTGATTCTTCTCCTCAGTTTGCGGTGTCTTGATTGGGTATGAAAAATTTAATTTCTAAAATCGCGTTAGTCCGATTCTGTTGCCGGCAATTTGTCAAAGTTGCGCCGGCACTTTTTGTTTTACCTTGCCAGATGGTCTGAGTTTAACTGATGCCAAAAAGGATTTAATATCATACAAATAAAAAGCTCCTGAGATTAGTATCACAGAGGCTTTTTGTTACCGATAGTTCGGCTACTTCTCCGCTTCTGCCGACTCTCGAAATGGGGTGCCTCTCACTTTTGTAAAAATATGAGCAGTGAGATCATCTTGATCCCTGAAATGAGTAGTCGGCAAGATGCCGGCACTACACATTTACAAAAATGGGATGCTCCCTCGAAATGTACGTTTACTTCAGGTTTTAACTAACATTTCTCCTGCCAATTGCTGATGGTATAAAATCATTAGCTGATTAGCGCTTAAAGTCTCTATAGCATAAGCCTTACCATTGAAGTCACTAAACTCGACTTCAAAAACTTCTGGTTCGTACACTTCCACAACGGTTCCCACTTGACCTCGATATAAGCCTAGTTCTGGTAAATCTTCCAAGAGTGCCACCACATCTAGTAACTTTATTGGTGAATTCATATACCTCTTTTATCTAAGCTCACAGAACAAAACAAGTAATCAATCGCGGAAAATCTTCATTATTGCGAACTATCCAAATACTGCGAACTATTGCACTTTTATCTTGTCTTGCCATCAAAAAATCTACTTTATATTTGTGTCCGTATGGACTAGGTTGAGCGAGAACGGCATCAGTAGTTTGGATAGCTTGTAGCAAGGCTGCTCTTAACTCGTCTGCCTCCTCTATGCCTATCCCTAGAACTGACTGAAAAACTCGGGCTTTGTGTTGACCCTCTGAATGTCTCAAGTTGAGGCAGTAGCCTGAGAGTTTATCTTCATCAATGATAGCTTGTTCTGGATTAGGTAGTTTCATATAAAATAAAATATAAAAATGATTTTAACTTTAAATAGGAGAAAATAATTTTATCTTTTTACCTCTGTTAAAGATTTAGGATGAATGATATTATAAAATCTATAAAATATTTCAAAAAAAGTTATTAGAAGAAATTCACCTATTCAACCAGTTTTCAAGGTTCTTGTATTATTATAAGGATAATAAAAGAAAATAACAATATCGAATTGTATCTTTGAACTCGTTGATACCTCACCGGCACCTTGAGGCAACTGCTGAATCTCTATTTTTCAAAGACACAGATCAAGTCACCGGCAACTTCTGCAAATGTGCCACCGGGAAACGGATCAGTGCGAGTTCGGTTAGGGGCGGAAATTAACGTTGTTAGCTTTTCGATGTGTTCAAAGCTAGGCGCACCGGCAAGAATTTGTTCCAGTAGCCGGCGCATGACTCGACGTTGGATCGCTAAGGGTTGAGCGCGTAAAATGCGGCGATTGATAGCAATTTTTGTATTAATTTCTTGATAGTTTTGTGAAATACATTCTTGCAAAACTTCGCCGGCAACTTGTTCTAAATACTGAACATCGGATCGCAATAGTTCAGCAGTTTGGGCGAGGGCTTGCTCGACCTGCGGGTTGAAGTGGGTTTGCAAGTAAGGCAGCAATTCATTGCGGATGCGGTTGCGGGCGTAGTGCGAATCTTGGTTAGTGGAATCTTCCCAAATTTTTAAGCCGGCCTCTTGACAAAATTGACCTGTTTGGTTTCGAGTGACTTCTAATAGGGGGCGCACTAATTGCACACCAGCATCTAAAGGACGTTTCCAGGTTAAAGCTTGCAATCCATCGGCACCGGCACCGCGAATTAAGTTGTAGAGAAGGGTTTCTGCGCGATCACTGGCGGTGTGGCCGGTGAGGATATATTGATATTGATTTTGGATCGCAATGCTACACAAAACTTGGTAGCGCCAGTTTCGCGCGGCTGCTTCAGTTTTCGGGATTTCTTGGGCGACTTGCCGGTGAAATGGCAGTTCCCAGGTTGCGGCTAGTTGTTGGACATGATCTGCGTTGGCTTCGGAGTCGGGACGCCAGCGGTGATCGCAGTGGGCGATGCCTAAATGCCATCCCCATTTGGGCTGTAAGTCTAGCAGTAATTGGGCTAAGCAAAGGGAATCTTGTCCGCCAGAGACTGCGATGAGTAGTCGTTGATTGGGGGGTAACAGTTGCCGGTGTCTGAGTAGCCGATGGATTTGGGCGTGGAGGGGTGTCCAGTTTGTCATTCAGGTGGTTGGGGATTTTTTTTACCGCAGATGCACGCAGATAAACGCAGATGGGCTTGAGGGTTGGTTGCCGGTGTCTGGGTAGGGGTGGCGATGGGGATTTTTTTTACCACAGATGCACACAGATGGGGTTGAGGGTTGGTTGCCGGTGTGTGGGTATAAGTTTAGGGAAAATGCGAGGGGATTAGCTCAAGTTAATCTCTACTATTTAATAGAAAGGACGCAGTTTTGCCGCGTCCCTTAATCGATTTGTTGTTAAATTAACTGGCTTGGTTAAGTGGCGAAGCTGTTAGAAAAACCAGCCGTAGGAGTGTAATCCTTTGCCTAACAAATTGACTCCGAGATAGCAAACCCAAACAACGACGAAGCCGGTGGCGGCTAAGATTGCTGGCTTGCGTCCTTGCCAGCCTTTGGTGATTCGGGCGTGGAGATAAGCGGCAAATACTAGCCAGGTAATTAATGCCCAGGTTTCTTTGGGGTCCCAACTCCAGTAGGAACCCCAGGCTTCATTTGCCCAGACAGCGCCGGCAATAATTCCAATCGTTAGGAGGGGAAATCCTAAGCCGATAATGCGATAGCTGATGTTATCGAGAATTTCTGCAAGGCTGAGGCGTTGGGGTGAAAGCGGTTCGGAATTGGGAAGATTGGAGGTTGAATTTTGAACCGGCAAGGTTTGCACCATCTCCAAAACCGCTGTTTTACCGTTGCCATTGCCATCTGCAAAACCGGCAGCCGGCATCTGTTCAACCGGCTGAGGCGCAATTTCCTCACCGGCTTTTCGCAAGCGATATTGATTGTTGCGGAAGCCGCCGGTGCCAACGGAACTGCCTCGCAGCTCAATATTTTGTCCGCCGGTGACAACTAAGAAAGCGATCGCCAGCAGTGAACCCACCATCAGCGCGGAATAGCTGAGCATCATGACGCTGACGTGCATCATCAGCCAGTTTGATTTAAGTGCCGGCACTAGCGGTTCTGCCGACTGCATTCCTGAAGGCAAGGTGATAGCAGCAAACGCGGTGATCGCCATCGCCACCGGCGCTGTCACCACACCCACCAGCCGACTGCGGCTCATATTTTCAGCAATCAGATGGATGGTGGTCATTCCCCATGCCAAGAAAAACAGGGACTCATAGAGATTACTTAAGGGGAAGTAACCCGCTTCTATCCAGCGTGCTCCCAGCAAAGCAGCAATGCAGAGGTTTGCGCTTGCCATCCCAGCAGTCCCCAGCGCCGGCAGATAGGGAATTCCCGGAAACGCTGCCCCTCCCCAATAAATCAGCATCGTAGCGAATAAAACGGCAAACGAGATATTATCCAACCCGTTTTGCAGTGCGACTAAATCCATGCAGTGTTCTCCCCAGCAATATTGTTCAAAACTCCCCTACGCGGTGGCAAGGCTGATTCATTCTTGTAACGTGTTCGTCCAACAGTCCGGCAGCGGTTTGACCCCCCGGCAAGTTTTAGGAGAATGAAACAGCCCTGCTACGCGACCAAGCGTGAGTGAGCGATCCCGTTCTATCCTATCGAGTCTTGAGGCTCCAATGTTGAGCCGAGCAAAGGTTGCCGGTGGTTACTGTAGAAAAATTTGGCCGGTAAATGTTTTGTTTATCCCTAAAAAGCTCCAATATCCCCGCTTTCATCGCATTCTCTGTCAATAATTGACTAAGGTTGGGTTAACCACGCGACCAAGAAATAAAACGCTGCCAGACTCTGCATCACGAATCAGAAAGATAAATGGGTGATCGGCTTTAAAAGCATTTCCGCTGCCCCTTGTCGCCGCAGTTATGGCTGTCGCTGCATCTGCTTCAGTGCCGGCCTCATTCACGTCTGCAAACGTCTTGTGGATGACATTTGAGATAAACAGGTCTTTCTGTCCGTTCATGCCGGAGAAGTCGGAATTAGGGGAAAAGGCAAGGGGCATCCCCATTTTTGACAGTACCTCTTTCAGCTCAAACTCTGAACGCAACTGGAACTTGGGCAGCCACACGGAAACTGGAACCTCACTCGATAGAGATGATACCCATTTTGTCAAGTTTTCTGGAGTTAATCTCCGCTCCAACTCAGGCAGCCCATCGACTTGTTGCGGTAAAAGAATTACCACAGATAGCCGGTCATCCACAAAGGGAAGTTCCAGCACTTGCAAACCCTCAATTTCTGCGTAGCCAAACATTTGGCCGGCTTGGTGCATCATCGGCACCGGCACCGGCTGCCCGTCTAGGGTGGTAAACGGCTCGTTTTTGGTTTTACTAGGATCAAATGGGCTAAACCATGCAGCTTTAAAGTAGATAGCGTTGGTGAGTACCAAGCGCGTATCTGAGGAGAGAACGCCAGGAGGAATGAGATCCTTAATCTTTTCGTGGGTTTTTTGCGCGATCCATTGGTTGATCTGAGTTCGAGCTGCCTCTGGCGCAGCCGTGAAGTCTAATTTTTCTAAAGTTGCGTTGTAAAAATTACGGGTAATTTCCAGAAATGCTTCTAAAAAGTTATACCCTTTTTGGCCCCAAAGCCGGTTCGCGATGTCTAGCTGATAATTCTGCCGGCTGTCAGCCTCTATGTTCGCCCTGAGTGCCGAAAAAGCTGGATGCAGACGTTCGGGCGGGAGGTTAAAGTGCAGTGCTTTGCCCATTTCGGCGGCTGTCTGGCCCCTCGCACCGGCATAGGTCATGGCCAGCCCGGTTGACAGGCTATAGGGTGAGAAAAACACGTTTCCTTCCTTCCCCCCGTTCTGCCTAGAAACCTCTTGGCGCAGATACTTATAGAGGTCAAGCGCAAAGCCTGTGTTGCTGTTCACCAGCGTGTCGGTTTCTGGGGGAAGTGTAGCGAGGAGGACGTTGTTAACAGCGTCTTCGCACCGGCTGGGTTGAACAACAACAAAGAAAGCCAAAGCGGAAGTTAAAGATAAAAGGTAAAAAGGGACAAGCAAGACTTTTCTTTTGCTTTTTAACTTTTGTCTTTGTTCTTCAGGTACAGATGGGGTGAAACTGGCTATCAGCAATTTCGTTACATTCTGCAAGTTTGTCTGCGACGTCGCCTTATTTGTGATCCCCAAATGTTGCTTCATTTCTAATATTTTCAACCTACCACCTAAAACCCAAGCCGCTAAATTTGCCTTCTATTAATTGTGCTAAAACGACCACAATTAATTACTCTTCCCTCTCCCCTACTCCCTAGCCCCTTCCTCGCCCCAAACTCGCAGTTGCAGAGAGACTAGCACCAGTGTCACAGCAAGCAATACGGTTGCGGCAGCAGCGGCATACCCAAAATCAAATAGAGTAAAGGCTTCTTCGTAGATGTAGTAAACCAACAGATTAGTGGAGTTCAACGGGCCTCCGCCGGTGATCACGTAAACTTGCTCAAAGCTTCGTAGGGTGAAAATAGCTGTGGTGACGGTAGCAAAGACAAGAGTAGGCCGCAATCCCGGCAGGGTAATATACCAAAATTGCTGCAAAGGGCCGGCACCGTCAAGTTCAGCTGCTTCATAACGTTGGAGGGGAATCGCTTGCAACCCTGCTAAAAACACCACCAAGTTGAATCCCAGCTGCTTCCAAATACTTAATAAAATTAACACCGGCATTGCCCATATTGTACTGCTTAACCAAGGCACTGGAGCGATGCCCAGAGAATTCAAAAAAGCGTTAACCGGCCCTTCACTTTGAAATAACCACCGCCACCCTAAGCCAACTGCAACGAGGGAGGTAATTGAGGGGATGAAATAAGCGGTACGAAGGAAGCCGCGCAAGGCAAATGAACGGTTTAGCAGTACGGCAAGTGCTAGGGGGATAACGAGGCTGGGGATAACGGTGGCGACGGTGAAATAGAGGGTATTAAACAGAACTTGCCAGAAGTCGGGACTGAGAAGCAAACGCCAGTAGTTGCGTAACCCAGCCAAGCGGATGCCGGCTTGGGTGAAGCTGCCGGTGGTGAAGCTGAGGTAAAACAGATAGGCGATGGGCCAAATGACGAAGACGCCTAGGAGGATGAGGGCGGGGGCTAAGAATATCCAGGCTGCCGTTGCATCATTATCAAGTAGGTGCCGGTGGGGGGCTTGGGAAGATTTCTGGGCCATCTGGGTTGCCGGAGAAAGGTCGCTGTAGGGCTATTTTACTGCCGGTGCCGGTGGCAGAGGTGACGTTTGCGCCCCGAAGGTGGCATACCTTGGAAAATGGCACGGCTTGGCAAACTCGGCATTCAATATTTTTTTCTTTAACCCCTTGACTCTCCAGTTCACTGGAGGCTTCACAATGAATCTAGTGAAACACAGCAGTGAATTTTTGGAGTTAAGCAAATGACACTACAACTAAAAGTCCCCAAAATGGCTTGTTCTGCTTGTGTGAAAACCATCACCAAAGCAGTTACAGCAATTGATCCGGCTGCAAAAGTTGATGCAGATACCAAAACGAAGCAAGTCACCATTGAAACGCAACAGTCTGAGGCGGCAGTTAAGAAAGTAATTGCTGCTGCCGGCTATCCAGTTGCTTAGAAAATTCAAGAGCAACATCTTGATTCAATCTTTGGCAAGAATCCCCGACCTTTCACTCATCTGTCGGGGAAGAAACCACAAAAAAAGTCATCTTTTTTTCAATTGTAGGATGTTTTCTGCAAGGGCAGTGGGCGTCCTGTTTCTACTAACTAACCATTAACAAAATTATGGATACGATCACACTCAAATTACGTGGCATGAGCTGTGCCTCTTGTGCTTCTGCAATTGAAGAGGCAATTAAGTCAGTTCCTGGCGTGGTTGAATGTCAGGTTAATTTTGCGATGGAACAGACAAGGGTTCAATATGATTCAACTCAAACCGCCTTAGAGGAAATTCAGCAGGCTGTTGATGATGCTGGATACAGTGCGCTGCCGGCTCAAGCACAGGAAATGGTGACGGGAGAAGATGATGCTGAAAAAGCTGCGCATTTGGCAGAATCACAAGATTTGCAGTGCAAAATTTTAGTTGGAGGAATCATTAGTATTGTGCTGGTAGTAGGTTCGCTGCCGGCAATGCTGGGGTTAAATTTACCCTTAATTCCGGCGTGGCTGCACAACTCTTGGTTACAACTGTTGTTAACCTTGCCAGTGCAATTTTGGTGTGGAAAATCGTTTTATGTCACTGCTTGGAAAGCCTTAAAACGTCACAATGCAACGATGGATACTTTGGTTGCCTTGGGAACGAGTGCGGCATTCTTTTATTCTGTTTTTGCCACAATTTTACCGGAATTCTTTACATCTCAGGGATTAATGCCTGATGTTTACTATGAACCGGCAGCCGTGATTATTACGTTAATTTTGCTAGGCCGGCATCTAGAAAATCGCGCTAGGGGTCAAACTTCTGAGGCGATTCGTCAACTGATTGGCTTACAAGCAAAAACAGCGCGTTTAACTCGAGATCATCAAGAATTTGATGTTCCCATTGAAGAAGTCAAAATTGGGGATGTTGTTCTGGTCCGTCCCGGTGAAAAAATTCCGGTAGATGGGAAAATTATTGAAGGCTATTCCACAATTGATGAAGCAATGGTGACGGGAGAAAGTGTGCCGGTTAAAAAGCAACCCTCAGATGAAGTCATTGGATCTACAATTAACAAAACCGGCAGCTTTAAGTTTCGTGCTACACGCGTTGGAAAAGATACGGTTTTGGCTCAAGTTGTTAAATTAGTGCAGCAAGCGCAAGGTTCTAAAGCACCCATTCAACGCTTAGCGGATCAAGTAACGCGATGGTTTGTGCCGGCAGTCATTGCAGTTGCTATCGCAACGTTTATTATCTGGTTTAATGTAATGGGCAATATAACACTTGCCACTATCGCAACGGTGGGAGTGTTAATTATTGCTTGTCCTTGCGCTTTGGGTTTGGCAACACCCACATCTGTAATGGTAGGAACCGGCAAAGGTGCAGAAAATGGCATTTTAATTAAAGATGCTGCAAGTTTAGAATTAGCGCACACCATCCAAACAATTGTATTAGATAAAACCGGCACACTGACTCAAGGTAAACCAACAGTAACCGATTTTGTTACGGTTAATGGAACGGCCAATCAAAATGAGTTAAAACTATTGCGATTGGCTGCTTCGGTAGAACGAAACTCAGAACATCCGATTGCTGAAGCCGTAGTTCGATATGCCAAATCTCAAGAAGTTCAGTTAACCGATGTAGAAAATTTTGAAGCAATTGCCGGCAGTGGGGTTCAAGGAATTATATCAGGCCGGCTTGTGCAAATTGGCACTCAGCGATGGATGGAGGAATTAGGAATTGAGACGAAATCTCTTGAACAACACCAAGTAATTTGGGAAGCCAGCGGAACCACAGTGATTTGGATTGCGGTAGAGCAACAAATTGAAGGACTAATGGCAATTGCCGACGCACTAAAGCCTTCATCACCCGGCGTTGTGAGAGCGTTACAAAGGTTAGGGTTAGAAGTTGTAATGCTAACCGGAGATAACTGGCAGACAGCAGAAGCAATTGCCGGTGAAGTGGGAATTAAACGCGTATTTGCACAGGTTAGACCTGATCAAAAAGCAGCTAAAATCCAAGCACTTCAAAGAGAAGGAAAAGTTGTGGCGATGGTGGGAGATGGGATTAATGATGCGCCGGCTTTAGCGCAAGCGGATGTGGGAATTGCGATTGGAACCGGGACAGATGTAGCAATCGCTGCCAGTGATATTACACTCATCTCAGGAGATTTGCAAGGCATTGTCACAGCCATTGAACTTAGCCGCGCCACGATTCAAAATATTCGCCAAAATTTGTTTTTTGCTTTTATTTACAATGTCGCCGGGATTCCCATTGCGGCTGGAGTTTTATTCCCAGTTTTTGGATGGCTACTCAATCCCATGATTGCAGGAGCAGCAATGGCATTTAGCTCAGTCTCGGTAGTTACAAATGCTTTACGCTTACGCAATTTTAAACCAAAATTCACTTTGTAATCGGCAGGAGTTTGGAGAATGTTCAATCAAAAAATAAGTTGGGGTAGTGTTGCCGGCATTGGATTTTTACTGTCGGTCGCATCTGGAGTTAAAGCTGCTGAAATGCACCCCAAACAAACAGCTCAATTTCAACAAATCGAGCAACCTTTAGCCGCAAAAGCCGGTGTAACGTTGGGGGGTTTAGGATTAATTGGTTTGGAGTTATGGTGGTTTGTTTTCAGTAAAAGTAAAAGCCGGCAAGCTGAATCTAATCAAGGAGTTCAGGAATTAACAATTATTGTAGATGGTGGTTATGAACCGGCTCGCGTGATTGTCAGTGCCGGCAAACTTGTCCGGCTCAATTTTATGCGCCGTGATCGCAGTAGTTGTTTGGAAAAAGTCGTGTTACCTGATTTCCACATCGCTCAAGATTTAGCCCTTGATCGGGTAACTTCTGTGGAATTTACACCGAAACAACCCGGAAATTACGCCTTTACTTGTGGCATGAATATGTTTCGCGGTGTCATAGAAGTACAAAATGAGGGAGTTTAAGATAGGTGTCGAGGCAATTTTTATCAGGATTTATTGCAAAATTAAATCTTAAGCTCAAGAAACACTTTAGCTTTTGCCTCGAATTCATCATCCTTTAGATAGAGAAATAGGGATTGCATAACTTCCTCTAGAAAGACGACTTCTGCTCCCCAGCTTCTTAGAATAATACCAAGGCAAAATAATAATTGGAGCGTGGTTTATGTCTGAGCAGCACAATCAAATGTCTCCTGAAGAAGAACAACAATCGAATGCACAAACATCGGCTGCTTCTGATGACGAACAAACCCCCATTGAAGCAAGCCGGCGTAAGACAGGTTCAGGAGGTCAAACTGACGCAAAGTCTACTGCGGTACAAGAATCAGGAAGTAGTGATCCTTTGGTAGAAGGTGGTGGCAATCAAGGAACTGAAAAGCGTTAAACTTTAGCAGAGAAAAGTCTGTTGAATGTATTTTAAAGACTGCAAAATTTAAATTGTTAATAATATAAACTCCTGCTTAATAAGGCTGGAGTTTTTACACGTATATCAATTTTAAATAATAATATATTATTATTTAATCATCGCGACTGGATAATTTGGATTTGCCGGGTTTGGAATTAATCGCTGATTTTTACAATCAACTAAGAAATCTAATTGCTCTAAAACAACCTGCCCAATTAATACCTCATCACCTGTTATCAGTGCCTCCCCTACAGTCTGACGCCCCTGACAATCAATGATGATAGGTTCTGTGGCTCCCACAATTTCCTCACGTCCATCAGCGTACTGTACCATGCGTTGCCCGCGAATTCGCAAGCCCAACCGCTCCACCATCTTGGCGGGAATTACAAGAGATAATGCACCTGTATCCACGAGTGCAGGTGTTTCACACTCACGCAGTAGATCGGGCGCAAGCAAACCCCGACTTACCAATGCTTCATCGATTGCATTTGTTAGCTTCACCTGAATCCGAACTGCGCCCATTCTCTCAACTTCCTGATCTGAGATTGCGTTATTTTTCTTGATTATCTCACGCTTTTATTGAGCGCTCCCTGGTAATATCTAATTTGCATGAAATTTCAGCCACGTTCCCCATGACTACCGATCAGGCACAATCAACTCCTAGCTTTATTTCTCCTGCTATTCCGCCTAATCTTATGGCAGAATATCCTCCCACCGGCTCTCCGTTAAAATTGGGAGTGATGGCATCAGGGAGTGGCACAAATTTTGAAGTTGTTGCTCAAGCAATTGCTGATGGCAAACTGAACGCTAAAATTCAAGTTTTGATTTACAATAATCCCGGCGCTAAAGTGATTGCAAGAGCCGAAAAGTTTGGCATTCCCGCAATTCTCCTCAATCATCGGGATTATAAACAACGGGAAGATTTAGATAGCAAAATTGTTGAGACGTTGCAGCAATATGATGTGGATTGGGTGATTATGGCCGGCTGGATGCGAGTCGTCACTCAAGTTTTAGTGGATGCTTTTCCAGACCGAATGATTAATATTCACCCCAGTTTATTGCCTAGTTTTCCGGGTATCCGAGGAGTAGAACAGGCAATTGAAGCCGGCGTGAAAATAGCAGGATGTACCGTTCATTTTGTGCGGTTAGAGGTAGACAGTGGGCCAATTATTATGCAAGCTGTGGTGCCGATTTTGCCAAATGATACATCTGAAACCTTGCACGCGCGGATTCAAGTTCAAGAACACAAAATTTTGCCCCAAGCTATTGCACTCGCTGCCGCGCAACGAGCAGGAGAAGTGAATTTTTAAAGCTCAACATTAGTTTAAGAAAATTGCAGCGAACAGGCGTCACAGCCAGTTTTCTAAAGCAGAGCCAAGGGAGGAGCTGTGATCGCTAGGAGCCTTACTGTTCGCTGTAACGCTACTTAATTTTCATTTTTCGCTATTTTTCAACTTTTGTTTCCTATCAAACCAATATGCCAGTGTAAATGCAGCCAAGATTCCAATCATTGGGATACTCGGAAAATGGTAACGATCCTGAGCAACTATGACGGCATGAATGGCTGCAAAATACCCCCAGATAACGACGACGGGATGAGCCACCACTATCCATCCATGCTGTTGATATAAAAGTACGATTCCTGTTAAGGCTAGCCCCAAAACTAGCAACCAATAGATTTGATTGATAATCTTTAGAGGCAATAAAATGCTGCTTCCATAACGAGCAGTTAAGCCTTTTTCATTCCAGCCAATTCCGATACTTTCACGGCTATGGGTATCAATTAGCCGAGTTATGGTGCGACGAAGAAATAGCAGAGGTTGTTCTTTGACATGAGTGGTTGCTATTGATTTTAAATATTTATCTCGCTGCGCTTCATTCATCTCTTTTGTTTCAGGAGGTAACGGCATATAGCCCCCTGTAGATTTGGGATTATTTCCCATCCAAAAATTAGCGCCTCCATTTGTCGAAATTGTAACAAATTGTCCAAAGACTCGCGTATTACGAATTGACCAAGGTGCAATCAGCACAGCCATTAAGACAAATACAATCAGAATAGCCTTCAAGCTTTTAAATAGCTGTCGTGTTTTTACCCATCGAAAGAATAAAAGTAAGATAGGAATTAATAAGGCAGTGGGTCGCACATAACAAGCTGCGGCTAGCACGACTCCAACTAATACACTTCTTACCCATAAGTTGGTAGGCTCATTTAGCCAAATGATGAGTGCAATTAATACTAAAGCTGTAAAAATTAATTCGCTATTCAGCACCGTTGTAAACTGAACTTGGCTTGGCCATATAGCGATTAATAAACCTGTTATTAAGGCGATACGGCGATTAAACCAAATTTTTGCTAAGCGCATTGAAATTGCAATTATTACGGCTGCTAGTAGCCCATTAAAAACAATGATGGGGGCGTAAGTGTGACCAAAAATTCGGTAAAATACAGAGTAAATAAATGAGGTACCCACCGGCCAATAAGCAGTGAGGGATGTGCTATTCCATCCATATCCCTGTCCAGTTGCAAGGTTTTGGGCAAAGGTATCATAAGCGTAGCTATCTGAAACGGGAACTACGGGTACGGCGATTGCCCATAGTATACGCACTAATCCTGCAATAAGTATGATCCAAAGCTCAGGGCTTAAACGTGTAAATTTTTGAGAGATTTCTTGGTTAGCTATCTGGCTTTTATTAGAAAAGTGCATGGCATTCACCGTAAGAGGGTTGGTTGGTTTGAGTTTTTCTCAAAAGGTTATGAAACAGTTAAGAGTTTAGAAATGTGATGAAAATTTCAGACGGCAATCGTTAAAAATTGCGAGGCTTTGAACGCCGGCAGGAAATTTTATCGCGCTATTTTTGTATCTCCAAAATTCCGGTAGTAGGGATAGTCTGCGATTGCTAAAAGTTGCAGATCTCCGGCACTATCACCGTAAGCGTAGAGACAGTAATCGCTTAAATTTCCAAGTCCTGCTTTCAGTCGCTCAACTTTTTCTTGGCCATAGCAATTTTTGCCTAAAAGGCGTCCCGTTAACAGGCCGGTTTGAACTTCCAGGCGAGAGGCAATCACCATATCAACACTAATTGTTTGCGCCCAAGGCACTAAATAAGCTTCTGGGGAAGCACTAAGTACAACTAGCTTATGTCCTTGTGCTTGATGCCATTCCAGCCGGCGTAGGGCTTCAGGACGCAGCATTTTTGGAATCTTTTGAACAGCAAATCGTTCTGCCACTCGCTGCAATTTTTCTTCAGACCAGCCGCCTAGAAAGTGAGTCAAGAAAGCTTCTTTAACTCTGCCATTGGGAATAATTTTTAGAGCTAATCCCATCAACCAAGGTAACAAAACTAACAACCCTAGCAAATATCGAAATTGACCGACTGCCCCGCACAGAAATGGCAGGAAAGAATCTTTTTTGGTCAGCGTGCCGTCAAAATCAAACACGGCGACAATCGGGCGGTTTTGTGTTGGCAAAGAAATGTCTGCGACTTCCATTTCAATCTACTATGCAAATAAATTAACGTTACTGTAGATGATTAGGAAGTAGGAAATCAACCAAATTAAAATGCTTAATTTGATTCGGGCATCTTTAATCAAAATTCGATCCGGTTCTTCGCCGCCTTCTCGTACCATGACAAGATGTTTGTAGTGCATGACAGCATAATGCACGATGGGCACTGTAATTACCAGGGAAGGATTTTTGCCAGAAATTGCAGTAAACAGGGCGTAGCACATGACTGTCATCGTTGCAGTGCTGTTAAGCAAAGAATCAAGAAAGGGTAGGGTGTACTGTGACAAAACCGGACGTTGAGGATTGGCTTGACCTCGCTGATAGAATAGCTGTAAGTAAAACAGTTCAGACACAGGTTTGGCTATCTCAATACTTTCAGATTCCTGACGATCCAAAAAATCCTGAGTCATTTTATTACTGAGAAGTCCTAAAAGTTCAGAACGTCTTTTGGCAAACCCTAGAAATAGCGCCAAGAAAAATGTGCAAAGGGTAATCCATCCTGTGGGAATCACCTCAATTGCATAAACGCCGGCTAAAAGTCGCAATACAAAACCTAAAGCTATGCAATTGACATCAAATAAAGCCAAATGCTTTAGTTTTAGCGAATAGGAAATGTTAATACCGGCATAAAGTACAAGACACACCAACACCGGCATTCCCAAGCTATAAGCAATTAGCAAGGCAACAACAATTAGAAACAGGGCAATCGCAGTAGCTGCCTTTACACTGATTTTGCCACTGGCAATCGGGCGATATCGCTTTTTTGGATGTTCACGATCACGTTCTACATCCTGAATATCGTTAAAAATGTACACGACTGAAGCCATGAAAGAAAACATGGCAACTGCCAAGAAAGCTTCAGCAATAGCTGCCGGTTCTAAGAATTTACCGCTAAAAAATAAGCCGGCTAGACAGAAGAGGTTCTTCGTCCATTGATGTGGGCGCAGTAGTTTGAAAAGGTGTTTGATCATGAGCGTGACATAATAATAAGTCCACTTAAAATCAGTCCGATGCCTATCCATTGGTTTAAGCCTAAGCGTTCTCCAAAAAACCAGTTGCTGGTAATTGCAAGTAAACTAAATCCCAAGCCGGCTAATACAGGATATGCAGCTGAAACAGGTAACTTGTCTAAGGCTTTGGTAAATAACACCACGTTGACCCCGAAAAATACCAAAGCACTAATCATCCAAGGGGATAGAATCAACGAGAAGAAACTAGAATCAATCGCCTCAATTCTTGAGCGCTTGAGCAATAAATTAGCAATACAAGTGTTAACGCCGGCAGCTAACACCAAAGCCCATGCAACCCAAGTTGAATTCACTGCAAATCCCTTCATAATTTCAATGTTTCTCAATTTATCTCCACGGGAGCTTGTTGCCGCGTGTCAGCAAATTTCTAATTTTTTCCTGATTTGAGCTACTTAGCAAGTTTTGATTTAACTTATCCCAGCTTTTTTGATTCTAAATTGAAAAGTTTTAAATGATGAATTGTGAAATAGCCCTGATGCCAATGTTGCATCTGTTTTAGGCGAACGGCTTTTTGGATATTGTTGCTTAAGTAGCAAACGCACTTTATCAGTAAACAAAAGATGGAAGGAAGTATTCATGGTCAATGCTTTCTCTAAATTGTATAGGCTTGCTGTGGGCTTTGATATTCTGATGAGATTCTTTGGGTATTACATGGTTATTGGGTAAGGTTTCATTAAAAGCTTCTGTGAAGAATTTATCTAGCTTAAAAAACTTATTTAGCTAGACAACTTCTATCGCATTTTGCTGGAATCTACCTAGCTAGCGCAAGATCAATTTGCCTGTGATCCTAAATTGATCTTGACTAGACTTAATTAAATATGGTAATTGTTTCAGATCTGCGCCATCGCAATGTAGTGCCCTGATGGGAGATAAACTTTGCCGGCGGGGAATGCCAACATATTTTATTCAGCGCTACAGCAATGCGACGATTACCAGTAGACTTGGCAATCAAAATCTACAGCGAAAGGCTCATCCCAAAAAGTCTTGAAACCCTCTGCTGCTGGTGAAACTGCTATTGCTGAACGTTCAAATAGCGCTGCTTAATAGCTAGGAACTTTTTGCCTTGATGTCTCAAATTTTATCGTGCCTGAAACCAATGAATCCTAGCTTTAGAAAGAGTGATTGCTACTTCTGTTGAGTGAATCATGAAAAGCTAGTTATTTGATTCTCCTTAAAAATTGCTTAAGTTTTAGTCTTCTGTAAACCTCAAGCAAACTAACTGAAAAAAATGAAATCCTTTCTCTGAACAAAGTTCTTTAAGTTGTTACATAGATAGCACGGTTGCTAGCAGCAAGACTATTGTTTTTTTGAAGATTTACAAAAACTTTATGTATTATCCGAATTTCTTTACAGAAACTTTAAATATGAATTAAGTGTTTTGTACGTTACAGTTTTTACTTTTATAAGGTGTGTAGAATTATTAGTATCCGTAGGTTTGTTAAGGCAAATTTACAGAAGAGTAAGCCCTGACGATTGGACATCGGGGCTAAACAAACGCAGTCCGACTTCGCACAGTGTTGAACGTTAAGAACTTATCAGCGGCTGTCCCCACTGAACCGGCCTAATTTCCAAAGGCAACCGGATGCTAAATTTGTAAAGACATGAGCCACAATAGGCACCAACAAATTGCCGGTGGCTAAAGCGCTATATCCGAGTATCAGCCCGACAACGGTTGCCCAAACAACATAAGGCCAATGCTGAGGGCCACTGAAATGCAAAATGCCGAAAAATACGCTAGAAACCACTAGCCCAACGGTATTTAATCCCAAATCCGATAACATCACGCCGCGAAATAAAAGTTCTTCACTTAAAGCCGGCAACAGTCCCAGCCAAATCAAATCTGGCCACTGCAAAGGTTTGAGGATTAAAGCTAAGTAATAATTTGCACTTTGCCGATATGCCGGCCAAAGGCGATAAATGATGGAACTCGTAACAGAAATCCCCACACCAACCGCCAATCCCCAAGGTAACGCCATGCCGGCCCAACTGAGAGGAAGCAGGGAAATGCCTCGAAAATGCTGCCAAAGCTTAGCGAGCACCAGTAATAGAACGGCTGTTACCCCCATGTAACCTAAAATTTCGATACGTGAGAGGGGTTCAATGTCTGGCTGCTTGGGAAGTGGTTCAGTCACAGGTTACAGATAAAAGGTGAAGAGTATCGTTAGGGCGAAGCGAGAAAGGGAAATTTTTTCTTTGACCTTTGCTTTCACACGTTCCCACTAACCCCTGTCTCTGCATTCTAGGCAATTTAACGGTGAGATTGTTGGGCTGAGTGCTGCCGTACTCACACCGGCACGATCGGCAACGATGACACCCAGCGCTTCTAAATAAGAATTAACCCGCACTGCTTTCATTCCCAACTGTTCTGGAGAAACTTGCATCGTCGTAGTATTTTCGCTAACCGCAATAATTTGTGTCTTGGGAAGCCGACTTAAACTCATCACCGCACTGCCACCGGCAGCCGTTGCCGGGATCACTACAGCATCAACTTCATCCGCCCAAATATCTGTTGCTAGACAATGACCTAACTTTGTAGTGACAAATTGAGGAGCGCGACTCAGGCCAACCAAAACGCAGGGAAGGAATGTATAACCCAACTCCTCCGCAGCAGAACGGGGGGATAGGTGCTGATCGAGGGGCAGGGGGGAGAGTGCCGGCGCGTGGGCGCAGGGAATTTGAAAGGTTCGCACCACGAGATGACTGATCACCGCTTCCGCGCCGGCAAGGGGATCAACGCCGGCACCATGACGGTATTGTTGTAAAGCTTCACTTTCTGGATCATCGGGAAACCTTGCCACCACGGCAATTGCATCAGCCCTGGCTTGGGAAATCAGCACCTCAGCCGCCCGTAACAAACTGCCTGGATTGCCAATCGTGCCCCAACTCGCACCGGCAGCCGAAGTTCGCAATTCCACTTCTAAAGGGGCATCCGTCACCACATAATCGGTTAAATTCAGCCCCAAAGTCGCTCTGGTGGCGTCTGCCGCTTGCAAATGTCGCAACCGCAACTCTGGTTCAATGCCTTGATCGAGAATTAAACCCACCCGGTTTTGATGGACGGGTCGTAAACCCCAGCATCCTGCGGCAAATTTGTCAAGTCCGTAGCCTTCTACATAAAAAGCGTTCTCACAAGGCCAGTACAATTGAGCGCCGTTAAGCACGTTGGGATGAGTGATCAAGCGATCACAAATTTGCGACATTGCTCTGGCTACCGGCAACGCATCGCCGGCATACCCGCCAATTGCCGCCCCAATGCCGGTGGGCACAATCAATACAACCGTGTAAGGACGCTTGTTCAACTTAAGATTTTAGGGTTTAGCTTCAGCAGCCACAGTCACTACAGCTTCAACTTGGGCTGTTTGTGAAGCTGTATCTACGCTGGTAACAGCCCAGCGCAGCGGTTCGCCGCGTTTTTGCAGTTCCGCCTCAATGGCTTGTTGCATTTGCATCGGCGACTCTTGCAAGTCAATTTCGGCAGTGATAAAGTGCGTCGTCATCGTCGTGTTCCTCTAATAAAGTGTAATAAGAAGTGTTTAGGAGGGCTGACCAAATTGCCGGTCGTAAACCTCGTCTTCCTTCTCCGTTTCAATCTTGAGATCGGATCGCGGATAGGCGACACACAGCAGCGCATAGCCTTCTGCCTGGAGTTCTGTTCCCACGCCCATGCCATCGCTTTGTTCCACCTTCCCCCCGTTTAAAATTTTGGCAGCACAGGTGGTACAGACGCCGGCATTGCAGGAACTCGGTAAATCTATTCCCGCTGCATAAGCCGCCCGAAGAATCGTTTGATCTTCCGGGACTTCAATTGTGTGGGTTTTGCCTTGATGGTGAAATTCAACGCTATAAATCTTGGACATTGTGTAAATCTGAAGCTTGAAAATGCAAATCTGCTGAATGGAAACCAACCTGTGGCTGGCTTATTTTACCGTGTTCGGGAGCTTACTGAATGTCAATTTCGCGGGGCGGGGGTGATGGGTCATCATCCTTCAAAGTTTGCCCGCCTGAAGACATATAATCTTTGTAAAAGTCTACTACCATCTTTGTCAGGTCTGGGCGAGAAATTTCTTCCCCCTTGATTTTGGCTCTTAGATAAATTTTCAAAACTTCTATATAAGATAAACCCAGCCCCATTGTCAGGGCGGCTGCCGTTGAGCCGGCAATCATCCCACCCATCAGCGTGCCGGCTCCCGGTATCATTTTCAATAAGTTTCCTACAAATGCTCTGCCCACGGCTGCCATCCCGCCGGCACCCACAATTGCCGACACCACCGTACTCATAAAAGCCCGATCAAATGGCAAACCAAAAATTACCGTAATATTTGCCAGCATTGCCGTTTGCATCGTCATTAATAGCGGCGCATCCGAGAAGGGAATGGGAGAAGCCCCAATAATAGATGAGCCGGCGACATAAGCATTAACATACTTCAATGCTTCTTTAGCCTTCATCTCAATACTGGCGATTTGTTCTCTAACAAATGCCTTTTTTGCGATTTGCGGCAAAAGCTCTAAAGTTGCTTCCACTAACCGTGTTAAACCGTGGATTTCCACTGGCGGAAAGTCATCGTGAACTTTTTTGGGTAGCGCCATCACCGGCACAATTTGACTAACAGGTAAATTTTTTCCTTCCAAATAAGTGAAAAATTCGCTGGGCTTTTGAGTCGTTGTCTGAGTCAGAACTAAAATCACCGGCACATCTTTCAATTCCAGCGCTTTAATCCAATTTTCCTCAATTTCCTCAAACCGACGTGCCTCATGACTGATGCAATACCACACAACATGAATGTGTTGTTTGGCATCCTGCATTCTTTGATCTTCAATAAGGTTAGCAACTTCTAGCCGCACCCGTTCAATTTGTTCGGTATTCAGTTCTAATCCCGGCGTATCATAAACAGTAATCGGGCATCCTGGTTTCGTATATTGCCGGATTCCTTGGGTAATCGGTTTGCCGATGCCGGTTTCTGCCAGACGTTCTTTGAAAACCGCATTAATTAAAGTGCTTTTGCCAACGCCGGTTTTCCCGATTACCAAAACATTACACTGCCCTAAATGGCTTTCTGCTTCTTGGTAAGCATTGCCAATTCTTCCTAGCACTTCATCTAAAGAGTAATCTTTTTCTGACATAGCCGGTATTCCTCAATATTTTTAAAGATTATTTTAAAACTCTTACCTAAAATCCACTAACTAGCCCATCACTCCCGATCCCGCTCCAGATCATAAATCACCTTTTCCCAATACCACTCTTCAGGCATATCGGGAAAATTTTCCCTCTCCTGCTCAATTAATCGCTCAGCAATTTCCCAATAACCCCCAACCATCCGCAAAAGTTTTTGTCTTAAGGGGTTTACCGCACCGGCAGCCGTTTGTTTCGGCACAGAAGCTTGAATTAATTTCAGGCTATCCAGCGCTTTTTGATAATTAACCCAGTCTTCCTTATCGCAAAACAATTTAGCAGCATTTTGATAATCTGCAATCGCTGCCTTCATTTCTTCTAAACAAGATTGAGCAATCCCGCGATTATAATAAGCTTCAGCCTCATCAGGATTAATTTGCAGTGCTTGCGTATAATCTTTAATTGCTCCCTGATAATTAGCAACTGCCCGATAAGCATTGCCTCTAGCAACATAAACCTTCCCAGCTTCCGGGAGAATTTGCAAGGCTTGGTTTAGATCAGCAATTGCACCGTGATGATCTCCCATCTGACACCGCACCATTCCCCGGTAATGATAGGCGACAGCATCCTGGGAATTTAATCGCAAAGCCTGGTTTAAATCAGAAATTGCGCCGCGATAATCTTCTTGCTTGTAACGAACAATTCCTCGACAACGGTAAGCTTGAGCATCTTGAGGATCGACTTTTAACGCCCAATTTAAATCTTCAAGAACGCCCCGTTTATCTCCTTTCTCAAAGCGTTGTAATATTTGATTAAAAAATTCCTTATGTTCCCCAAGGGGAAGCCGAGTTTGAGTCTTTTCCTTAACTAAAGGTGCCGGCTGAAGTTGTTTGACAGTATCCAGACATTTACGGCAATTTACAGCATCCTTTTGCTCAAGATATAATTCTGCCGCTCGTTTAAAACTTGTTATCGCTGCTTGGATCTCTCCCTGCCGGCGGTAAGCGCTACCTTGAAGCCGATAAGCCGGCGCATAATTGGCATCAATGCGTAAAGCTTGCAATGCATCTTCAATGGCTGCCGGTGCTTCTGCCAGCGCCAAATGAGCGATTCCCCGGCTGAAGTAAACGTCAAGACTTGCCGGCTGTAGAGACAAAGCTTGCGTATAATCCGCAATTGCTTCCCTCGCGTCTCCACAGTCAAAGCGTGCCAACCCTCGCTTGTAGTAAGCTTCCGCAAAGTCAGGATTAATTCGCAAGGCACGGTTAAATTCCTGAATTGCGCCTAGGTGATCTCCTTGACGCGCTTTTTCTAATCCTCGATTATAGAATTCCCGATCCATTGTTTATTTCTACTTTGCTAAGCCGGCAACTGATATTATTTTAGACTTTTTGCAATAGAGAAGTATTTTTAACCCATCAACATCACTATAGCCTAGGGCTACAATATCTGACGCGTCTGATTAGGACTGCAACTTTTTGATTTGATACTGGGCATCGTTATAACACCCCGTATTGCCTTGATCAATACACAATTTCGCAGATTTTTGAAAATCCTCAATCGCACCCGGTTTATCACCCAGGCGAGCGCGAATTAAACCTCTGCCATAATAAGCTCCATTATGATCTTTTTTAAGTCGAATTGCTTGGGTGTAATCTTCAATTGCACTACTATAATTTCCTAAATCTGAGTGAACCTCTGCGCGATTGCTGTAAGCAACGGCATCACTGGGATCAGTACGAATTGCCTTCGTAAAATCATCAATTGCCCCTGGTTTATCCTTGGCGGCAGCGCGAGCTAGACCTCGGTTACTGTAGGCTTTAGAATTATTAGAATCTAGCCCGATTGCCTGAGTGCAGTCCTCAATTGCTTTCTGATAATCGCGTATATTAAAGTAGGCAATACAGCGATTTCCATAAGCAATCGCATCATTCGGACTGAGTTTAAGCGCTTGCGAGCAATCTGCAACCGCTTTCTGATATTGCCCCAAATTTAATAGGGCACTGCATCGATTAATGTAGGCATCTGTAAATTTAGGATTAACTCGAATAGCGTCCGTATAATCTTCCATCGCGCCCTGATAATCAGCTAAATAAAAACGGACTCTGCCTCTGCTATAGAAAGCATCGCCGCTGTTGGGATCGATGCGAATTGCTTGAGTATAATCTGCTAATGCTCCCTGTCTATCGCCGGCAGCAGAACGGGCTAATCCACGATTGATATAAGCAACCGCATCCTGATTATTAAATCGAATTACCTGAGTGTAGTCCTCAATTGCTGCTTTATAGTCGTTTAAATTAAAATAAGCCTGACCTCGTTTTTCGTAAGCTGCTGCATCATTAGGCTGCAAAAGAATTGCCTGATTATAATCATCAATTGCTGCCCGATAGTCTGTTAAGTCAGAATAAATAAGCCCTCGATTCTGGTAGGCTTTGGCGTGCTTGGAATCAAGGCGAATTGCCTGGGTGTAATCTGCCTTTGCATCCTCCAAGTTGCCCAAATCATAGTTAGAATTTCCGCGTTTGTAGTAAACTTCTGCGTTATTAGGATTGAGTTGGATTGCTTGGTTATAGCTCTGAATTGCCCCTAGGTGATCGCTATCGGTGGCGTTTTCTAACTCACTAATTTTTAAATTGCTTGCCTTTTGCTGTGCTTGCCGATGAAATCCTAAGCCTAAACCGGCAATCGCAATCAAGGCAGCTAAACCTGCCCCGATCAGCAAAAGTTTTTGCCTAAAGCGGGTTTCCCATAAACGAGGCTGGCGTTTGCTGTCGTTTTGCTCAAGTGTTACCAGCATTTGCAGTGGTTGGTTATCTCCAGAGTTGTTTCCAATGTTGTTTAAATCAGTGAGAACATCCAGTGCAGTTTGATAGCGATCTCTAAAGTCAGATACAATCATCTTATCGAGAATATCTGCTAGTTCTTGACTGACTTGTGTTCGGTGTCGCCAGAGCAATTCACCGGCATGAGAGGAATCAGAATTTTGCAGTTTAGTTAAATCTTCTGCCGGCAAGCCGGTTAATGCTTGAATGCTAATAATCCCCAAAGCATAAATATCGCTGTTATACAAGGGATTGCCTTGGAGTTGTTCAATCGATTTGTAAGCCGAATCACCCAGTGGAGCTGCCAACTGTCCAATTTGGGAATTAGAAGCTTTAGAGGTGCTTTCTTGAATTGCTTCAAAGTTAATTAAAACCAACCGGCCATCTAATTGGCGTCGAATGATATTTTTTGGATGAATATCTCGGTGAATTACGCCTTGATGATGGACAAAAACTAAAATTCCTAAAACTTCTTGCAGTAGGCGAAACACTTGGTCTTCAGACAAAGGCACACCGACGACAATTTCCTCGGATAAAGATTGGCCGGCAATAAATTCTTCAACAATATAAAAGTCTTTGTTTTCTTCAAAAAAAGCTAAGAGTTGAGGAATTTGATCATGCTTTCCTAGCTTTTCTAGAATTTCTGCCTTTTTTTTAAATAAAAGTTGAATGATATTAAACGTTCTGGGGTGGCTATTGGGTGGGCGCAATTGCTTAACCACACATTGAGGATAACCGGGCCGGTGTGTATCCGCAGCCAGATAGGTGTGTCGAAATGTATTTGATCCTAAGAGTTTAATAAGCCGGTAACGTCGATCTAAAAGTTGGCCAATCATCACAACACCCTAGCCATTTTTCGTAGATTCTGGCAAAAAATTGTATGGGCTAACGGCGGCAAAGGGATAGAAGAGGGAGAGAGGAAGAGCGGGAGAAAAATATCTCGTAGGGGCAAAACATCCGCGCACAAAATCTCTGCGTTGAGGTAAATATTTATCCGTTGATGCTTCCCCCTCCTACCTCGCTATTGCCGCAGCTTGTTGAGCTGCTGCTGAGCTTCCTTGTACCCACTCGGCCTGCCTTGCTCTAAATAAAGCGTAGCGGCTTTTTGTACGTCTTCAATCGCACCGGCTCGATCTCCCATCAGATCACGGGCAAGTCCTCGCCCCAAATAAGCGCCGGCAAACGTGGGACTCAGCCTCAGTGCTTGGGCGTAATCAGCAATTGCACCGGCATAATTTCCCCGCTTAGACTGGGCAACCGCGCGATTACTGTAGGCGACGGAATCACTGGGATTGAGGCGAATTGCCTGGGTGTAGTCTTCAATTGCACCGGCACTATCGCCGGCAGCCGCCTTCGCCAACCCGCGATTACTATAGGCTTTAGGATTGCCGGCATTAATCCGAATTGCTTGGCTACAGTCCTCAATTGCTTGTTTATACTGACCGGCATTGTGCTGAGCAATACAACGATTATCATAAGCCACCTCATCATTAGGATTCAGCTTGATTGCCTCCGTACAATCTGCAACCGCTTTGCTATGTGCGCCCAAATTTAAATAAGCACCGCACCGATTGCTATAAGCTTGAACGTACTTAGGATTTCGCTCAATTGCCTTGGTATAATCCTCTACCGCCCCCTGATAATCTGCCAGAAAAAAGCGTGCTCTGCCCCGGCTGTAGTAAGCATCCGCATCATCAGGGGCAAGCAAAATCGCTTTCGTGTGATCTTCTAACGCCGGCTGCTTATTATCCGTAGCCAAACGAGCGATTCCCCTTGCCTGGTAAGCTTTCGCATCATCGGGGTTAAGCCGAATTGCCTCGGTGTAATCCTGAATCGCGGTGCTGTAGTCTTTGAGGTCAAAGTAAGCGACTCCCCTTTTATAGTAAGCCCCGCTATCTTGGGGGTGAAGGCGAATCACCGCGTTGAAATCCTCAATGGCACCGCGCTGGTTGCCGCGATCATATTGAGCGAGTCCCCGGTTGTAGTAAGCATCGGCGTAGTTGGGATTTCGCTCAATGGCTTCGTTGTAATCATCAATCGCTTTCTCTAATTCCCCCAAATCGTAGTAAGCATTTCCCCGTTTGTAATAAGCCTCAACGTTCTTGCGATTCAGTTGAATGGCGCGGGTGTATTCCTCAATTGCCCCTTGCTGATCGCCGCTTTCCGCCCGTTTTAACCCACGGGTATAAAATCCTTGGGACTTGGTGGTGTCGGGACGCAGAGACAGCAGAAACAGTCCCGACAAGACCACAAATGCCACGATTGCTGCCAAAATCGAGCGGTTTATAGGCAATTTCCTCAGCGGTGGGTCGTTCTGAGTAACAATTGTTTCTGGCGGCGGTGGCAGTTGTGAGAGGGCCGGCAGCTTGTTTAAAGGGGCAAGGACGGCGGCGGCTGACGAGTAGCGCTGACCATAGTGGTGGTGTACCATTTTGTCGATAATGTCTGCCAGTTGTGAGCTGACGATCGCGCGATGCCGCCAGGTAATTTTGCCGGTGTTGGGGTCTTGAAGTTTGGGTAAGTCGATGGCAGGTAAGCCGGTGAGTGCTTGCACGGCGATCATGCCGAGGGCGTAGATATCGCTGTTATATTGAGGGTTGCCTTGAAATTGTTCCACCGGCATATAGGCAGGCGTGCCGGCAGCTATTGTCCACGGGCCTTGTCCCTGGGCGATTTGAGCGGTAATTTCTTTAACCGATCCAAAGTCAATTAACACTAATCGGTTGTCAGAAGCCCGCCGAATTAAGTTTGCCGGTTTAATGTCGCGGTGAATGACGCGATTGCCGTGGACAAAGACTAAAATTTCTAGCACCTCTACCAAGATCCTGGCGACTTGTTCTTCAGAGAGAGGGACACCGGCTACAATTTCTTGGGTGAGGGGATGTCCGGGCGTAAACTCTTTAACGAGATAAAATCGCTGATTTTCCGCAAAATAAGCTAAAAGTTGCGGGATTTTGTTGTGTCTTCCCAGTTTTTCTAGGGTTTCTGCCTCTCGTTTAAACAGCCGGTGAGCGGCTTGCAGGGATTTTGAGCCGTTATTGGTTGGGCACAGTTGCTTGACCACACATTGAGGATTTCCAGGCCGGCGAGTGTCTTCTGCCAGATAAGTTTGTCCAAAGGCACCTGATCCTAAAACTTCAGTAATCCGGTAACGTCCATCTAATAGTTTGCCAATCACAACTGCCCCCGTGCCTGATATGGGTCAATGGTCTGACAGGAGAGTGAAATGCCGGTTTTTGCCGCTTCGCCTCCTGTCCACAATTTCTATTTTTCCCTAAGTTTCTAGTAGGGGCTTATCTCGGCGGGTGTTTATCTTTATTTTTAGAAAAGGGCGCGTGTGATTGAAGCGAACTGAACATTTAATTTTATAGAAGCAGGGGAAACAATGTCAGAGACATTTACACAAGGGGCAACGATCGCAGCCATCGCCACGGCAATTGCGCCGCAACAGGGCAGCATCGGGATTGTGCGGCTATCGGGCGAGCAAGCGCTGGAAATTGCCAAAACTTTGTTTCACGCGCCAGGAAACCGGCAAATTTGGGAAAGTCACCGAATTCTTTATGGGTACATCCGCCATCCCCAAACTCATCAGGTTGTGGATGAAGCGCTGTTGCTGATTATGAAAGCGCCCCGTTCTTACACCTGTGAGGATGTGGTGGAGTTTCACTGTCACGGCGGAATTATGCCGGTGCAGCAGGTGTTGCAGTTGTGTTTGGAGTTGGGGGCAAAGCTGGCGCAACCTGGAGAGTTTACCCTGCGGGCGTTTTTGAATGGCCGGCTCGATTTGACTCAGGCGGAAAGTATTTCAGATTTAGTCGGGGCGCAATCACCGGCAGCCGCTCAAGCTGCTCTGGCCGGCTTGCAGGGCAAATTAGCCACTCCCATTCGCCAATTACGGACAGCTTGCTTGGATGTTTTGGCAGAAATTGAAGCGCGGATTGATTTTGAGGAAGATTTGCCGCCCTTAAATGAGCCAGAAATTATTGCAGAGATTAATCATATTTTAGATAAACTGTCAAATATTCTCGCAACGGCAGACCGGGGAGAATTGTTGCGAACCGGCTTAAAGGTAGCAATTGTTGGGCGTCCGAATGTGGGGAAGTCAAGTTTGCTGAATGCTTGGAGTCGCAGTGATCGGGCAATTGTTACGGATCTCCCTGGTACGACTCGTGATGTGGTGGAGTCTCAGTTGGTGGTTGGGGGGGTGCCGGTGCAGGTACTCGATACTGCCGGCATTCGAGACACGGTTGATGTTGTGGAAAAAATAGGGGTAGAAAGATCGCGCTCGGTCGCTCAGGCAGCTGATTTGGTGCTGTTAACGATAGATGCCGGTGCCGGTTGGACACCCGAAGATCAGGAGATTTACGAACAAGTCAAGCATCGCCCGGTAATTTTGGTTATCAATAAAACCGATTTGTTAGAAGCCGTAGAAAAGACAGAATTTCAGTCAAAAATTCAGAACCCAGACTCTAAAATTTTTACATCTGCTTCCCAAAATCAAGGCATTGAAGACTTAGAAAAAGCGATTTTAGAAGCGGTTAATGCCGGCAACTTGCAAGCTGCTAATCTGGATTTAGCAATCAATCAGCGGCAAGCTGCGGCATTGACTCGCGCCAAGGCTGCTTTAGAACAAGTCAGCGCGACAATTGGAAATCGCTTTCCGCTTGATTTCTGGACAATTGACTTGCGCGGGGCAATTCAAGCCTTAGGAGAAATCACCGGCGAAGAAGTCACTGAATCAGTTTTAGATAGAATTTTCAGCCGGTTTTGCATAGGAAAGTAATTTAAAATATTGATAATTGTGTTTGTAGGCTCTAATTTGCCGGTTTTGATCTGTCAGAAAAATTTAGAAATCACCGCTTTTGTTTAAGCCCGATTAGCAATTCGATAGAGTGATACCAAATCCGGTTATGAGAGACACCCTACAGCTTGACCAAATCCTCTTGGAGCAAAGGTTTTGGCTTGGGTAAAAGGAGTTATACCAAAAAGGATTTGGTATGACAAGCGCTTGACTCTAGTTCTCCAAAAATAAAGCCGACAGGTGCCGGCTTTATCGATATTATGTTTTCAGTTGTACGCTATCGCCGTGCCCAGCCGGTGCCCCGCCAAATGATGAACAGTAAAACACTAGAAATCAAGGCACCTAAATTCCATTTAACCGAACTTTTCACTAAGCCGAGGCGCTGATTTGAGCGTTCGGTTTGGGCTTGCTGTTGCAACTGAGCTTTAGCCGGCGGAATTCTGGCAAGGATTTGACTTTTAATTTCTTCAGGATTTTGGCTATCAATTGCAATGCCTAAGCTATTAAGCTGAGTCGCTAGTGTTCTGATATCTTCGGGCGTTCCTTTCGTCAGTTGATCTTCAACTTGTTGCAGTTGGGAAATTTGCTGTTGTGCTTGGGCGTTAATTCGCTGGTTAACTTGGTCATCAACCCGCAAAGTATTAACGAGGGCTAAGGGAATGAGCAACAGAAATAAGAGCGCCAGCAATAGACACAACCACGATAACAACTTTAATAAGGGCTTTTCCAGTCGTGTCCGATCATAGGACTCTCCAAAAAAGATCAGAACCAGTGCCATTAATGGAATGGGGACTTGCTCAACCAGCGCACCAATTGTTTGCAATTCCCAACCAGGATTCATAAAATCGGGTGGAATAAAAATTTCAACGGTGTTAAATAACGCTAACAACAATAAACCGTAACCCACCCAACGCAGCCTGTAAATAGACCGCCCTTCATCGCCTTCTGATCGAGTCATAAGATTGGCACCATGCACGTAAATGAGTCAATTTTGCTCGGTTCCTCAAGGTGGCGGGAAGTGTGGCTGCCACCGCTGATACCAAGAAAACCACGTGGTTTTTATATTGGGGTCAGTGTCTTTGGAGAAAGCATTTGCTACCGGCAAAGACAGCCGGCTAGACTTTTTACAATTTTCCTGATAGCCCGATTGAAAAAGGCTATCCAGAAAAGTTGCAAGTAGCCTACTAATGTCGGGTTCGATTGATACAGTTACTCAAGTTCGTTTGCCCGTGCTCAAGCAAAAGCCCACTCCTCAGTGCTGACGTAATGCTAGTTTACCAGGAGATGTCTTGCTCTCAGTGTATTTTCGGTTTAGGGATATGGACTAGGGCTTGCTGTCAATCAAGTTGCGTCTCTGCATAGAAAAAATGAGGGGTTGTGCGAATCTTGACACTCGATGCCGGCTCAAAAGTTTGAAGACTCCGCTATTCTCCCCAGTTTTCTCAAGCAACTGCGACTCACCACTTTCCCTAAAAATCTTTAGTAGCGCTGCCTAAATTTCTGCACTTTTGTGAATCTACACTTAATTAAGCATCCTGATTTTCTGGTTGTTCTCGCAGGATCGCTAACCAAGTGATTAAACCGAAAATCAATACGGCAATCATCGAAAATATCAGAGATCCTTGCCCAAAGTGCCAGTATTCAAAGGATTTGGGATTGGAAGACGCTGCCAAAACAGCCATAAGGGCGACTCGGCCACTATTGACGACAAATCCTACAAGCACCGCTACCACCGGCACAATGATTTTTTGCCGTAAGGTGGTGGGGAACATAAACAAGACAAGGACCGCCAGCCCTAAAAGCTGGAGAATGACACTTAAGCCAGAACATCCGCTGCCAACTTCTACGCTGCCGGTGGGAAGATGTAAAAATAATCCTTCACGCCTGACGTTAAACCCGCTATACCAAAGCATCATCGCCGCAACTTTAGCTGTAATGGGGGAGATATCAATAATCTTGACCAAGAATGCCGGTGCCGGCGCGACGATTGGAAAAGCAAGGATAATCAATTCTTGCCAGTATTGCTTTAATCCTTTGAGATCGGATGCCACCAACCCTAAACCTAGCCCTGAAATGAGCGGAAAAAAGCGCAGGAGGGGATCGTAACTTGAGAGAAATACAGTTTTTACAAAGACTAACGCAACCAGCGTGGCTCCAAAAAACTTAGCAAATACACTGCTTTTTAGGTTTAAATCACTATGTTTTTCCCAAATTAGGAATGACACCGCCCCCCATGCGAGTAGACTGGTGCCAAATAGCTCGACCTGCTGGAATCGATCACTCAGCGTCAACTGTAAGGCCATTAAAACGCCGGCAACAGCGACTAGCCAGAATTTAGGTTCTTGTACAAGTTTGGGCAAATTCATTAGGTTTTAGCTGCCCCCTCTTCACATTTAAGTTAATAAAATACTCAGACTTTGCTAGTTTGAAGCATGAATAAAGTTTCATGCCGGCACCCTCTTTATTTTACTCTGCCGGCTCAGTAGATATTGATTGGCCGGCTGCAATTACACTTTTATTCATAAAAAAAACAGTTGGCCATGTGAACCAACTGCTTTGTTGCTGACTGACAATCGACTTTAGCAACCGCCTAACTCAGTGGCTTAAGCAGTTTTTTGGTTGCGGCGGCGACGAGCCAGAGCCAAACCGCCTAATCCTAAGCCTAAGCCGCTCATGGTGAAGGGTTCGGGAACGGCTTCAGCAGTCACGGTGAAGTCGTTGAAGTCACGGTCTCCACCGCCTTTGGTATCCTCGAAAGAAATTAATGTGCCACCCTTAACAAAAGGATTGCTAGTCTTGACACCTGAAACGCCGCTCAATGCGCTACCTTCATTTCCACCAGCGGAGCCAAACACAGTTTGCTGGTTACCGCCGGCATTCAAGCTTGAGGTAGAGAATACTGTCCAGTTACCGACCCATCCTTGGTTATACAAACCTAAGGAGTAAACTGTATTCGCCAAAAATGTGAATGATGCTTTGGTAGAGCCGGCTATGTTAGCAGCAGTTCCTAACCATTCGCTGTTTTTGCCCGCAGTTCCAGCACCGGCATCCGAGCGACCCTTTTCCTGAAACAGGCTTGTCAGGAGGCTTTTGTTGGCATCATAAATCCCCAACCTTGATATGTTAGCGCCTTTAGATTGGATAAAAGAAAAGTTGACTGTAGTGTTTTGTGCAAACTTGATGCCGCTTGTACCAAATGAGTAGCTGGCTTGAGCTGGAGCGGAAAAACTTAAGAGTGCAGTGGCTGTTGCGGCGGCTGTTGCGGTGAAGAATAATTTGGACTTCATGGTAGATTCTCCTTGACTGTTTTAGGCTTATTTAGATGATTCCCTGATTCTCTTTTAAATTTTCCCGTTTGGGATAAACTTTATCGAATCTTTATTTAGTTGACCTTTGGAACCGCGTTTCTTTTGTTGTTCTTAATATAAAAAAAATCTTGGGTTTGGGCAGTGATTTACCTCACAATTAAGCGTGATTCTTTCTGGAAAACTCTCAGTATTTTCTCGGATATTGCCAACATTAAATCTAGAAAAGCGTCAGTAATTTCTTTGACAAAAAGCGCGAAGTGCTTTCGCAGCCTATATCTATTGCAGCCTCGGCTCACTTTAATTAACCTGTAAACGGAAGCCTGTATTTTACCTTTCGCCCAGCAGCCGTTTGTCCAATCCTCTTCGTTTTCTTCAGTTCCTTCCTTGTTATAGGGCTGTCTAGGGGGTTTAATTCACAACTGCTTTGGTTTCCCTATGCTGCCATCACTGAGATGACTTGAAGATAAACCTAAGGATGGTCTTTCTCTAAAAACTCACACACCCGCCCCAACGCTTGAGGTTGAGAGAGCTACAGAAAAAGGAGCTGAGCAGCAATATGCCAAAAAATGAGTGCTTCATGTTCAGCTTAATTTGTGGGACAAGCCTTAGGATTTTAAATTTTTCAAAAAATTCACGAGTTTTATCTGAAACTATACATTAATTTAGTGAAAAACTGGTCACTGACTGGAGGCCAAAAAAGAAATTTCGCCGGCTGGCTAAGGAGGGTAGCAGTGGGCAAGTAGGGGTAAAAGTGGCCAAGTTGACGTAAAATTCTCAATGTCGGTGCAATGCCGGTGAATCTTATGCACTAAATAATTACCCAAGCTGGGCTGTAAGTTAATCCAGAATCGCAGAATCACAGATCTTTTAGCCGGCATCCCTAGAAGACTAAAGTTTTGCTGCAATTTTGGCTAACCTGTTCAGCTGAGCTTTATCCGTGACTCGATATTGTTACCATCATTATGTGAAGGGTCAATTGCTGGAAGCGGAAAATCACCCAGAAAGCCCCACATCGCATTATTCGCAAATGACAGATGACAAATGACAGATGACAAATGGCTAGAAATTGGTACGATCGTTGCCCCTCAAGGTGTGAGTGGTGCGGTGCGGGTTTACCCTAATTCTGATTTTCCAGAGCGGTTTTTAGAACCGGGACGCCGGTGGTTGCGGCGCATCGGCACAGAGGAACCCGAACCCATCGAATTGTTGGGAGGGCGGTTTATTCCAGGGAAGGGGATCTATGCGGTAGAAATTGCCGGCATAGAAGATCGGGAGGCGGCGGAGACGCTGCGGGGAAGTCACCTGTTGGTGGAAATGAGTGATCGCCCCGCTTTAGAGGAAGATGAATTTCATGTTCTGGACTTAATTGGTTTGGATGTATTCAACCAAGCCAATGGTGAAATGTTGGGGACAGTGGTGGACGTGATCGCAGCTGGCAACGCTTTGCTACAGGTGCAGCTGAATCAATCGTCGGCACCGACATCCCCAGACGATGAACTCGATGTTGCCACGGTTGAGGCGATTCATCCTTCTGCCAGAAGGGGCGGCAGAAAACGCAAACGCCAGCCCAAACCCTCGGCATCAAAAACGGTTCTCATTCCTTTTGTCAAAGAGATAGTGCCGGTTGTGGATCTTCCAGCCCATCGCCTTGAAGTGATGCCACCTCCAGGGTTGCTGGAAATAGAATCTCCCTAACAAATTGTACTTTCGTGGTCTATTTAGCCAGCTAGAACGAATGTAAATACTGTAGGGCAAAGCATTCGGCGATAAGGGATCATGATGGCCGGCAATTTTCCTATCCGAATGCTTTGCCCTGAGGAATTCGCTTTACTTTCACCTAATGCTGCTTTTGTCAATAACAAATAATCAAGTGGCGATCTAGTTTCTAGTCCCTCTTCTCTATCTTTCATCCAGCTCGTTTGCCAATTTCTTCGACTACAAAACTGGGAATCTCCTCTTCTTTACTCTTAGCAAGACAGCAATCACGGACTGCTAATAAAAAGCCTTGGCAACCCTGTGGGGAACCGGGCATGGTATCGACTTGCTTGAAGAATGCTCGCCAATGTTGTGTGTTATTGCCGTAAAGATCCACCAAATGCAAACCGGCAAGATACTCGGCAAGCGGATCGAGAGAAAAACGGATTTTATCTTGACCGGCATCAATCGTTTGGATCAGACGCATCCGTTTTTCTAAATAATCGATGCGGGTTTCCGCTTGTTTGCCCCCCAAAGCCGCAAGCGCCGCATGACGGCTGACTGCTGCCGGTTTAAACGTTTGTTTGAGGCACTCCCAAGCCACAATTTTGGCATCGTGATGAACCAGGCTATCATCAAACCGATTTTGTGTTACGCCGCGATTCAGTTCGTTTAAGTAAGAGATCATCAGATCGGGAATGTTGTCAGCTAAACCGGCAGTGCTAGTGCCTTCTTTATAAGTAATTAACTGCTCGGCATAAAGCTTAGCCAGTAGAACTGTAATATTACGCTGACCGACGATTAGGGAAAGCAAACTACAAGCATCAAAAAACTCTAAATCACTTAAGCGATCACGGGCACCTCGCTGAGTCAGATAAGCTTCCATAAATGATGAAAGCCGGTTGCCTTCAACCCGCAACGGTTTAATCGTTGTTTTAAACACCCCATCAAGGGTTTCTTCAATTCGTGAAGTGACGATCAAAGCATTTGGCAGAAAGTCAGGATGAGCCGGTCGAATTTCCGCTCTTGTCGCGTCGCTCATTTCAGAAAAGTGATCGACAATTACTAGCAGGCGTTTCTTTTGAGCCAGACGTTTGACCAGTTCTTCAGAAATTAGCTCTCGCGTGCCGATCACAGATTGCAGCCGCCAATTAATAATGTTTGAAAACTGGCTATTTTCTGCAATACTGTCCAGTTCTTGCTCAATTAAAACCGGCATCTGTAAATGCTCGCACAGACGTTCATCAGGATTATCAGACATCGCCCATTTCGCCAACTGACAAGCGAGACTGGTTTTACCGGCACCGGCTTCTCCCCAAATTAGCAACCTAACTTGCTTTTGAGCAAATACAGGTCGCAATTCCTTGCCGGTGAGGTTAGCAATGGTGTTGCCATCTAAAATCACCGGAACTGGAATGTGAACTTGGCGATCGCTCACCGTCGCCAACTGAGCAAATCGCCCGCGTGCAGACTGAATGTGAGCCGCCACCCAAGCATCAAGCACTCTGGGATGATAATCGAACAATGCCAAAAACAGCAGATGACGAGCCGATATGGTTACCCCTTTCTGCTTTGACAAGGTCAGTTTATAGGGTTTCAAAGCTTCATTGACACCCAATAACCATAGAGGGCGTAACCACAAGATTAACAGCCAGATCAGAGGCAGTGTGATTGCATAAATTGCCGGCAATAAAATCCATTTTCTTTGGAGAATCCAAGCAGCACTCAGAGCAAAAAAGCGAGTTTCTTTTTCAGTTTCTAGCGCTTTAATAGATCGGCTGATGGCGACAACAATTTCTTCTTTGGTGAACTTAAACAAGAGGGGATCATTCAAAAGCTCCAGCCTGCGGTCTTCCAAAGCTGAGCGGGCTTGAGTTAAGTCAGATAAAGCGGATTTGAGCTGTTGCAGGTGGAGATCGTCAGCGCGATCCTGAAGGCTGCCGGCGATGCGTCTGGTTGCCTCAGCCGCAGAACCGCGCACTAACTTATTGGGGTCTTGTAATGCCTCTGTTAGGGGTGAAATTGCGGTTTGGGCGTCCGCACCAATTCGTCCCAAGGCTTCTGCGGCGGCTGAGCGCACTGCTTCATTTTTATCGTTCAAGCTGGAAATTAAAGCCGGCACCGCTCGCTCGGCATCTGAACCCATTTGTCCCAGTGCCCAAGCAACGCCGGTTCGCACAGCCGGCTGCTCGTCAGTTAAAGCTGTAATTAAGCCCGGAACCGCTTCTGGGCCAATTTTGACTAACACTTCAGCCGCCGCCCTCCGCACCTCCGGATCTTTGTCCTTGAGTGTTGCAATCAGTGGGGGAAGGATTGATTGGGCTTCTAATTTGGCCTCCGAGCCAATTCTTCCCAAGGAACGGGCCACGCTGGAACGCACGCGCCAATCTGCATCCTGCAATTTCTCGATGAGATTGGGTACTGCTTCTTTGGCATCGGCACCGATTTGTCCCAAGGCTTCGGCGGCAGCGGTGCGAACGGCAACATTCTCATCCTGCAAGGCTCTGCTGAGGTCGGGAACCACCGGCGACCCGATTCTGCCTAATGCCTCTGCTGCTGAGCGCCGCACGTCGGGATCTGAGTCTTTTAAGGCTTCAATCAGGGGGGGAACAATGGCTGTTGCTTCTAATTTGGCTTCGGTGCCTATTTTGCCTAAAGCTCTGGCTGCTCCAGATCGGACTCGCCAATCTCCGTCCTCTAACCTATCAATCAGCGCCGGCACTGCTAAGCGGGCATCTGGCCCAATTTGTCCGAGGGCTTCAGCCGCTACCAGCCGAACCGATGAACTGTCCCCTTTTAACGCGGCAATTAGCTCTGGCACTGCCGGCTCACCCATTCTGCCCAGCGCTTCAGCAGCGACGCGGCGAATGTCTGGTTCTGAGTCTTTCAGCGCTTCTACCAGTGGGGGAATGATGGTGGTGATTTCAACGTTAGTTTCTGAAGCAATTCTGCCTAATGCTTTCGCCGCGCCGGCACGTACTCTCGCTTCTGATGAATTTTTGAGGGTTGCGCTCAAGTCGGGAACTGCTTCTGGGCCAATTTTCACCAGAGTGTCGATGGCTGGTTGGTCGTTGGTTTCGTCCTCGTCTTTGAGCTGTTGAAGTTGGGCATCAATGTCTAGCTCGTTGTCTAGCTCGTTGAGTTCTTGTGCCCAGATATTGCTGAGCGCGAGCAGGGGCAATGTAACACACAGAATGGCTACTTTTGCGGCTTTGAATAGTTTATGTTGAGATTGCTTAACCATGAAGCTGTAATTTGTAGCAGCAGACCTACAAAAGTTTTAAATTTATAATTTGTACGTTCAAGATGAGTGAAGGCGGTTAGTTTGTTCCCGTTTCACTCTTGACTTATCCTAAAAGATTGGCTTACTTATTGCCGGCTCAATCAAAAGTAATTTATATGATGATTTTGGTATAAATTACTGGTTACATGAGCCTTTCATCCTCTGCAGACTTTGACCAACACCCTAAGAAAACGTCTGCTGCTTAATACTATATGACATGATTCCCAATTGCTGCTTTTTGCCTTCGCACCAGCGGCTATTTTTAGAAATTCGCTTCAGTCTTGGCTGCTTGTGACGATCTCGAATTTCTAAATTTCCTAACTATAATACACAAATTCTTGTCAATTAGAGGGAAATACTCAACCTTTTACCTGCACCGCATCCGCCGGCATTTCGTCAAGATGGTTAGACATACGCGGCAAACGGAATTTCCTTTTAAATTAAGTTTTGCGATTTTACTATAAGTTGGTGCCGAATGCAATAATAATTAGCAATTAGCCATCAACACCGGGTTTTCTCACAACCAGCCTTATTGGTAGAAGAAAAGATCGCCCAAAATAAAAGGCGCAGCGGAGAAGAATACAAGCTTGACGATGTTCGAGCCTTGTACTTCTAGGCGATGATGGGGTTGCGGCAGAAGTTGCTCTGCTGAAGGTGGAATGCTGTAGGTGACTGCAGTGCTAATCTTCTCGATTGAATCGTTGTTGGCGTCAAAAGCAGTGATAACCACCGGCTTGCTACCCATGACAAAAGCACCGGCTATGTTGATTGCACAGGGAAATTGAACAGTAATGCCGGTTAAACTCGCCACCGGCATAAGTACCTGTGATCTTGAATGTCTTGCCACTGCTGGGTTAGAAGGCTGTAGAGCAATTGCACCGCTAAACCACACACCCAAGCAACTGTACTGATTGCTCAGCCCTTTACAAGCTGTCAGACTCTCAAAATCTAGTTGGATAAATTCTGCCGGCGTTGAGATCGTTTGCCGATTGCTAGTCGGTAAATTAAAATTCTTCGTCAACTCAGACGAATCTTTTGCTTGGCTTGGCGAAAGAGGTGGAGACTCAAGAAAGGACACTGCCTCATCCTGCTTCAGTAAAAACACGTAGACATTAGTAGATTAAATCTGTGTGATAAGTTAAGTCAATCTTTATATAGGATTTTTACCATATCTTTACGCTTGACAAAGCTAGCTTTATGCAGATTTCACAATGTCCCATCTGGCAGCCAATTTTACAGCGCTAGAGGCCGCTTGTTTAGTGAAAGTTGATGTTTAAGGGATAGAGCATCCGTTCAATGCGCTTTTATCGGCGGTATCAGCAAAGAAATAACCGGCCCTGAACGACGCTTATCAAATTAAAGGCAACACAATTTCAAATTCTGTGCCGGCATCAGTTGCCCCATCTTCTTCGTTGACGCGATTGCCGGCAGAAACATTTTGTGACAAATCTGTTGGCACCCTACCGGCAGGCGAATGCAAATAAAACTTTCCCCCATGCTTGGCAGTGATAATCCTGTAACTCACCCCTAAACTTGTTTCTTTTTCTGCTCGTTTTTCTGTTGAAAAAGACTCCAAAATTGTCCGCTGTTTCTGGGGAGATATGCCGGGGCCATTATCAGCAATCCGAATTGAAATTCCGCGAGATTCAGGGGCGTTTGGGTCGAGCGAACCTAGAGAACAAACTTGAGTGGTAATTTCAATGCGAGGTTTTTGGGTATCGTTAGGGGGTGCGGTTAAGCCTGAACCTCTAAACTCTATGGCAAACTTTTGATTCAGCGACTGATTGATTAAAGCATCAATTGCATTGCTGAGGATATTCATAAAAACTTGGCTCAACTGGCCGGCATAGCAAGGAACCGGCGGCAAATGTCCATAATTTTTTACCACCTCAATTTCCCCACTGAGGCGACTTTTCAGCAGTAACAAAACGCTATCAATGCAAGCGTGTAAATCTGCCGGCTTGGGATAAACTTCATCAATGTGACAGAAGTTTTGCAGGCTAGTCACTAATGTTTTTAACCGACCCGCGCCGGTTTTGATACTGGAGATTGCTCGCGGCAAATCTTGCTGTAGAAAATCAAATTCAATTTCTTCTTTAAGTTCAGAAATTTCCATCGGCAGCGTCGGCAGGTGTTTCTCGTAAGCTGACAGCAACTCTAGCAATTCCTGACTGTATGAGGCGACATAAGTTAAGTTGCCCCAAATAAAACCAACTGGGTCTAAAATTTCGTGGGCGACTCCATCCACCAACCGCCCTAAGCTAGCCATTTTCTCACTTTGAATCATCTGGGCTTGGATGTGTTCAAAACGCACCTGAGTTTCAATGCCTCGAATTTGCCAATACGCGATGTTTAATTCATGCACGTTTAACAATTGATAAGCAAGCGGTTCTTTTTTGATGACGATGGGTTCACCCAATAATTCAGGAGATCGCCTCAGCGCTTGCCGCGCCGCTGCCACAACCGGCAGGGTTTCGGGAAGCACTAAAACTTCGGTACGGGCATAGCTGTGAAGAACTGAGAGGGGTTCGTTTAAAAATAGCTCTATTCCATGGGGGCGCAGCAAATATTCCAGCAGCCTCTGCCGCGAGATCATCCCAACAAACTGCCCCTGATCGACTAAAATAGCGCCCGGTAATAGGGGGTACTTTTCAAAAATTTCAGCCAGGGCAATTCCCGGACAGCTTAACTCAACCTGAAAGTCATACAGCGGTAGTTCTCGCAGGATTGACTCTAAACGGAGGTCTTGATAGCTTCCCTCCGATAAGAATGGCATTGAGAATTCAAAACCAGATTCTTTAGGCACAAGGCAGAACTGTTCGCCGGAGCATCCGGACGCATAGACGTTATCAGACCAGAAGCTACAAGAAGCTCTAACCCTTAGCCTATCATTTCATTTGGTGGTAGCTGCTGCCTGGAGGGTGACTTATGCGATTAAACCTAGGGGCAATAGGATTTCAAATTCGGTGCCAGTGTTGGATTGGAAATCTTCTGTAACAGTGCGGCTATCTGTGTTTGAGATGTCGTCTTCGCACTGTTCTAGGGTTCTGGAGCACAGATTCAACTTGCCTTGATGTTTTTCTGTGACAATTTGATGGCTGATGGCTAAACCCAAGCCGGTTCCTTTCCCCATCGGCTTGGTGGTGAAAAAGCTGTCAAAAATTCGCCCTTGAATTTCGGGGGGAATTCCTGGCCCATTATCGGCAATCCGCACAAATGCCCAGTTTGAGTTTTCGGTTTCTTGAATGCCGGTGGTAATCTCGATTCTGGGTTTCCAAGTCGAGTGGGTGCCTTGGACTTCAACTTGATCCATTAAGGCGTCTATCGCATTACTAATCAAGTTCATAAATACTTGGCTGAGTTGGCCAGAGTAGCACGGCACCGCCGGCAGTTCGCTATAATTTTTTACCACTTCTATGTTGTATTTAAGCCGGTTGTGCAAAATTAGCAGTGTACTGTCGATACATTCATGTAAATCTGCCGGTTTGCGCTTCGCTTCATCCATGTGAGAAAAGTTTTGCAGTCCGCTAACAATTTTGGTTAATCGCTCAGCGGATACTTTAATGCTTTCCACAACTTTGGGTAAATCACTGAGCAAGAAATCTAGCTCAATCTCTTCTTTAATTTCTCTAATTAGGGGCGGGGTCGAGTTGACTTGTGATTCGTAAGCTGAGACGAGTTCAATGAGATCTTCAGAATAGTTTGACAAAAATCCCATGTTGCCGCCTATACAGTTGACTGGATTTCTAATTTCGTGCGCCACTTCCGCCACGAGCCGGCCTAAGCTGGCCATTTTCTCTGTTTGCATCATTTGAGCTTTGGTTTGCTCGTTGAGTAGGCGTGAAGTCAATTCGTGAATGTGGGACTGAGCAACGAGCAATTGGTGCACATCTAGAAGCCTGTAAACTTGCGGTTCAAGTTCTACGACGATCGGTTCATAAAGTGACCTGGGTGTGCGCTGCAAAGACCTACGAGCAGCCATAACAATTAATGTATGCGCCGGCATCACTAAAACGTCTGTTTCCGCAAAGCGATATAACGTTTTCACCGGACGAGGCGAAAAAAGTTCTAATCCGTAGGGCCGGCTTAAGTGTTCTAAAAAACGCTGTCGCGATATCATCCCGATTAGCTGACCCCCCTCTACCAAAATCGCTCCGGGGAGCAGGGGGTTGTCGGTAAAAGCTTTAATCAATTCTTTTCCCAACTGGTCTGATTCAATTTGAAGATCGTGAAGTGTGAGTTCTTGCAGTGTTGACTCTAAACGCAGCGCCGGCATAGAAACTTCAGACATTTCTCGCACTGATAACTCGCAAGGGAATTCCTGTTTGGCCAACATCACTTAAATAACTCCTCTAATTTTATCCTAGCAAAATGCTACTTTATTTATTTGAGAATTATAAAATCTTTAAAAAATCAAAATATTTAATTAAGCTAAATAATAAATATTTAATAGCTTACTAACCTAAGCTTAATCAAATATTAACCGAAATCAGCACTATAATTATAATTCAATATCTTGAAATTTTAAATTGTAAGAGTTTATAAGTTTTTAGCAATAAGTAAAAGATGTTTTGCAAAAATAGACTGGTTGCAAAAGTTTTATCGCGCAAAATTTCTAGGAATAAAATAAATGTTGTTAAAAATGAGAATTTTAATAAAAGAATTGTCTACGCAATGAACTAGCTAAAATTAAGCTCTATTTTCGTCTATCAGAAAACAGATTAAGAAAAGATTCCTATAAAATCGGCTGCAACTTTTTAATTTTTAAGCTAAAATTTTAAATTATAAATTTACTCCCTTTATTCACTAAAATCAGCGGTTAGGAAGAGGAGTTGCTCAGGGGCAATGCCACGGTAAAAATCGTTTGGCCGGCAGCACTTTCTACCTGAATCGATCCACCGAGATGATTCACCAACTTCTTCACAAGCGTTAAGCCTAACCCAGTTCCTCCTTGCTGCCAGCGATCAGTTTTTGGCACCCGGTAAAACTTGTCAAAAATACGGGGGACTTCATCGGCGGGAATTTCTACGCCGGTATTATTCACACTCAGATAAATTGCTTCGGCGACAACACCGGCTTTGACAATGATTCGCTCTCCCGGCGGGGTGTACTTGCAAGCATTGTTCAGCAACTCCGTTACAATTCGCCCCAAACTAGCAGGATCTGATGTCAGAGCCGGCAGTTGATCACAAATGTCAACTTGCAAAATTTGCTCGTGTTCCTTCACCCGTCCATAAAAAGGTTTGACTAATGCCGGCAGCCAATCTTTTAACTCGATTGTTTCCATAACGCAAGGTTGAGCAGTTGCCTCCAATCGCTGCAAATCCAGCAAATCGTTGATTAGGCTAATTTCCCGCTCACACTCTGTCTGCAATATTTGGAAATAGCGAGCTGCTTTACCTCTTTCTGGCTCAGGCTTCGCCAATTCTGCCAAAAAACCATGCTTTTGATTCAAAGCAATTGCCAGCATTTGAATCGCCATTTTCATATTCGATAAAGGCGTTCGCAATTCATGAGAAACCGTGCTGAGAAATTCATCTTTCAACCAGCTTAGTTTTTGTAATTCTTCAACTTGCGCTCTCGATTCTTCGTAAAGTCTGGCTTGGCGAATCCCAATCGCACACTGATTAGCCACCTGCTGCACTAAGCGAATCTCTAAATCATTAAACACATAATCTTGCTGGTTAAATAACCACAGATCCCCCAGCACGCCTTGATCGTCCACAATAGGACAAGCCAAAATGGATTTATAGCGTACCGAATCAGGAACAATGGTTTTGACAAACTTCCCTAAGGCACAAAATTGAAAATGCTCGCCTGCCAATAGTTGCTTGTACACCCCAGGAAAATTCGCCATTGGCACCACTTTCTCTGTGGGTGCCGGCATTGAGGTGCCATATTCATAGCAAACTGTAGCCGTTGTCTGATCGGCACTGTACAAAGCTGTATCGCAGCACTCAACGCCCAAAACCAGAACTAACTCCCGCACAACAGTTTTTAAAATTTGGCTTTCATCGAGACTATCGCGCACTTTGTCGGTGATCCGCTTCAGCATCGCTTCAAAATCGAGCGCTTGTCGTAGCAAGCCGGTGCGTTCCCGGACTTGGCGCTCTAATTCCACATTAACTAGGCGCAATTGCTGATGCAATTCTGATTGCTGAATCGCAATTCCTACTTGCGTCGCCAGTTGTTTAAGCAACTCACTTTCTTCAGGAATCCAGCGGCGGGGTTCGCGGCAGTGATGTGCAATCAGCAGTCCCCACAGCCGGCAATTAGAACTTGAGGGTTGAGAATTCAGAACTTTGTCTGGATTGTTCATTCTGATTTCGTCATTGAGCAAGATCGGCACCACCAAATTCGCTCTCACCTGAAACTGAAGCAGTAAATCAATGTGGCATTGGGTCAGATTGGCAGTCTCGATGTTTTCCATCGCTCCAATGTGCCCTTGTTTGTAAAGCTCAACGCATTTTTGAGGAAAGCACGGCGCTTCAATTAACACGCCCTGCATCGCCAGCCAATTGGCATCACGGGATTCCACCTCCACAACGCCACTATTATCGCGGTTGAAGCGGTAAATTAGCACTCGATCCGTTGCCAGAAATTGCCGTACTTCCTCGACTGTGGTACTGAGAATGTGCCGAAGGTTCAGGGACTGGCGAATCCGCTGGCTCATTGCTGCGATCAGTCGCTCTCGCTCAGTTTGCAGCCGCAGTGCCTCGTGTGCCTGCCGGCGTGCCGTGATGTCTTCGATGGTGCCTTCATAATATAGAAACTCACCCGCCGAATTTTTTACGGCACGCGCATTCTCAGAAATCCAAATGATGCTGCCATCGGCGCGATAAATTTGAGACTCAAAGTTTGATACCGAATTCTGCGCCTGCATAGTCGCAATAAACTCGTCTCTTCGAGTGGGTTGAACGTAAATTTGATGCTTGATGTCTGTCACTTTTGCGAGCAATTCTTCCGGACTTTCGTAACCGCAGAGCCGTGCAAAAGCGGGATTGGCACTAATAATTTGGCCCTCCGCTGTTGTCTGAAAAATACCTTCTATGGCGTTCTCAAAAATGCTACGATATTTTTCTTTGGCAATGCAGATTGCTTCTTCCATTTGCTTACGTTCGGTAATATCGCGATAAGCGCTCAAAAAAAGCTTATTATTTTTATATCGCACAACCGAGGTGGAAACTAATAAAGTTTTTTTCACCCCATCTTTGGTTTGAATCCTAGTTTCAATCTCACGAAATCCGCCTTGCTGTGAGAGTTCTTGAATGCCGGCAAGGGCACAAGAGCGAGCTGGGAGATCGGGATACAGAAGCGAAATGAAATCAGGATAATGGTTAGCTTCTTCTTTGGTATATCCTGTAATTTCCTCCATTTTAGAATTAAACACTTCAAATCGTCCTTCACCATCACTCACCGTCAATCCTTCTCCAACTGTTTCGATAACAGTTAGCCACGCGCTTGCACTTTCTTGAAGTTCTGTTTCTGCCTGTTTGCGAGCGGTAATATCTTCAATAAGTGCAATAAAATATTTTGGTTTCCCTAAAGCTGTTTGAATTTTAAAAGATGAATTTTGAATAAAGTCAGAATTTAAGATTGGAAAATTGTCATTATTTTCGCGTGCCAATGAGACAGTGAGCTTAATCGAAGTTGCTAAGCTATCTTTACAAATTAAACGTTTTTGTTGCGAGTAAGCTTGAATTTCTCCAGCTAACAGCGCTCGAATTTCTTCACGATCTGTATCTCGATCATCTGGGTGGGTGATGTCTTCAAATGTTAAGGATTGAAGTTCTGCGGCTGTATAGTCTACAATATCGCACAGCCATTGATTAACCAATTCCAACCGGCCATTAAGTGCGATGTGAGCAATACCGATACTGGCGCATTCAAATGTGGCGCGGAAATGCCGCTCATTTTGTTTGCAATTCATGAGTTCTTCGCAAAGAATTAGCATGAGTGGATCTGTGTTGGTATTCATTTCAGCTATCAGTCCAGTGCGTTTGTAATGCCTGTGTTTTTTTTGCAGGGTAATTGCTTTAACCCAAAGCGACGATCCATCTTTGCAAACCAGCCGGCATTCTCCCTGGGCGGCTGGTGCGGATGAGTATAAAAAGGCAGTTCCGAGCGCTTGCATCCTTTCTCGATCATCTGGATGAAAAATGCTAAAAATCGGTTTATTCCTTAATTCCGGGACTGTGTAACCGAGACAGGCAGCACCCCGCTGGTTGACTGAACGAATGAAGCCGGTGGCAGTTAAGATAAAGTGGATAGATCGGCGGAGTAGAGCTGTTTTTACTTGCGTCTTTTCGGCTTTAGTTTGGTGCAAAGTTATCTCCAGATGTTTCTGTTGTACATAGGAGTTTTTTTGCCGCGCTCGTTCCGAAGCCGCTTCACCCTGAGAATTTTCTTGCCTAACCCCTGAAGGATCGGGCATCATGTTGTCTGCCTCCTGCGCTTGATAAGTTTAATGAGTCCTATCATCTTCGTGGTGAGTGAGTTGGGGGATATTGGTTTGGAGTATGATTTTGCCCAAACTTCACGAAGTGCTATCGTTTGAAAGATTGTTGCTCTGGCAGCATCCTGTTGAAAATTTAATTTAATTTGAGGTTTAAAGTTTAAAATGCTATCGGCATTGGATGCCGGCACGGCCATTTGCTTTTCTTCGTGGGTGAAAATGCTCACCAGAATGGCCTTAAATGTTTTTAGTTTAAAATGCTGAGCTGTTAGTGAGTTGTTAGGCAATGCACCGAATGGCCAGAGTTTACAAACGTTGTCGTTAGAAGAAATATTGTTTGTCTTTCTTAACAAACCATAGAAAATTGTCAACAGTAAATATACTGAGAATTATTAATTCTATCACTGGGTTTGATTATATTTAATAATAACTCACGACGCAGGAAAAGAGAAATCCCTCAATCTCAGAGGCGTTTGCAGATGCAGATCGGCATGAGAGGACGATGAGATCGCTAGGAATCTGTTGTCTTGAATAGATAATACCTACAGTTACATTTTCACGGCTATCCTATTTAGATCGTTTATAACCGGCAAACGCAATTACTGTGTTAAATGTAAAAAATTAGAAACATCTAGAAGAAACCGGCAACTTTTTTTGTGGGGTAACTTTTGGATATCGGCTTCAGGCTCGTGATCCGCCGTCACAGGTTTGAACTACAACCCGATCACGACCGGCAGCTTTGGCTTGATAAAGGGCTTTGTCAGCCGCTGCAATCAGCTGGGCCGGCATCAGCTCATAACTGGCTACTGTGCCAGCTACGCCACAACTGAGGGTGACAAAGGGGGAAACTCGTGAGTTGGGATGAACCAGGTGCAATTCTCGAACGCTGGCGACTATAGACTCGGCAACCAATGCTCCACCAGCAGCGTCGGTATTCGGCAAAATTATCGCAAATTCTTCGCCGCCGTAGCGCGCAACCAAATCAGTCGGTTGCTTTACCGTCTCCTTTAAGGCAACCGCCACCTCCCGCAAGCATTGGTCGCCGGCTAAATGTCCGCAGGCGTCATTATAATTTTTGAAAAAGTCAATGTCACAAAGAATTAGTGATAAAGGTGCGCGATCACAAATTGACCGTTGCCATTCTGCGTCCAGATACTCATCAAATCTGCGCCGGTTGGCCAGTTGAGTCAAACCATCCAAACTGGCTAGGCGCTTGAACTCCAGGTTCACTATCTCTAGTTGCTGATAGGTTTGATATAGCAGTTGCGTGGTTTTTTCATGAATTTGTGATTGCGCGACCAATAATTGATGCACATCTAATAATCGATAATCATGGGGTGTTACTTCAACCACAATGGGTTCATTCAGTAACTCAGCAGGCCGCTGCAATGATTGCTTTGCCGCCTCGACAATATTTGTCTTGATTGGGAAAATTAAATTATCCGTTTGAGCGAAGCGATATAAAGAAGTGAGTGCGCGATTGCCAAATAATTCTAATCCGTAAGGCCGGCTCAGATGTTCCAAAAAGCGCCGGCGGGAAATCATCCCAACAAACTTCCCCTGCTCTGTCATAATTACTCCAGGCAGCAACGGATTTTCTTGAAACCTGCGAACGGCTTCCTTACCTAAATGATTAGACTCGACCTGGCACTCCCAAAGCGATAGATTTTCGAGGGTTGACTCTAAATGGAGAGCGTCAGGAGACCCGACCCATATTGGGGCAGTCGAGAAATCGGATCGGAACCCACTTAACATAATTACGAAGTCTAGCTTAAACTTTTGCTATATCGGCTCAGTTTCAATGGATATTTGACTAGGTGTTATTAACTAGAAAAAAGTTTAACTCTATTAAAATTTATCATAAAAGCTTACAAAACAGGCAGAAGCTTCTTAAAGATTTAGCTTAATCTTTGCTTTTAAATTAAAAAATTTTCAAACCATACTTTATTTTTATTTAACATTTAATTTTATCTTGGGACTAGCTTAATATTTTCTTAAATTAATCCATGAGCTAGCCTTACGGGTAATGAGCTATGCTAACTATTTTAAAGCCATCCTGCAAGAAGCGTTCTCCTTTCAGAGACCTATCATCGAGTTTGTCATCACAAATATAGCAAACTTATTTATTTTTAATTTTTCATCAGCTAGTCTAAGTTTTTGATAACTGGGAGTGCAGAAAGCTATCTTTCTGCCTCTCTCTTACTTGAGGCATTGTTGAGGGGCTTTTGGCAGGTAATCTGACAGCAGAGGATTGCTTTTAAATTTGAGCTGACTCTGCTTTACCTGCCATGTTTTTAAGTTGTAGCCCCTTAAACCCTGATACGGCAATCGGCTCATTTTTCCAAGAGTAGTTTCTGGAAATAAATTCCCTACCCCTAGACCTGATGGTCAAGAAATTAATCAAAAGAAGCCGTTATTAAAAAGAAATATTGGAGTGTTCACATCCTCTGGTTGAAAGCTTTACCGGCAGGATGGGAATTTCAATTAAAAACTCTGTTCCTTGCAGGGGAGTGGAAACACACCTTAATTGACCCCCATGTTTTTCAGTAATAATTTGAGAACTAATCGATAGTCCTAAGCCGGTTCCTTTGCCCGCAGGCTTCGTTGTAAAGAAAGGGTCGAATAACTGTGTTTGCACTGAAGCGGGAATACCGATTCCACTATCAGCAATTCTAATAATAATGCGCGAATCTTCTAGCAATTGCGTACAGATTTTAATTTGTCCTGTGTTTTTTGTCATGGATGCTTTATTTTTTGCTTTAGACAGATAACCCCGTGCGAAGGACTCGTCTAAAGCATCAATGGCATTGCTAAGAATGTTCAAAAATACTTGATTGAGCTGTCCTGCGTAGCACTCCAGAGGCGGGAGGTTGCCATACTCTTTAATTACTTGAATCGCTGGACGATCTGGCTGTGCCTTGAGCCGATGTTCCAAAATCATGAGAGTGCCATCAATGCCTTCGTGGATGTCTGCAACCTTTTTCTCAGATTCATCCAGACGCGAGAAGTTACGCAAACTGCGAACAATACTGTGAATGCGCTCTGCACCGGCTTGCATCGAAGATAACAGCTTTGGCAAATCTTGAATCAAGAAATCTAGATCAATTTGCTCGATCGTTAATTGAATGTCTGACGCCGGCTGAGGATAATGTTGCCGGTAAAGTTCCAGCAAATACAACATATCTTGGAAATACCGGCGGGCGTGAGGTAAGTTGCCTTGGATAAAATTAACGGGATTCTTAATTTCATGGGCAATGCCGGCAACAAGATGCCCCAAACTCGACATTTTTTCACTGTGAACCAGTTGAGTTTGAGCCTGTTGCAATTCATGCAAAGTTTGCTCTAAATGTTGCGCCTGCTGTCTCAACTGTTGGGATGTGCACTGCAATTGTGCATTCGTCTGATAAAGCCGCTCTTGAGCCTTGGCGCGTTCGATGCGAGCACCTAGAATGCGGCAAGCGGCTTGAACTAAGTCTTGTTGAGAGGCATCTTGAATGCGCTGAAAATCAGGGGATTCTAGAGCGATAACCCCGATCACCGTACCATCTGTAGCAGGAATTGGAAAAATCCCAATCTGACCTGTTGGCGCTTGATGAAATTGTGCGACAGCATTCAGATGAGGGGGGCAGTCCTTGATGAAGGTTGGCTGAGCAGTTTCTACCACTTGCCAAAACAGCGCCTGACTTTTGGGGATGCCCTGATGTTGTACCGGCTGTGTTATGCCGGCAGTTTCACGATTGCTGGCTACAAATTCAGCAGCGATCAAATTGCTCAGTGGGCAAGCTTGACAGTCTTCCCCACCCTCAATCACCTGCACGTTTCCGGAGGCGGAATTCGTTGCTTGAGCAAGGTATTCTAGGGCAAACTCAGCAATTTCATTTAAATTGCTTGAGCTTTGCAATAATTCAGTCAAACTTAACAAAAAAGACAGCCGCTCAACTTCAGCTTGCAACTGTTGCTGACTGGTGACATCGACCAGCAACCCGTTCCAAAAAATATTCCCGTTCGCCTGCAACGAAGGCTGCGCGTCCCACTGAATCCATTTCATTTGCCCGGAAGGTAAGATAAACCGCCCAACCCACCGCCACACTTCCAGACACTCGCCGGCATTGGAAATTGAGTCATAGAATTCTGGCCGATCATCTGGATGAATCATGGAAGTCAGGACTTCAGTATCCGACTCCATTTCGCTGCCGTTTACCTCAAAAAAGTCCTGAACGCTAGCACTTAAGAAAAGGAAACTGAGAGAACCATCTTGACGCTGCAAAAATTGATAAATTAGTCCCGGCACACTTACGAACAGATCCGGAGATTTTTGCTCACGCCGCCACATGGTTTTTTCGGGGCGACAGCATTCGGTTTCTTTCCGTTCCGGAGATGTTTGAGCAGACGAAAGGCCGTGATTGCTGAGTCTTTCACGAGTCATGGAGTTGCTTTGTTCCCTAACAGAGAAGGCTGTACTTTGTTGAACAATAGATTGTCTTAGAACTTACGCAGTGGCTCAAAGCCACACTATAGGTTCATCTCAATGGATGTCGCGCAGTACAACGCTTGATCAAGTTAAAAGGCAATTTATTAAAAACTCTCTGGAGAATTTGCTTTGACAAGCAACTCCAATCACACGAGGCTCGTTAATTTATTTTACAGTCTAACTTGCCACAGACCTAAATTCCTAGGTTTTAATGGAAAATTAAAGGGGTATTTAAACGGGTCAGCACTTTTTTAAATCTATCCAGATGCCACTAAGCGTAAATCTATCTAGAGGTTTATTGTCTCTTTGTATCGCCCGTCACAACGGCACATAAATTGTTCAGTTGCCTGCTGGAACCCGCAATACGCATTCCGGCAGATTTTTTATTTTAAGTTTTAGCCGGTTAAGCTCCCTAATACCTGTATAAAAAGATCCAGCTAAGGCTCAGTGACTTAGCCAAACAGGTGCACTATAATAATTGTAAGCTGACTTTAAGTCAGTCGAGCAAATTTATAATTTGATAAATTATTAGTCGCTCAAGCCCTACTTATTACCCAAGCTTCAGAATTTAGGGCGCTCAAGGCTATTATAACCACGTCAAACGGGAATGGGACAATATTTATGAATCCAAGTAGTCTAGGTGTAGGACGCTGCAATCGGTGCGAAACGTTACCGGAAAAAATTGAAGGCAGTGGAAGACTATATCTCTGGTTTCCCATAGGGCACACACATAAAAAGGTAACTTCAGCTTTAGATAAGGCTGAACTCGCTTATCAGGTTTTAGAAGACGGCAAATATTTAAATATTAATCTTGACAACAATAATAGAAACTGCTACGCAAAAATACTAACAACCAAGCTCACAAGTAAAGAGTTGAAAGAGACGCAAGTTCTTTGGATGCCAGGGCTTCAAGAACCAAAGTTAGGGGATTTCTCCCGGATGATTTCCCTGGATAACTTTAACAGCCTCAGCGAATCAGAATGGTTACTGGATTTGCTAGGAAACGAGCGGATTACCAGTTATTTTCAGCCGATCGTTTATACCGACAATACTTCCCGAATTTTCGCGCACGAGGCATTGCTGCGAGGTTTGGGTGAGGGGGGAAACTTAATTGCTCCAGGTCGCATTTTTGCCCAGGCAGAGAAAGCCGGCCTTTTATTTCAACTCGATGCTTTAGCCAGAACGAGTGCCATTCGTGAAGCCAGCCGGCAAGGTATTAAAGAGCTAGTATTTATCAATTTTTCGCCGACTTCAGTTTATGATCCCATGACCTGTTTACGCATGACCGTGCGGGCAATTGATGAAGCAGGGATTCCTCATAATAATGTTGTATTTGAAGTTGCGGAATCAGAGCAACCCCCAGATATTCATCACCTTGTCAAAATTTTAAAGTTTTACCAAGAAGCTGGGTTTCTGGTGGCACTCGATGATTTTGGCAGCGGGTATTCCAACTTAAATTTAATTCACCAGTTACGTCCAGACTTTATTAAGTTGGATATGCAGTTGATTCGCAATGTGCATCAAGATCCTTACAAAGCACTGATTACGGAAAAATTACTGGAAATTGCCCAGCATCTAGAGATTAGAACGATTGCTGAAGGCATTGAAACTTTAGAGGAATTGAATTGGGTGCAAGAACGGGGGGCAACCTTTGTTCAGGGTTATCTCATTGCCAAACCGGCATCCCCGTCCCTAACAACCACACCTTATTTAAACAGGGAACCGATATCACTGCCGGCATAAATAGCGCCTCAAACCCTAGCCCCCACACAACTGATAGATACCACTCAATTGCCGGTCATGATTAAAAAAAAGTGTGACCCGTGCCGATTGTCCTGATAGGATGATTTATGCTTTGGAAATCCCAGGTGGTGTGAGTCGGGCAGCCAGTATCAGATTAATGCGCCGTGTTAGGTAAGTTTCACCCGACACAGCAGTTCATCTATTGTTGGTTTGCCCCCAAGTGCGTGAACCATTCCAACTCAGCGATTCACTCGCATTAAAACAGCTTTGCAAAATTCAAAGCTGCGCCCCTCTGTGCTGCCCACAGCATTTTTAAGGAATTGGGCGCTGTAGCGGATTTGCTGTAAGCAAGCTTTAATGATGAAATGGCTTAGCACAGCATAGAAAACGTAACGCTCCTCACTCCAACCTGCATGAATCAACTCAATCAGGCGTTTACCCTGTTCTTAAGTTTGTTAGTAGAGGCAATGCCCTTCCTGCTGCTGGGGGTTTTGTTCTCAGGCTTGCTGCTGCTATTTATCGATGAAGGCAAACTGATTAAAGCCATGCCTCGTAACCCACTGCTGGGGGCTTTAGTCGGCAGTTCAATCGGCTTTTTGTTTCCCGTGTGCGAGTGCGGCAACGTGCCGGTGGCGCGGCGGCTACTGATGCAAGGTGTGCCGGCACCTGTAGCGGTTGGGTTTTTACTCGCAGCACCCACCGTTAACCCCATCGTCCTGTGGTCAACTTGGATCGCCTTTCGAGATCAGCCGGAAATTGTCGTGCTGCGCGTACTGTTTAGCCTACTCATTGCCACCACAATTGGCTGTGTATTCAGCGCCCAAGCTGACTTACGTCCGCTGCTGCAGCCGGCACTTGCCCGCGCCATGCCTCGCTATAACTCACCCAAAGCGCAACCCTCACCCCAAGGGGGATCTGAATTAACATCGCCTTTGTTGCAGTCTGGGACATTTTTGCTCGGTGATCCCGGAATGCCGGTGCGGATGGACCCCGTAGTTTTGCAAGCCTCCTTAGCTGCCAGCGCAACCGCAAAGAAACCCCTCCTATACCAACTGCGACTGCTGTTAGAAAATACAGTGCAAGAACTGCGGGAATTAGGTGCGGTGTTAGTCATCGGAAGTGCCATCGCCGCAATCATTCAAGTCGCCGCGCCTCGCGATCTCATCCTCAGTTTAGGGCAAGGGCCGGTTACTTCGATTCTGGCCATGCTAGTGCTTGCCACTGTCGTGTCAATTTGCTCAACAGTAGACTCATTTTTTGCCCTTTCTTTTGCCACAACCTTTACCAGTGGATCGTTGCTGGCTTTCTTAGTATTTGGGCCAATGATCGATTTGAAAGGCATCGGTCTGATGTTGTTGCTTTTCAAGAAAAAAGCTGTCATTTACTTATTCGTTCTCGCCGCTCAATTAACTTTTCTGCTGACCTTGCTTGTAAATTTACATTTTAGTTAGCCGTAAACGAGTGACGATGAGTTGAGAAAAACTGAGAATTATGAGTGCAACTGAAAAGTTAAAACGCGATTCAGCGTTCAACAAAATTCAAAATATATTCCTGCCTTGGCTGGATATTTTGGCAATTGCAGCTTGGGGCGTCATGATGCTGAAATATTGGAGAACCGACAAGCTCTACTTGCTGATTCACCCAGATTATTTTTGGCTCGTAATTGTTGCAGGATTTGCGTTTTTAGGAATCAGTGGTTTCAAGGCAGTAGAACTAATCGGGCAATTATTTAAACGTAAAAAAACTGCCGCGCCTCAGTTACCCAGTGTCGCTCATCTCAGTTTGTTTCCCCCCGGTTTAGGCAGTGGATTGTTACTGCTGTCGGCAATATTAGGTTTACTCATTACCCCGCAAGTATTTTCCAGTCAAACAGCACTGGATCGCGGCATGACAGAGACTTTAACAACAACCAGAGCGCAACCTCAATCATTTAGTTCTGCTAGTAACCCGGAAGATAGAACACTGATAGACTGGGTGCGGACATTGAATGTTTATCCAGAACCGGATGCTTATACGGGCCAAAAAGTTAAAGTTCAAGGATTTGTCATTCATTCCCCAAACTTGCCCGATCAATATTTCACGATCGCGCGTTTTATCCTCACCTGCTGCGCTGCGGATGCTTATCCCGTAGGGTTGCCGGTGAAGTTGCCTCAAAGCCGGACTGCTTATCCGCCTGATACTTGGCTAGAAATTGAAGGTCAGATGATTACTGAAAATCTTGAAGATAAGCGCCAGCTTACTATTGAAGCAACAGCGCTGAAAAAGATCCCTAAACCCAAAAATCCCTACGACTATTAGCTTTCATCTATTATTTGTCAATTGTGTAATTCAAGAGCAAATGACAAATAATAATTCTTTAATGAAATAGCCAGGTGGTAAAAGAATATTTTTGTCCTTTCAACACCGGCAGCGATTGATGAGGGTGGGTGTAATAAGCTGGAAAAACTAGAACACTTCCGAGCTGAGGCTTCACTTTAATGTTTTGCCGGTCAAAAAATGTCTCCCCGCCTTCAAAATCCTCATTCAAATAGCCAATTACGCTAATATCCCTAATCGGAATTCCCTTGCCGGCTTCCTCTAGCCGGCTGCTTAATAGCAAATTATCCACATGGCGTTTGTAAAATTGTCCTTCTTGATAACGAAGAATCGAACAAGTTTCTGCATCGGGGAATTGGATACCATAGTGGTGAAACAGCAATTTTTGAATCACAGCAACCTGATCCAGTAACAGCCAATTTGTAGAGTCCAAAAGTGAGTTGTCTTCGAGCCTCAACAAGTCATTACTGCGAATTTGCGGATCAACTGTTTCCAGTTCAATCCCCGCTGGGCTAAATTGAGCTAATTCTGCAACCTGAATCAGATGAGCGCACAGGGATGGATCGAGCAATCCCTCGACGATAAAAATTTCAGCACCTAATTCTGTTAAAGATGGAGCGGCCATTGGATTTAAAATCAAAAATTATAACTTTCAAGGAGAGAATTGATTGTAAAATCTATAATAAGATAGCCGTTAAGCAATTGGCAACTCAATGAATAATTCACTTGATATTTTAGAGTAAGGAGTGAGTGGTAAAATTGACAAGAGTAAAGAAAGTAAATGACTCAATCCTGAACCGAACTCAACGGCCGGTTAGAAAATCTTAAAATTAATCACAACGCCCAAATTGTGCCCAATCAAAAAGCTGCCTGACTCCGATCCGCTCAATCTAAAAAGTGATAAGCCCTTAAGCAGATGTCAAGCTCAGATGTAAAGTCTAAATCATTTCTCCAACCGATTGACCGGGTAGCTATTCTCCTGATGCTAGTGCTGAGTGTGCTCATCGGGCTGTTGTTGTGGCAGGGTGATCGGACGGTGCCTCGCGTGCGGGATTTTAGTTGGCAGGAAAAACAAGTAGGGGCGCAAGAGAAATCTTTTATCCTGACTTTCACCCGCCCGATGGATCGCGCTAGCGTGGAAAAGAACCTGCGAATTGAGCCACCGTTGGAGGGTAAAATTAGTTGGGCTGGAAGGAGAATGGCCTATACGCTGGAAAGACCGGCTCCCTATGGTAATTCCTATGAACTGCTGCTACAGGGTGCGCAGGAACGCTACAGCGGTAATACCGGCAAAGGAGCGCAAATTCAGCCGTTTACGGGTAAGTTCCGCAGCCGAGATCGGGCGTTTGTCTATCTCGGGGTGACTGGCACAGAAGCCGGCAAATTAATATTAGTCAATCTTTCCCAGCAGCAGCAAGCAATTGCCCTCACCCCGCCTGATTTAGTGGTGATGGACTTTAAGCCCTATCCAGCCGGTGATCGCATTTTATTTTCTGCTCAAGAACGCTCAAAAACTCAGCAAAACGCGTTTGATGCCCAGCTTTACACCGTCACAACCGGCATTAATTCAAACTCACCTGGAGAATCTTCTTCAAGTTCCGAAGCACCTGGAAAAATTGATCGAGTTTTAGGTAGCAAAGATTACCAAAATCTTAAATTTGATCTGTCGCCCGATGGCAAAACCATAGTAGTTCAGCGCGTGAGCCGGCGAAATCCAGGCAGTGATTTTGGGCTGTGGGTTATTCAACCGCCGACAGAAGCAAGGCGGCTGGAAAGCCAACCCGGCGGCGAGTTTTTGATTCATCCAGATGGTAATTCTTTGGCAATTGCCCAAGGACAAGGGATCGCCATTCTACCACTGCAACCGGAAGGCAAATCTCAGATAAAACCGCTAGATTTTTTGCCTAAATTTGGCAGATTACTTAGCTTTTCTCAGGATGGTTCTGCAGCGGCAATGGTGCAATTTAATCAGGATTACACCCGCTCGCTATTCTTGGTAACAAACCAAGGTGTTCAGAAAGAACTGCTACGAACAACCGGCTCAATTATCAGCGCTCAATTCGATCCGATGAAGCAAACACTTTACTGTCTGCTGACGCAGTTGGTAACGAACACTAAGGAATACCGAGAAGAACCTTATATTGCAGCAGTTGAGCTGAAAACCGGGAAGCAGACACCGCTAGTATTGCTACCCAAACAGCGGGATGTGCAAATAAGCGTAGCAACAGATGGATTGGCAATTTTGTTCGATCAAATCGTCATTGACCGGCAAAACCAGACCCTAGGAGTAGCCCCCCGTACAGATGCCGGTGAAACCATTACAACCAGTAATCTGTGGTTGCTGCCGGTGCTGCCTGTGTCAGAAGATGCAGGCACCAAAATACAACCCGAACAACTACCTTTTGCCGGCTTGCGGCCTCGCTGGTTGCCTTAATTTCGTTTTTAATCGCCTCCAACTGTTAACTTCACCTGCGTTTATCTGCGGTAAAAAAAATCAACCTTGGCAGAAACTTTAATAACCCTCACTTTGCTAAAAAAAAGAAGGATGAATTTAAAATAAATAACTTCATCCTTCTTTTTCAAAACCTCGATCCTTTGTCTGTTATTTGGTTGCGGCAGCCGGCTGAACTGGTGGCTTTTTCTGACCCAGCATTCGCTCAACACTCATAGCAGCAACGCCCAACGTTACCAAAATCATGCCGCCAATTTGTTTGCTTTGCAAAGTCTCTTGAATAATCAAAAAGCCAAACAACGCCGTCAACGCCGGCCCGCTGGTGCCAATAATTGAAGCCAACGCCGCACCGGCATAACGAATCGCAAAATTATTTAACAGATAACTAGCCAGGGTAAACAACCCTAAAACAACCCCACTTATCACTAACTGGGGCCACACGCCCGAATCAACCCGCACTGCCAAATTGCTTGGTAAAGGCACTAGCAAACTGACAGTACAAAAGATCAAAATCGAGAGGAACCCTACTAATGTAAAAGGAATGGGGTGCAGCTTTTTCTGCCCCAACTGCGCCATTAAAACGTAGCCGGCAAAAGTGAAACCGGCACCCGCTGCCGCAGCGACACCAAGCTGAAGATTTCCCTGGGCACCGCTTTGAAAACTAGGCAGCGCCAAGACGCCTCCGCCCGTAATCACAAACATAGCCAAAATGCGAATAATGGTAGGCCGATCACCAAATAGCGCCCAAGAAGCGAATACCGTCACAATTGGGTAAATAAAGAAAATCGTGATCGCAATGCCGGTGGGAATATTTCCGATGGCAATATAAATCAGAACTTGAGAGAGAAACAAAAAGAAACCACTGCCGATAACTTTTGCCCACTGAGAACTATCTCCAGAGGAAACAAAACGTTTGATGTCTTGCCACACCTGCGGATAGAGGAACGTTGCCAAAATAGGCATCACAGCGATCACGACAATCGTTCGCAGCAACAGAATCAATAGGGAATTGCCAAATCCAGGCGTGATCACTCCTGCCAAATCGAAAAGCCCAAGGATTCTGCGACTTGGAAACGCCGGACTCTTGAGAATAATCTTCAGGCAAACATTAAATAAGGACAGCACCATCGAAGAGATCAGCGCTAACACCAAACCCACCTGCACCAAAGAAGCGGCTTTTGCCGGCGGAGTCGTTGCGGCTGCCGGTTGAGCGACAGGTGCCTCCGACACGGGCGGAACTGGTACAACGGGCGGTGTTTTTTCCCCTAGCCGATCCAGCACGCCGGTGCTGCTAGAACCTTGCAGTTGGCCCAACTGAGCCGGCATCGCGCCTTGCAAAAGACGCTGGATCTCTTCCTGCGTGAGGTGAGCCGTTGTGTGCAGCGGACTCGCTTCATTTTGGAGCTGTTCAATCAAACGATTGACCAGTGCCTCCAAAATCACCTCTCCTTGCTGCTGCAAGTTATTCAAGCGGTTGAGCTGTTCGCTCAGGGCACTTTGATTGTTGTCAATCTCCGCTTGTACCGCCTGATAATTCTCCATCAGCGTGCCGTCCATCGATGCCAGCAAGACTCCACTACCCTTGCGCTGATTACGAGAAGCAGACGTGTCCAAACTCTGTGCTTTGATTGAGGCATCGCTCAACGAGAGGCGAAGCGTATCAGCCATCTGGTCAAGCCGAGTTGTCAGGCGCTCTTGCAGTTGGCTGGCTACAATTTCGGCAAGTTGCTGAGCCAGCTGTTGTTGCTGAGCGTTGTTTTGCTGGGATATGCCTTCAATTTGCTGCAAACGCAATTGCTGCTGTTGAATTCGTAGCTTGTCGATATCTTCATTCAGGCGTGATTTTTCTCCCAGCAGCCGCGTGATATCCTGCGCTACCTGGAGAATTAAATCTTGCTGTAGATGCTTCAGCTCCTGAGTCACTGCCCTCAGAGCGGTTTCTACTGCCCTAGGATCGCCTGCTGCAAAGTTTTCCGGTCGGTTGTCCAGTGGCCCCATCAGTGTTTAACCTCTAGTCTATTGCCGTCAAAGGTTTTAAGTTGGAACTGAATCAGTTTTATCAATGTTGCTATGTATTTTGGCAAATCAAGTCCTCGTTTGGACTCAGTACGCCTTAAAGAAATGTGTTTTTCTCTCTCAGACCTCATTTTTACAGCTTGCTGGCATCATTTTGCCCAACCTAGTAAGAGATGGAATACAAAGAAAGGCAATTGTGTTACCGTACCAGTTTTGGAAGGTTTCTACTTCTTCAAAATTTATAAATTTTTGCTGGGATGAGGTGCCGGTTTCAAAAACACTTGGCACGATTAACCCTAACCGGCACTCGCCCCGCACCTAAAGCTGAGGTGTAGGCAAGTGCCGATTGCAGTTGACAACTAAGGCTGAAGCGTGATTCTTTCACCGTTTAGGTTTTCTGGAGCAATGGCTATCTAAAGGATCTGACGCGCAATGGCAAAAATGCCGGCACCCAACCCGGCAGCAATTGGCACGGTAATTATCCAGGCTAAGAAAATTCCCTGAATGGTTTGAAAGCGAATGGGAGTTTGAGAGCCGGTTTTGAACAAGCTTTGGACAAGCCCAATTCCTATAACCCCGCCGACAAGAGCGTGAGAAGTCGAAACCGGCATCCCTAACTTGGAGGCGATTAAAACTGTCGTGGCGGTGGCTAATTCAGCGCAGAAACCCCCACTTGGCTGTAGTGCAATGATGTCTTCCCCGACTGTGGTAATCACTTTTTTCCCCAAAACCGCTAAACCAGCAACGATGCCGGCTCCCCCCAGCACTAAAATCCACAAAGGGACGGTAAACCCGGCTGTGGGAACTGTGCCGGTGTTGCGAATGTAAGCAATTGCCGCTAAGGGTGCCACAGCATTACCCACATCATTCGATCCGTGAGCGAAGGCAACAAAGCAAGCGCTCAAGATTTGAAACCGTGCCAACTGTCGTTCAACGGTGAGTGCTGAGTTGGATAGGGCAAGGGGAGGTTCAGTCGTCGGAGTTGAGTTTAAACTTTCTCTGGTTTTTGCTTTTGCCTTTTCTAGCTGTGCCCAACTATTTAAGGTCAGGCAAACTGCCGCACCGGCACCGATTGCCAAAGGCAAATCATGGGCGGGAATATTTAAATTGAAACGGTTGACTAGCCAAGCGTGCACAGGCGCACTCAGGGTGGGCAGTACAATTACCCCAAATACACCCAGCAGTGCTGAACTCAGCCAGGGAATCCACTCGCGTAGCTGTTGCATCGGCTCACTGCCATCGAGAATCCATCGTTTCACGGCGCTGTAGAAGCCGGCAGCAATAATGCCACTCACGAAGGGTGTTGCGATCCAGGTAAGGGAAATTGTGCGAATATCTGACCAGTTAACCGCACCCACACCGGCTGCTACCCAAGTGAAGCCGGCAATTGCGCCAACTACCGCATGAGAGGAAGAAACTGGCCACCCCCGGCTGGTTGCAACTTGCACCCACAACCCGCAGGCGAGCATAACTGAAACCATGCCGGTGAGAAGGACGGTTGGTTGGGCGGCAAATACCGCAGGATCGACGATTTGAGTGGCGATGGTGCTGGAGACGCTTTGGCCAAATAAGACAGCGCCGGTGAATTCTAGGATGCCGGCAACGACGAGCGCTTGCCGCAGGGTCAGTGCTTTTGACCCCACAGAGGTTCCCATCGAGTTGGCTACATCGTTTGCCCCCAGGTTCCAGGCGACATAAAAGGCGAGCAGTGGTAGCAAAACAGCCATATCGATTTTAGGGGTTCAGATTGGGGATTAATGAATGAACTCTCTAAATATGATACGGTTTCATTTGTTGGCCTTGATTTGAGAAATCCTTCTAATTCTTCGGATTCTATCTAATCGGTCTTTCTCAAATCCCTTGGGCCGGCCAATTGTCCAGCTCTTGTGTCTGGAGCGTCCTACCGGGCCATTAACGCTTCTGAAATATTTCAGAAATCTTCTAGACTTCTTGCCAGCGCTCGATGTAATATAAGAAATTGTGAGTTTTTTAAGCGATATGAACGCTGAAGCGATTATCCGCTCGATAGAATCAGAGCATTTAAAATCGAATCTGCCAAACATTAACGTTGGCGACACCGTCAAAGTCGGCGTGAAAATTCGAGAAGGCGGAAAAGAAAGGGTTCAGCCCTACGAAGGAACCGTGATTGCCAGACGTAACGGAGGCATCAGCGAAACCATTACGGTGCGGAAAGTCTTCCAAGGTGTTGGCGTTGAGCGTGTATTTCTCCTCCATTCCCCCAGAATTGAGAGCATACAAATTTTGCGTCGCGGTAAGGTACGTCGTGCTAAACTGTATTACCTTCGTGATCGCGTTGGTAAGGCCACCAGACTCAAGCAACGCTTTGATCGGCCTTTTTAGTTTCAATTCAAGCTTGGCAGTCTGGCAATTAATGCCGGAATGCGTTAATATAAAAAACGCGAAGGGTAAATGCCAAGCTCAAGCTGTGCGCTCTTAGTTCAGTTGGTAGAACGCAGGTCTCCAAAACCTGATGTCGGGGGTTCAAGTCCTCCAGGGCGCGCTGAACGATTCTCATAAAAGTTCTGCCCGAAAGTGTCTCGATAGCTGTTAAGTTAGCGTCAGAAGAGTAAGCTTTCGGGTAGCCTTATTGTGAGGGTGGTTCAAACGAGAGGAAAGGCATCCGTCTCTCAAGGTCGCAGGTGGGTGAAACTGGGATCAACAGCCAGTCGCCATACCTGACAATACAAGCAAAGAGAAGATAGTCGCGATCAGGCGTTGCGATATAATTCAAAAAGTAACTCCTGCCGGCTCACAGAGTACAAGGTGATAAGAAACTAGCATCCAAGAGTTGGCGCTAGCCGGCGTTAAACAAGGACTGTAGAAAACTCATTTGTACTCAGTGAAGTAAAAAACCGAAACCTGAGTCAAGTTAACTAGACTTTTCTTAGGCAGGGGCGAGCTTTTACAAAAAAAACAGGTTTCTAGGTTCCTGGCCTTAAGGCAGTTAAAAACCAAGCGATCAACCATTAACGGAGGGCGGCAATTTCCCTGAGTGCAAACCGGATAGGTGGAACGAAGGCTGCATTGCCGCGATGAGATGGCCAAGAAAAACGAAGCAGAAGTACAGCAAAATCCACCCACAGGGTTTAATCTCAGAACCTTTTTTGAAGAAACAAAAGAGGAACTGGGAAAAGTCGTTTGGCCCTCCAGGCAGCAATTGATTAGTGAATCGCTTGCCGTTCTTTTGATGGTAACTCTTGCGGCAACTTTCATCTACCTGGTGGATAACTTGTTTAATTGGGCAGCTACACAGGTGTTTAGATGAGTTTTGCATCAGACGAATCGGGTTATTCAACACAACAGGAAGAAACGACAGATTCAGCTGCGCCTTCTGAAACAGAGGCGCGTTGGTATGCGGTTCAAGTCGCATCTGGCTGTGAAAAGCGGGTGAAGGCTAACCTGGAACAGCGCATTCAAACGCTGGATGTTGCTGACCGGATTTTTCAGATTGAAATCCCGCAGGCACGAGCGATCAAAATCCGCAAGGATGGTTCGCGAGCAGATGGAGAAGAAAAAGTTTTCCCCGGCTATGTGCTCGTCAAGATGATGATGGATGATGACAGCTGGCAGGTTGTCAAAAACACCCCAAATGTGATTAACTTTGTCGGGGCAGAGCAAAAACGTCGCTACGGGCGCGGACGCGGGCACGTAAAACCGATGCCGCTAAGCTTCTCGGAAGTTCAACGCATCTTTAAACAAGCGGAAGAACAAATGCCGGTTGTGAAAATCAACATGGCAGTGGGCGACAAAGTTGTAGTGCTTTCCGGTCCCTTCAAAGAATTTGAAGGTGAAGTGATTGAAGTGAGTCCAGAACGCAGCAAACTCAAAGTGCTGCTGTCGATCTTTGGACGCGACACGCCGGTAGAATTGGAGTTCAATCAGGTTCAGAAACAGAGCTGATAGATAGATGGCAAAGAAAGTTGTTGCGGTCATTAAGTTGGCCATCACGGCGGGGAAAGCCAATCCGGCTCCTCCGATTGGGCCAGCCCTGGGTCAGCACGGCGTTAACATTATGATGTTCTGCAAAGAATATAACGCCAGAACATCTGACCAAGCAGGTCTGGTCGTGCCGGTAGAAATTTCTGTCTATGAAGACCGCAGTTTCACCTTTATACTGAAGACCCCACCGGCTTCAGTTCTCATTCGTAAGGCAGCCGGCATCGAACGCGGTTCAGGCGAACCGAACCGCAAGAAAGTTGGATCGATTACGCGAGCACAGCTCCGCGAAATCGCCGAAACTAAAATGCCGGATCTCAACGCCAACGATGTTGAAGCTGCAATGAAAATTGTAGAAGGAACCGCTCGCAATATGGGCGTTGGGGTTGCTGATTAGGCGATTTTCAATTTAGGTAGCGAATCAATCGGCGCACCAGCGCATCCTTGTATTGTTTCGCGAATTACCCACTATCGGGGGAGAGGCAAGACCTCGTGATTAACCCCAGGAGAGACAAATGGCGAAAAAACTATCGCGTCGATTACAAGAACTCACAAGGAAGGTCGAAGATCGGCCTTATGAACCGTCAGAAGCAATCCGGCTGTTGAAGGAAACTGCTACGGCCAAGTTTTCTGAATCTGCGGAAGCTCATATCCGGTTAGGCATTGACCCCAAGTATACAGACCAACAGCTACGGACAACAGTCGCGCTACCCAAGGGAACAGGTCAAACGGTTCGGGTGGCTGTGATTGCGCGGGGGGAAAAAGTTACGGAAGCCTCCAGCGCCGGCGCGGATCTGGTTGGTTCTGAGGAACTGATTGACGAAATCCAAAAAGGCCGGATGGACTTTGATAAACTGATTGCGACCCCGGATGTAATGCCGCAGGTGGCAAAACTCGGTAAGCTATTAGGGCCACGCGGTTTGATGCCATCTCCAAAAGGTGGTACGGTAACTTTCGATCTTGCCGGCGCAATTGCAGAGTTCAAAGCTGGTAAACTGGAGTTTCGTGCCGACCGCACCGGCATTGTTCACATCTTGTTCGGTAAGGCTTCTTTTACCCCAGAAGACCTGCTGTTGAACTTGAAGGCCGTACAAGAGTGCATAGACCGCAATCGCCCGACAGGTGCGAAAGGCCGGTATTGGCGCACTGTGTATATATCCGCCACAATGGGTCCATCGATTCAAGTCGATATCAGCACCTTGCGCGATATAAAAATGAATGACGCAGCCTAAGAAAAGTTTAAATTTTGGGTGTTGAATTGTGAATGAATTCAATATTCAAAATTGACAACTCAACACGAATTAAATAGGCGATCTCCAGAGACAGCAGGAGCCAATGGCTTAATTTCCTGCCGAGGTTTGCGCCCTAAACCCCTGAATGGCCAATGTTGTGGCTTTTACCAACATGGAATCAGGAGTGTGGGTAACCCCGGCAGAATGTCCGGGGTTTTTGATTGGTTGGTTTGAAAGACGAAGAATGAATTTTAACTTCTGACTTTTGACTTTCTGCCAACGTTACCCAGTTAAGGAGGTGAAAGAACAGTGGGTAGAACATACGCAGAAAAAAATGCGGCGATTGCTGAACTCAAAGAAAATTTGAGTCAGTCTCAAATCGCAATTGTGATTGACTACAAAGGACTCTCTGTAGCTGAGATCACAGATTTGCGAAGACGGCTTCGCCCCAGCGGCACGACTTGCAAAGTCACCAAAAACACGTTGATGGGACTTGCAGTTGACGGTGACGACAACTGGCAAGCGATGCAGGAATTGCTCAAGGGTTCGTCCGCTTTTCTACTCGTTAAAGAAGATGTCAGCGGGGCGATTAAAGCTTACCAAGACTTCCAAAAAGCGAGTAAGAAGACTGAACTTCGCGGTGGCGTCATGGATGGACGGCTTCTGAGTGAAGCCGATCTTAAAGCCATTTCAGACCTGCCATCCAAAGAACAGCTCATCGCCCAAATTGCCGGCGCTATCAATGGCTTGGCGACGAAACTTGCTGTGGGGATCAACGAAGTTCCATCTTCCCTTGCCCGCGCGCTTCAAGCTGTGTCCGACAAGGAAAACAAGGAAGACAACCAAGAAGCCGCTTAGTTTTCAGCTATCCGGTTTCTGTCTAAAGCTTTGCTACTCGTTAATTGGGTGAACTAAGGCAATCCATTAGCACTCAACCATTAGCGAATCGCAAATAAAAAATGACCACTGACTTACAAAAACTAAAGGAGTTAAGGAATGTCTGCAACAACCGATGAAATTTTGGAGAGATTGAAATCTCTGACTCTGCTGGAAGCCTCTGAACTCGTTAAGCAAATTGAAGAAGCGTTCGGCGTCAGCGCCGCCGCACCGGCTGGTGGGATGATGATGATGGCACCTGGAGCAGCAGCAGCAGCTCCTGCCGAAGAAGTGGAAGAGCAAACCGAGTTTAACGTCATCCTCGAAGAAGTCCCTGCCGATAAGAAGATTTCTGTTCTGAAGGTTGTGCGGACACTCACCGGCTTAGGCTTGAAAGAAGCCAAAGACTTGGTGGAATCTACACCCAAGCCGGTTAAGGAAGGCGTTGCCAAGGATGCTGCTGAAGACGCTAAGAAGCAGCTCGAAGAATCCGGCGCAAAAGTATCCATCAAGTAATTTCAACGGCTTTGCCCTTTACAATTCCCGTGCTGCCTTTCACTAGGGAAAGAAAGAGAAAATGTAGTGAAAATCTATTATTTTCCTTGAAGAACAGTACGAAAATAATTTGAAGTGGCAAATGACTGCCCAGTTGGGTTTTAAATCAAGGAGTCTCTATGAGGCTCCTTTTTTTCTGATGACTGGAAAGGAGAAAGAAATATGTGTTGATTGAGTGCAGTTGAGCAATGAAAACTTATAAAAACTTTTAAAACAGTTGTTTCAAATTGCTAGACCATTAAAAGATCAGGATTACCGACATTCTTAATCGATGAACTCAGGCAACTGAGGTTTCAAGACACAGCCTTTTTTTTTGATGATCGGATGCGTCATTGGCAACTTGTTTGCAGCAGGGAATTTCGATCCAGAACTCTGCGCCTTGTGCCGGCTCCGATACACACCGCAGCACTCCATTATGTTTCTTAACGACAATTTGATAGGTGAGGGATAATCCTAGTCCTGTGCCTTCTCCTACGGGTTTGGTGGTGAAGAACGGATCGAAAAGTCTCGCCTTAACTGCTGATGTCATCCCCAACCCATTGTCCTTAATACAAATTGCCATGCGCTTGTTATCTTGAACTTGCGTGCGAATTGTGATGGTACTGGGGTTACTTTGAAGTTCTTCTGGCAAACATTCGCGCTCACGCCGTTGCAAGGCATCAATGGCATTGCTCAGAACATTCATGAACACTTGATTCATTTGGCCGGCATAACATTCAACCTTAGGTAAATCCCCATATTCTTTAATAATTTGAATGGCCGGTCTGTCAGGTTTCGCTTTGAGCCGGTGTTGCAAAATCAGCAGCGTACTCTCAATTCCTTCGTGAATATTCACAGGTTTCATCTCAGCTTCATCAAGCCGAGAGAAGTTTCGTAACGTTAAGATAATTTGACGAATACGGTTGGCACCTATTTTCATTGAGGACAGCACTTTGGGTAAATCTTCAATCAAAAATTCTAAATCAATCTCTTTAATTAATTCTTCAATTTCGGGATTGCTTGTAGAAGTGCTCTGCTGGTAAAGATTAATAAGATTCAGCAGGGATTCAACATAATCACTGACGTGATCAAGATTGCCATAAATAAAGTTAACGGGGTTATTAATTTCATGGGCAACACCGGCGACTAATTGAGCCAAGCTAGACATTTTTTCAGCTTGGAACAATTGAGCTTGGGTTTGCTGCATGACTTGATAAGCTTCATTCCGTTGCAGCAGGTTAATATATGCCTTGGAATGATAGCGAATACGCGCAACTAGCTCAATTTTATCGGGGAGTTTTACCAGATAATCATTGGCCCCAAACCCAAAAGCTTCAGCTTTAATATTTGGGTCATCCTTATTTGAGAGAACCATCATGGGAGTGTCGCGGGTTGCTAAATTTGCCCGAAAAAAACGCAACAGCAACAACCCATCAATATCGGGCATGACTAAATCTTGTAAAATTACCGTTGGCCCTATTTCTGTCGCCATTTTAATGGCTTGAGCCGGCTCACTACAATAATGAAAAGTAATATCTTCTTCTGTTGCCAACATTCGGCGTATGGCTTCAGCAATCACTGCTTGATCGTCAACTAGCAAGACTATTATTGGGTGTTCTGACAAAGATAAAGCCGCCGTCCTGGAAGCAGTATCCTGTGCTTGTACAGTTGTTTCCTTGAAGAAGCTTGCGGCCATAGTTCGAGTTTTTCTGGTGAGAGGTTAAAATTTTATTTCCCTAACTTCAAACTACAAAGACTCCAAATGATTAATAAATTAAAATTGTAAATCTTATGGTATCAGATATTTAGTGATTTAACTCCTTTGAAATAAAATTATTCATTCTGTAATACTTTTTACGAAAAAATTTTGATCTTTGTACAATATTAACTTGAGCAACTTACCTTATTATAGTTCCCAAAAAATGCCATAGTATTTAGGCTGGATTATAAAGAATACATAGATATTTTGTTATAAATCATTAAGTCTTTAATTGCGACTGTAATTTCACGTAAGTTTTTTTTACCACCTGTTGCATAAGCTAGCTCTGAAAAAAAAACAAAGAATACTGTAGCCAACAGAGCTTTAAGAAACTTATTAGTAATCAGCAAAGGGACAATAGCAGAGTTCGGCCACCCGTCAATTAGATATTGTTCAATTAGGTTGGTATATTAAACTTAACTTAACCCCATTGAGACTTAATCAGAGTTTAGCAAAATTTACCTAAACTATCCATGAGGGGTCATTCAACTTTTTGATGAATAATCGGGAGAATCTCGGTTGAGAAAAATAAGCAATAATAAATAAAAATTAAAAATAATTCACAAAAATATTACAAAGGGCAGAAGAAATCGCATTGATTGACAAAATCTTTGCTGCTGCTCCTAATTCTACGGCAGCTTTAGGCATTCCATAGACCACACAACTTGCTTGATCCTGAACAATCGTTTGCCAGCCGGCACAGCATAACTGATAGAGACCTTTTGCGCCATCTTTACCCATACCCGTCAGCAGCACCCCGACGCCCCTTCCTGGCAGTATTGGGCAACACTGCTAAAAAACACATCCACCGATGGCCGGTAAAAACAATCTTGGGGTTCTTTGGTGTGGGTAAGCGTCAGATCCGAACGCAAAATTAAGTAGTCATTTGTTCCAGCCACTAATACTTTCCCGGCTTCAAACCGGCCACCCTCCCTGGCTAACTCAACTTTCACCGGCGAACAATCATTCAACCACTGAACTAACCCAGGCGCGAACTGAGCATCGATATGCTGAACGATCACAACAGCCACCGAGAAGTTTTTAGGTAATATTAGATAAAATTGCTTTTAAGGCGCGAGGGCCGCCGGTGGAAGCGCCGATAACAACTAAAGGTAAGACCGGCTTGGATGGCACAGGCCGTTTTTGTGCCGGCTGCAGTCGCTCTTGCCGGCGAGGTGATTTGCCAAGCAATTTGCCTTATGGCAATTTTTGCTAACAATTTGGCTCTATTATCGCCTGTCCACGAGTGCCTAAAATGGGGAGATTAACCGCATTCAGCGCGCCATAACCCATCGCTTCAAAAACCTTTGACACTTGAGCATTGACCCTAACAGTGACCACCACAATCGCGCACGGAGATTGGGTCATAATCTGCTGAGTTGCTTCAACACCATCCATCACCGGCATCAATAAATCCATCAAAATCAAATTGGGACAATCTATGGCACATTGCCTGACTGCTTGTGCGCCATTATAAGCAACCTAAGCTACTTGGTAGCCTGCAACAGTTGCTACGACCCGCCGTATCGCTTCGACTGCACTCAATGTGTCATTAACGATGGCAATTCGTATCATGATTCGCCAATCAAATCGATGACAGCATTTAATAGCGTATCATCATGAAAACTGCTTTTTGTTAAATAGTAATTTGCTCCTGCTTCCAACCCTCGAAGGCGGTCTTCTTCCCGGTCTTTATAAGAAACTATCATGACCGGCAAAAATTTAAAATTAGAATGATTTTTAATTTGATTCACTAATTCAATTCCATTCATGCGGGGCATATCAACGTCCGTGATAATCAAGTTATATTGGCCGGTACGAACCGCATTCCAACCATCTACTCCATCCACAGCCACTTCAACTTCATATCCGCTATTTTGTAGTAACTTTCGCTCAACTTCACGCACAGTAATTGAATCATCAACCACTAAAATTCGTTTACGGGGTGCCGATGGAGCGCTGTCGCCGGCACCACTAACCGGGTTTAACCGCCCGTTTGTCAGCAACTTATCGATAGAGCGTACCATGTCCTCAACATCAACAATCAAAACAGGAGAACCATCTTCCATAATAGCTGCTGCACTAATATCCTGCACTTTACCCAGTCGGGGATCTAAAGGTCTGACAACTAAATCACGTTCGCCTAAAAACCGATCAACCACTAAGCCGTATTTGCTTGAGCGATCACTGATAATAATCACCGATAGCTCTTCTGAGTTGATTGTGAATGGGTTTAATTCTAAAACTTGATAAGCAGCGACTAGCCCAATTGTTTGATCGTCTATCATAAAATACTGACGATTTTCAACAAGTGGGATTGTCTCTTTGGCAACTAGAACAATTCGCTCAATTCGCGTGAGCGGGAAAGCATAAGGTTCTCCAGAAATTTCCACGAGCAAAGTGCGAATGACTGACAAGGTTAAGGGCAATTGTAAGTGGAAATTAATGCCTTTTTTCGGCATAGAAACCGCTCGTAGAACACCCCCGAGTTCCCGCACAACGCTGTGAGCAACATCTAAACCGACGCCACGACCAGAAATTTGACTAACTGTATTTGTGGTAGAAAATCCAGGCAAAAATAGGAATTCAATTAGCTCAGTTTCTGTTAGCTGAGCAGCGATACGTGAAGTAGATAAGTTTCTTTCGACAATTTTTTCACGCAATTGATCAAAGTTGACGCCTTGACCATCATCTGAAATGGTAATAGATAACATACCGGCACGATGGGCAGCTTCGAGGCGTACGGTTCCGTCTGCCGGCTTACCCGCAGCTAATCGTTCTTCTGGAAACTCAATTCCGTGGGCAATCGCGTTTTGCAGGATATGAGTGAGGGGCGCTTCTAATTTCTCTAAAATATCGCGATCAACTTGTGTGGATTTGCCCAATATTTCAAATTTGACTTGCTTGCCCATGTGTCTCGCGAGATCGCGTACCATGCGGGGAAAGCCCTGTACTCCATCTGCAAAAGGACGCATATGACTGGCGATCACTTCACGATAAAGTCGGTCTGAAAGATTACCGAAGCGGCGGGAAAAAAGTTCTAATTCGCTTAGTCGTTCATTTAAAGTTTGCTGGCATTCGCTGGCTTTTTTTTGAGCAGAATTGAGGGTATCTGTGGTGCCGACTTTAAGGTGTTCACTTTCAAATGATTCTTGTAAGTTTTCTAGAAGATTTGATAGTTCTCCCTGTTGCTTTCTAAGTCTGAGTAAGGAATCTGCAAAAGGTTGTAGCCAATTTACTTCTACAAGAGATTCACCGGCTAAACCCATCAACCGATTTAAATTTTCTGCGCTTAATCGCACCACTCGCTCTGTGTTCTTTTGAAATTTAGATTTTGAGTTTTGAGTCGAGAATTGTGCGTCTTCTTGTGGGGTAGCTAAGGGTTGAATACTGAGCGTCTGTTCTGTGCTATCGAGAGTAGCCGGCACCAGCATTGCAGGGGCATCTGAGGGGGTGAGATTATCGGCTGGCTGGATCGCTAAATTTTCAGAGGGCGGCTGAATTTCAGCTTGAATTAAGACAGGGGGCAAGGGATGCGCCTCTGGGGCCGGTGAGGCGATTTCGGCAATTGCCTCTATTAATGCGTCAATTTCGGCTTGATGTTCAATTTGCCAACTGTGGAGATCGGTTTCGCTAAGTTGGGCAAGGCGTATCAGTTCATCAACTCCGTGTAGCAGCACGTCAATTGTGCCGGCTGAATCAATCCTAATGGTTCCCTTTTGGGCTGCAACAAAGCAGTCTTCCATGACGTGAGCGATTTTGACAGCCCCCTCAACTTGAACAATCCGGGCAGCACCTTTAATTGAATGAGCAGCACGCATTAAAGATTCTAATTCTGCGGCGGTATTTGGGTTGGTTTCCAGCGCTAACAAGCTGTTGTTTAATAGGGCTGCCTGGTTTTCTACTTCCATGCGAAATAAATCCATCATGGAAAAGTTGCTTAAATCCTCATACTTCATTTGTCACTTGTCTGCTGGTAAAGGCGAGTATGTTTTGTTTTAATAATTACAGATGCACACAGATAAAGTGGGCATTTTAATGGGGTGAAAAATTGAGTTTTCAGAGAGTTCACAGATTTCTGTTGTTTAGGCCGGCATAAAAGTTATGAGCTAAGGTGCGCCCCTCGAATAAGACGATTCGCTTGGATTTAATTTTTTATTTATTCTGCATTCGTTAAAAATTGTCAAGCCCTAAAAGGTAGCTTTTTCACAAGTTTTTTTTAGTAAGGGTGTAAAATATTAATTCCTCATCTAAATAATTAACATTTCTATCTGGCCATTTTATTAGATGTTTTGTATAGGTTTGTGATGCTTTAGCGACAGTTGCCGGCACATGGGTCAAGTCTTCTGGCCCGACGCGATGCACCCCATAAATTTCATCTACTGCAAATACCCAGCGGTTTTCTTCTTTTTCTACGACAACCATTCGTTTATAAATGACATGATTCAGATTTTGAGCAAGGGCTGCCGATGCAGTTTCTAAACCTAATAGATTAGCCAGAGAAACGCACAGTTGAATTTCACCTCGGATGTTTACCAATCCCAGGAGAGTATTGTTGCTGCGGTGGGGCAATGTACGGATAGGACACGGGGGTGTAACTTCTTTGAATAATTGAGCCGGCAGGGCCAGCCATTCTTTTCCCAGCCGAAAGATTGCCACTGATAAGGTGCCGGCAGCAGTAAATTGACGGGTTACCGCGACTTTTTCTTGAGCCAGCACTTGAGTCCACTCACTGACATAGTCGGCATCAGTTTCTCTTTCCAGCAAATGACGACCGGCAGTAGAATAAACAGGACAATTACGGCAGTGTATATAGGTTTTCAGTTCTGAACAAGAGTGATCTCCTTGAACTCCGATTTGATTCCAGCAATTGTTATTCATCGACTAATTGCTCCCTAGCATTCGTTATCTGTGATAGTTTTTAGGTCATAAACTAATTGGCATTTTTTATGGTTATAACCGAAGATTTCATTGTTTAAAATTCCTTTTTCTTTTTTTGTCTCTTGGAAAAACTTAGAACACTATCCCTGAATAATTGCTTTTTTTCGAGTAGCTACTTTAAAGCAAGCACTTCTCGTCGTAAGCCATGCGCTGCTTCATTCAACTGTGAAAGCGCACTGTTAATTTCTCGGAGGGAATCAGCCGTTTGTGTGGAGGATTCACTTAGCTGTACCATCGCCTCACTAATCTGGCCGGCACCTAATGACTGCGCTTCCATCCCTTGATTCACCGCTTCAAAACGAGGGTTTAACGCTTGTACTTGCCCAATGATTTCTGCCAGTTGCACGCTGATATTTCGCACATCTTCCACTCCCCGTCCCACTTCTTTGGTAAATTTATCCATTTCCATGACGCCGGTTGCTACCGCCGATTGCATTTCTTTGACCATTTGTTCAATGTCGAGTGTAGCCACTGCTGTGCGGTCTGCCAGACGACGAATTTCTCTAGCAACGACTGCAAATCCTAACCCATATTCTCCGGCTTTCTCTGCTTCTATTGCGGCATTTAATGACAGCAAATTTGTCTGATCTGCTACTTTTGTGATTGTTGTAACGACGCTGTTAATATTATTGGCTTTGGCTGAAATCGTTCCTAACTTTGACGAAATAGTTGCGGTTGCTTCTGCTAGTTGCCGCATGGTTGCTTCCATCACTACTAAGTCTTGTTGACTATTCCCGGCTGCTTTAGCTGTAGTTTCTGATAGCAGTGTCACTTCATCCATTGTTTTCGCTAACTGTCCTGATGTGACGGCAATTTCTTTAGCTGTAGCTACCACTTCATTTGTAGAGGCAACTTGTTCTACGATCATCGCTTCTAATTGTTTTCCAGAAGCCGCGATCTGTGTGGCGGACGTAGTAACTTGTATCCCTGACTGCTGTACTTGAGTTTCCAGCGGTTTGGCAATTTTCTGACTGAAATATCTTCCTAAAAGCACAGCAGTCAGGGGGCCGAGTATGATGCCGACAGCCACCCAAAAAGTTGATTGGGTGACATCCCGATCAGCTTCTACTTTCGTGGCTAAACCAGACACCTCATCGTACTCAAGTATATCTAAAATCGATGATGTTACGGCTTTAAAAGAATCCAGTTCTTCATTCGCTGCGAAATTACTAATTTTGTTAAGCTGAGCTTCCGCTCCTTGAGCGGTTGCCATTTCCGGTGACTTTTGTTTGCCCTGAAGTGTCAACTCTATTATGGTAGCCCTGGGCGATGAAATACCGAATTCCGCAAACCTTCGGTAATTTTGCATAAACTCTTCATGATCTTGTTTCCATATTTTCCACTCTTCCACAAATTTTTTGTAAAGATTTTTTTCTTCTTCATTTTGAGGAGTTAATTCGTATTGTTTAAAGCCTTGGTTAATCTGATCCCAAGCATTCTTAATCCGGAGTAACTCGGCATCTCGGTTTTCCTTGCTTAACAGTGGATTTAACAAAGCTCGCTCACCTGACTGGACTTGAGTTTGTCCTTCATTAATTTTCCATAGGCTTATAGCGCTGGGTAAATGATTATTACTGAGGGTATTTATGTGGTTACTCAGTCTAGAATTTCCACTCCAGCCCACTGCCGCTACAATTAACACAATGAACCCAACAAATAAAAAAGCGCTAAATAGCCGGGTTTGCAAGGTCATTTTATTAAACATGGTTTTTTGATTTTTTTGAGGTATTGATTGATTCAGCTAACAAACTATCTTTTTTGATTAATCAGGGTGATAACCCAAAAAAATTGATTTTATTTTTTTGATTAAAAACCTTACTCATCTTTAAGATTTTACTGCAATTGCTGGATAAGTTTTGTTAATTTATCGCTACTGTTTTGCATATTTTACACTTCTTGTTTCACTTTTTTTGTAAATCTATCCATGTCCATCCTGCTGATTGCTATATCCTGATAGGAAATTTTGTATTGCTGAAATTTCTGTGAAATTTGGTTAAATCATCTAGGAAATTGCTAAATGTAATAAATGAGAAAGCCTGTAAAAAATTTCTTAAATTGGGAAATTTATAAGATTTAACTTTTAAAATATTATTTTATCCTAAACAACTACATTAAAGTATATCTTCGTTTTTTGTCGCAACTAGCTACTTACTCTCAGCATTCGCAATTTGCCTGTTACGTGTAAAGTCGTTGGATTCGCTGTCGTATGACTGCCGCACCGGCTCGATCTCCGCGCTGCTCTTTGAGTAGTGCCAAGTGCGTCAGTGCTTCATAATGATTAGGTTGTAGGTAAATGGCTTTGTAGAAGCATTCCTCAGCGCCTTCCTCCTTACCGGCAGCCTGACGCACCTCTCCCAATAAAAAATAAGCTTCTGCACTGGCAGGATTTTGACTCAAGTAAGTTTCGCACAGGGTAGTTGCTTCATTTAGATGTCCTAAATTTGCTAAATTTCGGGCAGTTTCTAACAAAGATTCTTGCGTGTGACGTGTTTCTCGATTGAGTCGCGAAGAGACTTCTTTGCTAGACAAATCGACGGCTAAGTTGGGGGCAGATTTTACAAATGGGGTAATGGTAGCAGGGGTTGTAATACTTTTAGATTGGTATTTTTCTGCATTAAAAATATCTTTCGTTAAGTTAGGAGAAGGCTCAACCGCTTTTCGGTAGGCAAAGGCTAGGGGGTGTTGAATAGAAATAAACTGCGAATTTTGAAGCTGCCCTGTTTCTGCAGATCCAACAAATAGCAATCCTTTGGAAGATAATAAACGCTCTATAACTTGAATTGCTCGCTCTCTCGCTAGATGATCACAGTAAATTAATAAATTGCGGCAAAAAATCGCATCATAAGAAGCTTTACCTACCATAAAAGTTGCATCGAACAGATTGCCCTGAATAAAATTAACCAAACACTTGATCGATTTACATAATTGATAACTTTGTTTTAAAGGCTGAAAGTAAATCTTTCTAAATTCGTTGTTATTTCCTCGAAAAGAATTTCTTTCGTAAATAGCATGACGAGCTTTTAGTAGAGATTGATGGCTGATATCAACAGCATCAATATGAATTTTTTTTGCACTTAACCCCGCCTCTAAAAGGGTGATGGCAATTGAGTACGGTTCCTCTCCTGTAGAACAGGGCACGCTTAAGACACGAAACACGCTGTTTGGATGCGCCGGCAACCACTCTTTCATCACATAGCGGCTTAAAAAAACAAAGGGTTGTTTATCTCGAAAAAACCAAGTTTCCGGCACGATGATATTTTCAATGAGTGCTTCTAATTCTTGGGTAGAGGTTCGCAAGCGAAGCAAATAAGTTTGCATATCGGACAACCCGCTATCTAACATACGCTGGCGAATTGAACGGGCAATTGTGTTAGAACCTAACGAGTTTGCTTCTAAGCCGATTTTTTCTCTGAGCAAGGCTTCAATCGCTTCTTGTGTCATAATTATCCAGAATTTAAAAAATCGGTTAAGTAGAGTATTTTAATTAACTTTAATAAGCAAAGTTTGAGATTAAAAAATTACTTTGTGACTCAGACACTAGAGATTCCACCCCTATGCATTGAATGATTCCTTGCTCATCTACAATTATTTTTCCCCGAGAACCAGATTTATTGAGATTAATTTCTGAATTTACAAATTTATTGTCTGAGTAATTAATAATTTCTGTGACTCGTTCGGCCATGATCCCTAAAAAGCTTGAGGGGCGATCTCCAATTAAATAATGAACGATGATAATTCGCGTACTTAAGTAAGGCCGGCAGGAAGAACCTTGAAGGATTTGGCACATATCAATCACCGGCACAATTTTACCGCGATAGTTAAACAATCCTGCAAAATATTCAGGGGTCTGGTGGAGCTTTGTTAAAGCAACAACCGGCAGCACTTCTACAACTCGACTGATTTCTAAAGCATATCGCTCATTGCCGGCATAGAAGAGCAACATTAGCATAATTAGCTTGACCCTCAAACTTGATAGACTTAGTTAAGTATTCCCACTCCCAGCCAGCAAGGCAACAAATAGCCATTATAATTGTTGCTAAACGCCCTCGTATTTATCATATAAAAAAAAATTAGAAAGTGAAGGTGTAAGCCGATTTATCGCCGGCTTCCATAAGCAAGAAGGGCGCATACGATTAAGGATGAGAGCGGCGACTGTGCGTCAGACAAAACGCTCAACAATTAGGACTTCGTATCACACAGTAAACGTTCACTGTCCGTTACATTCGAGCTAGTCTGGAAATAATCATGCAGCAAGTCACAGGCACGCCTGACTAAATCATTGAGATCCAAATTCCATAGAATAACCGTTTTGTCCTCATGTGCCGAGGCAAGCACTTTGCCATCAGGACTGAAACTGATATCTAAAATGCCAGAATTTTGCTCTTTAAGCGCTTTGAGCAAGGTGCCATCAAGACTCCACAGTTTCACCCGACTGTCCCAACCGGCAGAGGCGACCGTTTGACCATCCGGAGAGAACACGACACTGGTTACACTATCGCTGTATCCTTTCAACAAGGTTTTGGGTGGACTGCCATTGATCGGCCACAGCTTAACCGTATTATCCCAACTGCCGGTGGCAATGAGCTGTCCATTGGGGGAGAAACTGACACTGGTGACATAGGATCGATGCCCATATTCTCCCCCCAAAGTTTTTAGCAGTTTCCCCTGCAAGTTCCAGAGTTTGACCGTTTTGTCATCACTGGCAGAAGCAATGAGCCGGCCATCTGGGCTAAACCTGACACTATTGACACGCTCGCTGTGACCCGTGAAAATCTTTAGCAGTTCACCGCGTCGAGTCCAGAGTTTTACCGTATGATCTTTGCTGCCGGTGGCGAGTAGTTGACCGTTGGGGCTAAAACTGGCGCTGTAGAATGCGTCGCGTCCAGAGAGTGTTTTGACCAACTGGCCCTCACGGTTCCAGAGTTTCACCGTATTATCTAAACTCGCTGAAGCGATTGTCTGGCCATCCGGGCTAAACGTGACACTCATGATGCGATCTGTGTGACCTGTCAGCGTTTTATAGGCAGTCTTTTGAAGTTGCCCGATTGTATTGCGTAACCACAATTTCACGGTCTTGTCGCGGCTGCCGGTGGCAATTAACCGGCCATCCGGACTAAAACTAACACTCGTCACCCGATCACGATGATCCTTGAGTGTTGCCGGCTTGGTGTCGTAAGTTGCCCAGAGTTTCACCGTTTTGTCCAAACTCCCCGTCGCAATCAGTTCCCCATCTGGACTAAAACTGACGCCGGTGACACGACCACTGTGGCCCTCTAAAGTTTTCAGCAATGTACCATCCATTTGCCACAGTTTCACCGTCTGGTCATCGCTTGCGGTGGCGATTAATTTGCCATCCCAGCTAAAACTGAGGCTATAAATCGCTTTTTTATGGCCGATCAACGTATTGAGTAAAGTGCCGTCTGGCTTCCAGAGTTTCACCGTCGTGTCTTTGCCGGCAGTGGCAAGGGTATTGCCTTGCGGACTAAAACTCACCGCCATCACCCAGTCACTATGACCCGTTAAGGTCTTCACCAGCGTCCCGTCCAGGTTCCAGAGTTTGACGGTTTTATCATCACTTGCCGAGGCAATTAACTGCCCATCCGGCGAGAAACACACCCACTCCACCGGCCCACTATGGCCGGTTAAGGTCGTAATTAACGTGCCGTCTGGCTTCCAAATTTTCACCGTTTGGTCGTGGCTGCCGGTGACAACCCGCTGCCCATCAGGGCTGAAATTAACGCTATAAACGCGATCTCCATGACCGTTCAGCGTTGCCACCAGTGTGCCGTCCAGTTTCCAAATTTTCACCGTTTTATCCCGGCTGGCAGAGGCAACTAGCTGGCCATCCGGACTAAAACTCACCCGCGTCACACTGTCGCTATGCCCAGAAAAAACATTGATTTCTCTGCCGTCACGACTCCAAAGTTTTACCGTATGCTCATTTCCCCCAGAAGCAACTAGCTGGCCATCTGGAGAAAAACTCACACTCCAAATACTATCTCGATGCCCCTGTAAGCGATTGCGTTCTCTGACCCCATAAACCGCCTGCTGCAAGGCTGTTACCACCCGAATTCGGTTATCTGGTTGGGGTTGGGCCACTGATTCCAGCGTTTTCCTTGCCCACAAACTTTCGATCAGCGCATCAAATTCTTGATGGGTATTAAACAGATATTCAGAATTGTTGACATGAGCTTTGAGATTCGCTTTGGTTTCAGCGATTTCTGCTTCTTGCTTCAGGGTTTCAGCTCTTTGTTTTAACGCTTCCGCACGTAGCCAAAAGCCGCAGGTGAAAAATGCCAACAGTAAAAATAAGCCGCCGGCTCCTGCAAACAGCAGCTTTTGCGTTTCGCTTCTTTTTAGCTGTTCTCTTTGCTGCAATTGCTCTCGACTTTTGTACTCTTGATGGATAAAATCAACAAGATAATCATGAACCAGTTGATAGTGGTCTGCCGGCTCTTCCCGGTGGTGAAAGACTAGACCTGAACCGACCAAAATCTCTAAGATTAAGTTTAATTTGTTCGCCTTAAATGTCAAGGCTGCCGCCAAGTCGTGTTTGGTCTTTAGGGGGCGTCTGCCTTCGGCATCGGTGAGGGAAAATAGAACTGTCCAAGCCGCCTCTTCATTTTCTTGCCCGCAATCGCCGATAACTTGCTTGAGGGAGCGCTGAACTAATTTCGCTTTGGGATTATCATCATCTAGGCTGCGATATTGTTCTAGGGTGGTAATTTTATCTTCTTGCAGTTGGGCACCGACAACTTGCAACTCAATTGGGCGCACCGTTTCTCGCTCACTGAGAAGGTTTTTGACTAAGGCATCAATTAAGGCTTCTTCTAAGTAAAACTGGGAGCCTTCCGTTAAGCTTTTTAGAACTTCTTTAGCTTCAGCTTCAGAAAAGTTTTTGATGGGATAGCGAATTTCCCTATCTAAAATATTGTTGTCTATAGCATCTAAATTTAGATCGCTGAAGCATTCATACTCCAACAAATAATGCAGATAATCTTCTCGCAAAGATAAGATAACTTTGACGAAGGGACTGTTAAGACAGTCGCGCAAAAATTCAAAAAACGGTCGCCGATTGATGGGAAATTGATCAACAAAGAAAAATTCTTCAAATTGGTCAAAAATTAGCACAGTCAGCCGGTTGCGGTCGGCATTTTCCCGCAGTTGTTCAAGAATAGCGTCTTTTGAATTAAACGAAGGGGAAATGGGGAAGGAGTCGCTGATCGCGCTTGTGTCTTCTGTGGTTGTTTGCTGAAGTGCCTTCGCTAATTCTCTGCCTAGGGCAACTATCCAATCGGTATAGACTCGCAACACGACCGGCAAGGCGACGCGATCGCCGATCGCTCGCTGCTGCAAGGCAGGAACTAAGCCGGCGTTAACTAACGAGGATTTGCCGACACCAGAGGTTCCGTAGATAACCGTCAGCTTATAATCATTGCGACCCATCCGTTCGATTAAGCGCTCAATATCCTGCCGGCGTGCCGCAACTGCCAATTCTGGAGCGACACCCAGGCTGAGCGCTGCATCGTCTAAGCCTGGGTTAATCGCCTGTCGTTGGGGTTGCACTTGGCCGGCACCGATGAAAGCCCGCAACCCATACTGATGCTCGATTTCCCGTTGCTGTTTTTTAATTAAAAAAGCATTTAAATACTGACCTTGCTTAAAATAAAGGGATCTCAGCTCCTCCATGATGCGAATGTAAAGCTGGGGATCAGGGCGGTGCGCCAGTGCCACTCTTGCCTGTTCCAAGTAGGTAATGGCAATGCGTTCACCATTGACATGAACCTTTTGTCGGGAAAGGGGCAGCCACTGCGTCGCTGCTTCCAGGCGTAGCGCCTGCGCTAGCAAAAACAGATATAAAGCTTGATGCTGGTGCTGTTTCAGTGCTGCTGAGGCCAAAATATCTAGGGCTTGCTGAGCCGCCCATTTGGCATCCCGTGCTTGTTTATTGGCATCGCGGACTTGCTGAGTCGCCCATTTGGTATCGATTTGGCCTTCAGTTACTTTAGACAGTTGTAAGGCTGCCTCGGCTTTTTCCACACACACTTCAGCCAGAAAGCCATAATCCTGTGCGAGCTGCACCGGCTTGTCCTCGGTATAATGCAGAATCAGTGCTTTTTGGGCGAGTTTGTGCAGCTGCTCCCATGCTTCCAAGCGCCGCAGAACTTCACCGAGATGGTTGATAAATTTTGAGATTAAATCGGGCCGGTTCCCCCGCTCAAAGACATCTAAACATTGTTGTAAATAACGCCTTGCCTTATTCCAGTGCTGCCGGCTCTCGGCTCTTTCCCGTTCGGCTTTGCGGCAATAACACAAACCGATATGAAATAAGACAACGCCTTGCCGTTCTATGAAATATTGGGTTAGCAGGAAATGCGGTTGCGCTCGCCGGCTTCGTTGGATATGTCTCCATCTACCCTGCTGCCAAAATCCTAAACTTTGCTTGAAGTAGTTTAAGGCTAAATCGAAATTGTCATTGGCATAAGAATCCAAACCGAGAACAAATTGCACACCAGCATCAACTGCCGGTTCTAACCGAACGCCGCGTGCTAGCAAATCCCGCTGGGCTAATTCGAGTTCACGCCGATCCGGAGAACGCTCAGCCGGCATTCCTATACTGCTATCGGCTAGAAGAATTCTGGTGAACTCTGCCTCTGCCGGTTGCCGCAAAATGTGGATTAACTCCTCACAAGCGATTTCAAATTTAATTGAGGTCGCAGCCCAGCTTTTAAAATCGGCAGCCAAGCGCACCAGCTTTTGCAAAAGAACATCATTAACCCACAACACCAAAGGAAAAGGAAAATTTTTGCGAAATTCCTCCCTGACTTGGTTAGTAGAAGCCAACACTCGCTCGATTTCTGCCACTGACTCCAAGCCGAAAATCATTAATGCTTGCGGGTTTTCATTTGCTAGCAAATCCCGGATTGTTGTGTAAAGAGTCGTAACAAACTGAGGTAGAACAAGCTCTCGAACATTCAGCACCGGCATTCGAGAGGCTTCAGTCTGCCGGTACTCTTCACTATTAAGAAATTCCCGTAGCCGGTTTGCCATGCGCTCTTGCAGAACTGCATAGTTGCATCGGACAAAAATCAGCGTAAACTGGCCGGCAGAAAGAGTGATCGCCCTCGCCAAAATTTTCACTGAACGCTCGTTGTACGCGTCCGTATATTCCAATGGGTGCGGGTCAGTCATCGTTAAATGTTTCGCTGCTGCCAAAGCTAATTGCATACTTCAAACTGCACCCTATATATTCACGTAATGCTGTGAGCATACGTTGATGTTAAGAGCATACGATTAACACTAAAACACGACTCTTCACGCCAGGGCGAATGTCTTTTATTTTAGAAGTTCGCGAACACGCTTTGCGCTTATGCTCGAAGTCTTGCGCGTGTCTTCTCAAAGCGTTGCGGTCTCTCAAAACTCAACCGCACCGCAAAGCACGTGTTTAACCTTTTAAGTAAATCTACCCTCACTCAACCGGCGATCTCAGAAGAATCCGCCCTGCGCTAGATTTAACGGTGAGTTTTTTCCGCGTTTACATCATCCAATGGGTTGGGTATCTAAAGTGAATCCCCCTTAGGGAGGATTTTTAACAAATTACGGGGATAATGAGTCGCTTGCCATACCTCCAAAGCTTTGCGGCTGAACACGTTGACGCCCTACATCGAATGAATGATGTTTTAATACAAACAGCAGATGATCACAGGAGCATCTCCCGGAATCGGCTCACTGGCGATTGTAACCGGCATTAAATAAAATGCCACAGGGTGTAACATCCTAGGAGGCCGGCAGGTGCCATGCCATGTTTCTGAACGAGCGCAAAATCTCGATTCTGAAGATGGGGGGGGATAAATGGGGATCATCCCATTTTTGTAAACTTGTCTCACGGGCAAGATGGCCACTTGTCATCATCTGTGGCAGCAAGATGCTCCCACTCCAATATTTTGGCAAATCCCAGATGCACCCGATAAATGATTGGACCCGATTCCCCAATTCCCCGCCGGCCACTTGTTTGTAGCGCCGCCCCAGAAAAATAGAGAAATTATTGAGCGAGTTTTAAAATTATCCCGATTAACCCTCCACACCTCAGAAAAACCTCACATATACCGAAAGACTTATACCGAACACTCTAAATTCCCCTGGCTGAGATCGGCCAGGGGAATTATATTTTTTAACGGATCAATTAAAGTTAAACCGCGAAAGTCGAAAATAATCCTGCCTAGCCGCGCCAGCTTGCCTTGTTATGCCACTTGCTTAAGTGTCACAATCCTTCTCAATCGGCCAACCGACGAAGCTGGCCTAACTGTTACAAACTGGCAGAAACTATGAAGCCGGCTTAACTATCACAAACTGGCAGAAACTATGAAGCCTGCCTAACTGTCACAAACTGGCATAAGCAAAGCAAAAAACTTATCCACGATCAAAGCAACTTTTTCACTGCTGAGGTTACTGGAATGTATTTAAGCTTTTTCACCAGTTTTAGTGTCGGATTCGCTGCTTTGCTGCTGCTAGCCTTTGGATTGCTGCAATGGTTGCACATCCCCGCCGGCAGCATTCTCGACTGGGTGATTGGCGGGGCGAGTTTTTGGTGGTTAGTCGTAATTGTCACCGTGCCTTGGAATGTCCATTTTCAGGCCAAAGAAGTTCTAGCAGAAGCCGAACGCTCTACGGAAAAGGGAATAGCAGTCGATGAAAAGCAAGTGACGTATGTCAAACGTTTAGCGTCGCGTTCGCTTCTCGTCGCCATCGCACTGCATCTGCTTTCAGCTATCGGACTCTACACTTTAGCAATCACCGGCATCAGTGCAGTTGGCTATGTCAGTTCGGGTGCCGCCTTACTCCTAACCCTTCTCAGGCCGGCAGTCAGAGGTTATGAGTATTTAGCCGCACGTCTGCGTGCGATCGGTCGAGAAGTGCAATATCCCCGCGAAGACGTTGTGGAATTGCGCCAGCGCGTTATAACTTTGGAGTCAACCGTTGAGCAACTGCAAGAGCAACTGAACCCGGAAAATCCCAGATCCTGGGTCTCTACCCAAGAGCGCCAATCACAAGCCACTCGTAACGATCTAACCCGCGTTGCGGCCTCTTTAGAACAGCTACGAGTCACAAATCAGGCTGACCATGACCGGCTAGCTAGAGAATCGCAAAATGCGATCGCCCAGCTCAGCACAGACGGCCAATTTCTCGACCACGTTCGGGAAATTATTCGCTTCTTTAAGACAGCCTAGGGACTAAAGACTAGGGGCTAGAGGCTAGAAGGCTAGAAGGCTAGAGGGAGAAATGCCCCATTCCCCATTCCCCTACAACAACTTCGCTGACTCATACAGACGTCTGAGGAGAGCCATGATTTTCGTACCATATTCTAAATTTGCCGCCCAGCGTCCGCTTAGCTGATCTACCAAAGGGGCAACCCCTCGCGTGACAAAGCGAAACCTGGGATCGACGATTTCCTGAACAATTGGCTCTGTAGAGGCATAAGCTTTTAAATGCTGGATCTGTGCTCTGACGCCTATTCGGGCACTGGGGAAAGAAGCTCCTTCAGCGCCGGTGCCCACTCCCCCTAAACCGGCAAAGTTATTTTGAGAAGGTTTAACACCGCTGACGAAGCGCAGGAATGCGGTTTCTAAACACATTTGACAGAACGCAATGTCATAATTGACGCCCTCAATACTAGCTTCCTCTCTATAAAGCTTGGGGAGATCTGGAAACTGGTTAAGGGCAGCGTCATTGTTGGCTTTGAGAAACATGATTAACTCCATTTCGCTGGTGTTACCATGCCCCATGATCTTATCGAGCTGGCCGGCACACACATTCAAAATTGAACGAAGACTGATGGTGCGAGTAGAAGAGTCCCAATTTAAAGAGATATTGAAATCCCGCAGTTCAACTGCTCTGAGATAAACAATATTTCTGTAGGTAACGCGGCGGACTTGGCTGGCTCTTGTCAGATCGATTCCCAAACTATCGATTAAATCAATTGGAACGTAGGCATTGCCGTTGATAAGGATGCCTTTCTCTCCGTATAGCTGGCCGTTAATGTTGATATTGCAAAATGGATAAGTCTCTGCCGGCGTTGGGGTTGGAATTGGCTTTGGAGGTGGATCTTGCGGCGTTGGCGTTGGCAAGGTTGTTCCGCGCACCCACGCCGCCAGTCCGTCTGCAATTCCCAAAGCTATATCCCGGCGTCGATTTTGGATCAGATATCGGTCATCTGGATTGGTGAGAAAGCCAACTTGCATCAGCATTGACGGAATAATAATTCCCCGACAAAAGGCCGAACTCCCGAGATCGGTGGTCGTATCCGGCCTAGCGCCGCGACCGGGCAGTTGAGGCAGCCGCCGTAGCAGTCCCAACAGCAGCAGTTCTGCATCTGCTTTGCGCTGTTCGTTATTGGCAATATAAAAAACGCTCGCACCTCTAGTTACTGGATTGAAATAAGCATCGGCATGAATTTCTATGGCAACATCACCCGGACGCTGACGAGCGTTAATCCATTCAATTGTCTGTCTCATACTCAGATCGTCCGGTACAGCCAGGGCTTCTAAATTGCGAGAGCGCAACTCGGTTATCACCAGATCGCGCAGCGAAATCATTTCTTTGGCTTCTGTTGTCCCACCGGCTATCGCGCCCGGATCGAAAATTTGTCCCTCATAACCCCCGTGGCCGGCTGAAATAAAAACTCGTCCCATGTGCAATTCTTGTCCTAAAGATAGAAGTATTTGATATCAAGCAATTACGATAATGGATTCTGACATTTCTAGGTTAACCGAGCTGTGAGCTAGTTTTATCCGAATACCCCGTTGTATTTACACTCACAGGCACTTTCACAACTCTAGCTAGCCGATAAGCCTGCCTGTATCTCCAAAGCAGCCGACACAATTTCCCTATCGATCTGGGTCTGTGAGCATTGATTACGCTGTAACTGAACAAATTCGCAGAACCACGTCCCATCAAACTGGACTATTATGCGTAAAACAAAAATTATCTGTACTCTTGGCCCTGCTAGTTCCGATTACGAGACGATTAAAGCAATGGTAGAGGCCGGCATGGATGTTGCCCGCCTCAATTTCTCTCATGGAGACTACAAAACCCATGAGAAAAACATTCACATCCTGCAAGAAGTCTCTGCTGAACTGAATCATCCTCTGGCCATTCTCCAAGATTTACAAGGCCCGAAAATTCGGGTGGGAGACATGGAAGAAGGAGCCATTCTCAAAGCTGGTGAGAAAACTGTGATTACGATGAATGAAGTCACCGGCACTGCAGAGCGATTTACTTCTACCTATAAGGGACTCGCCTCGGATGTTAAGGAGGGAGAACCCTTGCTGATTAATGATGGACTGCTTCGCCTTCGGGTGGACAAAGTGGCCGGCAGTGAAATTTATGCAACCGTGATTCATGGTGGCCCGCTGGAAAGTCATAAGGGAATTAACTTGAGTCAATCTTCGATCTCGACCCCAGCTTTAACAGACAAAGACATCGAAGATTTAAATTTTGGGTTGAGCCAAAATGTTGATTATGTGGCGCTTTCCTTTGTTCGGGAAGCTTCGGATATCAAAGAAGTTAAAGGTGCCGTTAAGCGCAAAGGAAAAGCAACGAATGTAGTTGCTAAGGTAGAACGTCACGAAGCAGTTGAGGAACTCGAAGGCATTGTCGATGCGGCTGATGTGATCATGGTGGCGCGGGGGGACTTGGGTGTGGAAATGCCCTTAGAACAGGTTCCGATTATCCAAAAGTCGATTATTGAAATGTGCCACAGCCATCTGAAGCCGGTGATCACGGCGACTCAGATGTTAGAGTCCATGATTTACAACCCCAGGCCCACTCGTGCAGAGGTTTCTGACGTCGCGAATGCTATCATTGACGGGACAGATGCGATTATGCTTTCGGGCGAGACGGCTGTGGGACGCTATCCGGTGGAAACCGTAAAAACAATGGCCCGGATTGCGGAAACGGTGGAAGCACAGTTAGTCCGTTCAACCAAGTACCTTAGCGGCGTTAAGGATTTGGAGATGTCCAACTCTGTAGCTCATGCTGCTTGTCAGTTGGCAGAAGATTTAAAGGCAAAAGCGATTATCTGCTTTACAGAACATGGATTTACTGCGCGAGTATTGTCCAAATACCGGCAACCGATTCCTGTCATTGCCTTAACACCTTCAGAGTTTGTGCAGCGCCGGCTAGCTCTCTATTGGGGTGTGCGATCGCTTCTCCTTCCACAAGTTTCTAGTACCGATCAGATGATTTGCTTAGCGGAACAGGCTGTGCTTGAAGCGGGATATGTCTCGAAGGGAGATATTGTTGTGATGACTGCCGGCTTGCCTTTACCTTATACTGGCGTGACCAATTTAATTAAGGTTCACCGTATTGGGGAAACTCAATCAGTCTAGTTATTTCTCCACTTTCTCGTCCACGATCCGCGTCATTTCAAATAAATTTTGGGCGTTAGGGCCGAGAAATTCTTCAAATAGTGCGGTTTGTCCGGGCGCAATTTCTATGAGATTGCGCTCGGCTATTTCGTAATAGGCATAAGTCCAAGGGATATGAATCAGTTCTTGGGTGATATCATCGCGCACCGGCACGTTTTCTGTAAGGGCTTGGGTTGCTGTCTGACGCAAACCTGTGCTTCGGTTGCCTTCGATTTCGGCTTTCATGGGAACTCCTCGTTCCGCTAAGCCACGGGCTGTAGTTTCGATATCGGGGTATTGTTGGGTATTGTGGCGGTTGATGTAGCCGGTGAAGTGGTTTACGGCATAACCATGCAGCAGCACCCAAGCTCCATATTGCGTGATTTTATTAATGGTTTCGACGGTTGAGCGTAACGGGGGTTGCCAAGGACGGATGAAGATTTTTTGCAGTTGACCGGCAATGGGTTCTGTCTCTTCTCTGTTCATCAGAGAGGTAATTGACTGGGTTTCTATTACGAGATTGGTGGTAACAGTTTTCTCAATTAATTGTGCGATGTCTGCCGGCAGTTCTTCAACAATCAGTTCACTGATAAATAGTTTGGGTAAATCAAATTGTTCTTGCTGCGGGTGCCGGTAATGACGCGCGTAAAGTTTTTGAGCCGGGAAGGATAATTCTCCCGCAACGAAGTAACCTAAAGCTTCTGCAATTTGCTCGATATATTCAATTCCCAAGTTTTTATTGCCTTCGGGAGTTTCGACATTCAGACGCAAGGAACGGAAAGCGATGTGATCATTGGCTACTGTGCCGCCGGCTCCCAAGATCATTTGCTGGTAGATGCCGGCATAACTTACCCTGCCGCTGTAGTCTTCCCACAATTTATTCCACAGCTTGCCGGCAATTTCGATATTTTTTAAGTTGGTATCAGACGAGTTGGCTATCATTGACGCTACCTTCCTTAATCTGTTATTTTTATGCTAGAATTAAAAATTAAGTTTAAACCAATCTTTAATTAAATTTAAAAAAAATTAAGTAATTAAAATCTTGGAAAAAGATAATAGAATCAAACAGCTTAAGTTAATATATTTTTTGACCAAATTTAAAATCAGTATCTAAAATTTTAGCAGATTAATAATTTTTTGCTTGTAACCTTGTCGTGTCGGCATCTTGTCCGCTTAGGATCAACTCAGGGAACAAGATACTCCTACTCCTATATCTTTACAAATCCCAGAGGCACTGAGTGAATTACAGCAATTTGCAACCGACAATAAATTTTGATTTTTAGAATTGTAGAGGCTGGCCTAGCTTGTTATGCCGGCATCGGCACATAAAATCGGCTTTTAGCCTGTGGTGAATCACCACAGACTGACTTTATGCCGTTTTGATGTATTTACTTAACAACCTAATTCTTCAAACAACTGCGTGAGAATCTGTAAAGCTGTTTCAACCTGGTCGCTTTCTATAACTAAAGGCGGGCAAAACCGAATTGCAGATTTACCGCAACCCAGTAATAATAATCCTTTATAAAAAGCCCGATCCACAACTTGATCACGTAACTCAGAATTTAAATGACCGTCGCCATCTAGTAAATCAATTGCCACCATCAAACCTTTCCCTCGTGGCAAAGAAACCCGACTAAACCGGCTTGCTAGCTTACTTAACCCCGCTTGCAGTTCCTCGCCCATTTTATAAGCATTATCCATTAAACCGGCTTCTAGTAATCGTAATGTCACATTCGCAGCAGCACAGGCAACGGGATTACCCCCAAAAGTTGTGGCATGGGAACCGGGCGGCCACGTCATGAACTCAGGTCGAGATAAAATAGCACCGAGAGGCAAACCGCTGGCAATGCCTTTGGCAAGGGTAATAATATCTGGCATCACATTCCAGTGTTCAGTGGCAAAAAGTTTGCCGGTGCGCCCCATGCCGGCTTGCACTTCATCAACAATCATCAGGATGCCGTGGCGAGAACTTATGCTGCGGATGCGCTCTAAAAAGCCATCTTCCGGCACAATATAACCCCCTTCTCCTTGAATCGGTTCAACGACGATTGCCGCGACCTCTGCCGGCGGCAATACTGTGGGGAAAAGCTTTTGTTCTAGATAATCTAGGCTTTCATGGGTGCCGTAAGGGATATGGGTGACACCGGGTAACAATGGCCCAAATTGCTGGCGCTGGACAGTTTTAGAGCCGGTGAGAGACATCGCGCCATAAGTGCGCCCGTGAAAAGCGCCTAAGAAGGCAATGATCAGCGATCGCTTCGTATAGTAACGCGCCAGTTTTATCGCCCCTTCGTTCGACTCAGCCCCAGAATTGCTAAAAAATACCCGCGCACCATCAGGGAAGGGAGCGCGTTTGGCCAAGTCTTCTGCCAGTTGCACCATCGGTTCATAATAAAAATCAGTTCCCGACATATGCAGCAGACACGCAGACTGCTCTTGGATAGCCGCGACAACTTCAGGATGAGCGTGGCCGGTTGCTGTGACTGCGATGCCGGCAGTTAAGTCTAAAAAAACGTTGCCATCTACATCTTCGAGCATACAGCCGGCACCGCGAGCCACTACCAAGGGGTAGCCACGCGTGTATGAAGGGGACGTTACAGCCCGATCTCGTTCCACAAGCGCACGGGCGCGAGGGCCGGGTAGGGCAGTGACGACGTGGGGAGTTCGAGGTAGAGTTTTGTTGTTGGGAAGGCTGAACATAGCAATTAAAGATAAGGTTAATACGATTTTAAATTTTAGATTTTAGATTTGAGAGGGGAAATTTGAGAGATTAAGACGCTTTTGGCAATAATAAATATTGCAAACTTTCTGCAAAAACTAAAACATGTGCGCTATAAATCCTGAGAAAAAATTCACAAGTATCACCGCCTGAAATTTAAATAATCAGCAGCCAATTGAAAAAAAAGTAGTCTATTGCTTAAATATTCGCTTTTTCAGTCAAATTTGGCTTTTATCAAGCCAAATACAAAGCTTAAGCATTGGGTAGTTAGTTAAAATTAGGTGGCGGTGCAGATGTTCTATCAAGCTGTTAATGAATCTAATGCGTTGGCTGGGCTATCTCTCAGGCTGGAGTAAGTAAATGAAATTAAAACTTCCGCATCTGCGGCGTTATGGCGTAGCTGTATTGGCTGTGGCACTAGCGCTGTTGCTGACACTCCTACTAAGACCATTGCTGCACACCACTCCCACCCCACTGTTTTTAGGGGCTGTGGCCTTCAGCTCTTGGTATGCTGGCTTACCGTCTGGGTTGCTGGCCACTATTTTATCTGCCTTGTCCCTCCAATATTTTTTTATAGAACCGATCTATTCGTTTCAACCTGTTGCGTTATCAGACATTTTGTTGCTGAGCTTGTTTATACTGATTTCCCTGCTGATCAGTTCGCTCAACGCCGCCCGCCTAAAGGCTGAAAAGCGACTGAAAATTAGTGAAGAGGGTTTCCGTTTGGTGGTTCAGAATGTAAAAGATTACGCGATTTTCATGATCGATCCTCATGGGTATATTGTGAGTTGGAACGACGGAGCAGAAAACATTAAGGGTTATAAAGCTAAAGAAATTATTGGTCAGCATATCTCCCGCTTTTACACGGCTGAAGACCTTGCACAAAATAGGCCAGAACGCATCTTGCAGGTGGCAGCTGCTAAAGGTCGGTTTGAAGATAAGGGTTGGCGCGTCCGTAAAGACGGTTCGAGATTCTGGGCTGATGCCATCCTCACTGCATTACGAGACGAAGCCGGCAACCTCAGAGGTTTCTCAAAAGTAACACGCGATATTACTACTGCAAAGATCGCGGAGGAAGAAGTCAAAATCTCTCTTAAACAGCTCTCAGATATAAAATTTGCTTTAGATGAATCTGCGATCGTAGCCCGAACTGATCACAAAGGAATGATTAATTATGTTAATAATAAGTTTTGTGAGATTTCCAAATATCATAAAGAAGAATTGATAGGCCAAGACCATCGGATTCTTAATTCTGGATATCACCCCAAAGAATTTTTTAGAACCTTGTGGGCAACGATTTCTAGCGGGCAAATTTGGAAGGGAGAAATCAAAAACCGAGCGAAAGATGGAACCTATTACTGGGTTGACACCACGATTGTTCCTTTTGTGGATGAACAAGGAAAGCCCTTTCAATATTTAGCCATCAGATCCGATATCACGGAACTAAAACGAGTAGAGGAAGAGTTAAGAACCCGAGCGCGGCAGCAAGAAGTGATCGCTCAACTGGGTCAGCAGGCACTTTCGGGCAAAGATATTGGGGCGCTAATGGACGAAACGGTGAGGCTGATCGCCCAAACCCTAGAAGTTGAATATTGCAAAATTCTAGAACTGCTCCCAGAGGGTAACGCCTTACTGCTGAGAGCCGGCGTGGGGTGGCAGGAAGGATTAGTTGGTTACGGCACCGTAGGTACGGGACTCGATTCACAAGCCGGCTACACCTTAGCATCTTCTGAGCCGGTGGTTGTGACGGATCTGCGGACTGAAACAAGATTCTCTGGCCCTCCTTTGCTGCATAACCACGGGGTAATTAGTGGTCTGAGCCTCGTTATTTTTGGTTCAAGGTCGCTGTCGAATGAGGCCGGGATCTTGAAAAACAACCTTCAAAACGTTCGGCCTTGGGGCGTTTTGGGCACCCATACAATCCGACAGCGGAAGTTTAGTAAAGATGATATTTACTTCTTTCAAGCTGCTGCAAATATTCTGGCGCAAGCGATTCAACGCCAGGGTGTGGAAGCAGAACGCGTCCAAATTTTAGAGCGTGAGCGAGCAGCCCGCGCAGAAGCGGAGGCAAGCGAGCGGTACAATCGTTTCTTCGCCGAAGCCGTTCCCCAGATCATTTGGACTGCACAACCCGATGGTTGGGTGGATTATTATAACCAGCGCTGGGTTGACTACACCGGCATGACGATTGAACAAACTCAGGGCTGGGGATGGAGTCCAGTGTTGCATCCTGACGATGTCCAGAAGTGTATTGACACCTGGAACCACTGCGTTGAGACGGGCGAGCCTTACGAAATCGAATACCGCTTTAAAAGGGCTTCTGACGGGCAATATCGCTGGCATTTGGGTCGAGCTTTACCAATGCGCGATCACAATGGTGAAATCGTCAAGTGGTTCGGAACTGGCACAGACATTGACGAGCAGAAACGGGCCGAGGAAGAACGCAACCAACTTTTGAAGCGCGAGCAAACTGCACGGGCTGTTGCTGAATCGGCTAGTGAAATGGTACAGCGTCTCCAAGCTGTCACGGATGCGGCGATCGCCCATCTATCGCTGGACGAGCTGCTTAATGAGTTACTAGATCGCCTTTGTGAAGTTCTGTCGGTAGATACGGCGGCTGTTTTGCTGGTGGACGCTGAAAGTAACACGCTGGTGGTGCGGGCGGCTAGGGGAGTTGAGGGGGCAATTGAGCAACAAATCCGCATCCCCATTGGTCAGGGAGTGGCCGGACGTATTGCTGCTGAGCGTCAGCCGGTGTTGATTGAGCGGGATGCTTATACTCAAGCCTACAGCCCCTTCTTGCAAGAAAAAAAGATTCAATCGCTGATGGGTGCGCCGCTGTTGGTTGAAGATAGAGTGCTGGGTGTGGTTCAAGCCGGCACTGTTAATGTCCGCAGTTTTACTTCAGACGATTTGCATCTGCTTCAGCTTGTGGCTGAGCGCGTTGCTTTGGCGATTGATCGTGCCAACTTGTACGAGGCAGAACAGCACGCACGCACTCAAGCGGAAGCAGCCAACCGCATTAAAGATGAGTTTCTAGCAATTGTCTCTCACGAACTCCGCACGCCGCTCAACTCAATCTTGGGCTGGTCACAAATGCTCCGTAGCCAGAAGTTAAATGATGCAATCAGGGCTAAAGCACTAGAAACAATTGAGCGCAATGCTAAGCAACAGGTGCGAGTGATCGACGATATTCTCGATATGTCCCGTATCTTGCGCGGCAAGATTCGCTTGAATGTAATTCCAGTTAACTTGGCAGGAATTATTGAGGAGACATTGGAGACGTTTAAACCGGCAGTGGATGCTAAGAATATTCAAATTGAGTCTATTGTTGCCGGCTCAAATACTACCGTCTCAGGCGATCCAGATCGCTTACAACAAATTATTAACAATTTACTTTCAAATGCCATTAAGTTTACCCCTGAAGGAGGCCAGGTGAAAGTCGCACTTGAGCCGGCCGGCAAACAACTGCATTTGACAGTAAGCGACACCGGCATAGGAATTGATGCTGACTTTCTGCCTCATGTGTTTGAAGGGTTCCGCCAAGCTGATAGCTCAACGACACGAACACACGGAGGACTAGGGTTGGGATTGACGATCGTTCACTATCTTGCAGAACTGCATGGCGGCACGATTGAGGCATTTAGTGAAGGCAAAGACAAGGGAGCGACGTTTACTGTGAAGTTGCCACTAACCACGAAAGCAAGAGTTTCGCAGCTAGATTCAAAAGAGGGTGAGAGTGAAGGAGCCTCCCAGGACTTATGGGTACTAGATGGCTTGCGGGTGCTGGTTGTGGATGATGATACCGATACCTGCGAATTGATTACCACAGTGCTGACGCATTACGGGGTGAGCGTAACGGCGGTTTCATCAGCCCGTGAGGCGTTTGCCGCTCTTGAACAGCTGACACCCGATGTTTTGGTGAGCGACATCGGAATGCCTGAGGAAAATGGCTACCAACTAATCCGCAAGCTGAGACAGCGAGAAACAATAGGGGGAGAACAGATTCCGGCTGTGGCGTTGACGGCATTTGCTAGAGATGAGGATCGCCGGCAAGCGATGCTGGCTGGATTTCAAATGCACGTCTCCAAGCCGGTTGAGCCGGCTGAGCTGGCGAAAGTGATTGCTAAGCTTGCTAGTTTGAGTTAGGGGGATGGGGCATGGGGGATTGGGCATTGGGCATGGGGGATTGGGCATGGGGCAAGGCTGCGCCAACCTAAAGGTATGGGCATTGGGCATGGGGAAGATTAGGTATTCTTTTACTGTCGGTTGAAAAGGGGGCACACGCTCTTGCGCCCCTACAACTCACTCACCCCCTCCCCTACTCAGCATTTCCCTAATGGTTGTCAATTTGAGCGCGTTGCAAGCGACCGGAAAAATCTACATAAACACTTTTCCATTCTGTAAATACATCAAGAACTGCGCTGCCGGCTTCGCGGTGTCCGTTCCCTGTTTGCTTCACTCCACCAAAGGGTAAATGGACTTCTGCGCCAATGGTTGGGCCATTGATATAAGTGATGCCGGCTTCGATGTCGCGCATGGCTTGGAAGGCACGGTTTACATCGCCGGTATAGACAGATGAGGATAAACCGTAGGGGGTGTCGTTGAGAACTGCGATCGCTTCTTCAAAAGAATCGATTTCGATGAGGGCAACTACCGGCCCAAAAATTTCTTCACGGGCAACTCGCATATCGGGAGTGACATTATCAAGAATTGTTGGCTGGAAGAAGAAACCTTTTTTAATTGGGCCTTCAATTGCTCTCTCGCCGCCGGTTAAGATTTTTGCGCCTTCACTGCGGGCGACTTCCATATAATCCATCACCCGCTGTAACTGTACGCCGTTGATAATGGGGCCGATTTGTGTGTCTGGATCTGTGCCGGCACCAATTCGCAATTTGCCGGTGCTTTCCAGCAGCATAGCGGTGAATTTATCTTTGATATCGCGGTGCAGGATAAGTCGGCTGGTGGCGGTGCAACGTTGGCCGGCGGTGCCAAAAGCGCCCCAGAGTGCGCCTTCGAGTGCGAGTTCTAAGTCGGCATCTTCCATTACGATTTGGGCATTTTTACCGCCCATTTCCAGACAAACGCGCTTGTGAGTGCGGCTGCAAATCCCTCCAACGTGGGCACCTGTTTGGGATGAGCCGGTGAAGGAGACTAAATCGACGCCTGGATGCTCAACTAAAGCTTGACCGGCTTCTTCTCCTAAACCGTGAATTAAATTAACCACTCCCGGCGGCAAACCGGCATCATGGAATATCTGGATCAGGAAGTTTGCACAAGCCGGTGTATCTTCGGCGGGTTTAAGGATGATGGTGTTACCGCACACGAGAGCCGGTAATGCTTTCCAACAAGGTATGGCGACGGGAAAATTCCAGGGTGTAATCAGGGCGCATACTCCTATTGGCATTCGCACCGTCATCGCAAATTTATTCGGCATTTCTGAGGTCGTTGTTTGACCAAAGAGCCGCCGGCCTTCTCCTGCGTAGTAAAAAGCGCAATCAACGCCTTCTTGCACGTCTCCACGGGATTCGGTGATGGGTTTACCCATCTCTAGGCTCATCAGGTGGGCGAGTTCTTCTTTGCGTTTGAGTAACAGTTCTCCAATGCGGTAGATAAAGTCTGCACGGGTTGGTGCCGGCACTAAACGCCATGTCTGGTAAGCGCGGCGGGCAGCTTGAACGGCTTTGTCGGCATCGGCGCTGTCGGAATGGGGAAATGTGGCAACGAGTTCATGCCAGTTGGCAGGGTTGCGGCTTTCTAGGGTGGCTTCTGATTGAGCCGGCATCCAGTCGCCATCGATGTAGTTAAGGCAGGTATACATTGCTGGTTGGGGGGTTGAGTTTTGGGTTGAGATAAGAGAATTCCGAGATTTTTTGTGTTTCTCCCTTTTTCTCCCCTTCTTTTGCAAGATTGAGTCCGGGATTCAGGGATTGTATTTATTTGTCAGGTTTTTTGAATTTATGTGAGGGAATAATCGCGGTCTTTGCCGCCAGTTTTTTAATTGTCATTGTCTATTTTTGTTGTAACTCACGAATTAGCAATTGTGGGGTTGCCGAAGGGTAGACGCATAAGGAAGTGGCTTAGCAAAAAGCGGTTTTTCCAGATGCTGCAAGGGATTTTCGGAATCAAGTAGCAGAAAGTTACTTGATGGATTATTTCTCATGGGCATCTACAAAATTGCTTTATCGGGTCTATTACTGCTTGGTGGTGCTGTTAATTTTCAGGGTGTTGAGTTTCGCCTGTCTGAAGGATATCAAGTTGATTCCACTCAAAAAGTGGCTTTTTCTCAGGTGCAAACTGCGAAGGAGCGCTGCGATGATCGTCCGGGTTGTGATGATCGGCGTGCTAATCGTGGCAGTGGGCGTGTTGATGTTGAAGGAAAAAATGCTAAGGATGATCAGGATCATCCCGGTGGTGGCAATCGCTTTGCCAATCGCGGCAGTGGGCGTGCAGAGTCTGATCCGTTGCCGGTTCAAGCAAAAAGTGATCAAGATGATCAGGATCATCCCGGTGGTAGCAACCGTTTTGCTAATCGCGGCAGTGGGCGGGTTGAGTCTGATCCTTCGGATTCTTTGCCTACCACAACTTGATTTTATTTGACGGTTGAGCTTGTGTAGGGTTACTAAATATATGCCGACGCTGTAGACTGAGCCTACATTTGCGAGTTTAAAACTCAAACAATTAACGTCTGCAAAACCTCAATAGTTGATGGTCAAATTAAGTAATCAACATTGAACAATGTTGCATAAAAATATTCTTTGAATGGGGTGTTTTTAGAAAAGAAAGTAGCGCTGCGCTAATGGCAATACGGTTGCCGGTTCGCAAGTTAGCAATGCCCCGTCTGCCCTCACTTCATAGGTTTCTGGGTCAACTTCGATATGGGGAAGGGCGTCATTAAGCTTCATATCTCGCTTAGTCAGCCGGCGCGTTCCTGAAACCGCTACTGTCTTTTTCTGCAAGTTTAGCTGGCTGGGAATATCCAAGTCCAAGGCAGCTTGAGAAACAAAGGTTAGGGATGTGGATGTTCTCGCACCGGCATAACTGCCAAACATCGGGCGCATCTGAACCGGCTGCGGTGTGGGAATACTGGCATTCGCGTCTCCCATTTGTGACCAAGCAATCATGCCGCCTTTAATTACGATTTCCGGTTTGACGCCAAAAAAGGCCGGTTTCCAGAGGCACAAGTCTGCGAGTTTGCCGGCTTCGACTGAACCAACGTATTCTGCAATGCCGTGGGCGATCGCAGGGTTAATTGTGTACTTGGCAATGTAACGCTTTGCGCGGAAGTTATCTGCCGGTTCCGAGTTGAGGCTTCCGCGTTGCACTTTCATTTTGTGCGCTGTCTGCCAAGTGCGAATAATTACTTCCCCCACTCGTCCCATTGCTTGGGAATCTGAGGCAATCATGCTGAATGCGCCCAAGTCGTGCAAGATATCTTCAGCGGCGATGGTTTCGCGGCGAATTCGTGACTCAGCAAAAGCAACATCTTCGGGTATGCCGCGATCAAGGTGGTGGCAGACCATCAGCATATCGAGATGTTCTTCTAATGTATTGACAGTGTAAGGGCGTGTAGGGTTTGTGGAGGAGGGGAGAACGTTGGCTTGACCACACACTTTGATGATATCGGGTGCGTGTCCACCGCCGGCACCTTCGGTGTGGTAGGTGTGGATGGTGCGGTTTTTGAAGGCGGCAATGGTGGTTTCAACAAAACCGGCTTCGTTGAGGGTGTCGGTGTGAATGGCAACCTGCACGTCATGTTCATCGGCAACATTTAAGCAGGTGTCAATGGTTGCGGGGGTGGTTCCCCAGTCTTCATGCAGTTTCAGTCCCATTGCGCCGGCGGCGATTTGTTCGGTGAGTCCTGCCGGTTGGGAACTATTGCCTTTGCCTAAAAATCCTAGGTTAACGGGGAAGGCGTCGGCGGCTTGTAGCATCCGGTAAATGTTCCAAGGACCGGGGGTGCAGGTGGTGGCGTTTGTGCCGGTTGCAGGGCCGGTTCCGCCACCGATCATCGTGGTGATGCCGGAGGCAATGGCGACTTCGATTTGCTGGGGACAAATAAAGTGAATGTGGCTGTCAATGCCGCCGGCTGTGAGGATCATGCCTTCGCCGGCAACCGCTTCGGTTCCGGGGCCAATGATAATATCTACATTGTCTTGAATGTAGGGGTTGCCGGCTTTTCCAATTTTGAATATTTTGCCATCTTTAATGCCGATATCGGCTTTAATAATGCCCCACCAATCCAGGATTAAAGCATTGGTAATCACGAGATCAACGGCACCATCAGCGTTAGAAATGGGGGATTGTCCCATGCCGTCTCGGATGACTTTGCCGCCACCAAATTTGACTTCATCGCCGTAGGTTGTAAAGTCTTGTTCGACTTCTATAAATAATTCTGTATCGGCTAGGCGAATGCGATCACCTACAGTTGGGCCGTAGGTTTCTGCGTAGGCGCGGCGATCCATGCGATAACTCATGCTCACTCCTAGTCACACTTAAAATACTAATTTTTTCTAGTTATAATAAATTTAAATTTTGCTGTTTATTCTACCATCTTTTTTACTTTTTATTAGAATTGTTTTATTTGTTACCATTATCTCGGTTTCTGAGCGGAAATCATTAGTCGAGGGCCAGTAATTTTTTCATTTTTTCGTGCTTTGTAACTGTTGTAAGTTTTGATTTTCGTGAACCCTTGGTTTTTAATTAGATATAACAATTCTGAAAGGGAAGTTATGGCAAAATGATGAGTTTCCTCAATTCTAACTTGACCTTCTTCAGGATCATCCCAAAAAAACAATTCTTCAGACGTAAAAATACAGTTATGGAAATCTGCGGAATGATGCACAACTAAATTAATGGTTTTCCCATCTCTTGTTGCTGTTCTGGCTGTACGATCTTTAAAGTTATTCAGAATCCACAAGAAGTTAGCGAGATCGAGAAATAGAATTCCTCCAGGTTTCAATGCTTGAAACATTCGCCGCAGCGTGTCAATTCTGTCTTCAATTTTAATCAGGTAAGAAAAGGGACCATTAATGGCTGCAATTATATTAAATTCTTCGGTTTCCTCGATGCCGGCAAAGCCTTTCGGCAAAACGGTAACATTTTCAAATTCTTCTGCGACGAGTAAGGCTTGTGTAATATAATCTGGATCGGGTTCCATTCCGAGTGTTTCCCAACCCATTGTGCCAAACTCACGCAGCATTCGACCAGTCCCGCAGCCAATATCAAGAATCTTTGCCGGCTCTGAAATATCATAAGCAGCAGCTAACCATTTCACAAATTCAATGACTTCAGATGTATCAGTTTGATAAAATGCTGAATACAGATCACTTCGTAAGTTGCCTGGAGTGTTCATTTCCCTTATTCCTCTTATTTAATAACTTGTTGATAGTCCATGCGCTGACGAATTTTTTCTTTGACTTCGCTGCCAGCCAACTTTTCACACAAGTATAATCCTAAATCAATAGATGAAGTTACCCCTCTTGCTGTAATCACATCCCCTTCATCAACAATTCTTTCTGTAACAACAGATTCACAATATTTTTTCAGTTCATTGAAAGCACTGGGATGGGTGGTTGCTTTCTTTCCTTTTAAAAAGCCGGCTTCACCTAATAGTAAAGATCCTGTACAGACTGAAGCTTTTAAGGGGATGCTGTTTGCCGTTCTCAGCCATTCAATAAAATGAGTGCTGCTAACTAATTTTTGTAAATTAGCTCTAATTCCACCAGGTACAATAATCATATCGTATTCTTGAATAGATTCATTGATTTTTGTCGGTAAAAGCCGCAACCCATTTTCATCACTCACTTCTTGAGAAATCGCGCAAAGTTCCCAAGATAATTCAGGCATAAACCCCATTGTTTTTAGGCGAATTATCGGATCGTAAACGCCAACAAAATCTAAAACAGTCATGCCTTGATAAATAATAAATGCAATCTTCATAACAACTTACTCATTTTAAGGAAATGTTAAGAATTATGCCCCAAGGTTTCCAGTGAAATTCGGGGCAATAAAAGCTTTGCTGACGCCTAGTTTTCGTGTCATTGCCGTCAGGAAGCTTATCTGTCTAGCTATGGAACATAAACAGACATCGGCTCAACACCTAATTCCTTCCTCCATTCTGATAGAGGTTTATCCCAGTGTTCTTCCCACTTTTGGGCTAAGAAGGGCTTTGCTTTCGCTCCCATTCTATATCCCACTGCAATGCGATCTAGCAAACTATCTAATCCTTCTGGCGCTTTGAATAGGGTACTCAATAAACCACCCGCTAATAAGATGACTGACATAGTTCTGCGCGTTTGAGCAAGTTCAAAAGCTTTCAGTCCTAATTCTCCCACAACATCGACAGAGAAATCTGTAACGATATGCCAAATATCATGGGTTTGCCGGATGCGTAGAACAATGTAGCTGGCGTCATCTTCAACTGCTAGCTTACGATAAAAGTTAGGATCGAATCCTGCTTCTTTGATATAAGATGCGTAGGCATATCCCAAGGAGTTTTCGGGATATTTTAGTAAAGCTTCGATATCTGGGGATGGGGCGAGATAACGTTCTTGAATAATCTGGGCAACTTCTGGCTTAGATTTGACATAATCGACTGCTAGTTGAGTGGCTTTGGTATGACGCAGTCCATCTTCGATATCATAAACGGAATCAGTTTGAGTGGGATCTCTTAATATAGAAACCACTCCTTTTAAGGTATTTAAGAAATCTAAGTTAAATGCTTGTAACTTGGGCAACATAAAGTTTCCTCAAAGCTATGGTTGATGAGATGGAAAAATTATGACAAATATCCATTGATTTTGCTATTGAAGCCGTAGACTTGACGGCTGCCGGCAAAGGAGACTAATTCAACTTCTTTTTCATCCCCAGGCTCAAAACGCACTGCTGTGCCGGCAGGAATATTAAGGCGCATTCCTCGTGCGGTTTCACGCTCAAAATTTAAAGACTCATTTACTTCATAAAAGTGGAAGTGGGAACCCACTTGAATGGGACGATCTCCGGTGTTAGCGACTGGTAGCCGTACGGTGGTACGTCCTGAATTTAATTCAATTTCTCCGTCTTGTGCAATAATTTCCCCTGGAATCATCGTTGTCCTCTTATAGGTATTTGTTTCTCATCGGCCTTATGCCTATACTTTCCAATTATGGCCGGCAATAGAATTAATCGCACGGCTAACAGGGGCAGGTTTGTCAGTCTCACCGGCATGACACCAGTTTCTCACTTCAGGCGTGAAATCGCTACCTGCCGGCACCATTATTTTACTGCAAATAAAAAACCCGTTTTTGATTAGAAAACGGGCGATTTTTATATGAAGTCTCTGATTTTAGTTTTTTCCAGTCTGTCTAGGCAGCAACAGCCACCTTTGCTGACGGTGACGTTTCATGTTCCACGCGGAATACATTCGCATAGAGGTTAGCGATAATTTGTTTTCCCTCTTGCGTGAGGTCTAAATAAAGAAGTGCGTCCTGAATGTAAGGATACACAACATTCCAATAAAACTTCGGGTAGTTCTTCCGTAAATCTCCTGGATGGCGATATCCCAAGATTTTATCCTGGCCTGTTTCTACAAATTCGTAAAAGAGAGCGCTAATCTTTTGTAAGTAGCGCGGATCGCTTAACTGACCGATCAGATCGGCAGCGCGAACCAGTCCCGGATAGTTGATGGTGTCTTGATGATCTTCATCTTTAGGTACAGGGAAACGGGTGAGTTCAATATTACGCTTGATCACCTCAGCATCTATTAGCAGGTGACCCCCAAACCTTTCGTTAATAAAAAGTTTGCCCCGATCCACATGATAAGGTGTGAGACTGGCATCGGTCGAGCCTGCCGGCAAGTTTACTAATTTGCCATCAATGCCGGTGGCGTATAACCTTTCTGCGTCTTTGTCTTGCCGGCAAACACCCTTAACATATCCGATGTCATGGCATAACAAAGAAATGGTGAAGTGCAGCCAGTCTTCGCAGGAAACTCCTCCTTCACGGATGTGCTTGCCTCGCAAAATTTCCTGCCCGACCAAGGTAACTAAAATGGTATGTTCGACATTGTGATATAGGGCGTCGCTGTTTGCGATATTTTCCAAAGCCATGTTGCCGGCCCAGGCAATAATATCTGCATAGTCTGGCTTGTACCCCCCGTAGGTGCGTTTGTAACCAGTCTGCAATTTTTCAACAAAGGCGCTTATCAGGAGTTCTGTAGCATTAAACATTTGATTTCCTCCCCCCATCACAGGAGTGTTACCACTCATTCAAAATAGTATAAAGTTAATTTGATAAATAGAAATCTACCACTCGTTCTTTTCGGGAGGTTTTTTCGATTTAATCTGCCAGACCTAGCCATCCTCGGCGCACTGCGTAGAGCAAGCGGTTGATCAGCCTATAGTCTTGGGTACTGATCCGATCAGTTAGTAAGAGTGCGCGGATTTCCTCTCTCTGACATACCTTTAGTGTACCTGTTTCCCAAACCTCGAAAGAGATTTCCGTGAGGCTAAATTGTGGTAGGGCACTTACAAATTGCATTATGTTATATAAAACTCAACACCTCTATGATGCGTCATTTTTCTGCCTAATTCTGTGATTAAAATCCGTAAAATGCTGTGACACTTACCGGCAATATTTGTGATGTAAATCTCTAGTAACTGGCGATCTAAATCTGGCAGGATTGGTGATACTTATCACTGGCTCAGCTTCTCAGAGTGTGTGCTTGCTCTTGTCTTTTGTGCCAGCTTTTGCGAAATGATTAAGAAAATCGAGAGAATTATTGAGCCATGTCAGATTATCCTACACCCGCACTCGTGATGTTAACGCTTACACAACGGTTGCCGGCAAACCCAGGGGCAATTGTGATGTTAACCCTTGCTCTCACAGCCGAGGAACGCTGTCGGAGCCGCTACCGGCTGCAAACGCCTGAGCTGTCAGTGTCGCTTCAACTGCCCCGAGGAACGGTGTTACGCGATGGCGATCTTTTGCAACCGGCAAATGGTGAGCCGTTCGTGCGAGTTGTGGCCAAACCAGAGCCGGTGTACACTGTGAGCGGTCAAACTCCCTTGGATCTGTTGCGTGCTGCCTATCATTTGGGCAATCGTCATGTGCCTTTAGAAATCACATCCACTTATTTAAAATTAGCACCCGATCCGGTACTGCGGTCAATGTTAGAGCAACTGGGGGTTGAGGTGCGGGAGGAAATATCGCCCTTTCAGCCGGAAGCCGGTGCTTATGGGCATAGTCATTGAGGCGAGAGGGGGAGAGTATTGTTTATTATTTGTTAGCGATGCCCAATGCCCAATGCCCAATGCCCAATGCCCAATGCCCAATTTATGTTAAATAATTTAGCACTTTTAAATTTGTTACAGTTGGCGAGTCCGACGCTGCCGGTGGGAGCTTACAGCTATTCGGAAGGGCTAGAAACGCTCGTTAGTAATGGTACGATTGACAGCCGGCACAGCTTAGAAAACTGGATATTGCACTCTTTAAAATCCGGGGGAATTCGGCTAGAAGCAGCAATGATGGTACGTGCTTATCAGGCTGCTGAAGCGGGGGATCTGGAGGGTTTAAAATACTGGAATGCTTGGGCAACAGCGGCAAGGGAAACGGAAGAATTGCGGCAGCAAAGTTTGCAGATGGGGAGTGCTTTAAACCGGCTGCTTAGGACGATGGAACCCCAGTTGGAATTGTCCTTAAGTGCTTGCGGGAATCCCTGTAATTTTGCAATGGCTTTTGGGATCGCGGCTCAATTTTGGCAGATTGATTGTGAAGCGGCTGTGCTGGGTTATTTACACAGTTGGGCGTCCAATTTAATCGGTGCCGGGGTTAAACTGATTCCCCTCGGCCAAACTGCCGGCCAACAGTTACTACTTAGTTTATATCCAAATTTGATTGCAGCTACTCAAGAAATTCTATGCTGGGAAGATGACGATTTAAGCGTTTGCAATTGGGGCTTGTCGCTGGCGAGTATGAACCATGAAACGCTGTATACTCGGCTATTTCGTAGTTAAAGCTCGTTAATTTATAAAAGGTGAAAACTCGTGGATGAATCCATGCTTGAGCGATTAAAGCGAATCTCACAAAGTGTCAACTTAGTAGCAGCACAAGGACGGGAAGCCATTACAGTTGGGCCTTTTCAAGCTCTGCTCGATCCGTCTACAGATATGATTTGGCTGAATTATGCGGTTCCCATTGCGCCGCTAGGAAGCGCCAGAGAGGTTGCTGAATCACTGACAGAACTGCGGCGTGTGTTTGCTGAACGCCAGCGTACCATCCGCTTTGAGTTTATAGAGGCGCTTTGGCCGACACTTTCGGGAGCATTAGAAGAGGCCGGTTTGCAACTCCAGGCACGTCAACCGCTGATGCTGTGTACACCTGCTGATTTCCAACCATTTCACGCTCCTGAGGTGCGGGTGCATCGGCTCACTGACACCCACAAAGATATTCTCACAAAATATTTATCCATACAAAGCGAAAGTTTCAACTTTGAAGAGGCAAATGAACCTCCATCTACAGAGATGATCGAGCAGTTGCGCGAACATTTGCAGCGTGGCAGTTGGCGATGCGCGATGGCAACTCTTGAGGGAATGCCGGCTGGGGGTGGCTGTACAATGCCCTGGGAACGGCTTTGTGAGCTTGCCGGTGTCGGGACATTACCCTCGATGCGTCGGCGGGGTGTGGCGGCTACGCTGTGCAGTTTTCTGGTGCAAGATCATTTTGACTGTGGGGGCGATTTAGTTTGGCTTTCTGCCGGCGATGCTGTTGCTCAAGCACTTTACCAAAAGATTGGATTTAGTGGGGTCAATACGCAGTTAAACTATATTGATGCGGAGAAGAATCTTGCTACTTAAAGCTTAAAATATAAAAGCCTGTGGCGGTCTAAACCCTAATTTTTAAATGGCTCATCTCACATTTTTTCCACTCCCCAAGAAGTTAGGTTTTTAAAAGTAAATTAGTATAAATTATTATGAGTGCATTTCGTGTAGGAATTGCCGGCCCTGTTGGATCGGGAAAAACTGCCTTAGTTGATGCTTTATGCAAGGCGATGCGGCAGCAGTACAAAATTGCGGTTGTTACGAATGATATTTACACCCAAGAAGACGCTCAATTTTTGGTTCGCTCTCAAGCGTTAGAACAGGAACGCATTGTGGGAGTAGAAACCGGCGGCTGTCCCCATACTGCTATTCGTGAGGATGCTTCGATTAATTTGGTGGCAATTGAACAGTTGGAGGTGCGGTTTTCAGACTTAGATTTAGTATTTGTAGAAAGTGGCGGAGATAATCTCGCCTCAACGTTCAGTCCTGAGTTAGTTGATTTGACGATTTATGTGATTGATGTGGCTGCCGGCGACAAAATTCCTCGCAAAGGTGGCCCTGGAATTACGAAATCAGATTTGCTAGTTATTAATAAGATTGACTTGGCTCCTTATGTTGGGGCAGATTTGGGTGTAATGGAACGCGATACTAAAAAAATGAGAGGAGAAAAACCGTTTGTTTTTGCAAATTTGAAAAGTCAGGAAGGGCTGGAAGTTGTAGTTAACTTTATCCGTTACCACCTAAATTGATTTCTGTTATGTAGGACGGGAAAGGTGCCCATCCTACAAAGGTTGCCGATTTAGCTTATTAAAACGTAAATGTCGTGCGAAGTGTCCCGACATACATCGTTTTGTTCTCGTTATTGTGTTCAGGATCGAGAATAACCATTAAACCTGGAGTAATGCCGATATTGTCCGTAATTTGATAGCGATAAAACGCTTCTAAATGTAAAGAGGAATCTCTATCTTCAGCGACATCACTATTGGTTATTTTTGGCGGCATTCCCACGACAATTCCCCCTAAACTACCTTCTTTACCAAGGTCTGGAAAAGCTAAGGTAAGTGCCCAGTTTAAAATCGTGGCCTCGTCTCCCCGGTTTGCAACTCTCACTCCATTACTAAAAGCATTATTTTGCGCCGTTGCTTCTGTCCAACCAACCCAACCACCTAAAACCAATCTAGGGCTAAGTCGCCAAGTCGCTTCTACACCATAAGAATCTAATGAAGTGGCAACATCTCCAAAGGGTTTTTCTGCTAAGGAACTACCAACTCCACCGGCAGTGCTGACATTATTATTTGCCACATCTTCTCCGGTAAAATAAGAGCGTACATAAGTCAAACCTAAACCAATATTTTCAGTGGGTTGCACCGTTAATTGCGCGATCGCGCCAAAAGTCCCATTAAAAAATCCGCGTTTAGGACTGGGATCGCCACCGGAAAGATAATTGCCGGCTAAATAACCTAAAGAGACACCCAATCTTTTGCTGAAATTATAGGTGGCTCCCGCGCCTACACCGGCACCACTAAGGCGATAAATCGGGTTACGCTGTCCAAATTGAGAGATAGTTCCTAGGGCAGCGCCGCCGTAATCTAGGGCATTGAGTGAGGGGGCAAAATCATCGAGTTTACCACCGGCAAATTCTATCAAAACGTTGCCTTTGTCACCGAGGGGGAAGTTATACCAGCCTAAATCGATGTCAAAATTATTGCCATTACCTCTGTCAGGGTGAAGTCGCGCCATATTGGTGCCGGCAGCCGCACCTAAATTTGGAGAGTTCGATGCGTATAAGCGAACTAATAAGCTATCTTTGCCGGTAAAACTTGTAATAAAATTGAGCCGCACTCGCTCAGATAAAGTGGGTACTGCGTTTCTGCCGGTGTCGATTTCTCCGATTATATCGCTGGCAGCAAATACGACTTCGCCTACAAGTTTTGTAGTGGTAGAAAATTGATTGGCTTCTAGTTCAGATGTGCGGGCTTCTAAAGCGTCAATTCGACCTCTTAAAGTAGCCAGTTCTCCTTGAAATTCTGTAAGCAGCCGATTAAGAATTGCTAAATCTTCTTGAGTAACAAAGTCTCCCCCTGGCTGAATGAGCTGGGTAATGGCTTCCAAACAAGCATTTAAGCCGGCAGCAAATTCATATCGCGTGATTGCCCGATTTCCCCGAAACGTTCCATCGGGATATCCAGCAATACAGCCATAACGTTCAACTAAGTTTTGTAAGGCTTGAAACGCCCAATCAGTCGGTTGCACATCAGACAGTTGGGAAACGGAGGTTACTTGCTCCATTTCCTGATTTTCTACAGCAGTTTCGGCAGTTTCTATTTGAGGGCTATCAATATTTAATGGCTTTTTTGAGGCCGGCATTTCTTCAATTACTGCCGGCTCAATTTCGCTATTCTCAGATTTAATTTGGGAATTAAGGATTTGTAACTTTTTTGGGGATTCTTCAGCAATTGTGGCCATTGAAACACCCAGCACGGAAATTAAAATTGCGGGGCTAATGAGCAACAATCGCCACAAAACTTTATGCATTTTTCCTCACACCCAAACACAGAGATTAATAGCGAAAAAATAGCAGAGGCTGCTTTAAATTAATGTACTCAATGCTACAATATGGCTCAATAAATCAAAGGCTGCGAAAGGCTGGTTGCGCTCTTCGTAAAATTACGAGACTGCTCAAATGATGCAAGGAAACTGTGAAATTCAGAACATTTAGAAAGCTCAAAGTTGAGTTCTGATAAAGCTTAGGCAATTGTAGGGATTAGGTTAAGTGTAGGTGGAATGCTCAGAGAAATTAGACTTTTGTATAAATGATAACAATTTTTTGTTAGAAGCAAGGTTTAATATCACACGTTATGTGTAGCGTCCATCTATCATCTGGATTAATAAAGATATGGTAAGGCGATTAGGCCGGCGTAAATTCTTGCTCTATGGTTCCGCAACTCTAGGAACCAGTATTTTCTTAAAAGCTTGTAGCGGATCGCCGACACAGACAAGAACGAATGCCACGACCACAGGGACTTCTCCCTCTCCAAGCGCTACAACCGTTGCCGCCGCTAGTGGGGATACCATTAAGGTTGGCATTCTTCACTCGCTGACTGGCACGATGGCAATTAGTGAAACAAGCGTCGTTGATGCCGAACTATTAGCCATCGCAGAGATTAATAAAGCCGGTGGTGTTCTAGGCAAACAGATTGAAGTGATTAAAGAAGATGGGCAATCTGATTGGCCAACTTTTGCAGAAAAAGCAAGAAAGCTGATAGAACAGGATAAAGTTGTCACTGTTTTTGGTTGCTGGACTTCTGCCAGTCGTAAAGCAGTGCTGCCGGTGTTTGAGCAGAAAAATCATATGCTCTGGTATCCTGTGCAGTACGAAGGTCAAGAGTGTTCTAAAAACGTCTTTTATACAGGGGCCGCACCAAATCAGCAAATCGAGCCGGCGGTTACTTGGCTATTAGAAAATAAAGGCAAAAGATTCTTTTTAGTTGGCTCTGACTACGTGTTTCCCCGCACAGCTAATACCATTATTAAAGCCCAGCTAGAAGCCCAAGGTGGAGAAACAGTTGGGGAAGACTACTTAACGCTAGGAAGTACAGAAGTAACGCCGCTGATTACTAAAATTAAAGCTGCTTTGCCCGATGGTGGCGTAATTTTCAACACCCTAAATGGTGACAGTAACGTTGCTTTCTTTAAACAGTTGCAAGGTGCCGGTTTGGGTCCGGATAAGTATCCGACCATGTCGGTTAGTATTGCCGAAGAAGAAGTTAAAGCAATTGGTGTAGAGTATCTCAAAGATCACTACGCCGCCTGGAACTATTTCCAAACTGTGGATAGTCCGGCTAACAAAAAGTTTGTTGAAGCTTTTAAAGCAAAATATAAAGCTGATCGGGTAGTAAATGACCCGATGGAAGCTGCTTATATTATGGTTTACTTGTGGAAGCAAGCCGTTGAGAAAGCGAAAACGGCGGACGATTTAGAATTAGTGAGAGCGGCGGCTTTAGGACAGACTTTTGATGCGCCTGAAGGCTTAGTCACCTTAGGCAATAATCATCATTTAGCTAAAGTCGTGCGCTTAGGGCAAGTCAGGGATGATGGGTTGTTTGAGATTGTTTACTCTACATCAAAAGCTGTGGAGCCATTACCCTGGAATCAATTTGTGAAAGACACGAAAGGCTATGCCTGTGATTGGTCAGATCCGGCTAAAGGTGGAAAATACAAGAAAGCCTAAAATCTTAAAAATTAGATATTTTAACCACAGAACGACACCTGACTTATCTGTGCTTATCTGTGGTTAAAAATAAATCTGAAATAAATTTTTTATCGGCAAACTCATCCAACCTTCTGTTTTAAATTAAAGTTAAAGGTGAAACTTGGAGAAAAGTTACGTGAACAATTTAGCTCTGCAAGTTATTGATGGTTTATTTAATGGAATAAGTATAGGCGCAGTCTTGCTAATTGCCGCCCTAGGCTTAGCGATTATCTTTGGCTTAATGGGCGTAATTAACATGGCTCACGGCGAATTCATGATGCTGGGAGCTTATACAACTTTTGTGGTGCAAAATGCCTTCAAAGTGTTGGGTGCACCTTGGTCAGAATTATATATTTTCTTTGCCTTAGTTGGGGCATTTTCAGTAACGGCTTTAGTCGGATTAATCTTAGAAAAAGGAGTGATTCGCTACCTCTACGGTCGCCCTTTAGAAACTTTGTTAGCGACTTGGGGAGTTAGCCTAATTTTACAACAATTTGTTCGCAGTGTTAACTGGGTTCTAGTCGTTGGACTTGGACTATTTTGTCTCTTGTTTTTTGGAGCGATGTGGTTGCTAAATCGGCAATCGGTTATAGACCAAGTTCGTAACAGGGCAATTGCTGTCATATTACCTTTGTCTTTAGGAATTAGCTGGATAACAGGAAAAATATTAGCTGAAACTTATCAATTAACAGCAACAAAACCGTGGTTTGGTGCCCAGAATGTTAATGTTACAGCACCGGCTTGGCTGCGAGGTTGGTGGGAGCCGATTGCGAATTTAAGGCTCCCTTATGCGCGGCTATTTATTATTGGGCTAACGGTTATTTGTGTAATAGGAATTTATCTATTTTTAAACCGTTCGGCTTGGGGATTACGAATTCGCGCAGTAATGCAAAATCGCAACATGAGTGCGTGTTTGGGAATTCCCACAAAAAAGGTAGATGCTTTGACGTTTGCCCTCGGTTCTGGATTAGCTGGGGTTGCCGGTTGTGCAATTAGCTTATTAGGTTCTGTAGGGCCAAATACAGGTCAGAATTATGTGGTAGATACGTTTATGGTGGTCGTCGTGGGTGGGGTTGGCAAGTTAGTCGGCAGCATTGTAGCAGCACTCACGATTGGGACAGTCAGTTATTTAATGGGTTCGGGGACACTCGCAGCTTTGTTTAAGCCGGTGCCATATTTGGCTGATATATTTGCCTTCTTTTCAACAACAAGTATGGCAAAAGTCATGGTATTTGTGCTGATTATTGCTTTCTTACAAGTAAAGCCGGCAGGAATTTTTCCCCAGAAAGGACGTACGGTTGATGCTTAAGAATTAAAATACTTAACAGGGAGAAAATGAAAATGCAACAGGGGCAAAAAGGTACGGAAGTTGAAACTGAGAGTGACGGCGATATAAAACCGGAAAATATAAAAGTTGAGCGTTTCTCATTGAGAAGAAAGAAAGCGGAGGATTGGGGAAGCAGGAGCGAGAATTCTTCACTGTTGCACTCTCTAAAATCCAAACAAAATGCGCTATGGATAGAAGCCGGTGCGGTTGTGGTGATCGCAGCAATTCTAATTTTTATAATGCCGGCAGTTCTTTCAGAGTTTCGGCTCAATTTGCTGGGGCGATTTTTAGCCCTGGCAATTGCTGCCCTCGGCATTGATTTGATTTGGGGTTACACGGGAATGTTGAGCCTAGGGCATGGCGTTTTATTTGCTTTAGGGGGTTATGCTTTGGCAATGCATTTGAAGCTGCAAATTCCTCCCGATGCAAGTATTCAGCTACCTGAATTTATGTCACTCTATGGCGTAACGGAACTGCCTTGGTTTTGGCAACCCTTTTATTCTTTTGGTTTCTCTGTTGCTGCCGTGATTCTGATTCCTTCTATGGTGGCAGCCATCCTCGGCTATTTAGTATTTCGCAACCGCATTCGAGGGGTTTACTTTTCGATTTTAACGCAGGCGGCAACGATTGTCTTTTTCAACTTTTTTAATGGACAGCAACAACTGATTAATGGCACCAATGGGCTAACAGATTTTAAAACATTATTTGGGGCGGAAGTGAATACGCCTCAGACACAGCTTGTTTTTTATTCAATTACAGTGCTGTTGTTGGGGGGTGCTTATGTCTTGTGCCGGTGGCTGACAAGCGGGCGATTTGGACGTTTGCTCATAGCAATTCGCGATGATGAGAGTCGGGTGCGTTTTTCTGGCTACAATCCCACCGGCTTTAAAGTTTTAGTATTTGCTATCTCTGCTGCACTTGCCGGCATTTCGGGTGCAATTTTTACGCTGCAAACTGGTATCATTTCACCCAAAGCAATGGATATTGCCTTTTCCATTGAAATGGTAATTTGGGTAGCCGTTGGGGGACGCGCCAGCTTGGTAGGTGCGATTCTTGGGGCAGTTGTTGTTAACTATGCAAAAAGTTTGTTAAGCGAACAATTACCGGAAATTTGGCTATTTTTTCAGGGAGCACTATTTTTAATTGTGGTGATGGTACTTCCAAATGGTTTAGTAGGATGGTTGCGTTACCAAGCTATCGAGCAGATCCGGGAGTTCTTCGGATTTCGCAAACAAGTCGTAACCTATCCCAGTCTGGAAGAAGATCCAGAAGTGCGGCATGAACGAGAAAAGATAGGAACTGGGGACTAAAAAAATAAAAGCTGGCTGAGGTGCAGTGTGAACGAAAAAATTTTGGAAATTGAAAATTTAACTGTTAATTTTGATGGATTTAAAGCGCTTAACCAGCTCGATTTTAGTATGGATGTTGGGGAATTGCGGGTTGTGATTGGTCCTAATGGAGCGGGAAAAACAACGTTTTTAGACGCGATCACCGGCAAGGTGCAACCAACCACTGGGCGAGTGTTGTTTAAAGGGAAAAATTTACGCTCTCTCTCTGAAGACAAAATCGCCCGGTTTGGCATCGGAAGAAAGTTTCAAACGCCGCGCATTTATCTAAATTTAACGCCGCGTGAAAATTTAGAGTTAGCCGGCAATCGCAATAAAAATGTCTTGACGACTTTATTTAAGAAGCCTCCGGCATCGGAACGAAGAAATGTTAATCAATTATTAGAAACAATCGGGTTAGTTGCCAAAGCAGATATTCACGCCGGGTTGCTTTCTCACGGGGAAAAGCAGTGGTTAGAAATTGGGATGCTCGTTGCTCAAGCCCCCGATTTACTCTTAGTCGATGAGCCGGTTGCCGGTTTGACGGATGAAGAAACGGAATTAACCGGCAATTTACTTGTTTCCCTCGCAGAAAGTCACTCGATTATTGTCATTGAGCATGATATGGAGTTTGTGCGGCAAATTGCTCGCAAGGTAACCGTTTTGCATGAAGGTTCACTCTTGTGTGAAGGCACGATTGAAGAAGTGCAAAATAACCCCCGTGTGATAGAAGTATATTTAGGAAAACCAATGACCGATTACGAGGTAGCTTGAGGCGAAATCAATATGATGCTGCAAGTGGCTGGGTTGAATGTTTATTACGGCGAGAGTCATATTCTTCGGGATGTAGATTTAAGCGTGCCGGCGGGCAAAATGGTATGTCTAATTGGACGCAATGGCGTGGGCAAAACGACGCTTTTAAAAACCGTGATGGGGTTGCTCAACCCTCGCAGTGGCACGATTACCTTTGCCGGCAATTTAATTAATTCTAAATCTCCTGATAAACGCGCCCGATCAGGCATTGGATATGTACCCCAAGGACGAGAAATTATCCCACGTTTAACGGTAAAAGAAAATTTGCTACTGGGTTTAGAAGCCAGAAGCCGGCAGGAGAAACGCCTCACCCACAATCAAGCAATTCCCGATGAAATTTTTGAGCTATTTCCTGTATTGAAATCTATGCTTTCTCGCATGGGTGGAGACTTGAGCGGGGGACAGCAACAGCAGCTAGCAATTGCCCGTGCGTTGATGGGAAAACCACAATTATTGGTATTAGATGAACCCACGGAAGGCATTCAACCCTCGATCATTTTAGAAATTGAAGCAGCAGTGCGCGGCATCATCGCAGCCACCGGCATCTCTGTTTTATTAGTCGAACAACATCTGCATTTTGTCAGACAAGCAGATTGGTATTATGCCATGCAAAAAGGTGGGATTGTAGCTTCTGGCGCTACGAGCGAACTTAGCAATGAAATTATACAAAGATTTTTAGCGGTGTAAAGTCTAGACGCTGCCATCTGTTAGACAATAGAGAGTGCCGATGGAGACGTGAGCGATTGCGTCTCTATCTTACTTATGTAATTTTAGCTCAACGAGGATGAGGATGCCGGCAGAAAACTTATCCACCGGCTGGCATGGCAATCTTAACTTGATCTATGCCAAGCGTGCCGGCACAACACAATTAATTCATAATCAAAATCAAGCACCTTTGAAAGTGCAACGACCATTTTATCCAGAAGGGCCAACTATCTGTCATAGCATTATTTTACACACCGCCGGCGGCATTGTGGGGGGCGATCACTTATCCTCAGATTTTCATCTTCAATCTAATGCTCACGCCTTAATTACTACCGCAGCAGCCGGCAAAATTTATCGAAGTAATGGGACTACAGCTAGACAAAACATTCAAATACACCTAGAAGCCGACGCCTATTTAGAATGGTTGCCGCAAGAATCAATTATCTTTAATGGTGCAATTTACCGGCAGCATTTAAAAGTTGAATTAGCCCCAAAAGCAACCTGGCTCGGATGGGAAATTACCCGCTTTGGTCGCAGTGCGAGGGGCGAGCAATTTTTGCAAGGAAATTGGCGTTCCCACACGGAAATTTGGCAGCAAGGACAACCTTTGTGGATAGACCGGCAGCAGCTAACAGGCGGAGAAGAAATGTTCAATAGTCCGCATGGCTTAGCGGGACAGCCTGTGGTCGGAACATTGGCTTGGGTGGGGCAGCCGGCAACACCAGAAATCGTAGAAAAAGCCCGCTTTTTATGGCAAACTGCTGAACACCAAGGCGAAGCCGGAGTCAGCCGGCTCACCGCAGGACTCTTATGCCGATATCGGGGCCAGTCTACCTCAGAGGTGAGAAACTGGTTTACAGATGTTTGGCAACTGCTACGCCCATCCTTTTTAGGACGTACCAGCCGCCTACCGCGAGTGTGGCAAACTTAAAGGAGTTATGAATGCAACTATCACCGCAAGAAAAAGACAAATTACTAATTTTTACTGCCGGCCTACTTGCAGAGCGTCGCAAAAATAGAGGGTTAAAATTAAATCACCCAGAAGCCGTTGCTTATATTTCGGCGGCAATTTTGGAAGGAGCGAGAGATGGGCGCACCGTTGCAGATTTAATGAGTTACGGAACAACGCTGCTAACGCGGGATGATGTGATGGAAGGAGTACCTGAAATGGTAGATGAGGTACAAGTAGAAGCAACCTTTCCTGATGGGACAAAATTAGTAACTGTGCATACCCCAATTCGTTAGTAACAGTGCCAAAAAGTTACACCGGACTTTCTTGAATTTCCCTGACCTTTGAGCCGGCAGGTTCAACCAATAAAGTGAGTCCGCATCTGCCCACCACACAAACACTTTGGCCGGCTGCCAGCGTGACTTCTTGCTCACAACGAGCCGGGCACAATGAGCCATCAAATTGAACTCTATCCACCTGTTTCGGTTGTATCGGCTCATCTACAATCGCTTCCCATACTAAGTAGCGAAAGGTTAACTTAAGGGGATGTTTTCTAACACCAGTGTTAGGCCGGTTGTCAGCCTTCGCCTCTGAAAAAATCCTGACAGCAAATATGAAAATATCCTAAAGCCTCAAAGGGATTGGCCTGAATTTTGTCCTCCAATGAACACCGACTCTCAGGGGCCATTTTTGCTTAGTGCGTGAGGGCGCAGGGCTGTAAAGCTTAGAAAATTCAACGCCCCGGTAAGAGGGTTGAAAGAGTATAAAATCTAACTTAGTATAGTAACTATATAAATTTTGTAGGCATTGTCAATAGCCAGGGCAACAAATTTTAGGGCCATCTGGCTGTCGGGACAGTCACTCACGTGTTTAGGGAGATAGGGAGATGCCGGTGTGATGTAACTGTTCGCACTGCTATTTCGTAAAATCTTTCGACGGGAGGATTTTAAATTTTCCGTAGCGATTCAGTCGAGGTTGGCGCAAATTTTACCGGATGAATACACTACATTCTTTAATTGGTAGCTCATCAATTAACCTTTGCCTAAAAAGGCTTAGATATATTTTTTAAGAAAGTTAAGTATGAGTATTCAAAAGTATTTTGTAAAAACTATTTCAGTAAAATTTAGGAATCCACTCACACAAAGCCAATGAAAGCTCTCACCAGTGCGCGGCTTGAAGGTAACAGAATATAATAAAAAGTGGAGATTTTTGAAATGCGAGAAGACTATCTTGATTCCCCCAATTCCCGAAGAATATCTGCAAATGTTAACCGCTGAACGCGGTGTGTCTGGTGCCGAGTTACAGGCTTTGCAGATGGCCCTTGGTGGCCAATCGACTGCCGACATCGCAACAGAGTTGGGCATTAGCAACATTGCTGTCCGCAAGCGACTCGGTGAGGTATACAGGAAATTTAATATTACAGGTGCCGGCCCAGGCAAATTAGCTGAATTAAAACATATGCTGCTGTCCATCTATCAAGGTGGGCCACATCAGGCATTATATGCAGCATCTTCCCAGCCGGCTTCCTCCGCACCCGTTACCCTCCCCCAACGCCGAGATTTGAGCGAAGCACCAGATGTTCCTGTCTTCTACGGGCGCACAGAAGAAATGGCCACCCTAGAAAAGTCGATCTTGCAAGATAAGTGCCGGCTTTTCTCAATCCTCGGCTTAGGAGGCATTGGCAAAACCACTTTATCTGTCCAGATCGCCAAACAAGTTCAGGAACAGTTTGACTTTGTCATTTGGCAGTCACTTCGCAACGCCCCAACAGCCGAAGAGTTGTTAAGTGGTTTAACTCAATTTTTATACAACCAGAAAAAACCCGATGTAGCAACAGATATCAACAGTCGAGTCTCGCGGTTGATCGAGTATTTACGCACTCACAAATGTTTGCTGATTTTAGATGATTTTGAAAATGTGCTGCAAAGTGAAGAGCTAGCCGGTCATTATCGCAAAGGATACGAAGGCTATCGTGAACTACTCAAACGAATCGCAGAAACCAACCATAGCAGTTGCTTAATGATCGTCTCCTCAGAAAAACCAGCGGATCTGGCCTTGCTTGAAGGAGAAAAAGTTCGTTCCTTGCCACTTATCGGTTCTGGAGAAGTCGCCCTAGAAATTATCCGAGAGAAAGGCTTGTCAGGCCGGCAGCCAGAATGGAGTGCCCTAATTGACCGATATGGAGGCAACCCATTAGCCATTAAGATCATGTCTTCAACCATTAAGGAATTGTTTAATGGCAATGTCGCAGACTTCTTGAAAAATACGCTGTTTCTGGGAGATATTCGATATTTACTCGACCAGCAGTTTGTGAGACTGTCAGACTCCGAAAAAGAAATTATGTACTGGTTAGCAATTGAAGGCAATCCGCTAGACATTACTACCTTGAGAGAAGAGAGTTTGTTTCCTGTCTCACCATCAGAGTTGCTCACAACACTGGCCTCTTTAGATCGGCGGTCACTGATCCAAAAAATAACGGAAAAAGGTGAAACCCTATTTACGCTTCAGCCGCTAATTATGAAGTATGTACTCAGCCAATTTGTGGATCAGGTGGTAGACGAAATTCGAGAAGTAGTTAAAACGCAGAAATCTGAAAGATTAGCCGTCTTAAAAAGTCATGCCTTGAACCCAAATGAAAGTTTGCCGGATATTAATGAGCTTCCGGATGTCTTGAAATTAGTGAGGCAAAAGCTGGAAACAATGCTGTATAGTAACCCAGCATTTGTTGAGGATCAGATAAATGGTCTAAAACAAGTTTTATCAAAACTTGAAGGCAAATCTCGACGCGAAGTTAGATATGCCGAGGACAATATTCGGACACTGCTCACGATTCTTAAGGAAGATATAAGCGTGTGAGTTACTGCATCAACCCCAGATGTCCTAATCGCGAAAACCTAGACAATCTGGAAACTTGCCAGACTTGCGGTTCCAGCTTGCTGATCAATGACCGATATCGCGTCGTCAAACCGTTGCGGGAACTCAACCCAGCTTATCCGACCGATATTTATGAAGTCAAAGATTTGGGTGGGGTTGATGACTGGGGAACTTTAAAAGTTCTGAAAGTTTTGAAATTCAACAACCCGGAACTCGTGCGCCTATTCAAGGAAGAAGCGCGAGCTTTGATGTTTTTAAGGCATCGGGGAATTCCCAGAGTTGAGCCGGATGATTATTTCACATTTTCTCCTAACACCGGCAAGCAATTACCCTGCTTAGTCATGGAGAAAATAGAGGGAGAAAACTTAGCAGATTGGTTGGATAATAACGGACCGATCACCAAAAAAGAAGCACTGGACTGGCTGCAACAGCTCACAGAAATTTTGGATCGGGTACACGAACAAAACCTTTTGCATCGAGATATTAAACCCTCTAATATCATTCGCAAACCAAATGGCCGGCTAGTTTTGATAGATTTTGGCACGGTTAAAGTCGGGAATGACGGGGGGACGAGAGTTGGGACAACGGGATATGCAGCACCAGAGCAAGTAATTGGCCAAGCAGGGCCACGCTCAGATTTCTATGCTTTGGGCCGCACTTTTGTTCATTTACTCACCGGCATCCCCCCACAAGACTTTAGTACCGATTCCAATCCAGAAACCATCAATTGGCGAGAAAGTGCCAAGGGTTTAAAACCTTGGACGCCGCTTTCAAAAGGTTTGGCAGATTTAATTGATGAGCTGATGGAACCGGAACCTAAGAGCCGGCCAGAAAATACCTGGGAAATATCTAAACGCTTAGAAAGCATTGCTAAAGCTTCAGACACGCCTACTTCAAGATTCCGAAAACTAAAAGCCGCACTACTATCTTTAGGATTTATTAGCTTTCCGCTGCTTTCTCCTCAGATTCCAGTTTTGATTAATCAATTTTTATTTCCTAAATTAGATTATGTTTTTACTTCACTCGGTACTGCAAATTATAAGGAAGGTCAGTTGCAAAGTGCAAAATTTTATTACGAAGTAGCACTTAAATTCAATCCTACCTCTGGGTCAGCTCACTACAGCCTAGGCATGATTTGTGAAGATAAAAAAGATTTTGAGTGTGCAAATAATCAATACTTGATTGCTATGCAGAGCAATAATAAAAACGCGGCCACTGCGGCAATCAGCAACTTAAGCCGCTTAAAAATCTTAGGCGGCAACCCTGACGCAGCCGTTGAGCTGCTCTTACCTAATTTATGGCTGGCTGAACACCCCAGAGTGAAAGCAGCATTGTACAAAAACCTTGGTTGGGCGCGGTTTAAGCAAATTCGCTATGGCGAAGCAGAGACTCACCTGCGTAGGGCTATTGAATTAGGGGGGAATTGGGCTTCTCCTCACTGCTTACTTGCACAGGTACTAGAAGAGGTCGCAGCCAAAAAACCAGCTTCTCTAAAGGAATGGAAAAACTGCCGTGATTATAGTTCTGGAGGCAGCGTAGAGGAATACACTTGGCAAGAGATGGCACGGGAACGTTTGAATGAAGCAGCCAAGAAAAAATGATTAGTGTTGGTGATAACACCGGCATCTAAGACTGCCCGCAACCCACTGCATTAATAAAAGACTATCAACGATTAGCCGGCACCCACGAGCAAACTATCTGAATTCCACCCAAGATGAAGCTCAAAATGGTTGGGTTCTGCCTCACCACCGGCATCAGGCTTTTTCTCAATCTCCTCCCTCTCTAATTCCTCATCTCGCTCAGATATATCTACCTCATCAAAGATTTCCATCTCTACATCGATTTCCACCGGCTCTGGCTTTTCATCCTCATCATCCCCCAAACTGCTCGCTGTAAAAATCGCTTTCATAATAAAAGTTGGCAGTTGTGGCGATTGTGGTTTTTTATCCCGCACCATTTGAGCCACAGAAGGCTTTTTGGCATCAATATTAAACCAAGTCCTCATAGAATTTTCCTTTTATTAAGAGTGATCTTGTGGTTGATTACCTGGTTGAACACAAAAAGTCGCGCCGTACTACCTCACACCTTTTAATTAATGTGAGATATGGGACTGGCTGTGATACACAATAATTGTGTGATTGTTTAGTTGTATTCCAAAGACTATTCAGTGACCAGTTTTTTTGAACCCACATCTAAAAATAGAAGTGAGAAGAGGCAGAAAAGGATAAGAACAGAAAAAATTACTTCTTACTTCCTTACTGCCGAAGGCTTCACCATTTGTCTTGTATGGAGCTGAATTGATCTCGCCTAATTTTTTTGAGGCTCACTTTTTGCATTGATTTTTTTATATACTAAGTGTTAAATATATCTATGTCAATACAATCCCCTAAAATAAGAGATAATTTTTATACAAAGCGAGAAAAATCATTTTTTAGTGAGATTCAACCAAAAACGGCTAGAGGTGCCGATTGAGAGTTCCGAAGGTTGCTTCTACTGATATCGCCGTTCTCAGGACTCGCCGGCTCAGGCTTAGTGCCGGCATTGTGATATCTAAGTTATGGAAAGTATTCGCGGTTACACAAGACTCGCGCTAGACGGTGATAGTAAAATGCAGTGCTAGTTGAGCAGTAAACGCATAAAACTAAGGAGCTAGAACTTTGAGAAAGGTAGAAGCCATTATTCGGCCATTTAAGCTAGACGAAGTCAAGATTGCCCTTGTCAACGCCGGCATCGTCGGGATGACTGTTTCCGAAGTCCGGGGCTTTGGGCGTCAAAAAGGACAAACCGAGCGCTATCGCGGTTCCGAGTACACCGTTGAGTTTCTGCAAAAGCTCAAAGTCGAAATCGTTGTTGAAGATGAGCAAGTCGATATGGTTGTAGACAAAATCATCGCTGCCTCACGCACCGGCGAAATTGGAGACGGCAAGATCTTCATCTCGCCGGTTGATCAAATTATCCGAATTCGTACAGGAGAAAAAAACCAAGAAGCGATTTAACGGCTTAAGGCTGGGACTGGAGGCTAGCACACCCCCAGTCCCTCCTCATTCCTGCATCAGCTGCTGGATTTGGGGTAGCAGCGCTTGAAACGCTTTGCCCCGATGGCTGCACTGTCGCTTCAACTCCGCTGTCATTTCCGCAAAAGTTAACTGCTGCGCCGGCACATAGAAAATCGGATCGTAGCCAAATCCGCCCGTACCCCTTGGCGCGTGGAGGATCTCGCCCCGGCAAATGCCCTCCACTTGCAAAGCAATTGTTCCATCAGGACCGGCAATGGCGATGGCACAGACAAATTGAGCCTGCCGATTAGCTTCATCGCCCAATTCCCGCAGCAGCCGGCTAATTCGATCCGCATCTGTTTTGCCATAACGTGCCGAGTAAACTCCGGGGACACCGGCAAGCGCATCAACGGATAAACCAGAATCATCAGCAATCGCCCATTCCCCGGTTGCTTTAGCCACCTCAGACGCCTTTAGGCAAGCATTTGCCATAAACGTCTCGCCGGTTTCTTCAACGTCCAATTCATCAGGTTTCAGGCGTAATTCCCAACCCAGCTCAGATAAATACGCCTGCATTTCCTTCAACTTACCGGGATTGCCGGTGGCGACAACAAGCAATTTTGGATTTGTCATTAGTTAGGTTTTGTTTATTAAAATCGATTCGCCCACTCTTTTGCCCACGCCAAAGTGTGACGCACTTGCTCAGCCGTCGCAGCTTCACAATATAGCCGCAACACCGGCTCAGTTCCGCTAAAGCGAATCAGCAGCCAGCTATCATCCGCTAAACGAAACTTATAACCATCAATCGGATTGCAATCCACCACCGGCTGATCGGCTATTTCTTGCAGTGGCTGCTTTTGTAGTTGTTCTAGCAGGCGCGATCTCACTTCCATACTTGCCAAGGGCAGATCGATGCGATCATAAGCAGCAGTAAAGCCGGTTTGTTCCTGCAATTGGTGGTATATCTCGCCTAAATCTTGACCTGACTCCACAACCGCTTCTAGCAGGTAAAGCGCTGACAGCAAAGCATCTCGTTCCGGAATATGCGTCCCGTAGCCAATTCCCCCCGATTCCTCACCGCCAACCAACACCGGCACTTCTAGCATCCGATCTCCAATGTATTTGTAGCCGATCGGCGTTTCATACACCGGCAGATTGTATAAAGCAGCAAGGCGAGGAATTAAATCGGAACCACTCACCGTTTTTACAACTTCCCCCGTCCATCCCCGGCGTTTCGCTAAGTGATCGATCAAAATGGGGATTAAAATTTGAGAGCTAAGGAAATTGCCTTGAGCATCCACAGCCGCGATCCGGTCGCTATCGCCATCAAACACAAACCCAATCGCTAAACGCTCTCCACTTCCCTCACCCCCTCGCCGATGGGTTCGCATCACTCGAAATAACTGGGAAAGATATCGAGGTAGTGGTTCCGGCGCACCTCCATCAAAAAGGGGATCGCGGTTGCTATTAATTTCTTGCACCGGCATCTCTAACAACTGGTTTAGCCCGCCGGCAGCCGCACCGTGCATCACATCTGCAAAAACCGTGAGTTTTCCTTGGGAAATTGCATCTCGAATCCGCGAGATATCCACCTTTGCCCGCAGCCCCTCACAGTAACTCGGCCAAGGATTAAACATTTCTAGTTTTCCTGCAGTTACCGGCTGCTCATTCTGTGCCGATGATTCTCCCTCCAACCGAGCTTCAATCTGTTTTGTCACCTCTGGCGACACCGAACCCCCAAAATATCCCTTGACTTTTAACCCTAAATATGCAGCAGGATTGTGGCTGGCAGTCAAGACGATTGCACCTAGCGCATTTTTTTGCTTAGCGGCCCAACTGAAAGCCGGAGTCGGGGCATAACCTTCCGAGAGCAATACATCGAATCCTGCCGCTTGGACAGCCTCAGCAGCCACCTTGGCGAAGTCTTCTGCCAGAAAGCGCCGGTCATACCCAACTATGACGCTACGGCTGCCGGTGGTGTCGCCATAGATGTCTGCTAAGACTTGTGCGGCCACCGGCGCAACGCGGATCACACGCTCAAAGGTGAAATCTGCCGCAATCACGCCCCGCCAGCCGTCTGTACCAAACTTGATTGGAGTAACAGATGCCGGCACAGAGGAAGGTTGAACCATGATTAAATTTGCCTCGCTTACATTTATGACACCAGTTTTTCATGGCTTCTCCACATTATAAAAATGGGCGCTGCTCTCAAAGCATCAAGCAAAAGAAAAAAACGCGTTATGTAAATTTTTTTGCACTCAAAACCAGAATTTTTAATCCCCAAATCCCCAAATCCTGGCTTCAGCAAAACTCAAAACCCATAGAAAATAAGCTTTTCCAGATCATCAGCCAGATCTTGATATAGGATGGTTTGCTGGGGCTGAGTATAATTTACCCCTGTGGTTGCTATAGGAGCAAGGTGTCGGATATGGCCAACATAATTGGAGATACGCTCGATAACTCCATCATTGGAACTGCGGAAACTGATTTAGTTTTGGGTCTTGAGGGAGCCGATACGCTCTTTGGCCGTCAAACTACTGACCAGTTATTTGGCAACGCCGGCACTGACCTATTGTTTGGCGAGGACGGCAACGACATCATTTGGGGCGGTGGCGATGAAGACACCCTGTTTGCAGGGGCCGGCGATGACACTGTCTATGGGGACTTAGGCGATGACCAGGTATACGGCGAGGCCGGCCAAGATCAACTCTTTGGGGGAATCGGCGACGATACTTTATGGGGCGGTCTGGACAATGACACCGTTTTAGGTGAAGAGGGTCTTGACACCATCTATGGAGAAGACGGCGATGACCAGTTATTTGGCAACGGCGAGAGCGATCACCTTTTTGGCGATGGCGGTGTAGACATCTTGCGGGGCGGTCAAGGAGATGACACCCTTCAGGGTGGAAACGACAATGATGTTGTCGGCGGAGATTTTGGCAACGACTATGCTAGCGGCAACAGCGGCAACGATGCCTTAACCGGCGCAGATGGCGACGACACCCTGCGCGGCGGTCGCGGCAATGACTCTCTGTTGGGCGATGATGGCAATGACTATCTGTTGGGTGACTTTGGAGAAGATACGATAACAGGCGGTGCCGGCCAAGATGTATTTGTCTTGTCTGCCAGTGCCGGCCCTGAGTACATCACTGACTACTTCGACAACCAAGATTTTATTGGCTTAGGGGATGATTTAACGTTTGCCGATCTTGAGTTCGAGGAAGGACTGAATTTAGTCTCAGAAAACGCACTCAGCACATTTACGATTATCAACGCCCCTGGCGGTAAGCTTTTGGCAATCGTGGCAAGTCTTCCTTCTCCAGCGCAGCTGACTGAGGAGGATTTTATAAGCGTTGGTGAAACCGGCCTAGGTTCAGGTGCATTCGTTACAGCGTCTGGTGATATTATCACCACACCGCTAACCCCCTAATAGCCCTTGTATATCCTGAGCCAATGCTGCCCCTCTCCCCGTGTATATTCAAAACAGCTATGAAGGCCGGCACTCTTAAACTTAATTTCCGACTATGACCGGCAGATTCATTGTTTTTGAAGGCGTTGAGGGGTGTGGGAAAACCACACAGTTACAAAAATTACAGATGTGGCTGCAAGCAGACAGCCGGTTCAAACACCGTTCTGTACTGGTTACTAGGCAACCAGGAGGCTCAGAACTTGGTTTGCAATTGCGCCGGCTGCTTTTAGAACCTCGCCCCAGCGAACCGATTCAAGATCGGGCAGAATTATTTTTGTATGCTGCCGATCGAGCGCAACACGTTGAGGGATTCCTCAAGCCTCAGCTAGCTGCCGGTGCGATTATTTTATGCGACCGCTACACAGATTCCACCATTGCTTATCAAGGCTATGGCCGGGGTTTAAATCTAACCGTAATAGAACAGCTCAATCAGCTAGCAACAGACGGACTGGAGAGCGATTTAACCTTATGGTTGGATGTAGATGTAGAAATCGGTTTAGCTAGGGCCAAGCGGCGGGGAAGCGTCGATCGCATTGAGCAAGCAAATCTCGATTTCCACCGGCGAGTTCAGCAAGGATACACAGAACTTGCCAAAGCCTATCCCCATCGAATTGCGCGAATAGATGCCAGTCCCACGGAGGAACAAGTTGCCCAGCAGATTCAAACTATTTTAAATCAACATTTTTTCCCATAAAAAATTAAGAATCCCTCAAAACAAATCCTAAAAGTTTTTAAGCAGTAGCTTCCTAAATTCCACCTTGAATTATGAGCGATTTTTTTGAACAACTCATCAGCCAGGAACCGGCAGTCGAGTTGCTAACCCAAGCAGTCGCACAGAATCGAATCGCACCGGCTTATTTATTTGCCGGCCCTGATGGGGTGGGGCGTAGTTTAGCAGCGCGGTGTTTTATTGAGCAACTCTTCTGTGCCAATCTCCCTGAACATCAAGAGATTGCCTCAGTACAAAAGCGAGTACGCCAGGGCAATCATCCCGATCTGCTGTGGGTGGAACCGACTTATTTGCACCAGGGGAAGCGACTTTCGGCAGCAGAAGCAGCGGCAGCCGGTGTGAAGCGAAAAGCACCCCCGCAAATTCGGCTGGAACAGATCCGGGAAATTAGTCAATTTCTCAGCCGGCCTCCTTTGGCAGCGTCGCGCTCAGTGGTGGTAATCGAGCAAGCGGAAACAATGGCGGAGGCGGCGGCAAATGCGTTATTGAAAACACTGGAAGAACCGGGACAGGCGACGCTGATTTTGATCGCACCGGCATCTGAGTCTTTATTACCAACGTTGGTGTCGCGCTGTCAGCGGATACCGTTTTATCGATTATCACGAGAGGCGATGGAGCGGGTACTGAGGCGGCACGCTCATGAGGAAATTGTGGCAAATGAGCCGGTGATGGCGCAGGCGCAGGGAAGTCCGGGAGATGCGATCAGCTCTTGGCAGCAATTACAAACGATTCCCCCGGAACTGCTGCAAGCGGTAACGCAAATGCCCCGCACACCCCGCAAAGCTTTGGAACTGGCAAAAGAGATTGACAAAGCTTTAGATACGGAAGCGCAGTTGTGGTTGGTGGAATATTTACAGCACTGCTACTGGCAGCAACAACTTCAAGCCGGCATAATTCATGAGTTACCTCTACGCCGGTTGGAAACAGCCCGCCAGTATTTGCTCAATTATGCCCAGCCACGATTAGTTTGGGAATGTACACTTTTGGATATGTGTCAACTAGGAAAAGTTTGCTAGATTGGGTTTGTCCGCCAAAAAGTTGTCTTTCTTCCTCTATCTGCGCCTATTTTCTATCCCGGAAATTTAATGCTGATCCGCTAAAGGGATTCGGTGCCGGTAGAAACACGGAGACTCAAAAGTAGAAAAACATTAACTTATGATAAGAACTATAGGTAAAATACTAGATTAAGTTAATTTAATTCACAAGCACCACTTTAGCGACAGGTAAATAGGTCTATGATCCTAGAAAAAGCAATTGTAGGATTGTGCTAACCGGCAAACGGGTTATTTTAGGGGTTAACAAGTCAAATAACGGGAAATAGTCTGAGACTCCGAGGAAAAAAGCAATTGCCAATTCCTTTAAGCCCAGGAGTGAAGCTATTGGAACTCAGCCACAGTGAGCTTGCATCTACAAACAAGTCCATTTGATATTTAGGAAATTGCAAGTCAATGTCTGAAGACATTCAAAATATGGCTTTGGAAGTTTTACCGGAACCCAACGCTGATAATGCTGTGTTTTTAGAGCCGGCATCTGCCCCAATCCAGCCGGCAGATGATGTGGAATCACCTGATCACTCTAGCCGTCAAGAGTCAGAACCGACAGAGGAATTAAAAGCCATCGCTAAGGCTTTAATGGTTAATTTGGCTTGGTCAATGGGAGGATTGTTTAATAAAAAGTAAATGTTTTGCCGGCTGATTGAGTTTGAGCGATGTCCTTGAGCTAATATTGTGATGAATTTGCAAAAACTCACAGGTTCTCATAAATGTGGGTTCCGTGACACAGTAGCAAGAAAGCCAAGAAGCCTTAATTTTCTATCGCCGGCACATTTACAGCAAACCGATCACTGCAATTATATCAGCATCTATGAACCCACAGAAACAGGTCAATTTGACGATTAAAGAAGCACAACAAATTCTTGCGCCTTTTAACTGTATAGAAACGAAATCAGTAGATTCTGAATCGGAAAAAGTTTTAATCCGTCAAGCCCTGCTTTTACTAGCCAGCCATTCTGATTACCAAATATTAGGAATTTGCGCCGGCACTCCAGAGCAAGGGCTATTAGCGCTAGAAAGCTATGCAAAAGCTTTAGGCCATAAAGCTTCCCTCGACATTTCCAAAGCTGAAGGCTCTATTTATATTAAGTTCAACCCTCTCACAGGCTTATGTTATTTTGACTCCTACACAGGAAAACATCGAGGAGTTCTAGTATCATGTCAATCTTCTTATCAAGATGGAATTAATGAAATGTATGGTCACTTACCGCTTGATTTATTTATATTAAAATCATAAGATATTTTTTATTTAGATAAAGTTCTCAGAGAATTTATAATATAATCAATTCCAGATGCCTTCCTAAATTTAGGTTGTGTATATTTCTGTATAAACTTATTTAATTTATTAAAATATAGGAGATAACAGAGGAAATAAGGAACCTGGATTTTGAGTTTTTGCAAACTTTTTATAATAACGATCATACATCCTTAAACTATCCTTTTTTACCCCATTTGCAACCACGCCTAAAACAGGAAAATCCGCAGTGCTTAATGCATCTAATACTTGTGTCAGGACAGTTCGATCTGTTTGACCCATCCGCACAACTAGCACGAGGCCATCTGTATTCGCAGCCAGAAATTTACTATCGGCCACATTCAGCAGTGGTGGGGCATCAAAAATCACTAAATCAAAGGCAGATTTTAACTTATTCATTAAATGTTGCATATTTTTAGATGAAAGAAATTGAGGCGCATCTGTTAACATTTTTCCAGCAGTTAGCACCCATAAATTTTCCTCAATCTCTGATTTAATAATCACATTATTTACTTGAATATTACTTGAAATTACATCACTTAATCCTTCTTGGTTTGCTAAGGCTAGCTGAGTGTGAATTTGAGGCCGGCGCAAGTTGGCATCCACCAACAATACTCGCTGCCCCATAACAGCCGCAGCTTGTGCTAAGTTCAACGCTACTGTAGATTTTCCATCTCCAGACGTAGCAGAACTAATCACCAAAGATCGAATCCGCTTGTCCAGCTTCAGAAAGCGAAATTTTGTGTAAAGTAACCGAAAAGCTTCTTGGAAAAATGAGGGAGTCAGGAGGTGAGACGAGTTAACTTCCTCTTGCGCTAATTCCCTTCTTAAGGATTTTACTAATTTTTGTTCAGTATAAGGAATTATTCCTATAACAGGCAAACTTAGAGCATTTTTTAAATCATCAGGAGTGTGGAAAACATTGTTTAGTCGTTCCGCCAGGGCAGCGGCACCCGCGCCTAATAACAAGCCGGCGACTCCTCCTAAAGCTAAAGTCAGGGGCAGTTCTGGAGACACCGGCACCGGCATCCCTTTCATATCTTGTATAATTTCCGGTGGAGAAATTAATTCCCAAGGCACCTCCTGCTGAGCGGCTTCAACCCGTAGCACTTCTCTTTGTGTTAAGAGTTGCTTTAGGGTGTCAGTAGCTATATTTAATTCTGCTTCTAAATTTGAATGTTCGCGAACCAAAGAAGGAAATCGGCTTACTTGTTCATTTAACTGCCTTTCTGCCTGTACAGTAGCATTTAAGCGTACCTCTTGAACAAGGATAGTGTTTGCAGTATTGATTAACTGTTGAGCTAAATTCAAGCGAATTGAATCTTGAAAAGGTAAAGTTTTAATGTTTCCCGTTCTTCCTAGCACTTGTTGCGCTTCTTGATTCAACAAAGGAATCAAATTTTGCTCTTGCTCTCGCAACATTTTGAGAGTCGGGCTAGTTTCATGAAATCGAGCCGATTCAATCGCAATCTTTGTTTCTATTTCTTTAAGTTTATTGAGCAACTGTTGATATCGAGGCGCTTGCGTTAAAGCAGCAGCGGCAAGTGCAGCATCAGGATCTAAACCCAGGCGTTGCTGTAGCATAGTATAGAGTGAGCGCTGCTGATTTAAGGTTGTTTCTGCCTCCAGTCGCTGGTTTTGAATTTGAATCACTTGCTCGGATAGCTGCTCTCCCTGAATTTGCAGATTTATAATATTAAATTGCTGCCGAAATTCCTGAAGTTTCCGTTGCTGCTCATCTACCCGCCGACGCAGATCAGGCAGTTGCTTCTCAATAAAGTTAATTCCTTCACGGTTAGAGGTTTTGCGATCCTCAAAGCTATAGTTAAGATAGCCTTGAGCTACTTTTTCTAAAACAAAGTTAATTTTTGCTTTATCTAAGCTACGATATCGCACTTCTATGATTTTAGTTTTGTTGTAACGCTCGATTAATAATTGATTTTTACCGGCTTCTTTATTAAAAAGAGAGTGATAACTAATATCTCCATATTGAGCTTGCAACTGCTGAATAATCGGAGACATGACTTTAGGACTCCACAAAACTTGTATTTGAGTCTCATAATCTAAACCGGCTGCCGGCATTTTGCTCTTAACGTTAATGGGAAGTAAGTTATTCCCTTGGCTTCCAGGCCTCATCGGCTCTAATAACAACTGAAATTTGCCTTCATACTCAGGCGTTTGAGTGAAACTCCAAATTCCAACGACAGCCGTTACTCCTGTTGCCACACCGGCAATTAAAACGCCTCTGCGACGAACAATCGGCAAAAGCTGGCTGAGATCGAATTCTTCATCCTCATGCTTGTGCGCTTCAGATAGGTAAATCTGAGGTAATATCTGAAGTTGCCGGTTATGAACTTTAGGCAAAGACAGCTGAGAAGATGGTTGGCTTTCTATCTTATTCATTAACTCAGCCCAGAAAATTTAAAGGAATCGAAGGATGATTTAAAAACATGCCGGTAGATGCAACTCCCCACCCAAACCCTACTGCTTTGAGAATTAGAACAAGTTGAGAATTGGAAAAATAAACCGCAGTGGACTCAACACTTCACCCACCGTATCTGACAAGCCTGCTAAGCCAGATTTACCAACGATAACCACATCATTAGGGCGGAGAGTTGGATTATTTTGTTCATTGATTCCATTTTCAAGATCAATTTCTACACTGCGTTTAGAAACTGTGCCATTCGCGTTGAGGCGAACCAGTTCCACAGTTCTTTTCCGCGCGCGGGTATTAAATCCACCCGCTGCCAGGAGTGCTTGATTTAAAGGTGTATTGGGTGGAACTTGTACGGCTCCCGGTTTGACCACTTCTCCGACTATATTGACGGTAATTGCAGCAGGGGAAAAACTAGCAGAAGCTAGCTCCGTTGCCTCTTCTGAATTCAAGGCAAGTGCAGTTGGAATAACAATTGTATCGCCTTGCTGTAGAGTCACATCTTGACGTATATCACCAGATTGTAAAAGCTCCCAAAGATTAACATTAATGGTTTTTTCAGAACCTTCTCTTGTCATGCGGCGTACTTGAACCTGGCGGATATCAGCTAATTGTGTGATGCCGCCGGCAACTTGAATGGCTCGTGTGATCGTTGGGATAGTGCCGGTTTCATCTGACTTAATAATATGAGATCCAGGACGAGCAACTTCACCCACAACAGCAATACTAACAGGTTGAGTTTGATCAGCAGCAAAGTTGGCGGCAGCTAATTGAGGAGCTTCTGCTAAATTAACATCCGTGGAAGTTGGAATAATAATTGTATCGCCTTGTTGTAAAATCACATCTTGCTGAAGATCTCCACCTCTTAAAAGTTGCCATAAATCTACAGCAATTAGTTGTTCTGAACCGGCTTGTGTGGGTCGGCGAATTTGTACACGACGAATATCAGCAGATTGCGTTACCCCGCCGGCAACTTTAATTGCCTTTGTTAAAGTCGCCCGCTCACCGGCTTCATCCACCGTTACCGTATAAGAACCGGGTTTAGAAACTTCTCCAACGACGGCAATATTTAAAGGTTGAGTTTTAGCAGCAGAAAAACTAGCAGATGCCAATCTAGGCGCTTCTGCTAAATTAGTGCTGACCGAAGTAGGAATAAAGATCATATCCCCATCTTGCAATGTTAAATCTTGACGCAAATCGCCGCCTTGCAATAGTGCCCACAAATCGATTCCAATGATTTGATCGGCTCCCCTCAATTGAGGCCGGCGCACCAGCACCTGACGCAAGTTTGATGCTTGATTAATTCCCCCAGCGAGTTGAATTGCTTGGGTGATTGTAGGAAATTGAATTCCACCGTTCCCATCCCCTTCGCCGGCGAGTGGAATTGTATAAGAACCGGGACGGTTTACCTCTCCAGAAATCCCAACTTTCAAAGGGCGAGGCGCTATCAAACTAACGGTTATAATAGGTTCCCTGATGAAATAAGCGTATTTTCCAGAAATGGCAGAAGCTGCTCCCTCCAAAGTTAATCCTTTGACAGCGACATTGCCAATCAATGGTAAGTTTACGGAACCATTAACTAAAACTTGATATTCACCTGCGTATTCGGGAACGTTTAAAATATCCAGACGGATGCGATCCCCCCCTCCTAGGGTGTAATCTGCCTGCTGAGCTTCAATTGCAGAAGTCGTTGGCCGCACACTGAAACCGGCTGGAGGTACAGCGATAGAAGTTGTATTCGTTATTAACTGGGTGTTGAAAGCCGAAGGCGGCGGCGGCGCAATGCGAATCGGATTCGGTGACAGCGTAGGCAGTGGCGGCTGATTTTGTGGCTGGCTGGCAACCGCACCCGGTGTCAGCGCCGGCATTTGTCCAGTTTTGACCAAGGCTTGATAGAGAAACGCTGCAACTTCAGCCCGTGTTGCTGCCTGATTGGGGTTGAGCGAACGGATATTGGGATAATTAACAACTAAGCGATTTTCTATCGCTGCTGCAACGCTATTACGTGCGGATTCAGGAATGCTGCCAGCATCATCAAAATAAGTCTCTAAGTTATTCGGATTAACGGTAGTGGCTTTTAAGTTAAGTCCTTCGACCAAACCGACTAAAACTTGCACGCGGGAGATACTTTGAGTGGGATTAAATAAGTTACTGCCCTCTTCCCTAATAAAGCCCATTTGATAGGCATTTTGAATCGCATTATAAGCCCAATAATTAGCCGGCACATCAGCAAATTGAGCAGCAGGCCGTAGAGAATTTTTTTGAAAAGCTTGTTGAATAATTGTGGCAAACTGAGCGCGATTTAGCGCCACGTCCGGTCGGAAGTTGCCATCAGAAAAACCTTGAATGATCCCCCGCGAAACTAGGGGTTCTATAAAACTTTGCGCCCAGTGACCGGGCACATCAGCAAGGCGCTGAGCGGCAACTTGTACGATAAAGCTTTCCGGTGAAGCGACAGGGATAACGGGTACGGGTGTGCCGGTGTTGGCACTCACGACAAAGTTACTAGCCGCTTTTTCTGATTGTGGAGAGGGTGAAGTTGAATAAGCGCTAGCCGTTCGGGTCAAATCTTGAGTAGCGAGGGCAGTTAAGGTACAAATGGCAACAAACGAGACACGCATAAGGAGTAGCCTTGCCGGTCAGTGAGAGAGTGGGAACAAAGGTTCGACAGCAGCACACCGCATTGAGTCGATACCCAAATGCTATCTACTGATACCAAATCCCAACTGACCATCAGGACGATGGCTACTTGCTGGCAACTCGCTAATATGTAAAGTTTTCAACGGAGAGGGTGGGATTTGAACCCACGTTAGGGTTGCCCCTAAAGTAGATTTCGAGTCTACCGCATTCAACCGCTCTGCCACCTCTCCAAGTGCCGATGCTATTTATAGTATTTTACTCGATCTTTGACCGATTACAGCAAGGAAGCTTTGTTTTCCGTTGCCTCTAGCATGGTTTCAAACCCACCTGCCGGTGTCCACTGAAGTGCACCATCCCGTTCTGTCCAGTATAGCTGGGTCTTGGCTTTACTCAGCTGCGCTGCCGTGTCCGGATCGACAGACTTAGAGGACGAGATCGCCACCGCCGGCTGCAATGTCTTCAGTAAACTAGCATTGAGATGCTTCCCGGACCACCAAAGCACTTGCAAATTCTGCAGCTTTTCTGCTTTCAGTAATTTTTGTTGCTCCGCTGGATTGAGATCCCCTAATAATAACCAATTTTGGCCATTAATTTGAAATTGCACCACCGGCAGCTCTGGCTCAATTAGCTCAACAGAAGTGGTGCCGGCAGATACGGCTTGGCCGGCTGGCAATGGCTGGTAAAATCCTTCGTGTGCTTTAATCGCCCTTGCGATTGCACCTTCAGGGCTGGGTTTTATACTGTGGAGTATTTTAATAGGCAAGCGTTCTAAAATTAGATTCCAGCCACTTCTGGAGTCAGACTGATCACCCGTAGCAATTGCCCAATCAATTTGATTAACGCCTTGTTGCTGTAAAAAAGGTAATACCGTAAACCGCGCCGTACTGTCATCCCCACTATTAACAAGGGTAATTTTTCCACGATCTTGAATCACCAAAATCGGCTCTCTCGTGGTATCAAGTACCGTAATGCGAAATAGGGATATTTTAGTTTGCTGGGCCGGCACGATTACCAAACTCACTGCAACTAAACCGGCAAACCACCAGCGTCCAGCTATTGATAACGGATAAAAAATAAAAGAGAAATTAATTTTGCCTTTGCCTGATTGCTTTTTTCTCTTTTCCTGATAACTTCCTCTCAACCAGACTAAGCCTATTAACCCATACAGCGCCACCAACTGGATCGCAGAGAGCGTGCCGACTGCCACTGAATTGCCAGGTAACTTGTTGAAAAATTCTACAATGACAATCATCGCGTGACTGGGATAATACAACGGCCATGCTAAAGCACTTCCTGCTTCTGGCCAAATGAAGCCGACAAAAGCACTAATAAAACCCCCCAGACTGATCACAGAAATTAACGGGGCGGTGATGATATTAACTAAAATGCTGTAGGGAGATACCACATTAAAAATATAAAGTTGTAACGGCAAAACCCATACAGAAGCAGCAAGTGGAACAGCAATTAAAGAGGCAATAGCCGGCGGTAACCAATCTAAACGCTTAATAATAGCCGGCACCGTCACAACTAACCCTAGTGTCGCTAAAAAACTGAACTGAAAACCTAAATCCCAAACCCACAAAGGATTGAACAGCAGCAGAATTGTTGCCGCTACTAGCAGTGAACCCAATGGCTTCACCTTCCTTTCCGCCACCAAAGCAACTAATGCTCCAATTCCCATAATTGCAGCACGGCTGACAGAAGGCTCTAAACCACTTAAGCCAACAAATATCGCGATGGCACCTGTCCCTATGGCAAATTGAACGCGCATAGAAAGACGCCGCGTTAAAGCCAATACCATGCCTAAAATTAAGGACACTTGAGCACCAGAAGCTGCGAGAGCATGGGCTAAACCAACCTGAATAAAGGGGTCTTTAATGTCGTAAGGCAGCGCGACGGCTTGTTTTCCTAAAGCCATTGCGCTGACTAATGGGCCTTCCGGGACGCCCAGCCAATTGACTTGCGAGCGAATAATTCGCTGCCGCACGGCCCACCATCCCCATCTTGTGTCGGTCTGTCCATTGGGCCAGCTAACTTGACGCCCCCGCAGACCGGCAAAGGAGCCTTCTTTAGCCAAGTAAGCTTGAAAATTAAACGCCCCTGGGTTTGTCGGAGCTTTAGGTATGTATAAGACGCCGGTGACGGCAACTATCTGACCCGGATACAAACCTGTCGCTTGCAACAGTGGCGCTGTTACATACAATTTTCCAGTAACGACCTGAGTGCCTTCTGTCGGTTTATTTAGTTGGTTTGCCGATGGAGACTTTTCAGGAGAAACAATCTCGTTAAAATTAGTTGCTTCTAACCAAAATTGAGCTTTTTGAGAGCGAGTTAAGTGTGGGGTACTGCCAACTTTACCCCACACCATAACAACTTGCTCCAGAGCTTTTTCATCAGCCGATTTCACAAATCTGCTGATGTCATGGGCTGCCGGTTGTGGAACTCGTGTTTGAAAATAAAGGGTTGCTAATAATCCAATGATGCCAACACTCAGCCACAGCCAAAATTTAGGGCCAGTTCTCCAAAATCTAGGAATTACCAGCGCCGCCGCTATTCCCAAAGTTAACAGAACCAAGCCCCCTGCCGGCACGCCAAAAAACTGTCTGGGAGTTGCCGCACACAGCAATCCTACAATGTAAGCCAGACTCAAAATTATGCCGCCGGTGCGGGTCATTAGATAGCCAGCCCTAGTTTCAAACCGAGTATTGCATGAAGAAACAGGAGGCAAAGTGCTGTACTGCCCAGGTAAGCGTGAGCTGTGCGTAGCAGGGCTTTATTGCCGCCGAAACCGCTCAAAGAAATGACACCATTGACGGCAAGTAATGCCAGCACAGTTGAGCCTGTCCAAAAATGGGGGCTTTCCAGCACCGGCTGATGTTGCATGACGAGCGAGAGGACACCGCCGGTGTAGCCTAATGCCAGAAACAGAAACATCCACGGTGCTAATTTCCGGTGATCACTACGACTCTTACTTGCCCTTTCTGGATCGGTAAGTGCCCGCCCACGCCAGCCGGCTAACCCAACAAAACTGCCCATCACAAACACGACAATGGCCATCATCAGGGGATGCCCCCAATGGGTAATGGGTTCAGGAATTCCTAACCTGTGAAATTGCTCAGCAATGGGTTCGAGCAGTTGACTCAGATCCATCAGTTACAAAACCTCGTCCTTCAGCATTTTGATAGAGCCGGTGTCAGCCAGTAAGCTGAACGACTCATTTTAAATTATCTCTGTCCATGCTCTACGAATTACTGCGCCGTTAATTGAGCTGCCGGTGGCTTACCCTCCAGCCTTCGCCCCAAGGGAAATTCTAACTGCTCGCGTTGCTGCAGGTACAGCTGCGCTACACGCCGCGCTAAGTTGCGAATTCTGCCAATATAGCGGGTTCGCTCCGTTACAGAAATTACCCCTCTGGCGTCGAGCAAGTTAAATGAGTGAGAGCACTTGAGGACATAATCCAGACTCGGTAAAACTAGCCCGCGCTGGGTTAACTGTTCTGCTTCTTGTTCGTATAGCCCAAACAACGTAAACAGCAAATCGGGATTCGACGCCTCGAAGTTATAAGTACATTGCTCAATTTCTCCTTGAAGGTGAACATCTCCATAGCTCACCTCATCTGTCCAGCGAATTTTGGTAAACGCATCTACCTCTTGAAGATACATAGCCAGCCGCTCTAGCCCATAAGTAATCTCAATAGCCACTGGACGACAATCAATTCCTCCACACTGCTGGAAGTAGGTGAATTGAGTGATTTCCATGCCGTCAAGCCACACCTCCCAGCCTACACCCCAAGCTCCTAGGGTTGGAGATTCCCAGTTATCTTCCACGAACCGAATGTCGTGATCCTCCGGACGAATGCCTAGCGCCCGCAGCGAATCCAGATAGATGTCTTGGATATTATCGGGTGAGGGCTTCATCAGCACTTGATACTGGTAGTAGTGCTGATAGCGATTAGGATTTTCGCCATAGCGCCCATCCGTAGGACGCCGGCAAGGCTCTACATAGGCAACTGACCAGGGTTCCGGCCCAATCGCTCTTAAAAATGTATGGGGACTCATCGTGCCGGCCCCTTTCTCTATATCGTAGGGTTGGGCAATTAAGCAGCCGCGCTCGGCCCAAAACTGATGCAATGTAGCAATGACCGATTGAAAATTCACAGGTGTTTTTCCTCCGCAGCAAGATGTGCATTACTCATTCTCGCGCAAATGCTTCGCCCTGCAGGGGGTTTGAGAGTTGTGGAAAAATATTTTCAAATAATTTTGCAAAAAGGGTTGACAGAGTCTGTGTGAGTTGATAGATTAGTAAAGCGCTCAAGGAAAGCGACGCGAAAGCGAAGCGCCAAAAGCGCCCTGAACCTAGAAAA
>JAHHHM010000042.1 GCA_019359355.1 Microcoleus vaginatus WJT46-NPBG5 | reverse complement strand
AATTATCCAAAGCTGGGTTCTCACGCTGTTGCGCCATCACGGTTATTCTTCTATGACCTCAGCCTTGCGCCTGATGGCTCATAATCTGGAACAGATTTTTCTCCTTCTACAATGAATTAGCCCTGCCTGCACAAGGGTTCATTGGCTGTGCCTCATAGCTCTAAGAATTGCTATAAACCACAGATAAACACAGATGGTATAGAAGTTTTTTGATTTGGCAAAAGGTTTATTTTTGGATGGTTCTTTCTGCTGTCCAATGCCGATTTGAGGATGGATAAACTTTAACATCTTTAAAACCGGCAGCTAATACCATCTGATTCACTTCATCCAAGGTAAAGGCAGCGTTTAGAGAATCGCGAAATAATTTTTTCTGATGCGCGTTACAATCAGCGGCGTACTTGTTAACTAAGCTATCCATAGTTTTCTCATCAGCCGGTCGAAATAAATCCCGCATAAAAATAGCACCGGCAGGCTTTAGCACCCGTTTGATTTCTTTGAAAAATGGCAGCGGATCGGGTAAATGGTGAACAATGCTATTTGAAATTACCATATCGAACTGATGAGCTGGATAAGGCAATTGTTTGGCATCAACCTGTTCCAATTGAATTTGTGATTGCAAGCCGGCTTTCTCTACATTCTCTGCCCCAACTTGCAGCATATTTTTTGAGAGATCAATGCCGATAATTTGCCACTGCGGGCGCATTTGACTGATTAAAATGGGGATGCGAGCGGTGCCGCTGCCGGCATCTAAAATAAGCCCTGTCGGTGGCCCTATTTCAACTGCATTTTGAGCAAAGGCTGTATTCACTTCTGTGAAGTCCATTGCATCATACTCAATGGCTTCTTCCCAGGTATCCATCACTTCCGGTTCCAACACTCGCTGCATAAGTCTCTCCATGAGGAATTTTAGATGTTAAACAAATTGTTCGCAGGCTCTGACTGTCGGCATTTCAGCTTGGTTCGCTCCTTTTGATAGCAATCACTCATAATTGCAGACAAGCCGTTATAATATACTTAAACGAAGTCGTTATGAGTTTGCAGTAAGCCCTATGACAAACCCAACTGTAGAAAATTTGGTGATTATTGGCTCTGGGCCAGCCGGCTACACAGCAGCTATTTATGCTGGCCGTGCCAATCTGAAGCCGGTGGTATTTGAAGGCTATCAAATGGGTGGCATCCCTGGTGGCCAACTGATGACGACGACGGAAGTCGAAAACTTTCCTGGGTTTCCAGAAGGCATCACCGGCCCGGCATTAATGGATCGGATGAAAGCGCAGGCGCTGCGCTGGGGGGCTGAATTATACACCGAAGATGTAATCTCTGTTGACTTGAGCCAGCGTCCTTTTACAGTGCGTTCTGAGGAACGGGAAGTCAAAGCCCATACCATTGTAATCGCCACCGGCGCGACGGCGAAACGCTTAGGATTGCCCAATGAACACGCGTTTTGGAGTAACGGCATCTCAGCTTGTGCGATTTGTGATGGTGCGACGCCAATTTTTAAAGGCGTTGATTTGGCAGTCATTGGTGCCGGCGACACCGCAGCGGAAGAATCCATTTATCTCACAAAGTATGGGACTCACGTTCATCTGCTGGTGCGCTCAGATAAAATGCGGGCGTCTAAAGCCATGCAAGACCGCGTTTTAAGCAATCCTAAAATTACTGTTCACTGGAATACAGTAGCCGTGGATGTCCTTGGTAAGGATGACGGCCACATGAACGGAGTGAGACTTAAAAATACCGAGACTGGCGAAGAAAGCGATCTGCCGGTGAAGGGTTTATTTTACGCCATCGGTCACACCCCGAATACGCAAATTTTCAAGGGTCAGTTAGAACTCGATGAGATCGGTTATGTTGTCACCAAGCACGGTTCGGTAGAAACCAGTGTCGAAGGAGTTTATGCGGTTGGTGACGTGCAAGATCATGAATTTCGGCAGGCGATCACGGCTGCCGGCAGCGGCTGTATGGGGGCAATGTTAGCAGAACGCTGGCTCTCACTACACGGTTTGGCGCAGGAATTTAAACAAGCAGAAGAGTCTGGCAAGCCGGCTGAACCAACGAATGAAAAACAGGCGGATACAGCAGAGACATTCGATCCAGAGGTGACGCATCATGCTGGTGGTTTTGCTTTGCGGAAGCTTTTCCATGACAGTAATCGCTTGATTATGGTTAAGTATGCCTCACCCACCTGCGGCCCGTGTCACACACTCAAGCCGATTTTACATAAGGTTGTCGATGAGTTCGATGGCAAGATGCACTATGTTGAAATTGACATCGAAGCCGATCCAGATATTGCTCAAAATGCCGGTGTCACCGGCACGCCAACCATTCAGTTTTTCAAGAACAAAGAATTACTGGCAGAAATGAAAGGCGTTAAGCAAAAAAGCCAATATCGACAAATGATTGAAAGCCATTTGTAAGGATTGCCGGTTGTAAAGGTACACTCATGAGTGTGCCTTTACTGCTTTTTAAGATAAAGTGTTACAAATTTTGAATTAGTTGCTTAGCTAGGTAAAGATTTGAGAAAATTACTACATTGTAGATTAAAATTTAGAAGTAGTCAGTGTTATTTAGGTTAATCAAATGAACAACCTGCAATCAACAAAAAAACCTTTGCTGTCTCTTTGCATGATTGTTAAAAATGAAAGCCAAAATTTACCGCGTTGTTTAGCCAGTGCTAAACCTTACGTCGATGAGATTATTGTTGTAGACACCGGCTCTGAGGATAATACTCCAGAAATTGCCACCCAATATGGAGCAAAAGTCGGTTATTTCAAGTGGTGTGATGATTTTTCTGCTGCTCGCAACTATGCCCTTTCTCTAGCCTCTGGTGATTGGATTTTAGTATTGGATGCTGATGAAGAAATGGTGGTCGATTCCGAAAATTTCTTAGAAATTTTAAAAGATCCAGCTAAATCAATTGCTTACTTCTTATGTTTAAATAATGCAGATAAAGATAGCCTAACAGCCTTACAAACCCTAAGATTGTTTCGGAATTTGCCAGATTTAAGATATGTAGGCCGTTACCATGAAAGCATTAAATATAAAAGTCAAGAAATTAGCGATTCTTTAGTCAGTTACATGAAAGATATCAAAATTTTACATTATGGTTATGTTCCAGAACTAGTACAAAAAAAACATATTAATCGTAATATTCCATTATTAGAACGCGCCCGACAAGAAGAAGGGCTGAACCTGATGCTGCTGTATTGCCTTGCAGGTATGTATGCAGAAACCCAGCAAGCAGAGAAAGCGCAAGAATGCTATGCAGAAGCTTTTGAGCAACTACTTCCGTATTTGATGCAGGGATCACCTCCTGAGAATTTTGGATTTATTCCCTCTCTTATCTTTACTCTGGGAGTCCGATGTCTTGAAAAGCAAGATTATGAAACTGCCCGATTACTTTGTCAGCAAGGGTTAGAATGGTGTCCTAATTACCCACCCTTGAATTATCTAGCCGGTGCGACATTAAGAGTGTTAGGATTTCCCCTAGGAGCCATTGCTTACTTTGAAAAATGTATTCAACTGGGTCAAGAAGGTAATTACTACGCCGGAGAACCCTTTGAAGAAAGTTATATGACAATATACCCCGCCTGCGATTTGGGCGGTGTGTGCGCCAGTATAAAACAGTGGCAAGATGCTTGTACCGCCTTTGAACTCGCACTTATTTTCGATCCTAACTGTACATTCGCTAAAAGTAGTTTGGAAAAAATCAAAAATAGTTTAGCTTGAAAAATCTAATAATCTTGAACATTAAACTCTCTTAAATCCATGACAAACCAAATGAAAACAGGGTTTCATCCGTCGTCTGAAGCGTTTCCGCCTCAACATCCATTAGTTTCTATTGTTATATTGGCTTATAATCAGTTATTCTACACTCAAAAGTGCCTAGAGAGCGTCCAACGCCACACCTACGCTTCCTATGAATTGATTGTTGTAGATAACGCCTCGATAGACGGAACAGATGATTACCTAATTTCATTCCGGCAGCAGTGGCGGACATCACGTAAAGAAAATTCAGCTTTATCGGGTAGTTATTGTCAAGCTATCAAACTTATTTTTAATAGTACAAACTTGGGTTTTGCTGCGGGAAATAATGCAGGCATAGCGATTGCTGAGGGAGACTATATTGTTTTGCTTAATAATGATGTAGTTGTGACTCCAAATTGGTTGGAAAAACTTTTAAAATTTACGGCAACTGATCAAAAAATTGGCATTGTAGGGCCAATGACAAATTATGTTTCTGGGCCGCAAATATGTCAGGAAATTGCTTATGACACATCCTCGCTTGAAGGGTTGGATGAATTCGCAATTCAGTGGGGGATAGAGCATGAAGGAGAAAGTTTTAGTTTCTGGCGAATCGTGGGATTTTGTATGCTAATTGCTCGGGGAGTAATCAACAAAATTGGAGGGTTGGATACTGCGTACTATATTGGGGGTTTTGAAGATGATGACTTTTGTGTTCGGGCGGCCATTGCCGGCTTTAAATGTGCTATTGCAAAAGACTGTTTTATTCATCATTATGGTAGCAAGAGTATTAATAGCCCGGAATTAGATTATTCTAAAATTTTTATAAAAAACTACGAGTTGTTTAAACGTAAATGGGGGTGGTCGGTCGAGAAGCTGTTTGAATATTGCGATCTATCTGATGTATTCCAGCAACCTTTTGCACCTGAACGTCACTACTGTCCTGTCTCACCGTTAGCCAAAGTTAATTCTTTACCACTCAATCAGATGTCAGCTAACAACTCAGAGACTTTGCGGGTGGATTTAGGATGTGGCCCCAAGAAGCCAGAAGGTTTTATTGGTGTTGATATCTATCCTTGGCTAGAAGTCGATATTGTGGCTGATATGACTCAAGGATTACCCTTTTCAGACAGCAGTGTAGATGAGGTCAGAGCGCATGATGTTATCGAACACCTGCCGGACAGAATTCATACAATGAATGAAATATGGAGAATTTGTAAACCCAATGCTATGGTTGATATTTTTGTTCCCTCTACTGATGGAAGGGGGGCTTTTCAAGATCCCACTCATGTGAGTTTTTGGAATATCAATTCTTTTTGGTATTACAGTATAGAATTTCCGGATTATCTTGAACTTTGTAGAAGTTATGGGTTTCAAGGAGTTTTTAGCCTTATCAGCCTTGAAAATATAGAAGGGCCAGATAATGTTATTCATGTAAAAGTTATCTTAAAAGCTATTAAGCCGGCGAACGTAGCCTTAGAAAAAAATCAGCTCATTGAAGGGTTAAACCTTAGAGAAATCAACTTTGTTGTTTTTCCAGATTGGAATCAGCCTGAAGAAGCACTGATTCCAGCTTTAGAAGAAGTGGTGAAGGCTGTAGGAATGCATCCAGATAGGCAGAAATTTACTTTACTTATAGATACAAGCAATATATCCGATGAATCGGAAATGAACCCAGATTTAGTTTTAGCTGCAATTGTTTTCAATGTTTTGTTAAATCAAAACATTGATCTCGCGAATGAGGGAGCGGAAATTTCTATGCTCCCGTCGCTAGGTTTAAAAGAATGGGAAGTTCTCTTCAATCAAATTCACTCTCGAATTCCCCTGCCTCTGGAAAATATAGGAATGGTAGAGAAGCTAAAAATAAAAAAAATATGCGAACTCAAACAGTTGAAGGAGAAACGAGCTGTAAAAGTTAATGATACAGCATGGAATTTACAGTAAGCAATGCAGAAGTTTTATAAGGGTTATAAAAGCAAAGTCGGCTATCCCAAAAAATCCGAGCGGCAAATATGAGAATCCGCAAGTGGCTGTCTTTCCTTGCTTTAACATTAAGTTCCCTGCTGCTAGTGGTAAGCTGCCAAAGCCAGACATTAGATATAAAAAATCTCAACCTTGGCACCGGCACCCAAATTATTGTCTTAGGTGACAGCATCGCTTCAGGTTATGGCGTAGCACCTGAAGCCGCATTTCCCAGCGTTTTGAGTCGGCAACTCGGTGTACCGATTGTTAATCAAGGTGTTAGCGGCAATACAACGGCAATGGGATTAAATCGGTTACAAACGGATGTGATCGCCGGCAACCCTTGGTTAGTTATTGTAGAGCTTGGCGGAAATGATTTTCTGCAAAAATTGCCGAAACCAGAAACCGAAAAAAATCTGCGTGAGATTGTCACTTCTGTGCAAGAGTCCGGTGCGATTGCCGTCTTGTTAGGCATAGAACTGGGTATTTATGTGGATGAATACAACGAATTGTATGAGAGAGTAGCCAAGGATACAAAAGCTTATCTCATTCCTCAAGTTACTCAGGGAATTTTAGACAATCCGCGCTACCGGCAAGATGATATTATCCATCCAAATCAAGCAGGACATCAGCTTTTAGCCACCCGCATCGCCCAACAGTTAAAGCCTTTATTAGAAAAAGCAACTTGGCCCCCACCATTGTTAAAATTTCAAGACAATATTAAGAAGCCCTAAGCGTCAGCCACCCCCATCCCCAGCCCCGTGATAAAGTAGAATATTGACCCTTAATCCCCACTTCAGTTTCAATTTTTCTGAAAGCACTCTTTGTTCCTGAAGAGAAAAAACGAGTGGCTTTTGCGGTGGCTGTAGAGAATTCGGTTAACGGCAGTTTGTCCTGTTATAGTTTCATTTTCTTATGAACGATTCGATTCGTTTCCTCATGTGCGCCCCCGACCATTACGACGTGGATTATGTGATTAATCCTTGGATGGAAGGGAATATCCACAAATCCTCACGAGATCGTGCCGTAGAGCAGTGGCATAAGCTTTATCACGTCCTGAAAGAAAATGCACTCGTAGACTTGGTGAAACCCGAAAAAGGTTGGCCAGATATGGTGTTTACAGCCAACGCCGGCCTGGTTTTGGGCAAGACGGTGGTACTCAGCCGCTTTCTCCACAAAGAGCGACAAGGCGAGGAACCCCACTTCAAAGCCTGGTTCGAGTCACAGGGTTACACCGTTCATGAATTGCCCAAAGATTTGCCCTTTGAAGGTGCCGGTGATGCGTTGCTAGATCGGGAAGGACGCTGGCTGTGGGCGGGGTATGGTTTCCGTTCGGAATTGGACGCGCACCCCTATTTAGCAAAATGGCTGGATATTGAGGTGATTTCGTTGCAGCTTGTGGATGAGCGATTCTATCACCTAGATACCTGCTTCTGTCCCCTCAACGGCGGCTATTTGCTCTACTATCCACCGGCATTTGATTTTTACTCAAACCGCATTATTGAAATGCGTGTGCCGGCAGAAAAACGCATTGCCATTGCGGAAGCAGACGCCGTGAACTTCGCTTGCAATGCCGTCAATATTGACTCAATTGTGGTGATGAATAAGGCGAGTGAAGAACTCAAAAAACGCCTTAGTGCAGTTGGGTTTGAGGTGATTGAAACCGCGCTGACAGAGTTTCTTAAAGCTGGGGGTGCTGCCAAGTGCCTGACGCTGCGGGTGACTGAGCCGGTGCGGGAAGAAGCCAAAGCCTACGTGCCGGTGGAAAGTCGCGTTGTGCGGCTAGAAGGACACTTGCTAGATTCCGGCTTGATCAACCGCGCTTTAGACACGATTATGGAAGGCGGCGGCAGCTTCCAAGTCTTGAATTTTAATTTAGGAGAGCAGCGACAAAGCACTTCCTCTGCTGAGGTGAAGGTATCGGCACCTTCCCATGAGGTGATGGAAGAAATCATGACGCTGCTGATCGATCTCGGTGCGGTGGCACCTCCCCAAGAGGTTTGCGATACAAATTTAGAACCCGTGCTCCAAGACGGGGTTGCACCCGATGATTTTTATGTTACGACGATTTACCCCACGGAAGTGCGGGTGGATTGCCAGTGGATCAAGGTGCAAAATCAGCGCATGGATGGGGCCGTTGCAGTGACACACACCCCTGAAGGGCCGGTCGCTAAGTGTAAATTGCTGCGGGATTTAAAAGTCGGCGAGTCCGTTATCGTCGGTGTAGACGGCATTCGCACGGTGCGGAAGACAGAATCACGGGAGCAACGCAATAGCCAGGAATTCAGCTTTATGTCTGGCAGCGTTTCTAGTGAGCGTCGTGTCGAGTTGGTGGTGGAGCAAGTCGCTTGGGAACTGCGGCAAATCCGGGATCGTGGCGGTAAAGTTGTGGTGACAGCAGGGCCGGTTGTCATCCACACCGGCGGCGGCGAACATCTCACTCATTTAATCCGCGAAGGCTATGTGCAAGGGTTATTGGGGGGCAATGCGATCGCGGTACACGACATTGAGCAATCAATGATGGGGACATCTTTGGGTGTCGATATGAAGCGCGGGGTTGCGGTTCGTGGCGGACACCGGCACCACTTGAAGATTATTAACACGATTCGCCGGTGTGGCAGTATTGCCGCAGCAGTCGAGCAAGGCATCCTCACAAATGGCGTGATGTATGAATGTGTGAAGCACAATGTACCTTTCTCACTGGCCGGCTCAATTCGGGACGATGGCCCATTGCCAGATACCCAAATGGATTTGATTAAAGCGCAAGAAGAGTATTCGCGTTTAATTGCCGGCGCGGATATGATTTTGATGCTGTCTTCAATGCTGCACTCAATCGGTGTGGGAAATATGACGCCGGCTGGGGTCAAAATGGTCTGTGTGGATATTAATCCGGCAGTGGTAACGAAGTTAAGTGATCGCGGTTCAGTGGAATCAATTGGCGTTGTCACCGATGTGGGATTATTCCTCAGCTTGCTGGTGAAGCAATTGGATCAATTGACGAGTCCTTATCCAATCTCTCAAGCGGTTTAATTCAGTACGGGTGCGTTTTTAACGCACCCTATTGATTAAAGGTCATCCGGGTCAATGTTTAATTCTCTGAGTTTTGCAGCGAATTTTTCGGCTCGTTGCTGAGCCAATTCTTTCTGCTGCCGTTCAGATTCTGCTGCTTCTTCGGGTGTTGGAACTAGCGCACCCTCTGGGGTAAAAAAGCGCAACTTTCTCTGATAGATACCCAAGTATAAATTTAACTGCTGACTCCACAGCCGGCCTTGAGAATTCGGTTCTAGGGGTTGATATTGACCATCGACTAAATGAAAGCCGGCAAATTCTAAAGTTTCGGGATCAAACCAAAAATAATCGGGGGTGCGGAACGTATCTTGGTAAATTTGTTTCTTCAGTCCCCGATCTGTGCAGGCTGTTGTCTCTGAAAGAAGTTCGACAATTAAATTAGGATATTTGCCGTCTTCTTCCCAAACAACCCAACTTTTACGGGGATTGCGTTCAGTTCCCAAAACCACAAAAAAATCTGGCCCTCGAAAGTCCTCAGATTTGCGCTGGCGGGGACTGTAGTAGATAGTAAGGTTGCCGGTGGCAAAAAAGTCATTTCTATCTCGCCACCCCCAGTCAAGACATTTTATCAGCAGCATCATCTGCTGCAAATGCAGATAAGTTTCCAATTGCGGTTCGTCGCTATATAAATCACCGGGTGGAAAGACCACATCTTGGGGAATATTTTCTGGGATCTCGATATCTTTAGCAACAGACATAGCCGGCTACCCAGGAAAGAGTCTAATGATCATCAGTTTAGCTTAACTTGGGGTGGGGCAGTTGCTTGGGGCAACTGCACAGTTAAGACTTAACCTCAATTCTCATTTCCCGGATCAAGGACTTCTTGCAAGAAAGGAGAAAGCTCATTATTTAATTGGCCGACATGAACAAACTCCGCATGAGTGTCACCTTCAATGACTATAGTATTCCTAAATGATTTCTGAATGCGAGATTCCTGAGCGCAAGCATTCAATTGTATACTCACGCATTTAGAAGTTTTATTTGCATAATTCATTAAGCATTTAAACCGCCCTAATCGCCTCTCTCTAAAACTAATTTTTATAATCAATTAGAGATCACTTAGAGATCACTTTAAGCAGCTTTTAGAAACTAGAATGTTTTAACTAGAAGCGCGTTACCAAATTTTGCTCAAGCACTTGAACAAAGCCAATTGCTATTTGAATGATAGGCCATCCCACTAAACAAATCGACGCTGCCCAATGAGTTTTAATATCTAAACCTTGGCGGACTGCAACAATGACAGCTAACAAACTCCATACGGCTAGGATTAACTCAATCGGGCGTCCCAGTAAGGGAATTAATGTTAAGAAATTGAGCACTTGAGGAGCATAGGCAAAGCCGATAGGAATCAGCAAATCTCTGTAGGTGACGTGATTGGGTTTTAGCCATTGCCCGATTTTTGAAATAGTCAATGTCCAAAAATAGTAGCCTCCTATAATGCTGAGACCATCTATCAAAAGTGCGAGAACTAGGATAGGAGGCTTGGCCAAGTTAATCAATAAGATCACGAAGGTACCCAGCACATGAGATAGTGCTGCTAAGATGACAATCGTTCTGGCTATCTGGGTGGTTGCAGGGTTGATGGGAGCATTTTCATAAAAATTGGCATCCAATGTTAGTGCGTTCCTAAGCGTCGCCCATAAACTTCCTTTTGAGTCTTTGCCACTCACGCTGCCTTTCTTCTCCTCTTAGTTAATTGCAATTTTGATAAAATACTATTTTATAGAGAAACCTACCACAAAAAGTTCAACAAATTTTGCCGGCGTGCAGGGCTTGACAAAAATTCTATTCTTTATCTCAACCTAATTAAATGCTGCAGTTAATTGGTCAGATACTTCGCTGGTTTAGGGGTGGAACCTTGAATCTACTGATCCTGGCAGGAATTATTTTGCTAGTTTGGGGATTCTTTGCGCCGGTGGGAACGCTGGTGTGGTGGCTGGATCAAGGGGCTGAAATTATCGGTTTACGGAAAAACCGGCTCAAAGAGTTACCTGCCGGCAATGGCTCAAATGCTGGAGCAAAACCGACAAAGGTAAACTGTTATATTATCTTTTTGCCGGGAGTGGGAGATTTTTCTGCTGATGAATTAACGCCAGGAGAAGAAACTTTTTTAAATCGTTTAGTGCAGAAACATCCTAACTGCGTTGCGGTTTCCGATGTTTTTCCTTATTCAGTCTCTAATCAAAGTTTAGGGGGGCAGCGACTCTTTGCGCCAGTATGGCGCTTTGCAAATAATGCAAAAGGCTGGCGAACAATTGGAGATATCCTGGTTAAAATTCGCAATCTTTGGCGATTTGCAATTTCTGTTGATCCGCGCTATGGCCCTGTTTACAATCAAGGAATTGCCACAGCAATTATTGAGCGAATGAAAGCCAAGCAATCAATACCGGCTTCCCCCGACAAACCACTCAACATTATATTAATGGGAACTAGCGGTGGTGTGCAAGTTGCTCTTGGCGCAGCTCCTTATCTTAACCAGTGGTTAAATGCACAAATTTCAGTAGTTTCTATTGGGGGTGTTTTTAATGGAACAAATGGATTTGAAGCGGCTGATCGTGTGTATCATCTTCAAGGCCGGCAAGACTGGATTGACAATATCGGCAGTATTGTATTTCCATCGCGCTGGTATGGGAATGTAGGATCACCTTTCAATCAAGCACGTCTAGCCGGCCATTATAAAGCTCACATAATCGGCCCACACGCTCATGATGGTGAGAAAGGTTATTTTGGTGAATATCCTCTTCAAGAAAACAGCGTCACCTATGTAGATGTAACGATTGAAGAAGTGAATAAACTTCCTATTTGGAACTTGAAAAATCCCCCCGTAAACTCTAAGTAAGAATTCGGTGCAAGCAGGGATTTCTGATAATTTTTACAAAACCTTGGAGTTTTTGAAAATACCGCAGGTAGAAGGCAGATTTCACAGGTGCAGGGCAGGCGAAATGCCCGCCCCACAAATTAATTAATCTGCGAAACCAATGGTTTACAAACGCCCATAAAGACTGAATTCATCCAACTTTTATTGACTTCTGTCAACCCATTTACTGATCCCATCCGCCAGGGTACTTGCTAATCTTTTTTGTTCTTCCGGATTAACAATCCACTCAAATTCTTCGGGATTAATCATAAAGCCCAATTCCAGCAAAACAGATGGGGCAACTGTAGGACGGGTTAGGGCTAAGTTGTTCCAAAACACTCCATAGGAAGGCCGCTTTAACCTTTGCACTAAATAGTCATGCAAAAATATCGCTAAAGGTTGCGCTTGGGGATGATACCAAAACGTCCCAATGCCTTTCGTATTCATGGCATCACCGCTATCAGGCAAAGCATTGTAGTGGATGCTGAGGGCAATATTTGGCTCTTGCTGTTCAATCATAGCCACCCGATCTTGAGGGTATAAATCTTCATCTCCCTCACGGGTCATATACACAGTTGCACCGCGCTTTACTAATTCATCTCGCAACAGTTTTGACACCACTAAAGTGACATCTTTTTCGGGATAGCCGGTGGGACCCCTAGAACCCAAATCATTTTGGCTGCCATGTCCGGGATCAAGAAGAATTCTGACACCGGCAAGCGGCTGAGTGCTAGGAAGATCCGGCGGTGGATTTCGCAAAGACAGCACCAGCGTCGTGCCTTCATACCTTAGCTTGTAGCCCCACTGCTGCTGGCTTTTGAAATTAAACGTATACTGCACCTGTCCCGGCACTGCTTGCTGCCACTCAAAGCGGGAAATCACTGAGTTATCGCCGAGGCGAATTGTATCTGTTTGGGCGGTGGTATTGTACAGCGTCAGCGTTAAGCTGCGGTTGCCTTGCTGCACATTCACCGGCACCGGCACTTGCAATGGGAACAGCACCTCTGTCCAATTATCAACCTCACGGGAAGTCACCCCACGAATGAGCGATTTCGGCGGGACTGAACCTTCAATAATCCGCGTTTCTTCACTCTTGATCCAACCGCCATAATCGAGTAGTAACCATTCGCCCTCACGACCTGTAATGGCCGCCTGCGTTCCTTTTGGCAGGGGCGTCAGGCGAGAAAAATCGGTGCTCGGTCCTGTTCTGGCGACGCCGGCATCAGCAGATACTTGGGCGGTTGCCAGTTGTCCTGGCGACAGAATTCTAATGGTTCCCGGCCCTTGCTCCGAGATTGTCTGGCCATTAAGGGTTAGCAGGAATTTCGGTTGCCCCCAATTTCCCGCTGTTGCCGGTGCTGCAATACAACCCTGATACTGTCCCGCTGATCGGGCGATCGGTTCATTTTGGCCGGTTAAAACCGCTGAATTCGGTGCCAAAGTGGTGGTTAGGGGTTGGGAACTTAGGGGAAACTTCAGCTTGCCGAGCTGGACGGAGACCTCAGCATTTGCCGGCGCAACAGCACTAAAACAAATCAACTCCCCCGGCATTCTGGCAACGTTCGCAGCAGGGGTGAGGGAATCTTTCGCAAACCCCACTTTTTCGGGCACCTGCGGCCCGCCTAATGTCCGCGTTACCTTAATTTGCAGTTCTTGGTTTTCGTAGCGCAACGTAAACACATTCTCGCCGATCTGGAGCGGGAAACTGGGAGCAAAATGGCCGGCCTGACTCCGTTCAATTTTCTGGCCGTTAATCGCAACTTCTCCTGCCGGCGGTGCGGTGCCAATCAAGAATATCCGCTCTGAGGTGGTTGTGTGGTTTGGGGGTGGGTAGGCTACAAATATCAGTTGATCTGCGCGAGCGGAAGATGATATTACCATCACAGAACCTAATGTCAGCAGTCCTAATATTTTATTCATAATATATTTCCATTATTGCAGCCATACCTTATTTCATAATTGCCGTTTTTTATGCTATCCTATTTTCTCTTCGGGCAGAAGTAGATTTTTCTATTTCTCCTTGAAACGTGAAAATTGTGTGTGTTTTTTAGGGAGCAGTCAGTTTAAATGTATTTAATTCAAATAATTTTCCTTAAAATCAACTGAACTATTGAAAAGTAAATTCATTTAATTTATTTTAGCTTAATTTTCGTTTGAACTGTTTGTTAAAGTTGCTATTAATTAGGTAAATTGAAAAAAGGGTATTCTTGATCAAGTAGCGCCTCAACTTTCAAGATATTAAGTCTTTTTTGAGTTAAATTGAGTTAATGTAAGGCAATCGACGAGGGCTTGTTTTGCATTGCCCTTATTCTTTGTGAATCTTGGCGTTCAACGCTTCTTTTTTCAGATTTTCACACCTGATTAACAGCGCCAAATTTAAACTATTTCAAAGCCTACTAAACGCTAAAATTTTCCATTTTGCCAAGCAGTAAGACAGTCTTAAGTTCGTGTAAAAGTTAAAATGCTTGACGGGAAGCTGTTTGCCGTGAGTCAACAGGACGCGCTAATATAACGCCGACCGTACTCTCGACAGCTTCGACATAGGCTTGTAAATCGCGAGCTATTTTCACTTCCCCACTCGGAGAAGCGTGAATAAACCCAATACTGCCATCAGGATGCTGATAAACGAGGCCAGTATGCGTTACATCCAGTCCTTCGACATCGGTTGCTATGGCTACAACGTCTCCCGGTAGCAGCCGGCTATAAACCGTATGGATCTCGTTTTTGGGAATGTAATCCACTTGCAGTTGAGCAAGATTTGCTTCCATGCCGACAATACACTCATAAGCTTCATCATCGTTAGCAAGTTGCGGATAACTGCTGCGATGTTGGCTCATAAAATTTAGTTGGTTATTTAAGGGAATTCCCCCAAAACTTTGGGTCAAATTTTGAACGCCTCCGCGTTTTTGATTGTCTGCTATCCAATCGGAAAAATAATGTAGCCGGCTGCAATAGCCATTCATTTCACCATTTCGGTATCGCTGATTTTGAATGTGGCCGGCAAAACTTTGGTAAGAATAATCTTGCAACGCCACACCTCGCGCCATCGCTAGCACAGTTTCGATAAATAGCACGCAGTCAAACCCCTCAAGGGATAAAACAAGCGTTTCTTGGTTAGACTTATCTAACAAACCGGCGGCGTAAGGAGTGCCAACAAATTGCTCGGCTATTGTTTGGATAATCTCTCCCATCGGACGCTGAGACAAATTTTGCCCCATTGCATACTGCATCACTTCCCGGAAGCGGACTCCACTTTGCGTCTTAGCAACTTCCTGAGGTAAATTAAACAGATTTTCTCCTCGCTGCTGCGGTAAACTCGCGATCAGCTCACCTGTCGCTTTGTGTTCAAGCGCCAGAGTGTTCACCGGCATCTCCGCTTTGGCATGGAGGATAGCCGGTGGGTAAGCGACCGCGAGGGGTTGAGCTGTCCAAGCGGGAAACGTCATTACAGACCCAAGCACGGCCAATCCTGCAAGTTTTCTCATATTTTCCCAGTGTTTCAGCGATAACGGGTTTTTTAAGGTTTCTAAGCAACCGAACTTGATTTTAGTTGAATTTGGAGCCGGCACACGCATCAGACCAATTTTGGATTTTAACAAACAAGCTTCTGCTGTTCAGGCCGGCAATGTTCCCTGTAAATTATGATGGGGACAGCCAGTTTTTGGGCATTTAGGGATCTAAAACTGACGAACGCTTTGAATTGTTATTAAAAAGTTTACAAGGCGAACCGATTACTATCCGGCTGTTTTATTCTAGAGTTGTCGTTCAAAAGACACAGGTTATAAAACTGCCTGACAGATACAAATGAAAGCAGCTTTTTAGCCGGCTCTTATGCCTATTAATTTATCGGTAGAAATAAAATTTAGTGAAAATGTGAAAGGATAAAATCAGGCTGAATTTCTATACTTGCTTTTTTAAGGGAGAAAAGCCTATTTCCAATTTTTCATTTCCTAATGGTTAACAAAGTATAAAATTTTACAGAGCTCACGCAATTATTGGGGCTAGGAAGTCTAGCGACTTTTCATAAGTCTGTAGGAAGAATGCTATCCTGTCATCTGGGTTGTGTGCAGGCAACAGCTGGTAACCGCCCCAGCTGAATGCTCACAGCTAAGGCTGTGCCGCAATTGGCATCAGGCGCTGGCGGGGAAATCTAAGCATTTGACGAAGTTTATGAGTAAGTTTGTATTTGTGACGGGTGGGGTCGTCTCCAGTATTGGCAAAGGTATTGTAGCGGCAAGTCTAGGCCGGCTGCTAAAGTCGCGGGATTATTCTGTTTCGATCTTAAAGCTTGACCCCTATATTAATGTCGATCCGGGCACGATGAGTCCCTTCCAGCATGGGGAAGTCTTTGTCACGCAAGATGGTGCGGAAACCGACTTGGACTTGGGGCACTACGAACGCTTTACAGATACCTCCATGTCCCGCCTCAATAGCGTCACCACCGGCTCAATTTATCAAGCCGTGCTGAATAAAGAACGTCGTGGCGACTATCAAGGTGGCACCGTACAGGTGATCCCGCACATTACCACTGAAATTAAAGAGCGTATCCACCGAGTTGCTAAAGATACCAATCCGGATGTAGTCATTACGGAAATTGGCGGCACCGTCGGGGATATTGAATCCCTACCCTTCCTCGAAGCAATCCGCCAGTTCCGTAAAGATGTAGGGCGCAATAATGTGCTGTATATGCACGTCACCCTCTTACCCTGGATTCCGGCAGCCGGCGAGATGAAAACCAAGCCGACACAGCACTCAGTCAAAGAACTGCGCTCTATTGGGATTCAACCGGATATTTTGGTGTGCCGGTGTGACCGGCCCTTGCAGCAAGGCATGAAAGAGAAACTCTCAGAATTCTGCGACGTGCCGGTGGAAAGTGTGATTACCGCCAAAGATGCCATCAGTATTTATGAAGTGCCGCTCATCCTAGAACGGGAAGGGCTAGCTCAGCAAGTGCTCGACTTGTTCCAGCTTGAACAGCGCCAACCCAACCTCAGTCACTGGCAAAGTATTGTGGATCGTTTGTATCAAGGAGGGCAGCAGATTGAGATTGCAATTGTTGGCAAATACGTGCGGCTGACGGATGCCTACCTGTCAGTCATAGAAGCCGTGCGCCATGCTGCAATCGCAATGGGAGCCTCGCTCAACGTGCGCTGGATCAACTCAGAAGACCTGGAAACTTACGGTGCCGAATCTTATCTTCAAGATATCGATGGCATCCTGGTGCCGGGTGGGTTTGGTGTGCGAGGAGTCGATGGAAAAATTGCGGCTATTGAGTACGCCCGCCAGCACAATATTCCTTTTTTGGGGTTGTGTTTGGGAATGCAGTGTTCCGTCATTGAATGGGCGCGTCACATTGCCACGCTAGCAGATGCTAACAGTGCCGAATTTGACCCCGACACCCGAAATCCAGTGATCAATCTCTTGCCGGAACAGCAAGATGTTGTGGATTTAGGCGGCACCATGCGACTGGGACTGTATCCCTGCCGTTTGGCACCCGATACCTTAGCGTTCAGTCTCTACCAGGATGAGGTCGTCTATGAACGCCATCGGCATCGCTATGAATTTAATAATGCCTATCGCAACCTGTTTTTAGAAAGCGGCTTTAAGATCAGCGGCACCTCTCCCGATGGGCGCTTAGTGGAAATCATTGAACTCCCCAATCACCCCTTCTTCATTGCCACCCAATTCCACCCAGAGTTCCAGTCGCGACCGAATATGCCTCACCCCCTGTTCAAGGGTTTTATTCAGGCGGCAATGGAGCGTTTGCAACCGGCAGTAGCACCAGCAGTGCCGGCTGAAGTATTTTGAGGCCGGCGTGCGGGGTTTTGAGCGGAGGAGGTCTTGTGGCGCACTGGATCAAGATATGCTATGAGCGAGACAAACAGATTTACGTGCTCGATCTCGATCGCATCAGCGCCTTCTCCTTGTCTTGGAATGGCCGCTTAACGCTTTACTTCCCGGGTGGCGAAACCAGCATCGTGTTGACTCAGCAAAGCGATCCAGAAGCCTACAGCAAGGTTCTTGACTTCATTAAAGAAACGACCGGCTTTCCTTTACCGTGAAGGTAATGGGGCAAGGCTGTGCCAACCTAAAGGTATTGGGATTGGGCATAAAGCTTTGAGCTTTTCCCACCCTTGCCTCAGTTAAATCTCCACAAGTCATTGCTAGTCTACTGTTAAGCGTCTACTCATTTGCTAATTTTAGTTTGACAAGTTTGCAGACACGCCCTAAAGGGGGAGAGGCGAGAATTTCCAATTCTATGCCTATACCCTTCTTGTGGGCGCAGCTTTGCCCGATTCCCAATGCCCCTAGAGTCGGTGGCTGTCACCGGCGGCAACTTTAGACAACTGGCGCATCGGCAGACTTTTACCAGTGGTGTGTTCTGCCGATGGCATCGGGCTAGAGAGCACTTCCAGATTCAAGCGATAGCCCACATTGCGGACTGTTTGAATCAGGCTGGGTTGCCGGGGGTCGATTTCAATTTTCTTCCGCAGTGAGAGCACATGAGTGTCTATGGTGCGCGGATTATCAATGGCATCTGGCCACGCTCGGCGTAGCAATTCTGGCCGGCTGAGTGGCAATCCCCCGGCTTGGGCCAAGACATAGAGCAAACTAAACTCTTGCGGGGTCAGTTCGATTGACTCGCCTTGAAAGCGGACTCGGCGCTGTACCAAGTCTATTTTCAGCTCGCCATAATCTAAACTGACTGGGGGTGTCATTGTTTTATGCCGGCGAAGCAGGGCTTCCACTCTGGCTAAAAACTCTTGCATCCCAAAGGGTTTTCTCAAGTAATCGTCTGCCCCCGCCTTCAACCCTTCCACAATATCTGCTTCCGTGTTGCGAGCCGACAGCATTAAAATCATTGAGAGTTGCTGCCGGTGCAGCCACCGACAAAACTCTAGTCCATCGCCATCGGGCAGTTCAGAGTCAACGATCACCAGTGTGGGCTGCCGGTTAAAAAAAACATCCCTGGCATGACGGATATCAGCGGATTGGTGCACAGCATACCCAACTTGCTGTAAGTGCCAACCTAACAGGGAACGTAAATGAGGATTACCCTCAACGATTTGAATAGAAACTAATACCACAGAAGTTCACCTTCACGTCGGTGGTTTTAAGAGTAACAAAGCATTTGTCATGGTTTTGTAACCACTGCTACCCCCTTTTGAGGTAAAAGGCTGAAGTACAGAGTCAGCGTGTAAAGATTGCGTAAAATCCTCAAGGCCCGCAACCCTAGCGCAGGACTTTGGGGAGATTCCGTTACAATAGTTTAAGAACTACCTTTGAAAAACTTCATGGCTGAAGCGTCGAGTTACAGAAAAATCACTGGTTGTGATGACCAGGACGCGCCACTGGACTCTCGTTTGCGTGTGACTGCCGGCCAGTCCCGCCAAGATGCAATTCTGAACGCCCGCTCTCAGCGTCATCTGCTTAAAGACGCATCCCAAAATTCACCGAATCCTCAGCTTAGCCTCGATAGTGAGGCTATATTGGTCTTAAAAAATACAAAATTAAACCTTTTAGTAGACGAAACTCCTTGGCTGTTGCTGCTAGACTACGAATTCTATAGAAAGAATATTTTCTGGCCAGCCACTGTACCGGAGGCATTGATGAGTGAGCCGGCAATGACTAAAAGGACAGAGAACCAGGACCGATTTTCTGACGCCTTGAACCTAAACAGATCGAGACATTCAGTTAAAGCCGGAATGGGTTAACCCTATACCGAACAATGTGGCGGTGGGTTGCGTCTATCAAGTTAAAACCGTGCGTTCGCCCCAGCTGACCAGGCCAACCTAAACTTTTTTTACTTACCTATCCGGAGGTCAGACTCATGCTTCAAGATACTCAAACCATCCGTCACTATCAAAAACTTACGGACGCTCTCGTTGAAATGTGGAATAAAGGTTACCGCTTCGGCGATCTGAGACTGTATTTAGATGGCTATTTAGCTGCTCTCCGGCACACGAATGCAATTGAACCTTATTTGATCCACAGATTGGAAGAAGAGGCAGCTAGATATATCTACGATCCCTCTAACTTTGAAATGCCTATGCCACAACCTAAATCGGACTATTATTAGTTACGTTTTCAATTCAGGAAAATTCTTGATCGTGCCGGCACAATCTCCAAAGATTATGCCGGCATTTGCTCGGGTTGTGTTGTGAAGCCAGTTCAAGTCAAAAATTATTCTAGCGACCCTAAATAATTACTTTATAAAAGCGGTTAGGCATAAATTTTAATTTTAAAATAAAAATAAGTTTCATCAAGCTACTGATTAGTTTGTTAGCAAAAAAATACTATAAAAAACAGCGTAACGTTTATAAAAGTGTTGATGGGATACTTGCTTGCCGAGTTTAATTTTTAGAGCAAGTTAATTTTGCTTGAAATAAGAATAACACAGTTGAAATATTGAACAAAGCCTAATCATACCAAATCCGGTTATGCTAGACTACTTATGTTTTCTCAAAATAAATTTGATAACAATTATGCCGAGAAAAGCCTACTTAGCCGATTATCTCACGCCAAGTGAACTGAAAGAAAAGTATCTAAAAG
>JAHHHM010000041.1 GCA_019359355.1 Microcoleus vaginatus WJT46-NPBG5 | reverse complement strand
CCGCAGTCCCGTCAACTGCTTGGTCAATATCGTTTGTGGATTGATTGCCTATTGCCACCAACCTAAAAAGCCCTCCATTGCTCTTGAGCACAATTTGCTTCCCTCTGCTTAACCCGAACTCACGTTAGGTAAGTAACCTAGCTCAAGCGGATTTGGTATTAGTTGAGTATGCTACAAAATGCTACAAAATTTCTTCTCGGTTCTGCCTCTGTATGCCGGCAGTTTTTGGTATCACTTAAGATATATTAACCGGGCGACCGGCTAGCAAAGTTGATGCGATCACTCAGTTGGCGAAGCGTTTGCGCTAAACTCGGATCGCTTTCTTTTAGTTGGGCAACTTTTTCGCAGCTATACATCACGGTTGTATGATCTTTGCCGCCAAATTCCTCTCCAATTTTCGGCAAACTTAAGTCTGTATGCTGTCGCATTAGATACATTCCAATTTGACGAGCTTGACTAATTTCTCGCCGGCGTGAGTTGCTTTTCAAGTCTTCGATTGAAACATCAAAGGCTTCGGCAATCGCCATAATCACCGCTGCCGGTGAAGCTTCTACTTTCTCCGTTTGGGGATTTAAAATCGGCGTAATATTTTCCACTGTCATCGGTAAACCAGAAATTGAGATATAAGCAACTGCCCGAATTAAAGCGCCCTCTAGTTCTCGAATATTGGAGGTGTAGCTAGAAGCGATATATTCAATCACATCTCTCGGCAGACGCATATTTTCGTACTCTGCCTTTTTTTGCAAAATTGCCATCCGCGTTTCTAAATCGGGCGTTTGGATATCCGCAATCAAACCCATTGAAAAGCGAGAACACAGCCGTTCTTGTAAGCGGGGAATTTGATTAGGCGGACGATCAGAGGCGATCACAACTTGCTTACCGGCTTCATGCAGGGTATTAAATGTGTGGAAAAATTCTTCTTGGGTGTATTCTTTGCCTTCGAGAAATTGAATATCGTCTACCAAGATGACATCTGCAGCGCGATAATGCTCGCGAAAACTTTGCATACTATCTTTACGAATCGCTGCGATTAAATCATTGGTAAATTGTTCAGTGGAAACATAAAAGATTTTGGCATCGGGATCGATTTCCAAGCGATAGTGACCGATAGCCTGCATTAAATGGGTTTTTCCTAAGCCGACACCGCCACATAGAAACAAAGGATTAAATTCTCGTCCGGGAGATTCTGCTACGGCAAGAGAAGCGGCGTGAGCCATCCGATTATTAGATCCGACCACGAAGCGCGAGAAAACATACTTCTGGTTTAAGTCGGTCGGTTTAGGCCGGGGGGTGGGTGTGGGTTCTGGGGTGCCGGTGGCAGAGGGCCAGAGAAATTGGGTTTCACCGGCACTCGTGGTTTGCTCAGCTTGGGCCGTGGTAATGTAAATTTCGACGCTGTGGCCCAAAATGTCACGGACAACGTCAGCAATGGTTTTGATGTAATACTTCTGCAACCAATTACGCGCAAAAGGGTTGGGCGTGCGAATGATCAAACAGTTATTTTCCAGTTGTTCGGCACTGGCAGTCTTGATCCAAGTCTCGAAGGTAGGCCGGCTCAGTTGCAGTTGCAGGCGTTCTAAGACTTGATTCCAGAGACTTTCAAGGGGAATGGTCACCGCTTACCTCTACTGTTAACTGGGAATGGGGGATTGGGCATGGGGGATGGGGCATGGGTCAGCTTCGCCAACCTAAAGGTAGGAGGATTGGGTATTCTCCCCCTCTTGTGCTCTCCCCCTCCCTCTAGTCTCTCAAATCCCCCTAATCTATAATGAAGTCAAGCCAAGGACATTTGTATTTGGCAAAGAAGCTATTCTGATTGTGGGGGGAAACTCCGGTTAAATACTGTTAATTTAACGGCTTTCTATAAAAAATTGAAAGTGTGTTTGCCATCGCTGTCAGCAGTCTACCAAAACCCTGCGTGACCTGTCGTTAGCGCCCAAAATCCAAACTCCAAAATCTAATGTCCAAAATCAATCTGATGGATACTTCAACCAGCAAGACTGAGGCATCAAGCAAATTTTCGTGGAAGCAGCCGGCAATTTACTTACTGCTGGTGCTGATGGGAGCCGGTGGCACGTTCTTGGGCACGCGTTTTATCAAAGCTAACCCGCAGTTGTTTGCCGGCTCAACGGCGCAACAAACCCAACAGTTCAAGAGTTTAGCGCCTCTGCAAACAGAGACGGCTGTAGTTGAGTCCTTGCCACCGGCTGATGTGGATTCTAATTTTATTGTGGTGGCAGTGGAGAAAGTCGGGCCGGCTGTGGTGCGGATCGATGCCTCCCGAACCGTGAACCGATCTCGCTCAGATATGTTTGAAGATCCCATCTTTCGCCGATTTTTTGGCCGAAATCAACCGCAAGCTCCTCAGCAGCGCAGGGTTCAACAGGGTGTTGGCTCTGGTTTTGCCCTCAGTGAGGATGGCCATATTATCACGAACGCTCATGTGATTGATGGTGCAGATACGGTGGAGGTGACGCTTAAGGATGGGCGCAGTTTCACCGGCAAGGTGTTGGGGGAAGATCCGGTGACGGATGTGGCGGTGGTTAAGATTGAATCTTCTAACTTGCCGGCGGTGACGATCGGAGATTCCGCGCTGCTACAGCCGGGGGAATGGGCCATCGCCATCGGCAATCCTTTGGGGTTAGATAATACGGTGACTGCCGGCATTATTAGCGCGACTGAACGCTCTAGTAATCAAGTGGGCGTACCTGATAAGCGAGTTGGCTTTATTCAAACCGATGCTGCGATTAATCCCGGAAATTCTGGTGGGCCGTTGCTGAATGCTGCCGGTGAGGTGATTGGCATGAACACGGCTATCATTAGTGGGGCGCAAGGGTTGGGTTTTGCGATTCCGATTAACTCTGTGCAAGAAATTGCCCAGCAGCTGATCAGCAAAGGCAAAGTTGAACATCCCTATCTTGGCATTGAGATGATCCCGCTGACGCCGGAAATAAGAAAAGAAATTAACGCTGAACCCAATAGTGGAATTCGCGTAGAAACCGATCAAGGTGTTTTGATTAGTCGAATTGCTGAGGATGCACCGGCAGCTAAAGCGGGGTTGCGAGCCGGCGATGTGATCCAAAAGATTGACAATCAGCCCATTACTAAGGCAGAAACCGTGCAACAGTTGGTACGAGCCAGCAAGCTCGGTAGCCCGTTGCAAGTTGAAATTAACCGTAATGGGAAGACGTTGAAACTGGAGGTAAAACCCGGCCCGATGCCGGTGCAACCTGAGTAGCCGAGTTTTGCTCCGTTACTGTGTGGCGCGGTTGGCAGATGCCATCGCGCCACCCTATTATTTATCACTTGGAGAATTCCAGAAATTGGGGAGTTTTAAATTTTGTATTTGCGCTTGCGACGACGCCGTACTGGAAGACATAGTGGCCAACTTTAACCCACCGAGAATCAAAGTCACCAATAGCGCTACAATGTAAAGATTAAGCTTAACAGGACTTGATGTTAACCGATTGGCCAGGGAAGACTTGTTCCCATTGAAAGTTTCCATCTCTTTAGCGCGGATCGTTACCTCCGTTTTGGTAACGTTGATCAGTTCAAGTTGCTTTAACTGCCTAAAAGCGTTGAGAACCTCACGTTCGCTATAGGGTCTTTCCTTAAACTCAGCACTCCATGCTTGAAAATCCTTGATGTTGAGGTTTGCCGTAGCTTTCGTGGGAACTTTCCGCAGAATCCATTGATAGAGAAGGTTAGCGCAGGGGGTCAATTGTTCTTGTAACATTTGCGTATAGGTAATTTGGTATTGCCCGTCTTCAGTGGCATTTTTATATTGCCCAAGAATCGAAGGCTATAAGCAGAATTTTGACGAATTTAACAAAACTTTACAATTAGCCTACCTCTTCAGGCAGATGCAGCCCTTCTCTATTTAATGTAGCGTAGAAAAATTTTTATGAGCGAGTTACTGGAAATCTCTGAACTAGGCGATCCCATCCTACGCCGGCAAGCTCAGCCAATCGAAAATGTTCACGATGAACGTATTCAAAAACTGATTGATCGCTTAATTTTCACTGCCGGTAAAGCAAATGGCGTGGGAATTGCCGCGCCGCAGGTGGCTGAATCTTACCGCTTGTTTATTGTGGCATCGCGTCCAACGATAAGATATCCCAATGCGCCGATGATGGAACCAACAGCAATGCTGAACCCTCAGATTATTGCTCACTCCGCTGAGATTGGGAAGGATTGGGAAGGATGTTTAAGTGTTCCGGGGATTCGGGGATTGGTTCCGAGATATCAAGCGATTGAAATTGAATACACCAGTCGGGATGGCAAACTGTGCCGGCAAGAATTAACCGATTTTGTCGCCCGAATTTTTCAACACGAATTCGATCATCTCAACGGCATCGTGTTCGTTGATCGGGTGGAGAGTACGCAAGAGATTATCACAGAGGAAGAATACCAGAAGCTGATTGTTTAGCCATGAGGCTGAACCCGTAATAATACCGAGTTCAGCCCAGATCAATATGTGTAAGATTGCTGCAGACACCCTTGGGTGCGAGTGCGGTTCACGACATATTGGGTAGGGTTGCAGGAAGCATGGCTAACACAAATGACGGCTCCGATATCGAGTTAGAGTTAGAGCAAATGCGGCGGGCGTTGCAAAACCCTGAGCCAATTGCAAGCCGGCAGAATTCCGCAATAGTTGTAAGCACTCAGAATGTTGAGCCTCTTGCAAGCACTCAGAATGTTGAGCCTCTTGCAAGCAATCAAAATACTATACTCCCCCCACAAAAACCAAACGCTTTGTACATGGGCTTATACATTGCCCTCAGCGTTTTAATTTTCGGTGTGGGTGCCGGCTTCTTCACCCTATATAAAGTACAGCAGTGGACGCTCGCTAAATCCAAAACTGTAATCGCTCAGGTGGAAACTGTTAAGGATAGCCCAGATGTCAATTCACTCAAAAACGCAGAGCAATCTCTAACAGAAACAATTGCCATTTTAGAAAAGATTCCTAATGCGCCTGGATTTGCCTACCAACAAGCTCAAGCGGATCTGGTTAAGCTCAGAGGAATGCAAAGCATTGTCGGTGTAAATTTTTTAGCAGCAAAAAACCTAAAAAATGCTGAAAAACTAGCGATGGAAGCTGCTATTTTGGTGCAAAACCCACCGCATCCGGTGAAAGTTTGGTATGAAGCGAAACAAAAATGGCAGATGGCGCTTCTCCTTGTCAAAACGATTCCCGCAAGTACATCGGTGGCGGAAATCGCTCAGCAAAAGTTGCCGGCTTACCGTTCTAATTACGAGATAATCAGCAAAAGATTTGCAACTGCTCAGCAGGCAGCAGACTTTAATAACCGAGGTGTTGAGACACTTGAAAAAGCAGACTACCGGCGAGCTTTAGAATATTTTACGCAAGCAGTAAGTCTGAATTCCAGCATTGCTGAGTCTTACTTTGGGCGGGGAATTGCTTATTCGGCTTTAGGAAATAATCAGAAAGCCGTTCAAGAATACAACCAAGTAATCAAACTGAATGCTAACTATACTGAAGCATATTTTAATCGCGCTTTGGCGCAATATGTGTTAGGAAATAAACAACAGACAGTAGCTGATTTAAGTGAAACGCTTCGTATCGATCCCAACCATGCTAGAGCTTACCTGGAAAGAGGTTCGCTGCGTTATGAGCTAGGAATTCAGGAAAAAGGAATTGAAGATTTAGAGAAAGCCTCAGAACTTTTTTCTCAGCAGGGAGATACCAAGAATCTGCAACAAGCTGAAAAATTAATTACCCAGTGGCAAGACACGGCTGAACCGGCTGCTGTTGCAGTAAGTGATTCTGAATCAGAGGATACTGAGTTAGATGAATGCGAGGACGCGTGGCAAAGTCATTCCCCAGCACTCTCCTGTTATCTCCCATCGGTTGATATTAGTAATCGGCGTCGCCCGCAACCGTTAAATACTGGAGCTACTAATATTCTTCCTAAAACTCAGAGTGATGCCGGTGAGAGTGAACCATGGATTAAATCACCTTCTCGCAGCCGTGGTGGTAGCTTTAGCGGGCGTAGTAGAAGAAGATAAGTTCAACTAAGTATGACTCACTCATAACTCAATCTCACTCCTGAAATCCGTTGCCGGCAATGACTTCCCTATACCATTTCGCACTTTGCTTTGGGATGCGTTTGCCGGTTTCATATTCCACGCGTACTAAGCCGAAACGTGGTTTATAGCCGTGCGCCCACTCAAAATTATCCATCAGCGTCCAAATGTAGTAGCCATGTAAATTAACACCTTCTTGAATTGCATCATAGGCTGCAAGAAAGTGGGCGCGAAGAAAATTTATTCGGTTGGGATCGCTAACAAAACCGTTAGCGTCGGGTGTATCTTTGAGGGCGCAACCGTTCTCAGTAATGTAAATTTTAGGATTGCCGTAGTTTTCTTTAATATCTAGTAATACGGCTTTGAAACCGGCAGGATTGATTCCCCAACCCATTTCAGTTTGACCCCAACCTGATGCTGAGATCGGTTTGTAATCATATTTGAGCAACCCACCCCAAGGGGTAAAGGAAATGGCATCTGTGAAGTAATAATTGACTCCCAAAAAGTCTACCGGCTGGCTAATGATTGCCATGTCGCCGTCTTGAACTTGGGGCGCGTGGGAACCGATCCACTCAAACAGCATTTCTGGGTAACGCCCTTTGAATAGTGGTTCCATGAATAAGCTGATCGTGTTCTCATAAATTCGCCGGCAGGCTGCGATATCTGCTTCGTTATGGGTTGCCGGTTCAAAATGGGAGAAGTTCAGCACAATGCCTATTTCGCCCTTATAACCGCCTTGGCGAAACACCTGCAATGCTTTACCGTGAGCTAATAACAGGTGATGGGCAGTTTGGTAAGCTTGGGAAAAATCTGCAATTCCTGGGGCAAAATTGCCGTAGCCGTAGCCGAAAAAAGCTGCCACCCAAGGTTCGTTGTGAGTAGACCATAAGGTTACTCGATCTCCGAGCCGGTTGAACATTAAGCCGGCATATTCGGCAAACCAATCGGTTGTGTCACGGTTAGGCCAGCCGCCGGCATCTTGAATGGCTTGGGGCAAATCCCAGTGGTTGAGCGTAATGTTGGGGACGATGCCGGCTTCTAATAATTTATCGACCAGCCGGTTGTAGAAGTCGATGCCTTTTTCATTGATATTTCCGTATCCTTGCGGAATTACTCTTGACCAAGAGATTGAGAAGCGATAACTTTGCAACCCTAATTCTTTCATCAGCGCCACATCTTCAGGCATTCGATGGTAGTGGTTGCAAGTTATATCGCCGTTGGCGCTGTTGAGGATCGTGTGCTGCCGGTGGGTAAAACGATCCCAAATACTTTCGCCTTTGCCATCTTCATTCCAGGCACCTTCTATTTGATAGGCTGCGGTTGCTGCACCCCACAAGAATTTTTCTGGGAATTTTTTTAAGGCCATGTTTTGGGGTTTTTAAAGATAATTAACCGCAGATGATAGCGCAGCGTGCCGCAGGCATACACAGATGAAGAGGAGTTTGCCGGCTTTTAGCGTGTAAATAAGTTGGGGAATAGATACCGGAATCCAATGAGAAATAAAAATAGGCCGTAGAGTTTTTTCATGAGTTCGCTGCTAATGTAGGGCTGATTGGCAAAAAGTGCGCCGAAAAGGTTGCCAATGACTAAGCCAATGGCAATGATAATTGCGTGTTTAATATTCAGGTTGTTGTTGCGATGGTAGACAATTGCACCGAAAATCCCAATGGGTAATACCTGGGCGGCTAGGGATGTGCCGGTGGCTAATTTTTGATCGAGGCTTAATAGCAGCACCATTGCCGGCACCATAATTGCGCCGCCGCCGATGCCAAACATCCCACCGGCGACACCGGCAACTAAACCAATTAGCAGCAATTGAATCAAAAGGTTAGACATACTTTTATTCTAGTTTTTGAGTTTTTGTGTTCCTAGGTTCACTTGAATACGGGTGAATTACATCCGATCTAATACCCGAATTCCTAGCAAATACAATCCCATTTTTAGCGTGTGAGCTGTCAAATCGCACAGCATTAAGCGAGAGGTTCGCTGTGGTTCTTCTGCTTGCAAGACAGAACACCGATCATAAAATTGATTGAATTTTTGGCTAAGTTCAAAAAGATATTGACAGAGACGATTCGGCAGCAAATCGACTTCTACGATACTGATAACTTCGTCCAGTTGAAGTAAATGCTTAGCTAAGGCTAATTCTGTTTCTTCTTGCAACAGAATTTTTGCACCGGCACCTAAATTGTCAAAATCAATATTACCTTTGCGGCTGATTCCTTGCACCCGCACATAAGCATAGAGCATATAAGGTGCCGTATTGCCTTGCAATGTCAACATTTTGTCATAGCTAAAAATGTAGTTGCTGGTGCGATTTTGACTTAAATCGGCATACTTGACGGCGCTCAATCCCACGATTTGGGCGACATTGGCAATAAATTCTTCAGTTTCCTGGCGTTCTTCTTCTTGAATTCTCGTTTCCAAATCTGCGCGGGCGCGAATGACTGCTTCATCTAATAAATCCCGCAGTCGCACGGTTTCCCCCGAACGCGTTTTTAATTTTTTGCCATCTTCTCCTAAGACTAATCCAAAGGGAACATGAACAATTTCAACATTATCTGGAATCCAACCGGCACGTCTGGCAACTTGAAAGAATTGAGCAAAGTGGTTAGATTGGCCGGCATCGGTAATATAAATGAGCCGATCCGCCTCATCTTGTTGAATCCGGTAGCGCAGCGCTGCTAAATCGGTTGTGGCGTAGTTATAGCCGCCATCTGATTTTTTGACAATTAAGGGTAAAGGATTGCCTTCTGTGTTCTTAAATCCTTCTAAAAATACGCATTTTGCGCCGGCATCTTCCACCAGCAAACCTGACTTTTCTAAGTCTTCCACGACTGCCGGCAGCAAGGGGTTGTAGAACGATTCTCCACGTTCCGTTAAACAGATATCTAGTAAGTCGTAAATTACCTGAAATTCTCGTCGCGATTGCTCACATAAAAGCTGCCAAGCGTGGCGCGTATCTTCGGCACCGGCTTGCAGTTTCACCACTTCTTGTTTGGCGATTTCTTTAAAGGCTTCATCGCTATCAAACCGCTGTTTTGCTTGCTTGTAAAAAGCAACTAAATCGCCTAAATCGAGAGCATTTGCCGTTGTCAGCGCCTCTGGAGAAACTTCTCGCAGGTAGGCGATCAGCATTCCAAATTGAGTCCCCCAATCCCCGACATGATTCAGCCTCAGAACATCGTGACCTTTAAATTCTAAAATTCGAGCGATGCAATCCCCGATAATGGTGGAACGCAAATGCCCGACGTGCATTTCTTTGGCAATGTTGGGGCTAGAAAAATCCACGACCACGCGTTGGGGTGTTTTCGCCTGGGGAATCCCCAGCCGGCTATCTCCCTGAATTGCCATTAACTGGGTTTCCAGATAAGCCGGCTTGAGGGTGAGATTGATAAAACCAGGACCGGCAACTTCTGGCGGTTCGCAAAAGTCGGCTATTTGCAAATTTTGAACGAGTTTGTCTGCGATCTCACGCGGCTTTTGTCCCAATTTCTTTGCCAGGGACATCGCCGCATTCGATTGATAGTCGCCAAATTTAGGATTGCTGGCAGGGACAAGCATGGCGTCTGTGCAGGCCATTTCGTCCCCAAAGGCGGCGATGAAGGCTTGGTTGAAGCGGGTTTTGAGCTGTTCGAGGGTGGAGTTCATGATGCTAGATGCAACGCAGGCTTACGTCGTGTCTATCTAATGTAGCAAGCTGTCGATCTTCACATCAATCAATTTAGGGTTTTGCGCGAATCTCAGCTATTGTCATGCGGTTTTTTCTGTAGCTGCAACTCATGCAAGTTCATCACACACGCTGTGGCTGCCTTAAGCGCCCGCGCCACTGTGATTTGTTAAGGCTCATCCGCCTGAAAAGCTTGTGATGCCGGCATCTTGTCCGCGAGAACTCTAACAATTGATTTAGGATTGCTATAGAACCTCTCAGTTCTGTTTAATTTAATTGAGTGGGATGACTTATAAATATTTTAATAGATAGCGCAAATATTTTTACTTATGAAACTAAGTAAAATGAAACCGCAATTACAGGAGTAGAGAGTTTCTAATCCGTCAAAGAAAAGTTTTGCATCTAGATAATTGGATCGGTTAACTGGCAACTTTTAAGAAACCGCGACGCACTCCATAAATCAGCCGGTTGATGATCACTTGATGTTCATCGCTGATTTTATCTTCTAGGAGTACATCTTTTAGCCGCTGGCGATCAGAGCTTGTCAGGAACCCGGAAAGGAGAACTTGACCGAATAAATCTTCGAGTGTGCCTGGGGATGGATCGAGTTGAGACAGATGAGAGCTAAAGCCGTAGGTGATACCCATTTGATAGACCTCCTGTAGTTTGTCCTGTAATTCGTCTATATTTAATAGTCTGCCGTGTTTGCCGGCAAAGGTCATCAGCAGAAGCGCTAGTCTTGTTTTTTTCGGGATTCCGCAGCATCTCTAACAGTAAAATTACGGAAAATCTCAGGGAATTTACACAAAAAATCTAGCGTTCTCAGCCTTAAAGGTTAGGGGTATACGAGAATTAGCTGATATTCGCCGGCAATTGCAATCACGCGAGTTCCTCTTGATCTGCCGCCGCTATTCTTTTTGAGATGCCTTGTGAGCGAAATCGGCTTCTCGATTTTCAAGCCGGTGCTCATCCTCTCTTCATACTCCTGCCCTGCCTCTACTCTTTATCTACCGAAAAGAAGAGGGCAACAGCCGGCTTTCTGCAATTCCCTCTTTTTCTGGTAATCATTCCTGTGTTTACAAACGAGTACACTGTGACACCAATCAATTTTCAGCCACCTAATTTAAGAGAATTTACTTAGAAAAAATGTCTGTAATTGTTCGTAGGTTTATATAAAATCTTTAACAATTTAGATGCTTTACTTATCTCAATTGTCGCTTTGCCGGTGCTGACTTCATAAAACTAAATAAATCTATAAGGATTTACCAGATAAGATATTTATATAACTATAGAAATAGTAACAATTTTTACAGACATAAAATGCTTGAACTTTTTCCAAACTATTTTTTAGGAAATTTTATTCCGCATGGCCATTGCTATCTGTGGAAGCCAAGTTTGGTAGGGTTGCATATAATTTCCGATTCTTTGATTGCACTGGCTTATTATTCAATTCCAATCATGCTGGTTTACTTCGTCGCCAAAAGGCGAGATATGCCATTTTACGGCATATTTCTCTTGTTTGGAACCTTCATCGTCGCCTGCGGCACCACACATATTTTGGAAATTTGGACGCTTTGGTATCCAAATTATTGGTTGTCAGGTTCTGTGAAAGCCCTTACTGCTGGAGTTTCTGTATATACAGCTTTGACACTGGCACCACTGATTCCTCAAGCGTTGGCGCTTCCCAGCCCAGCCCAACTGGAAACAACGAACCAAACGCTGGAAAAGGAAATTATCGAGCGCAAGCGAGTAGAGGAGGCGCTACGACAAGCTCATGACGAATTAGAAAAACGCGTTGCAGAACGGACCGCCCAGTTACAAGCAGCAAACGCGCGACTGCAACAGGAGATGATGGAACACAAGCAAGCAGACGAAGCGTTACGCCAAAATGAAGCGCAATTTCGGGCGGTTTTTGAGTGGACGGCGGTTGGGATCGTATTCGGTGGCTTGGATGGACGAATTATGGAAAGTAATCTAGCCTTGCAAGAGATCCTGGGATATGGCTGTGAAGAAATTCGCGGGATGAATTTCACTCAGCTGACTCATCCAGAGGATGTCACCACTGATCTAGAGTTATTTCAAGAAATGCGAGCCGGCAAAAGGGATAGCTACCGCCAAGAAAAGCGCTATATCCGCAAAGAGGGTGTGGTCATTTGGGGTCATGTAACAGTCTCTTTGATTCGAGATCAAAGCGGAAAACCCCAATTTGTTGTAGCAATGATCGATGACATTACTGAGCAGCGGCAGGCTGAGGAAGCACTGCGGGAAAGTGAAGCGCAGTATCGCCGCATTGTTGAAACAGCAACAGAGGGAATTTGGGTTTTGGATGCGGAGGGAAACACAAATTTTGCGAATCAGCAGATGGCTCAAATGCTGGGCTACACTGCCGAGGAGATGATAGGTCAGTCTTTGTTTGCCTTTATGGATGAGGAAGGTAAAACGCTCGCGTTGGAGAATATGGAGCGCCGCCGACAAGGTATTAAAGAACAGCATGATTTTAAATTTTGCTGTAAAGACGGCTCTCATTTGTGGGCAATTGTTTCTACCAATCCCATCTTTGATCGAGCGGGAAACTATGCCGGTGTTTTGGGAATGATTACTGACATCACTGAACGCAAACAAGCAGAGTCGGCGTTGCGGGATAGTGAAACGCAATTGAGACAGCAAACCAATCAGCTTGAGCAAGCTTTTTATAAATTGCAACAAACCCAAAGCCAATTAGTTCAAAGTGAAAAAATGTCTTCTCTGGGGCAAATGGTTGCCGGCCTAGCCCATGAAATTAACAACCCGGTTAATTTTATTCATGGCAATCTAATTTATGCCAATCAGTATGTTAAAAACTTGTTAGATTTGTTGCATCTTTACCAATTGAATTGTCCCGATCCCGTGCCGCAAATTCAAGAAACAGTGGAAGCTATCGAGCTAGATTTTCTCATGGAAGACCTTCCAAAAATGCTTTCTTCGATGTCTGTAGGCACTGAGCGTATTCGCTCAATTGTCCTGTCGTTGCGAAACTTCTCACGATTGGATGAAGCCGAAATGAAGCCGGTGAACATTCATGAAGGTCTCGACAGTACGCTACTGATTTTGCAACACCGGCTTAAAGCTGGGGTGAATAATTCTGAAATTCAGGTCATCAAAGAGTATGGCGAATTGCCTTTAGTAGACTGCTATGCCGGCCAGCTCAATCAAGTGTTTATGAATCTCCTCAGCAATGCCATTGATGCTTTGGAAAATGTGACTTCCCCACGAATCATTACGATTCGTACTTCTTTGGGGTTTGGAGATGGGAAGCAGGAATTTTCAACCCTCCATCATCCATCCCCAAATCTAGATCCCCAGTTTGTGATCATTCGCATTGCTGACACCGGCATCGGCATGAGCGACGATGTGCGTCGGCGTCTGTTCGATCCGTTTTTTACGACGAAACCTGTTGGCAAAGGCACAGGATTGGGATTATCGATTAGCTATCAGATTGTTATTGAAAAACACGGGGGTCAATTGAAGTGTATTTCCTCCCCAGGGAAGGGTGCCGAGTTCGTTCTGGAAATTCCAATTTACCAACATTCTAAACTGCCGGTTTTGCTTTCGGAAGTCTAAGTGCCGACTTAATGTTTGTGTTCTATAGAGAAAATTAAAAGCGTGTTCTTAGTCGCTTGAGTCTTCCCCATCTTTTCCAGGTTGCAGAAACTGTTTTAAAATTTCTTTGGGTTCACGATCCCATGTGTCGATGTGTTCGTAAATCAGGGCATCTTTGTTGAGTTTGTAAGTCGAGTACCCGTTGAAAAATAGGCGAGCTTTCCAGGGAAGTCGCAACACGCCGCGAACTGTCCACTTTGCCAGAATGGTATCTTCGTCTACCCGATCAACTTCATGAAGATCGAAGTGGATTTTTGTAAAAAATAGCCGGCTGTGGAATCGCAATGTCCAAAAAATAATCCGGTAGTTGAATTTCCATTTAAAGGTATTAACCGGATCTTTAAAGTAAATATCATTTGTATAGATATCATAAGAAATATCTTTCTCAAAAAGCGTTGGTAAGTCCTTTTTGAGTGTTTCAATCACTACTTCTACTTGTCCTTGATATTTAAGCACTGCTTCGACTCCCACAATCTGACACAATGATTATTGTATCTACTTAGCTCCTTAGTTCTTTGGGCGCACCCATTGTTACTCGTTTTGCAGCCCAGATGCAAGCCTGGAACTGCTCAGCCGCGACTGCTTGGGTGGTGCCGGTGCAGTTTGCTGAATGCCTGAGTTCGTTTTTGCCGGCTTCAATTGGCGACGCCATCTAAAATTTCCAACAAAAAAATGTTTGCTTCAGACAGATAGACAAAGGAATTGCGATAACCCTGTGTTCGTTCAAACTACCGGCTATGCTATTTATTAAAATAAATTTAAGTAGGCTATTTTAAAATTTTCCGAGGAAGATGCTTAATTCTCTAAGTTCTTTAAATTCTGAAAAAATGAATAAGCCATTATATTTTCAAAAACTAGATGCCCTGCGAGGAGTTGCATCTTTATATGTCCTGTTTCATAATCTTGTTTACGGGTTAGTTGGCCTCAAGTTAGTTTCCCCAAAAGTTAAAATATTTTTTGCTGCCGGCCAAGAAGCTGTAATTTTATTTTTTTTATTAAGCGGATTTGTCATTTACCTGTCATTTTATAAAAACCCAAATATTAATTTTTCAAAATTTTTTATTAAAAGATTTAGAAGAATTTATTTTATATTGCTCATTTCCTTAATTATTTCTATTTTTGTTTCAGCTTTTAATGGCAATTTAGCGCAAAGATTTTCCGAGAAAGAATTAATCGGAAATTTATTATTTCTCCAAGATTTTGGCCGGGTAAAGCCGGGAAATTTAGTTAATCCTTTTTTGGGTAATCTTCCTTTATGGTCTTTATCCTATGAATGGTGGTTTTATATGATGTTTTTTCTCGCTTATACAGTTTTACCCAAAAGCAAAAATAGAATTTATTTTGTTTTAACATATTCGGCAATTTGTTACATGATTTTTATCATTCACCCCAACCATTTTTGTTTAATTTCTGCTTACTTTATTATTTGGTGGTCGGGAGTGGAAGCAGCAACAATTTTTACGACTTATAATAGATTTACCTACAATCATCTGCAACCTATATTTATTTCGCTGATTTTAATGTCACTTCTGGCGGCACTTCCATTGCAAGGGGCAGAAGAACTTAGATTCGGTTATTATCCATTTTTAGTATTACGTCATTTTTTCACGGCTTTATTATTAATGTTTATTGGCTGGATTTGGTATAAAAATAAATTGTTTATGTTTGATAAATTATTAGGAGTGTTTGCAAAAATTTCTCCGATTTCTTATGCACTTTATATTTTTCATTATCCAATTTTAGTGCAGTGGCACCTCCGACCGTACATCCCTAATTATTGGCTGGAATACAGTTTAAAAATTGTTGTGCTGCTCGGGCTTGCATATTTAACGGAAATTAAACTACAGTCCAGAATTTATCGGTGGATTAAATAGCTTGAGAGTTGAAAAACTAACCATTGCTGTTGAAGCGATTTTGAATGAGTGTAAACAATCGTTGAAAGTTGGTTGATAGGCGAGTTGGAAAGCTTGGCGCGGGAGACAGATCCATGCCGGCAAGACTCTGCTGGACGGGAATAGACACTTCAGAGGCGGGTTTTGCATAGGGCCCTTCTCGCAACGCTTTGGCTAAAGCATCGTTATCTTCTCGCAAACCTTCGTAGAAGAACAAAATTTCCCCTCCGATGCCAACTGCTCGATTGTAATTGATAGCTTGGACAAGGTATTCTGGAGTAATGCGGTATGAACCGACCTTGATTAAAATGCCGGGGGAAACCTTCGATAGCTGATCCCCTGGAAATTGCTCGCGTAATAGCCGATCAATAATATCTTTGTAGCTGTAAAAGTCGCGGCGATAAACTTGGGGGTGAATCAGATCCACTAATTCTTGATCTAGCCAAGATTTGGAATCTTGCAAATATTCATTTAAACACCATTTATAAATATTGGGAGCCATTGATACTTGGATATCTGGTTTAATTGCTTTAACCGCTTGATAAAGACGTGCTAAAAAATTGGTGAGAATATCCGCACGCCATTGCACCCATTGGGGATCTTTTGGGTTTTGCGGTGGATTTTGATGAAATGTTTGGTAGTAGCGTTCAATTGTGCCCGGATCGTATCCCCCTTCACAGGGAAATGCCGGCAGCCGATCATCTCCGTGAATACCCATAATGTCGTAGTTTTTCACCACTTCCAGCACCAAACTGAGCATAAAATCTTGCACTTGCGGATCGAGGGCATTCATCCACTCAAAACCGTTTTTTTTCAGCAGGTTGCCGGCGTAGTCACGAGCTGCCCATTCGGGTTTTTTGGCTAACAGATGACCCCCACCCAAGTTGTAAGAACTGGCAAAACCGTATTCAAACCAGGGAATCACTGCTAGGTGATACCGACTTGCTTCTTCAATGATTTCGGCTAAAGGATCACGCCCTTGATAAAGTGGGTCGATTTCCACTCCAAAAGTTTCCCCCATGACTTGACTCGGATATAAAGTCTGCCCTTTATTCCAAACAACGGGAAAAACCATATTAAATCCTGTTTCTGCTAGAAAAATCATCGCTTCCGCAATGTTTTTCTTTGAGCGCAAAACTTTACTATCCGTGTTGGTCAGCCAAACGCCGCGTATTTCCATATTAGTTGAGTTTCCCAAGAAGCATCCCCACATCAAATTTAGCATTTGCTTACAGCCGACTTTGGGCTTTAATTGATGTGCTTTAAAATTGTTATATTCGGCTATGTGAAACAGTCTGCCAACACCCCAATCCAAAATATTTCGCACCGCTGACGATTTAAACCGGCTCAAACAAGAAGCGCATAATGCTTTTTATTATAATGAAATATACTTTGGGTAAGCGTCACCCTAACCTTTATGAAAGGTAACGTTTGAGAAAACTATTTAACGAACTGAGAGAAAGCCTATGCAGGAATTGTTAAGAAATATTTTTTCACAGCAATTCATTCTTGATGGGCGAGGCTGCGCTATCCTGCCTCAGTGGGGAGCGTGCGACCTCTGGCAGCCGGCCTTAGTGTGGCTGCATATCCTGTCCCATTCCTTGCTCGCTCTTGTTTATTACTCAATTTCAATCCTGCTGGTCTATTTTGTCCGCCGGCATCACGATCTGCCATCCCACTGGGGTTTTTGGCTGTTGGGAGCCTTTGTTGTTAGCTGTGGGACAACTCATCTGACAGAAGTGTGGGCGCTGTGGCACTCGCACTCTTGGCTAACCGGCAGCCTCAAAGCCTTGACTGCTGTCGTTGCTTTATGCACAGCCGGCGCAATGCTACCCCTGATTCCTCAAGCGCTGGCTTTGCCATCGGATCTAGCAGCAAGCAACCGCCAACTCACATTAGAAATTTGTGATCGGACTGTGGCAGAGGCACATCTGCGCCAAACGGAGGCTGAACTGCAAGCGATTTTTAAAGCAGTTCCCGATTTGTACTTCCGGCTTTACGCCGATGGCACCATTCTCGACTACAACGCCGGACACCATGAAGATTTATATTTACCGCCAGAAATGTTTTTGGGGAAACGAATGCAAGAGGTTCTGCCGGCAGGCGTGGGACATCTAATGGATTCTGCAATCTCACAAGTATTCACTTCACCACAAGAAACCGCTGCCGTGCCGATACAAATCGAGTATTCTTTGCCCATGCCGGCAGGAAAACAAACCTATGAAGCTCGGCTAATTCCTTTAATCGACAACCAAATTATTGTAATCGCCCGCAACATCACGACCACCAAACGCTCCCAAGAACAGGTGCGTTCCTCTCAACAAATGCTGCGGCTGGTCATTGACAATATTCCGGAACTGATTTTCTGGAAAGATAGAAACTCAGTTTATCTCGGTTGCAATCAGAACTTTGCACGGGCTGCCGGTGTGGGCACTCCTGAAAAGATTGTTGGGCTGACTGACTTCGACTTGCCCTGGCTAAAAAAAGAGGCTGCCAGGTTTCGCGACAGCGACCGGCGCGTGATGGAAACCGACACACCGGAATATCACCTTATTGAAACCCAACTGCAAGCCGACGGCAAACAGTCTTGGGCGGACACCAATAAAATCCCCCTCCATGACAGTGCCGGCACTGTGGTGGGCATTCTGGGCACCTATGAGGACGTGACCGAACGCACGCTGGCAGAGGAGCAGTTGCTTAGGAGTGAAGCCCGCTTCCAAAGGCTAGCTGCGAGTGTGCCGGGAGTGATTTACCAATATCGGCTCAGTGCCGATGGTTCCCAGTCAATCTTGTATGTGAGTCCAGCCTGCCGCGAACTTTATGAATTAGAACCGGAAGAATTTCAACAAACGTTTGCCTATCACCTGATCCATCCCGATGATCGTCCCTCCCTTGACCGGGCGATGGCTGTCTCTGCTTCTACCTTAGAGCCTTGGAATTGGGAAGGCCGGTTGATTACACCGTCCAGCGAACGCAAGTGGTTGCAAACGGCAGCGCGGCCAGAATTGCAGCCTAACGGAGATATTCTCTGGGATGCCTTGGTCATCGATATCACCGAGCGCAAGCGGGTAGAAGAACAAGTTTACTTTCAAGCACTGCTGCTGGATGCAGTGGAGCAAGCCGCAATCGCTGCCGATTTAGATGGAACAATTACTTATTGGAATCGATTTGCCGAGACGCTTCAGGGTTGGCAAAAAGAAGAAGCCCTCGGTCGCAATTTTATAGAACTCTTACCCGTTGAGGCTTCCCGAACTGAAGCGGCAGAATTGTTGTCTCGCTTGAGAGCCGGTACAAGTTGGAGCGGTGAATTTGTATTACAACGTAAGGACGGCACGACATTGCCGGTGATGACCACAAACTCGCCCATCTACGATGTCAATGGCGTCTTGATCGGCAGTGTGAGCATTTCTCAAGACATTACGAAGCGCAAACAGGCCGAAGAAGCGCTGCGGCAGTCGGAAGTACGCTCTAGAACCCTCGCGCAACGAGAAAAACTGCTGAACCGGCTCGCCAGCCAAATTCGCAACTCTCTTGATTTAGATACGATTTTAGGAACGGCAGTTCACGAAATTCGCAATCTACTGCAAATTGATCAGTGTCTATTTATTTGGTATCGTCCCAACAGTTCCGAACTTTTTATTTTGAATTCTGAGTTACACGATTCAATAGAAACTTCCAAATTAAATATTCAAAATATCTCTCACTGGGAAGTGGTGAAGGAAGCAAAAAAAGCCGATTTGCCCAGCTTTCTCGGTTGTTACTCTGCTAAAAAAACGGACATTTTAGTGAATAAGCAACTGTTAAACCTGGAAATGTTGCGAGTGGATGATATGTCGCAGGCAACTGAGCCTTGGGAGCGATATCTTCGCAAGCATTTGGGTTACACCGCTTTTTTAGCCTTACCCGTTCAAACGCGTTCTGGTGACGTTGGTGTGGTTAGCTGCGGGCATTTTAGCGAGCGCCGGCCTTGGAGTGATCATGAAGTGGAACTCCTGCAAGCTGTGAGCGACCAGCTAGCAATTGCCATTAGCCAAGCCGAAAGCTACGCTCAAGCTCAGGAAGCCGCTAGGATTGCCCAAGCGCAAGCCGAACAGCTTGAACAAGCCCTCAAAGCGCTGCAACAAACGCAAGCGCAGTTGATTCAAAGTGAGAAAATGTCTTCTCTAGGGCAGATGGTTGCCGGTGTCGCCCATGAGATCAACAACCCGGTTAGTTTTATTCAGGGTAATCTTAATTTTGCGGTTGAGTATATCCAAAAGCTGTTGCAAATCGTGCAGCTTTACCAGCAAGTATATCCGAAACCGGCACCTGTAATTGAAGCTGTTGCGGTTGCGATTGATTTAGATTTTATTATTGAAGATTTGCCGAAAATGCTCTCTTCTATGAAACTAGGAGCCGAACGTATTCGTCAGATCGTGCTTTCTTTACGGAACTTCTCGCGTCTAGATGAATCCCAGAGCAAATCTGTTGATATCCACGAAGGTTTAGACAGCACTTTGTTGCTGCTCCAACACCGGCTGAAAGCCCAGCCTAAACATCCTGAAATTAAGCTAATTAAAGAGTATGGTCCTTTGCCGCCGGTGGAGTGCTATGCTAGCCAGCTCAATCAGGTGTTTATGAATATTCTGGCGAATGCGATTGATGCCCTCTTTCCTACGCGGGGAAGTTCCCAAAACCTTGAGGCAAAATCTACCATTCAAGATCCGCAGATTCGCCTACGCACCGAGGTATTAGAGGGGGATCGGATCGCGATCATTATTGCAGATAATGGGCCGGGAATTCCAGAGGAAGTGCGTCTGCGAATTTTCGATCCTTTCTTTACAACAAAACCTGTTGGATCGGGTACAGGTTTAGGGCTATCAATTAGCTATCAAATTATTGTTGAAAGGCATGGGGGTCACTTGAAATGTATTTCTTCCCCCGGTGGAGGTGCGGAATTTATTATTGAGATTCCAATCAGGCAACCGACTCCAATTGTAACGGTGCGCCAGTCGTGATCTTGGTCAAAATCTGTGTTAAAGCTGAATTTGCACAGCTTATCTTCCTCCTGAAAGATTGACTGCATAAGCAAGTGCTGCTTGCTGTTCAATATTTAAATCTGCAAAGCCAAAGCAAACAAGCATGAGAGGAGGTAAGGCTGATTGTGTATATAAAAAGATTTGATCAGATGCATCTATGAGAACGATTTTATCTTCCTCGACTTTCACTTTATAAAGTGACTGCTTGGCCGGGGTTTCTATTTCAAAACCGTAGTCGCGAAGTTTAATCTTGTAAATTTCTTTACCGGCTTCATTTTTAAGCCGATAATTCCCATCTTCCTGCCGGCTTAAAATATAAAGCTCTTTTGTCTGTTCGGCGTTCTCAATTGTCCAGGCACTACCTTTGATTGCCCCATAGCCTAATACTTTGCCGGCAGCGCTGTTAATTTTGAACTGTTTGCTATCATACCAAATCCGGTTATGCTAGACTACTTATGTTTTTTCAAAATAAATTTGATAACAATTATGCCGAGAAAAGCCTACTTAGCCGATTATCTCACGCCAAGTGAACTGAAAGAAAAGTATCTAAAAGCTCAAGACCCAGTCGAATCTAGAAGATGGCATTTATT
>JAHHHM010000039.1 GCA_019359355.1 Microcoleus vaginatus WJT46-NPBG5 | reverse complement strand
TTTGGCAGAAATCATCGACGCTACAGAACAGTTCTTCTAGACTAAACATAGGGCAAGCAGAGGGATGAGAATTCAGCACTTTCAGCCTATCTGTTTTGCCCCTCCCTTATCCCGAACTCACGTTAACCTCATGCATCCTGATTGTGACAAAAAACTGGAACGCCCACTCTTTTGGGGGCGTTTTTTTGTTTTTGCTGCCGGCACAATTGAGTTTTGAGGAATGAGTGCCCAATGCCCCATGCCCAATGCCCCATCAAAACAAATTTAACTGAGTCGGTGTTTGCTCAAGGGTGTTCCAAGGAAGTGCCGGCACCGGCGCATTCTGCTGTTCAAGTAACTCTTGGAAATAACGGGCGGTTCCGGGTGAGTTTTCATCCACTGGGCAGTGGACAAAGAAATAAACGCGGATGCCTTGGCGCAAATATCCATCAACTAAGGAAACCCATTCATCTAAAAATGGTTGATTTTGTTGCCGGCTGGGATGGCTGATAAAGCGGATCAGGCTAAAAGGTGCTGTGATCGTCGGTTGCACCGGCAGTTGGGGTTTGCGCCGGTATAAATGCAACTGGGCATCCTCTGGACTGCTATAAACAGGTCTAGTATCGAGCAACACTCGCCCCACGCCCAACTCTTGCAAAACCGCATTTAATTTGCCGGTGTGAGGTTCTTTAAACCAGTCAGCATGACGCACTTCTAGGGCTAAGGGGGCATTTCGCGGCCAAGCTTCAAGAAAGCCGGTGAGATCGTCGAGTAATTCTGGGCTGTAGCTAGGGGGAAGTTGGGCAAAGATCGGGCCGAGACGATCGCCCAATTCTTGCATTTGTTCTAAAAATTTTAAGGCTGCCGGTATCGAAGATTGTAATAATCCGTTGTGGGTTAAATCCCGCGGTAATTTGAGGCAAAATTCAAAACCTTTTGGGGTTTCTGCTTTCCATCGGGCAACGGTTTCTTTATCTGGAATTGCGTAGAATGTGGTGTTACCTTCAACTGTGGAAAATCGCCGACTGTAAAGGTGTAAAAAGTCTTTTGGTTTAGATGCCGGTGGATAAAGTTCTCCCACCCAGCCTTTATAAGCCCAAACCGCGCACCCAATAAAGAAGTTCATGTTTTTATAGTAGAATGTTTTTATTAATTTTAACTAAAACGGCTGGAGATTAACATGACTGATGAATTTGAAGTATTAAATAATCAAGCTGATGATCTTTTATCATTATCAAATGAGAATAATTCTAATCTTTCCGCTTGCTGGCCACATCCTATAGTTAAAGTTTATAAACTTTCAGATAAATTACATGAATATTTGATGAGTGGCTTACATTCACAAAGAATTTTTCTAAATGAAGGGATGCCTTGTGAATTCTTAAAACTGGGTTCTCCAAAATGGCGCAAAGGCCGATTAAAAGTTAAATTAGTTCTTGAATTTTATCCAGATGAACCTGAATCACCGCTTGATGATATTCGGGAAATGATGAAAGATAATCCTCAGTAAGACTCTGCCTAAGAATTGAAGCGTATTTTACTTTTCATAAACTATCGCGAAATTATAATTTTCCGGATAAGTCTTTGGGCCAAGTAAAATAGAAAGTTGCGCCGGCACCCACTTCAGACTGAATCCAAACCTTGCCACCTCGGCTTTCAATGATTTTCTTAACCACCGAAAGACCAATGCCGGTTCCTTCGTGCTTATCTCGCGATTCCAACCTTTGAAAGATCACCCAAATTTTTTGATGGTACTCAGGCGCAATTCCTGGCCCATTATCAGAGACATAAAACTCATAATATTTTCCAACCTTGTGTCCTCCCACTCGCACACAAATATCGTGTCTTCGTGCGTGCTTGATCGCATTATTAATTAAATTCATAAATACTTGCTGCAATGGCACCCGCTCAGTCTTGAGGATGGGCATTTCCGGCTCAACAATAATCTTTGCTTCTGGGGGCGGAGCGAGCAAATCGATTGCTCCAGACAACAAATTACCAACATTCACTGTTTCTATAAGTTGCAGACGACCGGCACGAGAATATTGCAAAATTCCTTCAATCAATGCTTCCATGCGATGAACTCGCCCGCGCAGCAAAATCATGTGTTCGCGGGATTCTCTAGTGAGGTGTTCTGCCAGGTCTTCTTCTATCCATTCCGATAAACTTGCAATACCTCGCAGGGGTGCTTTTAAATCATGAGAAGTGACATAAGCAAACTGCTCTAATTCTTTATTACTACGCTCCAAGGCTTCACTCAAACGAGCAAGTTCCTCTGCCTTTTTCTCAATTTCTTGTCTGGCTCGTACTTGGTCAGTAACTTCTACGGCGTGAGCCATAATGCCATAAACTTGATTGTCAGCATTGAATAAAGGTTGGTAGACAAAATTCCAAAAGCTTTCTTCTAAAACGCCATCCCCTTTACGGTCAAAAACTGACGGCATCTCGTTGCCGACAAAGGCAATTCCAGTGGCATAAACTTGATCTAATAACTCAAAGAAACCTTGCCCCTCCAAGTCTGGCAATGCCTCGCGAATCGGCTTGCCGATGATATTGCGATTACCCAAAATTTGCCTATATAGGGGGTTCAACGTTTCTGTAATATGGTTTGGCCCACGGGTTGTTGCAATGGCTGCCGGTGCTTGCATAAAGACGCGTTGCAGTTCAGCACGTGCTGCTTCGGCTTCAGCTAAAGCGCGATCTCGCACCTCTCCCTCTTGCTTACGGTCGGTGATGTCGCGAGAAACACCTACAATTTCAACAACATTGCCGTTTGTATCAAAGATGGGGCATTTAATGGTGTGAAAGAAACGCGTTTGACCGTCTGCACGAACATTCGGTTCTTCTAAAATTTCAACCGGCTGGCCGGTGGTGAAAACTTGCAAGTCGTCTTTTAAGTATTGCTGCGTATAATCAAGTTTATTGAAAGGTACGTCTGTAACGCCGCGTAACTCCTCCTGAGTCATTCCATAGTAGTTACAAGCGGCTTTATTGGCGTAGACGACAACTGAGTTGGCAGCTTTGCAAAACACCATATCTTGCAGTGAATCAAGGATCTGTGCGTAGCGGTGTTCACTCTCCTTAAGGGCAGTTTCAACGCGTTTGCGGTCGGTAATATCGGTGTGAACGCCAACCCACTCTCGAACGCTGCCGTCGGCTTCCAACACCGGCACCGCCCGCACGCTCATATCTCGGTATTCGCCATCGTAACGCCGCAGCCGATGTTCAACTTCGTAGAGGGTGCGGCTGGCAAGGGCAGCACCCCACACGGCGGCAGTGTGCGCCTGATCATCTGGGTGAATGGCATTGAGCCAGCCCCAGCCTCTCAACTCCTCAAAACTTTGGCCGGTGAAAGCACTCCAACCGGGCTGAGGGTTAACGAATTCACCCTCAGCTTTGGTGTCCCAAATGATTTGAGAGATCGCTTCAACGAGGCGGCGATAGCGTTCTTCACTTTTGCAAAGGGCTTCTTGAACTTTCTCAACTTCAACTCGTGCAGCGCGTTCTTGCAAAAGTTGTTGATTTTCTTCTTCAGTGAGTTTTTCTTGGGTAATATTGATCGCCACACCGCGCAGCAGCTTGACGCAGCCGCTTTTGTCGCGCACAACTTGCAGGCAATCTTTGAGCCAGACAGTGCGCCCATCGGCAGCAATTGCCCGATATTGCAATTGGCGATCTAGCCCTTCATTGATGGCGCACATAAACAACTCAATGCACCCGTTGCGATCTTCTGGATGAAGGAGCCGGTTTTGCCAAAAATCGGGTTCCTCATACCATGCACTGATCAGGTAGCCAAGAATTGCTTCGGCACGATCACTGACGAAGGTGAACTTCCATGTGGCAGCATCCATCTCCCACACAATGGCATCGAGTCCCTGCACAAGCTCAAGGAAGTGTTCGCGAGCTTCAGCAATGCCTCGCTCAACTGTTGCCTCCTCCGCTGTTTGTGAGGCTGTTTGCCGCTCCAGTTCCTTCATGAAAAGTTTCCTTGCCGGTGAGACACGAATTCAAAGATTGATCAATAATCGCGATGACTCTAAGTAATACCATGACTGACACAGACATGGCTTGAGTCTGCCGCAAGATGTGAGACACCCCATTGTGAATAAAAAATACATATCCTCAGTCTGACTGAAGATATAGCCCAGTAGAACACACGAAGGCTATTAAAATGAAAAGATTTCTAACCACTGTGCTCTGTGCGCCTGAGGATGCTGAGGACTGGCGTCATTGTTGCAACTGTTGCTAATCAAGTCAGTCTCAACCAAGTTGCCGCGAACTCTCCTTCAAATGCCAATTTATCAGTTCAAATTGCCCAGTACGAACCGCCGCAGCGCAGATCACTTCTTTATTAGAGAGGTTCTGTTTCCCACTCACATCGGGCCTGATCTAGGTTAACTGCTTTCTGTGAACCAACTGCAGAGTGAGTCAGGCAATAACAACCCAGCCGGTGAGAGAATTAGGAAAAATTTCAGGTCAGCAAAGCACAGTTGGGTGAAACAGCGATGGGTACGGCATCGAGATATTGGCTCTTGGTGAGGATTGATCGTCTCGGCAAGTGCCGAACTGAAGAAGTTGAGGTGGCAAAAGCTTTTTTTTACGAGCAATTTCCTAACCTAGCTGAACGAGAGGATGTGCCACACCGGCAACTCCAACGCCAACTCATAGAATGGTTCCGCAGTGATGATACTCGTCGTCAAATGGCAGGTGTTTGTTTGCGCTGCTTTATCTCTCATCAAATTAAGGAATTTTGCCTACAGCTAGAACAAAAATTTGGTGAAAACCATGACTTCACCAGCCCAGATTTGTTGCCATTGGTACTAGATGCAGGGATGAATTTATCTGTAGCTTCTCCGCCTAGCTTAGATAAAATGGCTCAATCCAGCTTTATTTCACCACAGCAGGAACTAGACGAAAATCAGACAACCGATTCTTCATCTGTAACCACTCGAACTTTGGAGTCCTTTGATCCAGAAAAAAGTAACTTATCAACTTGGACAATTAGGATTGTAAAAAGCGATTCGATGCTCAAAAGATTCTTGCTAGAACACGGAATTGAACAGCTGACTAACTGGATGATTTTAAGCTACATGAACCCCGGACGGTTAAAGCGAATTTTATCAGAATTTGACCGAACTCCCACGGAAATTAGCCAAGCACTGCAGTTACTCGATAGCTATCACCATGTTTATCGCAGCCAAGTTCTTTCTCAGCGCAAGTCTGGAGATAAGAGCCGGTATCCAGATCCAACGGCTTCGCAATTGCATCAAATGGCTGAGCAGTTATCAGCTAGTCGAACAATTTCTCCGGAAAAAGTTTTAGAAGAATTGCAAAATCTGGCTCAGCTAGTCCGAGCGGATCGCGTTCGCGCTAGAGGGGGAACAGTGCCGGCAGAATCTTTTAAAATATCTGAGAATTCCCTGCAAAGTACGACGGACAGTAGAGATGATTCTTCTGATGAGCAGTCGGAATTTCTAGCCGACTATCGTCAGCAATTTAGCAACTGTTTAGCTCAAGCTGTTAAGCAGGTAATCCAAGCTCGCTTTACCTATTGGCAACGCAAAAAAGACCAGAAAGCGCAAAATTTCTTGTTAGCACTCCACTTGTTTCACTGTCAGGGAGTTCCGATGAAAGAAATTGCTCCCCGCCTTGGTTTCAAAGATCAGCCGCAAGTGAGCCGGTTGCTAGAACTTAAAAACTTGCGTACCGATGTCGGACGCAGAACCTTATTGTGTTTGCGCGACTGTGTTTTAGAGCTAGCTAAATTCTACGCCACCCCAATGCAACTTCAAGACTTAGATTCAAAAGTGCAAGCAGCTTTGGGTGAAGAGGTTTTCACAATAATTGAGATAGCTCAAAAAGAAGCCTACAGAGGACAGAACCGAATTATTAACAGTCCATTGGCTCAAAAAATTTGCCAATATCTTGAAACCAGGAATGAAGAAAAATGATGAACGACTTAAGCGATTTAACAGATGATTGGGTGGAATTTGAAGGATTGACAGAGACAATTTCTCTAGAGCCGGCGCAATACGACCAAGCTTTAGAACTGAGCGAACAGGCAATTAATGGCACCAGAAAGTGGTCGATTTACCTGCAAGCTTTAGCATTGTTTAGTTTTGAAGAATGGCTCCAAAAAAGAGAGCCAGATATTTTGGTAGAGAGCGAGCAAGCTTCTGTGTGGCATCCTCAATACACACAAGTGATTGATGCTATCTGTAATTTAAAAGTGGGAGAATTTAAAATTTGCCTGATTCCAACTATTTCTTTTGCTGAGGAAGATGTAACTGTTTCCAGAGCTATCGTAGATTTACCGGAATTCATTCCTCACTTCTATGTCATTATTGGAATTGAGGAAGCGTTAGAATTTGCTTCTATCAGAGGTTTTATACGGTACGATCAACTAATAAATTATCAATCTCAATTACAAGCTGAAGCAGACTGGACTTATCAGATGCCCTTAGCTTGGTTTAATCGAGAATCTGATGAACTGTTGCTTTACTTGCAATGTTTAGATCCAACAGCAATTCCTTTACCTGAAATTCCAGCGAATCGCCAAGCTACTTTAACGCGGATGCAGGCAAAACTATTAACATTATTACCTCAAATGCGTAATAGGTCTCTGTGGGATGTTTTGACCTGGGAGCAAGGAGTAGCGGTGCTAACTACGCCGGCTTTACTTCATTGGCTCTACCAGTTTCTAACAGGAAATACAACAAATGTAGCCAATAATTTATCAGGATTATTGCAAAATTTAACGCAGCAAGCGGTAAATGTAAGAGAGTGGTTAGGCAATCGAGTGAATGAGGTGATACAAAATTTGTATTGGCACGTGTTGCCGGCAGTCTCACCCTTGCGCGGAAGTGAGTCAATATCAGTTTCTCCTGGCAGAGTTGAAGAAGCTCCTGCTCAAGATTTAGAAACGATTCTCATAGAAATTAGTCGGAGTCATCAGTTAGAAATTCCAGCAAGTGCCGGTCGCGCTTATCGAGACTTAACCCTCGGATGCCGGTTGCGACTTTTTGCTGTAATTTGGTCCCTTCCAGATGATGAGTGGACGTTGTTACTAATATTAAAAGTAATGGCCGGCACTCAACCACACCATAGCATTGCATTACAAGTAAGTGATCAGACAGAAGTTTTGACAGAAGAATTGCTGCACCCCGACGGGAATCATGATTATATTTTTACGCAAGTGGTGGGGAGTTATGAAGATAAATTTATTGCAACTATCACTTCGGCAATTGGGGAAGTACAAACCTTGCCCCCGTTTGAATTTTCTAGGGAATAGCAGAGATAAATAAATAAAAGAACGCTTTTAAATCTAAAATCCAAAATTCAATAATGGATAGAACAGTTTTTAAGATCAGGGTGAGGCAAGTCGGTACAATTTGCGACTTTGAGTTATCTTGGGGTAAAGGAAAGATTATCTCTGTAGCGCTGAATTATCCTGCCTCACTGACAAGAAGCTACGAACAGTGGCAAAACGCCTACCTCAATTATTATAAGCGGCTGCGAGGGCGAAAAGTTATCAGCGGTAAGGGTTCTAGTTCTATTGATTGGCGTCAAGAACTGGTGAATGCAGAAGCTGAGCTTTTGACGGAATTTCAACGTTGGTTGCTAAGTCCTGAATTGGTTAGCATTCGCCGTGAAATTGCTCAAGCAGCGTCTAAACCGGAACCTCATTGGGTTGAAATATTCTTAACTTGTACCCCCCTAGAATTGGCACGGCTGCCGTGGGAAACTTGGGAAATTGGTACAGATTTAGGTGCAGCTCAAAGAATCCGCATTGCCCGCACTCCCGCCAATATTCTCAGCGAAACCGTCCGTCCGATTCGCCGTAAAGCCAGGATTTTAGCAATTTTAGGAGATGACACCGGCTTAAATTTTGAACAAGACAAAGAAGCCCTACGATCTCTCTATCATGTTGCAGAGATCAAGATGATTGGTTGGAAAAAGAATGAAGAGAACACTGCATTTAATCTTCACCATATAGAAGCTGAATTTTTTGAGACTAATTTACTCAAAAATGAAATAACTCGTGCGATCACAGATGAACGGGGTTGGGATATTTTATTTTTTGCCGGCCACAGTAATGAAACTGCCTTAACGGGTGGAGAATTAGGCATTGCACCTCACACCTCTATTTCGATTACTGAAATTGAAGACTCTTTAAAACAGGCCAAAAAACGAGGGCTTCAGTTTGCAATTTTTAACTCCTGTAGTGGCATTAATATTGCCGAATCCCTGATTAACTTGGGGTTAAGTCAGGTGGCTGTGATGCGAGAACCTATTCATAATCAGGTGGCACAAGAATTTTTGATGCAGTTTCTCAAAAGCTTGGCTGAATACAAAGATGTTCATGAAGCGTTAGGAGATGCTTGTCAATTTTTGAAGAAACAGGAAAAGCGTCTTTCTTATCCTTCCGGTTACCTCGTTCCCTCCCTATTTCGTCATCCAGAAGCCGAAATATTTTGTCTTCAACCATTTAGTTTTTTTGATAGGATCAAACGTTGGCTTCCAACGCCAAAAGAAGCCCGTTGGCTAGCTGCCATCATGTTTTTGAGTTTATTACCGCCTGCTCAAAGTTTACTATTAGAGTCACGCATTTGGCTTCAGGGTGTCTATCGCCAAACCACCTTCCAAGTGCCGGCAACGGGCAACTCTCCCATCCAAGTGATTCAAATTGATGAAGCATCACTTCAAGCAAATACTTATCCAAGCGATCAAGTTTATCCTCTTGATTATAGTTATTTATCAGCCCTATTAGAACGGCTCAATCAGTTAGAAGCAAAAGTTATTGGAATTGATTATATTTTAGATGATAAAAAACAAATAAATAATCGTTTAAAACTAAAAAAATCAATTGAAAATGCCGTCAATCAAAAGACTTGGTTTGTCTTTGCTTCAGGAGAAGGTGAGTATACAAGGAGAAGCCGAGTCAGTCGAGAGATTACCAGCCTTAATTGGAGCTTAGAAGGAGATATTTCATCATTTAATTGGTACATGGAACTGTTGCCGGCAAACGCTGAGAGTAATCATATTTATCCATTTGCTTATTTTTTAGCCTTAGCTTATCGTTTAAATCAAGAATCCCCACCTGGGATGCCGGCACCTAGTTTACAGAATCAAACGCTCTTTCAGGCTTCCCTTATGAACTATCTTGAGCGCAAAAATCTTAATAATCAATCCCTGAAATTTTTACAGCACCTACGCCTACATCCGCTGGCTGAGTTTTCGCAAAATTTCTTGCAATTATGGTTTTATCCCATTCTAGATTTTTCAATTTCACCCAATGCTGCCTATCAACGGATTTCTGCCTGTAAATTACTAGGAGATTGTCATGGACAGGGAACCGTTCCAGAAACCTTTAAAGATAAAATTGTTCTGATTGTGCCAGGAGGATATAAAGGTGCCGGGTTAGAAGGAAAAAATGAAGATAATTACGCGATTCCTTTAGCGATTGGATTTTGGCGAGGCTGGCAAGAAGAAAGATTTGCTGGCGGGGAAGCTCATGCTTATATGCTGCATCACTTTCTCACAAAAAGATTAGTGATTCCGATTCCTGATAGTTGGATGATTTTATTAGCAGCATTATTTGGAAAATGGGCAACCTTAGTCTTGCAAGATCGCCCTCAGAAACGGCAGCAATGGTTGGGGAAGTTAAAAGTCACCGTAGTTATTTATTTCATCGCTTCTTTGCAAATTTACATCTCAGTAGGAATTTTATTGCCTTTCTTTTTACCGCTGATGTTGTTTTGGAAGTATATTCGAGTTAGCAATCAGGAGAAAGCATCATGAATCAATTGAATCCGTTCCACCTTACTTTTTTAAAAACTTCCCTTGTTTTACTGGTGGGATCAACTTTACCGCTCCAAGCTGCCATGCCATCTGTTACAGCAATTAAAACCAATGTTTTGGCTACATCAGTGGGAGACATTGTGGATGAAATTCGACCAAAAAGAAGGGGAAAAGGTTCACGGGGAGAAATTTGTGTATTTGCTCCTATAAAATTAGTTGATTTTGATGCAAAGTCGGAAGAAACTCAAGAAACTTTAAAGATTTGGACTGCCCGCCCCCTGTTTCTCTGGCAAGGAGGAACACCAAAACAAATTGAGCTATTTGTTGAGGGAAGTAACGAGGTATTGTGGAATCCCAAAATTCCAGAGGGAGCTTCCGGCATTCTTTATGATGGGGAACCATTGCAACCCGGACAAACCTACGAATGGCGATTAACGGCCCCGTTCCCCATTAAACAGCCGGCGTTTCAAATCATGGAAGCGCAACAGCGTGATCGCATCTCAGCCGAGTTAACCCAACTCCAAGAGCAACTTCAAGGTGCCTCAGAGGAAACCATTGCACTAGAGAGAGCCAACTACTTTGCAAAGCAAGAACTTTGGGCAGATGCACTACAGGAACTCTATTCAGTCTCCAATCCTTCGCCGGCATTAACCACAGCAATCAAGCAAATTCAATCTCAGAACTTCTGTGCAGAAGATGAGATAAATAACTCTGCATCTTGATAAACTACTGCTTGAGTTTTTGCATAAGTTCCCCCTGCTCAAAGATATATATAAGCAGGTAATCGTCTTACACGCTGCAATTGGACTCTCAAAGCTATGAGATTAAAACGGTTTTTCTCGGTTGCATCTACAACTGTATTGCTCATTGCCTCACAAACTTTGAAGCTCAACGTGCCGGTGCCGGTTGCCATGTCTCCTGTTGTGGCACAAACAGTCAATGAAGGGAAAGCAGAAGCCTATAAACTTGTGGATCAAGGTCTTCAGCAAATATACGCTAGTCAACCTGAAGCTGCTTTATCCTATTTTCAAAAAGCCTTGACTATTTATCGACAAATCAATGATCGTCGAGGAGAAGGGCAAGCACTAGGTAATTTAGGACTTGCTTACTTATTATTAGTAAACTATCCCAAAGCAATTGAATATTTTCAGCAAGATTTAGCGATTGCCCGAGAAATAAAAGATAGCGTAGGTGAGGCACAAGCATTGGGTAATCTAGGTCTTGCTTACTCTAAACAAGGAAACCAAGCCAAAGCCGTCGAGTTTTTTGAGAAAAGTTTAGAAATCGCACGTGCTATAAAAGATCCCCAAGCAGAAGGAAATGCGCTGGGCAATTTAGGATTGATTTACGAAGCTCAGTCAGAATACGACAAAGCGATTGAATACTACGAGCGAGCATTAATTGTAGCTCGGCAAATCAACCCCTTAACAGAAGGGGGAGCTTTATTCATTTTAGGAAATGCTTACACAAATCGAGGCCAATACACTAAAGCAGTTCAATATTACAAGCAAGCGATTTCTATCTTTCGTGAAATTAAAAATAAAGAATTAGAATGGAAAAGTTTGCTAGGAATCGGAGGAGCTTTCCTGTATTTAGGAGACTATGTAAAGGCGATTGATTACTTTCAGCAGAGTTTGGCAGTTACAAGCGAAACTAGAAACCAAAGTAATAAGGGATATGTTTTAAACGTATTGGGACAAGCTTATATGTCTCTAGGTGACTACAGCCAAGCAATTGAGTATTTCCAGCAAAGTTTGGCAATTGCCAAGGCTATCAAAGACAGCGGATTAGAGGCGTCTATTTTGAACGGTTTGGGAAACACTTCGGCGCTTTTGGGAGATTACAGCAAAGCCGTTGATTATCTTCAAAAGAGCGTCTCAATTGCTCAAACAATTAATCAGCGTAAGGATGAGGGGACTTACCTAGGCAATCTCGGGATTAATTACACGAATTTGGGAAAATATACTGAAGCAATTGATTATTTGCAGCAAAGTTTAGCAATTGCGCGAGCCATTAAAGACCGTGAAGGAGAAGGCAGAACTCTGGGCAATTTGGGAATTGCTTATTTACGTTTGAAAGAATATTCTAAAGCAATTGAGCATTTTCAACAAGATTTGGAAATTTCCCAGGAAATAGGCAATCTTCCAGGACAAGGCCGTGCATTGAACAATTTAGGGTTAGCTCTTTTTGAATCTGGTAACCTTGCAGAAGCCGAAAAAATTCTTCGCCAGGGAATGGAAGCCAGGGAATCTCTTCGGGAAATTTTGGGAGACAACGATCCTTGGAAGGTATCAATTTTTGAACAGCAAGCTCGCACTTATCATTTACTTCAACAAGTTCTGATCGCTCAGAATAAAACTGATGCAGCTCTAGAAATTTCAGAACGAGGGCGTACTCGTGCTTTTGTGGAATTATTAGCCAAAAGGTTATCCCCAGAACCGGAAACTTCAACAATTCCGTCTCCCCTACTTGCGGACATTAAAAACATTGCTCAACAGCAAAATGCCACCCTCGTAGAATATTCGCTTGCCCTTGATCAACAACTCTTTATATGGGTCATTACCCCTACGGGCACTGTCACGTTTCGCTCTGTTGATCTGAAATCACTAAAAGTAAATGCCGGAACTTCACCTATACAAAAACTTGTTTCTCAAGCCCTCGAATCTTTGGGAATTGGGGAAGATCGCAATGGTATTTTTGAGGTGACTGTCATCAATCCAACTGCCAATCCTCAAGGTCAAATTCAATCGTTAAAGCAACTGCATCAAGTCCTCATTCAGCCGATAGCAGATTTGTTGCCGGCAGATCCTAATGAACCTATTATCTTCATTCCCCATCAAGCGCTGTTTCTCGTTCCCTTCCCAGCGCTAATAGACTTAGACGGCAAGTATTTAGTGGAAAAGCACACCATTCTCACCGCACCTTCAATTCAAATATTGGCATTAACGCACCAGCAACGGCAAAATGTTTCTCGTTCCCGACAAGGTGCCTTAGTTGTCGGCAATCCCAGCCCCATGCCGGCAGGATTTTCACCGCTACTCGGTGCAGAAAAAGAAGCCAAACAAGTTGCTCAACTGTTGAATACTCAACCGCTGATAGGTTCTCAAGCCACAAAATCGGCTGTTTTGCAGCAGTTATCGAATGCACGAATCATTCATCTAGCCACCCACGGTATCTATAACGAGCAGCAGCCTTTAGAAGGTGCTATCGCCTTAGCAGCAGCCGGTAATGATAGCCAAAACAACGGGTTGCTCACGGCTGAAGAAATTTTTAACTTTGATCGCCGGATCAATGCTGAATTATTAGTTCTGAGTGCCTGCAACACCGGCAGAGGAAAAATCACCGGCGATGGAGTCATTGGCTTATCTCGCTCATTTATTACTGCCGGGGTTCCTAGCATTATCGTCTCTCTCTGGGCAGTTCCCGATGCTCCCACGGCTGAATTAATGAGCGAATTTTATACTAATCTCAATCAAAAGCAACTTGATAAAGCCCAAGCTTTACGTCAAGCCATGCTCAAAATGATGGCAAAACACCCAAATAACCCTAGAGCGTGGGCAGCTTTTACCTTAATAGGGGAGGCCGAATAATTCTCAATTTTATAATACAAAATGCAAAAATTAAGTTCTGATTTTTTTTACAAATACTACTTTTTTAGCAGGGACCATTGCATCAACCTATGTCTACAAAAGCAACTAAAATTACACGGTTTCTCTGGATACTGTTAATTTCAACAATACCACAAGCTGTAACAGCTCAAACTGATCAGTGCCCTACTACCGAGCCGGCTGCTTTACGACTCGATCCCGATCAAGAAGCTGGACGTGCAAAACGCGCTCAATACCTCCTAGCTCAAAATCCGAAAGATGTAGAGGCTTACACAGAGCTAGGCTCAGCGCTTTTGTCTTTGTGTAGATATGAAGAAGCCATTGCAGCCTATCGTCAAGTCACGCAACTTACATCGAAACGAGATACCGCTTCCTATGCGTATAACCAAATCGGTTTATCTTTTCGCCTGCAAGGTAAGTATGCAGAAGCTATCGCAGCCTACGAGAAAGCCTTGCAACTAGCCGATACTCCTGAGCAATCTCAACGTAACTATGACGGGATTGGAAAAGTTTTAGAAGCACAAGGTAAGTATGAGGAAGCAATTTCTGCTTATCGAAAAGCAATTGCAGGGCGCTCCGATCCTGAACTTGTTGATTTTATGCACTTGGAAAGTTTGTTAGAGCGACTAAATCGGCAAGAAGATTTAGTTAAGATTTATCGTCAGGAGTTTCAACGCTTACCCCAAAATTATTCTCTTGCTATAAGTTTAGGTAACTTACTGATTAAACTCAATCGATTTGATGAAGCTGAGGCTCACTATCGACAGGTTCTTCAGTCGGATGTGCTTAAAGCACCCAACACCTACATCGGTTTAGCAGAAGCACTTTCTGGTCAAGGAAAACGTGAGCCGGCACTTGATGCCTATCAAAAAGCGGTTGAGGTTTATCAGCCTAATACCACAGGTTCTCTTCTCTTCCCTGCCTGTGATTCAAGTTCTTTTAGCGGCTCAATCAGTGACAAGCTAATGGAGCGTGAATTGTACGATCTCGTAATTATGCTGTGTCGTAAAGATATTTCTGCTTTTCCTAACTATAGCTCAGCTTACAACCAGCTTGGCGAAGCTTTTTTAGGGCAAGGTAAGCTTCCTGAGGCACTGGAAGCTTTTCAGCAAGCAACTGTTATTGACCCAAAAAATGAGAATGCTTGGACGAATTTAGCAAAAACTGAGCGGTTGCTAAATCAACGCTAGAAAGTTATTTGAGGAGAGGCTTTGACAGGCAACTGCTTATGTTTTTGCATAAGTTCCTCTTCCTCAAAGATATATATCAGTGGGTAGTCATTTTACACGCTGCTGTTGGACTCAGAAAGTTATGCGATTAAAAAGATTGGTCTCGGTTGCATCTACCACTGTATTATTCTTTGCCTCACAAACTTGCCGCCTCACTTTGCCGGTGTCGGTGGCCATGTCTCCTGTTGTGGCACAAACAATCAATGAACGGAAAGCAGAAGCTGACCGGCTGTTTGTACAAGGAATGCAGCAGTTACAGAACAAACAATGGCAAGCCGGTGAAAAATTGTTGCTGCCGGCACTCACAATTTATCGAGAAATTGGGGATCGTGCTGGAGAAGGCAAAACTCTAGTTTATTTAGGATTGGCTTATTTTGCTCTAGAGAAACCGGAAAAAGTAATTGAGTATATGGAACCGGGTTTAGTAATCGCGCGGGAAATGAATGACCCTCAGCTAGAGAAGTTAGCGATGAATATACTACCCATCGCTCGCTTAATGAACCCCCCTACAGCCACTGCTGATTTACTGATCCAGCAAGCCCATCGACAAGGAGAAGCCGGTCAATTTCAAGCTGCCATTGAATCTGGACAAAAAGCCCTAGATATTTATCGTGACATAGGTGATCGTAGAGGAGAAGCCAGTGCCTTAGGAATTTTAGGAGAAGCTTATCGCTTACAGGGGGATTTACCTCGTGCAATTGAGTTATTTCAGCAATGTTTAGCAATTGCGCGTGAAATTAAAGACCCTCAGTTAGAAAAGTTAGCTTTGCAGAGTTTATCGCTCCTTCAAAGTCAAAATAATCCTCAGAACGCAGAAGCAGATAAACTGACAGAACAGGGAACTCAGCAGAGGCAAGCTGGTCAATTTGAAGCTGCATTACAGTCTTACCAAGAGGCGCTAACAATTTACCGATTAATCAAAGATCGCCAAGGCGAGGGGTTGGTCTTAGCTAATTTAGGTAATGCTTACAACAACCGAAGAGAGTTTACTAAAGCAATTGAGTATTGGCAACAGGCGCTAGAAATCGCACAGGAAGTTAAAGATCGTGAAACTGAAGGTAAAACACTTTCAAATCTGGGAGTTGCTTATCTAAATTTGAAAAACTACCCTCAAGCGATGGAGTATTTGCAGCAAGGATTAGCAATAGCACGAGAGATAAAAGATCCTCAATTAGAGCAACAAGTTCAGGAATGGCTACAGTTGGCTCAAAGTCAAAGTCATCCTCAGAAAGCAGAAGCCGAGGCACTGATGCAACAAGGCTACCAGCAGTTAAGAATTGGTAAGTTTGAAGCGGCATTACAGTCTTTTCAACCGGCATTGATGATTTATCAGCAGCTCCAAGATCGAGGAGGCGAGGGTTGGGCGCTGCGTTCTCTCGCTCTTGGTTACGCACAGTTGGGGGATACAACTAAAAGCATTGATTATGCACAGCAGTCTTTAGAACTTGCACAAAATATTCAAGACCGAGCTGGTGAAGTTCAGGCGTTAGGTAGTCTGGGAACTGTTTACTTTACCTTGGGATACTATGCTAAAGCAATTGATTTCTTCCAGCAAAGTTTAAAATTTGCCAGAGAAATTGAAGACCGGCAAGGCGAGGGTCAAGCACTCGGTAATTTGGGGAATGTTTATCAGTTGCTGGGAGATTATCCCAAAGCCATTGAGTACCTCCAGCAGGACTTGGAAATTGCCCGACAGATTCAAGATTCTAAAGGCAAAGGTCAGGCGTTAGGAAATCTTGGTTTAGTCTATCTCGTGGTGGGGGATTATGCTACAGCTATTAAAAATTTAGAGCAGTCTTTGGCAATTGCACGCCAGATTAAAGACCCTCAAACCGAGAATCAAGTATTAGTAAATTTGGGTTCAACTTATATCAATTTAGGAGATTACCAACAAGCAATTGGGTACTTCCAGCAAGCTTTAGCCATCGGTAAGGAAATTAAAGATCCTCGAAGCGAGGGTATGGCGTTAGTAAATTTGGGGTTTGTTTACACAGAAATGGCTGACTACAAAGAAGCTATGGAGTACGCAAAACAGTCACTAGCCATCTTCCGGAAAATAAAAAATCGTTACGGCGAGAGCATGGCTTTGAAAAATTTGAGTCTTGCTCTATTTAAAGAAGGTAATCTTGCTCAAGCAGAAACTACTTTAATGGAAGCAATTCAAGTTCAGGAATCTCTGCGAGGGGGCTTGGAAGATACTCAAAAAGTCTCTATTTTTGAAACCCAACTTGATACCTACAAAACATTACAGCAAATCCTCATTGCCCAGGATAAAACGAAGGAAGCGCTGGAAATTTCTGAACGGGGACGTGCTCGTGCAGTCGTTGAGCTGCTGGCATCTCGGCTATCACCTGACAAAAACTCAACGACTACACCTGAACCACCCAATATTCAAAAAATTCAAGCAATTGCCAAGGAGCAAAATGCCACTATTATTCAATATTCGATTTTTAATTCTAGAGAAGCTGTACAATTGATTCCCCTTTCTAATCCTCTAAATATCGAAAACTCAGAACCGGAAATTGAGCTGACTAACAAATCAGAATTCTATGTTTGGGTAATCGAGCCGAACGGCAAAGTAACGTTTCGCTCGTTCAGCCTCAAATTTAAAGACACGGAAGCAATGGCAGGAGGTTCTGCGCTACGCAAACTTGTGACTGAAACCCTTACATCTTTAGGAGTCGGTGAAGATCGCCAGGGAATTTTTGAAGTCACTTTTCCCTCACCCGATCCACAATTGCAAAAGAAATCCTTACAACTGCTCTATTTTGCCCTAATTCAGCCGATAGCAGATTTGTTGCCGGCAGATCCCAATAAGCGCGTGATCTTCATTCCCGATCAAGAACTGTTCCGCGTTCCCTTTGCTGCACTAATAGACTCAGACGGCAAGTATTTAGTTGAAAAGCATACAATTCTCACCGCCCCTTCAATTCAAATACTGGAGTTAACCCATAAGCAAAGGCAAAACGTTTCCCGTTCCGGACAAGGTGCCTTAGTTGTCGGCAATCCGAGTCCTATGCCGGCAGGATTTTCAGCTCTACTCGGTGCAGAAAAAGAAGCCAAACAAGTTGCTCAATTGCTGAATACTCAACCGCTGATTGGCTCTGAGGCTACCAAGTCGGCTGTTTTGCAGCAGCTATCAAATGCACGAATCATTCATCTAGCCACCCACGGTATCTATAACGAACAGCAGCCTTTAGAAGGTGCTATTGCCTTAGCGGCAGCCGGTAATAATCCAGAAAATGACGGCTTATTGAGTGCCGGTGAAATCTTTGCACTCAACGAGCAAGGAACACTTAAACTCAATGCTGAATTATTAGTTCTAAGTGCTTGCAACACCGGCAGAGGAAAAATCACCGGCGATGGCGTTATCGGTTTATCTCGCTCATTCATTACTGCCGGCATCCCTAGCATCATCGTCTCCCTCTGGGCAGTTCCCGACGCACCCACGGCTGAATTGATGAGCGAATTTTATACTAATCTCAATCAAAAGCACCTCGATAAAGCCCAAGCTTTACGTCAAGCCATGCTCAAAATGATGGAAAAACACCCAAATAACCCTAGAGCGTGGGCAGCTTTTACTCTCATCGGTGAAGCCGAGTAAGCATTTTGCCATTAGAGGAGCAGTTAATTATGTCCCGCATTTCTCGCCGTCATTTCTTACAATTTGCTGGCTCAACCTTAGCCACCTTCGGTTTAAGCCAGTTGGATATCATCAACAAAGGAAATCGCTACGCTAAAGTTCTCGCGCAGGACACTCCTCGCAAGTTGGCACTCTTAGTAGGAATTAATCAGTATCCAGCCAGCCAGCGATTCGCGAACCTGCAAGGATGCGTCACTGATGTGGATTTACAACAAGAACTTCTCATTCACCGTTTTGGCTTCAAACCCAGCGATATTATCAAATTAACCAACGATGAAACCCCAGACAAACACCCTACCCGCCAAAACATATTAACGGCTTTTGAAAAACACTTAATTGAGCAGGCAAAACCCGGAGATGTAGTCGTTTTCCATTTTTCCGGTCACGGTTCCCGATTGCCCGAACCCGACCCCATCCAAGCGTGCAGAAAAGATAATTTTAACAGCACGTTAGTGCCAGCCGATGACGTAAAAAATGGTGTGGTACAAGATATCATGGGACGCACGCTGTTTCTGTTGATGTCTGCTTTAAACACAGAAAATGTCACGGCAGTGTTGGATAGTTGTTACTCTGGCGGCGGCACTCGTGGTAACTTTCGAGTTCGCTCCATACCCAGCGATGGACTCAAACCCAGTCCTGAAGAAATTACCTATCAAAAGCGCTGGATGGAACAGTTGCAACTATCTCCTGAAGAACTCGCCCATCGGCGCTGTGCCGGCGTAGCTAAAGGGGTCGTATTTGCTTCTGCTCAACGCGATGAAGAAGCTTTGGATGCCAATTGGGGTGACTTTTCTGCTGGTGCATTTACTTATCTGATGACACAGTATCTCTGGCAGCAAACGGATAATGTGGGAAGTGCGATCGCTCAGCTAACTAACATTATAAGACCGCTTTCTCGTCAAGTACCTCTAGCCGATGGCAACCACAACCAGCCAGTCTACTTTATCAACAAACCCGTTCCACCCACTGATGCCGTAATTACTAAAGTAGAAGGCGATAAGGCAACCTTGTGGTTGGGGGGAGTAGATAAAGAAAGTCTAGAAGCTTTCCAACCTGGTGCTACGTTTGCGATCGTCAATGACAAAGGGCAACCATCGGGAAAGTTGGAATTGGTGTCTCCCCGTAGCGGCTTAAGGGGGGAAGCCAAGTTAGTAGAGAAGGGTGCGACAGCGTCTCTACAACCAGGAATGCTCTTACAAGAAGCAAGTCGAATCATACCAGCTTCTTTAAAATTAAGCATCGGACTCGACCCTTCCCTAGCAGGAGAAACGAATACCGCTAAACAGGCGCTATCGAGCATCAATCGCTTGGAAGCGATACCCGCACAACCAGGAAACCTACCCTATCCGGGAGGGGTGCAGTATATCTTCAGTCGCATGACCGCACCTTATCAGCAAAAATTGCAGCAACAACAGGTAGCCAACCTGCCGGCAACAGACAGTATCGGTTTATTTACCGAAGGACTAGAACCCGTGCCGGAATCCTTTGGCGAACCGGGGGAAACTGTAACGAAGGCAGTTGAGCGTCTCGAATCCAAACTCAAAGCTCTCTTGGCTGCTCGCATTATCAAGATGACTCTCAATGCCAATGCTTCCGAACTGGATATGGAAGTTTCGATGAACTTGGTGGAGCAACCCAATCAGCCCCTTGCCAGGACTTCTACAGAGCGAGCTAGAAATAATCGCCCAGAGTCAGGACAAAGTTATTCTAAAAAGTTACCACTCAACCAACTATTTCAGTTTCGGGTTACCAACCGCGAGAATAGCGCTCTCTACTTCACCACTCTACTGATTGACTCGACTGGGGGGTTAGTGGTGGTATTTCCCTATCAGTGGCCGGCTTCCCAAGAGTCGATGCGATTGGAGCCAAATCAAACGCTGCTGATTGGTGATCCAAAACAACTTCAGTTGAAAGCAATACAAAAAGGAACTGGGGAAGCACTGGTCATTGCTAGCCGGTCGCCGCTAAAAAATGCTGCCAAAACATTAGCATCTCTAGCGGCTGAACTGAAGCGAAGTGAAGGATCGATAGAACTGAGAGAGCCGGTTGATGTGATAGGCGATTTGCTGGATGATTTGAGGAGCGATCGCGGTGGCCTCGGTGCAGTAGCAGCAAAACCCGTAAGCGCTTCTGAGATGGCTACTTTGTCAATTACTTTTGAGGTGAGCTGAGGGAGCATAGTGCTGACTGTTGGCTTGAAGAGTGCATAAGTTCCAGGGTGTGAAGATATAGGTTTTTAGAAGATAATCCAGCCCACAGGCTCCCTAATTGAGATTTATGCGTCTACCCAGAACTGCTCTGTTGTTTCTCCCTGTGTTCGCCTTAGGTGTCTCAACACCTGTGCCTCTCAGTTTTCTAGCAATAGTTGCTACACCACAGGCGTTGGCGCAAACTCCCAATGACCAGAATTTAGACCAAAATCCTGCTGCTAACACGGCTGCGACAGGCAGCTTTGTTGATTACTTCGCACAGGACGCTCAACTTACTGGACATGAGGGGAGTGTCAACAGCGCTAGTTTTAGCCCGGATGGCAAGCTAATTGTCACCGCGGGCAGTGCCGTCAGTGCCGGCGTGTGGGATATTTCTGGCAAGCAGGTAGTGGAAATACGAGGACATTCAGCGAGTGTCAGGAGTGCCGGTTTTAGTCCGGATGGTAAGCACATTGTCACCGCATCGTTTGACGGTACTGCCCGTGTGTGGGATTTGTCGGGCAAGCAGTTAGTGGAACTAAGTGGGCATCAAGGTAATGTTTACAGTGCCGGTTTTAGTCCTGATGGAGGGAGTATCGTCACTGCCGGTGCTGATAAAAGTGTTCGCGTGTGGGACACTTCTGGCAAGCTGTTGGTAGAAATCACAGGACATTCAGGCAGTGTCTACAGTGCGAGTTTTAGTCCTGATGGCTTGCAGATAGTTACGGCATCTGCTGATAAAACTGCCCGTGTTTGGGATTTGTCGGGTAAGGTGTTAGCGGAACTTAGTGGGCATACTGATACAGTCTGGAGTGCCAGATTTAGTCCTGATGGGCAGCGGATTGTTACAGCATCAGATGACAAAACTGCCCGTCTCTGGGATTTGTCTGGTAAGCCGTTAGCGGAACTCAAGGGGCATCAGGATAGCGTGTTGAGTGCTAGTTTTAGCGCCGACGGACAGCGAATTGTGACTGCATCGGTTGACAGAACCGTTTTAGTGTGGGGGGCTTCGGGCAAGCTGCTAGCCAAACTCCAACAGCATGAAGGCGGCGTTAATAGTGCCAGCTTTAGTCCTGATGGAAAGTGGATTGTCACTGCATCTAACGACAGCACAGCCCGTGTGTGGGACACATCTAGTAAGTTACTAACTGAACTACAAGGGCATCAGGGAGAAGTTGAAACTGCCAATTTTAGCCCGGATGGCAAGCTAATTGTCACTACCGCACCTGGGGACAATACCGCCCGTGTGTGGGATATTGCTGGTAAGCGGTTAGTTGAACTCAAAGGGCATCCTTATAGTGTCATCAGCGCTAGTTTTAGCCCGGATAGCAAACAGATTGTCACCACATCTCATGATGGCATTGCTCGTGTCTGGGATACTTCTGGCAAGTTACTTGCGAAACTTAAAGGGCATGAAAGCAGTGTCACCAGTGCCAGTTTTAGCCCTGATGGAAAGTGGATTGTCACCACATCTTATGACGGCACTACCCGTTTGTGGGATACTTCCGGTAATACTTCTGGTAAGGTGTTGGCAGAATACAAGGATGATACTGACAGTTTCTCAAGTGCAAGTTTTAGCCCGGATAGCAAACTGATTGTCACTACCTCATCCTCTGACCACACCGTCTATGCATGGGATATTTCGGCTCAGATGGTGGCGGAACTCAAAGGGCATCAGTACACTGTCTTCAGTGCGAGTTTTAGCCCGGATGGCAAACTGATTATTACCTCATCTGGTGACGGCACTGCTCGTGTATGGGATATTTCTGGCAAGCAGCTTGCGGAACTCAATCATACAAGTTGGATCAGAACGGTCAGTTTTAGCCCAAATGGCAAGTTAATTGTTACTGCATCTGATGACGACACTGCCCGCCTGTGGGATATTTCGGGCAAGTTACTCACGGAATTGAAAGGGCATTCAGCCAGTGTCACAAGTGCCAGTTTCAGTCCGGATGGTCAACGAATTTTTACCGCATCTTATGATGGCACTACCCGTGTATGGAATACGTCTGGTCAGCTATTAGCGGAACTCAAAGGGCATCAGGGTACTATTTGGAGTGCCAGTTTTAGCCCGGATAGTAAGCAGATTGTCACTGCATCTGCTGATGGTACAGCCCGCGTGTGGTATTTATCCGACAATTTACTAGCTCAACTGAAATTACCTGAAACACCCGCTTCTGGTATAGCCGAATATCAAGGAACGCCCTCATATCAAGTTAGAAATGCGAATTTTAGCCCAGATGGTAAGCTGATTGTCACCGCTTCCGGCAACACCGCCCGTGTCTGGGATAGTTCCGGCAAGTTGCTAGTCGAGCTAAAAGGACATTCAGGCAGTGTCTACAGCGCCAGTTTTAGTCCCGATGGCAAGCAAATTGTGACGGCATCCTGGGACAAAACCGCTCGGATCTGGGATACTTCCGGTAAGTTGTTAACTGAACTCAAAGGGCATCAGGGCTATGTGAACAGCGCCAGTTTGGCGTTGCATAATAGAGAATGATACTAGAGGGAGGATTAGTAATGATGAGTTGCCCTCATTGTGCCAGCGCTCAAGTGGTCAAAAACGGACAGCGCAACGGTAAACAAAGCTATCTGTGCTGCAACTGCCGTCGCCAATTTCGAGAAAACCCAGAGCTGGGTTACAGTGCAGAGGTTAAAGCCCTTTGTGTGAAAATGTCCCTCAATGGCATGGGCTTCCGGGCCATTGAACGAGTTACTGGCATTAACCATAATAGTGTGATCAATTGGGTACGCCAAGCCGCCGCCGCGATTGCGGATGACAATTATCAGATTCCAGAAACCGCGCAGCTTGACGAGCTAGAAACTTTTGTCGGTAAAAAAAAACAAAATTTGGCTGTGGACGGTCGTGAATACGAAGTCCCCTGGCATTGTTAAGTTTGTTGTAGGTGATCGCTCCTTAGCCACATTTCAATTGCTGTGGCAGGTCGTTGCCGGCTGGGCTTGTTTTTTGTACATCACCGATGGTTACAAGGTTTACCCTTGTCTGATTGAAGATGCTGACCATTTGGTCAGTAAAACTGCTATGACAAGGGTCGAAGGTGAGAATTGTCGCTTAAGACATTACCTAGCACGCTTGCACCGCCGGACATTATGTTATTCCAAATCTATCGAGATGTTGAGTGCATCGGTTCGTTTGCTGATTTACTATCTCAAGCATCGTCGCATTCCCAGTTTCACTTAAATCATTTGCAACTGTGCACCGCCCAAACTCAAGCTCAATGCCTCATTAGTTGTCCTGAGTGCTTGCAACACTGGAAGTGGGCGCATCACTGGCGATGGCGTAATTGGACTATCCCGCTCCTTGTTCATTGCCGGCATCTCTAGTACCATCGTCTCCCTCTGGGCAGTTCCCGACGCCCCCACGGCTGAATTAATGAGCGAATTTTATATCAATCTTAGTCAAAAGCAACTCGATAGAGCCCAAGCTTTACGTCAAGCCATGCTCAAAATGATGGAAAAATACCCAAATAACCCCAGAGATTGGGCGGCTTTTACCTTAATAGGAGAAGCAGAGTAATTTAGCGTAAGATGAAGATGGCAAATACAATATTTTTCCTGAGAATTTTAAAATAAAAGAAGGATTAGACATCATGAAACGTCGTCATTTCTGACAATTTACCGGCTCAAGCTTAGCCACTTTGTGATTAAGCCACTTAGATATTATACCAATTCCTTAGAAACCAACTACAGATAAAGCTGATAAGACATCATGCCGTATGCCGTAGAGTAATTGATGCAAGAATTGGTGGCGTTAATTTTTCCAGCTCGACTTTGATATCTTGTCGCAATTCCTCTAGATTTTTTGGCATCGACCAACGCCAGGGGCGTTTGAGATATAACGCTTCTCGATTGAATGAGGTATAGCAATCGCCAAGGCGGTTAGGACGTAAACTAAAGGTATTATCGTAATCGGCGCTCGTTTGCTCTGCCATGCCTAAACCCTACAGTTACGACTTCCGTCAGAAGGTGATCCAAGCGATCGAGTTAGATGGACTCAAGAAAAGCGAAGCGAGTGAACTGTTCAATATCAGCCGCAATACGATAAATCTGTGGTTGCAGCGCAAAGCCGAAACGGGAGATGTTCAGGCATTGCCTAACCGACCCCCTGGTAACAACCATAAAATCACAGACTGGGAGGAGTTTCGGGGGTTTGCCAAGACTCATGGAGATAAAACCCAGGTAGAGATGGCGCAACTATGGCAGGGTGAGATTAGCGAGCGCACAATTTCACGAGCGTTAAAGAAAATTGGGTTTACGCGAAAAAAAAAACCTACGGCTACCTCGAACGGGATGAGTCGAAACGGCAAACGTTCATAGAGCTGTTGAGTAACTGGGCAGATGAAACGATTGTTTATGTAGATGAAGCAGGCATGGACAACCGAGAAGGCTACGGTTTTGGCCCGAATGAAAAAGGACAACGGTTTCATGCCTTGAAGTCAGGACGACGACAAGGGCGAGTGAATATGATCGCAGCTCTTTGCCTGGGGCAACTGATAGCTCCGTTTACTGTCGAAGGAGCCTGTAATCGCGCTGGAGCGTGAGATTTGGCTGGAAACTTGTCTGATTCCCATGCTCAAACCCGGGCAGGTAGCGGTCATGGATAATGCCACCTTTCATAAAGGAGGTCGCATTGAACTTCTGATTCAAGAAGCCGGATATGAGTTGCTCTACTTACCTGCTTATTCACCGGACTTCAATAAGATTGAGCAATGCTGGTCTTGGCTCAAAAGTCGGATTGGCAAGCAACTCGCTCAGTTTGATTGTCTGCGCGATGCGATGGAGTATGTTCTGCACATAGCGTCCTAACTGCCTTGGCGGTTGCTATATAATAGAAAGCCAGAAAACGTAAAAAGGCTTTGAATTGGCAACAACGATGAAACCCTACAGTCTTGATCTGCGCCAGAAAATTATTGAGGTTTATACAAAAGAAAAAATTTCCGGGCGGCAACTGGCTATTCGGTTTAAGAGGCTGTTTCTAAAGAAATGTAAAGGGGAGGGAAGCGGGCGCTCGCAAACGTGCCAACCTGATTCAATAGGAGTTTTCCGAAGCCAACTAGATTTTTGAGTTGCACAGAAAAATTTAATGCTCAAATCCTTAAAGGCAGAGGCTTTCAGAGTTAGCTAGAAAGTACAAGTTTACCAGGGTGCCGTGAGTCAGCTTAAATATAAAGTAGCGCTCGCTCCCTTTCTAGACACAGACAAGATAGAGCTAAGGTAGAACAAATCATTGAGCGTTCTAACCAGCTTGAGTTTGAGATTTTACGAGCCGTTTTAACATCAGACGAATCATGACTGTGTAAATCATTGATTCACTTGTTTCTGCTAAAAGCTCATAATCTTTACTCAAGCGACGGTATTGATTCCACCAGCCAAAGGTGCGCTCGACGATCCAACGTTTGGGTAAAACCTGAAATCCACATTCTTGGCGACACACAACATCCACTTTGGCTCCAATTAGTTCCTGAATCACCCGTGCGAAATTCTTACCACTAAAGCCTTGGTCAACCCAAATTAGGCTCAAATTCTCAGTTGCTTCTGCTGCTTCCATTACCACAACTACACCTCCTAACCGTTCTGGAAAATTGGCTTCTGTGACAATGACTGCCAACAGCAATCCTAACGTATCAACAAGGATAAAGCGTTTACGTCCCTTAACCTGTTTTCCGCCATCGTAGCCGTATATCTCCCCCTTTTTTCTGCCGTCTTCACTGATTGGCTATCGATGATACTCGCCGTTGGAATGTTAGTTTTATTCACACTTGCACGGACTTGGTTGCGTAATTGTGCATGCATTTGTTGCCATACCCCTAACTGCTGCCAGTGTCGAAAATAGTTATAGACGGTTTGCCAAGGCGGTAAGTCGTGTGGCAATGCACGCCATGTGCATCCCTCATGCAAGACGTAAAAAATGCCATTGATAATCTCACGCAAATCTACTTGCCGTGGACGACCGATAGATTTGGCTTGTGGCACTAACGGGGAGATGATTTCCCACTCGGCATCGGTTATATCTGTGGGATATGCTTTTCGTCTCATGATTGAACAGTTGCAACTGCTTGCTCTGTTCTCATCCTCTAATAATGCGACCGCACGCTTCCGCCACCTTTACATTTCTTTAGAAACAGCCTCTTAGGTTGCCTTAAGTTTTGTTCAGAAGTTAATCAAACAATACGATAACACGGGAGATATTCACCCCCGGCCACATGGTGGGGGAAAGAAGCTAAAGTTGACAGAGGAACAATTAGAAATATTAGGAGAAATCGTCTCTAAAAATAACGACACGACTTTAGAAGAACTTTGTAAATTACTCCAACAGAGAACGACAGTTAAGGTATCTCGGGCTACAATGGGGCGAATGATGCAGCGCTTAAATTTTACCTTCAAAAAAAAACGCTACAAGCAACAGAGCGAAACACAGAACGGGTTCAAAACCTCAGAGTCGAGTTTTGGCCGTCGCTGAAAAATATTAATCCTGAAGACTTAATTTTTCTTGACGAATCTGGAGTCAACCTGGCAATGGTACAACTGTACGCGCGGGCTTTGTGTGGTCAACGAGCTTATGGAAATCGTCCCCAAAAACGCGGGAAAAATGTCACGCTTATTGGAGCAATCTCCTTAGAGGGTATCGTTGCCTGGGCTTCGATATGGGGATTTCTTGATGCCGTAACGTTTGAAGCTTTTATTATCAGAAAATTAATGCCCCATTTATGGCCAGGAGCAACAGTGGTCTTAGACAATTGTACATCCCATAAAAATCCCGAAATTATTAATGCCATCCATAAAGTTGGGACAAAGGTTGTTTACTTACCTCCCTATTCACCTGACTTTTCACCGATTGAAAACTTTTGGGCAAAAGTTAAATCTCTTCTAAAAAGTCTGGGTGCGAGAACCTACCAAGCTTTGGAAGAAGCCATTAGAGAAGCCTTCAGACAGGTCACGGTTCAAGACATTCAAAATTGGTATACTCATTGCTGCTACTCTACCTGATCCAATTGAGAAAGGCTATATTGCCAAACTTGTTCAATAGGATTTAATTCCGGACAGTGCGCTGGCTGAAAGAATAAAATGATGTTGTTTGGCACCCTGAGCCGTTTCGCTTTATGAAAGGCTCCATTATCCAATTGGAAAATT
>JAHHHM010000002.1 GCA_019359355.1 Microcoleus vaginatus WJT46-NPBG5 | reverse complement strand
CACTGCTTGCACTTATAGCATTGTCTGCCACGACGATGCCCGTTTTTAGCGGTTTGAGTGGAGTGACATTGAGGACATTTCATGACTCTATTGTACTCCACCTAGCATTACTCTTTCAGCAACGCCAGTTTTGGCAACCTCAACAAGCTTAAATGGCGGGTCGTGTCGGCATCGGCAACAACCCACCAGATAGAGTTAGCTAAAGAAGAACTGCGCTGTGTTCTCAGCAGCGACATTCTCATTCATATTGCCGGCATTGAAACCCGTACTTCCCACCAAAGTCAGCAACAACTGTCCACTGCCAAAGCCGCTATTGCCAGAAATGCCATCTGCTAAGCGCAATTGTGTGCCGCTGCCACTCTTGACCACATCAATCGCAGCAATGTCGGTAAATGCGATCGCATCACCCCCAGCACCCCGAACAAATTGATTAACCGTATCGCTTCCATCACCGGCAGCATAAACAACCGTGTCAGTGACGTGATCGCTACCGAGTGTGAGCAAATCATTGCCCGCTCCCCCAATCAACCAGTCACTACCATTGCCCCCTATTAAATTGTCGTTGCCGGCAGCCCCAATGAGGGTATCGTTACCATCACGACCATTGAGGACGTTGCTCGCTTGATTGCCGGTGATCTGATTGCCCAGGGCGTTGCCGGTGCCGTTCATCGTGGCAGTGCCGGTGAGGGTCAGGTTTTCTACGTTAGTTCCCAAGGTGAAACTGACGCTAGAGTTGACGGTATCATTGCCGGCATCTAGGTCTTCTTTAATAATTTCGTTGGCATTTTCAACGATGTAGAGATCGTCACCAAAACCGCCACTAAGGCTATCGAGTCCAGCTCCGCCTATCAATATATCGCTACTCTCTCCGCCCTCGATGGTGTCATTGCCGGCTCCTCCATTGAGGGTGATTTCGTATCCTCCGCCAACGAGCAAGTCATTGCCATCCCCACCATCCAGGTAGTTTCTATCCTGCCGGTTAATTAGCGTGTCATTGCCGACTCCTCCGATGAGGGTATCATCGGTCGGAGAGGCAAAAGTAAGGAGCAAGTCATTGCCATCCCCGCCATCCAGATAGTCATTCCCGACACCTCCAACGATTGTGTCATTGCCCTCTCCGCCTAAGCCGATAATACCGCCATAGCCATACGAACCATAGTCGGAGCCTGCGATCCAGTCATTGCCATTCCCGCCATCAAGGAAGCCACCCCCAACGCCTACAAGCAGCCGATCCTCACCGTCTTCCCCATACATCTCATAAAAACCTTGCCCACCAGAGAGGGTATCATTACCAGCTCCGCCATAGAAGATGCCACTGTCATCCGCATCAGTAAGGATGTCATTGCCCTCTCCGCCGTTGAGGTACGTTCCTCTCAGTATGTCGTTGCCGGCTCCCCCATCTATGGAGTCATACCCGTGCACACCATCGAGCGAGTCATCGCCCTCTCCTCCGTTAATAGAGTCATCGTAGTAACCGCCCACAACTGTGTCATTGCCGAGGCCGGCATCAAAGTAGTTGTTGCCGTCTGAGGCGTATAGCGAATCATTGCCTTCGCCGCCTAGAACAGTGGCGTTACCAAACCCGTCGCCGGCGAATACCGTGTCATCTCCCTCGCCGGCATCAATAAAGTCATCCCCTTCGCCGGCATTAATGAAGTCATTGCCGGCACCCCCATCGATGAAGTCATCACCCTGCCCGCCTAGGAGCAAGTCACCATCGGCACCGCCATCAATAAAATCATCACCTACCCCGCCATCGATAAAGTCATTGCCGTCCTCACCAAAAAGCTTGTCACTGGCAGGATCATCGTCAGGGTAATTATTACCTAAGATTGAGTCATTGCCTTCGCCGCCTAGGAGCGAGTCACCGCCACGGCCCCCTGAAACAGTGTCATTGCCGGCTCCACCAGTTGCGGCTATCGAATCGGGTCCAGAGCCTTGGATCAAGTCATTACCGGCACCCCCATCGCCTTTACCGCCAGAGACGAGTGTCATGACGTCATCGCCATCCTCGCCATAACTGGTTCCACCACTTTCGTACAAATAAAAAGTGTCGTTGCCAGTTCCGCCATACATTTCCCCCTCACCGAGAGCGGCTACGAACGAGTCATTGCCATCCGCGCCATAGAATGAGTAACTCCCGTCGCTGGACGAGTTGTAGAGTGTGTCATTGCCTTCCCCACCGATTAGGGTGCCATTGCTTGCGCGAAGATAGTCATTGCCGGTGCCACCATCTGCAAAGGTCGTGCCATAATACCCACCGGAAATGGTGTCATTGCCCTCTTTTCCGTACAGGTATACATTTCCATATTCACTGTAATTAACACCTATTAAGTCGTTGCCACTGCCACCATCGAGGGTGTCATCGCCGGTATAGCCGCCATCTAGGGTGTCATCGCCTTCCCCTCCATCGATATAGTCATTGCCATAACCGCCGTTGAGGGAGTCATTGCCGGCACCCCCTTCTATATAGTTATTGCCATTTACCCCATCTAAAGTGTCATTGCCGGCGTATCCAAATAGAGAATCATCTTCCTCTCCACCGACAAGGTAGTCATTACCCGGAGTGCCTGTGTAAACTGCCATATTTTCCTCTTTTATTCCTTAACAATCCGCACTTCTCATCAGTTTTTTAACTGCACCCTGATGAAAGAATTTTGTCTGTGTTTGTTGATGAATCGCAACTTAAACCAGGAAACTTTACAAAATCTTCTTTAATCTTTAAAGTTTTGGTTGTGGCCCTCAATTTTAACCCTTCAATATTCTGTAATTAGTTAATAATCCTCTTCATAAAAAGCTTGCTCTATCAGCATTTTGACCACTAAAAATCTGACAATCTATTTAGGATTGCCATAGCCAATGCTTAAGTCTAAAAACATTATTCTTAATAGTAAAAAGCTTGTTAAGCGAGACGAATTTTTAAATCTCTCACAAATTTTGTTAACTTTTACAACCTACGCCATAGATTTTTTGGGTGGCACCTTATTTATCTAGCTGAAACGGGTATTTGGCAGTCCTAGAAAAAAAGACGATTAGCAGAATGTTGTCAAACTCTGCCAAAAACTTACGCTAGCTATTGACTAAAGCTTGTCTGGCTTTATTTGAAATCAACTGACTTCGGTTGTTTTTGCACAGATGCTTAATCAATCAGATTGCCATTGAAGAGGGCTGGATAATATTCCCAGAGTACAGAGATCGGACTCTGTGCTTCTCATATTAAGGATGCACCGGCTCTATTGACCCTTGTGTTAGTCACGGCCTAGAAGCCTTGTATTTAAGCTAATCTATTCTTAATTGGTAAATATTGATACAAAATCCCTCTAAAGGAGGATTTATTGCCATCCTGTCAGGAAAGAGCAGACTGCTTTTCCCCGGCACATTGCTCGCACCAGATACGAAAGAAAGAATTAAGAAAGACAATTTACTAATTTTGTGCTAACACAAAATACTTTTCTACAAGGCTAACTTTATCTTTATTAAAGTTTGTATATTTGGCAATTTTAAAAATAATATTTTTGTAGAATTTAAGAAAAAATAGAAACGATAAATATTTTTTTCTTGCGTTACAGTTCAAAATTTAAACTTTGTCAAACCATAGATGATAGCACAACGGACAGTCAGGCATAAACAAAGGATTAACCCTTTAATCAAGCAAAAAAATAGAGTGGGTTTCTCAGAAAAAGAAATGCCCACTCAACTATCTATTAGCCATTAGTTATTAACTACTTGTCGGCTAATTTCACCTTCGTGGCTAAACCGAGAGCTTGCAAAAATTGAATCGTCATCCACGTTAAATCAATTTCCCACCATTGCAGACCGTGACGGGCAGAATACTGACAAGCATGGTGATTGTTGTGCCAGCCTTCTCCATAAGTCACCAAAGCCACCCACCAACAATTCGTAGATTTATCTTCAGAGTCAAAGGTGCGATAGCCAAACTTGTGAGTGGCGCTGTTCACAAACCAAGTGCAGTGAAAAACCACAACCAAGCGAACAAAGATACCCCAAACGACAAATGACCAACCTAATCCAGGGGAATATGCTTCTCCCAAGAAGTAGAGCAAAACGCCTAGGCCAATTTGAAGTGGGAAAAAATACTTGTTTAAAAACTGATAAACTTTGTCATCAGCAATATCTTTGGTGAAGCGATCAACTTCTTTATCGGCTGGAATGTGATAGAACCAGCAAGTCATGTGACTCCACAAAAAGCCCTTGTTGGAATCATGGGGATCTTTCTCCTGATCCGAGTACAAGTGGTGCATCCTGTGTAGCCCCACCCAATCAGTCACGCCGCCTTGGCAAGTGAGGGAACCGCAGAAAATGAGAAAATACTCCAGCCACTTGGGAGTCTGGAAACTACGGTGCGTTACGAGGCGATGGAAACCGAGGGTAATACCCAACCCACCCGTTACCCAGTGAAGGAAAACGGCCACTCCCACTGCTGCCCAGCTAAAGTTACTGGGCAATAAAGCTAAAAGAGCAGCAAGGTGAACGACTGCCATGAAGATGATTACCGTCCACTTGGGGCGAAGCGGCGTTTCTTTTAAAGTCTGTACTTGATTTGATTGTGCGATCGTCATGAAGATATTTTGTGGGAACTATTTGACTCAATCTGCGCCATAATGAACTCCGCGCACCGTAGATAGGCCGGCGAGGGGTTAATGGATAGCATTCAGCAGCTACAGGCAGCAGAAAAGGCACTGTCTCCGATTTTTTCTGGAATTGACGCTCAGGTCAAGCATAATCTCAAACGTGTCTTAGATGCCTTTCGCGGTCATCGGGTCGGGGTTCACCATTTTGCCGGCGTCACCGGCTATGGTCACGATGATTTAGGGCGGGAAACGTTAGATCGTGTGTTTGCTGAGGTCATGGGGGCTGAGGCTGCGGCAGTGCGGGTGCAGTTTGTGTCTGGCACCCATGCTATCGCCTGCGCCCTGTATGGCGTGCTCCGTCCGGGGGATGAAATGCTCGCTGTTGCCGGCCCTCCTTATGACACATTAGAAGAAGTCATTGGAATGCGGGGATCTGGCCAAGGTTCGCTCATGGATTTTGGCATAAGCTACCGGCAACTGCCCTTAACCAACACCGGCACCATTGACTGGCAAGCTTTGGCATCTGCGGTTACCGAGAAAACCCGTTTGGCTTTGATCCAGCGCTCTTGCGGATATTCTTGGCGTCCGAGCTTGTCGATATCAGATATTGAAAAGATTGTCAAAATTGTCAAGGGGCAAAATCCCCAAACGGTGTGCTTTGTCGATAACTGTTACGGGGAATTTATCGAAGAACGAGAACCCCCGGCAGTTGGTGCTGATTTGATCGCCGGCTCATTAATTAAAAATCCCGGCGGCACCATCGTTCCTGGCGGTGGTTACATTGCCGGTCGAGCAGACTTGGTCGAAGCAGCTGCGTGCCGGCTCACAGCCCCCGGAATAGGCAGTAGCGGCGGCGCTACCTTTGATTGTAACAGATTGTTAATGCAAGGGTTATTTTTAGCGCCGCAAATGGTTGGGGAAGCCATGAAAGGCAATCACCTCACCGGCTATGTTTTTGACAAACTGGGATATCCCGTGAATCCGCCTCCAATGGCACCGCGCCGGGATGTCATCCAAGCCATTCAGTTAGGAAACCCGGAAAAATTAATTGCCTTTTGCCGCGCCATTCAGCAGCATTCCCCCGTGGGTTCCTATTTAGACCCCGTGCCGGCACCGATGCCAGGGTATGAAAGCCAACTGGTGATGGCTGGCGGCACATTTATCGATGGCAGTACCTCCGAATTTTCTGCCGATGGGCCACTGCGGGAGCCTTACATTGTCTTCTGCCAAGGGGGAACTCACTGGACTCATGTCGCCATTGCCCTGGAAGCTGCTATAGAAGTTATTGGCAAGAAAGATTAATCGGGTTTATTTCAGTCAGTGTGAACCCCGAATTTGCCAAATGCCGGCCCGTCCCTAAAAAACTGAGAGATAGCAATTTCTCGATACAATTCTATACATCCGCTGATAAACTTTGGAATGGTCTATCACTAGGAGTCGGAATGGAAATAGGTCAGAGAGTGAAAGTGTGCCGTTTGAGAGATCGGCTGCCGGCCAACGTAGTCAGCAAGCTCAAGCAGAATCCAGTCGGCACCATTGAACAATTTAAAATGGTGGATGGCAGCGGCGTTGGAGTATTTGTCCGGTTTGATGACAAATTTTCCACCTGGTTCTTTGAAGACGAACTAGAACCGCTACAACAGTAATCATTTGCCAGCTGTCATTTGTCGTTTGTCAAAAGTAGCGCCCAACAGACCCAGGACAAACGACAAACGACCCTTAAGCCGGAGTGTGGCACACATCCAAAGTGACCGTTAACATAAGGAAAACTTGGATTTTTGAGTGCTGAACTCGATATTGTTGGATGCTGTCAAGATAGAGAATAAACATGGCCCGGTTTTTAACATTTTTGGGTAAAGGCGGCACAGGCCGAACCACCATTGCAATTGCCGCTGCCAAGAAATTTGCCAGCCTTGGGCAGCGAGTGCTACTTGCCGGCTCTGACCCTGGACCAGGGCTGGGTATACTGCTCAAAGAAGCTATTGGGCCAGATCCACAAGAGATCGCCCCAAACCTAAAAGCAGTGCAGTTTCAGACATCTGTGCTGCTAGAACGGGGTTGGGAAGAGGTAAAAAAACTAGAAGCGCAATATGTCCGCACACCTTTTTTCAAGGCCGTCTTCGGCCAAGAATTAGGGGTTGTGCCGGGGATGGATAGTATCTTAATTTTGAATGCCATCCGCGAATATGACGCCACAGGCCAATATGACGTAATTATCTACGATGGCACCGGCGATCAAACCACCTTGCGAATGCTGGGTTCCCCAGAAATTGTGAGCTGGTATATCCGCCGATTTCGTCAGGTATTTGCCGACTCCGACTTGGGCAAAACCTTATCGCCCTTTATCCAACCTGTCACCAGTTCCGTCCTGAATGTAGATTGGTCAGGGGATAACTTTTCCCAACCAACTCAGGAATTTAACAAAGTGCTGGATAAGTGGAAGGACGCAGTTGCCGATCCGAACCAAGTCACTGCCTACTTAGTCACCACCGACAACCAAGCAGCCATCGCCACCGCCCGCTATCTCTGGGGCAGCGCCCAACAAGTCGGGCTAAGCGTTGGGGGTGCGATCCTGAATCAGGTGCCGGCAGCCGATACCTTTGCCGGCGAATTCGATCCCTTGCCAATCAGCTCAGTTCCCTTGTGTAGTGATGATAACTGGCAACCGTTGATAGACGCCCTGCCAGATTTCAGCAAGGTCGGCAGCGTACCCAAACCGATCACCATTAACGTTGCTGAGCGCACCGTCAGCTTATTTCTGCCCGGTTTTGACAAAAAGCAAGTCAAACTGACTCAGTACGGCCCAGAAGTCACCATAGAAGCCGGTGATCAGCGCCGCAACATCTTCCTCCCCCCAGAGTTGAAAGGCAGACAAGTCAAAGGAGCTAAGTTTCAAAATCAATCCTTAATTGTCTCATTTGCCTAACAATCAGTCGTTTAGAGGGCCGAGATTGGGAGATCACATCCCCTAATCCCGGCTTCCCATTCCTCAACTCCCCTATTCCCCAATGTCTAATCCTCCAACTTCTTCGCCCAATCAAGCCGAGGGGGCTGCCGACGCAGCAGTAACCCAGACAGATCGCAGCGCTAAAACCAGACAACTATTAGGCATGAAAGGCGCTGCCGGTGGCGAAACCTCCATCTGGAAGATTCGCTTGCAGCTGATGAAACCGATCACCTGGATACCCCTGATTTGGGGTGTGCTGTGTGGGGCGGCTTCTTCGGGCCGGTTCACCTGGACACTAGAAAATGTGCTGATCGCTGCGGCTTGTATGCTGCTGTCAGGCCCGGTGCTGGTAGGTTACACCCAAACCCTCAATGATTTTTACGACCGCGAAATTGACGCGATTAACGAACCTTACCGTCCCATTCCATCGGGGATTATCTCAATTCCGCAAGTTATCACCCAAATTCTGGTGTTATTAGTAGCAGGAATTGGCATAGCTTATGCCTTAGATGTGTGGGCCGGCCATGAATTCCCCACCATCACCGCCATTGCCATTGGCGGATCTTTTTTGGCATATATTTATTCCGCCCCACCCCTGAAGCTTAAGAAGAACGGCTGGTTGGGCAACTACGCCCTTGGTGCCAGCTACATCGCCTTACCTTGGTGGACGGGCCACGCCTTATTTGGTGATCTCAATCCCACGATCATGGTTTTGACCCTATTCTACAGCTTGGCCGGTTTGGGAATTGCCGTTGTCAACGACTTTAAAAGCGTTGAAGGCGACCGGCAGCTTGGCTTACAATCCCTGCCGGTGATGTTTGGCATTACCACAGCCGCCTGGATCTGCGTGATGATGATTGATGTGTTTCAAGCAGGAATCGCCGCTTACTTGGTCAGTATTCACCAAAACCTATACGCCGTGATTCTAGTATTGCTAATCATTCCTCAAATTACTTTCCAGGATATGTATTTTTTGCGGAATCCCCTGGAAAATGATGTTAAATATCAGGCAAGCGCTCAACCTTTCCTCGTCTTTGGAATGCTTTGTACCGCTCTAGCCTTGGGACGTGCCTTTGTTTAAATGTTCTGATCCCTCTGGGTTCAGCTGTAAGTAGAGTTGTCAGAGCCTCTTAACAGGCTATTTAGACAAACCATTATTCGCTGAACCCTAAATGCGAACAATTGACAGCAAAAGCGCAATTTTCGATTTCCCGGTCTAAAATAGAGCGAATCTAGTCTTTGTTTGGGGTGGTGTCTGCAACTTGAGTAGAGAAGTTCTAGCCTACCGTTGCGGAGAGGATATTGTTAGTGTATCCTTCCAATGGCTCAAGCGAAGGGTTAATAGGGCTGAATCATCTGGTGGTCTGTGAGGGTCTGTTGTGTCAAAGTTTCTCTCAAAACTCAAGGATATATCCACAAAGAGCAAAGGCTCTACTGGAATTGAGGCTGGAAAACCCAGCTTTGTTCATCAAGAGCCAGCACTAGATAGGCTGGAAGCTCAAGAACCAGAAATTCAACATCAAGAAAGACAACATCAAGAACCAGAACCGGAAAGCACGCCTGAGTCCTCTGTACCCTATCAAGAACAAGCGCCTCAAGCACCAGAAGCCGCAAAGACTCCTGGCTCATCTTTGTTGAAAAAGAGGCTTCAGGCAATTCGGGAAACGCCTTTGGTGACGAAACTGGCCACCACACTCAAACCGATAGGGCCAATTGCAAAGGCAGCTCAAAAGAGCCTGCGCGAGAAACCTTTACACCGGCGGCGCTCATTTTGGATAGGTCTCGGTTTGGTCGGCGTGGGAAGTGGGGCGCTGGCTGTAGGAGTGGGTTTGCATTCTCTGGAGCGCAGCTTACCGGCAACCTCAGAAATCTTAACCTTTGTTCGCGGAAAAACCCTGACGATCAAAGCCGCAGACGGCGCGATCTTAGAACAAATGGGGGAGGCAACGCGAGAAAAGCTACAAATTGAACAAATCCCTCCCAAGTTAGTTCAAGCGTTTATTGCCATCGAAGATCGGCGCTTTTACAAGCACGAAGGTGTAGATTTTCAAGGCATTCTGAGAGCGAGTGTCTTGAATGTCTTGGCCAGAGATGTCGTGCAAGGGGGCAGTACAATCACGCAACAATTGGCTCGGATTGTATTCCTCAATCAAGATCCGAGTGCAGAACGCAAAATTCGTGAAGCCTTACTCGCTCGAAAAATTGAGCGAGAGATGAGAAAAGAACAAATTTTAGAACGCTACCTTAACCTCGTGTATTTGGGTTCAGGTGCTTATGGGGTGGCTGATGCGGCCTGGGTTTATTTCGGCAAATCTGTGGACGAAATGACCTTGCCAGAAATGGCCACAATTGCCGGCTTGCCACCAGCCCCCACTGAATACTCTCCGTTAGTAAATGCGAAAGTGGCACAAGATCGCCGCAATATCGTGTTGCGAGAAATGCAGGAGGCCGGCTTTATTACTGCAGCACAGGCAGATGAAGCGATCAACAGCCCCCTCAATCTCAACCCCAAAATACCTAAGCGTCTCCAGATAGAGTCGGCCTACTTTACAACCTACATCAAGCAGCAACTGCCCCGGTATGTCTCGACGGAGGCAATTGAAATGGGCGGGTTGACGGTGGAGACAACGCTCAACCGCAAGTGGCAGAAAGTCGCAGAAAAAGTGGTAAGAGATGCGATTGAACTGGACGGGCCGGCTCAAGGATTTGAGCAAGCGGCTTTAGTGTCGATTGACCCCCGCAATGGTCAAATTAAAGCACTGGTTGGGGGAAATGATTTTGAAAAGAGCCAATTCAACCGCGCCACTCAGGCTCAGCGCCAGCCAGGTTCCACGTTTAAAGGATTTGTCTATACAGCCGCTATTGCAGCCGGCTTCTCTCCCTACGATGGCTATCTAGACGCACCGCTGTCGATCGATGGATACAAACCAGAGAACTACGGCAAAACTTATCGCGGTTGGACTTCCATGATGGATGCCCTCACCTCTTCGATTAATATTGTTGCCGTCAAGGTGTTGGCAGATGTGGGGTTTGAACCGACGATCAAACTCGCCCACGATATGGGGATTAAAACAGAACTCAAACCTTACTACGCCCTAGCCCTCGGTGCAATTGAAGTGAACTTGTTAGAACTCACCAACGGCTACGGAACTCTGGCAGCCCAAGGTAACTTTGTGGAAGCCCACGGTATTACTAAGGTGACAGACGGACGGGGTAAGGTTCTCTATGATGGAAATTTAAAACCGAAACGGGTGGTGGACAAAGATTCGGCAGCGCTGATGACTTGGATGCTGGAAAGAGTGGTGCAAAACGGCACTGGCGCACCGGCACAACTGGCAGATCGGCAAGTGGCTGGGAAAACCGGCACCTCTGAAGAAGCCCGTGACCTCTGGTTTATTGGCTATATTCCCCAATTAGTAACGGGGGTGTGGCTGGGCAATGATGACAGCTACCCGACTTGGGGAACGAGTGGCACCGCTGCTTACACGTGGCGCGAGTTTATGTCTAAAGCGGTGGAAGGAATGCCGGTAGAAGAATTCCCCAAACTGCCAGAAATCGAAGGTCGTAAAGGCAGTATCAAAGCGAAGCCGGTGAATGCTGAAATGATTACTCTGCCGATGCCGGCCCCGCCTCCTCAGCCAAACTCCAACCCAGGTTACAGCAACCCTGACCCTGGCTATGACACTGGGGGCAATAACTCCGGGCAATACTACGATCAAGGTTATTCAGCTCCAGCATCGGGCAATTATTACGAGGAGCCGGCACCCCAAGCGCCCGCTGAATATTACCCACCCCAGTAAGGTTCTCAATCCGTCCCTCAAGAGCCGGCAGCGCTCTCGGACTCCCATTTCAATTTGAGCTAGTTAGGAGGGATGTTCACTCCCTCCTGCCTCGATTTCTAGTGGCTGCCGGTGAGTAAAAGACTGCTGTGGATTAGATCTTTTCCCTCTGCCTCTATCCCGCGTTCCAACTCCCTATGCTTTGAGTGGTAAGCCCCTCAAAGGGGATCGCGGTGCCGGTTGTACTAACTTTTTCTGTCTAATGGAAGAATCGAAGAACCTAGATAGCTGGTTATACTAATTTTGCGATTACTAAGAGGATTTATCATTTATGAACGTCTTAATGGATGTCAGTGTCGGTACGGGTGCTGAGAGTTTTCCATTGTCTTTTACCTTGGTCTATGTAGTCGGATTTATTGCCGCTGTCACAATTGGCTCAGTTGCGTGGTACAACTCCAAGCGTCCAACCGGTTGGGAAGATAAAGAGCGTCCTGATATTGTGCCTAAAGTCAAAAAAGAAGAGACCCCAGGGATCGGTGAGCCGAAACGGTGAACTCAAGTGTATTTGTAATTTTTGCCCCACGCTCAGCGAATGAGCGCTGGCGTGGGTTCTAATAAAAGGGCGAACCCGATTCAGTAATACTGCCCTCGCTTGTAAGGCTGTTAGTTTTGATAGCCGAGCCAGCGCTGGTAAAGCTCTTGAACGGCTTTTAATACGTTATTGAAGGCCGACTCGGATGAAGTGTTGGCAGGATCTATAAGCTTAATGTTTGTTAGAAGCCTCGCTTCTTCCATCGCCACTATCCCATCGCAGTAAACAACTGTGCTAATCGCTTCAATTAATTCCTGGAAGTCTTCAGCAGTGGGATGTTCGCCCAAATATTCTCTAATCCACTGGTAACACTCTTTTGGCTGGACAGTTCTAAATTCAAACAGCAGCAGCTGAATCTCTGCATCGTCAGCTAAACCCTTATCTTTGGCTACTTGCTGGAGATATTTGCGTTCTTCTGGCTGGATTTGCCCGTCAATCCAAGCAGCACCAATCAGGATCTTGACGAGTTGTTTGGCACTAGAGTTGTCTGCCATTGTTGTTTTTCCGCAAACCTGTGTGTTTGTTCAGTCTTGTTCACGCTTCAATCGCACCATAAAAAACCCGTCCATTTGATAGCGATGGGGCCAAACTTTTACCCAACCTTCTGGGGAGGGTGGTACCGGAAAATTTGAGACCGGCAGCTCAATTTTCCAGTTAGAATGACGCCCTAGAAATGTTTCAATGACCCGTTCATTTTCCAAGGGATGCACGGTGCAAGTGGCATAAACCACAACGCCGCCGGTTTTAACCCAGCCGGCAACTTGTTCAAGCAGTTCTCCCTGAAGTTTGGAGAGTTCTTGGATATTTTCCGGTGTCTGACGCCACCGCGCATCTGTTCGCCGGTGCAGGGTTCCCAAACCCGAACAGGGTGCATCGAGTAAGACACGGTTGGCTGAATCGGTAAACTGGGGAAAGTTGCGGCTGTCGCCGGCACAAATTTGAATTGATTTTAGCCCGATCCGCTCAGCATTTTCTTTAACTTTTTTAAGTCGAGAATTCGCTCGATCACACGCCCAAATCGTGCCGGTGTCGCCCATCAATTCTGCAATGTGGGTTGTTTTCCCTCCGGGTGCGGCGCACGCATCAATCACCACTTCTCCCGGTTGCGGATCGAGCAAAGAGCTAACCATCTGGGCACTGCTATCTTGAACAGTCCACCATCCTTCATGAAATCCCGGCAAATTTTGAATCGCACCGGCACCACTGGTTAATCTTAATGCTTGCGGTAAATGGGGCACACGACTCACCGGCACGCCGGCGCTTTGCATCGCTGCCTCCACTTGTTCTATCGATGCGCGTAGGATATTGACGCGCAGATCAATGGTGGGGGAAGCGTTGAACCACTCACATAGCTGTTCTGTTTCTGCAACACCTAATCTGTCTAGCCAACTTTGAATCATCCAGTCGGGATAACTGTGCAAGACGCCCAAACGCTGTAGCGGATCTGCCGGCAGTTGCAGCGGATCGCGTTGAAACGAGGAATCCTGAGTTCCTGTTGCATCTTGAAGAAGACGTAAGTATTGCCGCAGCAAACCATTGACAAATCCCGAAAGACCTGTTAAAGAATTTTGTTTAGCTAGCTGCACCGTGGTATCAACCGCTGCGGCGGCAGGAATCTGAGTCAGATAGCGCAGTTGGTACAACCCAATGTGCAAAATTGTGCGGAGATCAGGCGGTTGCCGATCAGCTTTCTTTTTAGCGAGTTGGTCGATGAGAGCATCAAGGGTGCGCTGTCTTCTGACACAACCATAGACGATTTCCGTGGCTAATCGCCGGTCTGCCGGCATCGGAGGTTCTGCCCCTGCGCTAGCTTTTTGCAGCCACTTGTCAAGGGCAACATCGGTAAAAGCACCCTGCCGGTGTACGTCCCGGAGTGCGAGAAATGCAAGTTGACGTGAATTGTGCATATTAACCAGTATGCGACATCCTTCAACTCAGTTGAGTACCAAGGCCGGTTGATGGCAACCTCAGCAAAAAAACCGCTGGTGAAGTCACCAGCGATCTAAAAATGTTAATTCACGAATTTTTGAAGTAAAACCTACTCAGCTCAAAAATCAATCATTTCAGATTTAAAACTCAAAAACGAAGATTTGACTGTTAAACCAAACTGAGTTCTCTTGTTTTCAACTTTGATGCTGGAATATTTAGCATCACGCTGGCAATCTTGGTAGCCGTTTGTTGCCATGAATAAGATTCGAGACAATGCTTCTGGCCGGCAGCCCCCATTTGCCTTAATCTTTCAGGATCAGAAACCGCGTCTAGCAGAACCTCTGCCATTTGTTCTGGGGTTTGCTCATCCATCAAAAACCCATATTTGCCATTCTGCGTAATCTCTGGCAGAGAAGTCCGATTGAGTGCCACTATCGGATTTTTAGTTGCCAAAGCCTCTAAATAAACCAATCCCCACGCTTCATTGACTGCCGGCATTGCAAATAAAGCCGCTGTATTGAACAGGTTTTGCAGTTCTTCCCCCCAAGGAATAACCCCGTGAACGGTCAGATTAGGAATAACTCCGTTTAAATGTTTGTAGTTTTCTTGACCGACAATTATCAGTTTCAAGGATGGATTTTTCTGTTGAGCAATTTTAAACGCTTCAAGGAGCAAAGGGCCACCTTTTGCCTCAAAGCGATCTTTAGCAACAAATAAGATATGACCGTTTTTGTAGTCCTTCTCCCCATAAAAAGGTTGGAGGCTACCTCTGCCGGTGTTAATGACTGTAATTCGGCTGGGGTCAATTTGGTAGTAATCGATCAGGTTATCGCGGACGTATTCAGATAATGGGAAAAAGTGCTTGATTTGAGCGAAGGATTCCCACTCCAAACGCTCAGCAACTTTTAGCATTTTTGGAGTGTAGCCGTCAAGATTGGAACGTTTATTCCACAAATTTCGAGTTCTATCACACACCAAATAATGTTCCACGCCCGGATTAATCTTCGGCATAGGAAGCGATAGTTGCCCCATGTGCAGAACTTTTTTACACCCTAAAGCTTTGACTTGACGCTGGATAATTTTCCCGCTTTCACCTCGAAAAACTGGCCCTCCCCAAAAGTCGCTGCCCAGCCCAGACATCTGGTGAACCAGCATACAAGCTCGTTTTTGATATCTGTTAAGATGAGCATTAATACCTAGTACAGTAATCCCTAAATTTTCCAGTCCTTGGGCAATATTGCTTGAAGTGCCTGACCAAGTTTTTGGGTTATGCGGGTTGCCTTCATGACTGGCGATCGCGAGGACTGGTCTGACTGCGCTATCCTCGCGATTATTCTGTATGGGTGGCTGTTTTTGGCCATTTTTAATTAAATTGTTGAGTTTAAGGGCGCTAACCATAATTCACTCCTGTGCTGGGATGGACTAACTTGAGTAACTGAGAGCTATATTCAAAGCTTTACCCTGCAAGACTTTGATGAATATTCTCAGGAATTTTACGGAGTGTAGATGCGCGAGAGTTCCTCAATCGTTCCACTAACTCTAAATTTATAGTGGAATTACTTAAGGCATATACAGACTGTATTTAGAATTTAACGGATTAATGTCAAAGATTGCTGATAAAAGTTCACAACTACCAAGTTTTCACTGAATTTTGAAATTTCTATCCGTTATCTTTACAAGAACTTTATAAAAGTGATTAGATTCTGGAAAAGAATCTATTTGCAGTGCAACGACTCAATTGCCATCGCTCGTTCTCTTTATTGTGATAAATAGATATAAGTTCTGAAACCATTCCGCAGTAGGATTTTAAGCGATTTTTGCCGGCAGTGCCTGTAACGTTTACCGGCAGGGAATTTCAATGAGTCCTCACTCAAGAGTGCTGTGACCACTCAGTAAACTTACGGTAGTTGTAATTTTGTTAAGTTTTTGGTAATGAAGAAAATAGGCTCAACCCAAGCCGGCTCAATAGGTTCAAGAAATTTTGAGGGTTCAAATACAGCCGGTGCGAACAAAGACATGAGACGAACGCATCGCAAGATCGAGCGCTAAGGTATTGTGAGAGAAGTCATCCCAGCTTAAAAAACCAAGTTTCAATGACCATCACGACTCCTGACCCTGCCAAACACAAGAAAGCCAAAGCCCTCAAGCCTTCCAGCCGCAGACCGGCTAAAGAATTGTGCAGTGAATGCGGGCTGTGCGACACCTATTACGTGCATTATGTCAAGGACGCCTGCGCTTTTATCCATCAGCATATTGCAGAACTGGAAGAAGAAGCCCACGGACGTTCACGCAATTTGGATAACCCGGATGATTGGTACTTTGGCGTCAGTCAAGATATGATGGCGGCGCGTAAAAAGCAGCCAATTGAGGGAGCACAGTGGACGGGAATTGTCAGTTCAATTGCCTGCGAAATGCTGAATCGCGGCATGGTTGAAGGCGTCGTTTGCGTTCAGAATACCAAAGAAGACCGATTTGGGCCAATGCCGGTGATTGCGCGGACACCAGAGGAAGTGCTCGCAGCCAAAGTCAACAAGCCAACCCTATCGCCGAATCTTTCAGTATTAGAGCAAATCGAGCAATCTGGAATGAAGCGGCTGTTAGTCATTGGCGTTGGTTGCCAAATTCAAGCGCTGCGGGCTGTGGAAAAACAGCTAGGCTTAGAAAAGCTCTACGTTTTAGGTACGCCTTGTGTCGATAATGTTAGTCGCGCCGGCTTACAAAAATTCCTCGATACTACCAGCCGATCCCCCGAAACAGTCGTGCATTACGAATTTATGCAGGACTTTCAAGTTCATTTTAAACACGAAGACGGTTCGATTGAAAAAGTACCTTTTTTTGGTCTCAAAACTAATCAGCTAAAAGACGTATTTGCGCCTTCGTGTATGAGCTGTTTTGATTACGTTAATTCCCTAGCAGATTTAGTTGTTGGCTACATGGGTGCGCCTTTTGGCTGGCAGTGGATTGTGGTTCGCAATGACACCGGCCAACAGATGCTAGACTTGGTGCAAGAGCAACTAGATACGCAGCCGGTGATGTCTCAAGGAGATCGCAAAAAAGCTGTACAGCAAAGCATTCCGGCATACGATAAAGGCGTCACTTTGCCCATGTGGGCGGCGAAACTGATGGGGATTGTCATTGAAAAAATTGGCCCTAAAGGTTTAGAATACGCTCGTTTCTCGATTGATTCTCACTTCACCCGAAATTATTTATATGTGAAGCGCAATCACCCTGAGAAATTAGACGCTCATGTGCCAGAATATGCCAAGCGAATTGTAGGACAGTATAAGTTGCCAGAAGCTTAAGACTGGAAGCGAGGGAGAAGTTTGAAAGGTAAATTTCGTCCTTCATGCTTTTCCCTCGCTTCCATCATCAAACTTATAAAATTTATCAATAACCATTTTAAAAATTGCGTAATTATAATAATTCCAGCCGACTCGATTGATCTGATGGAAATAAACATGGCCGGAAAATATTAAACGAGTCTTTTTAATTGAATGCCATTAGAGTTTAACTCTGCCTGTTATGGTCAAAGGTTTTAGGAGTTAAGAAAAAATTGCTAGTTGTTAAAATATTTAATTTGGAATTTATAAGTATTTCTAAGGTTGTGCCGGCCTTCAGCAAATAAATTAAATAAATGACTCCCGTGTTTGCACTGAAATCAACACTTTAGCTAAAACTTTACCATAGGAACCGTTAAAACAAAAAAAAGACAGGCACTCGAACCCAAAGCCTGCGCCCAGAAATCAGCAATTACCAAAGCATATTCTCTTTGGGGGAACATCCAGCCTTGTTAATTAGGATACAATAAAGGCTTAAAGGCTTTTCAATAAAAAAGCTGCCTGGAGGAACTTGTGTTCATTAGTTGTTTTGACTAACAAAACCAGAAATTGATTACGGGAAGGTTAAAAGTTCAGGGATGGTAACTTTTCTAAGCATTTTGAAAATAAATAGCTGCCGGTTTAAGTTAAAAAAAGATTAAATTTTTTTTTTAAAACCACTGTCAAAGCCTATGACCATTGACATTCTACTCCCACATAGAGAATCTGAGACAAATCTTTAACCCACCCCAAATAAAAAGTTTTTATTAACTTAACATTAAGCCCTTAATAAAAACCCATATTAGTTCCCCCTCACGGAAACAAGCAAGAATCACTGGAAAATTTCATGCTGAATTTCTTAACCAGCTTACTTTCAGCGGGAGAATTTATTCACCCTGGACAGTTGCATCTACCGGCAGGCTTTATGCCTCATGGGATGTGCTACCTCTGGAAACCCGGATTAGTCTGGCTTCATGTCGTGTCAGATTCCATAGTCGCACTTGCGTACTACTCGATTCCGCTTACCCTAATCTACTTCGTGCAGCACCGGCGCGACGTGCCCTTTCCGTGGGTTTTCTGGTTATTTGGAGCCTTCATCATCGCCTGTGGCAGCACCCACATTATGGAAGTGTGGACACTGTGGCATCCAAACTACTGGATATCCGGCATCATTAAAGCCTTTACCGCAATTGTTTCTCTCTACACCGCTGTCCAACTCATCCCCTTGCTTCCCCAAGCACTCACACTTCCCAGTCCTAGCCAGCTCGCACTCATTAACCAAAACCTGGAAAACCAAATCCTCGAACGCGAGAAAAGTGAAGAAGCACTGCGCCAGAGCGAAGCTCGCTACCGCGCGATCGTTGAAGATCAAACCGAACTAATCTGTCGCTTTTTGCCCGAAGGTTCCGTCACTTTCGTCAACCAAGCTTACTGTCGCTACTTTGGGCGAACCCAGGAGGATCTGATTGGCAGCAGCTTTTGCCCAATGATTTTGGAAGAAGATTTAGAAAAAGTCAAAGCGCAACTAACCACGTTTAGCAAAGAAAAGCCGATAGTTACGATCACCCATCGCATCATCAACGCTCACGGAGAAATCCGTACTCAGCAGTGGAGTAACCGAGCAATTTTTGATCACCAAAACCGATTTGTAGAGATCCAAGCTGTGGGGCGTGACATCACAGAACTTAAACAGGCTGAGGAAGTATTAAAAGCCTACTCAGCTCAACTAGAGGTGAGCAACCGCGAGTTGCAAGACTTTGCTTATGTAGCCTCTCACGACTTGCAAGAGCCTCTGCGAAAAATCCAAACCTTTAGCGATCGGCTCAAGGCAAAATACGGAGATGTGCTCGATGTTCAAGGGCGAGATTATCTAGAGCGAATGCACAATGCAGCCAAACGAATGCAAACGTTAATTAACGACTTGCTAGCCATATCGCGAGTGGCCACTCAAGCTCAATCTTTCGTTCAAGTTAACCTTGCAACGGTCGCAACAGAAGTGCTATCTGATTTGGAAACGCGGATCGAGTCTTCCAGGGGAACTGTAGACATCGGAGAACTGCCGACTCTGGAAGCCGATGCAACCCAGATGCGTCAACTGCTGCAAAATTTAATTGATAATGCATTGAAATTCAGCCGGCCTGAAGAAAGCGCCGCCGTTAAGATCCGCAGTCAACTTTTGAACGAAGTTGAGGAAAACTCAGTGGGCAATATTTCCTATCGGCAGTTTTATCAGATTACAGTAAAAGATAACGGCATCGGATTTGAGCAAAAGTACCTTGATAAAATTTTTGTCCCTTTTCAACGCTTGCACAGCCGCAGTGAATACGAAGGCACCGGCATCGGTTTAGCAATTTGTCGCAAAATTGTTGATCGCCACGGCGGCAGCATCACGGCCAAAAGCTCACTAGGAGAGGGAGCAACCTTTACCGTTATGCTGCCGGTAAAACAGTTCAAAGGAGGAAATCTAAAGTGAATCAACGCCGCCGACCCATCACGATTTTGCTTGCTGAAGACGATCCAGATGACCGGCTTTTAGCCCAAGATGCACTAGAGGAAAGCTCACTGTTAGGCGAGCTTCGCTGCGTTGAAAATGGCGAAGAATTAATGGATTATTTGTACCGCCGTGGCCAATACACCCAGGAAAACTCACCCCGACCGGCAATTATTCTGCTTGATCTAAACCTACCCAAAAAAGACGGGCGAGAGGCACTCAATGAAATCAAAGCCGACCCGGAACTGCGAAGAATCCCGGTTGTGGTATTTACAACCTCAAAGACCCATGAAGATATCAAGACTGCCTATGACGGGGGAGCAAACTCGTTTATTACCAAGCCGCTGACATTTGATTCTCTGGTCGATGTCATGGAAACTTTAAGCAAATATTGGTTTGGACTTGTCGAACTGCCACCTAACGGAGTTGCTGATGGATATGGACAACAGCCACATTAGAGTGCTTTTGGTAGAAGACGACGAAGACGACTATGTAATTACTAGAGACTTACTCTGTGGGATTGAGGGAAAAAAGTTCACCCTAGAATGGGCAGATACGTGTGAGAAAGCTATAGATGCGATCGCCCGTCACGAACACGACGTGTATCTGATTGACGACTGTCTGGGCAAGCGCAACGGATTGGAAGTTTTGCGAGAGGCACTCAAGTCGGAACTACAAGCGCCCGTAATCTTTTTAACCGGCCAAAGAGACTACGCAGTGGACATTGAGATCATGAAAGCCGGCGCGGCAGATTACCTGGCCAAAGGCCAGATCGATGCGCCTTTATTAGAGCGAGCCATTCGCCATGCGATCGAGCGCACGCAAAACTTGAAAGCGCTACGTGAAAGCGAGAGACGCTTCCGGGCCATCTTCAACCAAACATTCCAGTTCATCGCAGTCCTCAAACCCGACGGCACGGTGATGGAAGCCAACCAGACAGCACTGGAGTTCTGCAAACTCACCCATACAGACGTTGTAGGCCGTTTGTTTTGGGAATGCCGGTGGTGGAATCAAGACCAGGCCACAGAGGAGGAAATTTCCTCCTCTGTAGCGCTGACACCGGCGCAAAGACAATTGCAAGCTGCTATTAGCCGCGCCGCAGCCGGCGAATTTATTCGATATGAAATGGATCTGCCCTCTGGCACAGATGCCATGATGACCATTGACTTCTCCCTCAAGCCGGTGAAGGACGAGACAGGTAAAGTCCTGTTGCTAATTGCTGAAGGTCGTTATATCACAGAGCGCAAGCAAGCTCAGGAGGCACTGCAACAGCTGAACGAACAGCTAGAAAACCAAGTGCAGCAGCGCACAGCTCAATTAAAACAGACGAATCAGCAACTCTTGGCAGAAGTGGCCGAGCGCCAGCAGACCGAGAAAGCGCTGAAGGAAAGCGAGCAGAGGTTTCGCGCCACTTTTGAGCAAGCCGCTGTGGGGATTGCTCATGTCTCGCCAGATGGCCGATTTCTTCGCGTTAATCAGCGCTTTGGCGACATTGTCGAATACACCCCAGAGGAACTGCTATCAAAGACGTTTCACGAGATCACTCACCCAGAGGATCTTGAACAAAGCCTTTATAATATCCGTTCGCTGCTTGCCGGTCAGATCCAAAGCTTTACCTCAGAAAAGCGTTGCATCGGCAAAAATGGTTCTACGATCTGGGGTCAGGTTACAGTCTCACTGGTTCGCGAGAATCATTCTGAATTCATTGAACAGGAATCGATACCAACCGCTTTAGGTGAACCGAAATATTTCATTACGGTCATCCAAGATATTAGCGCTCGTAAGGAGGCAGAAACCGAACAGCAACGGCTGGCCGCTTTGCTCGAACAGCAAGCCAGAACCCTTGACGAAATTCTTTCAGCATCTCCAGACCTCTTTTACCTGTTCGACCGCAGCGGGACGTATACCTACGCCAGTCTTGCCGGTGCGAACACCTTGGGCTTCCAGCAAACAGAAATCATCGGGAAAACTTGGCCTCAGCTAGGGTTGCCGGCGCAGAAGATGGAGATATTTGACGCCCAACGGCAAGCAGTTTTCGAGCGCGGGTTAACCTTGAGGGCCGAGATGAGGTTCCCCACGTTTAAGGGTTTAAGAGACTTAGAGTACATCTTAAGTCCAATTCACGGCAGCGACGGTAGCGTTGAGTCAGTAGTTGCTACCGTGCGAGATATTACTGACCGAGTAGAAGCTGCGGCTGCATTAGCTGAGAGAGAATCCCAGCTACGAGCTATCTTTAATGGTGCCCTTGACGCGATTCTGATTGCAGATGACGCCGGCAGGTATCTCCAGGCCAATCCAGCGGCCTGTAAGCTCTTTGGCCTATCCCAGCAAGAACTTATAGGCCGCTGTATAGCAGACTTTACAGAGCATAATGTAAATTTTGAACAAGCGTGGCAATTGTTTTTGCAACAAGAGCAGCAAACTGGAGAATTCCGGATTGTGCGCGCGGATGGTTCGTTACGAGATGTAGAGTTTTCCGCAACTGCCAACATTCTCCCCGGCCAGCATTTATCAGTCTTGCGCGATATCACCGAGCGCAAGCACGCAGCAGAGGCATTGCGAGAGAGCGAACGGCGACAAGCCTTCCTGCTTCGTTCAGTTCCTGTGGTACTTTACAGTGCACACGCTTTCGGAAGCTTCAGGACTACCTGGGTGAGTGAAAATATCGAACGTATCACCGGCTTCCCCAGTCACCAATTCACTGATGAGCCTCACTTGTGGGGGTCGAGACTGCACCCGAATGAGCGGCAAATAGCCCGTGACAGTTTTGCAGTTTTACTCGAACAAGGCGAAATTACCGTTGAATACCGCTGGCAGTGTGCCGATGGTTCCTATCGGTGGTTTCTTGATCGCATGGTTCTTGTCTCAAACGAAAGCAGCGAACTGCCAGAGATTATTGGCGTCTGGATAGATATCACTGAGCGCAAGCAGGCAGAGGAAGAATTGAAATCGAGCGAGGAACTGTTTCGCTCTTTGGGTGCCTGTTCGCCGGTGGGTATCTTCATAACTGATACTGAAGGCCGATGTACCTACACCAATCCCCGTTGTCAAGCTATCTGTGGTTTTACTTTAGAAGAAAGTTTGGGAACTGGTTGGACGAATTCAATACACCCAGATGATCGCGAGCGGGTATTTAAAGATTGGTCTGAATTTACTCGTGAAGGTTGGGAATACTCTGACGAGTTTCGCTTCCAAACTAAAGAGGGAATTACTCGTTTTTCTCATATCCGATCATCGCCTCTGCTCTCAGATCGAGGGCAGCCCATCGGCTATGTTGGCACAGTCGAAGATATCACCGAACGCAAGCAGGCTGTCGAGTTGTTGCAAAACAGTGAAGAGCGTTTCCGCCAACTTGCAGAAAATATCCATCAAGCGATCTGGATGGTTTCGCTTGATGCGAAGAATATGCTCTACATCAGTCCTGCTTATGAAAAAATTTGGGGTCGCACCTGCCAGAGTCTTTACGAGGAGCCGAGATCATGGTTTGACTCTATCCATCCTGATGATCGGGCACACATACTCGTTGCCTTTAACAAACGCATGGCAGGAGAGCTATACATCAATAAAGAGTATCGAATTGTGCGACCTGATGGAGAGATTCGCTGGATTTGGGCGCGGACTTTTCCAGTTCGCAATCAACTCGGAGAAGTTTATCGTCTCGCCGGCATTGCGGAAGATATTAGCGAACGCAAGCTAGTAGAAGCCGAACTTCTGAATGCTTTAGCGAAGGAAAAAGAACTCAGTGAACTTAAAACTCGCTTTGTCTCAATGGTTTCTCACGAGTTTCGCACGCCATTGAGTACAATTATTTCTTCTGCAGATCTACTAGAATATTATTTTCAAAAATGGCCTAGTGAAAACAATGAGAAAAAATTTGAACATTTGGTGCGAATTCAAACATCTGTTGTGAATATGACCCAATTGTTAGAAGATGTTTTGTTTATCGGCCAAACGACTGCCGGCAGGCTTCCATTCAACCCTATTTCGCTTGAGCTAACGCAATTTTGTCGCGAAGTAGTACAAGCCACTCAAATGGGAACAGTTGGTAAACACACCCTCGTTTTTCTCACTCAAAACGAATTTATCGAAGCTTACCTCGATCCAAAGTTGTTGCGGCAACTCCTCAGTAACTTGCTTTCAAATGCTATCAAATATTCTCCCCAAGGCGGCACAATTCGGTTTGAACTTTTTTGCCAAGCTTCCGAGGTGATCTTCAAAATCAAAGATGAAGGCATCGGCATTCCTGCTGAAGATAAACTTCGATTGTTTGAAGCTTTCCATCGCGCCCAAAATGTTGGCACTCTCCCGGGTACCGGACTGGGGCTAGCTGTTGTTAGACAGTGTGTGGATTTACACGACGGCAAGGTAGTGGTGGAAAGTGAATTGGGTGCCGGCGCTACGTTTACTGTGACGCTGCCATTAAAGCGATTGGCGAATTCGCTTGTACCCCTCTCTGTAAACAACTCAAGTGCCTCTTAAGGCAGCAAGTCGGTTCAGTAAAAAAAATCTGTGTGTAATCTGGTGAATTTTGTTCAACCGCTTTAAGGTGTGTAACCGGCATCCAAAACGAGGGAAAAATAGACAATAGCCCCGCAACATATCCAGTTAAACAGTTAGAGAGTTTCAAAACCGGCTGTATTGCGTTAATCTTCATGATCGGGACGCCAGCAGCACTCGCTGTCAGTGGCGTTGATACTTTAAAGGAGTTGCTATGCTAGCCAAGCGAATTTTACCCTGCCTGGATGTCAAAGCCGGTCGCGTTGTCAAAGGCGTGAATTTTGTTAACCTGCGAGATGCCGGCGACCCGGTAGAACTAGCTCAGGTTTATAATGATGCCGGTGCCGATGAATTGGTGTTTCTGGATATTACGGCGACTCATGAAGACCGGGATATTATCTATGACGTGGTGTACCGCACTGCAGAACAGGTATTTATACCGTTGACAGTTGGCGGCGGCATCCAAAACTTAGAAACTATTAAAAAATTGTTACGAGCCGGCGCAGATAAAGTGAGCGTCAACTCCGCTGCTGTCCGCGATCCTGAGTTTATTAATAAGGCCAGTGACCGCTTTGGTAACCAGTGTATTGTAGTAGCTATAGATGCCCGCCGGCGCTCCGATCCAGCAAATCCAGGTTGGGATGTTTATGTCAGGGGCGGGCGAGAAAACACCGGCATTGATGCACTTGCCTGGGCGAAAGAAGTTGAGCAGCGCGGTGCAGGTGAGCTGCTGGTGACAAGTATGGATGCCGATGGAACGCAAGCTGGGTATGACTTGGCGTTAACCCGCTCAATTGCTGAACAGGTGCGAATTCCAGTCATAGCCTCCGGCGGTGCCGGCAACTGTCATCACATTTATGAAGCCCTCAGTGACGGTCAAGCAGAAGCCGCTCTTTTAGCCTCTCTCCTGCATTACGGACAATTAACCGTCTCTGAAATTAAACAATACTTAGCCGCCCATCAAGTCCCCGTGCGTTTGCTCTAAAGGAATATGAGAAATTAGGAAGGATACAGTTTCCAAGCTTCTCACTTTGCCAAAAAACCAGGGGGTAAAGACTTGACATCGGCTCGTTGCACTAATTGAGCTAAGTGTTACAATATGTCAAGATATCAAAAGTTAAATTATGTAAAGTGATGTTCATAATACTGATTATTGTTGTTGCCCTAGTAGCTTGGTCACTGCACCTAATGCAAGAGGCAGTGGAAAACCAGGAGTTTGCCTTAATGTTGGCCGGCACCCTGGTAGCAACAGCAGCAGCGGCTATGGTAGCGGTTTATTTTTTGATGGGTGGGTATATCGGCTACGTCACACAAATGACCCAGCAGCCTTATTCGCTTGAGGGATCAATCGATCAAGAATATCTGAGCTGGGTTTCTGAATGGGATGGGCTAATGGATGAAGGTATCCCCTTCATCGGCAGCGAAGTCATGCCGACTTCTAGCTTGCAGGCAACAACACAGCTGCGTCTGAGATAAGACTGAGTTATGAACTGAAAGCTAGAATCTGAGATAATCACCCTAGCTTTCAGTTAAATTAAAAAAGCCGGTGAAAAAGACTTGACGAATCGCTAACACTTAAGGCAAGATAATAAAGCGCTGGAAGGGGCTATAGCTCAGTTGGTAGAGCACCTCAATGGCATTGAGGGGGTCAGCGGTTCGAGTCCGCTTAGCTCCATATAATCTGCATAAAATAACGTGATAAGTGCCAAAATTTTGCAAGCCGGTTGGCAAAATTTGGTCAAAATTGATGATATATCCTTATACTTTCACAGCCAGCTATTGATTTTCTTACAGCTTGAAAAATCTCCTCCACAAGGCTGAAAGCTATGCTAGGATCGTATTTGAGAGTTAAATTCGGTTGCAGCGTTTGTTTCTAGTGTTGACAGGCATTTTCCTTTTAATCTTGACAAGCTACTCTCCGAAATATCAATCTCTACACCTATTGAGTTTTGGAGACAATCTATGTCTATTTATGTAGGCAATCTATCCTACGACGTGACCCAAGAAGACTTGAGCGCTGTTTTTGCAGAATACGGTTCTGTCAAGCGCGTTCAGCTACCTACAGACCGGGAAACAGGTCGTCCTCGTGGTTTCGGTTTCGTTGAAATGAGCAGTGATGCCGAAGAAACTGCAGCCATTGAAGCACTTGATGGTGCTGAATGGATGGGCAGAGACTTGAAAGTTAACAAAGCCAAGCCTCGTGAAGATCGTGGTCCTGGTGGTGGTGGCGGCGGTGGTGGCCGGCGCAATAACAGCTTCTCACGCCGCTACTAAGTTATCAACCCCGCTCCGCACTGAGACAAAAAAGCTTCATTCACTTGTAAGCGCTATCAGTCTCAGGAAGTAATTTAATCTAAAGAGGCTCAGGCAGCAATGCTTGAGCCTTTTCTGTCGTGCCCAGTCCTGAGTCTTGAGCGCAGAGTTTATGAGAAAGTTAGTCTTGAGGGCTGAGTGTTGAGTTGGAGAGTTTATGAGAAAGTTTGAGATTTAAAGAGTGCCTTTAATATAGAAAATATTCACCGGCCATCAAAAAAACAATTTGTGACTAAGTCAACCCACAACAGCGAAGCCCAAGATTTGCATTCAGAAACAGCAGCAGCCCGGACACCCCTGTACGATCTTTCTGTCGAACTGAACGCCCGGATGACCGATTTTGCTGGCTTCTTAATGCCGGTGCAATATGCCGGCATCAACCAAGAACATCAAGCAGTTCGCACCACAGCGGGAATGTTCGACATTTCCCACATGGGCAAATTCGCCCTAAAAGGAAAACGGCTAATCGAACAGCTTCAGTTTTTAGTCCCCTCGGATCTGAGCCGGCTGCAACCGGGCGAAGCTCAATACACTGTTTTATTAAACGATCAAGGCACCATCCTAGACGACATCATCTTCTATTACCAAGGCAAAACCCATAGCGGTGATCACAGAGGAATGATGATCGTTAATGCCGCCACCCAGTCCCAGGATAAAGCGTGGCTATTGGCCCACCTGAAATCAACAGAAATTGATTTGCAAGATTTATCCCAAGAAAAAGCCCTGATCGCCCTTCAAGGGCCACAAGCTGCCAGCTATCTCCAGCCGTTTGTAGAGGCGGATCTCAAGCCGGTAAAGCCTTTCGGCCATTTAGAAACTTCCGTACTAGGTGCGCCGGCTTTCCTTGCCCGAACCGGCTACACCGGCGAAGATGGCTTTGAAATCATGGTAGATCCACAAATTGCCATCCAGTTGTGGCGAAATCTCCTGGCAGCCGGCGTCACTCCTTGCGGATTAGGATCACGGGATACCCTGCGTCTGGAAGCTGCCATGCCGCTTTATGGGCAAGATATCGATGAGACCGCAACACCCCTAGAAGCCGGCTTAGGGTGGGTGGTTCACCTCGACAGCAAAGGGGACTTTATCGGTCGATCAGCCCTAGAACAGCAAAAGCGAGACGGCTTAAACCGGCGACTTGTGGGACTGCAAATGGAAGGGCGTCACATCGCCCGTCACGGCTATCCCGTCCTTCATGCCGGCCAGTCAGTGGGCGTCGTCACCAGCGGCGCACCCTCACCGACACTCGGCTACCCAATTGCGATGGCTTACCTTCCTCCCCAGTTAGCTACTGCCGGCCAACAACTCGAAGTTGAAATTCGGGGAAAATTACATCCGGCGGTTGTTGTCAAGCGTCCGTTTTATCGCTCACCGAATCGACCCTCTAAATAACGAGAGGCTGAGCTTACAAATATAGGCTTTTAATTGTTGCGTGGGCTTTATACCAATTAAGAGATTTTGCCATGATCCAGATGCCAGGGGAAAGCTATAGCGGTGAGAGGCCACCGCTAACCGCCCAGGAAATTGCCATTCGAGACGGCCTGCGGCGGGATATCGAACAGTTAGCCGGCCAAATTGGAGAGCGTAACTACTGGCGCTATCAACAGCTAACTGCCGCCGCAGATTTTTTAGAAACCTCATTTGCCGATAGCGGCTATCAAGTCCACCGGCAAAGTTTTGACATCGACGGGCAAACGTTCCATAACCTGGAAGTCGAGATTGCCGGCACTGACAAGGTAGATGAAATTGTCATCATTGGCGGTCACTATGACTCGGTTCCTAACTGTGCCGGTGCGAACGATAACGGCACCGGCACAGCCGCCGTACTCGCCTTAGCTAGAGCATTTGCCGGCACAAAACCCTCCAGAACCCTGCGCTTTATCGCCTTCGTCAACGAAGAAGCCCCGTTTTTTGGCACCCCTTCTATGGGCAGCCTGCGCTACGCCCAGCGTTGCCATAAGCGTCATGAAAAAGTCGTCGCCATGCTTAGCCTAGAAACCATCGGCTACTACTCCGAGGAAATTGGCAGCCAGAAATACCCCTTGCCCCTCGCTGCAAGCTATCCTCTCACCGGCAACTTCATCGGTTTTGTTAGCAACTCAGAAAGCGCTCAACTATTGCAACAAGTTGTTGGCGCTTTCCGTACCCATGCGAAATTTCCCAGCGAAGGCGCAGCCCTGCCGGCAGATATTCCCGGCGTTGGCTGGTCAGATCAATGGGCCTTTTGGCAGCAAGGTTATCAAGCGATTATGGTGACAGATACCGCGCCTTTCCGCTATCCTCACTACCACACCCCAGAAGATACGCCCGATAAAATCGACTTTGACAGCACTGCCCGCGTCGTTGCCGGTTTAGAAAAAGTTATCGCCGGCCTCGCAGAATTGCTGGAGAAGTAAGATTTTCGGGGGCGGAAAGCGAGTTAGAGACAGGGGTTAAGGAGCGAGTTTTTAGCAACTGTGCAAACTCCCGCAACGCTTTGGCATACTGATCGCCGGCCACCTCCATCAGATCATTATGGCCGGCACCCTCCACCCACAAAAAGCGCTTCGGTTCATTTGCAGCCGCAAACAATTGCTGCCCGTGCCAAAATGGAATCACATCATCAGCAGTGCCATGCATGACCAAAACCGGACAGCGTACCTGCTGAATTTTGTCAATATTACTAAACTTGTCAAACGGCACAATCGGAATTCGTGTAATCACTCGAAAAGCCGACAGAAAAGGGTTTTCTAAGATCAAACCGGCAGCATTAACCCGACTCGCTAGATTAACAGATGGCCCAGATCCCACCGAACGTCCGTAGATAATAATTCGTGCCGGTGGCACATCCAGCTTCTGCGTCAGATAATTGTATGCAGCGTTAATATCGCCATAAGCACCCTGCTCACTAGAATTCCCCTCACTTGTCCCATAGCCCCGATAATCATAAGCGAAGACAGCAAACCCCATCTTCTGCAAATCCTCAAGCATCCAGCGAATATTGCCCAAATCTTCAGCATTCCCGTGGCTGTAGAGAATTGTGTGACTCGCCCCTCGATTCGGTAAATAGATAAGTAGCTAGCCAGAATTAAATATAAAACGCTCAACGAGATAACCCCGCCTTTGACCTCGTTGCTCAATGACATCCATCAGCGTGATTGCCAGATCATACTCATGCTCAAACAACTGGGAGCACAGTTCATGCCGCTTGAGATGCAACCATTCATCTTCAATGCGATTCATCTGCGGTGAATAGGGTGGTAGGAAGAAAATGAATAAGCCCATTTCCTGCCATTGCTGCCAACAGGCTTGCACCGCCGTTGAGCGATGAAACGAAGCTCCATCTTGGACAATCACTGTGATTTGTCCGCTCGCTTGCCAGTGCGCTTGAGCGCGTTCGGCTTGCCAGTGCATCAAAGTCAAATAGCGCTCACTGTTGAAGCCACCCACCACCATGCCATACTCAAAGCGCTGCCCCGATTGCCAAAATCCCAGCAGGCTAATCCGACGACCGCGACGATGGGGTTTGACAATCCGGTGTTGCTGCCCGCGTTTGACATAGCTGTACGTCAAGGGACTGGTTTTCTCAAACCCACTTTCATCCAGGTACAGCACCCGCACCAGTCCTTCTGCTTCCCACTGCTTGAGCATCTCCCAGTCGGCGCGTTTATAATTCACAAACTCTGGCTGTTTTGGCTTGGGCGGACTATAGCGTAATCGTTTCCAACGCAACCCCTTTTTTGCAGCAAGCGGCTCATGGTGCGCTGGCTTAGGTACACTTGGCGTTCTCTGGCTAACTTCTGGCACAGTTGGGGACTGGTGTAACTGCGCTCTTGCTGCAACCATTGCTCGACGGCTTTGACATCTGCCTCTTGCCACCGGCGTTGTCGTCCCGGTCGGCGCTTCTCCCATAGCCCATAGAGTCCGACTATCTGCCACTGTCGAATCGCACGCCGCACACTATGTTCATGCATGTGTAAGTGTTGGGCAATTTGCCCTACTCGCCATCCATCACTGTTGAGTCGGATCGCCATTGCCCGTTGGCGAGTTCGGCGGGGTACTTCTGTGGCTAAACTCAGTTCTCGTAAGGTTGTGTCTTCCTCAACGGTTAACTCGACTTGCAAGGGAGCAGGCATCTTGAATAGCTAGAAAGGATGAAGTCTTACCATTTTACAAGTTTCTTTGGCAACCTACTTAGCAGCAATCTGAATACCATCCGCTGATCTGAGCTTGAGCATCTCACGAGAATCCTCATAACTGGCTGCTGGTGGCTGAAAAATCAATCGATCTGTAAAAAAGAACGCATAAAAGCAAACAAAGGCATAAATAATAATGGCAGAGCGTTCCAAACGTTTAAAGGAAAATTCACCCAGCAACAGATGTCTTAACGTTTTTCGATTCATTTACAGCACCACATACCCAGAATTCAAAGTTTGAGGAATAATCTGTACGAGTAACTTAATGCTATAACCGGCTAGGTTCCCGACACCGGCAATCCTAAGCTGAGAACCCGCTATTGGTTCGCATCCGTTTATCTATGTTGTGTGAGGAAGTAACATGAGCTTAGAATATCCTGACGATTTGAAGTATCTCGACACCCACGAGTATGTGCGGCTTGACGGCGAAATTGCCACCGTTGGCATCAGTGCCTTTGCTGTCGATCAGCTGGGAGACATCGTGTTTCTGGAACTGCCAGAAATTGGTGAAGCTTTAAAAAAGGGCGATAATTTTGGAACAATTGAGTCCGTGAAAGCCGTTGAAGACCTCAAATCCCCAATTTCTGGCACCGTCGTGGAACGCAATGCCGAAGTGATTGAGGCACCGGAACAAGTGGGGGACGATCCCTATGGAGAAGGCTGGCTGCTCAAGGTTCGCATTGACGATGCGGATGAGCTAGATGAGGCGATGTCATCGGATGAGTATCGTGGCTTGGTAGAGGGAGACTAGCCGGCAATTCTCTCCCCACGTTAAAGACAGTTAAATTTCATTATTTCTTTCTTCAACAGTTGCTCTCAATTTCTTCTTAAATCTGCGTTAGACGCATAGCGACGAGTGAGCTAGTTGTCAAATCAAATGAAATCAGGGGTTTCTATTTTCCGGTCGAACCCTTCCCTGTGCCCAAGAATTGTGAGCTTGTTAAATCGCCCTGGAAAGCGTCCTCATCAGCTTTCCAGGGCAGTTTTTCTTTCCGGCATCCCTCAAAATTCAAAGCAATCACCAAATTTTAGCGGATTATTTTTTATATTTAGTGAAATAAAAGCGCAGAAATTACAGCTTCCGAATACGCTAAATCAAGAATTCTAATAAAATAAGTATTTGCACCAATAAAGCAAATTAATAAATTTTCATCTGCTGATAGTATTCGCCTTTGAGTGGGCTACCTATAAGTAAGTTAACGAGCCTATAACTTTAACTTTGTGATTGCTGCTAACGAAAAAAACTGTCTGTCCTTCTCCCATGCCCCATGCGCCATGCCCCATGCGCCATACCCTAATTTATAGGATTGCCTGATAGCAAAAATCCCCGCCTGAAAACCTTACTGACTGCGCGCTGAATGCCCAGAGCTACCTGTAAACTTTAAGTAATGTTGCAAAATAATAAGTAGAGGTACAGACTGTTGACAAATTAGCCGCCGGCGCAAGCTACCCTCACATTCCACACCCTGCCATAGGATATTCGGTCGGGATCAAGGTGGAAGCCGCACACAGTCAAATTCTTAAACCGTTAGAGTTATATGCCTAATTTGAATACCACAGCTAACACAGACACCAATTTATCAAGTTTACTGAACCCTGACCTTGCGCCGACCGATACATTTGTTCACCGGCACATTGGCCCTAATTCCGATGAAATTCAGCAAATGCTTGATGTGCTGGGGCTGCCATCCCTTGACACCCTCATCGATAAAACAGTCCCCCAGGCGATCCGGCTGACTCGACCCCTGCAATTGCCCGAAGCGCGAACCGAATACGCAGCCTTGGCAACATTGAAACAGATTGCCTCAAAAAATCAGGTGTTTCGCTCATTCACCGGCATGGGCTATTACGACTGTATTACCCCGCCGGTTATCGGGCGCAACATCTTAGAAAACCCTGGCTGGTATACCGCTTACACGCCTTATCAAGCGGAAATTGCCCAAGGGCGTCTGGAAGCCTTGCTGAATTTCCAGACGATGATTATCGACCTCACCGGCTTGGAAATTGCTAACGCCTCTCTACTGGATGAAGCCACAGCCGCCGCAGAAGCGATGGCGATGAGCTTTGGCGTGTGCAAAACAAAAGCCAAAGCTTTCTTTGTCTCCCAAGACTGCCATCCCCAAACCATCGAAGTCGTGCAAACCCGCGCTAAACCCTTGGGGATTGAAGTCATTGTCGGCAATCACCAAACTTTTAACTTTGAGGAAGCAATTTTTGGGGCACTGCTGCAATATCCCGCTAGTGATGGGGCAATTTACGATTACCGACCTTTTATCGAAAAAGCTCACAGTGCCGGTGCCTTGGTGACAGTCGCCGCAGATATCTTAAGTCTTTGTATCTTGCAACCCCCCGGCGAATTTGGAGCAGATATTGCCGTCGGCAGCACCCAGCGCTTTGGAGTTCCCCTCGGATATGGGGGTCCTCATGCAGCCTATTTTGCCACGCGAGAAGCTTATAAACGGCAAGTTCCTGGGCGAATTGTTGGTATTTCCCAAGATGCCAACGGTAAGCCGGCGCTGCGTTTAGCCTTGCAAACTCGTGAACAACATATCCGTCGAGACAAAGCCACCAGCAATATCTGTACTGCCCAAGTGCTGTTAGCTGTGATTGCTTCCATGTATGCCGTTTACCACGGGCCGGCTGGATTGCAACGCATTGCCCAGAGAGTTCATCAATTAACCGCAATCTTAGCAGCCGGTTTGAAACGTCTGGGCTACAGCATTGGTTCAGAATTCTTCTTTGATACACTGCGAGTGGAATTGGGTTCCAAATCCCTGGAAGACATTCTGCAAACCGCTGAAGTGAATCGCATAAACCTGCGTGTCATCGATGCCACAACCATCGGCATCTCCCTAGACGAAACCGCCACAGTCACAGACTTACTTGATTTGTGGCATATTTTTGCCGGCAGCGAAACTCTACCCTTCACGGTTGAAGAATTATTGCACAGTGGAGAATGGCCACGCCTTAAACTCCGCAGCAGCAGCTATCTCACCCATCCTGTCTTCAACCGCTATCACTCGGAAACCGAGCTTTTGCGCTACCTACACCAGTTAGAAGCAAAAGACTTGTCCCTGACAACCTCAATGATTCCCTTGGGTTCGTGCACCATGAAGCTGAACGCGACAGCGGAAATGATGCCGGTGAGTTGGGCAGAATTCAGCAAAATTCATCCGTTTGTACCGCGTTCTCAAACGCAAGGCTATCAAATCTTGTTCGGGCAACTTGAGCGATGGTTAGCAGAAATCACCGGCTTTGCGGGAGTTTCCCTACAACCGAATGCCGGTTCTCAAGGCGAATATGCCGGCCTATTGGTGATTCGTCAATATCACGAACAACGGCAAGAAGCACATCGGGATGTCTGTCTCATTCCCCAGTCAGCCCACGGCACAAATCCAGCCAGTGCAGTCATGTGCGGCATGAAAGTTGTGCCGGTTGCCTGTGACACGCAAGGCAATGTTGACCTTGATGATCTCAAAGATAAGGCACAAAAGCACAGCAAAGAACTTGCTGCCCTGATGGTGACGTACCCCTCGACTCACGGGGTATTCGAGGAGCAAATTAAGGAAATCTGCGAGGTTGTTCACGCCCAAGGCGGTCAAGTTTATATGGACGGGGCGAATATGAACGCTCAAGTCGGGTTATGCCGGCCTGGAGATTTTGGCGCAGATGTCTGTCACTTAAACTTGCACAAGACGTTCTGTATTCCCCACGGCGGTGGCGGCCCAGGCATGGGTCCCATTGGTGTAGCCTCGCATTTGGTGCCGTTCCTGCCTCAACATGGGGTCGTTATACACGAAGACTTGAGAATCAAGAATGGAGAAAATTCTCAAATTTCCGTGGGTGCTGTTTCGGCTGCGCCTTGGGGCAGTGCTAGCATTTTGCCGATTTCATGGATGTATATTGTGATGATGGGCGCTGCCGGCTTGACGCAAGCAACCAAGGTGGCGATTCTGAATGCAAATTACATTGCCCGCCGGTTAGAAGCTTACTATCCTGTGCTGTACAAAGGAAAAGCCGGCTTAGTGGCTCATGAGTGTATTCTGGATCTGCGCTCTCTGAAAAAGAGTGCCGGCATAGAAGTAGAGGACATTGCCAAACGCTTGATGGACTATGGCTTCCACGCCCCTACGGTTTCTTGGCCGGTGGCGGGAACCATGATGGTAGAACCCACAGAAAGTGAATCGAAGGAAGAACTTGACCGTTTTTGCGATGCCATGATCGCCATTCGCCACGAAATCGAGGAAATTGAACTGGGTCAGGCGGATGCGGAAGATAATGTTCTGAAGAATGCGCCCCACACCGCAGAAAGCTTGATGGTTGCGGAATGGAACCATTCGTATGAGCGCGAACAAGCGGCTTTCCCGGTTCCCTGGACTCGCGAACACAAATTCTGGCCGGCAGTCGGGCGTATTGACAATGCCTTTGGCGATCGCAATTTTGTCTGTTCTTGTTTGCCAATGGAGGTGTACTCGCCGGCATAAATAAGTTGGGTGGGCATTCCCCACCCAATCAAGTGCCGGTGCCCTCAGCGAACTAGCATTTAACTTGACTATTCTTTTTTGCTATCAAAGTTCTCTATTTGCTGATTTCTCAGCTTTTACCCCATCTGCACTTTGTAACAAAGCTGCAAGTTTAATGCTGGCTAGCATTACGTGCCGGCTCCTGTTAACCCTCCGAGCAAAGCCAGTACAAATACAATTGCCAGAAAAACGAGCGCGATAATTAAAAGCCAGTATTGGAAAGTATAAAGTTTCCTCAACTCTCCCAGGGAAAGCATTAAGTTCTCAATATCATTTCCCTGGGTATCGACAATTTTTTGAAAAGAAGAGGCCGCACTGGTTGTCCAGATGCCTATAACGATGTAAACAATGCCGTTGATGATACTGCCGCCTCCCCCTCTTAACACCGTCAGTAAGCCGGCAATGGCAGACAAGACTCCCACCCCGATCAGGAAGTAGCTCACAAAGCGCATTTTTTTTGCCAGATCCCGGATCAGCTCGTTTTGGCTGCCGGTGAATTCGTACTGTTGGAATGCCATATTATGATTTCCCCGCGCACACAACCCAAATTCTAGGGGATATCCGACACTTAAAAGGATTTTCCGGAACAAACCAGTAAGTTTTTATGTCTTAAATGTTTAGGATGTCTCAAAACCCGCTTTTTTCAAGCGAAAAGCTAAAACCTCTGCTAATCGCACTCAGACACTGCCGGCATCTCAAAGCCATCTTGCAGCTTCATTAAAGATCGGATCAGTAACGCCCAATGGAATCAGACAAATGGCCATCTCAACAACACGAGCAGCAGCCCTCAACGATTCTAAAGCTGCCCGAACCCTATTCGTTTGATTCACACTACACCGAATTACATTCTGTAGGGGACGTTCGCTGCGCCGGCATTCAGACTATATACAGCAATTTATTCCAACTGCGCTGAGTTTTGAAGGGAACATATAAATAGAAAAAGAGACGCTAGTAAAAAAGATTTTCAGGCTTTCATTAAAACCTTGAGATTTGAGAGTGTGGTTTGAAAATCGGGTTAGCCGCTGTCCTTGAAGAATTTGATGTCTGCCTTTGTCCTGAGTGGAAGCGTGAGACATTAGCAGATTGAGAGAAAGCTATTTGGAAAACCCTATCTCTGCAATCCAGATATTTATAAAAGTATCTGGAGTTTATTGCGACTAATCAGTCAAAGATTTGTGTCGAAAAAACAAAATCTATCTTTAGGGGGATTCATTAAATAGACAACATCCAGTACCTCTTAATCCTTCTCAAGCATAACAACTCCCGCTCAGGCTGCCGGCTTAAATAACTCAAACAATTGAGTGCTGAGGCCGGCAGTTTCTAAAGAGAGCAGCTCAAGTTTAGAGGCTTCGTCATCTGGGAACCATTAAGTTTCCAAAGCCGTCAAAGTTTCTGTGCTGCTAGAAAATTTTTACAGATTCTCGCATATATCAAACTCAAGAAACTTCAAATCATCAGTCCCACTCAGACTCTAGACGGTGAGTGCTTCTCCTGTCTGAAGTCCCCGGTTTTTGCAAACGCAAAGATCTGCGATTTGGTACTGTTTTTTTGAAGTTTTTATTTTTACAATTATCTGCCAAACCTTGTATTTATATTTGAAGACTTTCCGTAAATTCCCTGATGACATTTCAATCAAATAAAAGAATTAAAAAATTAATCTATAAAATTCATCAAATCTTTAATTAGTGATATTACTGATCTTTTAAAAATTCATCAAAAAAGGCAAAAAAGCATCTTGCCAGACAGAAAAAGTAAGCTAATATGAATAACAGGAAACGAAATAAAAACTGCTTGTGTCTGAGCGGACAAAATAATTGTTAAGCGGCATAGATGGTCACACCACTATTATTAAGTGATCATTAAAGCAGTTGCTTCTGGTGCATCCAAACTTGGGAAATTTAATTTAGTAGTGAAGTTAGCATCTTGAGCAGCTTTTTTTAAAAGGTAAAAGGTGTGCTTACACAGTCGAAGCACCTAATGGGAATGTAAAAGTATAGTTGCAGAAGCTACCCAATCAGGTAAATGCAACTTAGAGAACGTGACTCAAACACTCGCAAAATCTTGGTTTCCAAGATAACTTTTTCTCTACTATCAACAGAGGTTTTATATGGCTACGGATTCACTCGAACTCGAAAACAATCAGTCAGAAATCACCAGCGAAGAATCAAGCTCCCCTAATAGAAAGTTCCGCAGCAACAATAGCAGCCCCAACATTCGTGGTGTTAATCGCAAGAACAAAGGTGGCGGCAACAGCGGCAACAGCGGCGGCGGCGCAGTCCAAATGTCCGGTGACAGTGGCAGCGGCAAGATGAAAGGCGACACCGGCAATATATCTGGTGGCAGCGGTAAGATGAGCGGCGGCATGAGCGGCGGTATGAGCGGCGGCGGCATAACTCAACCCACTGATGGCAACACAGAAAACATCAGTTCCATCAATATCATCAAAATCAACTACCTGCGCCTTGAATACTCCGCCCAATTAACTTTGGAATTCGGGGTAGACAGCGTAGAAGACCTCACTGACAGCCAAATCCTCGATTACATTAATGGCGCAGGCAAGTTTTCTACAGTATTCGGCTTTTTTGATGTAGATGTCTATCGTGATTGCAACAAAGACTTAGAGGGCATGAGCGATGAAGAGTTAACGACTCACTTCCTGGATCACGGGATGATGGAAGAAAATCGCACATTCTCTGCATTAATAGACATTAAGTACTACCAGGAAACTAACGTCGATGTAAGCGACATGAACGTTAAAGATGCGTTCAAACACCTGGTCGAACACGGACTTGAAGAAAACCGTCAGTTCTCCGCATTCGTTAGCCTTGATTTCTACAAGAATACCTACAAAGACCTAAGCGGTAAGAGCACCAAAGAAGCTCTGCAACACCTGGTCGAATATGGACTCGATGAGAACCGGCAGTTGTCTGCTTACTGCGACCTTAATTACTACCGAACGCAACACAAAGATTTGTATGGGATGAGTGCTAAGCAAGCACTGCAACACCTGATTCAACACGGCGTTGAAGAAGGGCGTTCCTTCTCGGCAGCCTTTGATGTCAAATTCTACATAACAGCTAACTCAGACCTAGCCGGTATGAGTTTCAAGGAAGCAGTAGCGCACTTCTTCACCTATGGAATTAACGAAGAGCGTCCTTTCTCCGACAAAATTGATGTCAAAGCCTACGCTTCCACCAACGCCGAAGCCCTGATCAAATTCTTTGGTGTGGCATCACTCGAAGAAATCAGCTACGCGCAAGTCGTCGAATTCATGCTCGGCGCTGGTTTGCAGGCAGGCATCAACCCCTCCGATCAAGTTGACATCAGCTACTTTATCAGCGAACCCCCCGCCGAAGGTCTAGCCGGCGGCGAAGGCAACGACATGGTTGATGGCGGCACCGGCAACGACATGGTTGATGGTGGCACCGGCAACGACATGGTTGATGGTGGCACTGGCAATGACAGCGTGAACGGCGGCACCGGCAACGATATGGACGGCGGTGAAGCCACCGACACCATGAACGGCGGCGAAGGCTCCGACACCATGAACGGTGGAGCCGGCAACGATTCAGTCGTGGGCGGCGGCAGTGGTGGCGGTGCTCCCATTTTCGTCCCGCCAACCAGCACTCCAGGCGGCATCCCCACCCAACCTAACGAACCCGGCGAACCCGGCGAACCCGGAAACCCGGTGTTCAGCATCGACTACGTTATCAAAACCAATCTCACAGTCCTGCAAGCTCAGTTCCCCGCCATTGACTTTTCAGGCACCCTAACTGAAGCACAAATTGCAGAAGTCCAAGCTTTCGTTGATGCGGAAAAACTAAACCCAGCGCCTTTTGTAGAAAGCGCCACCGTTACTATCAAGCTTCAAAGTGCCGAAGTTATTACCAAACTTGTAGAAGCCGGTTACACCAGCGCCCAGATCGAAGCCTTCACTCAAGAGGAAGCCACCAACGCGCTGATCGAAGTAGGCGAAAGTCCAACCACCCTATTTAGCTTTGAGTTCGTCTTAGCCAAGAACCCCGATCTCAAAACCCAATTCACCCAACTTGACGGTTCAGTAGACTACAAAGCTTTGTTTGAATACTGCACCGTTGGCGAAGGCGCAACAATGGGATTGGAAATGTCGGCCTTCTTTGATGTCGAAGCAGGCAAGGTGATGAACCTCAGAGAGTTGTTCGACTACGCCACCGAAGAGTTTGGCATCACAACAGCAGAGGTTCAAGACAGCGCCACTTTCACAAACGACCAAATCCTTCAATATGCAGTGAATGAAACTGCACAGGTCGTCAATATTGAGTATGGTCTGTCTAAATACACCCTCACAATCGCCCAGTTCTTTAAGACAGAACTGGCTCTAGATGACACCCAGATCGAAACCCTCAGCCCTGAGGAACTCGTTGTCAAGATCAAGGCAGCCATCACAGCACAAACCATTGATGTTAAAGACATCGAGGCTTGTATGCTGCAACTGGCCTCAGACAAAACATTTGGCTTGAGCGAGATCGACTTCAAGGGCATGATCCAAGATGCGGATCTCAAAGTCCAATTGAAATTGCACTTCTTTGGCAGCGAGACCGTTGATGACGCAGAACTCGAAACAATTGGCGAGACGAAAATCAAAGAGTTCATCAGCAAAAAAGCCTTTGAACTCAAGCTCGATATCAAGGAGTACGTCGATACCGAGTTCTACACCGAGAAGTACAAAGTTGAAATTAAAAACGCCTTCGGTTTGACCGACGACGCAGCCATTGCAACCCTCGACGGGAATAAGATTGCCCGCTTCTTCTTGGGTGACGGTGGCGAATACATCGACACCAAGTTCTATCGCATGAAATACGGTGAGGAACAAACTGCCGGCGGCAAACTGGTCAAAAACCTCGATGACTTTGAACTCAAACTGCACGTACACGGCGAAGGATGGGCACCGGGCGTTAAGAAACTGTCTGCACTCGACGTCAAAGGATACGCTGCTGTCGAAGCCAATCGGACTGCGCTGCTAGAAGCTTACGGTGTTACCGCCATCGAGGAAGTCAGTCAAGGACAAATCGTAGCCTTCATGAGGGGCCAAGGTTTGAAGAAAGGGCTACAGGTCGGCACGTTCTTGGATCAAGAGATCGTCGCCGAAATCAAGACCACCGAGCAAGCTGCAATCGCTAACTTCTTTAAGATCGATGTGACTGAAGTCGCCAGCTTGAGTGCAAATCTGGTCTTCGAGTACAAGTTTAGCGGGTTGGGCAAGTATGTTGACAGCAGCTACGTGCGCTACATGGCCCAGCAAGAGAACCTCACCACTGCTGCCGGTGAAGCAGTCGCAACCTTGAGCGAAGCTAAATTGCTTGAGTACGTGTACAGCGAGAAGTCACAGGAAGCCGGTTTCACAGTCAGCAGCCTGTCAGCCTTCGATTACGACGCCTTTATCGAGGTAGAGGCAAATGCCGAAGCACTGAAAGTAGAGTACGGGGTCAAAGATGTTGCTGAACTCGACGTTAAGCAAATCCGCGAGTTCATGCTCAACGACGCCAAGGAACTTGGTCTCAGCTTGGCAGGATCGGTTGATACCGGCTACCTTCGCGCCACCTTTGCCGCAGCGATCGCCAGCACTCTCGAAGGCGTCACCGCTGAGCAAGTTGCGACCGATACCCTTGTGGTGACAGACCAAGAAATTCTCGACTGGTGTGCCACGGAACAATCCTCTATCGATACTGAGTTCGTCAGCTACCAGTTGGAAAAATGGATCGCTGCCGGCACCTTAACGGTTGCAGAAGTCGCTGCCTTAGTTCCCGAGGCTGATGCCGCCACCTTCAATATTGAGTCGCTCACCGAGAAGCAACTGATTGATTTGTCCTTCAAAGCTGAGTTCAAGAGCTTGTTAACCACTAAGGGTGTGTTAGCGGAAGGCGAAGAAGTTCAGCTCTCCGGTATCGACACTGAGGGATTTGTTGCTCAATACAGCACACAGCTATCAACATTCTATGGGGATGGGTTAGTCAGCGCAGATGTGAGCACGCTGTCTCAACAGCAGATTCTCGACTACATGGGCGAAGCGATGGCGCAAGAAGGCATCGATGTCTCCACTTTCGTCGATGTCAGCTACATCCGCGAGCAAAACGCAGCCGAAATCGCCGACCACTTCGGTGTTACCGTTGAGGTCGTTCAAGACGCTACCCAGTTCAGCGACAAGCTCGTCCTTGACTGGGAGTTGGGCGGCGCACTGTCCAAGTATATCGACAAAGAATACTTGGAGACGGCCAAAGGCATCACGGGTGATGCTGAGTGGAAAGTCCTCAAACTCGCTTACGAACAAGGCTTAAAAGCCGCAGACGTGTCAGAATTCGATGTGGCCGGTTACTCCAAGGAATTCATCAAGGAACTGGCTCAAGAGTTGAAAGTCCCCTACGGTCAGCTCAAGAAGCTCGACAAATGGGAGATCGACCAAATCAAAGAATTCGGCTTAAGCGACGCAGGACTGGAACTTCCGTCAGCCACAGGTGCAAAGGTTAGTGCGTATGTCAAGGCTGATTTCTTGCGCCAGAACATGGCTGAGGATATCGCCTCCAACTACAACGATGAAAACGCCACACTCGACGACGCGGAAACTCAAGAGTTCTTGACCACTGAAGCTCAACAGCAAGGGTTGGAAACGTCGCGGATTATGAACACAGAGTGGTTCAGCACGACCTATGCAGCCGAGTTGGAAGCCAAAAAGGCGACCATTGATGCTGACACCAGTGGCGTGATTGAAGACGACGAACTCATCAACTATATGAAGACAACCGGCTTGGAAGAGGGCAAAAACCCATCTCAAGCGGTTAACTTGGAGGAGTACCGTCAGACTTACAGCCAAGACTTGCTCACCCAGTACGGCGCAAGCTCTATCACAGAAGTCAGCTACCAAGAAACCTTGGAGTATTCTCTGACAATCGGGTTAGAGAAAGGCTACAAACCCTCCTCAATGCTGCTAGACTTCGAGACGTATAAAGCCGCCAACTCCGGCTCGATGATCAAGCAATTCGGCGTCTCCTCTGTTACCGAGATCACGACCTCAATGACCTATGAGTACATGACCGGCCAAGGTGAAGACATGGGTATCACCCCTTACCAGGCATAATTCCTCTGATTCTCTCATCGGGCTGCTGCCATTGCCGGCGCAGCCTCTTGAGGGGGTCTTGATGATAGGTCAAAACTCTCTCCCTAACGGTTAAATTCACCACTTATTGCCACCCCGATTAGACTAAAAATTGTCTGCGGGGTGGCTAATTTTTTCCGCTTTCAATTACGATTGGGATGAGCCATGATTTAGTCATTTTGCACCCTTTTTCCTGGGATACCCAGTGGCCCTCAGAAACATCATTTTGAGCATGAGGCATGAATGTGACATCAGGTATTTGAAAATTACAATCTAGAGTGCAACTTGGTTTTAGGGCAAAGTAAGACGACGAGATTTGTTGAAAAACTTCCCTAGAGGATAGAAAAATAATGGTTTGGGAACCGGGTCATGTCTTGCAAGACGGTAAGTATGTTATTGAAGAAAAGCTAGGAGAAGGAGGCTTTGGTATTACTTATCTCGCCAGCGATAATTCTGATAACTTTGTTGTGATTAAAACATTGAATGAAAAAATTCAAAATCGGCGCAATTTTCCTAAATGTCAGCAGGATTTTTTAAATGAAGCCTTGCGCTTGGCTAAGTGCGCTCACCCTCATATTGTGGGGATTCACGAGTTAATTCAGGAAGAATTATTATGGTGCATGGTGATTGAGTATATTGATGGGATAGATTTAGCAACTTTAGTAGATAATGAGGGCGCTTTACCAGAGCCGGAAGCATTGCACTACATTCAGCAAATTGGGGAGGCTTTATGCGCGGTTCACCGGCAGGGTTTTTTACACCGGGATATCAAGCCGCTGAATATTTTATTGCGAGCTGATCGAGACGAAGCTGTGTTGATTGATTTTGGACTTGCTCGTGAATTTACCCCTAATTTGACACAAATTCATACAGAATATATTTCTAAAGGTTTTGCCCCAATTGAACAATATGATCGGCGCTCACTTCGGGGTGCTTATACGGATGTTTACGGTTTGGCAGCTACGTTATACGCGCTTCTAACGGCAGAAATTCCGGAAGCTTCTCCAATTAGAGATCGCCAAATTAACCGGCATCAAAATGACCCCCTGGTGCCTCCAAAGCAATTCAATCCGGAAATCAGTGATCGGGTGAATGCGGCGATTCTTGAGGGGATGGCATTAGAACCTGAAAATCGCCCGCAAACGATACCGGCTTGGTTTAATTTGTTAGGCATTGAGCTGAATTCCACGGTTTCTGAGCCGGCAGCGGTTTCAACAGTTTCTGAGCCGGCTGTGTTTTCTTGCCAATGGACTTCAGCCGTGGGGATGGATTACAGCCGGCTGCGCGATTTCTTAGCGGAGGGAAATTGGCAAGAGGCTGATCGAGAAACGGCTGCTATCATGCTGCGGGTTTATGGTAGAGAAAAAGAAGGCCGGTTTAGTATAGAAGATATTCAAAAGTTTCCCTGCCGGGATTTACGAACCATTGATAAATTGTGGTTGGAATATAGCAACGAACGCTTCAGTTTTAGCGTACAAAATAAAATATGGAAAAGTGTTGAAAAAAATTATGAAGCATTTGGAGAAATAATTGGTTGGCGTAGAGGAAATTCTTGGATTTCTTATTCTGAACTTATTTTTAATTTAACGGCCCCCGAAGGACATCTTCCCAGTTGGGGCCGGCGAGGGCGTTTATGGTCTGCTTTTGCGAAAAGAATTGAAGAGTGTGGTTGATAGGAAATTTAAAAGAATATTACTTTAAGTATACAAAAATTTGGGTAAGGCTTGTAATTAAAACTTAGTTTTTAATGGGGTAATTTAATGGGAATAAACCAGAATTAAGAAATTAGGAAATTTAGAAGTCATTTTAATTTTTTCAAGTGACAAAATGCGGTGGGTTTCATAGGCGGGGAAGAGTGAAAGCCGGCAACTACAGCCGAGTGTGGAGTTAAATTTTATGGAAACACACAGTTGTGATACTGGCGTGTTTTCGTGAGATTTAACTAATTGAGAGGTTCCCAGCAGAAATCTTCCGGATTGCTCCGACTCGATAGGCGTATCTAGATTGTGATGTCGTTACACCCAATTGGGAAAAGAACTTGTTTGGCCACAGGATGTTCCCGAACGCGTGCAGGGAAAGCAACTGGGTAAAAACGCTCTATCCCAATACCAGAGGAGCTTCTGCAAACATGGCACGGGCACTTTCTTTTTCTTCTCGAACACGCTTTACTAATGTCACCCTGCCCCGAACCAGCCGATCAGTAATGTTTATGTTGCTGGTTACAGCTTTTTTAAGTGTGTGCGTTGGGCGTTTGGTTCAGCTGCAATTTATTCAAGGGGAATACAACCGGCAACGAGCTGAGCAGAATCGCATTCACTTGGTTCCGATTGCTTCTGATCGCGGCAATCTTCTGGATCGCAATGGCAAACTGTTGGCGGCGAATCGGATGTCCCGGTCGGTTTATGTGTGGCCTCGCGAACAATCGCCTGAAAAATGGCGTGTGACGGCGGCTGAGTTGGGTTCTTTGCTAAATATCCCTGCCGGCGATATCGTCAAAAAATTAGAGCAAGCCGGTTATAAGTCTCCCATGCCGGTGCGGATTAGCCGAGATATCACGATCAACACTTTTGTGAAGCTGGCAGAACGGTTTGGTGAATTTCGCGGCATCGAAGTTCGGGCGGAATCTAACCGTTACTACCCCAATGGCGATTTAGGCGCTCACGTGATGGGCTACATTGGGGAAGCCTCTGCGGAAGACCTGAAAGCCCATCCAGAGTATCCAATGGGCATGATTGTTGGGCAAATGGGTCTAGAACGTAAGATTAATACGAAACTGGCAGGCGTCTGGGGAAATCGTTTGGTAGAAGTGGATGCTGCCGGCTCTGAACTGCGAGAATTGGGTGAGAAACCTGCTAAACCTGGTGAGTCGGTACGGCTAACACTTGACGTCGAACTCCAGAAAACCGCCGAAAAAACGCTTGGGAAACGGCGAGGGGCAGTTGTCGTTCTCGATGTCAAAACCGGCGCTGTTTTGGCAATGGCGAGTGGGCCGACGTTTGACCCCAATCTTTTCACTCGCAAAATCACCTCTGCGGATTGGAAGCGTCTGCAAGGTGAAGAAAAGCCATTTCTAAACCGGGCACTTCAAGGCTATCCACCCGGTAGCACATTTAAAATTGTTACGTCAATCGCCGGCATGGAGTCTGGGAAGTTCGCACCCGACTCGACGCTACTGAGTTCTTCCTCCATTAATATCGGTGGCATTAGTTTTCACGAACATGGCGGCGGTTATGGAGTGATTGGCTTTACGGATGCTTTGGCCTTTAGCAGCAATACATTTTACTATCAAATGGGAATGGCCGCCGGCCCGGAGGAGATTGCTAAATGGGGCCGCCGCGTGGGGATTGCCGGCACAACGGATTTAAATTTATTGGGGTTGGGTGAAGGCAATCACGGGACGCTGCCAACGCCGGCTGAGAAAGAAAAGCTTTATGGTGAACCTTGGTATGTCGGTGATACGGTGACAATGGCAATCGGTCAAGGGTTGGTCTTAACCACACCTTTAGAGATGGCGGTGATGGTTGGGGCGATCGCCAACGGCGGCAACCGTGTTAAACCACATCTGCTGGCTTCTCAAACTAACACACCAGCCACCAAACCCGAACCCACCGGCATGAAACCTGGAACCGTGGAGGCGATTCGCAAAGGGTTGGTTGCCGTGGTTCAGAAAGGAACCGGCCAGCAGCTCAATGATGGTTCGATTCCCCTGACGGGTGGCAAAACCGGCACGGCTGAAGTCCCTGGACAAGAAGATAATTCCAATTATGTTGCCTATGGGCCGGCTAATGATCCACAGATTGCAATTGCTGTGGTCGTGGAAAATGGCGGGTATGGTGCTGTTTCTGCTGCCCCAATTGCTCATGAAATATTCAAAACCTATTTCAAGCAAAAGCGTTAGGGCATTTTGAACTTATCGGGGGATTTTCAAACTTCCCCCAGAGTTCTGTTTATAAATTTTCTATTTTAGATGCTACAAATCAACCGCTCTGTGGATTGACTTAGGCAAATTTATAAGGATATTTAAAAACTGAACTTATAAATTAACCCCCATCTAACTCGCAGAGCGGCGCAACCCGGTAAAAATAGTCAATTCTTCTGCCGATCTTGGTTAATGCCGGCAAACGTCCTCAACCTTAATAGATAAATTAAATGTGTAACCGCTGATAAAGCCGGTGTTCAGGCCATTGTTTTTTCTGTGGCTAACTTGAAACTTATCTCAGGAAGTATTAAAAATAAAAGCGGAATCAACAGAATTGTTTATAAAAGCTTATGGAAAACGGGTATTTATCGCTTTTGCGAAAGCAATAATGAATTTTCAGTAAAATTTGATACCGTTTTCAACTAAAAATGTTATTCTAAAAAGATAAACCCACTAAGCCACTTGTGTTTTTAGGACTGTTCACCATGAACAAATCACGTCAGGAAATCTTGAAAGAAACAGCCGCAACTCATCGCGCCAGCCTTCAAAAACACTTGCAACACCGGCTGGAAGTGGCAAGAGCTAAAGGCGACGAAAATTTGGTCAGACAGTTGGAAGCGGAATCTAATTACCTCAGTTAGTTAGGTTTTAGCGCTCAGAGTTCAGCGCTCAGTTGCCAGATTGTGAGCTGATTCATTCAGCAGATGCCATGAGCGATGAGCCTCTGACAGCCCGATCCCTTTAACAGACGCAGCGTCAAGCCACTTTTAACCGAACCGCCGTTAAAGTAGGCACCGGCTGCAATCATTCTTCATCTTTAAGCTTAAAAAAGCGTTGCCGGTGAGCGTGAGATCGCTCGCCGGTTTTGCTATTGGGCTATCTTTGATCAAATAGAAAACACAAACACCGACATCAATCTGACGGAAGCCGTCACAGGAATGCCGGTGTCTTGCCGACTTGCCGTCATCTTAGGGAACAAGATGCTCCGACTCCCTCAATATTTTGGCAAATTTGGGATGTACCTCACCGGCTGATATCTGTCAGTAATTCTCTAATTGCGGTAAACAAGTATAGAGGACGGATCAAGTGTGACCCACAACCAAAGTGAGGAACTACCTTAGAGATCGAACAGTCCAATTACAGCCGAGACGTACTTGAATCTGATCGCAGCAGCCGGCGAAGCGCCGCACAATGTAAAGCTGAACTGTTTCACCAGGGGAAATGACAACTATGACAGCTCAACTAACCAATTGGATATCTGTGGCATGGCAAGCACTGCTTGCGAATAACCGCTGGATGGGTTGGAATCTGTTTTTAGCTTTAGTGCCACTAGCTCTGAGTTTTTGGTTGTTCCACCAACCCCGATCACGCTTTTTGCGCTACGGAACCTTCATCCTCACCGGCATTACTTTTTTCCTAGGTATACGGCGCTACTCTTTAACATCTGCGGTTAATCTTGTACGGGATATCCGATCGATTTATTTAGGTATAGATCCAATTTATTTAGTTGGGGCACTCATTGGAACGCTGATTTTAATGGGATTAGACTTTTGGCTACTAGGCTCGCGAGGCGCTCGTTCTCTACTGTGGTGGTTGGGGTTTTTAGCTTTCATCTTTTTCTTGCCGAATGCTCCCTATGTGTTAACAGATGTCATTCACTTTTACGAAGAAATTCGCTATAACTATTCGGTTTGGGTACTCACTTTGGCTTTAATTCCCCAATATTTAATATTTATGGGGATTGGATTTGAAGCCTATGTACTTTCCTTGATTTACTTTGGTTATTATTTACGCCGGCAAGGTTGGGGAAAATTTATTTTATGGGCTGAATTAATCTTGCACGCTTTGAGTGCAATTGGCATCTATCTCGGTCGCTTTCAACGCTTCAATAGTTGGCACGTCATCTCTCAACCCGATCAGCTCGTGATGAGTGTGATGACAGATTTAACCCGCACCCGTCCGCTGCTCGTTATAGTTGTTACCTTTGTGGTAATTGCGGTTTTTTACTGGCTAGTCAAACAAGTGAGCTTGGGAATTATGCATCGCTTGAGTGACCAGAAAAATGCGTTTACTTCAGCCGCTGATCCTGATTCCTCTACAGCTCGATTTTAAGTTCAACCTCAAACATCAAAAAACATCAACAGTGAATTTTATCATTGATTGTTTCAACCAAATTTTTTATTTGATTCTGGTTAAATACCTGGGTAAGTAGCGGGATATGAATTACCACAACTTTCTTGGGGCATGAAGTTTATTGGAGTTGATGACGGGCTGCATCTAAAAGCAAACGCTGTTCCGAACGCGCGATAGCGGTGTAGGTACTTTCAACTGCATTTAGCTCGACAGAAATCGAGCGAATCCCCCACTGAACCAGTTGATCAATCAGATCAGGATATCGTGCCGGCGCACCCCCGCAGAAAGAGCAAGGAATACCGGCTTGTTTGGCTAATTCTATTAAATGCTGAACTGCTCGCATCACCGCAGGATGATGTTCATCAAAAGCTGCTGCCATTTGCGGATTTTGCCGGTCGGCTGCTAGCAGCAATTGAGTCAAGTCATTTGTCCCGATAGAAATTCCTTGAAGGCCGGCTTTGACATAATCAGGCAATAAAAACAGTACGGAAGGGACTTCCGCCATCAGCCAGAGTTGGAATAATTTTTGTTGAGTTAAACCGGCCCTGTCAACTCGCTGCCGGCAGAAGGTAAATTCCTCAACACTACGCACGAAGGGCAAGATTAAGTTTACATTCGTGTGGCCGGCCTGGTGCAGTTTAGCCAATGCTTGAAGTTCTAAATCAAATAAAGTTGGATCTAAAACATAACTAAAGGTGCCGTGAACGCCCAAGGTAGGATTAACTTCTTCGCCGGCATCCGCACCCACCAGAGATTGCAATTCATCAGAGCGTAGATCGAGAGAACGGTAAAATACTGGTCGTGGCGCAAAAGCTTGGGCAAATTGACTAAGCTGGGTGGTAATTTTTTCAACAAATTCCTCAGTCGCCCCTTTTTGCAACCATTGGCGGGGATGCTGATTTTCCAAGACTTCAATCAGCATAAGTTCTGAACGGACTAAACCCACGCCATCTATCGGCAAGCCGGCAACTTGTTCAATAGAACTGGGTTGACTTAAATTAACAAATAATTGGGTTGCCAAAGGAGTTGAGAATGAAGAATGGAGGCTGGAGCATAGAGAATGAGATGGTTGACTGTTCATTCTTAATTCTTGATTGTTGAGTCCGAATTCTTGATTGTGCTGTTCGCTGAGGCGATAGATTTCGCCCTTATCGCCATCAATAAACACCAACTCGCCGGTTTGAATTAATTGGGTGACACCGGCAGCCCCGACAACCGCTGGAATGCCCAGTTCTCGCGCCAGAATCGCCCCGTGGCTGGTCATTCCCCCTTGTTCGGCAACCACACCGGCAGCTTGCTTGAGCAAAGGAAGCCAGTCTGGCAGGATGACAGAGGCAATTAAAATTCGTCCAGGGGGCATCGCCTCGGTGTTTTCATTGAGGTTAGCAATGACTTGAGCCGGCGCGGTTGCTTGTCCTGCGGATGCCGGCACGCCTTTAATCTTAGTATTAGAAAAATTAGCCGGTGGCAAGTTAACGGGTAAATGCTCGCCTTCTAGCCAACTTGTCTTCTGTCTGTCTTCATCTCGTCCATCGGGATAAGCTTGGGTGAGATAAAGTTGCGGTTGGGAAACGTCTTTTCCGTTGCAAAGTGTCCACTCTAAAACACAAGCAGAACCCAACTCGGCTGACACTCTCTGGATTAACTCGATTAATTCTTTGAGATAAGGGTGTTGCAAAGCATACTGGTTCTGCTGTTCCGTGCTAAGCATATAAAGCTTGAGGCAATCACTGGCGTGGGAGGATAAGACATCTTCAGTGGGATCAGACGGATCAATCAGGTCATAGGCGATGGTTTTGCTTCCCAGTCGCTGAATTTGCACTGCGCCTGTATGGGGGTTTAGCTGATAGGAATCTGGGACAACTTCTCCTAATTTAATAGACTTGCCCAGTCCCCAAGTGGCTTGAATTTCGATAGCGGCTGAGTTGGCTTGCACTTCCCCTGAGACAATTGCCGGCCACAGCGGTTGCACCAAAACCCCTAAGCTAATTTGTTGCAGCTCAATCCCTAGCCGGTGCCAGTAAAATAAACTTCTGGCCCTAAATAATTCTGCCCACGTTCTTTTCAAGGCGATGGCCATTTGCTCTGGCTCGCACCGGCATACATGGCTCTCCAGCAGTCCGGAAATCTTGAGGCTGCTGCCATTTGCCGGCGATGAAGGTAACGTTACGGAAGGGCGAAAGATCAGGACAGGTGCCTGCAACAGTTTGCCGGCCGGTTCTAAAGCTTCAAATAGTGCCGGTGGCAGATGTGCCGCTATAATTTCATGGCGGATGCGCTGGGCGAGTGCACTGAGTTGGTGCGACTCATCCACATTCAAATGTAGGGAAGAATGGGGCAGTTCCGCAAATAGTGGCTCTAACCAGTCATAAGTGTGCCAAAACTCCTCCAATGCCGTAGCAGACACGACAAATCCAGGCACAATGGGATAGCCCAGCAGCATCAGCTGATTCAGGTAAAAGGCTTTTTCCCCTACCAACTTGCGCTCTGGGGGTTGAATCTGGCCGAGCCAGTAGAGATTTTCCACGTTAGCGGTTTAGCCGAGCTAAATACTATTAATCTTATTTCGCGCGGGCTAGTTTTTTCGCAGGATTAAGCACTTTTCCCTAAAAAAAAGAATGAGACGCGAACTCTGAACTCGCGCTCGCTTAAATTCAATGAACATTTGGAGCTAGCTATTGTTGGCGACTCTGCGCCGGCGAGACACCGCGAATAACCCCGTAACAGTTGCGATGCCGACGAGTGTGCGGGGTTCTGGAATCGCGGTCTTCGTCCCAGCAACTATCTTAAAATCTGCTCCATCAAACTGCTTTTTACCAATTACTCGAACACCCTTGATGGTAGATTCAAAGTGAATTCCTTTAGAACCCACGTTTTGAGCCACATCGATTTCTGTGGTGTCAATCGAGTAACCAGCATCATCCCACTGATTTCCCGATATTTTCACAGCATCGCCCACCGTTGCTGTTTGATTTTCAACAACTTCATAAATTGGTTGAATTTCTAGATCGCTGTTCATTCCCCGTTCCCACAGGAAGACGGAGTTAAATGAATTGCCTTGATTGAACAGCAGATCCATTGTGAAAACGCCTCCCTCATCTGGCTTGCCTTCCACACCATTATCCTCGGTATCAATAATATGGTTAAGGTTAAAAATAGATTGTTGGTGATTGCCCAAGGTTTCCACGATCATTCGTTCTACCCTCGACGTATTGAACTGTCCCCGCCGGCTCTCATTGCTCTCCACTGACAGAGACTCCTGCGCCGCGCCGGTTGCAAAGTCACCTTTATCAAGGCTAATTCCACCCCTACTTCCTGTCCCGTCTGAAGCGATTAATCCTTCGACGTTGGATAATAGAGCCGTTTCTGTAACCCGAAACAACTCATCAAGCTGCCAAGACTGATTTCCAGACGTAATTTTCTCAAGTGAGATATCGCACTGAGTCATTAAACTGCACGAGTTTACAGTCCCAGTGCCAGGGTAAGAAAAATCTGTGCCAAAAGAAAATAAACTCGCCGAACGAGCTGGCGTCGTGGAGAAGGCTAAGACACCACCGACAATTAAGCCAAATCCGATACAACTCGGTCTGAGATTCATAATAATTTCCTTACCCCTGATTATTTATTAAAAATGTTATGGGCCTGCTTTCCGTATATTTACCATCTGAAGTTTGCCTTCTTGACCATCTTACTTTTGAGCTGAAATCCAGCATTTTGACTTATAAATCCGCAAATTTGCTTGTAATGGAAGCTTGCCGGAATCTCATTGACTCGCACTCTTACGACCGAATTCACTGTCTGTGCCAAATCTACGGTCTTTTCTGTTGCATATTATAGTAAGTTCTGCTAACCACAATCCAGTATTTCCACCATATCTTTACGGATTCTTTAAATTCCCCGTATAAATTCCCTGAAAAACCTCATGAATACCTGAAGTTTTTATCTAAACCCTCTAAAGCTTCCGTTTTGAAGGGTTGCCTATAGCATAAAGGTGTCCGCTATTTTATAAAGGAATCTTAAAGATGTCAATAACTTACAGAATCTTTACAAATTTTTCTGAAGCATGGCATGGCAAGGAAGTGGTAAATAGCATCTTTCCTGGGGCTACAGCAAGCAACGGGAGGTTTTTACTCTATCAGTACGAAGGTGTATAGGTTACGTGAGAAAAGAGAATTTGATTATAAAGCACAGTGTATTAAGCTAAAGTTAAAGAATCATTTATACAAAAAGGCACTTTTGAGCCTCAAAGTCATGAAAATTTTATACAAAATAGGATCGTGTGCCACGGTCATCGCTGGAATGGGCTAGGTAAAATCGCTATGATGCGTTTTAAGGATGTTGCAACCAAACGCCAATAATCGCACACTCAAGAACTGAAGCTGATGTCGGGGTACACAAAATGAGGAAATTGACTGACAAATTTAAAGGCTTCCTCGATTTATTTCTCAAGTCAAGTTGCCCCCTATGCCAGCGTCCAGCTCAGGATTTACTCTGTCAGTATTGTCACCGGCAGCTGCAACGCTGCCAATTAACGAAACTAAGCCGGCGTTCGGCAAACGAGCCGGTGTTTGTTTGGGGAATTTACGGAGGTGCCCTGAAGCGTGCAATTGCGGTGATGAAATATGAAAATCACCCTCAATTAGCCAAACCCCTCGGTCACTGGATGGGTGAAGCTTGGCTAAAATCTCCCATATCCTCTGGCAGCCGGCTGACAGTGGTACCCATCCCCATGTACCCAAAAAAGCTAAAGGAACGAGGTTTTAATCAGGCAGAGTTACTGGCGAAAAGTTTTTGTGAAGTGACAGGCTTGCCGGTGCAACCGCAGGGTTTAGAACGAGTTCGCCAGACAGAGGCTCAATTTGGGCTGTCTGCCTCTGAACGGCAGCACAACGTTGCCGGTGCCTTTAGTTTGGGAAAAGCATTTCGCCACCGGCATCCCCAAGGTTCTGTTTTATTGTTAGATGACATCTACACTACCGGCTCAACCGTTCGCGCAGCCGCTCAAACCCTACGTTCCGCAAAAATTCCCGTGTGTGGAATTGCGGCACTTGCGGCACCCCAAGCGAGTGATGAGTTTTGAGTGGGGTAGAGGAGTTTTGAGTACCCACTGCCCTATGCCCTATGGCCAGGGAAAGATTGGGTTCGTTCTTTAAGAAACGCGTCAAAGGTTTGCCGATCAGGCATTGAAGGTTGGGCACCGGCTTTGGAGGCACAAAGCGCACCGGCAGCAGCACCCCAGATGACGGCTTGATGAAGAGATAAGCCGGTGGCAATGGCAGCAGCGAGGGCACCGTTGAAGGCATCACCGGCAGCGACGGTGTCAACGGCTTCGATGGGAAAAGCAGGGACAAAAAAGCTTTCAGCCGCAGAGGCGCAGAATACCCCTTGAGCACCAAGTTTCACAATTGCAGTGCCGGCACCCCTTGAGCGCAACTCGTCAGCCGCTTTGGCAGCCGTTTCCGGATCATTTACAGGAAAACCCACCAGTTGGGCTGCTTCAATTTCGTTCGGGGTAATAATGTCAATGAGCGGATAGAGTCCATCAGGGATGTCTGGGCGTGCCGGCGCGGGGTCGAGAATAACGGGGATGCCTGCATTTTGGCCGGCTGCTGCTGCTAGGAGTACAGTGGTGAGGGGAATTTCTAATTGCAACAGTAAGGCTTTCGCGCCGGGTAGCAGCTTAATCAAGCGCTCGACATCTAAAATTTTGACGCGCCCGTTGGCACCAGCAACAATGATGATGCTATTTTCGCCGGCATCGTCTACCGCAATCATGGCAACACCCGAATGGGCATCCGAGTCTATCAATACCCCGGCAGTGTCCACACCGGCAGCTTGCAGACTAGCGAGGAGTTCTTGACCAAAGCTGTCACCGCCGACACGCCCCACCATTTGAGCCGGCACTCCCAGACGGGCTGCTGCGACGGCTTGATTTGCGCCTTTGCCACCGCCGGCAGTCAAGAAGTGGTGGCCGGTTAAAGTTTCTCCGGCTATTGGCAACCGGGGTGTTTTGGCAACGAGGTCGAGGTTAATACTGCCGAATACAATCACGCTCATGGGCTTTTAATTATACCAGTTAATTGCATTTAGTAAACAGCCTATTTAGTTAATTCCCAATCTCTCGTTAGGTTTTTTGTTTAATTTTGCAATTTCAAGAGTCGCTACTTGAAAAACGTAAACTTTAGTGTATTTCTCTTGATCCCCAAGGTGATTTTGATAAAGTAATAAAAGAAGCAACCGAGCTTCCCCGACAGATACCACAGCGAAGTCCATTTAATTGAAGAGGTAAAAAACGCTGTTTCATCTAACATCTGTCTCATTCCCTAAAAACAGCAGCATCCAACTAGAGGGCTGATATTTCCTATACTGCTAACTGGAGAGCTATGCAAACTGAACTTTTTAAGTCAGTGCAACTCTAAGTTAAAGAATTAAAACAGGAAATTTCTCAGCGAGTATAGCTTGGGTGCTGTTGTTGTTTTAAAGATTTTATCAGTAAAAAAGCTTGTAAGTGCCGGCAAAGTTCAGTATTTTCTGACTAAGATTAACCCTCCCATCGCAACACAGCAGGGAAATCAATCTAAATTTGCTTCTTGCTCTGGTATCTTGCATCCGTCTCACCCATCGCCGGGGATTAAAGTCCCTGGCGATGGGTGAAACACCGGCCTAAAATTTCTTTAAGTAAATGCTTACCTGCCGGTTCATCACTTAAGAGTTAGGATTTTTTGCCAAAACGCTGCTGTAAGCGGGAGACAAAAATATCCACTTCTGGTAACTTCAATTGGATAGCCAATACACCAAAAATCGCTAATCCGACCCCACCGGCAAGACACAGCTGCAGCAGTTGCACCAGCAAACCCTCAGTCCCTAAAGCCTTCTGAGACAGCCAAAGCGTTCCCCAGCAGGCAACACCGGCAAGGACACTCAAACCAGAGAGCGCAAAAATTGGTCCGCACCACTCCTGCCAGGATAAACCATGCAGTTTGCGATCAAGCAGCACCAATAACACCACCATAGAGACAAGGTTCACCCCAACGGTGGCTAATACCAAACCCGGTGCCCCAAATGCCTCAACCATAATGTAATCGAGCACGACATTGAGCAGGATATTCGCCACACTGACTCGAAACGGTGTTTCTCCATCGCCCAAAGCATAGAACACCCGCACCACGACATCGCGTCCCAAATAGACAAACATCCCGACGCTGTAGGCGATCAGTACCGGCGCAACGAAGTCAGAGGCGTCTGAATTGAAAGCACCGCGTTCGTAAACAACCCGGACGATGGGCACAGCAAGGGCCATCATCAAAGCGCCGAGCGGTAGCATGGTGATGCCGGTGAGGATTAAACCCTGACGGATTCGCACCTTTAACTCTGGCCAATCTGCTGGATCGGCTAGCCGGGAAAACATCGGCAGCATTGGCACCAACAGCACATTGGAAATAATCCCGAGGGGGGTTTGCACTAAAAGACCGGCATATCCCAAGGCAGCAGCCGCTTGAGGAATAAACGAGGCAAACCACAAATCGGTGTAAACGTTGATTTGCAGCATCCCAGAGGAAAAGGTGGCAGGACCCAAAATATTCATCACGTCCCGTACCCCAGGCTGTTTAAAATCAAACCGCAGGCGCAACGTTCCCATGCCGGCCCGCCACTGGGCGGCAAGTTGTACCAGCCATTGTAAAATCGCTCCAGCCAAGGTTCCCACGGCAAGCACGATTCCGCCGGTGAGGGCGTATTGCGGCAGTGTAATTTTATCGCCTAACTGTAAAGCCAGCAGTCCCAGTCCGCCGATGACGGTGATACTAGAAAATAAAGGACTGATCGACGGCAACCAATACTGATCCGCTGCATTGAGCGTACCAAAGCCGATGCCAATCAAGGCGGCTAGCAAAGCCATCGGGGCCATAATCCGGAATTGCTGAATGGCGATCTCTCTCGTTTGCAGCAGGGTTTGGAATTGTTCTGAATTGATTCCACGCGTTGCCGCTTCTGCTGCCGTTACGTTTAAGCCGGGTGCCACCACATTAATAAGAGGGCCGGCGAAAATCACTAAACCAACCGTCACCAACAGAAGCACTCCACCTACCAGCGTGGTGATCGTCTCCACCAATGGCGCTGATTCTTCCTGCTTCCGCTTGGCTAAAACGCTGACAATCGCGCTGTGGAATGGCCCATTAATCCCACCCAACAACACGAACAAAAAGCCAGGGATGACATAGGCGTAGTTATAGGCGTCAACAGCAGCACCCACGCCAAAGGCTGCGGCAATTGCTTGCTGGCGCACTAAACCAAAGAGTTTGCTAATTAAGGTGGCCACTGCCACAATGCCGGCAATCCCAGCTAGGGAACGAGCGGGTTTTTTGATGTCAGACACGAATTGTTAAAAATAGCTAAAGTGCTTCACACTATTTAACCTGAATTTGGTAACTCTGACCCCAGGTTAAGAGCCAGCGCAATTTTTAAAGCAGGTATCTAGGTACAATAATTCTCTGTTTCGCTGCTCACTTCAGGACTGCGACTCAGGGAATCCAGCTATTGCAGCGAAACACTAACATGATGTCCGATTGGCTTTATCAATATCCACCTCTCTACCCAGGCATTTTGCTCAAGCGTTATAAGCGGTTCTTTGCAGATATTGAACTGGCTTCGGGAGAGGTGATTACGGCCCACTGTCCGAATACCGGCCCGATGACAGGCGTCTGCACAGTTGGCGCAAAAGTGCAAGTGTCTTACAGTGACAACCCGAAGCGCAAGCTGGCTTATACCTGGGAAATGATAGAAGTTTGCGACACTGAACCAACTTGGGTGGGAATTAATACGGCGCTGCCAAACCGCGTGATCAAGCTGGCGCTGGAAAAGCGACTTTTTCCCCAGTTAGGCAATTATGAGCGAATTCAGGGTGAGGTGCCTTATGGCGTAGAGAAAAATAGTCGGGTAGATTTTGTGTTATTTCAATCTCTCGAAGAAACCCATAATTCTGTTCAAGTTAAAGTAGGTTTAAACTCTACAGTTTCCCAAGGCAGTTTATTACTCGGAAATGGCGAAAATATCTCACATTCTTACTCAGAGAAGATAACTAATGTCGGTACTTCTCGCACTCCCTCGCTTGCTCAACCCCTTACATCCGCTTCTCTTCTTCCCAACTATTTTTTTAATGAAAAAGAATTAGCTGTCACAGTTCGCACGATTTATTTAGAAGTAAAAAATACAACGTTTACCAATGGTAAATTAGCGCTATTTCCAGACACAGTCACAGAACGAGGACAGAAGCACCTACGGGAGTTAATGGCATTATTGCCGGCTATTCGTCCGGTGATGCTTTATTTTATCAATCGCAGCGATTGCACCAGCTTTGCGCCCGGAGATAATACTGATCCGGTTTATGGCAAGCTGTTGCGAGAGGCTGTTGCCAAGGGTTTAGAGGTATTGCCTTGCCGATTTGAAGTGACGCCGGTGGGGATTCGCTATTTGGGTTTGGCCAAGTTTGAGTTGTCAGAAAGTTAGCAAACTGAAACAATCTGATTGGTGACTTAGTGGTATTGTTGAGACTGTTTTAATAGTGACTCTCCTGACAATCGACGTGACCATTCGTGTTTCGTTATCTGGGGTTCAAAAAACTTGCCTTGCTTTAGTTGCCGCTGCCGGCAGTTTTGTTGCCGGTGCTCTTATGCCGGTTGATCCCCCTTCGGAACCGGCAACTTTAAACCTAACAAACTTATTAAAGCCGGCAGTTAAGTTAGATTTAGAGTTTCCTGGGGTAAAAGCCATTGCAATTCAGCGCGTTGAACAGTGGAAAAATTTGATTACTCAAGGGGAAGCTCAAGAAAGGAAAAGGCGTATCTTTTCTTCTCCAGCAAGTTTTCAGGGGAAAATTGTTCATCAGGCAGAATTAGTTGGTCATGAAAAAGTTATTGCACTAACATTTGATGATGGCCCTTGGATAAATACTACAGAAAAGGTCTTAAAGATACTTAATCAATATCAAGTTAAAGCGACCTTTTTTTGGATCGGAAAACATCTCAAACTTTACCCAAATATTGCTAAAAAAGTTGTAGCGCAAGGGCACGCGATTGGAAACCATACTTGGCATCATCCTTACAGCTTAAATCCATCCGAAGCAACTAAAGAAATTGAAGAGACAGCTACACTTATTCATCAAGTGACAGGCGTAAAAACTTCTTTATTTCGTCCGCCTGGAGGTGTTCTAAATAATGGCTTATCCGCTTACGCTCAACAACAGAAATATACGGTTATGATGTGGTCGGCTGATTCTAAAGACTGGAACACTGCCACCTCAACATCAACGATGATCGACAATGTTCTGCGTAATGCCAGATCGGGGGGAATTGTGCTGCTGCATGATGGGGGCGGCAATCGTTGGCAAACAGTTGAAGCGTTGCCGGTGATTATTGCAGAATTTAAAAATCGTGGCTACAAATTTGTGACAGTGCCAGAGTTGCTGCAAATGGAGGAAAATCAAATAAAACTTCAAGCGAAATAGAGGATTGCCTTGAAATTTATTTTGCCACAAGTTAATATATTCGTAATTTTTTTTACTAATAAATAGAAGCAAAAAGTATTTTTAAAAATGTAATTTAAAAAATAAAAAATAATAATATAATAAATTGGTAAGTGTGCGTTTTTGGCTAAACTTTATTGCTGCATAATTTGTTTGAATAGCTGTCAGTAAGATTTTCTAGGAGATTCACTAAAAACCAAGTTTAAAAAGTTTTAACTGAGAGCTTTGTCTTTACACATAAAATAAAGATTGCAAAACATGAGGCCGGCAGCGCTCAGCAGCAGCAAAAAAGAGACAGCGATTCCCCTGACGCTTTTTGGATTTGATCCCTCCAAAAAGGGAAGCGTATAAGACATTTTTTTTAATGCGAGTATGGTCAGTGATCGAAAGTGTCTACAAAGGCGCTCAAAAAATAGAGTTTCCGATATGCTGTGGAACAGGCTAAGCGACGTTGGTCACGCTAGGACTTGCCTTTTGTCCAATGCCGGCATCACTAACGCGCATCCTCACATTAAGCATTTTCAACGGGTGCAGTACAGCAAACTCAATAATCGGCAACGCCTATTCGTTACAAAGTCGTACATGAATGTGATTGGTGCCTCTATCGCGATTAGTTTTTTAATGACCGGACTTTCCCAGGCTTTGCTGCCGGCACTATCGCTGTCAGAACCGCTGGCGGAACAACAACTTTTTTTCCTCTCATCCAAGCTCAATGCCAGAAGTTCAGTCGGTTCTCAATCTTGGCTGAGTTTAAAAGACTCAGAAGCGCAGACACCCATAGAAAATGTGCTTGAAAATCAATGTCAGAAGGTGCCAGTCGGGGTCGGTATTCCAGGGTTTAAACCGGGAACACCGAAAAGTCATGTCCGCCAGATGTTTGGCAGACCAAGCCGAACGGTGAGTGGCTACTGGCCAAATACCACCGCGATGATTTATGACTTAATCCCAGAAAAAGTTAGTTTGGGCTTCCTATTTGACACGAACTCTGAGTACCTTCGCCAAACAGAAGCATCCTTTGCCAACTCAGTCGAGTTTGATGCAATCCAGATCACGTTAAACAGTATGCTAGGCTGCCGGCTCAACGAGCAAATTAAACTGGGGTTGCAACTGGTGCAGCAGGGTCAGTCCAGCCGGTACTTCTTTTTTTTAGAAACCCTAAAAGGAGTGATTGAACGCGATGATCGCCAGCGCATCTACATCGGTATTTGGGAGGCAGACTTGCACTAAACGAGCGTACCAGGGAAAAGGTGAAACAAACTTCACCCTTCACCCTTCATAGTTTGACCCTGACTCAGTAAGATTGTCCACGTCGCTTCTGCGCTTCCTGCTGAGCCTTTTCACTATTTTGACGATAAAGCGCCGCTCGGTTTTGAGCGATCTTATAGCGGGGATTAGCAGGCGGGACAGCAGCCATCAGATCCCCCGCCTGCTGCCATTTCGCGGCAAGGGCCAACCAATCAGCCGGAGATGCGGCAACTTTACCCGCAGCCGAAGCTTGCTCAGCCAGTCTGACAGCATCGGCAAAGCTATCCCTGCTGGGAGAGATCCCTGGCTTCACTGAACCGGCAGGCTTTGGTGTTTGTGCTTGCATTGGGTTGCTCAACTTCAACCCAAGCCAATTACTGAGCGTCCAGCCCAATAACACTATTAATAAACTCAGGCCCAGACCCCCTACTAAGATGCCGCGCCAGAATTGACGTTGCTCTCGCTCGAAACGAGAAGTGACACCCTGCTGAGGAAAAGCCGGCTCCTCAACATCTCGTTTACGATCTTCCCTATCTTCTGCCAGCCGTTTTAGAAAGTTCGGCTTGGCTAGGGTAATTTCTTGGAACCAGAGAAGCTGGCTTTCTGGCTCGCGATTAATTTCTTCTAGCCAAAGTAATTGCTGCTCACGGACAATGCGACTGTTAATTTTTACCCGACGAATATTACGCGGTGCCAAAGACTCTAAAATCTGCTGAATCCGCTCAACCAAGCTAGATTGTTCGAGCTGTTCGGCCTTTGCCGCCTCGCACAGCAGTTGTAGCACCCCATTTTCCAAAACAGCTCGCGTTCTAACCCCGGAGTGCGCGAGTTTATCATTTAAAACTTGAATAATCGCCGCCACGCTTCCCTGGCGTGCCTGTCGTGCGATGTTATCAATCGAATTTGCCATGTTTCATACAGCCGGTGATTAATCGCTACCCCTGAGTTTTTGACTTAAATCCTTTAGCCAGATATCCTGACTTTTTGCTACCGTTACCCCAGGCTCAGAATATAACGAATCATAACGATATTATCAACTGGTTGCTCGGCAGAAATTTAGGAAGAAACTTTCAAACAGCAATGATAGGTTGTAAGCCGCTCTGTGGCTAGAGAAGCGCTGTTTTTTGGGTATTGCTCGTCAGATGTCAGCGATGCTTTGCCTACGCCAGTTTCACCGGCATGAGTGCAAGCTGACAGCAACTTATGCCGGTGTTTCCTCAAGCAGCATCCGCCTCCATCCCCGAAGCAGGGTAGAATGCAAGGTGAAAACCTTAAACAGCCGAGGAAAAACAGGGATCTTAATCATGGGCAAAGTGATTCGCGGCCTCATCTTTGTGCTAGATGACAACATTGATACCGATCAAATTATTCCGGCTGAATACCTCACGCTAGTTCCCTCTAAACCGGACGAGTATGAAAAACTGGGAAGCTATGCCTTAGTCGGCTTACCAGACCGCTACGGCAAGTTTATCGATCCGGGTGAAATCAAGACCCATTACCCAATTATTATTGCCGGCGAAAACTTTGGTTGCGGTTCCTCAAGAGAACACGCACCCATTGCCTTAGGCGCTGCCGGTGTCGAGGCTGTGATCGCCCTCTCCTACGCTCGCATCTTTTTCCGCAACTGCTCAGCCACCGGCGAACTCTACCCTTGGGAATCCGTTGATCGGCTGTGCGATCAGTTTGAAACCGGCCAAGAAGTTACCATTGACTTTGAACAAAACCAGCTGGTCAATCACACGCTTGGTAAGACTTACGACCTCAAGCCACTGGGAGAAGTTGGCCCCGTCATTGATGCCGGTGGCATTTTTGCCTATGCCCGTCAAACCGGCATGATTGCTGCCAAGTAATCTTGTTAATGTGTTAATACATTTAAATTGTACAAAAAGCGGCACATAAATTTCAATGTTTTTGATTTATTCAAAGCATTGCCTTGATCTGCCGCTTTTACATTTATGTAATTTAAATGCAAAAATTATTTCGCACTGGTGTGTATCTGTTAACCTCACCCCCTGTTCTCCTAGCTCCTCTCGCCGGCTTATTGTGCCGAGACTGGTCTCATTGTGGTCTCAGCAACTAAAGGTGTTTTTGGCTGATATTCTGGCACAAGCCCCTGAAGTTCTGTCCGGATGCCGGCGGGATCGGCAAGCCGAGCTTGTGCGAACAGCGCTTCCAGACATGGTTCTAAGCATTTCCAGCGAATTTTAGATTCATGAGCACAGAAAATCTTGGGATGGTTTGTCGCTTGAGCATTGGCGCTATCAATCAGCAATTCTTCATGAATCTTTTCTCCAGGTCTTAAGCCGGTGATTTCAATCTCAATGTCCTCTCCCGGTTCCAAACCACTCAACCGAATCATCTGCACAGCCAGATCGTAAATCTTCACAGGTTCACCCATATCCAATAAAAACACCTCACCGCCTTTGGCCATCGCTCCCGCTTGAATCACCAAAGAAGCGGCTTCAGGTATGGACATGAAATAGCGAGTCATCTCTGGATGGGTAACTGTAATGGGTTTACCCTCAGCAATTTGCTGGCGGAACCGGGGCACAACGGAACCGCTACTATCTAGCACATTGCCAAATCGAACCATCGTGAAACACGTAGGAGTTTTAGGGCGTTCGGCAAGCGCCTGCAAAATCAACTCTGCCACCCGTTTTGTTGCGCCCATAACATTAGTGGGGCGCACCGCCTTATCTGTAGAAATCAAGACAAATTTGCTGACCCCAGACTCCATTGCACAACGGGCTGCGGTTAGTGTCCCTAAGACATTATTCCAAATCCCCTGGGCGGGATTTGCTTCCACCAGGGGAACGTGCTTGTAGGCAGCAGCATGATAAACCGTATCGACCTGATATTTACTCAAAACATCCTTCAGCTGGACTGAATCGGTTACACTTCCCAAACAAGCAACTTTATGAAGCGTGGGATAATTTTCAGCCAATTCCATGTCAATGCTGTAGAGGGCAAACTCGCCCATTTCATAAAGCACCAAGCACTTAGGGTTCTGTAAAGCGATTTGCCGGCACAACTCAGAGCCAATTGAGCCACCCGCACCCGTCACCAAGACCGAGCGGCCCATCACATTCATCTGTAATAAGTCTAAATTCGGCGCAACTTGTTCGCGACCTAACAGGTCAGCAATATCAATGTTGCGAATCTTACTAATAGAAACTTTGCCAGCCAGAATCTCTCCGATGCTGGGGACAGTCTTGACCACCACCGCTAAAGACTGCAACCGCTCTAAAATCTCAAGCTTGGTTTTCCCGTCCACAGAAGGCATGGCCAAGAGAATCGTATGAAAATGCTTTTTCTCTCGGAGGTTGGGTAAATCCTGCGGTGAGTAAACATTCAGTCCCTGAACAACTTGGTGATGGAGAGAGGAATTATCATCCACAAAGGCGATCAGACGATAAGCAGGGTTCGCTGATAAGGATTGTGCCAATTCAGACCCAGATGCCCCAGCTCCGTAAATCACCACTCGTTCTACCGGCACTGTTGCACAAGCCATCGAGTTGAGTTTGTAAACGAGCCGGCGCAATGAAAGCCGAAACCCAACCACGAACAGCAGGGTCAGCAGTCCATCTATAATCAGAACCGAGCGAGGCAGTGACCAGAGATCCAGAAAATAAGCAAGGCTAATCAGTGTACCCGAACTAAGCGCGACTGCTTTAAGCGCCGCAGTGAGCAAAAACTCCAAGCTTGTGTAGCGTAGAATAGGCCGGTAAAGACCCATCACCCGAAAAACAGTGAGTTTAATGCCGATCAGTAAGACGATTAACCCACTGTAGCGATAGATTTCTGGCACGGAGCTCAAAGAGCTAAAGCGCAGTCCCAAAGCGCTATAGATGGCAACCAACAGCAGCACAGCGTCGATGGCCATGAGAAAATAGCGTTTTTGCCGTCTGGATAGTGAAGAAGCCGCACTCAGAAGCACAGCTTTTATCTGTTGGATTAGCAAGTTCACGGAGACTCTACAAATTGCTATGATTTAATTCGTATTTGTAAAGATTTGCATAAATCTGGCTCCATGTTGCTAAAATCTACCACTCGCCATATCCACATATTCACCGCCGACGTTGAAAACAACGAACTCGTTCCCAATGAGCGGGTATTAACCCTGGATGTCGATCCAGACAACGAATTGCTCTGGAACCAAGACAGCTTGCAGCAGGTTTACCGCAAGTTTGATGAGCTGGTTGAATCCTACAGTGGGCAAGACCTAACAGAATATAACATCCGCCGGATCGGTTCCGATTTAGAACATTTTGTGCGCTCGCTCCTTCAAAGTGGCCAAATTACGTACAACTTGAACAGCCGCGCCCTCAACTACAGCATGGGACTTCCTCAAGTGGTTGCCAAAGATAGTTAGAGAGCAGCCGCCTATCCAAGCCATGCCTATTTATATCGCAGCCAAGCGCGGCAGCAAAGGAGAACTCAAGCTAAATTTTCCTCAGACTTTCTTTCCGTCTCCAAGATAATTGGTTCAGAGATCAGTGAGATCGCTCACCTTGGTGCCGGCACTGTAAAAACTGTTTGTGGGCGATTTGACGGTTAGCCATAAACCGGCTCCAAAAACCCCCGATAAACTGAGCCATCGTTTCAGAAAGCACTCAAGCGTTGAGGCGCATCATCTGATAATTCATCTCCTGAGGCTGCTTCAGCGCTGCGAGCATTTGATTTATCTCCAGGCTATTAGGGCATTCTGGCTCTACAATGCTGGGATCAGAAAACGGCTCAAAATTAAGAGTGGGCATGGCAATTATTTATAGAGGTGAATAAATCGAGCCGGTAAGAGGATTTCCTGGGGCTAAGAAATCCTAAAGAGTAAAATCAGGATGAATGCTAGAAAAATACTGGCGCATGGATGGCTAACATCTTTGAGCAAATCAATGGAGCGACTTTAAGTTTTCACTTAAAAGCTCCCTTACCCTTCTATAAGGGGTAAATTTTAAAAACGAAGTAGTGAAAACGCTCCCCGGCATCCTTTACTAGGGCGCTGCAATTACTCGCATCCTGAGCGAAAATGAAGAGAAGCCGTTTGTGCTGTACTTTCACCAGCAATCGCCCACCTTTAAAGAATCAGGCACTACAATAAACCACATCTGCAATACTGCAACTTAACAATTAGAGCCTCAACCAGCTAGCCTGATAAGGCGTTTGCTAAGCAAGGCTGTAGCAACAACAGCTGATAGGCGCGAGGAATCCCATGCAAAACGATGCGGCAACAATTGACTGCCCCAAGGCTAACTGTCAGACTTCTAACCCAGAGACTCACAAGTTTTGCCAGAAATGTCGCGCACCCTTACCGCGACGATACCTTTGGGCTGTAGGGAAAGGACTACCCGCCTATAAACCCGGACAGATAATAGCCGATCGCTACTTGCGAAAGTCTGAGCAGATTTTACTGGATACTAAACCTGGGTTTCCACCGGCAATCCCAGAGGAAATCGCTGAACCGATCGCCGCCTATCTTAGATTATTTCCCTACCGGCTACACCTCCCTCAAGTTTACGGACAACTGTATCCGCGCTCAGAAGGCCGGCAAACCCCAGACATTTGGCTGTTAGAACCGGCCCCCGTTGACCTCGATTCTGAAACAGTCAACGTGCAATTGCGCCCACAGCTAACTACTGCCTGGAAAAATGCCAGTGCCATGCGCCAAATGAATTGGCTATGGCAGATTGCCCATCTGTGGCAGCCGTGCAGCACAGAAAACGTGGCTTCCAGTCTGCTCAATCCAGAATTGCTGCGCGTAGAAGGGCCACTCGTTCGATTGTTACATCTGCAAAGTGATCGAACCCCCGCAACCCTAGCGCAACTGGGCCAGATGTGGTCACAATGGGTGCAAACAGCCAAACCCCCGCTCGCTCCCTTTCTCGATAAACTGTGCCAAATGCTAATAGAAGGGCGAGTGCGAACCGGCGAACATCTCGTTGCTCTTTTAGATCGAGGGCTGGCCATCTGCGGGCAAACACAATCTCGCACCTATGAAATTTCCACGCGCACCGACACCGGACCCAGCCGTCGGCGAAATGAAGATGCTTGCTACCCAGTCAGCGGCACCAACCAAAGCTCAGCAACCGAATCTTTAGCCATTGTTTGCGACGGCATTGGAGGCCATGAAGGGGGCAATGTCGCCTCTGCCATTGCGATCGAGGCTATCCGGCAGCGAGTGAAGCAGCTACAGTCCCATTCTCAAGATTTAGAGCCTCAAAGCCTGATCGCTGAATTAGAAGAATCAGCCTGTGCCGCCAATGATGCAATCAGTGACCGCAACAACGACGAACAGCGGCAAGGTCGCCAGCGCATGGGCACAACCTTGGTTATGGCTTTTGCAAAAGCTCACGAACTGTATCTTACCAACATTGGCGACAGTCGAGCTTACTTGATCTCCCACAATGGCTGCTATCAAGTAACCCTAGATGATGATGTGGCAACTCGCGAAGTGCGTCTAGGCTACGCTCTTTACCGAGATGCCGTACAACAGCCTGCAGCAGGTTCCCTGGTTCAGGCACTGGGAATGGCAGCCTCAGGAATGCTACACCCCTCTGTGGGGCGCTTTGTCATCGACGAAGATTGTCTTTTTCTGCTGTGTTCCGATGGGCTGAGCGACAATGACCGCGTCGAGCAATACTGGGAAAGTGAAATTCTGCCGGTGTTAACCGGCCAGACCAATGTAGCCACGGCAGCAACCCGATTAATCGCCCTCGGCAATAGTCAAAATGGCCACGATAACGTCACCGTCGGGATAGTCTGTTGTCGGGTAAAAGAAAACAAGAACGCCAACATCACTCCAGAATTGCTGCTAGCCCAGCTGGACGCTGCCGACTTACCAGAAAAGACAGCAGCAGCAAATCAGACCGCTTTATCCACTGCCCCCACACAGCTCATAGAGCGTCCTCGTCGTGCCGGCAGCCCGCTACCACTCATGTTGCTTATTGCACTTTTACTGGGGCTGCCATTCCTAGCCTACTGGCTGATTCCAGGAGTCAAAGAAGGGGTCGATCCCTTGATTGGCCGGGTGCCGGTTTCTAATCCCGATCCTGAGCCGGCTACTCCTGTGGTTGATGCCTCTGTAGAGTCTTTAAACGTGGGTTCTCTGATCCGAATTCAAAATTTGGCACCAGAAGCCGTTCAAGGCCAAACTCAGCTAGCCCAGCTACTAAGCCAACCGGGACAGCCAGATATTGCCGGCTCAGTGCCGGCAGGTAGTGTTGTGAAAGTTCTCCGCAAACAGACAACCGCTGATCGGATGAGCTGGTTGCAACTCCAAGTCTGCTGGATACCGCCCAGAAGTCGGGTTAACTCAGCCGCTAGCCAACCACAGCTAGCTGAACGTGAGCCTGCGCCCGTTAACAATAACACTGAGCAACGTTTGAATAGTCCTACACCTCAGCAAACGCCGGTAGTTAAACCCAGCGGCAAACCCACGACTGCCGAACCAGTCACTCGGCCTCCTGTGCGACAAAATCCGATTGGCTGGATGGCAGAGGAGAAAGTTCGCTCGGTCGCCCTTGCCATTCCCGATCCGAAACCAGAACAGGTGGGTGAGTGCGTTCAAGAGCCGGCTACCTCCCCAGCCGCAACCACCACCCCAGCTCCTTCTGCCTCTTCACCAGCCGCTACGCCGGCTCCATCTGCCTCTCCCCAGCCAAGTCAGCAGTAAGGGAGAGTTTCACTCCTGACGTAGATTTAAACAATTTTTGAGGGAAACCTTCCTAAGGGAATTGGCATTAACCCGCTCACACTCATCTGGCACCCAACATCTAAGCCCATTGCCACTCTTTGTGGCTGTTTTGTGTTGTGTCTGCCGGGAATAAATCGGGCAGTCCCAGCCGAAAGGTGTTCTTGCTGTAAAGGTGTAGGCACCTCAGTCGCAATCTAAAATCTCAATCTAAAATTTAAAATGATAGGAGCCGGCAATTTCCGAGTATAGAGCTGTCTGATGCCCAAACGTTTGACTATCGAGCCTCACTTAAGCCTTAAAGACCTAGAGACTCGCTATCGTAAAGCCAAAGACCCCGTCGCTCGCAGTCATTGGCAGATTGTGTGGCTCTTGGCTCAAGGCAAACCCACCCACGCTGTGGTCGAGGCAACCGGCTATTCTGCCACCTGGGTCAGGAAAATTGCCGGTCGCTATAACCAATGTGGAGCCGAAGGGCTAGGTGATCGCCGGCATGAAAATCCAGGGGGCGAACCCTTGCTGTCAGAACAGCAGCAGCAACAACTCTGGGAAGCTCTACAAGGCCCAGCCCCCGACGGTGGGCCGTGGAATAGTCGCAAAGTGGCAGAATGGATGGCGACCCAAATCGGACGTCAGGTATCCGATCAGCGAGGCTGGGATTATCTACAGCGGTTAGATATTAGCGGACAGCGCCCAAGCCGGCGAGAAACGGTTGATAAGTAATGGGGGATTGGGCATGGGGGATTGGGCATGGGGGATTGGGCATGGGGGATTGGGCATGGGGCATTGGGAATGGGTCAAAGCTTCGCCAACCGAAAGGTATGGCAAAGGGGCATTTCTTCCTCTCTCCCCTAGCCCCTAATTTCATAAGCCGGTGAGCAGACACAGCAGCAGCGCTTCAGTCCATTCCACAACTGCACCGTAGGTATCGCCGGTGTGACCTCCTAATTTGCGATTAAACCAAGCGCCGGTAAGCACGGCAATCGCACCGCCCCCCAAAGCCATGCCGACGGCAACTAGCCATTGATCACGATTTAGAAGAATTTGTAAGCCACTCAAACCTAGGAGTAACACCAAACCCGGCAAAAGATCCAGCGGTGAATGCATGGAAGCTTTGTGAATCGCGCCTTTGCCAATGGTTTTGAGATAGGGATAGCGGGCAATCGCCACGAGTTGGCCCCACCGGCCCCAACCGGCAACCGCCATCAGGGCTAGCCATCGATAGCCATCTAAGTCATGTAAGCCGGCTGTTTTGAGCAGCAGTAGGGCGACCGCCGCCATTGCCCCAAACGCCCCCGTAACACTATCTGCCATTACTTGCAGACGCCGCTGGGGGTCAGGCACGGCCAGCCCATCGGCGGTATCCATCGCACCATCAAGATGCAGTCCGCCGGTTAACGCAATCCAAGTGACAACCACTAAGGCTGAGCGGGTTAGCACCGGCATTGCTAGCTGCTGCAAGCCGGCATCTAAAAGTCCCAAAAGTCCCCCAATCATGATGCCAATCGCTGGGGCCATCCGCGCGATTCCTCGAAATTCTAACGTCCAAGCCGTTGGCACCGGCAAGCAGGTATAGAATGCAATTGCAGCAGCTAGCGTCTCTCCTTGCCGGCGCATAAACTGGATGCTTTCTCTAGCTAACCTTTGATGCTCCGCCATATAAAAATTCCTATTTTTCCTTGTGCAGGGGACTAGCTTGCCCCCCTGACCTGTGCCAGAATTGTACCCAGAACACCTATTCGCTGCCCGTTCCGGTGGGTGTGTTAATACAGAAATAAGGCTCCCACTGGATGCCGCCGGTTTCGCTGCAAGCAAGGATTTGACACCAGAGGCTTTTCCCCATGAATTCTGATCAATCAAACATCAGGGTGCCCGCCCCCTGTATCATAGACACTGGCATTGTCGTGAACAAGCTAGATATGCGACGCTTGCTCGCCGATCTGGGGCGAGTTCACTACATCCACACCCAAGATGGTAAATGGCAAAGCGAGGGTGAAGGATTTGTAATCGAGGTGTTTGCCGATCCTCATCGCTCTACCCTTGTCGCGAACCATGCTCTTTATCTAAATGTCTACAGTTTTGACTATTTAGAGCTTAAGCGCTCTGGTGAGCGAGAAAGTTATTTTGAACTGGTTCAGGATAACCGGCATCTGCAGCTGATCCCCCTCTCTAACCCCCTGCAAGAGCAAAACACGAGCCACTTAAATGCTGCTGCCTTGGAGGCTGTACTCACTGAGGTACTTTCCGCCAAGTTGGATGCTGAGATGGACGACGAAGGAACCTTCCCGTTTTAAGGTTAAGGGTGACGCACAAACGCACTGCGTTTAACTGTTCAAGCTCTCAGTTTTTAGCTGACGGGTTAATTCAAACCTATCCAAGCCTGTTGATTTTTTATTTTGCTTGACAAATTTAAATTTAAATGCATAAAAACCTGCAGCCATACCCATGCGCGAGCGGGAGTTTTTTTGACGCCTCACGGGCCGGTGGAGACACCCTGCTTTATGCCCGTGGGGACGCAGGGTACGGTGAAAACGGTGACGCCTGACCGGCTGGAAGCTGCAAATGCCCAGATGATTTTGGCCAATACTTATCACCTTCACCTGCAACCGGGAGAAGAAATTGTTGCCGGTGCCGGCGGCTTACACCGATTTATGGGCTGGGATGGGCCAATTTTGACGGATTCTGGAGGGTTCCAGGTTTTTAGTTTGAGCAAGCTACGCACCATCACAGAAGAAGGTGTGACCTTTCGCTCTCCCAGGGACGGCAAACTTATCCACATCACCCCAGAACGCTCGATTCAGATACAGAATCGACTGGGGGCAGATGTGATTATGGCTTTTGATGAGTGCCCGCCTTACCCCGCTAGCCGAGAAGCGGTTGAGTTAGCGACAGAACGCACTTATCGCTGGTTAGAACGCTGTATAGAAGCGCACCGACATCCTGAGCAAGCGTTGTTTGGCATTGTTCAGGGGGGGGTCTATCCGGATTTACGCGTCGCTGCCGCCAAAGCTCTGGCCCAGTTGGATCTACCGGGTTATGCCATTGGTGGGGTGAGTGTGGGGGAACCGGCAGAATTTATCGCCCAGATTGCTCAAGTCACAGCGCCGGTGCTGCCGGCAGACAAACCCCGTTATCTCATGGGAATCGGCACTTATCGGGAAATGGCAAAAGCTATTGCTGCCGGTGTTGATTTATTTGACTGCGTGATTCCCACCCGTTTTGCCCGTCATGGAGCAGTTCTGGTGCGGGGGGAGCGCTGGAACATTAGAAATGCCCGATTTCGAGAGGATTTTACCCCCTTGGATGATTCTTGCCCCTGCTATACGTGCCGGCACTTCAGTCGCGCTTATTTGTGCCATCTCATCCGCTGCCAGGAAATTCTCGGCTACACATTGCTATCGATTCACAACATCACAGAACTGATTCGCTTTAACCGGCAAATTCGCGATGCCATTCTCGCAGATCGCTTTACAACAGAATTTGCCCACTGGTTAAGCGAGGAGCCGGCTTAAGTATGAGCAGCTCATGTTACGATCTATGTCAATTATTAAAACTGTGTTGGAGAGGTAGGTATCTGTATGGACGCAGCACTGCTGTTGGCAAAACTGCCTGAAGCTTACGCAATTTTTGACCCCCTGGTAGATGTTCTACCGATCATCCCCGTATTTTTCCTCCTGCTGGCTTTCGTTTGGCAAGCTGCTGTAGGTTTCAGATAACAAGAGGGGCTAGGGGCTAGGGGCTAAGGGCTAGAGGTTAGGGAACAGTGGAAGAGTGGAAGAAATGCCTTATCCCTCTACTCTGCCACTCAGCACTCCCCTAACCCCTTGCTTTTATGAAGCGCGGCCTCCAATCGCCTTTTGGAATGCCGGCCTAGAAGATATGCGCTGGATATAATCCACCACAGCCGGGTACTCGCTCAGGTCTAGTTTCAGCATCATGGGAATATAAGCCAAAATAGACCCAACTGCTGCATCGGCGACACTGAACTCCTCACCAAGCAAAAAAGAGTGCTGCTGGAAAATTTGATTCAGCGGCGTCATCAACTTCTTCGTTTCACGCTCGCGGCTGGCTTCAACAAAAATCCCTGGCCCTAAGGTCGCATTGGCAAAAATCACCCACTGGTCGATCTCGGCACGCTGTTCTAATGAAGAAGGCATCTTGCCATACTTCTCGGCCAAGTAAATCAAAATCGCCCCAGACTCCCAAAGTTTTAAATCACCATCCACAATGGCCGGCACTTTACCCATCGGGTTGATGGCCAGGAAATCAGGGTTTAAATGCTCACCGACTTGCATATCGAGCATGACAAACTCGTAAGGAACTTGAATTTCCTCTAAATACCACTGCACAATTGAGGCGCGACTGCGAGCACCGCCATAGAGTTTTAACACGGATTTTATCCTTAGCCTTAAACACAACGATTATGATGTTAAGGCAATTCCAGCTAAACCCAAGCAGTCAGTGCTGCTGATGGGTTGCTTGACAGTAGCCCACACAAAAATTTTTATGCATTGCAAGACCCTAACAGAACTGCAAAATATTGAGTAGAAAACAGCCCTTGAAAACCGGCTCATTTTGTTTATCGAGTTCTCTGTAGGATTCCCATATATTATTAATTTTTGTTAAAAGTTATGTCTTTAAGCCAGTTTATTGACACTGATGTGAATAATTCCCTAGGGCTATAAATTATTAATTTTTGTTAAAAACTATGTTTTTCAGCCCGCTTGCTAATACTGATGTGACCGCTTTGCCAGAGTTTTCGTCAGTATTGAACAATCAGTTGAATTATTAGCAGCGAAATCACGGATGCTGTGCTTAGTGAGTGCAGTGTAATCTGGAATTTAGACAGAGTCCGTTGTACCGACCACGCCCTGTCTCATTTGCGCTAAGAGCGTTGAGGAACCAGTTGCCTAATTGTTTTCTTAATGTTGCTGACCATCCGGCTAAAGATTTAGCACCCGATGGGAATTTTCTTGTAACGAATCTAAACAATAGTGCCGAGAATGCCAGCTAGGACTTAACTGTGTGCAATCAATTCACAAGAAACGACATAGATTTGCAGACTCTTAATGAGCAGATGGCAACGCCTGCACATTTAAGTCGCTCTTGTCAAGAGGCGAGTTCGGGATCTTTAGAACACAGCCCGTTCATACAGGAAGTGTCACTTTCTGGAAGCGATATAGCTACCAGAAACAGATGTGTGTGTCAGCATAGTATTCAGCGTTTGGTGACAGCGCCAGTTAGGGTAGAGTCTGTTATGCCACAGGCCCATTGCCCTAGTGAAACCTTTCCTATGCAGGCACACCGAGTGCAACTCATGCAGCAACCGGCCCGTCCCATCGATTTAGGGCAACAAATTGCTCACATTATCCGGACGATCTCTGATCCGGAAACGTTGCTAAACGCAATTGCGACTGCGTTGGGGCAAGCGTTTGAGGCAGATGGCTGCCTGGTTGCACTTCAAGACAACCATTTGCCCCTACAGATATATGGATATCCTAGCAGCACTCAAGCGGTGCTGAGTTCAGAGCCGGTTCAGCAGATTGCGCCGGCAGCCATACAAGCGCTGCTGGATGATTCGCAGCTTCTGGCCATTTCTAACCTTGAGAGAGATGAGTCCAATCGTGCGAGGGCCGATCTATGGCAAGCACTGCAAGTCCAGGCGATTTTAGGAATTCAAACACGGTTTCAAGGTCAGGTAAATGGAGGGATCGTTGTGATGCACTCGCAGCCTTACTGTTGGACAGACTCAAATAAAGAGTTGCTGCAAACAATTTCAGAGCCGGTGGCCATCGCCATTTCTCAAGTTTTACAAGCAGGGGTAATCGGGTCCTTACAAAAGCAGGTGGGTTCCTTCACCCAACACCGAAACCTGATTAACAAGTTAACGATGGCTATTCATAATGCCTTAGACCTAAATCAGATTCTCCAAATGGCGATTGACGGAGTCGCGCAAACCTTCCAGGTTAATCAAGGTCTGATTTTGCTATTGAAATATGCAGATCCCTTATTTGCGACTCGCTCAGTGCCGATACAGGTAAAACGCATTCCGAAGGCTAGGGCAACCATTGTGTGTGAGGCGTCCAGTGCAACTGAGCTGTCGGGTGTCGGCGAACCCGAACCGCAGCAACCGGCCAACACGCTATTAAATCAGTCTTTTTGGGTGTCTGATTGTGCGTTGTGTGCTTTAGCCTTTACAGACGCCCCTAAGCCCCTGGCCATCGCTGACAAAAGCCAGGTTTTGACTTTAGATTCAGACACAACGATCTGCTCGATTTTTAATCCAGAGGGAATGCCGGCGCTGCTATTAGTTCCCTTAATAGGGGTGCCCAGCGGTTCGATCTCAGCCGGCACTATCTTAGGATTTTTAGCCCTACAGCACTCCTCACCCCGCCCTTGGGCCACAGATGAATTAGAACTTGTAGAATTAGTGAGCGCTCAAGTGAGTACCGCCATTATCCAAACCCAGACAATGCAACACGTCCAAGCCCTTGTTGAAGAGCGCACCGCTCAGCTGCAACGTAGCTTGGAAGTTCAGGGCAAATTGTATGAAAAAACCCGCCAGCAAATTGACCAGCTGCGCCGGTTAAATCAGCTCAAGGATGAATTTTTGGCCACAATGAGTCATGAGCTGCGGACGCCACTGACGAGTATGACGTTAGCGATCCGAATGTTGCGCCAACCAGGGTTGTCTGAAGACCGGCGGGACAGATATCTAGAGATTTTGGAGCAGCAATGCAACCAGGAAACCAATCTGATCAACGATTTGCTGACGCTACAGAAGTTGGAATCCAATCAAGCTGACCTGCAACTAGAAAAGGTAGATTTAAAGCAATTAATCAGCAGTATTGGGCAGCCTTTTGAAGAGAAATGGGCTGCCAAGAAATTAACGCTGGTGTTAGATTTACCCAAGCAAGCATTGAAAATCCAGACAGATAAAGACAGTTTGAACCGCATTCTTGAAGAGCTTTTAACCAATGCCGGCAAGTATGCTGAACCGGGAACCGCTGTTGTCTTGCGTGCCTGTCAGCAAGTTAATCAAAGCAATCATGAATTTGTTTTGAGTGTGTCCAACACCGGCCAAGGAATTTCTCCAGAAGAATTGCCACATATTTTTGATAAATTTCGGCGTGGCCAAGGAGTGACGCAACAGGCAATTGCCGGCACCGGCTTAGGGTTGGCTTTGGTCAAGTGTTTAGTGCAGCATTTAAATGCCACCATTAATGTGTCTAGCAATACTTTAGACGCTGCCTCCGCTTGGGAAACTTGCTTTACCCTCACCCTTCCCCAGGTTTTTGACAGTACCAAAATCTAGACCCAGCTCAAACGCGGCATTCAATCGTGCTTTATCTGGATTGTTGGTAAAGTGGGCATTGCTCGTTCTATTATTTATTGCCCGATGGGTGAGAAACTTTTCCTTGCAGTCGGGACAATGGGAGGTTTCAAGCCGGCAATAGCATTCATAGATGCCTGAGGGCTTATATAATAGCAGTTTAGATGGGTAGCGTTTAAATGTTGCCTTAAACAATTCCTGCCGGCAAATTTCGCCCTGCAAAATCTAGGCAACTATTTTGCAAAAGATCATAAGGGATCTACAAATAAGTAATAATGCTTCAAAAGATCGCACCACCCAAGCCACTACGCTGGCAACGGCCTCGATATTCTCCCATAGCCCGTCAAATTGATGTTTTTGGGGCCGCCGGCAAGTTTATCTTTTATCTGTGGTGGGATGCAAATTTTAATCACAAATCTTCAAGGCGTAAAAAGCAACGCGCTCAGTGGTTAGTCAAGACGCTACTAAATTTAGGGCCGACTTTTATTAAAATTGGGCAGACGCTCTCCACCCGTGCCGATCTGCTCCCCATAGAGTATGTAGAAGCTTTATCCCAGCTGCAAGATCAGGTTCCGGCATTTAGTGGGGAACAAGCAACCGCCCTGGTTGAAGCAGAACTCGGAAATTCTATTTTTGCTTTATATCGGGATTTTGACCGAATTCCCCTTGCGGCTGCCAGTCTGGGACAGGTACACAGAGCACGGCTGCATACGGGAGAGGAAGTCGTTGTCAAAGTGCAGCGTCCAGGTTTACAGCAGTTATTTGATGTAGATGTGATAGCAGTGCGTAAAGTCATGCGACTTTCCCAGCGCTATTTTTCCTGGACAAAAAAGTATGATTTAGATGCAATTTATAAGGAATTTTTTACGATTTTATATCAAGAAATCGATTATTTACAAGAGGGTAAAAATGCGGATCGCTTCCGCCAAAATTTTCATGGCTACCGGGGCATTATTGTCCCGAAAGTTTATTGGGAATACACGACTAAAAAAGTGCTGACGCTGGAATATTTACCCGGAATCAAGATAGATGATCGTCACACATTGCAGGCGTGTAATATTAACGTTAAAAAACTCAATCAACTGGGAATTTGTTGTTATTTAAAACAGTTATTGCAGGATGGTTTTTTTCAGGCTGATCCTCATCCGGGAAATCTGGCGGTAAGCCAGGATGGAAGCTTGATTTTCTATGATTTCGGGATGATGGGAGAGGTACACGCTCTGGCAAAAGACCAGATGATTAAAAACTTTTTTGCTGTTTTGAGAAAGGATACCGATGAGGTTCTTGAGACATTAGTTAAAATGGGTTTAATTGAGCCGGTGCCAGATATGACGCCAGTGCGCCGGCTGATTGCATTTCTTTTAGATAAATTCACTGAAAAACCTGTAGATTTCCAGGCGTTTAATGAAATTAAAGGTGAATTGTATGTGATGTTTGAGCAGCAGCCATTTCGCTTGCCGGCGCAGATGACATTTATTCTAAAAGCATTAACAACGCTTGACGGCATTGCGAGGACACTTGATCCTGAGTACAATTTAATGGCAGCCGTTCAGCCTTTTGTAAAAAGTATTACTGCCTCTAAGGGACAGGGCAATACAATCGGGGAACTTGCCAGACAAGCACGAGATTTTATTAAATATAAGTTGAATCAGCCCAGTGGCGCTGAAATTTTAATCGCCCGGTTAGAAAAACGAATTGAAGACGGGGAGTTACAAGTGCGGGTGCGTTCTCTTGAGAGTGATCGCGCCCTCAAGCGCATTCATTTAGCACTTAAAAGCTTAATTTATGCGTGTTTTACGGGATTTATCTTTATCGCCGGCGCGGTGATGCTGGTAGGGAAATTTAAGATTTGGGCAATCGCAGCTTTCAGCGTATCGGGGATTGTATTTTTGGTATTGTTGCACTCTTTAATTGTTTTAGGAATTAAGGAAAAACTCGATAAACTGGCTGAAAAGTAGATAATTATTTGGTAAAGTCTTGTTTGCGGGCTTTTCCTGGACAAATCTAATAAATTTATTTAAATCATTTTAATTTTATTTAATGCTTTGATGATTATTAAAATAGCCAATAAAAATCTCTGAGCTTGCAGCCATTCAATTTCGTTTCTTCTAAAAAAATGGTTTTGAAAAAGGCAAATATTTTTTCAATGATATAGAAATAATTACTGAAAAATCACCAAACGCGGTCATCTTCCCTTATTTCTCCTAAAATCTCAATGTAGACCAGTCGGAGAAAAACACTTTGAGTCTAACGCTTTATTTCCTCCGCCACGGGCAGACAGCCCGCAGTCGAGAAAATGTTTTTTGCGGTTCCATCGACCCAGAATTAACCTCAGAAGGGCTGGAAATGGCACAAGCTTTTGCGGCTGCCTACCATTCCAAACCTTGGAGTGCTATTTTTTCCAGTCCGATGCTGCGAACGAAGGCAACAGCACAACCTCTGTGCGATGCAGTGGGCGTGGAAATGCAACTGCGGGACGGGCTGAAGGAAATCAACTATGGCAAATGGGAAGCTCAAACCGTAGAAACAGTCAGCCACGAGTATCACGATGACTACATCCGCTGGACAGCCGATCCCGCTTGGTATCCCCCGACTGAGGGAGAATTAGCGGTTGCGATCGCGACTCGCGCTTTGCACGTCATTGAAGAAATCAAGCAGCACTACAACACCGGCAACGTTTTAATTGTTGCCCACAAGGCAACCATCCGAATTACGCTGTGTAGCCTGCTAGGAATTGATGTGGGACGCTTTCGCTATCGCTTAGGATGCCCTGTAGGTTCGGTTAGCATTGTCGAATTTGGAGCGAATGGACCCTTACTTCACTCATTGGCAGATCGCACGCATCTCAGTGAGCGTTTACGGACGTTACCAGGCACATAAACTGACATTTTGCCTCGGAGTTTTGGCATTTTATCTCAGTCCCAGAGAAGTGCGAAATTCAATGAAAAAAATCAGTCGATACTGCCAGGAAAACAACAGTCTTAAACTGGCAAGCTTTGAAGGTTACTAGGGGTGCATCCCAGATTTGTCAAAATATTGGAGTGGGAGCAAAATGCTCCCTGATCTGACGACAAGCGGGCATCTTGTCCGCAGTCCAAATTAACAAAAATGGGATGCTCCTGGTTGCGCGTTGCTAGTAACCTTTTGTGTAGAACTATTCATCGTGGAGATTTGCTTGTGGATGCCATACTAGAAAGAGCCGCAGAACTCAAGGAAGATTTAATTGAGTTTGTGTTTGAGGCGGAAGGAGATTTGGCAGTTGCCCTAGAGGCGTATGTTGCCACGCAGCCTCATCGAGGAGAACAATTTGACAGGGCTGAAAGAGATTTGGTGATTGATACCTTTCTAATCGAAGGAAAAGTCGGCGAGAAAACGCCAATGGATCTATTTCTAGAAAGCCGACCAGAATTATCAGAGAATGATCGCAATTTAGTGAGAAGTTGGCAGCATAGTTTCACCAGTTTATTTGCGGTTAGCCAAAATTTACCCGAAGGCTTTGAGCTGATGAACTGGTTGACAGCAAAAAACTATACGGTTAAGCCCAATAATCAGCGGGCGCGAGAAGAAATGGCATCCTTTAAGCAGGGAGAAATTTTACTAACGCGAATTGCGCCGGTAACGGAGACTTACTGGATGTTTTCTGGCCCTTGCACGCAAATGGGGAGTTTAGGCAAACCAAAGTTGGCTGTGGCGATTGGGAATTTTAAGGATAAATACAGGAAACATCTGTACAGCGATGCGCCAGAATTGCTAGAGCAGGCGTGGCAGTCGGTGGAGCAATATCACGAAAATTTTCTTGAGTTTTTCGGCAGTGAAGAAGTGACAATGCCGGGATATCAATTGAACAAGAAAATTTCTGAGTTTCAGGAACTCATGACCAAAAAACGTCTGGCAGCAGCCGGCATTGATGAATCTAAATCACTTTCAGAACTGGCTCAAGAAGCAGGAGTTGACGAAGAAGAAATTAAATCAGCGGCAGCTTCCGCCGGCGCTGATTCAAAATCGATTGATAAAATGTTTAATCCGCAACAAGCCGGCAAAATGGTGACGCCGAAAATTGAGCTGCCGGCAGAGTTGAAGAAAGCCGAACAGGTGACGGTTCTCGCTCATCCCCGTTGGGGTCAGATGTTTCTGCCAACCTACAGCCGATTTAAAACTTTACTGGAAGCTGAAGACTGGCAGACAGTGGAAGGCGCAGAAAAGCTGGTTCGCAAATATCTGGAAGATCCGGCGATTAATGTGTTTATCTGGCGGCGGCTGGCTCAGCAGTATCCAACCGGCATGGAAAAGCTCTTGCAAGGCGTTTTAGGGCGTCCCGACTTCAATCTTAAGCAGGATTTAGACGCTCTGATGAAGGAATTTAATAAGCCTTTAGAGCCAGAACTTCCAGAAATTGCCAGTGTGCCGGTGCATCTGCACGATCTGTTTCAAGAAGCGATTACAGAGGTCAATAAATCTCAATCCAAGCCGAAGGGAAACAAGAAGGCTGCAAAAGGTTTTCAGCGGTCTTAAACAGCCCTGAAATAGGCGAAAAAGCTTAGATGGGATTGCCGGCACAACAGCCCCCTGACTCGTGTTGCCGGCAGCCAAACGTCAGGGTTCTGGTCTATATGCTGAGCGACTTCTGCGGTTAGATGAGACCACCGCAGACAAAAATGGGATGACGGGCGGAGAAGCGAAGAAAATGCCGGGATGTTTAAGGTTTAATTCGCTTCCAACTCGCCCCTCATCCCGCGCCATTCTAAAGGATGAAAAATTACTTGCATTTGAGTAATTCAGCATTTTTACAGATAACTTAATTAACCGTTATAACTTGAGACAGATTTTGGATAGGAGAATCTCGCTTTTCTAAAATTCAATGCTTAAATAGTAAGAATAGGGCAGCAGGAGAAAGGGATTTGCGCCGGCATCAAAAAATTGGCGCAAAGATAACGCAGCGGTGGTGTGGTATTTATCTAGGCTTTAATTCAGCCTCATAACAAATCTTTCCCGACTCCAGCGCCCGTCCAACAACGGATCGGTATGCAATGGGAGCATTAATATGAAACGACTTTTAACTATCCTTCTGTCTTTGAGCGGTGTTGTGTTTATCAGCACGAATGCACTTGCTAAGGAAGAAAAGCTTTACATCGCCATTCAAGACAATCCCAACCCAACCAATAGTCAAAGCGTCAGTCAGGCAGAACTGCTAAAACCAATTGAGCCGGCAGTTGATCCTGCGCCTCTGCAAATTGCAATTGAGGAAGCAAATCAACAGCTACAGTCGCCAGGAAACCGGCTAGGCAACTTAAACATTAACGACGAACCCAGCCTTGTTGAGCCGCTGTGTCTCGAGCCTTGCGCTCCAATACAGTCTAGTCCTGCTGATCGTCCTGACGGAGTGGGGGTGCAATGGCCGGTGAAGTAGTCGGTTTTGAGTGCCCAGTGGGGCGTTTGTAAGAGTTCAGAACTTTTGGAGTATCCATTACACAACATGGGATCGCTTCAATGTACGTTACTCTAGGGAAAGATAGTAACTTTCTCATTTGCTGTGCTGCCTTATCGACGTTCTGCTGCATTTGTTGGCTTAGCTGCTTGCTTGCTGATCTCTGTGACGTCTTGTGCCAATAGCCCCACCGGCAAGGCGCTGGAGCAATCTTTAGCGGCAGATCCCCGACTCCAAGAAAATCCTGCTACCTTCACCCCCCCACCGGCTCAAAGTAGCCGGCCAACTGAGGCTGTCGCTGAGCTGCCGGCTGATTTTCCCAGCGAAATTCCCCTGTATCCAGACGCGCAACTACAGGAAGTTAAGCCGCTGCTTGATGCTGCCGGCAACCCAGATGAACAAGGGCAGGTGACGCGCTGGACGACTTCCGACTCCAGTACATTAGTGCAGAACTTTTACCGAACGCAGTTTCAAGAAAACAAATGGCAGGTGGTTGCCCAGCCGGCAGACGACCGGAAAGGCTCATTTGAAACCTCGCTGGATAATTTACAGGTAAAAGTGTTTGTGGAGCCGGCAGGGCAAAAATTAACAGACGGCGCGAATTTGGTGATTAAATACCGGCGCGATGCGGGTGAAACAGCCCAGGCAAAACCCGACAAATCACCAACTGCTATGGTCGGCGGATCTCCCAGTTCAACAACCGCTTCACCTAGCCCCACCCCAACCGAATCGGCTAAGTCCGGAAGCTTTACAGACTTGAATAAAACGCCGCCAGAATTGCGCCAGTCTGTTGAAGATTTGGCAGCATTAGGGATTTTGACGCCAGAAAATGCCGCAGTGAAAACAAAAGAATCTGCTGCCGGTAACAAGTTTGATCCAAACAAAATTATCACCCGTCGGGAATATGCCCGTTGGCTAGTTGCGGCAAACAATCAGATTCACAGCAACCAGCCGGCGAGAAAAATCCGCTTGGGATTAGAAACCGCTGAACCGGCTTTCTCTGATGTCTCCCGCAAAGATCCGGATTTTGCCGTTATTCAAGGACTTGCCGAAGCCGGCATCATTCCCAGCTCACTTTCTGGAGACGGGACAGATGTCTCGTTTCGCCCCGATGCCCCACTGACGCGGGAGCAACTGCTAGTTTGGAAAGTCCCATTAGATACGCGCCGATCTTTACCAACCGCCTCAGTTGAAGCAGTGCAGCAAACTTGGGGTTTCCAAGATGCAGCAAAAATCGATCCCAAAGCATTGCGTGCCGTGCAGGCAGATTTCCAAAATGGTGAACTGTCAAATATTCGCCGGTCTTTTGGTTATACAACGCTCTTGCAACCCAGCAAGCCGGTGACTCGCGCAGAAGCCGGTGCAGCACTTTGGTATTTTGGTTTTCAGGGCGAAGGGTTATCGGCCAAAGATTTGCTGCAAACTAAACGTCAGAGCAACTAACGATTAGGCGCAACCAGCAGGATGTACTTCTGGCCCAGTTTACTGATTTTAAGGCAAACTACAGGCAGGGTCATCTAAATCTAAAAGTTATTGGGACTCGTACTTATTTTGTCCCCCCTTATCCATATAATAATGTGGGTCAATCAGCCTTTAAGGGACTACCTCCTCAAACCGCCTAGTTCGTCAACCTAAATTCCTAGATGCTCAAAAACTCCATCAAAGGATTTCTACTAACGAAAGCTGTTTAACCACTCCATTGAGCTAGTGAACCGGAAAGCCTAAAGAGTTGACTCGCACAAAAAGTAGCTAAATTCCGGCTAGAGAGAAGGGGCCGTTATATGAACCTGAGCGGCAAAAGTAAAATTTCAGAGATTATTAAAACTAATCAAGCCCAACTGTTGGCAGATTGGCTCTCTGAGCAAGCATATATAGGTATCCGCAAAGACCTAATTAGAGAGACAGAACTGCGGGAAGAGTGTAGGGAATTCCTTGAGCTGTTAGCAGTGGCAACTCACGAGGGTAACTTCACCGACATTGAATCGCCTGAGTGGCGCAGCACGCGCGAGATGCTTAGCTCAATTTCGCGATCCCGCGGCCATAAAGGCTTCACACCATCAGAAACCGCAACGTTTGTTTTTTCTTTGAAGCAACCTTTGTTCAGTCGGTTGCGCGTAGAACTTGCACAGGATAGCGAAAGCCTTCTCGAAGAGATTTGGTCGGTGACTACGCTTTTAGACAAGCTTGGCCTCTGGACAACTGAGAGCTATCAGAAAGCGCGCGAAGAAGTAATCATGCGCCAGCAACAAGAACTGATGGAACTGTCAACGCCGGTTGTGAAACTGTGGGACGGCATTTTAGCCCTCCCCATCATTGGCACCCTCGATAGTGCCCGCACCCAAGTGATGATGGAGTCCCTGTTGCAGAAAATTGTAGAGACGGGTTCGGAAGTCGCCATCATCGATATTACCGGCGTGCCAACCGTTGATACTCTCACAGCTCAGCACCTACTCAAGACCGTCACTGCGGCGCGTCTGATGGGCGCTGATTGCATCCTGAGCGGGATTCGGCCTCAGATTGCTCAAACGATTGTCTACTTGGGCGTGGATCTGGCTGATGTGATCACCAAGGCTTCCCTATCCGACGCATTTGCTTTGGCGCTGAAGCGAACTGGAGCCAAGATATCTCGCGTCCAAACACATTAAGGAGTGTTATGGAACGTATTCCTATATTACAGATGGGCGAATTCCTTCTGGTGACGATTCAGGTCGATATGCACGATCGCCTAGCGATCGCTTTGCAAGACGACCTAACCGACCGCATTAACCGAACAAGTGCCCGGGGTGTGCTAATAGATATTTCAGCGTTGGAAATCGTTGATTCTTTTATTGGACGAATATTGGGAAATATTGCCAAGATGTCGCGTGTACTTGATGCTGAAACAGTCGTTGTCGGAATGCAGCCGGCAGTCGCCATTACTTTGGTAGAGTTGGGACTTTCCTTAACCGGCATTCGCACAGCTTTAAACGTTGAAAAGGGAATGGTGCTCCTGCGTAAATCGTTGGAGGCTTCTCCTGGGGGGAGCATAGATGGTCTTGCAGAGGTCTGAAACGATGAGCATCCAGTCCGCCGCAGACGTTGTGCTCATCCGGCAAGCCGTGCGTCAGTTTGCGATAGAACTGAGTTTTAGCTTGGTAGATCAGACGAAGATCGTAACGGCGGCAAGTGAGCTGGCACGCAACACGCTAGACTATGGCGGTGGCGGGATTGTCAAACTCGAAGCCCTAGAGGCGGGAATGCGTCGGGGTCTGCGACTGACTTTTGAAGACACTGGGCCAGGAATTGCGGATATTGATCTAGCCCTCAAAGATGGCTTCACAACCGGCGGCGGACTGGGTATGGGATTAAGTGGGACAAAGCGACTGGTAAACGAATTTAATATCGTTTCTCATGTCGGCGAGGGCACAAAGATTACGATTACAAAGTGGAAATGAGTTAATTATGAACGCTGCCGTTGCCTTGCCCATTGTAGAGTCTAGTCAGGTTGGTGAAGCGCGACGGATAGCGATGGCAATTGCCACTCGTCTCGGCTTCAACGAAACTGAGCGGGGGCAGGTTGGTATTGTCGTTACTGAGGTTGCAAATAACCTAGTTCTGCACGCTAAAGACGGTCTGCTGCTGCTCCAGGCTTCAACCAAAAACGACATAACGGGGATGGAAATCCTCGCCTTAGACAAAGGGCCGGGAATTCGGGATATTCAGGAATGTATGCGCGACGGGTTTTCTACCGCCGGCACTCCGGGAAATGGTTTGGGGGCAATTAGCCGGCTTTCTGCTTTTTTGGACATTCATTCAACTCCCAAGGTGGGGACAGCGTTATTAAGCCACCTCTGGGCTAGTCCAACGCCGGTGCAGCAGTCGAAAAACAATCTAGAGATTGGGGTCGTCTGCCTGCCGATCAGAGGGGAGGAGGTGCCGGGTGATGCGTGGGCAATCGACCAACAGGCCGGTCGCAGTCTGCTATTAGTCGCAGATGGTTTGGGTCATGGCCCTTTAGCTGCCCAGGCGTCCTTAGAAGCGGTAAGAATATTTCGAGAGAATCTCCGCAAAAGTCCCAAAGAGATTATTGAAGCGGCTCACACGGCTTTGCGGAGCACTCGTGGAGCCGCTTTAGCGATCACCGAAGTGGATTTTGAACGCCAAGTTGTTCGTTTTGCCGGCATTGGAAATATCTCTAGCTGCGTTTTTTTTCCCGAAGGCAGCTACAGCATGGTTTCCCACAACGGTACTGTGGGGCATGAGGTGCGTAAGATTCAGGAATTTGTCTACCAGTGGCCGAAAGGAGGGCTTTTGGTGATGCATTCCGATGGGTTGAGTACACAGTGGCGTTTGGATCGCTATCCTGGTCTTATAACCAGACATCCCAGCCTGATCGCTGGAGTTTTGTACCGAGATTTCTCCCGAGGTCGCGATGACGTAACTGTGCTGGTTGCTCGCGAAGAAAGCTGAAGGGCAAAGAAGTACAGCAGTAAGGGCTAATGAACAATTAGCCATTAGCAATCCTTCTATTAGCAATTGACCAATGACCAATCTCCTCACTGTAGAAGTACGCTACGAGCAAGATGTCGTGATGATCCGTCAGCGGGCACGGCAGATTGCTCAAGCTTTGGGGTTTGACGCTCAGGATCAGACGCGCATTGCCACTGCTGTATCTGAAATTGCCCGTAACGCCTTCCAATATGCCGGTGGGGGAAAAGTTGAATTTCGGGTGGAAGGCGAATTGCCCCAGAGTTTGCGGGTATGCATTCGGGATCAAGGGTCGGGTATCGCCGATCTCAAGACCATTTTGGATGGGCAGTATAAATCTAAAACCGGCATGGGCTTAGGCATCACCGGCACCAAGCGGCTGATGGATCAATTTCACATTACCTCAACGCTAGGGCAAGGAACCGAAGTGTTGATGGGAAAAACCTTGCCGAAATCGGCACCCATTTTGACAGCAACGCGCTTGGCGCAGATTCTTGATGAGTTGATCATGAAATCGCCTCAAAGCCCATTTGAGGAAATTCAGCAACAAAACCAAGAACTGCTTCGCACACTAGCAGAACTCGAAAAGCGTCAAGCCGAGTTGGCCCAGGTCAATCGTGAGTTAGAGGATACCAATCGGGGTGTTGTGGCATTATATGCCGAGTTAGACGAAAAAGCAGTTTCCCTACAGCGAGCCAATGAACTCAAAACTCGCTTCCTCTCGAATATGAGCCATGAGTTTCGCACGCCGCTGAACTCGATTATGTCCCTTTCCAGACTGCTGCTGGATCGGATGGACGGTGAATTGACCCCCGATCAAGAAAAGCAAGTAACATTTATCCGTCAATCTGCTGAAGGTCTCTCGGAGTTAGTAAACGACCTTTTAGACTTGGCAAAGGTCGAGGCAGGAAAAATTGTGGTTCATCCCAATGAGTTTGAAGTCAGCGATTTATTCGCGGCTCTCAGAGGGATGCTGCGCCCGCTTCTAAGTGATAATTCCTCAATTTCTCTGGTTTTTGAAGAACCCATTGGCTTTCCCACGCTCCGCACCGATGAGGGCAAGGTTGGCCAAATTTTAAGAAATTTTATTTCTAATGCCTTGAAATATACCGAAAAAGGTGAAGTTCGCATCAGAGCAGAACTACATAACAATACCGTTGTTTTCTCTGTAACTGATACAGGTATTGGTATTGCCCCTGAAGATACCGAGCGAATCTTTGAGGAATTTATTCAGGTGAATTCTTACCTTCAAAAGCGGGTGAAAGGAACAGGTCTAGGACTGCCGCTTTCGCGTAAATTAGCGGAATTACTGGGAGGCAGTGTTTCGATCAAAAGCTCGAAAGGGCTTGGATCTACGTTTTTTGCCACTATACCCATTGTTTACAGAAGTGAGATAGAGCCGGCAGATGAAATTGATGTTCCTTTACAGTTAGATGCAACTCGCTATCCGCTATTAGTTGTAGAAGATAACCCAGAGACGCTCTTCATCTACGAGAAATATTTTGCAGAGTCTATTTATCAGATGATTCCAGCACGATCACTCAAGCAAGTAAAACAAGCTTTTCAAAAGTTTAAGCCACGAGCTGTGCTATTAGACATCTTGCTTGAGGAGCAAAATACCTGGGATCTTCTTTCTGAGATGAAAGCAAACCCTTCAACACGAGAGATTCCGATTATCGTCATTACCGTTATTGACAACGACAAGAAAGCTCTCACATTAGGCGCTGATGCCTTCTTTGTTAAACCAGTGGAACGATTATCGCTTATCGAGAAACTTAATTCTTTAGTCAGGCAAGCGCATTTGCAAAAAGTTTTGATTGTAGACGATGATCCAGTATTCCACTATCTACTCAAGCAATATTTAGGCGATGGTAAGGGTGCTGCCCCTGGGGAAAATAAGTTTGATTTGAAGATCATTGAGGCCACTTCAGGGATCGAAGGCATCCGTTATGCCGGCCTCGAAAATCCTTCTTGCATTTTTCTCGACTTAGTTATGCCCGGTATGAGCGGGTTCGAGGTTTTGGAACAGCTAAAAGCCGATCCAGCGACTACAAATATTCCCGTAATTATTCATACTTCAAAGGTTCTTGAACCACAGGAGCGCTCGCTCCTTGTAGGAAAAACAGTAGCCATTCTCTCAAAAGAAAACCTATCGCGTGAAGTCGCGACCTCTCTTGTGCGAGAAGCACTGCTTTTAGCTGGGCTAGTCTTGGAGGCCGGAGAGGAAGATCATGTCTAATAGCACCCTTGTCACGATCTTGCACGTAGACGACAACGAAACCAACCGCTATGTCATTAATCGGATGCTTCGGAAAGCGGGGTTTGAGGTTCAAGAAGCTGCCACCGGCGAAACAGCTCTGCAAATGGTCACGCAGCAGCCGCCCGACTTAATTATCCTTGACGTGCGGCTTCCAGGGATTAATGGATTTGAAGTTTGCCACCGACTCAAGGCAAATCCTGCCACTTCCTCTATTCCCGTACTGCATCTGTCTGCTAGTTTTGTCGAGAGTAAGGACAAGGTACAAGGGTTAGAGAGTGGTGCAGATGGCTATCTAGCCCAGCCGGTGGAGCCAATCGAGTTGCTCGCAACTGTAAAAGCTCTGCTTCGTATCCGCGAGGCTGAAGACTCGGCACTGGCTTTGGCGAAGGAGTGGCAAACGACATTCGATGCCATGAGCGATGGTGTTTGTTTACTAGATCGTTTGGGCAGAATCTTGCGCTCTAACAGCGCCATGAGGAATCTTCTGAGAAAACCGTTCGCACAGATCGAGGGTTGCTTTTATCAGGAGCTAATGCAAAATATCCTGGGCTGCGTTGAGGTTACTCCCTTAACTCGTGTTCAGGAGACTCGTAGCCGGGAGAGCGAGGAGTTAAAGTGTGGGGAACGATGGTTTTCTGTAACTACAGATCCCGTGTTCAATGAGGCTGGAATTTTCACGGGTGCGGTTTATATTGTTGCTGACATTACAGATCGCAAGTGGGCATCAGAAGCGCTGCGAACCAGTGAAGAACGGTTTCGCTTGTTATTAGAAAATGTAGAGGACTACGCAATTTTCTTCCTCGATCCAGACGGGCGTGTTATTCGTTGGAGTGTAGGGGCAGAGCGCATTTTAGGGTATCAGGAAGCCGAAATGTTGGGTCAATCTGGCTCAATTATGTATACGCCTGAAGACCTAGCGTCCGGGGCAGATAAGCAAGAACTGGAAACGGCAGTCAAAGAAGGTCGGGCGGAAGACGAACGCTGGCACGTACGGAAGGACGGCACTCGTTTCTGGGGGAGTGGCATCGTAACGCCCTTACAAGATCAGGCTGGGCAACTACGCGGCTTTGCTAAACTCATGCGCGACTTTACGCAGCGCAAGCAAGCTGAAGACGAACGCAACCAACTACTGGTTTCGGAACAGGAGGCACGCGCTGCTGCGGAGTCAGCAAACCGGATGAAGGATGAGTTTTTAGCAACGCTATCTCACGAACTGCGATCACCTCTCAACGCAATGCTGGGCTGGATTCAATTACTCAAGAGCCGCAAATTTGACGAGGCGACGACTGCGCGGGCGATGGAGACAATTGAACGCAGTGCTAGGGCACAAGCTCAGCTGGTGGAGGATTTGCTGGATGTTTCCCGCATTATTCAGGGTAAATTGCGCCTGAATGTTCGTCCAGTTGAGCTTGCTTTGGTTGTTGAGGCAGCGCTTGATACGGTTCGCCCAGCGGCTGATGCTAAGGCGATTCAACTCCAAAGCCTACTCGATCCGGCAGCCGGGCCGGTTGCCGGTGACTCAGACCGCTTGCAGCAGATCGTTTGGAATTTGTTATCTAATGCGATTAAGTTCACACCCAAAGAAGGACGCGTCCAAGTTCGCCTTGAACAAGTCAACTCCCAGGTTGAAATCACGGTAACCGATACAGGTGTTGGCATCAGCCCTGACTTTGTGCCATTCGTCTTTGAACGCTTTCGGCAAGCGGATAGCTCGATTACCCGGACATACAGTGGACTTGGTCTTGGTCTGGCGATTGTCCGCAATTTGGTGGAATTGCACGGCGGGACAGTTCGTGCAGAGAGTCAAGGGGAGGGACAGGGATCGGCATTTATCGTAACGCTTCCTCTTATGCCTGTCCGCTTAGAGACAACCCAGCCAGAACGAATTCACCCAAGGGCGGGAAGGGGAGTAGGATTTAACAATCCACCGTCGCTAGATGGGTTACAAATACTTGTCGTGGACGATGAAGTTGATTCGCGTGTGTTTCTCACTACGGTTCTGCAACAGTGCGGGGCTTCTGTGCGTGCCGTTGCCTCGGCTGATTTAGCCATTGAAGACATCAAGCTTCTTAAACCAGATGTTCTATTAAGCGATATTGGGATGCCTGAAGAAGATGGCTACTCTTTGATCCGTAAAGTACGGGCACTCTCTGCAGAGCAAGGGGGGCAAATTCCTGCGATTGCCCTAACCGCATACGCTAGGGCTGAGGATAGGATGCGAGCAATTGCTGCCGGATTTCAAATGCACATCCCTAAACCTGTGGAGCCGGCGGAATTAGCGACTGTCGTGGCGAGTCTGGCTGGACGCACCGGCATTCCTTAACTTTAAATGGCGAGATAATTATCTAAGTTGATGAGAACGAAGAAATTTCTCAATGTCTATGGATTTAGGATTGCTAGAGATTAACGAGATCATTTATGGGTAGCGCTCTATTTTAATGACCACCGGCGCTCGTCTATTTAAAATGAGTTCATTGTGCCGGGTTAATAAAATTAATTGGGCTAAAACTATCAAAATCATTTTTCTGTGGCGACCTTTCGGATGAAATCTGGCAGGACTCCGAAATCTTCCCATCCCAATTACAGCTTCTTCTATTTTATACCGGCAGCTTCTTCCGTTTTTGGAAATTTGGAAAAATTGACCCGGTATATACTCTCCTCTATTTGCCCAATATGCATACTTTTCTCCCAATGTAAAGTAGTGGAAAACATTTTTTGCTTGGGATGTTTCTGCTAATTTTTGGGACACACCAAGAGAGTTAAACGTAACGGTTGAGCGAATGAAATCCGGGTACTTTACTGCGATTTGTTGAGCAACTTTTCCGCCTAAGCTTTCTCCAATGACGTCTGGCTGATTTCCGGCTTCAGATTGTTGCTTCAGCCAATCAACAGCCCCATGAGTTTCAGCGGATTTAAAATGCCGTTCCATGCCGGCCATGAAAACATCTGGGGTATCTTCTAGCACGCCCTCGAAAGGATACCATGAGCCGTATCCCCGGATAACCAGAACCGGCGGATTTGTTCCAGAAAGTGGAACTCGACCCTCAGCATAAAAACCTGTCTGAGCATCTTCAAACACTTTTTCAATAATGTATCCTCCAGTGATTTCCTGGCCTTCTAGATGTCTGATATAAATTGAAGGCTCGTTAGGTTTGAGTGCGGTGCTGAGTTGAGGTTTGGCAAACTGTTCATAGAGTATATCCAGGGAATGTCTTCCCGTCGCTGGATCGACAAAATCAAGCTCGGCAACGCTCGTTATATCGTCTTTAACTAAAGGCAGGCTAGTTGCATCTAGAACTGATTCACGTTCGTCAAAATCTTCTGTTGAAAAATTCACATTGCCAATTCCTTTAGATGCTGTCTACACCCAATTTTCGAGGTCTGTTAACAGATTCCTCTTCGTTTTCGCAAGTTATTATTTTATTTTTATCTCAAAAGTATTTAAGATAAAACCTATGCCAATTTTATCTGATTCATCAATAATAGTAAATATATTCTTGCTTTCGCTTCATGTCAGGGCAGGAATGCCGGCGATGATAAACTTCAGCCATTCCCTTTGTAACTATTTTTTCATTCAATTCCAGGCTTTAGAAAAAACGCTACTTCAGTTTTTCTAAAAGTATTGAGCAACAGGTTTAAAAGTGAAAAAGACTTTTTTTGGTTATTTTTATCGGTCTTCAATTAAATTTAAAGCAATTTTTCTAATTTTCTGACTGACTAATTTTTCAGCGGAGATGCCAATGATAAACCCGCAGAGAAAAACCGTTAGTAACTTAAGAGACAAATTAAAATCTATTAAGAGTGACAACACTAGCCCAGCAACACCAGCAGCGATATAACCTAATATCAAAGCGAGTGGCTGATTTTTCAAATCTCGAATGAGCGCCGCATCATGGTTGTTAAGTTTCATAAGCAACTGTATTTAATATTTATCTGCGAACTCAAGAGGGTATTCAACTTTTATTGGTGTTTTAGTTTTCTGCGGGGATTCGATTTAAAGAAACCGGCACTCGAAAATTAGGTTAACTTTAGTAATTCCTAAGTTTCGCGCGGTGACTTCTCCATTGAACAGGCGGAACTACTTTACTGCTAGGGCATTTAATAAAGAGGGTAAGGGTGAAAATAAACCCCGACAGAGCCAAAGCTGGCACCTTCAGAGCTTTTATAACTTTATCTGCCTATGCCATCTTATTTCTATAAATAATGTCAATCACTAATTTTGTATGGCATAAGTAAAGTTAATTTATTACCAAAGTATTTTCTATCTTAAAGAGCCGGCAAGGGGTTGACACTTTGTAACGAGATCGTTACATTTATTTACATAAGGTAACAAACCGGAGCAAACAAATGTACACCACCGACGACAATGGCATCCTCAACAACTACGCCACTGAGCCTGATCTGTACTATTCCGAGTTCCCGTCCCCGGAACAGCAGCGTCAATACGCCTTTGTGGGCGGGGTTGCCACTTTGTTTGTCAGTTTCCTGGTGTTAGTTGCTTTATCTGCCGGCTAAACGTGAGGTTTTCTCTTTTCTTGTCAATTCTTCTTTAAATTCTTTTTTAAATTCTTTTTTAAGAAGTCTCTGTAGACTCTGTCTCCTAAACTCAGTCGGTTGGCTGAGTTTTTTTTTGTTGATTCACCGGATGCCTTAAAGTAGTAGGCTCGGACACAATAATCTCAGGTAGTGGGATTAGCCAGATTTGTGATCGTGCCTTGTATGGTAGTTCTTCATCCGCTTTCAGATTTTATTGACTGCAATGCTGCAACGGCCGGCTTATCGCCTCACTATTACTATGAAGGGCGCTGTCCTCAAACTGGCGAGATTCTGAGACTGGCCCGCACTCCTTTGGTAGAGGCGATCGCCAGAGGTTTGATGCAATTTCTTGCCGGCAATGAGTCTTATTCCTGTGAGGGCAAGATGTATGGAGTCTTGCTGGTTGAACTGCCGGCAGGTGAACAACGGGTGTTAAAAGCCTTCTCCGGGCTTCTGAACGGTCAAAGTCTTGTGGAGGGATGGGTTCCGCCCATTCCGGGACGCGATCACGTTGCCCTAGAAGAAGCCGGCACATTGGCTGAATTGGAAGTGATCAAGCAGCAACTGATTACCCTCAAGCAACTTCCACAACGGCAACAATACGAATTGCTATGTCGTGAGTTTGACCGGCAGTTGCAAGAAATGAACGATTCCCATCGAGATTGTAAGCAGCACCGGCAGCAAGAACGCCAGAGACTCAGTGAAATGTTAACAGGGGAAACACTCACTGATGCTCTCGAACAACTTGATGAAGAAAGTCGCCGGCAAGGAATTGAGCGGCGAATATTTAAACGCCAACGAGATGAAGCGTTGCAGCCACTGAAGCAGCAGATTGAACAGGCGGATATGCAGATGAGGGAACTGAAACAACAGCGTAAAGCACTTTCCCGGAAATTACAGGCTCAGATGCACGCAGCCTACAGCCTGACCAATTTTTCAGGGCAATCTTTATCGTTGCAACAATTGATGCCAGGAGGCTTGATGCCCACCGGCACAGGAGATTGTTGTGCCCCGAAGCTACTTCACTATGCAGCAACCCAAGGTTTAAAACCCCTAGCAATGGCGGAGTTTTGGTGGGGTTCGGCGTCTGTCAGTCAGGACAAAATTCAGGGAGAATACTATGGAGCTTGTGCCGAACGCTGTCAGCCATTGATGGGGTTTTTGTTGTCTGGATTAGGGAGAGGGGGAGAGAAAGAGAAATTCACTTTTGATCACCGACTCACTTCTTCCTGTACTGAGATCCCAATTATTTATGAAGATGAATGGCTGATTGCGGTAAACAAGCCGGCGGGATTACTATCGGTGCCTGGGCGTTATCTTAATAGCCAAGATAGTGTCCTCAGCCGGCTGCGTCATCTGTTGCCGGATGGTATGACACTGGCGGCTGTACATCGTCTAGATCAGGAAACCTCTGGAATTCTTCTGCTAGCACGCGATCTCGACACTTATCGTCAATTAAGCCGGCAGTTTCAACACCGGCAGGTTGATAAAGTTTATGAAGCGATCCTTTCGGGTGTGGTGCCGGTTGAACAAGGTTTGATTGATTTGCCACTGTGGGGAGATCCTGAAAATCGCCCCTATCAGAAAGTGGATCAAGCGCGGGGTAAACCTAGTCTGACTCGGTTTCAGGTAATGGCGAGGGAAGGCGGCTACACTCGTGTGGAGTTTGTGCCGGTGACGGGACGTACCCATCAGCTAAGGGTTCATGCGGCTGATGCGCGAGGACTGGGAATGCCTATTTTAGGTGATCGCCTCTATGGATGCGATGCGGTTGCCAGCCGGCTACATTTGCACGCCAGAGAAATCAGCTTTGGACATCCTCAATCTGGGCAAACTCTACATCTTCAAGCAAATACGCCGTTTTGATGACGATTAAAAGGAGTCCTCAATAAGCCTACAGATTCCCCGCATCTGGAAATCTCTCAAAATTGGGGGCAACCATCCTCAACCTAGACAGGGTCATTCTGCCATTCGATCTCAAAACTCTCTAATTATTTTTGGCGGAGAAAATAATGAACCTCACAAAACGCTTTGCGATATTCACCACCCCCAGCAAGATTTGCTGAGGTCGTCTTCCTCCCCTGTTAAGTTATATGATCATTATCTCCGTGTTTTCCTAAAATTCCAAGCCTGTGTTAGAGTAATGGATAGGAATGAAATTCGGTGGCAGCGTTTGTTTTTAGTATTGACAGGCATTTTCCTTTTGGTATTGGCAGGCTCCTCTCCGAAATCTCACCCTTCACACCTCTTAGATTTTGGAGACAACATATGTCTATTTATGTAGGCAATCTTTCATACGAAGTTACTCAAGAAGACCTGAGCGCCGTTTTTGCAGAATATGGTTCTGTAAAGCGCGTTCAGCTACCTACTGACCGGGAAACTGGCAGACTCCGTGGCTTTGGTTTTGTAGAAATGAGTAGCGATGCTGAAGAAACGGCAGCTATTGAAGCACTTGACGGTGCTGAGTGGATGGGCCGCGATATGAAAGTGAACAAAGCTAAGCCTCGTGAAGATCGGGGTTCAGGTGGCGGTGGCGGCGGCGGTCGTCGTAACGACAGCTTTTCTCGCCGGTACTAAGCTCTAAGATTAATCACATTTAGCTCCTCAGTCCTAGCTGATTATAAATCACTTGTCACTGTGTGAGCTTTGTTAATCTTATTCACTGAATAGTTATCTAGAAAGGCTCAAGCACCAATGCTTGGGCCTTTTCTATATTCTGGCAATCCCCAGATTTGTTATATTCCAGATAATAATAATCAGCTTGTACGCAGTTTATGATTGCTGCACCAGCCTTTGAGAAATTTGCTTGGGTAACAGCCGTTGAAATTCTTCCTCTGCAGCACACAGAGCCTGGAAAATGCAAAATTAAAGATAAGAGATTAGCATCAGCATTCCTATGCCGGCCAAAGACATCTACCATGATCGCGTAAGACACGCCCTAGAGAAGGATGGTTGGGTAATCTTCCCACGATCCGCTAATGTTGCGCTATGGCAAAAAAGACCTTTTTGTGGACTTAGGGGCTAAAAAATTCATCGCAGCCCGAAAGGGAGAACGTAAAATTGCCGTTGAAATCAAGAGTTTTCTAGGGTAGTCCGAAGTGGCTGATTTGCGGGATGCTTTAGGACAATACATCCTATATCAAAATGTTTTAACCGTAAAAGAACCAGATCGCACGCTTTTTCTAGCGATTTCAGATCGAGTTTTTATTGATATTTTTGAAGAAGATTTGGGACAATTAGTAATTACTCAAAATCAACTCAAGATTCTGGTATTTAACTTGGAAACGGAGGAGATTATTCAATGGATTGTTTAGAGAATTATCGCAGGATTATCCAACAGGTTCTGCGACCCTACTCTAATCTTCAATATGCCTACGATGACATTCATAATAGCACCGTATTTGACCCAGAAGCAGATCGTTATTTAATTGTCTCGTCCGGTTGGGGGCAGGATCGTCGGCGGATTCATGGTTGTCTGATTCATGTTGAGATTGTTGAAGGCAAAGTGTGGATTCAACGAGATGGAAATGAAGATGGAATTGCCGATGAATTAATGGCTGCCGGCATTCCTAAAGAGCATATTGTTCTCGGCTTTAAATCGCCAGAGGTGAGGCAGTATACTGGTTTCGCAGTTAACGGGACTTAAACGAAAATAGAGAGTAAATAAGAGTATAATTCATGTAGGGCAAGTATTTTACGTAAAGATGGAGAGATGAAAGAAACAACTCCCGCCGCTATGCCTCCTTGCTCTATTGAATGACGGACGCTATGAGCCAAGAGAGTTTAAAGGAAATGAGCTGATTGTTTCTCAAACCTTTCCAGAGCTGAACTTATCAGATGAGCAACTGCTGTCGGTTCAAGTGAAGGCGGACAAACTTGTACAGTGCTAAGTTAAATGACATTGAGACAATTTCGTGTTGTTGAGCAAAACCTTCCTATGGCAGGGTTACAGAGAGAGTTTGCTCAGTGATAAATCTTAACTTTCCTTGCATCTTTTTCAAAATTTTGAGATATTGAATTGAAGAAATTAATTCAGATAGAAACTTATGGCAACTGAGCAAGAGCTTCAATCTCTTTTTAATACCTTGGATACCGATCAAGATGGCAAAGTCTCGAGTAATGAGCTTTTTTTAAGCCCTGGGTTAAGTGCAATCATTTCAGCAGAAACAGGTACTAGCCCCCAGGAATTGCTAGCGATGTATGGAGATAAAGACGGTAGTATTACCTTTGAAGACTTGAAACAAGTTGTTGAGAAAGCAGGGAATTTAGAGTAACAGTCAAAAAAACAAGGGTATCCTACCTCTTATTACCCTTATTAGCCCTTCCAGGATACCTTGAGAGGGGTTTGGTTAGAGGTGGGAAAAGTTAATTCTCCCTCCTTTCCCTTGACTTTTTCATCAGATACAAACGCCTAAACCGACCCCTCTGTTAGTTCTACCCCCGTATCACCACACGAGGGCACACCAAAATCCTGGGTTTTGGTGTCCCCTCTAAACTCCTTTAACTCAGTCGAGGCAGAAGATATCGCTCGGCTCGGCGTTTGAGTAGCAATCGTGGGAAAAGTGCCGTTAAGCCCCGCCGCGCTTCTGCCCCCATCCCAGCAAAGAGATAAATAATAGTTCTAGCTTTGAAATTAATTATTTAAGCTAGAACACTCAACCCTCCGGTAAAACCCGGTGGGGGCGTGATATTTTTTAACGGGACTTAAACAGAAATCAAGCCCAAATGAAGCCCCTAGCCGCTTTATAAGCGTAGAATACGTCTCGATTTTGGGTCAGCCACTCTACAAAACGAAAAGACATCGCTGTGCGAAATGCTTCTAATGCTTCAGTCGAGCTGCGGCAGTTCAACTTCAACCGTTGCCACCCATATGACCTGAATCATCTACTATTAATGTGAATCCTTTACTGATACGAGTTTGGCTACATTGATTCATCACGAGCAGTCGGCGCTCATTGACGGCGGCGGCACACCAAGGCGCTTCTTTCCAAAAATGATGTAATCGGTGGTAGGTCACTCCCATAGCGTTATTCGCCATTTGAGACAGGTTTTTTCTCTCACTTTCCCCTAATAATCCCCCTATATAGTTCCTAAACTCCCTTTTTTGCGCTTGATGAGTGAAGACATCATCGAAGCGTTGACACCATTTATTGAAGCAAGGGGGCATAGCTGCCGGAGTTGTCTCTTTCATAGACTCTGAACTCGACGTCAGAGGCTTACTCGGCTAGCAATATACTCTTATTGGCTCTTGTTTTTCGTTTAAGTCCCGTTAATTAATCGGGCGTTCCCCTTTAGCCCAAAAACAATTTGTAAGCCGGATTTAAACTTTCATCCCAATAACGATAGCCGAGGGTATCAAGAAATGCTTGCCACTCTTCCATTTCATGAGGAGGAACTTGCATCCCAACAACAATTCGCCCGTAGTCTGCACCGTTGTTGCGATAGTGGAACATACTGATATTCCAATCGGGACTCATGGAACTAACAAATTTCATTAATGCACCGGGACGTTCAGGGAACTCAAAACGGTAGAGTAATTCATGATGGGCAAGGAGAGAACGTCCGCCAACCATGTGACGCAGGTGCAATTTCGTAAGTTCGTCATCGGTTAAGTCAAGCGTTTTGAATCCGCAACCTTCAAAACTTTCTGCCATTTTTGCAGCATCGGCACGGTTTTGAATTTGCACGCCAACAAAAATATGAGCTTCTGTTTCATCCGCTATGCGATAGCTAAATTCAGTGAGATTGCGTCTGCCCAGACATTCACAAAACTTGCGAAGACTGCCCGGTTCTTCGGGAATTGTAACGGCATAAATAGCTTCGCGGCGTTCACCAAATTCTGCTCTTTCTGCTACGAAGCGGAGGCGATCAAAGTTCATGTTGGCACCGCAGGCAATAGCAATTAAGGTTTGCCCTTCAATTTGCTCCCGTTCAACGTATGCTTTGGCACCGGCGAGCGCTAAAGCACCTGCCGGCTCTAAAATTGAGCGCGTATCTTCAAATACATCTTTAATTGCAGCGCAGGTGGCATCCGTATCAACCAAAATGATTTCATCGACATACTGCTGACACAGCCAAAAAGTTTCTTCTCCAACTTCCCTTACTGCGACCCCATCGGCAAATAAGCCAACCTGGGGTAATCTCACTCGTTTGCCGGCTTTGAGGGATCGATACATGGCGTCGGCATCGACAGGTTCCACGCCAATGATTTTGATGTCAGGGCGAATTCGCTTCACGTAAGCTGCAATCCCAGAAATTAATCCGCCGCCGCCAATTGCCACAAAAATCGCATGAATCGGTTGTTGACATTGCCGCAAAATTTCCATGCCGATTGTACCCTGGCCGGCAATAACGTGGGGATCGTCAAAGGGATGAATAAAAGTTAAGCCTTTTTCCACTTCCAGTTGACGGGCAAACGCATAGGCATCATCGTAAGTATCCCCATGCAATACCACCTCTCCCCCACGGGCTTTAACCGCATCGACTTTCACCTGGGGTGTGGTTACCGGCATGACGATAATCGCGCGGGTTCCCAGCCGGTTTGCACCGAGGGCAACGCCTTGGGCATGGTTGCCGGCAGATGCGGCAATAACTCCCTGCGCCAACTGTGCCGGTGACAGATTCACCATTTTGTTATAAGCTCCCCGCAGCTTGAAGGAAAATACAGACTGCATATCCTCCCGCTTCAGCAGGAGTTTGTTATTCAGCCGTGTAGATAAATTTGGGGCGTACTCCAGGGGCGATTCCTGGGCAACATCATAGACACGGGCGGTGAGGATTTGTACCAGGTAGTCGCAATACATGGGGTCAATAGGTGAGCGAAGGGCGGATGTAAAGAAAATTCTACTTTACTTGCGTTCCCATTCCGTGCACTACGACAGTTTCCCTCGCCTACGGGTTCATTATGTTCCTAGTAGTCCTTTAAAATTTCTTAGAGATAGTTGTTAGCAGCTACTGCTATCTTTCGCGGTGATTCTCATAGCAGCGTTGTCGATAAATTTGAGCGACTTGATCGCCTGGATTGAGGCGCAGACAATCGTCAAATAGTCGCGCCGCATTGTTAAATTGTTTTAGATTGTAGAGCGCTAGGGCTTCTGTAAATGATTGTAGGGTATTTAATTTTCCGTTTTTGAGTGCCGGTGGATCAGCTTCAAAGATTTCATAAACTGTGACGGCTTGGGATTTGCCTTTAACTTTTACGGTGTCAATGGTGCGAATTGCATAGTCTGCCGGCTTCGTCAATCGTTCATAAGTTTGTTGAGTAATTAATAAGGGCAAGCCATAATTTTTGGTTAAACCTTCTACGCGAGAAGCTAAATTTACCGCATCACTAATCACGGTGCTATCCATGCGATTTTGTCCGCCAACGGTTCCTAACATTAAGGTGCCGGTGTTGATGCCAATTCCAATTTGAATGGGAGGATAACCAGAATGGGTGCGAAGTTGATTATATTCAGCAAGTCGGTGCAGCATCGAAATGCCGGCTTTCACGGCATTATCTGCCTCGCCACTAAATAATGCCATAATCGCATCCCCGATATATTTATCAATAAAACCATGATTTTCAATAATTGCCGGTTCCATCCGGCTTAAATAGGAGTTAATAAATTTAAAATTTTTCTCTGGGGTCATTTGCTCAGAAAGCGTTGTAAAATCTCGAATATCAGAAAACAAAATTGACATTTCTAATTGGACAGAATCTCCTAATTTTGTTTCTGTCAGCTTTTGATAACCCAGAAAAGATAAAAATTGATTAGGAACAAAGCGACTCGCTGCTTTAGAAAGTTCTAATTCAGCTTCTAAAGCTTGTTCTAAATCGAAATTAAGTTGAGCAAGCCTAGTCTCATTTTTCCTCACTTCGGTATAAAGCTTAGCATTTTCTATAGAAACTGCCGCTTGAGAGGATAATAATTTAATCACTTCCACTCGTTCAGCAGTAAACGCGCCGGCTGTGAGATTATTTTCCAGATAAACAATACTCACCAGTTTCCCTTGATTAATCAGCGGTACGCAGAGAACCGATTTCGGCTGATGTTCTTGGATATACTGATCATTAGTAAATTGACCCTCACGAGCCGCATCATTCAAAACTACACTTTCTTGTGTGCGACAGACATAATTAATAATGGATTGAGAAGCATTTTTAAAGTCCTCAACCAATATTGATTCAAGTACGTTCACCTGCTCCGAATCGATTGAGCCTTCCGCTTCAATCAGCAGGTTTCCCCGTTCTTCTAAAATAAGATAGCCTTTTTGCGCTCCGGCATTTTCAATCAAAATTTTCATCAAGCTAGACAGTAACTTATCCAGCACAATTTCACCTGAAATTGCCTGAGAAGCCTTCATCACTGTGCCGATATCAAGACTGTGTTTTGAGCCGGTGGTCGTTTTTGTTGTAGTCGCTTTAGTATTTTGACTACTCCCTTGATTTGCAGCCAATAAGCTGCCGTATCGCATTTCTAAATGCTTAACTTTAGCAGATGCTCCCCAAAGTTGATAGCAGTAACGAGCTTCTTGCATATAAGCTTTGGCTGTTAATTCTTTCCCTCGAGATAAATAAAACTTGGCAGCAAGTTCGTAAGCGAGAGCGGCTTCGTGGATGTATTCGTGTTCTTTCGCAAGGGAAATCGCGCGATCATAAAATTCTGTGGCTAAAGCATATTTTCCCCGAATTCGACAAAATTCAGCCTCTACTAGATAATATTTATGCAAGTTATTAGCTGGGGCATGATGTGCCCATTTTTTCATCTTTTTCTGGTTGCTAATGATCTTCTTTATTTGGCGATTTTGCTCTGGCTGATGAGCATTTTTTGCCACGGCTAGACGCGCTAAAGATTCATAAAAATAGAAGTGAACAACTGTGCAAGTAGATGTGTTGGCATCAAGGTATTGTTCACCTAAGTCAGCATTTTCAATTGCCAACTTTAACTCACAAAATATAATGCAAAGCATCAATTTATTCAAGTAAAAAATACCCAGTGTGGTGCGATCATTTTGGCTGTTTAGTCTTGGTAGCATCACCTGCTCGTCGAAAGCTTTGCCAATTAAATTACAAGGATTTTCAATTTCACTTAGCAAATTCAAAACAGCTTGATGCACTACGTCTTGCATATTAAAAGCTGTTTCTTGTCCCATTTGACGCAGATTCTGAGCATAAATCTCCATCTCTGGTTCCAATTTCACCAATTCCGAGCCGCTCAGAAAGCTCATGGAGCAGTAGACGTGCATTGCGTAGCTACTAAATTGCAAATCTCCTGTTTGCAGTCCAAACGTGTAAACTTCCCGCTGTAAATTTACTACTTCCTTGAGAGGCTCTACCCAGTGTCTGATAAAGGTAGAGACGGTATATCCCGTCATGGTTCTAAAAACTCTTGCATCAAGTCGGGAGATCACATTAAGAGCGAGTTGACCAAATTGACTGCCACTCTGAATATCCCCAACAACCCCACATAGAATCATTCCATATAAACTATAGCTAAAAGCAGAGTCACTCGTGTTTCCCCACTTTATAGATAAGTAAATTTGTTGAAACACAATAACTGGCAATAAAAGCGGTGCGGCAAAGTAGGTTGCGGGGGCAATTCTTGTGAGGATACGCATCGCTGCTTTTGCGTAAGGATCACTCATCACCGGCAAGTCCACTAAGCTGGCAACTGATTTAAACCCGATCCTAAATTTTGTTTGCAGCAGTCCCCTTAAAACATCTACTTTGTTAGGTTGTTTAGGCAACTTTACTCCCAGTAGACTTAACACTTCTAGTCCAATATTGATGGCTTCACTAAACTTGCTTTGTACAGTCTCTACTAAAATTTTCACCTCATACACTTTCACTGTGTCCAAGACTGTTTTTGCTTGTGACACGACTGCATCAAAAAATGTTTTTATTAAAACAAAGTCAGCGTTGAGATAGGCAACTTCAGCGGCTTCTGTGTGCAGTGACAGGGCGAGTTCATACTGTTGCTGCCAGCAATTGGTTGCTAAGAGGTTGATGCCGATTTGTAAATAATTTAAAGCCGGCTGATAGGCTGCGGATAATTTTGCTTTCTTGCCGGCAACTAAGTTTAACTGTGCGAGTTCATTTCTTTCTTGCTGGTTAGAGATTAGTTGAATGCCAAAGTTTAGTTGATTAACAATATCAAATATTTTTTGTTCTCGGTTACTTTCAGGAATATTTTTCAGCAGCAGTTGCCCGATATTACGGTGAATGAGAGGCTTATCTTGTTCGGCAATGAGGGAATAAGCAGCCTGCTGAATTCTATCGTGAACAAATTTATATTCTAGGGATTGGGATGAGACTGTTGGTAATGAGCGAGTGGTTAATTCAGTTGCATCAATTGCTAATTCTGTTTCTCCCATATTGCCAATAGGAGCCACTAAATTTTCAGCCACGGCTGGATATAAATCGTCAACTGTTTCTCGTAAAGATTTAGCGTCAATCAAAGCAAGGGTATTTAAGTTAAATTGATTGCCCATACAGGCAGCTTGCTTTAATAAATCTTGCGTATTTTCTGGCAGCTTTTGAATTTTGTCTGCCATAAGTTCAACGACGTTATCGGTGAAGCCGCGCGATTGAATTTGCTCTAAACTCCACTGCCACTGGCGACTTTTAATCTCAAACTTTAACAATTCTTCTGTATATAGTGATTTTAAAAATTCATTCATAAAGAAGGGATTGCCGCCGGTTTTAAACAGCACTAACTCAGCCAAAGGCTGAACCCTTTCTGCTTCACAGTTGAGCGTATCGCCAATCAAGTGTGTGATAGTAGGTAAGTCTAATGGTGATAGAAAAATGCGCTCGATACTTGCGCCGGCTTTGGCAATTTCATCTAAAGTTAACATTAACGGATGTGCTGCGGAAACTTCGTTGTCCCGATAGGCACCGATTAAAAATAGTCCAGGGGAGGCAGCACTCATTAAACGCTGCATTAATTTTAACGATGCGCCATCTGCCCACTGCAAATCATCGATAAATAATGCTAAGGGATGTTCAGGTTGCGTAAAGACTTTAATAAAGTTTTGAAAAACTAAATTAAACCGATTTTGAGATTCATTTGGCCCGACTTCTGGAACAGGGGGTTGCTTGCCGATAATTAATTCAATTTCTGGAATGACATCGGCAATGACTTGCCCGTTAATTCCCAAAGCTGTTAATAACTTTTCTCGCCATAGATTTAGTTGCGCTTCACTTTCAGTTAACAGGTTTTTGATTAATTCTTGAAAAGCGATAACAAGAGCGCTATAGGGAATATTGCGCTGATATTGGTCGAATTTACCGGAAATAAAATAGCCGCGCTTTTGAGTAATGGGTTTATAAAGCTCCTGTACTAAGACTGATTTACCAATGCCAGAATAGCCGGCAATGAGCATCAGTTCGCTCTGGGCGTGAGTCACCCGCTCAAAAGCGGTTAATAAGGTGGCAATTTCTTGTTCTCTTCCATAAAGTTTTTGCGGCAGTTGAAATTTATCATAAATGTCTTCACGGGCTAATTCAAAATTTGATATTTTCCGGGTCAAATTCAACTGGTTTAAACATTCTTCTAAATCCGCTTTAAGTCCCCAAGCACTTTGATATCGTTCTTCAGCCGTTTTTGCTAAAAGTTTCATGACGATATCTGAGAGAATGGGGGGAATTTCTGGATTTAACTCAGATGGCGACACCGGCACCTTAGCAATATGGTAGTGAACTAATTCCAGCGCATCATCCGTTTCAAAGGGTAATTGATTCGTCAGCAGTTCGTAAAAGGTCACTCCAAGCGAGTAAAAATCTGTGCGATAATCTAAAGTCCGGTTCATCCTGCCGGTTTGTTCCGGCGACATATAAGCTAAAGTACCTTCTAAAACATTAGGATTTTTTAAGACCGGCATTTCCCGCGTTAATTTGGTAGAAATCCCAAAATCTATAATTTTTAATTGATGGGTTTCTTTGTTTAAAACTACATTCGATGGGTTAATATCTTTATGAATAATATTCGCTGCATGAATGTGTCCTAATGCGTCTGCTAGAGCGATGGCAATTTCAATACATTCCTTTAAAGTAAATGGGGATTCCTGCATCCAACTCTTCAAAGATTTCCCACCAAAATCTTCGAGAAACATTACTAGGGTATTTTGATATTTCTGTAAGCCATCAACCTTAACAACGCCTGCTAGATTTAGAGATTTTGTCAGGTGATACTCTGTGCGGTAGCGAGTGAGTTCAGCCGGCGTCGGATAATCTTGCTTGAGAACCTTGAGAATTAGGGGTTGTTGATCTGACTCCCTAATGCCTCGATAGACAAGGGAGTTGGCACTTTCATAGATTTGTGCTGTTACGGAAATGCCGGCAAGGGTGATCATACTTAATGGTTTTTTGCTGTCAGGAATCATCAATCTATCTCAAGATAGATGCAATTACCCTAAAATTTTAATGCCTACTCGCCTAACTTCTCCGTGAGCCGGCACCCTATCACCTGCTATCTATTTCTTTTTTCTATGGAAATTAAGGGGGAGAAGGAAACAGACAACAAAAATATGAAAGTTTTAGCCTGTCGCTTTAGCGCTGCCGGCAGACTCTATAAAAAACCTATTCTTGTAAGCCTTCCTAGTCTCCCACTCAGCACAAACCACTCAAAAATCTGCCTAGGAGAGTGGGCAAGATTTGTAAAAAACAGTGCCGGTTATTCAAATTTATCTCGTGTCACGAACTAATGCTCAACGCATCTACACTACAGGGTAACCCCGTGCGATCCCAAACGAATGAAGGGTGAGTGTACATTAAACTTTAATTGAGCGGTTGAATCAATCTGCTTGCGGCTTTCTGGGTTTGTTTAATTCTGTACACTTCGCTACTGCTAAATTATAAGCAGTTTGGTAATCCTTTCCTCCTAGCATGACATCGCCATAATACTCATAAGGCGGATCGCCATGAATTGGCAGCGGGTCATCCTCTGGATAATCTTCTTTTGATTCTTCTAAAATTGCTTTGAGTTGCTTTATTTTTAAACGCTGTGCGGGAAAGTAATAGAGGTTTTCAGCACTTTGGCCAAGGTGGGGAAAGGTGGGATCAACAATCTGGCCCTCTATCTCTATCCAGCTATACTCAATCGGCTTGTACGGACCTCCAGCTATCGCCAAAAAGCCTTGAACATAGATGGCTCCCTCGGTTGCCAGTGCTGCCTTGCAAGCATTATCAAAGCAAGTTTTAGCTTTGCTTTTGAAGCGCTTCGCAATTTCTCTCGAAAGCATTTCATTTAACGGTTCAGTCATAACGCCTTCCCTCCCTGTGCGGGGGCTGGATAATGGAAAAATTGGAGAGGACAAACATCTCACATCTCACGCCAGTACAAAAGCTGGGGTTGCCAACTGCCGGCCTAGACGAGAGAAAAGAGCGTGCAAGCAATCGATGAATAAATTTAAGAACCGGCAGCTCACAAGTGAAGTGCATCAGCGTCTGATATATGATTATAAAATATTTCCTGGATGAGTCTGATAGTCAATAGATTTTCTGGGTTGATGTATTAATTAATTCTACGACTTTCTTGCTCGACTCTGGTTTAGAGCCTTTTAAAATGAGTTGGCTAAGAGAAAAACTGTCCCATCTCAGGAGTGTATCAAACGTGAAAACAGTCATCCTCGTTCTCTCTGCTGTAGCTGTGGCTGCTATCGCACCGGCAACCCGAACTTTAGCTGAAATGGCCATTCCCCGTAACGCTTCCTTCGCTCAAGCAACAGACAGCACTTCTGTGCCGGCGATTAATCCGACTCAACTAAATCGCGCTAAAAATATTGCTCGTCAAGCGGCTGAGATGGCGAACGGCGGCTTAAACGAGTATCGTGCCGAAAGTTCCATGCACGGCCCCTCCATCGAGTCTCCCTTCGTTGATAACGGCGATGGCACTTGGACGTTCACATTTCAAGGCGGCACTCCTGGAGCGATGACTCCAACGGTGGAAAGCGTCGTTACTGTTGATCAAAACACGTTTCAAGCCACCGTAGACTACAATGGGCCAATCCAGAATCCCTAGCACTCTCACTGATTCGTTCTCTCGCCACACGTTCACCGGCAACGGATAAAATCAACTCGGCTGGCGCTGAAATTTCGGATTGGCATGGCTACACTTTCATCTTTATCATGCCGTGTCTGGCATTCTTCACAGATCCAGAACCGGCCTGATAAGGATCATGCCCCACATCTCAACATAAAGTAAATCGGCAGTGCAGGAGTTGAACCTGCCTAGGGCGAATTATGAGTTCGCTGCCTGAACCGCTCGGCCAACTGCCGGAAAGTCTTGGTATTAGTATAGCGGATTGCTATCGGACTTAAGGATGAGTGGGCAGTTTTTTTGCCGACTTTCTTAGTTTAATCCTCTATTTTTACCAAACGTAAAAAAATTATAACCTAAATCGGCTGCCGGTGTCCACATATCTGGGCAGACCGCAATCGTTGACTGCACGCCGTACGTTTAAATTTCCCGAAGGTCGTGCTAAAACTTTGAAACTACAATAAAGTTTATTGTTGCCCTTAGCATAGCCATTTGGTCACTTCCTCACCAAAACCATGAAATTGAATCCAACTGTGGCGCTCACGTTCACTCTACTAGCCCTGATGTTTACAGCCGGCATGGTGAGCGGAACCTGGGGATTTGCCCTCGGTCGTGAAGCACTCAAAGGAATTACGCAGCCGGATGTCCGCCCGAGTAATAATGCCGCGAACCGCAAGGGAACTCCGGCCAATCGGGATCAGATGCTCATTCTCAAAGAGCCAGAGATCTTGAAAAACGTCAAAGCCCACATGGAAGGCAAGGGGGCGAACACACAAAAAAATCAGACTGAAAGCGAAGATGAAAAAGATCAGCAGTCTGCTAAACCGACAGATGCCCAAGGGCGACTGCTGAGTGTCAACCTCCAGGGTTTGCCAGAACAATCGCTCCAAATGGTGAGTCCTTTTCTGGTAAGTTGAAGATTCCGACAGCCCTAGTGAACCAGGCATCGCAGCTTTCACTCAAGCTGACAGCCGGTTTTCATCGACCCTGGCATTTGCAAATGTCTGGCATCCTAGGGGTGAGCTAAGCAACAGGAATGAAGCGGAATAGACTAGGGAGAAGCGAGAATTATCCTGGGGAAACTTCCTTGCAGCTTCTCGTTTTTTAATTTTCTCTTTTCACGTTTCAGTCCCCAATCATTAATGACGCCGGTGCCTGCTTTAAACCCTTTCTCTATTTGGTGGACGAACACTTTCGCTGTCGCTGTCTTGGAGGCAGGTAACAGCAGTTTAGTGAATCGAGCCTCTATCGCTTCTGACTTAACGCCGTCAGATGTCACGCTGCGATTGCTATCAGTGTTTCTGCTGATTGCAATCAATGCTTTTTTTGTAACCGCTGAGTTTTCGATGGTGTCGGTTCGGCGATCCCGAATTAACCAGTTAGTCGATGCCGGCGATATCCAAGCAAAAACTGTTCAAGACTTACAGCGCAGTATAGACCGGCTGCTGTCTACCACCCAGTTAGGAATCACCCTCTCCAGTCTCGCCTTGGGCTGGATCGGTGAGAATACAATGTCTGGACTCGTTGCCGGCACCATTGTGCACCTGCCCCTGCCAATGGCCATGAAGCAGGTGATGGCCCATTCTTTCTCCATCCCCATTGCCTTTTTCCTGGTTGCTTACCTGCAAATTGTTTTAGGCGAGTTGTGCCCCAAATCTGTTGCCTTGCTGTACTCAGAGCAGCTCGCCCGGTTCTTAGGTTCGCCCAGTTTGGCCATCGCCCGTATTTTCAACCCCTTTATTTGGATTCTCAATCAATCGACTCGCTGGCTGCTGCGGCTCGTGGGAATTCGCTACACCGGCCAAGGTTGGTATCATCAAGTCACCCCAGAAGAGTTACAGCTGATTATCGCCACCTCCAGCGAGTCCACCGGCTTGCAAGCAGAGGAGCGGGAACTGCTCAACAATGTCTTTGAGTTTGGGGACGTATCAGCTGGGGAAATCATGGTTCCCCGCACCAGCATTTCCGCCCTTCCCACGACAGCCACCTTCCAAATGCTACTAGCTGAAGTGGTAGCCACCGACTATTCCCGCTATCCCGTCATGGAGGAATCCTTAGACGATATTCGCGGCATTATTGACTTCAAGGAGTTGGCAGAGCCTTTATCTCAAGGCATTCTCACCCCACAAACGCAGGTGCAGCCTTGGGTGCGACCGGCTCGATTTGTGCCAGAATACACCCCTTTGCGTGAACTGCTACAACTGATGCAGCGATCTAACACTTATATGGTGATGATCGTCGATGAATTTGGCGGGACTGCCGGTTTAGTCACAATTAAAGATGTGATTGCTGAAATTATTGGCGATAGCGTTGAGCCGGCAGACACAGAAGAGTTGAACGTGGAAATTTTAGACGACCAGACATTCATCGTACAGGCCCAACTAGACTTAGAAGAAGTCAACGATCTGCTCAATTTAAATTTGCCCTTGACCGATGAGTACCAAACTTTGGGAGGTTTCCTCATCTACGAGATGCAGAAAATTCCCACTGTTGGCGAGATATTAAAATATCAATATTTGGAACTCACGGTCATCTCAGCCGAAGGCCCGCGCTTGCATAAAATTCAAATTCATCGCCTAGAATCTTCACCAGACAACGAACAGCTCAATCAATATGCAATCGAAGACATCGTAGAAATGCAGCCGGAACACTCAGAATTTGACGATCCAGCCAATCCTTAAAAATTTTGTTTCAATACTTTAAAGGAATCGTCACCGTAAATGTAGTGCCGGCTCCCTCTTCACTCCTCATTGTGAGGCTGCCGCCGTGTAATTCCACACACTTTTTGACAACCGCCAATCCCAAGCCTGCACCGGAAACTTTTCCTACATTTTCTCCCCGATGAAACAACTCAAACAATCGCTGCTGGTCTTTTAAAGGAATGCCGATGCCTTCATCTTGAATGCGAAAAACGGCAAGGTCTGAAGGTGGGTAATCTTCACCGGCAGCCTCTAGATTTTCCTCAAAATCTCTTTTTCTTTCTGGCAATTGATAAGACAGTGTAAACCAAACGGTACTGCCGGCGGGAGAATACTTAATCGCATTCGACAGCAAATTTATCAAAATAGAATGCAGTAGCTTTTCATCCAGGCGAGGCATTCCAAATCCTTTGCCCCCTTCGGATAGTGATTTGTCTGCCACAGGTAACGGGGCGAGGGCATCAGGAGGAGAAACATCCCCAGCCTTCAACGTCTCTCTACCATGACTCACAAAAACGAGCTGGTGCTGATTGTTATCCGCTAACTGCATTTCTTCCACTAAATTAGAACAAAACTTTTCTAAATTCAGTGGCGCAGGGTTGAACTCAAGTTTTCCGGCTTCTGCTCGAGTAATTGTCATAATATCCGCTAAAAGTTGCGTTAAACTTTTGGCGGCTGATTGAATTCGCAGGATATTTCTCAGTTTTTTCTCATCCAGCCATTGATCCTGACAACCTTCCAGAATTTGAGCCGAAATTAAAATTGTGCTAATCGGCGTGCGAAACTCGTGAGAAGTCATCGAAAAAAAACGAAGTTTGAGTTCGCTTAGTTCTTGTTCTTTTTCTAACGCCATACGAACTTCTTCAGCTCGCTTACGTTCTGTGATATCGCGAGAATTGACAACAAAATTAATCGCTCCCGAAACATCTAAAAACTTCTGACCGATGGCTTCCAGAACAAGCCAGGAACCGTCGTGATGCTGAAAGCGAAACTCGATAGATAAAGCAACTCCCGAATTTTCAAGGGCATGAGTGAAAGTCTCAAGGGCAGTTCCCACATCATCCGGATGAATGTAGCCAAAAAAGTTTTGATTGACCAAGTTTTCCGGTTTGTATCCTAAAACTTTTTCAGCCGATGGACTTTCATAGCGCACAGTGCCGCGCTCGTCCAAGACAGTAATAATATCCAAGGCATTTTCGATCAAGGAACGGAAGCGTTCTTCGCTCTCCCTCACAGCCGTTTCAGCTCGTTGGCGCTCGATAATTTCTGCTTGGAGCGATTGATTGGTTGTGGCTAACTGTGCAGTTCGTTCTCCCACTCTTATTTCTAATTTTTCATTCGCTATGCGGAGCGCCTCTTCTGCCTGCCGGCGTTTTTTGTTCTCGCGATGAAGGAGAGAGTAAACTAATAACAGCAGCGCAAAACTAAGGCCGGTGCCGATGGAGTCAGTGAGCATTGCCTGTCTGAGGCTAGCTGCAGCGGTGGCTGATCGTTGTTTTAACAACTGCTGCTCTTCGTTTTGCATCTGCCGGATCTTCTGGCGGATCTCATCCATAATCCTTTTGCCCTCTTCCGTTACGGCAATCTGCAACGAAGCGCTCTTGCGTTGGTTGGGCGGTAAGGCGAGCGACTGCTTGAAACCAGCCACTTTCTCGGCAATTAAGGGTTCAAGCATATCGAGCCGGCGCTGCTGGTTGGGGTTATCGGCAGTTAACTGCCGCAGATTTTGGATTCGTGGGTTAATTGTTTCAATTGCTGCATTATAGGGTTCGAGCAGTGCCGGATCACCTGTAATGATATAACCCCGCCGCCCTGCTTCTGCATCTTTGATAGTAGAAAGCAAACTTTCTAGGTTTACCTGAACCTCGTAAGTGTGCTGCACCCATTTAAAGGTGTCTATGAGTCGCGCCATACTTTGATATGAAATTGCACTAACTGCACTCAAAATGAGCAACGCTAAACTAAATCCGCTGGGAATAATATTTTTTGAAATCAACTCTTTCATGGAAGTGATCCTCTCTAAAGCAAAAATGCTTCCATCTTGTAGCAGGAGCAAGTGTGAGCGCTTTCAATTTTCAACGCAAAGTTAACAATGAAAATTCTTCTGGTAGAAGATGATGTGCGCTTGGGCGAGGCTTTAGCAGAAGCTATCACAGATCAGCGATATACGGTGGATGTTGTCACGGATGGGGAAGCCGGTTGGCAGCAAGTCACAGCGGTGGATTATGACTTGCTTTTGCTAGATGTCATGCTTCCTAAGTTAGATGGAATTGCTCTTTGTCAGCGCCTACGCTCTCATGGGTATAACCTCCCTATCCTCCTAATTACAGCTCGCGACACCAGCACTGATAAAGTTAGAGGTTTGGATGCCGGTGCTGATGATTATGTCGTTAAACCAATTGATCTGCCAGAGTTGCTGGCACGTATCCGCGCTTTGCTGCGCCGGGGATCTTCAACACCGGCAATTTTGATATGGGGGGACTTACGCGTTGATCCGAGTACCTATGAAGTCACCTACGCAGGCCAACCTCTGCACTTGACCCCTATAGAATATTCTCTTCTAGAAACGTTCATTCGCAATGGCCGACGGGTGCTGAGCCGGCGGGTGCTGCTGGAACAAGTTTGGGACGAACGCGATTTTCCAGAAGAAGAAACGGTTAAGGCTCATATCAAAAGCCTACGACAAAAACTCAAGGGTGGGGGAGCGCCAAATGATTTAATAGAAACCGTCCACAGCGTGGGCTATCGGCTCAAACAAGTTCCTTAATCTGGCTTTTGTAAACGAGGACAACTTTATTTTTGGCTGCTTGGGATCTTCCCGAAATCTTCCCGATTTTTTACCTGAAATCTTCCCGATTTCCTGCCCGGTTTTTTTACTTGCACCATCTATCTTTGAAATATAGCGTGCAAACCCAATTGAAAGTGTCCCGATGCTTAACGGCTAAAATGTCTTTCTCAATCGTTGGGTCACGCCACTGACAAAAAAAGACACAGAGTTAGATGATTATGAAGGCTAAGCTAGATAACATGATGGCTGAAGAACTTCTGAAGCGGTATGAAACAGGAGAAAGGAGTTTTTACAACCTGAACCTAGAGAAAGCAGACTTGCGCGGGGTGAAGCTAGTTGAGGCAGATCTGCGACGGGCCAACCTAGCTGGGGCCGATCTGCGACGGGCCAATTTGACTGGGGCGGATTTATGGCGGGCGGATCTGCGGGGGGCCAACCTGAGAGGGGCAACGTTAACAAGGGCTAACTTGAGTGGGGCAGACTTGACGAATGCAGATTTATCTGGGGCAACATTGGTTGAAACAAATATGATTCAGGCAAACTTGACGTCGGCATTGCTGTTTGAGGCAGATTTGTTTATGGCAAATTTGACTGAAGCAATGCTAGCTGGGGCAAACTTGACCAAAGCGATCTTAATCGGGGCAATTTTGGTTGAGGCAATTCTGGTGGCATCAATCCTAGTGAGGGTTAACCTGACAGAAGCGGATCTCAGGGGGGCGAATTTGCTAGAGGTCGATTTGACTGATACAGATTTAACGGTGGCAAAGCTGAAGGGGTTGGTGATGCCGAATGGAAGTATTTACCACTAAACCGGCCCTGTCTCAAAGGAAGCTGTCGTTTCCCTCTGGTTGTGCGTAGGGCAAGGGATCGGTTAAGCCTAATTCTGCAAAGGCTGCCAGACGCAACCGGCATGAGTCACATACCCCACAAGCTTCTTCTGTGCCGGCATAGCAAGACCAAGTTTGCTGCCAAGGAACTCTCAATTGATTACCCAGTTGGATAATTTCAGTTTTCTTAAGGTCTATTAGGGGCGTAACAATCGTAATTGCCTGTCCTTCTCGCCCCTGTTTAGTTCCCAAGCGGTACACTTCTTGCATAGCTTGGATATAGTCAGGCCGGCAGTCTGGATAGCCGGAATAGTCTAAAGCATTAACGCCAATATAAACGCGCTCGGCATTGATTGCCTCGGCATAGGCGACGGCAAAACTTAAAAAGATGGTATTGCGGGCGGGGACATAAGTGATGGGGATATTTACAGCCATTTCTGCCAAACTGCGTTCAGAAGGCAAATCTAGCCGGTCATCCGTCAAGGCAGAACCCCCCCACTGACGCAAGTCAAAGCTGACAATTTGATGTTCTACCACACCGGCACCGTGGGCGATTTGTGCAGCGGATTCTAACTCTTTCCAGTGTCGCTGCCGGTAATCAAAAGAAAGGGCATAACACTCACAACCATCAGCTTTGGCTTGATATAAAACGGTGGAGGAATCCAATCCTCCAGATAATAAAATAACTGCTTTCATTCAGTTCTGAGCTTTTGAGTTCTGAGTTCTGAGTATAACGAGTGTCGGCCAATTTAGAGTTATTGTATCGAGTAAATTTTTCCTGGCTAAGCCTGACAGACACCCAAATCCTCAACTCCCAGAGTTTCCTAATCCCGGCCTTCTGTGCAATTTCAAAATCCCCCATCACTGCTGCTGTAGAAATGCAGCCGGCCATATCCAAGAAATTGAGCATGAGCTTTTTCGCCGGCAGGAAAAGCGGTGACGCCAAAAAGATAGATGCCGCTATAACGTGGGTTTTGGTACGGACGTAGGCCAATTGTCACTGTTTTGCCGGGAGGAATGGGCGGGTCAAACCTTACCGAAATGCTTCCCGTTTGCGGATCTTTCGCAACCGGCCCTAGGGCAAATTTTGTGCCTTTGTCCCAGCGCGTTCCTTCAAATGAGCGGGTGTCTTCCAGCTCAAATCGCACTGTGTCTGTGCCTTCAGCTTGGTTGAATGTCACCTGCTGAAGCGGTTCGCCCGCATTTTCTGGCACACTCAGGGTGAAATAGTAGGTTGCGCCCCACACATAGGTGCCTTTTTGGGTTGTGGTTGCTTCAACCAAGCGGGGTGGCTGAACAAAATAGACGGTGCCATCTGCTAGCTGAACTGCCGGTGCTGACGGGCCGGTTATTGCCCAACTTGCTGCCGAAATTGCTAAGCTTGCTCCAAATACCGATACAACACGCATATTTCAATTCCCAATCGGGTTTCAATGCGATCCGCTCTGACAGGGTTAAACCAGATTTTTATTAATTATAGTTTTCGGCAAGCCGGTGCTGCAAAAATGTCTTAGGAATTCCTAGAAGAAATTAGCAGAAATTCCCACAATTTTTTTTAAATTGATTGCAGCTTTATTCGTAAAAATACTTCATATTTGTTCGGTCGAATCTTGGCTAAGCTAAAGATAAGACAGGAAGAGGAAATTCTATGGCGGCTATTTCTCAAAATGAATTCAAGCGACCCTCCTGGCAAACCGTTGTCATTTTTACGCTAGCATTCTGGCTAGGTGCCAGCTTGCTTGTTGATTTCGTAATGATGCCCAGTCTTTACACGGCAGGGATGCTAACTCAACCGGGGTTTGCTTCGGCAGGCTATTCAATTTTCTGGGTGTTTAATCGCCTAGAGTTAGTTGGTGCGGCTTTGGCGCTGACAGGGTCATTAGTTCTTCTCAACACCCACTATCTACCGATCTCACGGGGGCGCACAGCAATTATTTTATCTTTGCTCCTGTTGGCGGTTGCCTTGGTGGATACTTATGGCCTTACCCCTCACATGAGCGCTTTGGGAATGCAGCTAAATTTGTTTGAGCCGGCATCCGAAGTTCCCAATGCAATGAATCAGATGCACGGGAGTTATTGGGCCTTAGAAGCGCTTAAACTCGCATCGGCAGGGATGCTGTTGAGCTTGTCCTACCGGCAATCACCGGCTGAAGCAATCAGTTAATCGTCTCATTTGATAATGTTTAAAGCCCCTCTGATCGTAGGGGCTTTTGCTTTTTGTAGGGTAGAGAACACACACTCTCTTGCCTAATCCCCAAGCGTTTCTTCCAAACTTTCGGGTGAATTTTCCTTGGGCCACAGTAAGCGCAAAGCCATAAGTGCAAAGCCAACTGCGGCTACTGTCTTCACTAAACGAGCCGGTAAAAGTTGAGCTGCGCCTTCTCCAACAATTACACCCAGAAAGCTAGCTAATAACAAGGCGGCAACACTTCCCCAAAATACTGTCCAAGGCGATTTAGAACTACCACTGAGTGCAATTGCTGCTAATTGGCTTTTGTCTCCTAATTCAGACAAAAATACCGTGATAAAACTTAATCCGATAAGTTGCCAGTCCATAATTGCCAGTCCTGAGTGCTAAGTGCTGAGTATATTTAATGGAGCGAGTTTTAACGCACTACATCCCAAAGCAGGAGTGCGGAAATCAGCAGCATACTCACACCGGCTGAGGTTTCCAAAGTTTTCGGAGAAAGCCGCTTTGCCAGCCATTGACCTAATAGAACGCCGACTAAGCTAGTAGCAACCAGTGCTGTGCCGGCACCCGCAAAAACTAGCCAAGGCGAGTGAGATTCGGCACTCATGAGTAATGTTGTAACTTGGGTTTTGTCTCCAAGTTCAGCTAAGAAAATCGTTATAAACGTAGACCAAAAAACAGATAATCCCTTGCGTGTCTTCGGTTTTGCCGCCCGTTCTGCTGTCTGAAAACTTTTAATTTCGCTACGTTCAGCCGGCAATACCTCACCCCCATCGTTCAATTCTCGCTTGCTTAAGTGTTGGGGGCTATCTAGTCCAGAAACCGGGAACTCAGGAGCCGGCAAGGTTGAAGGCGCAGACACAAGTTTCACAAGCAATTTCGCTCACCGCTATTTTTTTTCATATTCCTTTCATTTTCTCAGAAAAGGGGATCAAATATCAAGCCTGCCGGTAGAGATCGCTTGTGTAGGCCAGGAATTCCGGCTGGGGGTGAGCCAGAGTTAAGCAGTGGGAGAAACAAAGCTGTCCGCGCCAGAAAATCGCTTTAAATTCCCACTGCCTCGTCAAATCGGTGCATTTCCAAGCTGCGCTCACCGTACATATCCTCAATATGCTCCTGGCAGCATTCAATGGCAAAATCGTTTAACTCTTCAGGCTCAATCCCATATAAATCTTGAAAAACATTCACCTGAACGCGGCAGAAGCGAGGCCGATCTTCATAAATGCGACATTCTCGCGTCGCGCGATCAAAATTAACGCACCACCCATCCACACCCACCATGCTGAGGTAACGCTCTAACTCTTCTGGCGATAAATACTCATCCAAATCGGGACGCTCTGAGGGTTCGAGGTAGCAGCACGCCCCACATTGCTTTACACATCGCCAAGTGGCCATTGTCAAAACTCACTTTTACGCCTTGTCATTTGAGCTTAGCAGGTGGGACTGCGGACTTCCATCTTTTGCATTTTATTGATTTTTGTAAACTTAATTAAAAAAAATGAACACCCAACAGGTAAAATCAAAAGCGGATTTTTACGCTTAGCCATCCAAATTTGTTGGGTCAAGTCGGGAGGAAGAATGGACTTTTTAACGAGTTTTGTCAGCAACGTCAATTGGGAAGCAATTGTTCAGCTAACGTTTGTTGCTCTGATCATGCTTTCTGGGCCGATCGTCATCTTTTTGCTGGCTGCTCGCGGCGGCGATATGTAGGTAGCTACCCAGCACCAGCAAATACAAGATTTATAGGCTGTAGGGGCGAATTCTGGCATTGGTGTCAATTGAAGTTGAGCGGGTGAAATCGCACTCACACAGCCCAAACCCTCGCAGCGTAGGGTGAAAAACCCTTGATGCTTTCTCCTGCCAAGTTGCGCGAGCGAGGTGTGATTTTCTGGCTGTAGGGGCGTCAGCCGGCGTGGGCATCGTCTCCCCGGTCGCGTAGCGAAATCGCAATATTCTCTTCGCCCGGATGCTTGCAGTTGACACCAATGCTTTCGCTTTTACGCCTGTGCTGCGGGCTTCATTCCTTGCACCACGAGCACGGAACAGGGAGCGTGATGCAAAACATAATTGCTCACACTTCCCATCAACATTTCCGTCAGGGCTGTATGGCCTTGACGCCCGATCACAATTAAGTCAGCACCCCAGTTGCGAGCGACTTCACAAATGCTCTGACCGGCATCGCCGACTTTGTAATAAGATTCGGTGGCAATTCCCAACTTTGCTGCTTTTTGGCCGTAGGTGTCTATCCATCCTTGCACTTGCTGGAGTTCCTGTTGCAAACGCTCCTGCTGCAACGTTTGTTCCATGACTCCGCCGGTTGGATCGAGACCCATACCACTCCCCACATCAAACCCGATAGAAGACCCTGTCAGCGGCGTGATCTGTCCCTCGTTTTGCCAGTTGATGCAGTGAAACACCATCAGGCTAGCACCTTGTTTTTGGGCCAGCTCCAGGGCTTCCTCAAACACTGTTTCACTTAGGGTTAAGCGATCAATGGCAACCAGCATTTTTTTAAAGCTCATGGTTTGTTTGTCCTTAGAATTAGGCTTAAGTTTAGTAAAGGCGTTGCGTTCGCTAGAAGTTTAACGCCGGTTTTTATAAAACTTTACACTGTTGTTATATTGAGCTGTATTAACTCGGTTGCTTTTAATAGATTTTTATAAATATCCCAAATTAAAACAGCACGGTTGTTGCTCCGCTAGATCAGTTGCTCAAATGTGCGATTGAGGGAGAGTTTGAGTCGGGCGAGCACTGCAATAACGCTTAAGAGAACGCTCCCAACCGGCAGCCTCAAGCCGCCGGCCTGTAGTATTTGAGGCGCGACCGCAAGTGTTGCCGGCACCCCCCTTGAGAATTGAGCAAATTGGCAACTCTTTGCCAGATAACTTGTTAGATTGATAAGGTAGTTTTGTCAGTTTATCTTTACAATTAAAGCGATTTCCAGCTAGATCAGCTGAATTTAAACCCTAACGACCCATCCCTATGAGCCAATCCTCTTCACCGTCCCCAACTTCTGAGCAGCCGGCACCAGGCTCAGAACCAAAAAAAGATAGTTATGTCAAGCTGGCGATGCGAAACATGGTGCGTAAGCGTGGCACCTCTGTGAAGCATTTTGTGATGACCAGTACCGGCCTGTTGGCTGTCCTGGTTGGTTTGGCTTACCTGACTCGTTAATCACAAAGCGAGGCGGCATGGGAAGCGTAGAATTTGAAGTCAGTGTGCAAGATTATTTCTATGGCGATGACCCGTCTGCCAGCCCGATTAGCGAGGAAACCTGGCAAAATTGGTTCTGTGATTGGCTAGAAATCTTGCACCCGGATATGCCGGCGGCACCGGCTTATGAACTAAGCTTGCGCCTGAGTGACGATGCTGAAATCCAAAGCCTCAACGCTCAGTACCGGCATCGAGATCAAGCGACAGATGTTTTGGCGTTTGCGGCTTTAGAGGTAGAATGTCCTCCAGCAGCTATGGTAATCGAGGAGCTGCCCTTATATTTGGGTGATATCGTCATTTCTGTCGATACCGCAAGCCGGCAAGCCCAACAGCAGGGGCACAGCTTAAAAACCGAGCTTGCATGGCTGGCTGCCCACGGACTTCTGCATCTTTTGGGCTGGGATCACCCAGACGAAGAAAGTTTAACTGAAATGTTAAACCAGCAAGCAACTTTACTGCAGAAAATAGGTCTTATCACTGAAAGCGCAAAAGACGTTCAGTCCTAAGAGTGCAGGCGTACCAAACTTTCAATGAGTAATCCGTCGGAGGCGCGTTAAGCTTAATCGTTATGCAATTAAATGAACGGCCCATCTCATCCGCAACGGCCCACTCTATTTGCGACCAACCTTTACCTCCAACTCCCCTGCCTATGCCCCAAGATATTTCCACCCCGCCTGTCAACAAATCGAATCAGGTAGGGAAAATCAAGCGGGAATTGGCCTGGCGGGTTGCGCCAAACTTACTCATTAGTTTTAAATACGCCTGGGCCGGCCTTTACTACGCCTTCCGCACTCAACGCAACTTTCGCATCCATGTGATCATTGGCAGTTTGGCCATTGCTTTGGGTGCTTTTTTACATCGAAATGCAGTGGAAATGGCCGTGATCGGTCTAACCGTTGGGGCAGTCTTGGCAATGGAACTGTTAAATACTGCAATTGAATCGGTCGTTGACTTAACGGTTCAGCAGGCTTACCACGACCTCGCTAAAATAGCCAAAGATTGTGCGGCTGGTGCAGTGCTAGTTTCAGCATTTGCAGCCGTACTCGTGGCCGGCTCGATTTTGCTGCCGCCACTCATAGCCTTGGTTCAAGAATTAGCCATGAGCTAATAGCGAGAGGAGCGCAAGTTTTGATTATTGTCATTGATAACTACGATAGTTTTACCTACAACCTAGTGCAGTATCTTGGAGAAATCGGCATAGAGTTGCCGGTGGCTGCAGAAATTCAGGTTTATCGCAATGACCAAATTTCTGTTGAGGAAATCCGCAACTCTGGTGCTGCTGGGATCGTGATTTCCCCTGGCCCAGGTCGCCCGGAAGATGCCGGCATCTCTCTAGAAACCATCGAAAAGCTAGGACCCACAATGCCAATTTTGGGCGTTTGCCTGGGCCATCAAAGCATCGGTCAAGTGTTTGGAGGCAACATTGTCTCCGCGCCAGAGTTAATGCACGGCAAAACCTCCCAGGTGACACACACCGGCATTGGAGTTTTCCGAGGAATCGAAACACCCATGACCGCAACCCGTTATCATAGTTTGGTGATTGACCGGCCTAGTTGTCCAGATGTGCTAGAAATTACTGCTTGGGTGGATGATGGCACGATTATGGGTGTGCGACACCGAAAATATCCGCACATCGAGGGTGTCCAATTTCATCCAGAAAGTATTCTCACCAATGCCGGTAAACAGTTGTTGCGAAATTTCCTGGAACAACTGTCATAATCATGTTCTATTTGTCATCGGTCATTTGTCAGGGAGTAATTATTCCAAACTGACAAACGACAAATGACAAATGAACAAACCCTAAACTCACCCACGACAATTAGCAATTAATGATGAAGCGGCGACAGTTAATGCGCTATGCGCGGACAGGTTTTTTGGCGACTCTAGCAACGGGTTTAGCGTCTGGATTGCAAACCTATCAGGCTCAAACCAATGACACGCTTTCTGTCCAATGGCTGGGTCATACTTGCTTTTTGTTTACGAGTGCCGGTCAAAAGGTGTTAGTAAATCCCTTCCGCACTCAAGGTTGCACGGCAGGATATCGTCCGCCTACGGTTGCCTCTGATCTGGTATTAATTAGCTCTCAGCTATTAGATGAAGGGGCAACAGAGCAATTACCCGGCGACCCGCGCCTGCTGTATGAATCGGGGGTTTATCAACTGAATGGCAGCCAAGTTCAAGGCATTCAAACCCCTCATGATCGTGAGGGTGGCCGGCGATTTGGCACGAATACGGCTTGGCGCTGGACTCAAGGAGGAATTAATATTTTACACTTGGGAGGCGCAGCGTCACCGATCAGTGTAGAGCAAAAAATCCTCTTGGCACGCCCTGATTTACTGTTGCTGCCGGTGGGGGGTGGCCCTAAAGCGTATACGCCTCAAGAAGCTAAGCAAGCGATGCAAGCGCTGAATCCTAAAATGGTCATTCCTACCCATTATCGCACCCAAGCGGCTGATGCGAATAGTTGCGATCTTGTGCCCATAGAGGAATTTTTAAGCTTGATGAATGATGCTTCAATTCGCAGGATTAACAGCGATACGATGGCAATCAGTTCTTCGGATTTACCGGCAACTGGGTCGGTTATTTCAGTTTTAAGTTATAACTTTTAGGCAAGTCTAAAAGAATCGCCGGCATCTGTGAGATTTAAGACTTTTTATAAGTTTTGAATTTAACTGCCGGGATTTCAACGAAGTAATAAGTGACAGTGGCGAGCAATCCTGAAGCGATCAGGGTTGCTGCCAATCTTTTAAAATAGGCTTCTAAGGGAATTTCGGACGTAAAAATAGGGTTGAAATTGGCAATAATAGGAAGATGCCAAAGGTAAACCCCGTAAGATAGATTGCCAAAAACTTCAAACACTCTCAATGGATTTCTTAAGCAAGCTTTAAATGAAAGCTTTTCATTGATAGAAAATTCTTGATAATTTGCGCCAGATTCAAAGGCAAAGATAAAAAAAGATGTCAGCGACGCACTTAGAGCCGGCGCAACAAATAATAAAAGTTTTTGGTTATAATATTTACAATAAGCGGTGAATAAATACAGCAGAACCATCAAAATGGCTGCACTTGGAATTTTGATAGTTTTTAAATAACTTCTGAAAGCCACTTTTTTTGAAAAATTTTGAGCGGTTTTTTCACTATAAATTAAAGCATTAATGAAAAATCCACACAAAAACGAATCTAAGTTCGTTACTAATGGCGTGTAAATATATCTAACAAAATCAGCAGATTGAGCTTCTGGCGCTGGAGATTGAGCAACGATAATGATCCAGATTGCATATCTTAAAACAAAAGAGAAAACGAGCGTTATAAAAATACTCCCTAACACTTTATTTGGAGTAATTAAGCGATGCTTGAAATAAGTAAATATAAACGGGACAATTAAATAAAATTGAACTTCGGTTGACAAAGACCAAAATGCCCCATTAAAGGTTACGGGTAAAGCTTGATTGTAAGTAAAGGTGCAAATTCTAACTAAATAACCCCAATTTTCATGTTTTAAAAGTTCAGGGTAAACAAATAAAATTAAAATGAATACGGTAAAATAATAAAGCGGAAATATTCTCAGCGCTCGGTTGCGGCAAAATTTAATTAATCCCGGCGCATCTGTTGAGTAGCGTTCCGTGTAAAAGGCTTTTCCCATCAGATAGCCTGACAGACAAAAGAAAATCCGAACCGCAACACCGCCGGCGCTGAAAAGTAACCAGCTTAGATCGTAATTTTGATAAAATATTGAGGCTTTGGGTGGATCGCAGTGGGCGATGACAACCATTAAGCAGGCAAACCCTCGCAGGGAAAGCAACGCATCTAAGCGGTTGGATGTTTTTTTGCTTGGGTTAGAGAAACTCACTATTTTTTTAAGGTTTTTTATAAGTTTTTAGTCTGCCGGCGGGAATTTCTACGAGATAGTAGGTAACTGCTGCAAGGATGGTGGATAAAATGAGCGTTGCCGTTAATCTGGAATAAAATGCTTCTATGGGAAGATCAGAGGTAAAAATTGGGGCAATATTTTTATTAATAGGCGTGTGCCATATATAAACCCCGTAAGATAGATGACCAAAAATTTCTAATATTCTTAAGGGATTTTTCAGGCAAGCGTAAAATGAAAGTTTTTCATTATTTTTAAACGTCCAGTAAGAATTCCCAGATTCAAAGGCATAAATGAAAAAAGAGGTGATAGCAGCCGTTAAAATCGGCAACACGAAAAAGAAGGTAGAGGTTCTAATTCCGCCGCCTCTCCCTGGTAGTCTCCAAAGTTCTTGAAAGTAAATATGATGGGCGGTAAATAAATACAGGAAAATTATTAATCCAATGGCTACCGTTTTTAACGGTAATCGATCCAATCTCAATTTCTTTCTTAATTTAGGTAAAACTAATAAATTGGAACCGACTTGTTTTTGGCAGTGAATCCAAGGATTGACTAAAAACCCTAGCAAAAAAACATCTAAATTCGTGAAAAGCGGATTGTAAGTATATTTATAATAATAAAAACTTTTTGTTTGCAAGGATTCTTTTAACGCGATCCAAACTCCCAGCCTCAAAAAGAAGGCTAGAGTAATAATGCCGCCGGCAGCTAGCAAAATTTGCTTTTTGTTTAACAAGCGGTATCTAAATAAATTATAGACAAAAGGCACAATCACGTAAAATTGCACTTCTGAGGAAATTGCCCAAAAAGTAATATTAAAGTCTGCCGGCGGTAAAACTTGGTTGTAAGTAAACGTTAAAATTCTTACCAAAGAACCCCAATTTTCTAACTTAAGAATGACTGGGTAAACAAAGATACATGAAATTAAAAGGGCAAAATAATAAAGTGGACAAATTCTTAGCAGCCGGTTGCGCCAAAAGCTTAGTACGCCAGAAACATCTGTAGTGTAACGCTCTGTATAAAAAACTTTCCCCATCAAGTACCCAGAAATCCCAAAAAAAATCCAAACCGCTACAATCCCGTGGCTAAATAATAGCCAACTAAAATCATAATTTTTATAAATAATCGCATTTCTAGGCGCAGCACAATGAAAAACTACAATAGCTAAACAAGCAAATCCTCGAAGCGCTTGAAGTGCATCTAAGTGATTAGAGTTATTTTGAAATTGTGCGGCAGAGGGTGCTGCTACGGGTTGAGCCATTAGGACATTTGTAAAGAAAGGGAAAATAAAATTCTATCAAGCCTTGGCAATTTTTTAATTACCTGTCTTATTTAAGGCGATACAAAGGTTAAGATATCACAAGAAGTTGAAAAATATGAGTTGTTATGCAAGCAGAATACCGGCAGCGTCGTGAGCAGTTGATGGCGAAGATAGGCACCGGCACCGCAATCTTTCGCAGTGCACCAACAGCCGTGATGCACAATGATGTGGAATATGTTTACCGGCAGGAAAGTGATTTTTTCTATTTAACAGGGTTTAATGAACCGGAAGCCGTTTTAGTTTTAGCCCCTCATCACGAAGAACACAAGTTTGTGCTATTCGTACAAGCGAAAGATCCGGAGAAAGAAATATGGACGGGATATCGTGCCGGCGTCGAAGGCGCAAAAGAACTTTATGGCGCGGATGAGGCATATCCCATCGCAGAATTAGAGGAAAACCTGCCTAAGTATATACAAAATTCAGACAGAATTTATTATCGTTTAGGGCGAGATCGCGGTTTTAATGAAACCATTCTTAAACACTGGCAGCGCTTCATGGGGATGTATCCCAAGCGCGGAAAAGGGCCAATTGCGATTGAAGACACCAGCCCGATTTTACACGCAATGCGGCAAATTAAAAGCCCTGCAGAATTAGATTTGATGCGAAAAGCTGCGGTAATTTCAATTGAAGCGCATAACTATGCACGAGAAATTGCAAAACCGGGACGCTATGAATACGAAATTCAGGCAGAAATGGAACACATTTTTCGCTTGCGGGGTGGCAACGGGCCGGCTTATCCCTCCATTGTTGCTTCAGGAGAAAATGCGTGTGTTCTGCATTATATCGAGAATAACCGGCAGCTACAAGAGAACGATTTACTCCTCATAGATGCCGGCTGCGCTTACGGTTACTACAACGCTGATATTACCCGCACATTTCCGGTCAGCGGCAAATTCACCCCCGAACAAAAGGCAATTTATGAAATTGTATTAGAAGCACAATCGCAAGCAATGGAGCAAGTTAAACCGGGCAATCCTTGGAACCAAATGCACGATGCCGCCGTGCGAGTGATCGTAGAAGGATTGATGGAATTGGGATTACTAGATGGCGATATTGAGGAAATTATCAAAGAGGAGAAATACAAACCCTTTTATATGCACCGCACAGGACATTGGTTGGGGTTAGATGTCCATGATGCCGGTGTTTATCAGCATGGGGATCAGGCGCAAATATTGCAACCCGGACAAGTGCTAACCGTTGAACCGGGAATTTATATTAACCCCAATATTAAACCGGCAGAAGGACAACCTGAAGTTGAGAGCCGGTGGCGTGGCATTGGCATTCGCATAGAAGATGATGTTTTAGTAACATCAAATGGGCAAGAAATTTTGACTGCCGGCGTGCCAAAGTAGAAATCCGATTTTCTCAGAGAGTCGGTGGGTATTGCCCACCTCACTTGTTGAGCTAAAGTTAAGTTTGATGGGTGCCTGTCCTGCCACAGCCGCCATTTTCTTTGCGTCTGGGCTTCATGCCAGTTTGATCGTTTATTTTTGGTTGATTTCACCCTGCAAAGATGCTCAAAAAGATTTCCCTGCCGGCACTTATGTTGCTGCTGCTTGTCGCTTGTCGCCAACCCCCTTACCGCACCAAAGACCTTGCACCGGCAGCACCGCCACCCCAACTGCCCGATATCCAGTGTCAAGGACAACTCCCCGAAGCGCTCAAAGAGAAGCTAGAAAATTACCAGCTGGCGCAAGAAGCCGACTTTGTCACGTCTATTCGCGAGTATGACGGGCAAAGCGAAAGGAATTTCACTTGTAGCATCTTCACAGCTGACTTTAACAACGATGGAGCCAAAGAATACGCCCTGTTGCTAGTCGATCCCAAAACATCAAACTTTCGGTTTGAGCTGCTAATAAATCGCGGCACCGGCAAGTTTGGCACCGCAGTCGTCAGAACCTTCCAACCGACAACCAAATCAGAAGATGGCCTTGTTTACACCTCCATGAACTTCAAGCCGGCAGGAGAAAGTGGCCCAGCCCAGCGAGACAGCTTTCCCCTTAAAGCCGGCACACCGGAACGAAAAAACTTTGAAGCGCAACCTGCTATAGAATTGTGGCGGGCGCTAGACACCACTGACAATGGCCTGCCAAAAAATTTAGAAGTCAGCACCCTTGCTTACTGCTCGGATATTTTTTATTTTGTGAATGGCAAACTAGAAGAAACCAGCGTTTGCGATTAATTCTTGTAGACACAAAATTCATACTTTTGTTTTAATAAAGCATTCGGTGATAAATGTTTGGGCTTAACCGGCTCACGATTTCCCGAATGCTTCCCTCCTGCAACCCATCCCCAGTTGTCATTCATCGGGAGAGTACAGACTTTGTTACAGCGCATTGCATTACCCCTGCTTTCAGTTCTGGTAATTGGCCCAACCGCAGCCCTCGCTCAACCGGCAGCCCTCGAAGCACCCGCCATCCCTGCGCCTGCCGTAACAAAAGTCTTGCCGGCGGATATCGCAGGTGTGCTGCTGCTCAATACCACCAAAGACAACTGGGGCACCTTAAATCGATTTAATCCCCTGCCCTTTGAGCTTTCTGGGCCAGGTTTTTTACCCTTTTTGCCGGCAGGGACTAACTTTTCCGCAGATGTCCAACCTTGGGTGGGCGAATGGGCCGCAGTCGCACTGATGATCCCCCAACCACCGGCAGAGGGAGAATTGCCCAATTTTGCCGACAGCACCCTAACCGTTGCGTCGGTGACAGATGTGGAAGGCGTCAATGCCTATGTCGCAAAAGTTAGAGAAACTCAGGCGGAACCCCCGATAGAGCGTGAGTACAATGGCATTACAATCTTAGAGTGGCCGGCACAGGAACCCCCGGTTTTAGAAGAGCCGGTAGAAGAACCCCTCCCCGACTTACCCGAACCTCTTCCGGAAGAAGAGTTGCCTGCACCAACCCCATCGCCGGAGGGAGAACAGTCGCCACCGGCAACGAACCCACCGCAATCCTTATCCTTCTTCAGTCGATTTTTGCCCAGCAGCACTTTACCCCTGCCTTTAGCGCGATTTCTGCCGGCGCAAAACAATCAAATTGCAGTCGGAAGTGAGCCGGTGGAAGTCCCAGAACCCACACCTCCCATCCCTGCGCCGCCAGGGAGAGCCGGTTTAGCCATTGCCGTCTTACCTGGATATTTCGCAACCGCCACTGCCGGCAAAGCCATCGAACAATTTATCGATGCTCAAGCCGGTATCAAACCCCTCGCCGAAACAGCAAAGTTTCAACGCACCCTCAAGCACCCGCAATTTTCAACCTCATTAATGGTGGGATATAGCAATATCGCCGCCGCCGCCCAAATTGTCCCCATCGGCAGCCTTCCTACACCTCCAGAGGGAAGCCCGCCAGTGCCTTTACCTTCAGGCGAAATGCTCACGGCAGTGCTAAAAACCCTCGCAGAAACTTACGATACTTTAGAAGGCTTTGTTTGGGTGCAACCTGAAGGAATTCGTGCTCAATCTGCTGCTTATTACACCACTCCCAACCCAGAAAACGCCACAGAAATCACATCCAATGCCGATGAAATTTTGGCAAAAATACCCGCCTCCACTTATATGTTAGGCAGCAGCCGCAATTTCCAAAAGCAGTGGAGCAGGATGGTAACGCTATATGGTGAAGAAGGAGAATCATTTCTAGATATAGTCAGAGACGGTATCCGCAACGCGACTGGGCTGGATCTCGAAGAAGACATTATTTCTTGGATGGATGGAGAATTCTCCCTGTTTTTCTTTCCTAGCGCTCAAGGATTATTTCCTCAAGTAGCACCAGCCTTCAAGCTAGGAATGGGATTAATGATCCAAACCAGTGATCGCCCAGCCGCCGAGAGAATGTTAAACCGGCTCGAAGAATCTATAACAAGATCATCAGGTGGCAACGTCAGCATTACCCGTCGGGAGGGATCGTTTCCCCTCACCAGTTGGGAAACTCCTATGCCAGGAAAAGCACCTCAAAGCATTTTTGCTTACCGCTGGACAGATGATAACACCCTCATCCTCACCACCGGCAGCGGCCCGATGAGCTTGCTAACCCCCGAACCCAGCCAGCCTCTCACCAACGCCTACACCTTCCAAACAGCCACACAACCTTTCCCGCGCCCGAATGAAGGCTACTTTTATCTCAACTGGGGCGCTACCCTTTCATTTATATATACTGTCTTTCCGCTCGACAACAGCAACTCATCCCGTTTGATCAAACAAGGATTAGGAATGATTCGCAGCTTCAGTGCTAGCAATTCCGCCACCCCAGAAAAAGAACAGTCAGATATTTTATTCGTCATCGCGCCGGTGAAGTAAGGAAGTAGGGGCATGGGGCATGGGGCATGGGGTAAAGCTTCCCCAACCTAAAGGTATGGGCATAGGAAGAGAGGGGGAGAGTGGGAGTTTTGAGCTGAAGAAGTTTTGAGTTTTGAGTTGGGAAGAGAAGTTTTGAGGAATCAGTGAGGGAGGAATGAGGAATGAGTTTTGAGTGCCCCATGCCCAATCCCCCATGCCCCATGCCCAATCTCTACAATATAATCCCATCCGGCAACCGTGATGGGTAGCCGAATTATGAGTTAATCGTTAAACTCATAACTCAAAACTCCACAGTTAAATAAGAATGCTCCTACAAATTAAAGACTTAGCAAAAACCTTAGCGCCTCGCCTCATTGAAATTCGCCGGCACCTCCACTCTCATCCAGAATTAAGCGGGCAAGAATATCAAACAGCGGCTTATGTTGCCGGCGTACTCTCCTCCTGCGGCATCCATGTGCGCGAAGCCGTCGGGAAAACCGGCGTGGTTGGGGAACTGCAAGGTGAGGGCACAGATAACCGGCTGCTAGCGATTCGCACGGATATGGACGCTTTGCCGATTATCGAACGCACCGGCTTAGATTATGCCTCTCGCCAATCGGGAATTATGCACGCTTGTGGTCACGATGTCCATACAACCGTTGGGCTAGGAACGGCAATGGTGCTCTCTCAGTTAGGAATTCATCTGCCGGGAACTGTGCGCTTTTTATTTCAGCCGGCAGAAGAAATCGCCCAAGGTGCCGAATGGATGGTGAAAGATGGCGTCATGGAAAACGTCACCAGTATTTTCAGCCTCCACGTTTTTCCCACAATTCCTGCCGGTTCAGTGGGAATTCGGCATGGTGCATTGACAGCCGCCGCCGATGATATTGAACTCATCATTATCGGCGAATCTGGACACGGGGCGCGTCCCCATGAAGCAGTTGACGCGATTTGGATTGCCTCGCAAGTGATTACCACTTTGCAACAAGCCATTAGCCGCACGCAAAACCCTTTGCGTCCCCTCGTCTTAACCATCGGGCAAATTGCCGGCGGCAGAGCACCGAATGTAATTGCCGATCAGGTGAAATTATTAGGAACCGTGAGATCGCTGCATCCAGAAACTCGTGCCGATTTGCCGGCGTGGATTGAGCGAATTGTCGCCAATGTTTGTAGTGCTTTTGGGGCACGCTATCAGCTCAACTATAGGCGTGGAGTGCCTTCAGTACAAAACGATCCGATTCTCACTCAAATCGTAGAGTCAGCCGCCCTAGAAGCCTGGGGTTCCACTCACGTCCAAATTCTACCTGAACCCTCCCTCGGTGCAGAAGATTTTTCCATGTATTTGGAACACGCTCCAGGCACAATGTTTCGATTGGGAGTGGGTTATCCAGATAAACATAATTACCCTTTACATCATCCTTTATTTGAAGTAGATGAATCGTCAATTGTCACCGGCGTTGTGACTTTAGCCTATGCTGTTTATAAGTATTGGCAGCAGCATCAAAATTGAGAATTGGGCAGGGGGCATTGGGTGGGGTATTCTGTTGCTGACTTTGGATGCCGGCTGATGTGACTGAGGTGCCGGCAGACGCTTTGCAGATCGAAACTAGCGCTTTTGGGGACGTTTGCTTGGAATTTGATCAAGTGCAATTCGGATAGTATTACTGATCTACAATGTAAAACAGATGTTAAGCGTTTGCACGTAAGTCTGGACGTTGTGGGAAGACCAGTTAATTAGGGATTCTTCACAATTTGGAGAGAGCCAGTGGAAAAAGGTAACTTTAAGGCATGAACACTTGTGTGAGGTTACCAGAAGATGGAAAATTTGGTAAACTTGCCCATCACAAGCTTGTGGTTTGTTAGCTTGCTTAAAACTAATAAAGCAGTAATTAGGTCTAATAGAGCAGTAATTAGGGTGAAGCACAAGCAAGCAGCGAACAAAGCCGTCAGTATTTTTGGGCCACAATCATTTGAGCAAGATAAAATAGTATAAATGCATTTACCTAGTCATTAGGTATTTGCTGCTACTCGTTTCCATATATTTCGTAAGGACTAATAACATGGGCAAATTCGAGGAATCGCTTGAGCGCCAGAATGCTGAAGCACTCGATCTTGGCATGGAAAACGCAAAAATTCTTCAACAGGCAACTAATTGGTGCAAGCATTTCCGTGCTGAAATGCAGTCGGCTGGGCTTCTTGCCCAAATGTCAGGATTGCCTATAGGGCTTGTTGAAATTTCATGTCAGTATGCAGAGCTATCTTCAGCAGGTATGAATCTTCCTTCGATTGTTCCAAGCTTTATTATTGAAAACTGTGCTGGATGTCCTGATCATGAACCCAATGGTGATGTCTCTTGGGGAGAGGCAATAATTGAGAAGCATGAACGGCAGTTTAAGGAACACAAGCAAACTGAGCAAGTTCGCCAAGAACAGTTAAGGGCTGTTCGTGAAAGGCTTCGAGAATTACCGCGTCAGGCCAAAGAAAATGCCAAGCTAAATGAACGGCAAATCTTGACCTATATCGAAGAATTATTTTCAGAAGACGAAGAACAACAAGAAGAGACTGCAAAGTTATTGATCCAGGCTGCTAGAATTGGTGCTGATTTATTTTCAGAAATAGCAATTAATATTTTGATTGAACAATCATTATATAAAGCGTTTGGATTAAAGTGCTTGCCAATTTGTGCTGAATTAGCGGGACAGCGAAAAGATTTATCTTCTCGCTTCACAAGCTTAGCACTCACTGCTATTGAGCAGAGTGTTTATCCAGAATTAGCATCAGGCATACTAATTCGTCTTGGTGAAACAGTTAAATTTCCAATATCAACTCCTCTTATCGAAAACCTTATAGGTCATCAGAATCATAATATTTTGTTTTATCTGCCTGGTCGTGAACCATCATATCCAAATTCTACAAGGGTTTTAACCCTTTGTTATGAGGCAGACCCATCGAGTGTTATCGAACCATTTCGCTCTCGGTTGAGGTGCGATAACAAACACATTCGCATAGATGCTTGCGGTGTTCTCAAATTATTACAGAGTGAGTGCCCTCAACTTGGGCTAGATTTACTGCCAGAACTGGTTGACTCTCTTGAACTTGATGATGATCATTCTGGAGGCAGTGCAGATGAACAAACAAAGGGGTGCATTGGTAAAGCATTATGTCATGCACCATTACACGTGGATGAATATCTTGTCTCAGCTATACGCCAAAAGCGTCCGGCAGTTCAAGAGGAAATAGTAGACGTTTACTGTATGGTAGTGCAAAGTCATGCTAGAAATTGGCGTGAAGAACCACATAAATTAACTGCGATACGAGTTGAAGAACAAATATCGGTCAATCGTTGCTTAGAGTTCGTCAAGGATGAGTTCTTTGATCTGGATGTGAGGTATAAAGCAGCAGAGTGTCTTGAATCTACCTGCGATTGGTGCCCTGAAGCTGCCATATTCAACTTTGACCTGTTACTTGGTTACTATGCGTTGATTTGTACTCAAGATGAATCTCCACCTCCACTTCCACGAATTATTTTGCCAGGTCAGAAAACTGAAGATCCACGAATAGCATCCTTAAATGAAGAGGAGCGCCGTCAGAAGTGGGGCTTGATCAAAAGTAACTTGCTAAAAACTCTTGAGAAGTTAGCTGAGCATAAGCCCAAGGCTATTGGAGAAACAGTTATTAGCTGTTACGAAAATCTTGCTACGAAAAACAACAAAAAATTTAAATCAGCCTTATTAAACCTTCTTGCTAAGGCCGGGAAAGAATACTCGCTACAACCACAAGTTTTACCAGTTTTAATGGATGGATTAATGGATTTTGAATCCCAATTGATTCGGGCATCTGCAATCCAAGCCGTAGAAGAAATGTATCGATACTCAAAATCAGATCCACCTAAAAACATAGTAGACATATTGATTGTTCATTTACGTGATAGCTATGTCATTGTTCATAAAGCTGCAATTCACGCTTTCCGTTGGCATGGAAGTTGGTTTAATCAAGAACAAGCTGTCGAAGCTTTAAATCTGATGATTTGTTGGCTCGACACCTATAAGAAGAAGCCCCATGACTTGGATGACATAGCTGAGGCTATGTTGAATACTACACGCAGATTTGCACATCTTAAAAATATTGCAATTCAGCATATAGCCGCAGCTCTCCCTACAAATGAGGCGCTTGTTGATCAACGTATTTTAGAGGATATGCTCCAATGTGTAGATCCAAACGAATCAACTGCTGTAATTGTGGCATGTCAAATTGGGTGGTGCTTAGCCAACTACGATAGAAAGCCTCACAACAGCTATAAACACTCTAAACGGGCAAAAATGTTTGCGTGGTTGCATGAACTCCCTCACGCTATTTATAAATCTGTTCAGTCAGAGCTATTTGAATCTGCACAAAAACTTGCAAAAAAAGATGCATGGGAGGCTTGTTATTTCGCAAGTTTGTTTGCAAAACATGACGACTACTCCGCAGAAAAAGAAATACTGAGGCTTGCTGCGAGTTCGCTTAAACAGGAGAAGAAATACTCAAAGTTTCAAGCTGAGTTAGAAAAATTAGAAATGATGGCAGCTACCAATCATTATTTGCAAGATGGCAATCTTAAGGAAGCATATTTGTCACTTTCAAAAATTAGGGGGACTGAAACTTGAAACTAAACCAAGAGCTAGAGCTAGACCTTGCTCATGCACATAATGCCCTCAAGATTTTATTGGATCTAAGAAAGCTTCTTGAGATCATTAACTTACAGAAAGGTGATTACACTACTCAAATTGCGACTGTGATTGATGCTATGGAAAAGCATCTCATCTTAACGCCAGATATGAGCAATCTTAATGACTGGCGATTAACTATTCTAGGTCTTCAAATATTAAAAAGTTACTTGCAATGTCGTGATCTTGCTCAAGGTCAACTAGGAGATATTATAAGCGAACGCGAACGACTAGCGGTTCTGTGCGATGAATTTCAAATATCTTTGTCAAACTCGATTGATTCAGAGCAGGAAATCAGTCAAGTTTACAGTCAAATAGTTAGGCAAGATGGTCGAAGCATAAATGCTATGAAATTGATTGAATTTCTTCGCTTATTTCCTCTACCAACTACTTATTTAAAGTCTGAGAAGATTGATTTCTCATCTTTAAGAGAAAGTGAAAAGGCTAAATTACCATCAACACTTGTACGTTTAATTGCATTTATTAATAATGTCCCCTTAGTTAGTCCTCAACTGCTACAACCAAATTTGAGTTATTCATTAATTTTTAAGATCCGTGGCGTTTTATGGCATGAGGATTCGGAAAGATTACATCTTCGTTTGTTGTCAACTTATCCAAATAGTGATTATTCAGTTTCTCCATTGATCCTCCAGAGGCCAACCAATCTCGAAGGATATGATTATGAAGGAGAATTGAATGGAACAATTCAATTTAAGGTAGCTCAGAGCCTACTCTCAAATAACATTTTCTTTACTGTTGGATGTGCCTTTGAGCTGTCTAATGATAGCTTTTACGAAATTCCAGTAATCGGATCTAATCAGCTTGAATTTCGTGTGGTTGACTCTAAAGAATCATTATTTTTTAGTGGGTACAATCGGCTTGATCTCCATGTGGCTCAATTAGTAAGGGAACTGTTACATAGTAATCCAACTATTCGTGATGAGATGACAGAATTACTCCCAGTAATTGAGTCTTTAACCTGTCTTCTGGGAATGTATGCTCAAGGGGCTATCTTCCGAGACAAAGTTAAGATGAAAGAGGAAGACTTCCAACAAGAAGTCTTACGAGATTTACGCCTTCGATTAGGACAAGATGTTAAGGCACATACTGCTCAAGCAGGTGGAGTTACAGATATTAGCTATCGGGGTGTAATCATTGAGTTAAAGGTTGAAAGACATAATGGTGATAGACCACGTATTTGCCAGAAATATACAAAACAGTCTACTCAGTATGGAGGCGTTGAATCGAGGCAGGTTAGTATCGTTTTGGTTCTTGACTTAACATTAAAAGAGAATCCTCCAGGCGATATTAGAAATGATATCTTCTTGGTTGATGTTCCAACTCATGGAGGCGATGATGATACTAAAAAGTATCCATCAAAGTCTTTCGTGTTTATTGTTAATGGCAATATGAAGAAACCATCTGATTACTCATAAAGGTGAAAAGGTAACCAGCCCAATAAAAATATGAAAAAGCCGCCTAGCTAACTTTAGATAGGCGGTTCTTTTACAATCGCTCAGTGATTAGTAGCAGAAAAAACTGACTATTTTAAGGCCGGCGAGAGCGGTTAGTCTTTCCTCGCAGACAGACCAACTCTCTCGATCGCACCTGCCCTTTTTCACTAAACAAAAGCGAAATACTACAAAGAGGAACCTAATCCAGCGTAGGCACCATAGAAGAAAATACCTACAATCGTAATCACACCCAGGCCGGCGACCGTTGCGACAACCCACAAAGGAATTCTGCCACTTTCAGACACAGCTTTTACCTCTCCATTAAAAACACAGCTGAAGATCGTTAGATCATTAAATCGAAAAACTGAGATTTATCGCCAGTTAGTTAAAGAAATAACTGGAGAACAAGATACCCAGACAAAAAATCAGTAACAGGCCCAAGTATAGGGATGTCCGGTTTAACTCTACCGGCTGATTATTCGGGTTGGGAGAGCGAGTCGGCATGAGAAATTACTCCTATCGTTGAATAAATTGCATGGCGGCAATCGCGCCCAAAAAGAAGATCGTGGGGACTCCTAGGGTATGCACTGCCAGCCAGCGAACCGTAAAAATCGGATAAGAAATTGGCTCGTTTGCTCGATTGGTCGTCATAATTTGGAACTCCGTGAGGAACTACTTATTGATAAATTGCTCAATTTGTTGCTTTGATTCAAAGCGGTCTTGCACAATTGGCAATTCCTGGCGAGTTTGGGTGTAATACTCATTAGGCCGAGGCGTACCAAATACGTCGTAAGCCAAACCTGTACTTACAAACAACCAGCCGGCGACAAACAGCATGGGGATGGTGATACTGTGAATCACCCAATAGCGCACACTGGTAATAATGTCCGAAAACGGACGTTCTCCTGTTGAGCCAGACATTTAGATTCCTCCTGTAGACTACTGTTAAAAACTCAATCTCTATGATACGAAACTTGCACAACACTCACAAGCAAGTAATTTTAACCACCGGCAAGACTACCGGCGATTTTTATTAGCATCAGGCAGATGCGGCATTGGCTTGATACTTCAAGAGAATACCTTGCTGACCAATAATAAATCCTTGCTGGGGCGACAAAAAGACAATCTTGTAAAAATTAGAGGGGACATTTTCCACCTCACGGTCTTTTTGCCAGGTTTTACCCCCATCAAAACTGCACAGCAAATTGCCACTGCCGCCGGCAACCCAAACTTCATCGGGTGTTCTGTAGGCTAAATCCAGTAATCCCCAGCTTGTGGACACCTCTGGATGCAGCGGTTCTTCCCACTCTTCCCAGTTTTGGGCATTGCTAAATTGTACCTGACCCCCTCTGGCTAACATCCACAACCGGCCATCTTGGGAAAATCCCATATTCTGGACGCGTCGGGAACTGTTGCGATTGTGCGGCACCCAAGCATTCTGACCCGGTTCCCAAGTCGAGTAGAAGTTCCCCTTCGCCGACACGGCAACATATTCCCCTTTCGAGGAACGCTGAATATTCCGCACGACGCCGACCGCTTCCTGCACCATCGCTTTCCAGTTCTTGCCGGCATCTGAGGTTCGGTAAATTGCTCCCACATTCGTGGTCATCTCAGCAGAGTTCGGGCCAAGTGCCAAAATTGTGTTGGGAGCACCCGGTAGCTTCTCACTTAAGAGAATCCGATTCCAAGACTTGCCCTCGTCGTCTGTATGCAGCAAGACGGAAGGCTGCCCCACAATCCATCCTTCCTTGCCAGAAAAGCTAACCGATGTCAATAAAGCTTTTTCCTCATCCAGATCCAAACGTTTTTCTTGCCAAGTTTGGCCGGCATCGGTGGTTTCTAGTAAGGTGGCATTGCTGCCGACAATCCAACCGTGGTTGGGGTCAGATGTAAATGCAATATCTTGTAAATTCGCTTCACTGGGCAGGTTGATCACTTGCCAGGGGCTGGAACTGAGAGAGGGGACTTGAGAACATCCCACACAAAGCAGGACGGCTGCTAGTAATAAAACAATGGGTCTCAAAGGTTTGATGAGCGAGTCTATCACAGTCCAATCTATATATCTGTTAATCGTTTTTTGTTGCATTTAGAACCGGCAGTCCTTCAGTTTCAGCTCAAACGCGAATGCGATCCAAGTCTTTCCCCAGTGGATCAAGACTTCATCATTCGAGTAGAATCTTGAAGCTGTCTCACTGTAAGCCATAGAGGCTGAGAAAGAATAGCAAGCCAAGGGCCAGTCCGCCAAAAATCAGCAGATTTTTCTGGGTTGGAGTGAGTGTGTTGACACCTAGGCCGTAACCGAGATTTTCCTTAAATCCAGAGGCAGTGCCGGCAGCGCCTATATTATAAAACTGCGAGGTTCGCACCCCACACACCGGGCAGCGCCAATCCGCCGGCAACTCTGTAAACGGCGTTCCGGGCGGAACCTGACGCCCATCGTCTCCCTTGGTCGGTTCGTAAACGTAGCCACAGGCTCGGCATTCGTATCTGTCTAACGTTTGGGAATCAATGGCTTCGGGACTCATGGCTCAGGAAGAATAGAGGGTTGGGGCGTTGAGAGAGTGACCAAGGCTCCAGTCCTCGCCACGTCTCCTCGCAGCATAACGATCGTTGATAGTAATAATATTAAAATGTCGCATAATTTTGTTAAAGATTGTCAACGAATCTGCTAAAAAATTAAGCTTTCGGCTGAATTGCTGAGCCGGCAAGCCTTACGGCGACCGCTATCTGAAAGGTTAGAAATAAAGATTCTCAGACACAAGGCATTTGGCTGGGCGTGGTGCAACGATTCGCAGCCTGCCGCCGTAACCCTTAGCCCTGTATACTGTAATGTAAACAAGTAGAAACAAACGTACCTTCAGCGAAGCGGTCATTATTTATCGTGTTTGTCCTCAGCGGCTATGAATATTTCCTGGGCTTTCTGCTAATTAGCAGCCTCGTACCCTTATTGGCGTTGACGGCTTCTGCATTGCTGCGGCCCAAAGGTCTTGGCCCAGAACGGCGTACCACTTACGAGTCCGGCATGGAACCCATTGGAGGGGCTTGGATTCAGTTCAACATCCGATACTATATGTTTGCTTTGGTCTTCGTGATCTTTGATGTTGAAACTGTTTTCCTCTATCCGTGGGCTGTGGCGTTCCACCGGCTGGGGTTGTTGGCTTTTATTGAAGCCCTGATTTTTATTGCAATTCTGGTGATTGCACTCGTGTATGCGTGGCGCAAAGGAGCCTTAGAATGGTCATGAACACTAATGTTACATCGCCCAACACTTCAGGGGAATCGGGGCAACTGATTAACCCGGTAGGCCGGCCAGAGATCACAAAAGAGCTATCGGAGAATGTGATTCTGACGTCGGTTGATGACCTCTACAACTGGGCGCGACTGTCTAGCTTGTGGCCCCTGATGTATGGGACGGCTTGCTGCTTTATTGAGTTTGCCGGCATGATTGGCAGCCGGTTTGACTTTGACCGTTTTGGTCTAGTGCCGCGTGCTAGTCCGCGCCAAGCCGATTTAATTATTACAGCAGGCACGATCACGATGAAATACGCGCCGGCTTTGGTTCGTTTGTACGAACAAATGCCGGAACCCAAATACGTGATTGCAATGGGTGCCTGTACGATTACCGGCGGGATGTTTAGTGCCGACTCTCCCACCGCAGTGCGCGGAATCGATAAGCTGATGCCGGTGGATGTGTATATCCCAGGCTGTCCGCCGCGTCCGGAAGCGATCATGGATGCAATTATAAAGTTGCGTAAAAAGGTTTCTAATGATTCGCTACAAGAACGGGGCCGGTTACAGCAAAGCCACCGTTTCTACAGCAAGGCACACAACATGAAGCCGGTTCCGGAGATTTTAACCGGCAGCTATCTCGACTCTCCCACTCGCCAAGCGCCACCAAAGGAACTGACAGAAGCGATGGGAATGCCGGTGCCGCCGGCGCTTCAATCTGCTCAGAAGGAGGAAAGCCGTGGCTGAAGAAGGAACGCAAATCGTTGAAGCCGGCAAGGTTTCTCAGTGGCTGACGCAAAATGAGTTTGCCCATGAGTCGCTGCCGGTAGATCATTCCGGTGTGGAGATTATCAAAGTTGAGCGGGAGTTTTTAATTCCTCTGGCAACTGCCCTCTACGCTTACGGATTTAATTACCTGCAATGTCAAGGCGGTTATGATGCCGGTCCTGGTGAAGATTTGGTTAGTTTCTATCACTTAATTAAAGTGAGTGATAATGCTGACCGACCTGAAGAAGTGCGGGTGAAAGTGTTCCTACCACGGGAAGATCCGAGACTGCCTTCCCTGTTCTGGATCTGGAAGACGGTAGACTGGCAAGAGCGGGAAGCTTACGATATGTACGGCATCATTTATGAAGGACATCCGAATTTAAAACGGATTTTGATGCCGGAAGATTGGGTAGGTTGGCCGCTGCGTAAGGATTATGTCTCTCCAGACTTTTTTGAGTTGCAGGATGCCTATTAAGATTTAGGGCAATTTATCGCAACTTAGTTGTGTTGAATTTAAGTGCCGGCACTCTCTTCTTTTCAGAAGGGGGTGCTGATTTTTTGATTGCTCTACTGAGTGCCGGTTGTTTAATGCGGAGCAATTAACGGGAGGGAGCAGATTTGAGATTTTTTAACCGCAGATGGGTTAAGGAGTGGTGTTAGAGATATTGCGATTCTCTGTTGGGTGCAGGAGTGAAAACCGCTATAACTGCAAATTCAACATTCTAAACTACCAATCTTTTGAAGGCTTGCGTTTATCATTATCCCAACCCCCATCATCCTCTTGATTTTGTTTCTTGCTTCCTTCATCTTGCCTGGGTGCCGGCTCACCAGAGGAGGGTGCATTAATCACCCGGTAATCCGCATCATAAACAGATTCCGTTTTTCCCACCCCAGACTCAGCCGACTCCCGATAGCTGATCGAATAAGTTGAGCCATAGCGGGAAACCGTTTTCGGTTCCTGCGGCACTTCATAAGTTGTGGGATCTTTGCCCAAATCCCGCTCACCGGCAGGAGCATTGGAGGCTTGCTCATTCTCCTCCCAATCCTCATAAAACTCGTCATCATCCTCAGCCGGCGCGTCATAATCATCGGGTTCCTCAACACCGGCACGGCGATCAACCACCTCCTCAGAAACGTCGGCAGTCGCAGAAGCCCTTGGTGTGCCCCAGTTATTCTGCAAAACTGTATTAGCTTGGGGAGCCGGTTCCGGTTGCCGGCGTGGCGGTTGCGGCACAGGTTCGCGTGGCGTTTGAGGCATATAGTCACGCGGGATCTGCGGTAAAGGAATCTGCCGGCTCGTTAACAATTCTCGCTCAAACAAATAATTTGACAGCTGATATAAAGCAGCAATCGCAAAGGATGTCAGCACACCTGCCGCCACAGCACCCAACATCAGCACAGAAAGCGGTAGCGCCAATGATTGCGTGCCTAAAAATACCACCGGCAGAACAGGCGACGCATTTTGCCATGCAAAAATCCCTAGCCCTCCGAATACAACCAGCAGCAGTAAAACACGAAATTCACGCATAATGAATCCTCCACAGTGTTGAGTATCTCGAAGAGTTTTTAGTTAAAAAGATTAAATCCCTTGCAAAATTCCACCCCTTTATCCAAATAACACATAAAGCAATCAGATTTATCTCTATATGCCTAACAGTACGCTGCGCTATCATCGGTATTCATCTGTGTATGGCTAGCGCCACGCTGCGCTATCATCTGTGGTTAAAAAATCTTAAAAACAATCATTCTTCACCCTTAACTCTTGCACCGGCAGCACAGCAACATCGCCCCAATTCACACTTCTAATGTCCCTCCCACCGGCTTATTGGGATGCAATCAATATCAAGCTGATCCAAAGCACGAGCCACCACAAAATCCACCAAATCCTCAATCGTTTGCGGGTTGTGATACCAAGCAGGAATCGCCGGCACAATTCTTACCCCCGCTTCCGCCAAAGCCGTCAAATTCCGCAAGTGAATCAAACTCAAAGGCGTCTCGCGAGGCACTATCACCAGTTTACGTCCTTCCTTGAGCTGCACGTCAGCAGCCCGCTCCAAAAGATCCGAACTCAAACCGGCAGCCAACTTCGCCACCGTACTCATACTGCACGGCATCACGATCATCCCCAACGTCCGAAACGATCCGCTGGCAATATTCGCACCCACATCTTGCCAAGCATGACATCTCAGCTTGCCGCTTGTCACATCCCCAGCTTTCTCACGCCAGAATAGCTCCTGTTGCGCCGGCTCAGAGGGCATCCGAATATTTTGCTCTGCCTGCCAAACCATATAAGTAGACTTAGAAGCCACCAACTCAATTGCCCAGTCTGCCTCTAATAAAAACTTAATCGCTCGCACTGCATAAATTAGCCCAGATGCCCCTGAAACACCCAAAATCAGAGGGCGTGTCTTGTTATCCTGTGTCATCAGTTCATTGCTAATAAAGAATAGGCTGCCGGGATAGAGTATAAAGAATTCTTTATCCCCTTATCCCGGCTCTGATTCTTCATTAACGATCAACCTCCAGATAAGGGTTGTAAGTGGAACGCTCAGGTTCCTCGTCATCTCCATTTGTGGCTTCACTGCCACCACCAACCGCAACCAAGTCTATTTGTTGTCGGTAGTAATCTACGCTCTTGACTTGAACTTCTACGCGATCGCCGAGCCGGTATTGCTTGCGGTTTTTGCGCCCCACCAAGGTTTGTTGGCGAGAGCGGTATTCATACCAGTCATCTTTCAAAGAAGAAACATGAACCAGTCCTTCCACCAGCAATTCTTCAATTTCCACAAAGAAGCCGTAAGACTGGACGCCGGTGATCAAACCTGGAAACGTTTCGCCGGTACGTTCTTTCATTGCACCGGCTTTCTTTAAGCCTGCCAGATCCTCCTCAGCTTCCTGGGAGACTTTTTCTCGATCACCGAGATGTCCCACGATGGTAGAGAGCTGTTCTTCAAGTTCATGCTGCACTTCTGGGGGCAACACGTTCCAGTTAATTTGGCCTTTAGCGCTACTGTGACGTAAATTAACGCTTTCTTTGACACGAGTGGTGCGGCGATCGCGCCCGTGTTCAAACACAGCGTGGAGGATGCGCTGCACTAGCAAATCTGCGTAACGTTGCACTGGCGAAGTGCAGTGGGTGTATCCAGTGTCTAGGGATAGGCCAAAATGCGATCCTGGGGTGGTGCTATAGGTAGCAGGTTTTAAGGTTTCCTGCAGCAGATAAGTCAGCACGCGTTCAGCAGTGGAGCCGGCAAACTGTTGGGTAAAACCTTGATAATCTTGAGGGCGAACATCTTCCTCATTTTCTAGCTGCAAGTTCATCCCCAGATTGTCAGCCAGTTTAATTAACTCTTGAACATCATCGAAATCGGGCTTTGGCTGTACCCGATAAATTCCCGGCACCATCAGCGCCTGTAAATGGCCGGCTACGATTTGGTTCGTCAGAAGTATCAATTCTGTCACCATTGCACCGGCACTGAGGCGAGGTGAGGCAACAATTACCCCTAGCAACCCCTCATCATCAAAGGGAAACTGGCCGACACCGTACTGAGTTGCCGGCAGATTTAGTTCAATCGCGCCCCGTTGCTGCCCCTGTTGCTTGACTGCACGGGAGAGCGCTAACATTTGGTCGAGGACTGGACTGAGCGCTGAGTCTTCATTGCGATCCAAAATTTCTTGAGCTTGCTGGGGACTGAGCTGGTGATCAACTTGAATAACGCTGGGTTGAATTTCAAATTCCAGCACTTCTCCCTGAGAGTTCAAGGTGATCAGCACCGAAATGGCAAGCCGTTCTTCTTCCGGTAACAAAGAGCAGCGATTTTCTGCCAAAATTTCGGGCAACATGGGGATTGCCGTTTCTCCCAAAAACACGGCGATGCCGCGCTTGCGGGCTTCCCGGTCGAGGGGCGAGTCGGGTGGGACATGATAGGCTACATCCGCAACATGAACGCCCAGCCGCCACTGCCCATCTTCCAGTGTTTCTAAGGAGAAGGCGTGTTCTACCGGAGAAGCGCCGGTGCTTAAGCCTTCTTCTTCAGTTTCTGGTTCTTCTGGCTCACGTTGTAAGGATTCAGCCTTAAAGGTGAGAGTCAGCACCTCACGTAAATCCAGCCGGTTTTTCAAGTCAGCTTTTCGTAGCTGTTTGGGCAAGGCTTTCGCCGCCTTCATCACATTTTCGCTAAAAGAACGCGGCAGATCGTGCTTGCAGCAAACAATGTCTAGATCGTTAGCATCTTCGGCATCACTACCGAGAATTTGAGCAACGCGCCCCACCGGCGGATAGGAACCGAGGGGATAGCGCAGAACTTCGACATGAACCAGGTAATCAATGGCTTCTTCTAGGGCGATGCCATTTGAGTTAACTTCGAGTTCAAACAATAGCCGATCATCTAAGGGAACGGCTTTGTATGCAGCGAGACCTGTTTGGGTTTTGGCTTGTTTCAATCGCGCTAAGACGCTGGGGTTGGCTCGTTCGAGAACTAACCGCACTTCCCCTTCTGGACTGCGCCGGCGGCTGCCTTCTTTGATGATCTTGACCAACACGCGATCACCATTCCAAGCGGAACTGAGATGGCATTCCCGGATATAAATATCCTCTGATCCTTCCGCATCTTGAATGGCAAAACAAAACCCTTTGCTAGAGCAACGAAGTTTAGCTTCTACGACACCTTCTTCAACTACCCGGCGATACTTGCCGCGATCTTTGACTAAGATGCCAATTTTCTCTAAAGCGTCTAGGACAATTTGGAATTTACGCAGACTTGTCTTGTCCTGGCAACCCAGTTTCTTCTCCAAGACTTTAGGCGCGACCAGTTTATCATCCGTAAAGTTTGCCAGTAATGTAGCGATTGAAAATTCCATGCAGCGCTCAATCCTTGTGGTCTCTATTCGATTCTCTCCCCGGCACTATCACTCCACGCGGCGGTAGCTATTAGCCTTGGATGCCCGGATTTGGAAATTTGGATTTTAGATTCAATGCGCTACGCGAACGTCAATCTAAAATCTACTATCGTCTGTCCGCACCTTTTCCAAGCTTCACTCCTCCTTTCCTCGCGAACGACTTTTAAGGAAGTGTTCGCGCCGAGAACGCTGGAAGCAAGCAATCCGATGGCGGAACCTCTCAGTTGCGCTTAACGCAGCTGTTTGGGCATCAGGGTGACATCGTCAGGCACCTCCGACTTTGAATAAACCCGTTTTTCTCGCCCCCGCCATGTTTTAGAACACAGTGATGCAACCAAGGGTCAGGAGCTTGAGCCGGCTTCGAGCGAGTGTCGGAGGTGCCTGAATAGCGTGTACTCTTGCACTCTCGTTTTCTTACACGCTGCGGCGCTTCTGTTTTAGCAACCGCTTTGCAGCGACCCCGCTCTAGCTTTAGGGTATATACAGGTCGGATGGAGCGGCTCAATGCCGCGCAGATGTAGTCTTTTAACTATTTTAGTTTTAGCGGGTGCTTTTGGTACATCGGTTTTTTCGCACACTATCCTAAAGTTAGGGATTGAGGGCAAGATCATCCGTAAAGTGTGTTTAGGAGTAGCTGTCGTGTTTGCCGGCGGGGTATTCAGGTTTTTAATCAGCGGGTGTTAGGCAAAGGCACGAGAGCATTGCTAGGGCGAGAGGGAAAGAAGAAAATTCTGCCCTTGATTTTTTTGATTGACTCAATCGCGATGTTTTCCATCAGGATAGATAGCCTTCTTGGGTAGGCAAATTGCTAAGTTAAGAAGCATTTAACTTAGCAAATATTCTATTTTGCCTGAAGCCTGGCTTCTTTAAGATGGTGCAAAAAAGCTTTCAACGCTTCAGTGAGTTTATTTTGGGAGGCCCTGATTTGAAAGTGAATACCCAATTTAATAAGTAAAGTCTAAAATTTAAAATAGCGCTATCTTCTGGACTTCTGATATTTTTGATGGGAATGCTATGTTTTCTCAATTTTTCGCTCGTTATCCAGCCGGCGGTTTAATTTCTGAGTTACTGGCGATTGATCACGGCAAATATGTTGTCCGCGCTTTGGTTGTTGTGGAAGGCGTGACGCTGTCTTCGGGGATGGCGGCGGCAGAAACTGTGGAAGTGGCGGAAGATCGAGCTAAAACCCGGGCTTTGAATGTTTTGGGAATTGAAGTGGGAACGCCACAGCCGGCACAGACGAATTCTGTTTCACTTCAACCCACTACAACTTCACCTTTACCGGCACCTTTGACAACGAATTTTCAATCGCAAAAAGGGTTTTCGCCAGATCCTTTGGTGCCGGCTCACTCTGATACAGCTTTTTCCAGAACTTCTCCCCCGCTAACAACGCCGGCTCGTCCTTCTATTCCTCCCACTTCCCCTGCGCCGGCTTCGGATGAGTGGTTATCTGATTTCAACGGCAATGGGGAAGAGCAGGATGTTATGCCGGCACCGACGTCATCGTTTAATCTCCCAGAAGTTGAGCCGGCTTCCACTGAGCCTCTATTGAGCAGTTCACAGTTTCACCGTGAGGGTATTGGGAAGCCGATGCCCGCCGCGCCTGAAACTGGGAGTGCCGGTGTCGATAAGAAGAAGGATCTCTCGAACGAAATCGCCAAAATTAAAGTTGAACTAGAGCGTTTGCACTGGAGTCCTGAGCAGGGAAAAAATCATTTAACTCAAACTTATGGCAAGTCATCTAGCAAACTGCTGACTGATGAGGAATTGCTTGATTTCTTGCACTATTTAGAATCTCTGCCGGCACCGACTAAGTAAAAAAGGTAAAGGGTGATAGTCAGGACATGAATCATCTCATGCGCTAACGATCACCCTTAACACTAGGTGTCTATTTTCTTAACCGACTGCAACCGGACGAGTTGCAGAGGGACGCCGATCAATCACTTGATCGATGAGACCATATTGCCTGGATTCTTCGGGTGACATGAAGAAATCCCGTTCGGTATCTTCTGCAATTTTCTCTATGGGTTGGCCGGTGTGGGCGGCTAGATGCTCATTCAGTCGCCGTTTGTGGTATAATATTTCCTTCGCTTGAATTTCGATATCTGTTGCTTGCCCCTGAGCGCCACCAAGGGGTTGGTGAATCATAATCCGAGAATGGGGCAGACTCATCCGCTTACCCTTTGTGCCGGCACTGAGCAAGAAAGCTCCCATACTGGCAGCTAGGCCGACGCAAATCGTGGAGACATCCGAGCGAATGTGGTTCATGGTGTCAAAAATGCCCATGCCGGCTGTCACCGAACCGCCTGGAGAGTTGATGTAGAGGTAGATATCTTTTTCCGGATCTTCAGCTTCTAGAAAAAGCAGTTGAGCGACAATCAAGTTTGCCAAGTCGGAATCAATTTGCGATCCGAGGAAGATGATGCGCTCACGCAGGAGTCGCGAATAGATGTCGAAAGCGCGTTCGCCACGACCTGACTGTTCGATAACGATAGGAATCATGGAGCCTGCCTGTTGACGCAATTTATCTTAGTTATAACCAATTGTAGGTTTAATCTGCCGGTGGTTGCAGCAGGAGAGAGGTAGGGGTTTCTCCCTAAGAGGAGTGCGCCTAGAAGCAAGCCGGCGATCAGGGGTGTTTGGCTGTATCCTTTACCCTGTTGCGAAGCACTCGCCTGTGTCCACACTATGCAACCATGAGATTTATTCATAAAAAAAGCATCATTGAGAAGCTAAAGCTAAGCAACGACATCAAAGTTTAACTTTACTTTTTTTGCCCAATCTTTTAAGTTCCTTCTTAAACAAGCCTGATTAATCAGCCGTCTTTTCTATCAGAACTTGATGGCCTACATAAATCACCTTTATTTTCTGACAAAAGACTGTTAAAAAAGCATCTATAGCAATTTTAGTATTCTGCTGTGGGTTTCCCGGAAAAGTAAAATCATAATCATCAAAAATTATGACTCCCCCAACTTTAACTAGTTCCCATCCCAGTGCGGTATCTAGCAGTACATCACTTGCTAGGTGAGAGCCATCAATGTAAAGAAGATCGTAGAAATTAAAGGATAATGTTCGCATCATCTCTTGAGATCGGCCTACAATTTTTTTGACTTTTTCGGCTCCTCCTGTTTTAGCAATATTAAAATTAAACCGTTCTTCAACAGATTTTATGTAGCTTTCATCATACCACTGATGATGTTCGAGGCTGCCCTCAAATGTATCTATACAGTCAATTTTAGCCGATTGATCTGTGAGTATATTTTTGAGAAGCCAACAAGTTGAGCGCCCTTCCCAGCTTCCTATTTCTAAGAAATTAAGGTTTGGTTGATGAGCAAACCTCGCCAAATGCTCTTCCCATACGGGAATATTCATACTGAACCAATCTTGAGTAAATTGATAACCTGTCGAGAAGTTCTCAGCTTCGTATCTAACCCGATTAATTTGGTAGAGTGCCTGGTTAAAATCAGGATTGGCCTCTAGAGCTTCCTGAAAAAAGCCTAGGGCTGGTTCAAACCGCCCCTGACTTGCCAGTGATATCCCTATATTGAATTTTAGGGCAGCCAGTTCTGTTTTCTCCAGTTCAGGCTGTAATTCTAAAGCTTTTTTAAATTGATTGAATGCTTGGCTATAACTTCTTTGATTGTAAAGAAAAATCCCTAAACTTTGATAGTTAAGAGCCAGCTTCTTTTTAATTTCTCCAATCCGCTGAGTCTCCTTGAGGAGGTTAGTCCAATTTAAGCAGACTTCAAAAAAAGTATCATAAGGATTGACTTCTGATAATTTTTCCAAAACTTTTAAAATTAAATCTAAATTCAATTGTGCCGGATCAATTTGTGACTTTAACAGGAGATTGCTTGCTTGAAGGAGGGTAAGCTGACCTTGAGGCGAAAACTCTTCTAGCTCAATAGAAAGCAAAATTATCGATAGTAAATTGTTAAGATTGTCTGGCTCAAATTCGCAGATATACTGACGAATTGTCCAAGCATTTTCAAGCTCAAAATTTGCTTCCCAACGGCATTGAGCTTCTGCTTCTAATACCTTCACTAATTCTGCGGTTGCGGATTCAGTTTTCTCTGGACTCACTTGTGACAATGCTGATAGCCAAGTCATCTGAGCTTCGGATTCTTGTCCTTGCAACAGCAGTGCCAAGCCAAGATGCCAATAGTTAGACATCACGGTTGATTCAGCCTCAATACTTTGTTCGTACAAAGCGATAGCTTCACTGTATTTTTTTTGAGCCATAGATTCAGCAGCTTGTCGCTGTTGTTCAGAAATTTCCATGAGGTTCATCCCCTGAGTAAGCAGAAGTTTGAGTTTACCGAAATTTACACATGGGAACGGACAAATTCTTCAAGCCGGCTCATTCCCTTCTCAATGGTTGCCATATCGGTTGCGTAAGATAAACGGATGCAATCATCTGCACCAAACGCAATTCCTGGAATGACGGCTACTTGCTGAGATTCAAGTAAAGCATCACAAAATTCTAGTGATTTTAACCCAGTTTTACTGATATTTGGTAACAGGTAAAAAGCACCATCTGGTTTAGGACAATTTAATCCGGGAATTGCATTGAGAAGGTCATACATAACTTGCCGGCGTTCGGCAAAGGCTTGGCGCATTTCTTCTACACAATCTTGCGATTCTTCCAACGCTGCAACTGCCCCGTACTGAGCAAAGGTACAGACATTAGAGGTGCTGTGACTTTGAAGTGTTGTCACTGCTTTAATTAAATTTAATGGGCCAGCTAAATAACCGAGTCGCCAGCCGGTCATGGAGTAAGCTTTGGCAAAACCACTACTAATGATTGTGCGATCAAAAATTTCTTTGCCAATCGATCCAATGCTGAGATGTTCGACACCGGCATAGATAATCTTCTCGTAGATTTCATCAGAAACGACTAAGATATCTTTTTCAACAATCACCTCGGCGAGTGCGCGAATTTCATCCGGTGTGTAAACCATGCCGGTGGGATTGGACGGCGAATTAAGGATAAATAATCGCGTTTTTGGGGTGATCGCTTCTCGCAGTTGAGCCGGCGTAATTTTGTAGTTACTTTCGGCATCTGCGTGAATAATCACCGGCACACCACTGGCAAGTTTTACCATTTCTGGATAACTCAGCCAATATGGGGCTGGGATAATTACCTCTTCTCCCGGATCGAGCAGCGCCATCATCAGATTATACAAAGAATGCTTGCCGCCATTGGTGACGACCACGTTCTCTGGCGCGTAGTCGAGTCCATTATCTTTTTTTAGCTTCCGGGCGATTGCTTCGCGCAACTTGGGTTCACCTGCAGCAGGGCCATATTTAGTTTTACCGGCATCTAGCGCTTGTTTGGCAGCGGCTTTGATATGTGCCGGCGTGTCGAAATCCGGTTCGCCGGCGCTAAAACTGCAAATGTCGATGCCTTCAGCCTTCATCGCCTTTGCCTTAGCCGCGATTGCCAATGTAAGCGAAGGCGCGACCTGACCCACCCGTGCTGCCAGCTTCATCGTTACCCCTAGGAATTTAACTTAAGCACTACAACTATCAGACTTCTAGTTTCTCAGACTATCTCAACATTGCGTGCGAGGTTTATGTTTTTTTACGGTTGCAATGTTTTGATCGCCTGACATTTAGTAGGGGCGCACCGAGGTGTGCGCCCCCATCGCGTTCAATTATGCAATCGTGACATCGGGTGACAGATAGACATCTTGGATGGTGTGAAACAGCTTGACGCCTTCCTCAAAGGGGCGCTGGAAGGTTTTGCGCCCGGAAATCAAGCCAGAACCCCCAGCACGTTTGTTAATCACGGCTGTGCGAACCGCTTCGGCAAAGTCGCTTTTTCCAGACGCCCCACCAGAATTAATCAAGCCGGCACGCCCGCAGTAGCAGTTGAGCAGCTGATAGCGGGTTAAATCAATCGGGTGATCCGTGGTTAAATCTGAGTAAACCCGAGCATTCGTCATGCCGTATTTCTTGCCGGCAGCGTCGGAGACAGCTTTATAGCCGTTGTTCACTTCTGGCAGCTTTTGCTTGATGATGTCTGCCTCAATGGTGACGCCGAGATGGTTGGCTTGGCCGGTGAGGTCAGCAGCAATGTGATAGTCTTTGTCTTGCTTAAACGCGCTGTTGCGGAGATAGCACCAGAGAATGGTTGCCATGCCGTATTCGTGGGCTAAAGCAAAAGCTTCGCTGACTTCTTGAATTTGGCGAGTGGATTGATCGGAACCGAAGTAAATCGTCGCCCCTACGGCGGTTGCCCCCAGATTCCAAGCTTGCTCAACCGAGGCAAACATCACCTGATCGTATTGGTTGGGATAGGTGAGCAGTTCGTTGTGGTTGAGTTTGACAATAAAGGGAATTTTGTGGGCGTATTTGCGAGAAACGCTGCCCAAAACGCCCAAGGTGGTTGCCACCGCATTGCAGCCGGCAGCCATCGCCAGCTTAATAATGTTTTCTGGGTCGAAATAGATGGGGTTGGGGGCAAAAGACGCGCCGGCAGAGTGTTCGATGCCCTGATCCACCGGCAGGATGGAAAGATAGCCGGTGTTTGCTAAGCGCCCTGTAGAGTAAAGCTGCTGGAGACTCCGCAGCACTTGGGGAGAGCGATCGCTGTACGCCCAGATTCGGTCGATAAAATCTGGGCCGGGAAGATGAAGTAAATCTTGAGAAACTTTAGCTTTGTGCGTAAGAAGGTCTTCTGCTTCAGCACCGAGATAAGACTCGATGGTTTTGGGTGCATCTAGAGTTGCGGTCATAGATTTTCCCTCAAAACTTCACACTAGCAATTTTTTGTGGGAACTACCATTGCATTGCCTATTGCCGGCCTCTTCTTATTTAAGGAGGTTCTCTTCAGCGACAGCCACCTCAATTTTGCAAGTGTTGCCGGCTGACGTAAACTGTGGGGTTAGCAGAGAACATACAAAAGTTAACGTTTCCACTTATGAAAGTAGCCATCACCGGCGCAACGGGCTTTGTCGGCAGTCGTCTTGTCGAAAAACTTCACGCAGACAGACATCAAATTCTGGTACTGACGCGCAGCCAAGATCGCGCGCGGCGCGTGTTTCCTGCTTCAGCGTATCCAAATATTGAAATTGTTGCCTACACGCCAACCCAGTCAGGAAAGTGGCAAGAGTCGATTTCTGGATGCGATGGCGTTGTCAACCTTGCCGGCGCAGCCATTGCAGATGAACGCTGGACACCGGCACGCAAACAGGAAATCCTGGATAGCCGGCAGCTAGGCACTCAAAAAATTGTGGAAGCGATCGCTAAGGCAAACCCGAAGCCGTCGGTTTTGGTAAATTCCTCTGCCATTGGCTATTACGGAACCAGTGAAACGGCAACCTTTGATGAAAATAGTGGTGCCGGCAACGATTTTCTGGCGCAAGTCTGTCAAGCTTGGGAAGCGGAAGCGCAGAAGGTGAAGGATGCCGGCACCCGCCTCGTTATTCTCCGCACCGGCATCGTTTTAGGCATGGGTGGCGCAGTTGCAAAAATGCTACTTCCATTTAAAATGTATGCCGGTGGGCCAATTGGATCGGGCCGGCAGTGGTTTTCTTGGGTTCACCGGGATGACTTGGTGAACCTAATCGTGCAAGCGCTAACCCGTCCTGAAATTGAAGGCGTTCTCAACGCCACCGCACCAAACCCGGTTCGCATGAATGAATTTTGCGAAACTTTGGGCCAAGTCATGAACCGGCCTTCTTGGCTGCCGGTGCCCAATTTTGCTTTAGAAGCGCTTTTAGGCGATGCCGCCCAAGTGGTTTTAGAGGGCCAAAAAGTTTTGCCCAAACGGACTTTAGATGCCGGTTTTAATTATCAATATTCTGGCGTTAAGCAAGCCTTAGAACAAGTGATCAGTACGTCTGCCTAGAACGGTTTCAAAACATTTCACTTGTTAATTTTTTTGAGCAGGCCGGGATTAGAGAATTCTCTGATTTGTCACAGAAAAATTTAAAGTCAAAAAAATATGGCTGTCTCGAATGAGTACAGCCATTTTGGTAGAATTTTAGCCCCTGAAATTTTTTTATTATTTAGCGAATTGAGCGATGCTGTCTAGGCAAGCACTCAGAGTTTGGACAAATTCAGCTTTTGTCACAGGTTCGCTGCCATTAAAACTGGCATTGCCCAAAGAATAGCAACCGTAGCGTTCTCCTAGATTTTGCAGCGCCGCAAAAGATGGGTCAGTCGGTGAAACCTCAGCCAAGATGCTGGGGGGTTGGCTAGCAATAGCCGGCGATTTAAAAACGCTACCGCTGAGTGCTAAAAGTAACACAGTCAGCATGGCAACTAAACCTACCCATACTCGGTTTACTTTGACTTTTCCTGGGAACATTGTTTTTGGTTTCACTGTTTTTTGGGGCATGAAATTGCCTATAAGTTTAACACAAAATTTTAAATGCCTTTAATCAAGCACAAACTTATTAATGTTATTTTAAACTTTAAGAATTGGAAACGCCTCCAACTGGAAATTTCCAATCCTTCACAAGCCTCTGTCATTTTTCAAAATGGTCTGAGCTAAATTGATTTAGAAAACTTTTTTAAATGAATTTCTTGTTTTCCCACAGCCGCACTATCTTGAAAATATTTTTGGCTTGCAAAAATTGCTATTTTATGCAGCGATCTTGTATGGTGCAGATATTTTCCAGTACAGCGGTTTTGAGAGAATATTCATAAATCATTCAAAAACTAAATGTAAATGTAGTGCTTGATGAAGTAACAACAGACTTAGATCTGCAAAAGCAAAATTTCGCGATTATATAAACTTGTAAACTTAGCATATGTATCCTTTAATACGGAATTACCCAGCTAAAAATTGCTGAAATTCTAAGTCATCGCTTCAAAAGGTAAGAACGTGTTTAAAAAGGTACTAACCGGCATCATCGCGCTGTGGATACTCGTGATCCCCCTCATGGGAAATGTCCTTTCGCAAGATGAACCCACTCCAGAGCCGGCAGCGACAGAACTGCTCACTCCTGCCAGCCCTTCTGCGGAACAAACCGTTCCCGCTACTCCTACACCGGCAATATCCGCGCCGGCTACGTCTACCGAGCCGCCAATCGCTCCAGCAGATGCGACTCGCCAACAAGAAACGGCTCCAGCAACCGCAGAGTCTCCTCTCGACACAGGCGATACCGCCTTTATGTTAATCTGCTCAGGTCTAGTCCTGCTGATGACGCCTGGACTGGCGTTTTTCTATGGAGGACTGGTACGCTCTCGCAACGTACTCAACACTATGATGATGAGCCTGCTCCTGATGGCCGTCGTCGGAGTGACTTGGACGCTGTGGGGTTATAGTCTTGCCTTCGCCCCAACTTCAGTCATACCCGGCGTGAACCCCGGAGATGCCGCGACTGTCAATGCCAATCCCATCATTGGGAGCTTAAACTGGCTTGGCTTGAATAACGTGGCATTCGACCAACCCGATCCAGTCGGCTATGCACCAACGATTCCGCATCAGGTGTTCATGGTTTACCAGATGATGTTTGCCATCATCACCCCGGCGCTGATCTCTGGGGCGATTGTGGAGCGGATAAGTTTTAAAGCCTATTTCTGGTTTATTCTCCTGTGGTCAACCTTAATCTACTCTCCTTTGGCTCACTGGGTTTGGGGTAAAGGCTGGCTCGGTGCGATTGGAGATTTAGACTTTGCCGGCGGCACAGTTGTCCATATCAGTTCCGGTGTTTCTGCGGTGGTTGCCGCTTGGATGATTGGGCCACGCAAAAGCTTTATGGTGCGACCGGCTGCCCCCCATAATGTGCCTTATGTCTTATTGGGCATTGGGTTGCTGTGGTTTGGCTGGTTTGGGTTTAATGCCGGCAGCGCTTTAGCAGCCGGTAGTTTAGCAACCGTTGCTTTTGTGGCGACAATGGTTTCCGCCTCTGCCGGTGGTCTAACTTGGCTACTGTGGGAGTGGATACTGAGAGGCAAGCCAACCGCCATCGGCATTGCCAGCGGCTTTCTAGCGGGATTAGTCGGTATTACCCCAGCAGCCGGATATGTCACTCCCTTAGGAGCTATTCTTATTGGATCAATTACTGCAATTTGCTGTTTCTATGCGGTCACCCTGCGGGCGAAATGGCAGTTTGATGACTCTTTAGACACCTTTCCCATTCACGGTGTTGGTGGGACTGTCGGGGCGCTTCTAACCGGCCTTTTTGCCACAAAAGCGGTTAACGCGGCTGGAGACAATGGCTTGTTTTTCGGCAATCCCTCGCAGTTGGTGGAACAAATTATCGCGATCGTCGCCACCTATATTTTTGCCGGGGTTGGCACCTTTGTTATTCTCAAGGTTCTAGGATCATTCATGGAACTGCGAGTTAAGCCGGTTGTTGAAGACCAAGGTGTGGATATCAACGAACATGGTGAAGAAGGTTATGGCGAAGAGTTTGGTTCGGGGATGAGTTTGGTTAAAGAGTAAGTGAGTTTGGTTTCCCTCGTGAGCGCTTTGTTATCAAATGTCTGCTCACGAGTTGTTGTCATAACATCAGCCGGCTGAATTAGCACCTTGCTGCGTTCCCCTTAGTTAAAGCCATAATCACTCACCAGAGCTTGTTGACACTTCTGTGAGCGATTATGGCTTTACTCATACCAACTGATCGACTTTAAGGTAGATTCAAATTATCTTTTTAACCATCTTCAAACCTTTTTTAAGGGCTTCAAATCTTAGTTAAATTTTAATTAGGCTTTGGTTTTTGAGTTTTTCTTTAACACATTCAATTTTGCTTTCCATTGAAGAAGTTTTAACCTCGACTTAGAAAGCCTAAGGAAAAGATAAAAATGCACCATTTTACAAAAATTGCTAAACCCTATCTAATCAATTCCCCTATGTAGTCGGGAAAGTTCTGTATGGCAATGATAGGCATGAATTTAAGGGAGATGCCAATGTGTTCATCTTTACTTGATATCCTTTAATTAACGATTGCCAAGGTTTAGCAATTTTTGCTATTAGATTTTTTTATTTAAAATCTTAATTTTAAAGTGTTAGTTTAAAACTCAAAAATTTTGATCAAGTATCTATATTTATCTATAGCTTGTATCAATCAATACAGTTTTTTTAAGAATGATTTTGTATGATTATGTAGCTGGAATGTTAACAGCCCTAAGAACAAGCGCTTGCCTCATCTTCTGCCGGCAACCTGTCTTAATCCGAAACTATCCATAGTTAAACTTCAGCAAACACGTTTCTGCCAGTCTTTTTTCGCTGATTAACTCAAGCTCGAACGGCGATTCAGCCAGCCGGCAGACAGACAGAAATATTATCAAAGTAATGCGCCCTGAATATGCCTCAGTTTTGGCAACTCATCGTGCTTGTTTTCAGCAAAAACTAATTTAATTGCTCTGGAAAAGTTAGATGCTGTGAACAATCAACGAATAGCCTAGTCATTTACGAGGCAAGCATTGCTTGATATGCCTGAGCAATTGGAAGTTCAATCACAAACTCTGTGCCTTGTGCCGGTGTTGAAAAACATTGCAAACTTCCGCCATGTTTTTCAACCACAATTTGCCAGCTAATTGACAATCCAATTCCCGTTCCTTTTCCGGGTGCTTTAGTTGTATAGAAAGGATCAAAAATGTGTTGAGCTACTTCAGGTTTTATCCCAGAGCCATTATCTTTAATTCGGATAATTGCTCGGTTCCCCTCTGTTACCTGGGTGTTAATCCAAATCCAGCTTGGGTAAGCTTTTATCTGTTCGGCGCTCCTTTGATGGTTATACTCATCGAGCGCATCAATTGCGTTAGCAAGAATATTCATAAAAACTTGATTCAGCTCGCCGCCATAACACTGGACAAGTGGCAAATTAGGAGAATACTCTTTAATGATTTCAATGGCAGGGCGATCTTGCTTAAATTTCAGCCGATTGTGCAAAATCATCAACGTGCTGTCAATACCTTCATGGATATTCATCGGCTTCATTTCAAATCCATCTTGGTGCGAGAAACGCCGCAATGACAAAACAATATCACGAATTCGTTCCGCACCTACTTGCATTGAATTCAGCATTTTAGGCAAGTCTTCAATCAGAAATTCTAGGTCTATATTTTCGGCTTTTTCAGCAATTCTTTGTTCAGAATTAGGATAAACTTCTTGATATAAATTTAGCATCTCCAGAAGCTCTTCAATATCATCGCTAACGTGGGAAAGGTTGCCATAAATAAAGTTAACTGGGTTGTTAATTTCATGAGCTACACCGGCAACCATTTGCCCAATAGCAGACATTTTTTCGCTCTGAATTAATTGGCTTTGAGCTTGTTGGAGTTTTACAAGCGAACGCTGCAATGTTTGCTCAGCTAAGCAGCGCTCTTCAATTTCCTGTTGCAGACGGCTGTTAGTCTTTGATAACTCTACGGTTCGCTCTTCCACTCGTCTTTCTAACTCGTTTGCTAACTGGGTACGTTTCGTAATTTCTTGGTGTAATTGTTCGTTTTGAACTTGGAGTTTTTTTGTTAGATTTCGGATGTTCAAATGAGTTTGAACACGAGCTAACACTTCTTCTTGCTGAAATGGCTTGGTGATATAATCGACTGCGCCGGCATTAAAGCCTTTAACTTTATTTTCTGTATCGGCTAGTGCCGTCATAAAAATAACGGGAATGTCTTTTGTTGATTCAGCAGCTTTTAGATACAAGCAGGTTTCAAAGCCATCCATACCCGGCATTAATACATCGAGTAAAATTAAGTCGGGCGGGGAATATTCGACCTTTTTAATCGCACTTTGACCACTCCGAGCCACCCAAACTTTATAGCCGGCAGTCGTCAAACAATCAAAGAGCAATTGTAAATTAGTTGGGTTATCATCGACAATGAGAATCGGGCCAAAATTAGAAGAATCAGCGCTCATGATTGTACCTCCAAGTATTGCTGTATGAACTCTAGAACTTTTTCATCCTCAAAATCGTTAGCCAACTGAATTAGATGATTAGCAAAAGCAGCGAATTGAGGCGACAAATTCTTAAGCTCTTCAGATTGCTTTTGAATTTGTTGTAAATCGCCACTCATTGCAAACTCTAAAAAGCTCGAAAGTTCTTCAGCAGGAGGCGCAATTACTTCTTTCTCTTGGCTGCTTTCAGGAATCGTTGGGACGGAAGAATCAGGAGCGATCACTTCTAACTCATAAATCCATTCTAAATTAAGCAGGCGGCTTAAGCATTCAAAAAGTTCTTCGGCACGAACCGGCTTCGGGAGAAAAGCATCGCATCCAGCTTCTAAACTCCCCTGCGTTTCTGCCTCAAAAACACTGGCAGACGTACCGATAATTACCACCTTTTTAAGTTCGGGTGATTTGCGAATTCTCCTGATCGCTTCAAAGCCATCCATAACCGGCATAACCAAATCGGTGAAAATGCAATCGGGATGAAAAGCAGCCGCTTTGTTCAAACAGTCTCCACCGTCAGTTGCTTCCTTGACTTCAAATCCCAGAGGCGCTAACAAGTTGACAACAACAAAGCGATTTTCCCATTTATCATCCACGACTAATATTTTACGCTTAGCGCCGGCATACCCTCGAATAATTTTTTCAGCTTGTTTTTGGTATTTTGCCCATCCTTCAACTTCGGTTAATTCTATATCAAACCAGAAAACACTGCCTTTACCAGCAGCACTTTCTACTTTTAATTCACCCCCCATCATTTCAACTAATTGCCGGCTAATTGCTAATCCTAAGCCCGTTCCTTCGGTTTGACGAGCGCTATCGCCTACCTGCTCGAAGGGCAAAAATATTTTAGATAATTTTTCGGATGCAATTCCGATGCCGGTGTCTTCTACTTGAAAGCGAATTTTAGTCGGAGGAGATGGGGATGAATCATGAGCAAGAAACGATGAATCATTAACGTATCCAACTTTGAAGGTAACGCCGCCGGCTTCGGTAAACTTAACAGCATTCCCCAGTAAATTTATCACAATCTGCCGCAGTCTTTTTTCATCAGCAAGAATTCCTATAGGAAGCTGGGTTATAGGTTCGTAATTCAGCGAAATTCCCTTTTGTTCGGCCCGAATGCGACAAATTTCAACAATGCTTTGGAGAAATTGTGAAAAATGAAACTCTGTAAGATTGAGATCCATTTTTCCAGCTTCAATCTTTGAAAGGTCTAAAACATCATTAATTAGAGTTAAGAGATGTTCGCCACATTGGTGAATAATGTTAACTCCTGTCGTTTGCTGAGGAGTTAAGTTTTTGTCACGTTTGAGGATTTGAGCGTAACCTAAAACGCCATTGAGGGGCGTTCTTAATTCGTGACTCATGTTAGCGAGAAATTGGCTTTTGGCTCGATTCGCCGCTTCTGCGGCTTTCTCAGCTCGTTGGCGCTCTTTTATTTCTATTTCTAGATGCGAATTCTTTTCTTTTAATTCCTCAGTTCGCTCTTCAACTTTGACTTCTAGGGTGTGATAAAGGGTGGCATTTTCTATGGCAATTGCGGCTTGCGCGGAGAGCATTCGCAAAATTTCTACCCGTTTGGGTGTAAAAGCACCGGCAACCAGATTATTTTCTAGGTAAAGAATCGCAGTCAGTTTGCCTTGATAGAGAATCGGCACACACAGAATTGATTTTGGCCGGCGCTGGGTGATATATGAGTCAGTCTTAAACAGTTCCTCACAGCAAGCATCATTTAAAACAACATCTTTTTGAGTTCTGATGACATAATTAAGCACCGATACAGGGAGCTGCTGACTCGTTGACACGGGAAGAGATGGCAGCACTTGCACCTCATCTTTACTCCCCGTTGCTTCTATGAAAAATTCCCCATTTTTTGGCAAGAGGAGTGAGCCGGTTTGTGCGCCGGCATTCTCAATTAAAATTTTCATTAACTTGTCGAGCAAGCTAGATAAAACAATTTCCCCAGAAATAATCTGCGATGCTTTCATCACACTTCCTAAGTCCAGCATTTCTGAAATTGCAGTGCCGGTGGCAGTGATGGTTCCCTGGATCGTCTGCATAATTGGCTCCGCTGCCTTTTGATTCATTTTCTGGTTAAGGACGGCAGCAAGTAATTGCGGATAGCGTTCTTCTAAATGCTCTACTTTAGCGGTTGCTCCCCAACGTACATAAGCGTAGTAAGCATTCGTCATGTAGGTTATAGCAATTGTTTCTTTACCCCATGACAGATAGAATTTTGCCGCAAGTTCATGGGCGAGTGCTTCTTCGTTTATGTACTCATTTTCTTTGGCAATAGCGATTGCTTTGTCATACATTTCCATTGCCTCGACATTGTCACCGAGAACTCGATACCGCTCTGCCTCCACTAGATAAAATTTATGTAAAAAGTTCATTGGGGCATGATGCGCCCATTTCTCCATTTTTTCTTGATTAGCTTGTACTCTCTCAAGAATGCCCTGTTGCTCTGACTGTGGACTATCAGAATACACCGCCAACCACACTAAAGAATAATAAAAATTATAGATCGGAAAAACGAACAAACCTGCTACGACGCTTAAATATTTTTTTGCTGTTTCTGCATTTTTAAGGGCTTCTGAATAGTGTTCAAACCAATAACAAAGTAAGGTTTTGTTAAAGTATAAAATATAAATTGCCATTTGATCATTGGTTTGCTGATGCAGTGGCAGCATGAGCTGCTCGTTGTAGGCTTCACCGCTTAAAATACACGGATTTTGACTTTTTCCAATCATGTTTAAAACAGCCTGCCTATAGGCTGCTAGGTAATTCAGCGCTGTTTCTTGCTTAATTTTACGAATGGCATCTGTATAAATTGCCATTTCTCGTTCTAGATGAGCCAGTTCACTGCCCACAAAATATGAATAATAGCTGTATGTAGCTGCTGCATAGCCACCATATTCTAAATCTCCGGTTTCCAATCCGCTAGAATAAGTTGACACGAAAGGGCCTAAGGTATTGCTAGCGTGTTCTTTCCAAGGCCGAATCATGATGTTAACGATAAAGTACGTCTTGGTGCTGATTTCTTTAGCATTCAATAAGGACACTAAACGCAAAGCTAATTGACCGAACTGATATCCTGATTCAATATTTTCGACTATTGCACATAAAAGAAAACCATAAAGTGCATAAGCAAACGGAGATATACCAGCATTGCCATATTGCACAGATAAATTGACTTGTTTCAACACAACTAAGGGTGCTAGAACAGGTGCCACAAAGTAGGCAACAGCAAATAGGCTTGACAGTAACCTTAAAGCTGCGAGTTTATTTAGGTCAGTCATTTGAGGTAAATCAAATAAATCCACAGCCTCCTTTCCATTCAAAATGGTTGCAGTTTCCGCAAGTCCCTGCCCAATATCTGACGGGTTCGGCTGAGAGGGAAACTCTACCCCTAACAGCTTTAAAACTTGTAATGCCGTATTGATTGCGTCCTGTAGCTTGTTCTGCGCGATATCAGCTTGAATCTGAACTTCATATACTTTTACTTTGTCCAGTAGCGTTTTAGCGCAGTTCTGCACTACCTCAACGAATTTCTGCATTCGGTCAAAATCCCCACTCAGAAATGCTGCCTCTGCTGCTTCCTCATGTAGTCCTAATGTCAGTTCATACTGACTTTCCCAACTATCAGACGCCAACAGTGTTAAACCCACTTCTAAATATTTGATGGCAGACTCGTGCGCTGTCGCTGCTTTCGCTTTTTGACCGGCAATCAAATTTAGCTCAGCTAGCTGATATTTTTCTGACTCAGAAGTGAGTAAATCAGTCCCGTAGTTCAGTTGATTGACTAATGCAAAAATATTCTCTTTGCGGTCTTCTAGCGTTGTATTTTGTAGGAGCAATTGACCAATTTTTAAATGGCTTTGCTTTTTCTCATCATCGGGAATCAAAGAATACGCAGCTTGCTGGACTCGGTCGTGTAAAAACTTGTAGTCAACTTTGATATCGGTTAAAGTAATACCGGCAGATTCCTCTTGAGTAAAGGCCAGGGGAATTTTATACTCATTACTGAGCGGTAAAATCAAACCGGCCTGAAGTGCCGGCCACAATTGAGCCGCCGTCACTAAGGATGACTCCTCATTAACAATTGCCAGAACTTCTAAGTTAAACGTGTTGCCAATACAAGCTGCCAGGTTTAAAACTTTCTGCGTACTTTCGGGCAACTTGCGAATATTTCTAGCAATCAGCTCAACGACGTTATAATCGGTAATTCCAATGGCTTGAATTTGCTCAAGATTCCACTGCCACGTTCCCGAATACAAGTCATAAATTATCAAGTCTTCTTGGTAAAGCGTTTTCAGCAGTTGCGTTAAGAAGAAAGGATTGCCCTGAGTTTTATTAAAAAGTAGCTCAGACAGCAGTTTTGAGCGAATTGATTCATTTAAAGTATCGGCAATTAATTCTTCAACATGAATCAGTTGTAACGGCTCAAGCACAATGTTATTAACCGTTGCGCCGGCAGCTTGGATCTTTTCAATCGTTTGCACGGTCGGATGCGTGGGAAACACTTCATTATCTCGATATGCCCCAATCAGTAATAAATATTGGCTATCCGCATCAGTAATCAGTAATTCAATCAGCTTTAATGAAGCTGAATCTGCCCACTGCAAGTCATCGAGAAAGACAACAAGGGGATGTTCTTGGGTGGTAAAGACGCCAATAAATTGTTTGAATAGCCGGCTGAAACGGTTTTGCGATTCAGTTGCCCCCAGCTCCGTTACAGGCGGCTGCTTGCCAACAATTAATTCGACTTCGGGAATCACATCAATAATGACTTGCCCGTTACTGCCTAAAGCCGATAACAGTTTTTCTTTCCAAATAAGAATTTCTGATTCACTTTCGGTGAGTAATTGCTGAATTAATGACTGAAATGCTTGAATCAGAGAAGCAAACGGAATGTTTCGCTTAAATTGGTCAAATTTGCCGGCAATAAAATAACCCCGCTGCCGGACAATGGGTTTGTGTACTTCATTGACTAAAACGGTTTTGCCAATCCCGGAGTAGCCGGAAACCAGCATCATTTCGGTGTTGCCAGAACTGACGCGATCAAAAGTTTCTAACAGCGTTAAAACTTCCGCTTCACGCCCGTAAAGTTTTTGCGGGATATTCAATAAACCGGCTTTATCGGCACTGCCGGCTAGAAACCCAGAAATCATGCCGGTTGTTTGCAGTTTGAGTAAGCACGTTTCCAGGTCAAATTTTAATCCCTCCGCACTTTGATAGCGATCTTCTGCGGTTTTAGCTAATAACTTCATGACCAAGCTTGAAACCGCTTCAGGAATTTCTGGATTTAGGTGATGGGGAGGCACCGGCACCTTCGCAATATGACAATGAACTAATTCCAGCGGATCGAGTGTGTCAAAAGGCACTTCACCCGTGAGCATTTCGTAAAAGGTAACGCCCAAGGAATAAAAATCTGTGCGGTAGTCAACAATCCGATTCATCCTGCCGGTTTGTTCAGGAGACATATAGGCAAGGGTGCCTTCTAGCAAGTCCGGATGGCTAAGACTAGGGTTTTCTCGCTCTAATTTTGAAGCAATACTAAAGTCAATAATTTTAACTTTGCCGTTTAAGGGAGTAATAATAATATTGTGAGGTTTAATATCTTTATGAATAACATTATTCTTATGAAGTTCTGCCAGCGCCGAAACTAATTGAATGCCAATCGAAAGAAACGATAAAATGGGTATTGGTTGACAATTCATCCAATCTTTGAGCGCAACCCCGCCACAATCTTCTAGCAGCAACGCTAAACCATGCTGATAGCTTTCAAGGCTATAAGCTTTGACAATTCCTTCAATTTCTAAAGTTTGAATAATTTTATATTCATGGCGCAAGCGAGTAATATCTTCAAGCGTGGGATACTCAGATTGTAAAGTTTTGATAATAATGGGCGCGTGATCCGATTCTCTCAAGCCTCGGTAAATAACGGTTCTGATGCCGGTATGAATAGATTCGAGCAGTTGATAGCCGGGGAGAATAGCATTCATAAAATTTCTAGTTCTTGCTGTGAGAATAAAGTGACAAAACCAGGGGTGATCGCGGAGTGGGTGCTTAAAGTTTGGCGGCAGATAGAGAAACTATTGCCTCTAAGCTTGAGTGATAAGGCGATCTCGTTTGCTTGCTTCCGATGAACTCGGCTCGACTTGTACTGAGTTATGGGATAAAGACTTTAGGTTTTCTGTCTGAAGTCAGAAAGTCGTTAAGGCCAAAAAACTGTACGAAGGCGTGAGATAACTCATCCAGTATTAAAGTGCCCTGAGTTTTCTATCAAAGTTTGACGGCTTAATAAAACGTTAAAATAAAAATCGAAGATTTTTGTTTTGCAAAGCTTTTAAAAATATTAAAGTTATTTAACAAATATTATGATTTTTGTAAATTTGTAAATAACCGCTCCAAAAGTTAGAAATTTATAAAACTATAAGCTGTGATCACCGGCTGCCGGTGAAAACTAACCGAGCTATCGAGCAAGTTGGAATTAAACTCTTTTGAGAAATGGTTAGCTCTGTTAAAAAAAACTGTTTAAATTTTAAACTTAATATTATATTTTAAAAATACTTTTCATCCGTAAATAATAACGGATATTTTAACAGTTAGCAAGTTAGAAATTTAAATTTTCTGCCGGCACAATCCAGCTAACTTGAAATTTAAAGTTGCCGCCTAAATAGTATATTTTTCCCGAAAACTTTCAATGCCCGAAATTTATTTCCTGCCTCAGCAGCATCCAGCGCAGCCTTAGAACTGGTTGGAATCGGCGCTTAGGCTGGCCTACTACTATAGAGTTTCTCAGGATAATGTATTAATAATTTCTCTTCAAGTTCTATTTTAAACTCTACCTTCATACAGATGACAGTAAGGGCCGGCATTTATTTTACTTAAATTTTATTCCCTTAAAAGGATTGACAAATTTAGCAATACAGCAAGTTTAGATATACTGTATTCAGGATTACAAAATATTTTGTAACAAAAGTATACTTTTGACAGAAGTTAAAAAAAAGATTAAGCATTAAATTAATTGTCAACCCAAGAAATTAATAACCAATAGCTTGGGTTGGAGTAGTCTTCTAAAGACTTGATTTTGTTCAACTATCCATTTTAGCTAAATTTCCATATATGCATCTAGAAGTGTGGCCAGGTAAAGTCTATCCTTTAGGCTCGTACTGGGATGGCAAAGGTACAAATTTTGCTTTGTTTTCTGAAAACGCAACGGGTGTGGAACTTTGTCTATTTGACAAAGATGGCAACGAGAAACGCCTGACTCTGACTGAGGTTGACCACTGGGTTTGGCACTGCTATATACCTGGGGTAGCACCGGGACAAGCCTATGGCTACCGAGTGCATGGACCCTACGATCCAGAGCAAGGTCATCGCTTTAACCCCAACAAACTTCTGATTGACCCTTATGCCAAGGCAATCGATGGAGATGTTGGCAATGGCCCAGAACTCTTTGGCTATTCTTGGGAAGATCCAGACGAAGACCTCTCTTTCAGCGAGGGTGATAGCGCCCACTTGGTGCCGAAGTCGATTGTGATCGATGAAACGTTTGATTGGGAAGGCGACAAACTGCTGCGAATTCCTTTTCATGAATCGATTATTTACGAAGTCCATGTCAAGGGCTTTACGCAACTGCAACCGAATATCCCTGAAGAACTGCGCGGCACTTATACCGGCCTTGCCCATCCCGCTTCGGTTGCTCATTTGCAGTCCCTTGGCATTACCGCCGTCGAATTGATGCCGGTGCATCACTTTCTAGCTTATCCCGGACATCTTGCTGACAAAGACCTGAAAAATTACTGGGGTTACGACTCTATTAATTACTTCGCTCCTTACTCTGGCTACAGTTCCGATCCCACACCGGGTAACCAAGTCCGCGAGTTTAAGGAAATGGTGAAGGCGCTACATAAGGCAGGAATAGAGGTCATTTTAGATGTCGTCTACAACCACACCGGCGAAGGCAATCAAAAAGGCCCAACTCTGTCATTTCGCGGCATCGATAATGCCTGTTATTACCAACTTTCCCCAGAAGATCGCCGGTATTACATGGACTTCACCGGCTGCGGCAACACCCTCAACGTCGGCCATCCGCAAATCCTGAAATTAATCATGGATAGCCTGCGCTACTGGGTAACAGAGATGCACGTCGATGGCTTCCGCTTTGACCTTGCCTCCGCCTTAGCGCGAGAACTCTTTGAAGTAGACAGTCTGGCCTCTTTCTTTAACATCATCCACCAAGACCCCACACTTGCCGATGTCAAGCTGATTGCCGAACCTTGGGACGTAGGAGAAGGCGGCTATCAAGTCGGCAACTTCCCCCTGCTGTGGTGCGAGTGGAATGGCAAGTATCGGGACACTGTGCGGGACTTTTGGCGGGGTGAAGATCAAACCCTCGGTGAATTTGCTTACCGGCTCACCGGCAGCTCTGACTTGTATCAGACAAATGGCCGCAGTCCGTATGCCAGTATCAACTTTATCACTGCTCACGATGGCTTCACCCTCTACGATTTGGTCAGCTACAACGAAAAGCACAACGATGCGAATGGAGAGGGTAACAATGATGGTGAAAGTCACAACCGTTCCTGGAATTGCGGCGCAGAAGGCGAGACGGATGATCCCCAAATATTGCAGCTGCGAGAGCAACAAAAGCGCAACTTCCTAGTAACGCTGATGCTTTCCCAAGGCATTCCCATGATCGTTTATGGGGATGAAATGGAGCGAACCCAAAAGGGTAATAATAATGGCTACTGCCAGGATAATGAAATTTCTTGGGTGAACTGGGATTTTCCACAAGATAAAGCCGATCTGTTAGATTTCACCCGCCAGCTTATTTTCTTCCGCCGCAAGCATCCAGTTTTTCGCCGGCGCAAGTGGTTTCAAGGCCGGCCAATCTACGGCAAAACTATCAGCGATCTTGGCTGGTACAACCCCGATGGCACCGAGATGACTGAGGAGGAGTGGAGTGTTGGTCATGCTAAGGCAGTTGGGATGTTCTTAAATGGAGAAGAAATTCCCAGAGTAGGACCCCAAGGTCAGCGCATCATGGATGAGAGCTTTCTGATATTGTTTAATGCCCACTGGGAATTGATTGAGTTTCAGTTACCAACGGAGATGCAAGACCGTCAATGGGACCTTGTGATTGATACCAAGGAACCTCATTTTATTGAACCGGGAAGTATCCTTTACACGGCTGATAAGACTGTGCCGGTTACAGGACGGTCGCTGGTTGTGTTGCGCCGGCTCTCCTAAATCCTCGATTCCTCTTACTCTGGTTAGGGTGCGTGAGTCACGCACCCTTCTGTCGTTGCAAAAAAAATTATTCGCCTCAAAATGCCGGTGCTAAAAGATTTGCCGGCGATTACTCCAAAAATTTTTACCTCACACCTGCATATTTTTTAAACGTTTACCCCAATAACTAAATAACAGGCCAGAGCGGAAGAAAAAGCCAGACTGGGAAACACACCTCTTCATATATTGCCGTGGAAGAGAGAAGTGGCTCAGCTAGCTTTTAATTCCCTCATATTCGCTTGTCAATATTTTTCTTAAATGCCAAATCTACCCAATGAAAATCAGAGTAATTATTCTACCGATTTCCCTGATCCTAACGTTTTTTCTATTACCTGGGAAAATCTGCAAAGCTGCAATAATCGGGAATGCCGGCGCAAGCCAAACTGAAGTTAAAAGCGAAAACCTCCTCAATCGCAATAATTCTGAATCAGACAAGTCACCTTGCAACAATATAGGAATACCTTGTCCCTTAAACCGCAATTCCTCCCAACAAAATAAGCCAGTGTGTGGCGAAATTACTTGCCCGCCATAAGTGATCAAATTTGAGCCGGCATCGGAAATAGAGAATATCTCATCACATTTATTTCCTTAACTGTTTGACGCATAACATTCATTTTGCCAAAGTAGCCGGTCTGTAACCCGCTATCCCCAGGCAGAAACATTTTTAACCCCGGGTGCATCATTTTTCAAACGCTACAGATTTTTCAAGCCGGCAACACCGCCTTAAACCCGCAAATCCCAGCTTCTTAAATTTCCCTGTCGCACCGGCATTCTACAATCAAATAGAAAGAAGCTCGCTAAAGCAGAATCCGGAACGCAAGAGAGAATGGATACAAAAGCTTTCAAACGGACGCTCCAACAGTCAGAAAATTATCATCGCAAAGGATTTGGCCACGAACAGGAAGTTGCCGGCGTCATGAAATCCGCCTATCAAAGCAACCTGATCCAACAAATCCGGGAGAATAATTACAAATTACAGCGCGGCGACGTCACAATTCTGCTAGCAGAAGCCTTTGGCTTTTGCTGGGGAGTTGAACGTGCAGTCGCCATCGCCTACGAAACCCGCCAGCATTTCCCCACGGAAAACCTTTGGATTACCAATGAAATTATCCATAATCCCTCGGTGAATCAACATTTGCAGGATATGCAAGTCAAATTCATCCCCATTGAATCTGGAGAAAAAAACTTTTCTGTCGTAGAAACCGGCGATGTGGTGATTCTCCCTGCTTTTGGTGCCACCGTTGGGGAAATGCAGATCCTCAACGAGAAAGGCTGCAAAATTGTCGATACCACTTGTCCGTGGGTTTCTAAGGTGTGGAATAGCGTAGAAAAGCACAAAAAAGGCGATTACACCTCAATTATTCACGGCAAGTACAACCACGAGGAGACACAGGCAACCAGTTCATTTGCCGGCAAATATTTGGTGGTGTTGAACTTGCGCGAAGCCGAGTATGTTGCAAATTACATCCTCGACGGCGGGGATCGCGACGAATTCATGGCTAAATTTAGCAACGCTTGTTCAGCCGGCTTCGATCCCGACAAAGATTTAGAACAAGTGGGGATCGCTAACCAAACCACCATGCTCAAAGGCGAAACTGAGCAAATTGGTAAGCTGTTTGAGCGCACGATGATGAAAAAGTATGGCCCAGCGGCCCTCAATCAACATTTCCTGGCATTCAACACCATTTGCGACGCAACTCAAGAACGGCAGGATGCCATGTTCAAGTTAGTGGATGATCAGCTGGACTTAATGGTCGTGATTGGCGGATATAACTCTTCTAATACCACTCATCTGCAAGAAATTGCCATTGATCGGGCAATTCCGTCTTATCACATCGACTGTGCAGAACGAATCGGTGCCGGCAATCAAATTGAACACAAACCCCTGCACCAGCCGCTAGAAGTCAAAGAAGATTGGCTGCCGGCGGGTGAAATTGTTGTGGGGATCACCTCTGGCGCGTCCACACCGGATAAAGTTGTCGAAGATGTGATTGAGAAAATTTTTGCCCTGAAATCTGCTGCTGCAGTTTAACCAGCCAGTTGTCAGGAAAAGCTGATTCTCTGGCTGTAAAAGTAGGTGTCAGGTCTCTCTGGGAAGTGGAAAGTGTGAAGTGTGAAGCGTCAAGCAATTGACTTCGCACTTCACGTTTTTATGTATTTATGGGCAAAGAAAACCCAGAGCTTGCTCACTTCGGTTGCCAGCACACAAAAAACTTGGGTTGTGTTAAAATAAACGGTAAAATTACCTTCTGATCCCTCCCCGGAGGTGAAAAACTTCACCTGGATTTAGCAAAACTTATATCTTTAAACAACCCTTAACTCAAGGATAACTTTGGTCGATGTGCGAACACCAGCGTGATAATAGTGGACGCACAAGCAGCCGGCGAACAGCACTAGAGTGGGCGATAGAACGCCATAACCGAGGTGAATTAATCTTCTATAACATTTACCAGATACGGCTTCAAAGAATTTATTACCAAACATACAGACGCTTATTAATCATCTTGTCAGCAGACAGTGGATAGCGGGATAGTTTCTCCCGGCTTCCCCTGCGCTGTGACTTCATTATGTGAGTCATAGCCGGTGCCTCCCCATTTCTCCACCGGGGGATCGCTCTGCTGTAGCCTTTTTTAAACATAACCCGCAGAAATATTTGCCAAATCCAAAAAGCCAAAAGCCTAAAATCATTAGAAATTATGCAGCCTGCTAATCGCTGATAATAAACCTCTTGCAAAAACCTAAAAACCCCATATCAAACGCACCCAAATGTTAAGTAATTTGCGTTTATCTGCGTTTATCTGCGGTTAAAAAAACAAAAACCAAACCTTTGCAAGAAGTCTAAGATTCAATTCTTGCGTGAGTTCCGCATAACTCAAAAAAATTGAGAAGCGCCTGCACGCTAGACTTTGGCTTTTTTACCGGCTCAAACCTGAATGCCGGCATCTGCGAAAACTCTGCGAAGTTACCGAGAAAATGTGCCAGACATATTGGGGAATTCAGACAAATTTTTGTAGACGGTTTCTAAACAAATTGAAAGCCACCAATCCGGCAAAACCGGATAACAATTTTTATGACAGTTCTAATCAGACGCCCCTACTTGGGCAAAACCGATCTCAAAGCGATCGCTGAGTTAGTTAATAGCTGTGAAACAGTTGGTCAGCTCGATAAAGATACCTCACTTGCTCAGTTACCATTGCAACTAGATGAACCCTCATTTGATAAAGCGCGGGATCTGCGTTTGTGGGAAGACGACACCGGCACACTGATGGGGTTTGGACAGATATCAATACCGGAAGCGAAAGAAGCGATCGATGGCTACCTTTATTTCTACGTTCACCCCAAGGTACACGAAGATCATCTAGAAACGGATATTATTCGCTGGAGTGAAACGCGAATGCTGGAAGTCACAAAAGAGCGAGGACTGCCGGCAAAATTGCGAAGCAGCAGCCGCGATGACATCACAGATCGGATCGCAGTGCTAGAACAGCATCAGTTTAAGGTTGATCGTCACTTCTTAACCATGACGTGCCGGCTGGATCGGGCCATTCCATCGCCCCAGTTACCCGCCGGCTTCACCCTGCGTCCCCTAGCCGGTGATAGAGATATGGAGGCATGGGTGGAGTGTTTCAACGAATCATTTATTGATCACTGGAACCACCACGACTTAACAGTGACAACGCTGAAGCACTGGTTGAGCGATCCCCACTACCGCGCAGATTTAAATTTGATTGCCTTGGCACCCGATGGAACACTAGCTGCCTTTTGCTATGCCGGCATTAGTCCAGAAGAGAATGGCGAAAGCGGAGGTAACGAAGGTTGGATTTACTGGCTGGGTACAGGGCGCAGTTTCCGCAAATTGGGGCTGGGAAGGGCGCTGTTACTGGCGGCAATGCATCAGTTAAAAGCTGCCGGTGTGGGTACAGTGAAACTGGCAGTTGATGCGGATAGCATGACAGGTGCGAGGCGGCTTTATGACTCGGTGGGGTTTGAGCCGGCTCAAACATGGCTTTCTTATGTGAAGCCGGTGTAACCGTTGGACGTTGTAATTTAATGCCGGCAAGGGCGGTTTGTGTCGCTTGCAGACCGCCTGCCGGTGGAAAATGAAAGTCAAGACAATTTGATATTTTGCCGAGTCATAATGGGCTGCTTTTATTCAGCTCAGTAACCTTTTTTTGACCGGCTTTCAGTCTAACTTGAAAGTTTTGTAGGAATTTTTATAAAAAATATTGATTTTTCTGCGCGTTTATTTTATCCTTGCTTGTTCTAGTTTAATCTCCTCCTATTTGGCTTAGAGCTTGGAACTTTCATAAACAAGATGAGGAATCATCAGTCTATGCTTCGGCGATGGCAATTAGCGAAGAAAGGGAGCAATTCGGCCTTGGCTTTCATTTAAGGCAATTGCACAACTTTGAAATTTTGGCAATTATTTTTACATAATAGTATTAAAGATTACAAAAATATTTCTCTGAGAAAAATATAGGAGATAGGAGCGAGCCGGTTTTGATGACTGTCTAACTGCTCTCATATATAACAAAAACTAATCTATTAATTTAGAAAGACTAATATAACATAAATAGAGAAGTAGACGAAGTATCAGTACACTGAAGTGGATGTTCAATCAATCATGTCAGATGTAGCGATAGCTGCTGACACAGTGAGAGAAACTGTCGGCAATCCAATTAAACACTTTTGGGTATGACAGATGCAACCAGAGCCAATGTGCCAGTTGCTTTAACGATTGCGGGTTCAGATAGCGGCGGCGGTGCCGGCATTCAAGCAGATATCCGAACATTTGCCTTTCACTGCGTCCACGGCAGCAGTGTCATCACCTGTGTGACAGCCCAAAACACTTTAGGCGTGACACGAGTGGACGCTCTATCACCGCAGGCAGTCGTTGCCCAGATAGAGGCAGTTGTCAAAGATATGGAAGTGGGAGCAACTAAAACAGGGATGTTGCTCAACCAGGAAATTATTGCAGCCGTGGCAGAGCAAGTGGACATTTGGGGTTTAACTAACTTGGTCGTCGATCCCGTTATGGTTTCGCGCACCGGCGCTCAGCTTATTGATGATGACGCCGTCGCCACCCTGCGGGAGAGGCTGATCCCCAAGGCTGCGATAGTTACACCGAATCGGTACGAAGCCCAACTGTTAAGCGGATTAGAGATTCAGACCCTAGAGGATATGCAAACTGCCGCCCAGCGCATCTACAATCTCGGGCCGGCAGCCGTCGTAGTCAAAGGCGGAGGAATGAGCGAACCGCTTCGTGGTGTCGATGTTTGGTTCGACGGTGAAACATTAAAAACCGTAACAACGGTAACAGTGGATACAACCAACACCCACGGCACTGGCTGCACACTCTCAGCAGCGATCACAGCCAATTTGGCATTGGGGCTCACATCCCCAACCGCACTCAAACTGGCAAAAGATTACGTCACCGAGGCTTTGAAACACGCCTTATCAATCGGTCATGGCACTGGGCCAGTGGGGCACTTTTTTCCACTTTTACAAACTCAACGCTAAGCCGGTAAGGGTCAACTATCCCCAATGAAAAGCACAATGAGCCGGCATGATTAAATCCGGGTTTATATCAGTTGTCAACCATCAACGATCAGTGGTAAATAACAACTGATTGCTGACGGTGACAACGAACAGCTGACAAAAATATTCAGCATACTGAGCAGGGGAATGTATCAAAAACAACAGATTGAATCGGGCAGTATTACAAGCCCTGTCCGGGATGCGCTAAAGATGGCTAGTGGACTTTTTTTTGACACAGGAGAACGCGGTTTTAGCACGAGCCTGCTGCGAGAAGCAGAGCGCCGGCGTCACCGAACCCATCAGGGAATTTTAATCATGCTGCTCGTAAGTTTCCTGATGGGCGGCTACGTTGTTCGTCTGGCGCATCTGCAACTTGTACAAGGTGAATATAACCGGCAAAAAGCCGATGGAAACCGTATCCGGTTAGTACCGATACCTTCTGAACGCGGCAATATACTTGACCGAAAAGGCAAACTATTAGCAGCAAACCGGCTATCTCGTGCCGTGTACTTGTGGCCCAAGGAACAACTAGCAACCCAATGGACTCAGACAGCGCAACAGCTGAGTCCTCTGCTGAATATTCCTGCCGAGCAGATCATGCAAAAATTACAGAAAGCCGGTTTTAAATCGATGATGCCGGTGCGGATTAGCCGGAATATCAACCAAAATGCTTTCGTGGCGCTGGCAGAACGAGCAACAGAATTTCGGGGTGTCGAGATTCGCCCTGAGTCCAGCCGCTACTATCCCACAATCGAGTTAGCCGGCCACGTCCTGGGATACATCGGGGAAGCCAGCGAAGAGGACTTGGAAGCCAACCCAGACTATCCGATGGGGATGCTTGTTGGCAAAATGGGAATCGAACGCTTGGTTAACTCCAAGCTGAGTGGAACTTGGGGCAGCCGTCTAATAGAGGTGGATGCTAGCGGCGAAGAATTGCGCGAGACTGGGGTGGAAAATCCCGTCGCTGGAGAGTCGCTACAGTTAACACTAGACCTGGAACTCCAGAAAACCGCTGAAAAAGCCCTCGCCCAACGTCGAGGCGCTGTCGTTGTACTGGATGTCAAAACCGGCGCTGTTTTAGCAATGGCCAGCGGGCCAAGCTTCGATCCCAACTTGTTCACCCGTCAGGTAAGCGACGCTGAATGGGATGAACTTCAAAGCAAAGACAATCCCTTCCTGAATCGAGCGCTTCAAGGCTACCCCCCCGGCAGCACCTTTAAAATTGTCACCGCTGCCGCCGGCATGGAGTCAGGCAAGTTCACTCCCGACTCATACGTGGCAACTGCCGATTCTATAAACATTGGTGGCATCTCGTTCCACGAACATGGGGGCGGTTTTGGCGTGATCGGTTTTGAAGACGCCTTTGCCTACAGCAGCAACACCTTTTTCTATCAAGTTGGCATAGAAGCCGGCCCGGAAGAGATTGCGAAATGGGGAAAACGGCTGGGGATCGGTGAGACAACCGATTTAAACCTTTTGGGACTGGAAGGCGGCAATCACGGTTCTTTGCCGACGCCGGCAGAGAAAGAGCAGCTTTTTGGTGAACCCTGGTATGCCGGTGATACCGTCAGTATGTCCATTGGCCAAGGGCTAGTTCTGACGACGCCTTTAGAAATGGCCGTGATGGTGGCGACAATTGCCAACGGTGGCAAGCGCGTCAAACCCCATCTGCTGGCTTCTCAAACCAACACAGCGACGACCAAGCCTGAGCCGACCGGCCTAAAACCTGAAACCATTGACGCCATCCGCAAAGGGCTGATTGCAGTTGTGCAAAAAGGCACCGGCCAGCAACTCAATGATGGTTCAATTCCCCTCACAGGCGGTAAAACCGGCACGGCTGAAGTCCCTGGACAGGAAGACAACGCCAATTATGTTGCCTTTGGGCCGGCAGACAATCCGCAGATTGCGATTGCCGTCATCGTAGAGAATGGGGGTTACGGAGGGGTTGCTGCTGCTCCTATCGCCCACGAAATTTTCAAAACTTACTTTAAAAAGTGAAGGGTGAAGCGTGAGTAAGTGCTAGTAGAAGAGTATTATTAATTCCTGATTTCTGTAGGGGTGGTGGCCTTGTGCCTACCCCCTATTCTAATCAGTGGGCGTCTTGCAAAGTCTTTTTTTTAACCACAGATAAACATAGATGGATTAATGGCTGGTGTTCAAGGCAAATTTGCCATTTTAAATTTTTGCAATAGGTTGAGTCTTTGCAAAATTGGCAAAACTCAAAAAAGTTCTTGAATAGGGATTTAGGATGAAAGTGAAAAGTTAAAAATGAGTAAATAGACTTTTTTTAATATAGCAATTCTCTCTAATTGGTTAATGCTCATCACCCTGAAGTAGTGCCAACATCTTGCCCGCTAGAAATCTCACTATTTATGATGGCTATCTTAAAAAAGAAGGGTAGTAGTGCCAGCATCTTGCCCGCTAGAAATCTTACTATTTAGGATGGCTATTTTAAACAAAAATAAAGGGTGAAAAGATAATCTCTTCACCCTTTATTTTTTACTTATTCCTAAATCCTGAAAATCCAGATTTTTCTGCTATTCACACTTCAAAATTCATTCCTCTTAGTTCACCAGCTCAGTTACTTTCTCCTCAACCGGCGGCAGCACAATCTCTGTACGGGCCGGCACCAATGCATGAGGGCTTTGGAACGTATTCTGAGCGTCTGGATGCTGGCAAGCTACCATTGTCTTGACGTGTTCCGCTTCATCATCGCGGATGTTAACGAACACATCATAAAGGTTATCTACTTTCGGACGTCGTAACTCGACAGTGCTGCAACTTTGAAACTCATCAAACATATACAGATCGCCGTCGCGGTAGTAACTGACTGCTACCTGCGGTGCCGGTTGAGCTTTCAGCAGCACCTCGTTTGTTTTCAAGAATTCATCATAAGTGTGATAAGCGTGCCCTTCTACAAGCTCCATGAAGTGATACGCAGCGCGAGGACTGACGATATAAAGGGCAACAACCACCCAGTAGTAAACAAGCGCCGCACTCCCAGCCAGCAGTCGATCAGTCCACCGGCTGTTACCCCCCAAAGATTCCATGATCAAAAGGTGGTGCAGTTCATTCCAAGATTCGGCAAAATGCACCTTCAACCAGTCGGCTTTGCGCCACCAACCTAGACTTTCATAAAGGTGGAGAACCGACATATAAGCAAAGTAGGGAACGCGTGCGACTGTTTCCAGCACATAAAAACGCGGATAAGGCCGGTTACGGTAGAGAACGTTGATGACAAATACCAAGACACCAACTAGAAGTCGAATCATAAAATTCTCCCAAAGGAGTAGGGCGATTCACTGAAATTTCAGCCGAGAGAGTATTGCTTTTTTGTTTCTCTCCTGTATTGATCCTAATCAGCTATGTAAAAAATGTGCTTAAGTGATAATACTTAAAATGCCCTCATTTCAGATTGCGAACTTTCTGGCTACAGCGCAAAGTTAGAGTTCACAGCCGGTTCAGACAATCGTGAAAAAAAAGTGAAGATCGAGCCGGCAGCAAAAATTTCAGAAAAGCCGGCAAAAAAGAGAAAAAAAGGGTTTTGAAGTCAAATTCACTTCAAAACCCCTCAGCCACAGCCATTATTTGCTGCTCAACCCGCTTTTAAGCAAAGATTTAGCATTTCTCCCGTCGGGACGCGAGGAGAATAACTTCAGCCTCCCAGCTTGATAAACACATCACCCAGGCGAACACCGGCTTCGCCACCTGTACTGCTAGCACTGAGTGAGCGCAAATGCTGAAACACAGGTCTCGCTGCTAATTCCACCAGCCTGAGCAAGGGCAACTGCCGCTCGACAATGATCCGAGAAGCCGGCCAGTCAAGATAGACATACCCGTAATTCGGTTGGGGTAGCGGCGCAATTCCTTGCTTGAAGGTGGAACTGGTCAGTAAAGAACCACCTTGACCAGCCTTGAGTGCTTCATCCATCGCCTCAAGGTTGGAGGCAAAAATCTCGTACTGACCCACCGAGGCGTGTACGCCTCGCACCTGGGCTTTCAGTGTCAGAGGGCCGGCATTCGAGCCATCAGTTGAGGCAGTGCTCAGTTTAGTCCAAGCCGAAATCGATTGATTCCCCAGCATCACAGAGCCAATGCTAAATCCTTGCTGCTTCGCAACGTCATCTAGATGCTCAATGCTTGGGGAAGAATCTGCCGATTTTTCTGCCACAAAAATCCAATCACCTTGAGCGTTAGGATTGACAGCATCCGGGGATCGGGGCAACAGCGCCAAAGCGTATTCGCCTTGCACCCAGCTGAAAATATCCTGCGGCAAATCAATGCCCCAGCGATTGCCCAGTAGGCTCAGCGGTTGCTCAATTAAATCCAGCAGTGGATCATCACTGGATAAACCCTCAGAAATCTGAGTCCAGAGTTGGCGCAGATCGCTGCCGGCAACGAGTGCCCCCACCGACGCCGGAATATAGCGCAATGCCTCAACCGGCTTTTGCAAAGAAGGCGCTGCCGGTGCCTGCTGCGGATCTTTGAGCAGCAAAGCGGTTTGTGCCAATAAACCTTGCCGGTTCAATCCAAGAGCAATGGCCACCGTCTCATTCGAGACCTGTGCGCTGCCAGACTCAGAACCCAGTACCGCTAGTTCAGGGCTTTTTAACGCAGCCAGTTGGGGCAAATTAAAGAACGTCAAGCCAATTCGAGGCTGGGTGAGACGTTCTAAAGCTCGTTGGTAAGAACTGGAACTGCTCAGATTTAAATCCGGTGCTAAAACGTTATTAATCGCATCGCGCAGCACCTTCGGATGGTTGGCAAACAAGACAAATTGATCTGCTACCACTGCACTCGCAACTGCGCCAATGCCACCTTGTTCAGACTTAGCGCGATTATTGTAAATCAGCGTTGTGCCTTCATAAGGTTCAAAGACTAAATCAGTGCCGGCGCTGGCTTTAGAACCCCAAAACAGCTGTAAAAATTCCCGGCTGCGTTCTGGATCTTTCGTGGCAAGCGCCAGGAGATATCCCGGCACAGAGCCATTTTGGGGATTGCGATCAATATCAATTGTGGTAACAGCCAGGGTAATTTCATCCCCCAGCCAGGGTTGGACATCTTGATCGTAGGTTAAACCCGTATTGGCGAGTAAACTATCTTTGAACTGAGCGAGTTCAGCACGCGTTTGCCTGCGTTGTGCCGGCGGTGCGGCCAATTGCCCAAAGGCATCGAGCTGTTCTGGATTGACCAGCAAGGACACCATGACAGGTGCCTGGGAAGGCACAAACATCGCAGCAGCCGGTGCAGTTGCCGCACCCCCGCGAAAAAGAGCCAGTGGACTGTTGCTAATCAACCAGTAAAAACCGCCGGCACTGATTAGTAGCAGCACCAGTACGAAGGCTGCCAAGACAGAAAAAAATGAGCGTTGCTTCATGTTGAGATATGTGCTTTGTCAGTTGTCAGTTGTGTGGCTGGCGGGTGTGCGTTGACCGACTGATTGTCTGCTAAGTAGGGGCGAAGGATTGTTCGCCCGCACTTCTTGCACCCGCCCCTACCGCTGTCAGCCCCCAGATGTCAGTTACCTTTTGCGCCACAAATGACTGACCTCTGACGGCTGATCCCCAGCCGAGAATGCTTAACCTGAGCGGTTCAAAAAGCGCTTTTATACTATTGTCTCAACCTTGAGGCGGTATGCTAAGAGCATACGCTACGCGACCGCGATGCCCCAATCCAAATTGGATGAACCAGAAACCCCCCCCTTAGCAGACGAGCCTGAATCGAGTTCGGTCTTGAATTTTGAACAGTGGATCGAAGCGCTTAAAAGCTCAGATCGGTTGTTCTATAACATGATGGCTATCGAAGTCTGGTCAATTGCTAAAACGATGGATACCTTATTTCCGGGTTTTTGGAATCGCTTTATGACCAATCGCCGGTTTGCCCTCCAAGAGTTTATAAAACAAAAAAAAGCTGCTCAATCTCAAGAGGTGCCCTCGCCACCAAATGGGGAACCTTAAGTCAACAAGCCGGCAGTGTCTGACCAAAGCTGGTGAGGCTGCACAAATTTTTTAACAATTATTTTTGATTTGTGTGCCTAGCTGCCGCGCCACCCCCAAAGCAGAGTTAAGATGGGCTAAGAGCGATCCTTGCTGCATGCAGCCCGAACTGACTCGGCTGGGAGACAAACCACTCTCAAGATTTTAGGCGGTCTTCCCACGATGAAGATTTTACTCGTAGAGGATGATGAACATCTGGCTCTCGTGCTGGAGGCAGTCCTCACAGAACAACATCACACGGTTGATGTGGCTAGGGATGGCCAAACAGGTTGGGCTTTAGCAGAAACGTTTACTTATGACTTGGTCTTGCTAGATGTGATGCTGCCCAATCTTGATGGGATTAGTCTATGCCGGCGTCTGCGATCTGCAAAGAAGAGTATGCCGATTCTGCTGCTGACGGCGAAGCATACCAGTGATGATAAGGTCATGGGTTTTGATGCCGGCGCTGATGACTATGTTGTCAAGCCTTTTGACCCTCAAGAATTGGTCGCTCGCATTCGAGCATTACTGCGCCGGGGAAGTTCTTCCTTACCCCTGGTACTGGAGTGGGGTTCACTGCACCTCGATCCCAGCACTTGTGAGGTCAAGTATGAAGAGCAAATCCTGCATCTGACACCGAAGGAGTACGGACTGTTAGAACTGTTCTTGCGAAACAGCACGCGTGTTTTTAGTCGCAGTGCTATTTTAGAACAGTTGTGGTCGTTTGAAGAACCCCCAGCAGAAGAAACGGTCAGAGCACACATCAAAGGTTTGCGGCAGAAGCTCAAAGGAGCCGGTGCACCCACTGATTTGATCGAGACAGTTTATGGTTTGGGTTATCGCCTCAAGCCCCTCAATACTACTGCGCGCACTGAAGATTCAGGCGGGTTGAATGAACATTTAAAAGTCTCCAATTTAATGGCTTCTGAGGCTTCAAACCGGCATTCAGGGCGAATGCGCGGCACTGCCACAACCGTCGAGCCGGCGACGAAACAGTTAACAGTCAAAGCCGCGCCGGCTCAAAGTGCCCCCTCAGCAACCCAGCAGCAAACGCAAGCGGCTGTTAATCGGCTGTGGGAACAATTCAAAGGGCCAATCAAAAACCGAGTCAATGTTATAGAGGACGCAATCTTTGCGCTGGAAAAAGGCCGGCTGAGTGATGAATTGCTCAAAGACGCTGGACACGCAGCCCACAAACTCAGCGGATCGCTGGGTACTTATGGCTTTCCAGAAGGCTCCAGACTGGCCCAGAAGTTAGAACACGCGTTTTTTACGGGTTCGGTGAGTCAAGACCATGTGCCGCAACTGTTTGAGTTGGTGAGGGCGTTGCGGGCCGAACTCGAACACAAGCCACTTGAGCGCACCCCTGTGCCGGCAAAATTACCTTCCAGCCCCCACAATGAGCCTTCGGTGCTGTTGGTGATTGAACGCGACGAACAACTGACTGAACAGCTGGTGACAGAGATTCGGGCTTTGGGGATGCGCTCAAAAGTCGTTCCAGACTGGGCTACTGGCAGAGATGCGATTGCTAGCGAAAATCCTGATGTTGTGCTGCTTGATCTTTCCTGTGCTGAGACAGCTTCTGAAGGCTTGCAGTTGCTTAGTGAACTGAGCAACCGTTCGCCATCTCTGCCGGTGCTGGTGATCACCGGCAGAGATGGATTTGCTGATCGATTGGAAGTGGCCCGCCGTGGCGGACGTGCTTTCTTGCAAAAGCCGATTTCATCATCTCAAATCACAGATGTTGTCGTGGATGTGCTGCAGCGTTTCCACACGCACCAGTCGAAAGTGATGATTGTGGATGATGATCCTCATGTGCAGGCGGCGCTGCGAACTTTACTTAAACCTTGGGGGTTTAAACTCACGACCTTAGAAGATCCCCACCAGTTTTGGGATACTCTGGAAACTTGTATGCCCGATCTGCTGGTTCTAGATGTTGAAATGCCTCAGTTAAGTGGGATTGAACTGTGTCAGGTGGTGCGGAATGAACCGCGCTGGAGTGGTCTGCCGGTGCTGTTTCTGACCGCGCACACGGATGCTAACACCGTGCATCAAGTGTTTGCTTGCGGAGGCGATGACTATGTGACGAAGCCGGTGGTAGGGCCAGAATTGGTGACTCGCATTCTCAACCGTTTAGAGCGGACTCAGCTACTGCGGACTATGGCGGAAACTGATCCCCTAACCGGCTTGGCAAATCGGCGTAAGTCAATTCAGGATATTAACCAGTTATTGCATCTGGCAGACAGGTACAATCAACCTCTGTGCTTTGCGATCTTAGATTTAGATCATTTTAAGCAGGTTAATGATTTGCACGGTCATGCTGCCGGGGATGCAGTGTTGCGCCGGCTGGGAGAAATGCTGTTGCGGACATTCCGCAGTGAAGATGTTGTGGCTCGTTGGGGCGGCGAAGAGTTTATTGTGGGAATGTACGGCATGACGAAAAAAGATGGGGTGGAACGGTTGGGGGAATTTTTGGCTTTATGGGGTCAGGAATTGTTTCCTGACTCAAATGGCAGTGAGTTTGCAGTGACGTTCAGTGCCGGTGCAGTCGAATATCCCCTAGAGGGTGGCGATCTACAACTGCTTTACCGCTGTGCCGATAAAGCACTTTACCAAGCCAAAGCTGCCGGTCGTAATTGTATAATGCCGGCTACTGACAACTAAAGAACACAAAGGATAATTGACAAACCGTGTTTTTCAGCGTTGTTATTCCAACTTATAATCGCCGGCCTATTTTAGAAAAGTGCCTAAAAGCTTTGGAACGTCAGCAGCTTATTCGTAATAGCGCTGTTGCCGGCTATGAAGTGGTGGTAGTGGATGATGGTTCGAGCGATCGCACCTTAGAATGGTTGGCGGAAAACTCAGATGAGTTTCCCCACGTTCGCACCTTTTCTCAAAACCACCAAGGGCCGGCTGCTGCGCGGAATTTGGGAGTGGAAAAGGCTGCCGGTGACACAATTATTTTTATTGATAGCGATTTAGTTGTTACTGAAAATTTCCTGCAAGCACACGCTGACGCACTCATGCAGGGAACTCAGGAATTTGATCGCGTCTTTACCTACGGACGTGTTATCAATACTTGCAACTTTGATAATCCCACCTCTGAACCTTACAAACTCACCGATTTTTCAGCCGCCTATTTTGCCACCGGCAATGTCGCTATCTCCCGCCACTGGTTAGAGAAAGCCGGTTTATTTGATACCCGTTTTCAACTCTACGGATGGGAAGATTTAGAACTCGGTGTCAGACTCAAACAATTAGGATTAAAACTCATTAAATGCCCCGATGCGGTTGGCTATCACTGGCATCCTCCCTTCGCATTATCCCAGCTTCCCAACTTAATTGATAAAGAAATTCAACGAGGTCGTATGGGAGTTTTGTTTTATCAGAAACACCCGACTTGGGAAGTGCGAATGATGATTCAAATGACGAGATTACACCAGCTACTTTGGGGAATTCTTTCCCTGGGCGGCAATCTCAACGAACGTACGATGGCAGGTTTTTTGCAATGGTTAATTGACCGAGGCAAACCCCAGCTTGCTTTAGAAATTGCCCGAATTTTTCTGAACTGGTACAACGTAAAGGGCGTTTATGCCGCTTATGCAGAAGCCCAGCAGAAATAATAAATAAATACTTTTAAATATGAATCAATAAAAATAAATACGATGCTGTGGCAGTAACTATCCTAATCGCTAAAAATCGTCTTAAAAGTCTTTTTTATTTCCCTATCGTAAGCACACTTCAAGGACTTATAAACATAGCAGGTTAACTCATTTTTATATATTTACAACACACTGCGCTATAATTTTTTTTAGCTGTATATGCCTGTAGCACGCTGCGCTATCAGCTCTTTTATCTGTAGTTTTATAACCTCATAAAAAACTTTTTGAAAAGTTTAGTATAGGATAATTGAATTTTTAGGATGTCTGTCAGAACCGGCTTTGATAAGACCGCACTCAACCTGCCTTCTTGTTATTCTCCAAGACTTCCCCTTCACAAGTAGCCCACTTGTGTTAACCTAATAAGGTTGTCTAATCTCACACATTCAGGACTTCGGGTGTTTCCTTAGGGAAATCCGCCTGGATGGAAGGTTAACCCGAATTAGGAGATCGAAAAATCATGGCAGTCGTTTCATTGGCTCAGTTATTAGAGTCAGGGGTTCACTTTGGGCACCAAACCCGCCGCTGGAATCCCAAAATGTCGCGCTATATCTTCACTGAGCGTAACGGCGTTCACATCATTGACTTAGTGCAGACCGCCCAGCTGATAGAAAATGCGTATGATTATATGCGGACTTCTTCAGAGCAGGGCAAGAAAGTTCTGTTTGTGGGCACAAAGCGTCAAGCTGCCGGTATTATCGCTCAAGAAGCCTTACGCTGCGGTGCATACTTCGTCAACCAACGCTGGCTGGGGGGAATGCTCACCAACTGGACGACAATCAAAAGTCGTGTGGATCGTTTGAAAGAACTCGAACGCCTAGAAGAAACCGGCGCACTCGATCTGCGACCCAAAAAAGAAGCCTCCATGCTGCGCCGCGAACTCGGCAAATTGCAGAAATATTTGGGCGGCATTAAAAGTATGCGGAAAATTCCAGATATCGTGGTGATCGTAGACCAGAAGCGGGAATACAACGCAGTACAAGAGTGCCAGAAGTTAGATATCCCCATTGTGTCGCTGTTAGATACGAACTGCGATCCCGATGTGGTAGATATCCCGATTCCGGCCAATGACGATGCCATCCGGTCGATTAAGCTAATATTAGGCAAACTCGCTGATGCCATCTATGAAGGGCGTCATGGTGAACTCGACACCGTAGCCGAAGAGGACTACGAGGACTACGGAGATGGCGACGACGAGTTCGAGGATGACGAGAGCTATGAAGGCGACTCGGATACCGACGAGGAAGAGGGAACTCAGGAATAGGGACGCTAGGGTTAGAGACTGGAGACTAGACTCTAGCTTCTAGTCTCTAGCCTAAGCGCCTGTATCGTGGTACTTGTTAACAGATTCAAGTAGGGATTAAGGCAAGATGGCGGAAATATCGGCGAAAATCGTCAAAGAGCTGCGTGAAAAAACCGGCGCTGGCATGATGGATTGCAAAAAAGCGCTGACAGAAAATGATGGCGACATCGCCAAAGCGAGTGAGTGGCTGCGGCAAAAAGGCATCACCTCAGCGGATAAAAAATCTGGCCGCGTGGCAGCAGAAGGACTGGTAGGCAGCTACATCCACACCGGCGGTCGAGTTGGTGTGTTGGTGGAAGTTAACTGCGAAACCGACTTTGTGGCCCGTCGCGAAGAGTTCCAAAACTTGGTACGCAATATTGCCATGCAAATTGCCGCTTGCCCGAACGTCGAGTACGTGAAGGTAGACGAGATCCCATCAGACGTGGCCGAAAAGGAAAAGGCGATTGAAATGGGCCGCGACGATTTGGGGAACAAGCCTGAAAATATCAAAGAAAAGATCGTTTTGGGCAGAATTGAAAAGCGCTTGAAAGAGATGTCTTTGATGGATCAACCCTTTATTCGGGATCAAAATATCACCGTTGAAGAGTTGGTGAAGCAAGCCGTTTCCCAGCTGGGTGAAAATATCCAGGTGCGTCGCTTTGTGCGGTTTGTGCTGGGTGAAGGTATCGAAAAGCAAGAGAGCAACTTTGCTGAAGAAGTGGCCGCTCAAATGGGTGGCAAATAATAAGAATCAGGAGTCAGAATTCAGCATTCAGAAGCAATTCTGACTCCTGTATTCTATCTTTTGAATTCTGGAAGTTATGGCGAAAGCACTTGAGCAAATTGAGCGGGATATTACAGAGTTGGAGCAAGCGGTTGCAGAACTCGCACAAGAATTTTATAGTACCTATTCCAGCTATTTGACAGCCTTTGGGCAAGCTGTGCGGCAGCAGTTAATTTTAGCCAGCTATCACCTTTGTACCCAAGGGCATCCAGAGACATTTCTTAAGCTTTCCTACAGCCAACGGCAACAACTACAGCAAGACCTGCGGAAGGTCGCCGAGAAGGCTCAACAACATCTGCTTGCAGCGTTAGCTTTCCCAACAGCGAACGCAACGCCGGCACCGCCGCTGCCTACAGTTGGGCTGGCTACACTGCTCGAACCCCCAGAAACAGAGCCATTAACGCCTTTTGATCCCCTGTCTGTACAAAGTGAGTCAGAAGCGTCGGCCAGCACCCCTTTAGAAGCTGTCCTCACAACCGAGTTAAACTTAGAACCTACAGAAATATCGGCCAACCCGACGTTCGCAGCACTCAGCAATGAACCGGCCGGCCCGATCAGCAACCCGGCGCAACTAGCAAAGTGGCAAGAGAAGCTCGAAAAATCCATCATTAAAACCCTGCAAACAGCCTCTCGGCGAGCAAATCGGGTATTACAACAGGCGGAGGTCATCTCGAAGAAATTGCCCGAACCCATTTTAGAAGCGGCGGTGAAAGCAGAAGCCGCTGAGGCCGTGGCTGGGCCACCCAACCTATTAAATTTATTAGTGGAAACCGAAAATTCTCTAGAGTCGGGTTCTACGATGACTCAACTGCTAGCCATTCATCTACGCTTGTCTGAGATTGAATTTGCCGATTCAACAGTAATGGCCGGTCGCAACCAAATTCGCAAGCTTTCAGCAAAGGCAAGCCAACTCGGACGCGACTATCAGAAAAAGCAGCGAGAACGGGCAGTTGCAGAAGCAGAGGCAGCGTGGCGATCTAGCTGGTTTGAGGAATAACTATCACGTAGTAGAAGCAGGTTTTCAGTGTTAATCTATCCGCAAAACTGGCCGGTACATCGATTAGTGATGAGTGAATCACTGAAGCGCTAATCCTAATTAAAGATTGCTCATTCCTACCCCTCATTGACTGCTGAGCCATGATCGATGACAAACCAGATTGGGTGCGATTGCAAAAAGCTCTGTCAATTGAGGCAGAGAACGGCTTTAGTGACTTGGTGGGCAAACAATACCGCTTTAGCGAGTTTCTCCACCTGAGTTTTAGCCAAGTGCCGGCAGCCTTATCGCCGAATGACCGGCAACGGTGGGGAGAAATAGCCACAGCCTTTGCCGGCTATCCCGATCTGAGTGTTGAGCATAGACAGGGTTTGATCGCAGAGACCCGTGTGTTTCTACTTCAGATGCAGCGAGTTTTTCTGCGGCGAGACGCTAACCAGGAGCAGGAAAGCGAGGATAAAGCATCTTCAAGCTCAAATGTCAAGCAACCCAAAACCGCACCTTTGGCACCGGCAGCGAGCAGTTCTACATCGACTGCCTCCCTCGACCAACCGCTCACTCGTTTATCTGGAATAGGGCCAAGAAACGGGGAACGCTTAGCCAGCTTAGGTTTGTATACTGTACGGGATCTGCTTTACTACTACCCCCGCGACCATATTGACTATGCTCGTCAGGTAAATATCCGCGACTTGGAACCGGGAGAGACGGTGACAATTGTAGCAACAGTGAAGCGCAGCAATTGCTACAGCAGTCCCAAAAACAAGAAATTAACAATTCTAGAACTGGTATTAAAAGATAGCACCGGCCAACTTAAAATTAGCCGCTTTTTTGCCGGTCGCATGAGCAATCGCGGGTGGCAGGAACAGCAAAGGCGAATGTACCCTGCCGGTGCGGTAATTGCAGCGTCTGGGTTGGTGAAAGCTAATAAATACGGCTTGACTCTGGATAATCCAGAAATGGAAGTTTTAGACAACAGCACCGGCTCGATTGAGTCGATGAAAATCGGGCGGGTGCTGCCGGTTTATCCCCTGACAGAAGGCGTGGGGGCAGATATCGTCCGAAAGGCGGTGCTTGCTGCGATGCCGGCAGTTAACCAGATTCAGGATGCAATGCCAGCTGGTTTACGGGATCGCTACGGCTTGATGAAGTTGAAGGAAGCGATTTCCAATATTCACTTCCCAACCGATCGCGATGTTTTAGCAGAAGCGAGACGCCGGCTGGTCTTTGATGAGTTTTTCTACCTTCAGTTGGGATTGCTCAGTCGCAGAGCCAATCAGCGCCAAGTTCAGAATAGTGCGATTCTTGCCTCAACCGGCCAGTTGATCAATGATTTCTACAAAGTATTACCGTTTAAGCTCACAAACGCTCAGCAGCGAGTCGTAAACGATATCCTGAACGATTTGCAGAAGCCGGAACCGATGAACCGGCTCGTGCAGGGGGATGTGGGTGCCGGTAAGACGGTGGTTGCAGTGGTGGCAATGCTGGCGGCGATTCAAGCCGGCTACCAGGCAGCACTGATGGCACCTACAGAGGTGCTGGCGGAGCAGCATTATCGCAAATTAGTATCGTGGTTAAATTTGTTACACCTGCCAGTGGAATTACTGACGGGTTCGACGAAAACGGCTAAGCGCCGGGAAATTCACGCGCAGTTGGAAACGGGGGAACTGCCGGTGTTGGTGGGGACTCACGCACTGATTCAAGAAGGGGTGAATTTTCACCAGCTCGGATTAATTGTGATCGATGAACAGCACCGTTTTGGAGTGCAGCAGCGGGCAAAGTTGCAGCAAAAAGGGGTGGAAGGCGTGGCTCATGTACTAACAATGACAGCGACGCCAATTCCGAGAACCCTTGCCTTGACGCTGCATGGGGATTTAGATGTGAGTCAGATTGATGAATTACCACCAGGCCGGCAAGCGATTCAAACCACCGTTTTAGCCGGCAGTGAGCGGCAAAATGCTTACGATCTGCTGCGTCGGGAAATCGTGCAAGGCCGGCAAGCTTATGTGGTGCTGCCCTTGGTTGAAGAGTCGGAAAAGCTGGATTTAAAGTCAGCAATTGAGGAATATCAGCGGCTACAGGATGTGATTTTTCCAGATGTGCCGGTGGGGTTGCTGCACGGACGTTTGAATTCGGCCCAGAAGGAAGACGCGATTGGCAAGTTTCGGGACGGTCATACAAAGATTCTCGTTTCTACGACAGTGGTAGAAGTCGGGGTGGATGTGCCTAATGCTACCGTGATGCTGATTGAAAATGCGGAACGGTTCGGGCTGTCTCAGTTGCACCAGTTGCGGGGTCGCATTGGTCGGGGTGCCCACAAATCCTTCTGTTTGCTGATGGCTAACCCCAAAGCAACCGCAGATGCAAAGCAACGGTTGCAGGTGTTGGAACAGTCCCAGGATGGGTTTTTTATTTCCGAGATGGATATGCGGTTGCGCGGACCCGGTCAGGTGATGGGGACGCGGCAGTCTGGGTTGCCGGATTTTGTGTTGGCTAGTTTAGTAGACGATCAGGAAATTTTAGTGCTGGCGCGGGATGCGGCGGAGAAGGTGATGCAGAAGGATGCAACGCTGGATACTTGGCCCCGGTTAAAGCGGGAGTTGGAGTTGCGCTATGAACGGATGTTGGGTGGAGCGATTTGGACATGATTGATCATGATCGCTTATTTAAAGAGTTATTATCCACATTTTTTGTAGAGTTTTTAGAGTTATTTTTTCCAGAGGTAATTGCTTATCTAGATAGGAATTCTCTAGAACCTGTGGATAAAGAGATATTTACAGATGTGACAGCCGGCGAGCAATATGAAGCTGATTTAGTGATGAAGGCTCGATTTAGGGAGCAAGAATCTTTTTTTCTCATTCATGTGGAAAATCAGGCTTCTACGCAGTCAGATTTTAGCCGGCGAATGTTTCGTTATTTTGCGCGGTTGTATGAGAAATTTGGGCTGCCGGTGTATCCAGTTGCTCTGTTTTCCTATGACGCGCCCCAACGTCCTGAACCAAATTCTCATCGCGTGGAATTCCCAGATCAGGTAGTTTTAGAGTTTAACTATCGGGTGATTCAGCTAAATCGTCTGAATTGGCGAGATTTTCTGCGGCAACAAAATCCGGTGGCAAGTGCGCTCATGGCTAAAATGAAGATAGAGCCGGCGGATCGTCCGAGAGTAAAAACTGAGTGTCTGCGATTGTTGGCAACTTTGCGACTAGATCGAGCGCGGATGCAATTAATTTCAGGATTTATTGACACTTATCTGCGCCTGAATGCCGAGGAAGAAGAGATTTTTCGGGCTGAGATTGGTAGCATTGAATCAGAGGAACGGGAGGAAGTTATGCAAATTGTCACGAGCTGGATGGAAGAAGGAATTCAACAAGGAATTCAGCAAGGAATTCAACAAGGAAGACAGGAAGGAGAGGTATCGCTGATTATGCGCCTGATAACCCGGCGCTTTGGTACAGTAGAGCCACAGCTACAAGAGCGGATTCAACAGTTATCAATTCCTCAATTAGAAGATTTAGCTGAGGCGTTGCTAGATTTCTCCCAGGTTGGGGATTTGGTGAGTTGGTTGGATAGCCAAGAAAGTGAGGGTTCGGCTGCCGGTTAATATGGGCATTACCTATTTGAGATGATGTTGTTAAAGTTGCTCCCTTAACCCCTACTTTTGAGTGGCAATTCCATCGCAAAGGGTGCGATCACTGTCTTTAACATTAGGGTTGTTCGTCAAATAATCTTGCGCCATATTGCAACCGCGCAGCAGTAATTCATCTAAATCCAAGAAATTCCAAATTAATTTTTTATCATTGCTAGCAACAGCGATCGTCTTGCTGTCAGGGCTAAAACTGACGTTTGACAATGGATAGGGATTATAAAGAGTAGCGGGATCTTTAAACCACAAGCTGTTGGTGAGATATAGATTTACACTCGTAGAGTTATCAGCAAGAGCTAGCATTTTGCCGCTAGGGCTAAAACTCAGGCTGTCGAACCCAGAACTGCTACCCTGAAAGTTTTTGGGTTTCTTATCCTTTAAATTCCATAATTTCACTGTATTGTCATCACCGGCAGAAGCAATCATTTGACCATCCGGACTGAAACTCACACTGTGTACAGGGGCACCATGTTCATCAAAGGAATCTTTTTCCTTGCCGTCCAAGCTCCAAAGTTTAACAGTTTTGTCTTCGCTAGCGGAGGCAATCATTTGACCATCACGGCTAAAACTCACGCTATGAACTTTATCTTTGTGCCCCTTGATGGTATTAAGTTCCTTGCCTTCTAAGTTCCAAAGTTTAACAGTTCTGTCATCACTTGCAGTAGCAATCGTCTGACCATTATCGCTAAAACTCACACTGTTTATCCAGTCACTATGGCCTTTAATCGTCGGCTTTAAAATTCCCTCTATACTCCAAATTTTCAAAGCATCTTCTTTACTAGCAAAAGCCACTGTCTTGGTATCTTTGCTGAAACTGATTAAACTAAAGCTATTTTTTTGATTAATATACTTTTGGGAACTTTTAACTTCTAGATAACTATTCCCTTGGAAACTCTTAATTTCCTTGCCTTCAGGGTTCCAAAGTTTTACCGTATAATTGTATCTAGCCAATCTAAAATTAAAATTACTAACATAAGTGATAATGTTGCCATCAGGGGTGAAGTTGACACTATCAAATCCATCCCTATGGTTCAGTCGCGGTTTAAGTTCTTCGAGATTGCTGCTCTGCAAGAGTCTTACAGTTTGGTCATCACTAGCAGTTGCAATCATTTTGCCATCAGGACTCAAATCAATGCTCTTGACTGCGTCGCCATGTTCCCCAAAAGTTTTGCGGAGTCCGCCGTCCAAGGTTGTCCAGAGTTTGACTGTACTATCATCACTGGCTGTAATAATGCTTTTACCATCAAGACTGAAAATCAGATCATTAATTCTATCTTTATGTCCTTTGAGAGTTTGCAATAATTTTCCCTCTGTGTTCCACAGCTTGACGGTTTTGTCCTGATTAATAGAAGCAATAATCTTGCTGTCGTGACTGAAATAAATATTTTCAATGCCATAATTTTCTATTGGCTTACTAATTGGCTTTCCCTTCCTGTCCCACAGCCTAATTTCGCTATTTTCAGGTTTATACTCACTTCTGGTGACAGAGGCAATAATATTACTATTAGGGCTAAAACTAATACTCGTGGCTCTATCGGTATGCCCTTTTAAGGTTTTAATCGAAGTGCCATCGCTCTTCCAGAGACGCACTAGATTGTCATCTCCGATAGTGGCAATCATTTGGCTGTCCTCACTAAAAATGACATCCGTAACGCTCTCCGTATGCCCTGGCAAGGTTTTAATGAAAGTGCCGTCATTTTTCCAGAGGTTTACTATATTATCATTACCGAAAGTAGCAAGAATATTGCTGTTAGGGCTGAAACTGATGTTTGTGACTTTACTGTTATGCTTATTCTGCAAAGGTTTAATCAGAGTGCCATCACTTTTCCAAAATCGAAGAGTTTTGTCCGTACTGGCAGCGGTAATAGTCTTACCATCAGGGCTAACAGCAAGACTGGTGACACTACTACTAAATTCTTTTAAGGTTTTGATTTCTCCGCTGTCAAAAGTCCACAGTTTCAGAATCTCGTCAGCACTGCCGGTGACAAGCGTTTTACTGTCGGGACTGAAACTTAGAAGGGAAGTATCTGCTGAAAGAGTTTTGTAGGGATTGGTTGGAAACTTGCCTGTGTCATCCCGTCGCCAAAGATTGACCTTATTATTATCAGCACTGCCGGCGGCAATCAGCTTACCATCAGGGCTGAAAGTCGTTCTCTTCAGTTTGCGTCCATAGGGCGAATAATATAAATTTTTAAGCTGAGTATTAACACTCAAAAGTTTAATGGTGTTATCCTTAGTAGCTATGGCTAAGAACTTGCTATCAGGGCTAAAAGTAAGGGAAGTGGTACTTTCGCTATCCCGCAGATTTTCCACGGGAAAGAAGTTAGAGTCATTGTTTCTAAGAAATAATTCTACATAATATTTTTTCCAAGCCCATGCTATTAGTTGTCCATCAGGGCTGCGACTCGCGCTAGTGGGCTGACCACTTCTATACCCCAAGAAATTAATATTTTTTATTAAAGTTAGATTAGAAGTATTATAAGTTTTGACTGTTTTATCCTTATTAATCAAAATGAGAGTTTTGCCCTTGGCTCCGAAACTCATGTTAATAGCACCATAGTTATTGATAGTGCGTTGATCTGTACCATCGCTGTTCCACAAATTCACTGTGTCATCTTTACCGGCAGCCGCAATAATTTTTCCATCCGGGCTAAACATGACACTGATAACACTATCAGTATGATTTAGAGTTTGACTCTCTTTGCCGTCTTTAATGCTCCAAAGTTTTACTTTTTTGTCCTTGCTTCCGGAAACCAGAATCTTCCCATCAGGACTGAAACTGGTACTTGTAACCACATCTGTATGACCTTTAAAAAAAGTACGGAAAAGTATAATGTTTTTGTCGTCTTTAATGCGCCATACTTTCACAGTTCCAGCCTCACTGCCGGTAGCGAGCATTTGATTATCTGCACTAAAGCTGACACTTGTGACTTTACTGCCATCTCCTTTCAATGTTGCCAGTTCTTTCCCTTGAATGTTCCATACTTTCGCAGTTTTGTCTTCACTCGCTGTCGCGATCATTTGACTATCCTTGCTGAAAGTGATACTTGTGATAGTACCTTTATGCCCCTCCAAGCGATTGAGTTCCTTCACTGTGTAGACCGCATGAGTTAAATCTTTCAAAACCGTCAATTTAGTTTCAAATATTGCAAAAGTCCAGAATTTTTTCAATTCTTTTCCTGCTTTTATAGCTGCAACCAAGCGCTCAACTTCTTTATTTTGTGTAGAAGATTCTAAACTGAGATTAGTTAGGCGTGTGTCTATATAAATTCCTATTCCTGCTGCACCCAATACTCCTAGAAAAACTAACAAAACTGCCAGAGTATAGGTTGATCGTCGTGCTTCACTCAGTTGTTGCTTTAAAGCTTGATTTAGTTTGGCTTCCGTAAGCTTTCTTTGCTCTCGCTCTTTTTCTAGTTCGGCAATTAATCGGGCTGATTGTTGCTGGCGCACAAAAGATACCAGATAATCGTGAACCAGTTGGTAGCGGTTATTGGGTAAAGCCGGCACTCTTAGCACTAACCCTGATTTCACTAATATTTCTAAAACAAGGTCTAGCTTTTCTAGTTGAACCTCTAGTTCCAATTCCAAATCAGCGCGAGTTTTGAGGGGGCGCGTATTGTTTTCATCGGTTAATAAGTATAAGATAAGTTTTGCAATTTGCTCATTTTCCGGGCCACAGTCTTTGACCACTTCGTCTAAAAATCGCCCAACCAGTTTTTCCTTTGGGCCATGTTCCCGATACTGTTCTAGTTGAGTAATTTTCTCGGTTTGCAGTTGCGACCCTACCACTTGCAATTCGATGGGACGCACCTCGCCCAAATCACTCGCTAAATCTCGCACTAATTCATCAATTAATGTCGATTCTAAATAAACTTGTGTATTTTTGGTTAAACTATGAATTACTGATCTAGCATCTTCTATCGAAAAATTACCCAAATAGTAAAGAACTTTTTTATCTAGAATATTATTGCTGATCACATCTAAGCTAATTAATCGCTCATTACATTCTAATAAATAATGTAAATAATCTTCTCGAAGTGATAAAATCACTTTAACATAAGGTATTTCTAAACAAGCTCGGATAAATTCATAAAATTGTTTTCTCTGGTTAGGTTCTTTGTAAATAAAGAAAAATTCTTCAAATTGATCAAAAACCAAGACAGTAATAAAAGTAGAATTCAGTTCACTCTCGTTTTGTAAAAATTCAAGAATTGCTTGAGTGGAATCCAAATTAATTGAAACTGAGGCTGGATTTTGTGTTTCTCCCAATACCTTAGTAAATGATTGACCAAGTTCCCAAACCCAATCTGTATAAACTTGCTGTAAAACTGGGAGAACATTACGAGTATCGATTACTCTCTTTTTTAATGCAGGAATTAAGCCGGCCTGTACGAGAGAACTTTTGCCGACCCCTGACTGTCCGTGAAGAATAGTGAGTTTATGATCATGCCGGCCTATGCGCTCAATTAAACGATTAATATCCTGTTGCCGGCCAGATACCGCTATTTCTTGCGTTGCTGGATCTTGCTGATTGACAAGAGATAAAGCCGGGTTCGTTACTTCTTGTTTGGGCTGTAGCCGGCCTGCCCCAATGAACGCACGAAACCGAAACTGTTGTTCAATAGAGCGCTGTTCCTGCTTAAAATGAAAGGCTGTTAAGTATTGACTTTCTTTAAAATATCTATTTCGTAAATTTTCTAAAATGTGAATGTAAAGCTCTGGATCATACTGAGGTTTAGTTTCTCCTCTAGCTGTTTCCAAGTTTTCAAGTGATTCTTTAATGTTTCCAAGCCTCTCTTGGGCTGTAGCTAAAGATAATAAATACCACCCCTGATGATAGGAGCGTTCCCAGTCTAATCTCGCACTTTGCTCAGAAGACATTAAAGTTGAGACAGCGGCTGCAGCACCTTTCATAATGTCGAGTGCTGTTTGAGCATATTGCTGGGCTTTCTCCCACGCATTGTTTGCGATTTCTACCTCAGCAAGAAAGCCATAAGCTTGTGCTAATCGGAAGGAATATTTATAGGTTTCATGCAGGGCAATTGCTTTTTGGGCAACGGCTTCTAACGCAGCCCATTTATCTAGTCGTTGCAGTGTTTCTCCTAGCGCATTGATAAACTTTGCGGCTAAGTCTGCCCGATTCGCTTGCTCAAAAACCCTGATAGAGCGCTGAAAATAATTCTTTGCTTGATTACAAGCTGCCTTATACTCTGCGCGATGTTTTTCAGCATAAGTGCGCCACCACAAACCCAGACTGTACAGCACACATCCACATCGCTCTGGGTTAGCGGTTTGCTCCCAAAGTGCTAAACTGCGCTCGTAATGTGGCCGAGACTGTTCCATTGAGTTACTAATGCCTCGACCTAAGACAAATTCCAGCGCGGCTTCTAATTCCGTTTCTAAACGGATATCACGACTTTGCAGTTCACGCTGTGCAGACTCTAATTCAGTGCGGCGTGGGGAACCCATTTCCAGATTAAGCGCGGCATTATCTAGAAATATGCCAGAACCCGCCTCTAAAACTTTTGCAAAAACCTCATCAGCCGTTAGCTTGATGATATCAATTAAATCCTGCGTAGGAACTTCAAAATTAACAGTCGTTGCCCAACTCTGAAAATCTGGCGCTACCCGAATCAGCGTTTGCATTACCTCATCTGTCACCCACCAAACTAAGGTAAATTTAAAATTATTACGAAATTCTTCCCTGACATTATTAGCACTCGCCAGCAGAGGTTGAAGGGCGCTGACTGATTCAAATCCACATACCATCACAGCCTGTGGAAGCTCTTTAACTAAGGCACATTGAATACTTGTGTAGAGTGTAGTTGTAGACGGATTCAAAACAACTTCTGTAATTTCCAAAGAGGAAAGTTCTCGCAGATGTTGGAGCAAACTTTTTCGCAAGCTAACAGAATTACAATGTGCTAAAATTAGTAAAAACTGTCTTGCCGGCTCCTCAATTGCCCACAGTAGTTCCTGCAAGGCACTTCGGTTGTAATCATTCAGTTCGGGTAACTCACTCATGATTTAAACGCTCCCGCTTCTGCCAAAATTGGATTAATATTAAACCAAGAACCTTCGTCATCACGGTACTCATACACGAACATACTACGGATCAAAACTTGATATCCTTCATCTCCGCTCACCTGTTTTCGCTCTCGCACCTGGCGCAAAAATTCCCATTCATCATCGGTGATTGCTAAACTCAGTTGATTGCGACGGGAACGAATTACATTTTCCAATCCCTCAATAGACAGTGGCAGCTTTCGATCTTTCTTGATCCAATCATTTAAAAGTCTGAGTAGTTCTCGCACATGACCCCCACTAGCACGGCAAAGTCGATCTAAGGTTTCAGGACGATCAAAAACTTCTAGAATTAACTCTAGGCGCTGTTCTGGAGCTACATCCGGGAAAGCTCTCGCTAACACCATCTGTCGCAGAAGTGCCATTCCTTCAGCACATTCGCTACCATCTCGTAACTGCACCGGCACCATTGGTAAAACCTTCGGATCTACTCCAAATCGACTGGTTAACCGGCTCAACTCATTTGAGAACAGCAAAGCCAGGGGGATCGTATAAATCACATGACAATTCAATTGGCTTAACTGCTCACCCCGATCTACAAATAAATATTCTGGCTGAGTTCGTCCCCAAGGCTTCGGAACACTTTCCACCCGGTCAAGATTATCAACAATGACAACCAGTCCTTTTTTGCCGCGTTGTTGCAGTTTATTTTTTGCCGGTTCAAGTAGTTCCTCATTAATTGCGTCTATAATCCCCTTTGTTCGCGGCTCTAAATACTCTCTTAATTTACTTCGCAGTTCAGGGCTATTTTTTGCTTTTGCTGTAATCGTTCCAATCCCTAGCGCTACGAGTGAGAGTCCTTCTTTCTCACTTGCTGTGACTTTGCCGAGTCCAGGAATGCCGGCTTCCAACGAAAATTTTCCCTCAGTGCTTGCCGCAACTTTACCCAAACCGGGAACAGATGCCTCTGCAGAAACTTCTAATTCTGTTTGCAAGAGTTTGGCAGCGCCTTTGAGTAAGCTGTTGAGACTTGTGGGTTCACCCATTGCAATTTTTTCTAGGCTATTTAAACTTTCGCTGACTCGGCGAGCAATTGCTAATAAAATATCACCGATATCAACATCCCCCATCTCTAAGTCTTGAGATGACTCAAAATAAACTACATGAAATTCTTCTTTCTTCAATTCCGCTTCTAGCCGACGTAATTCTGTAGACTTGCCACACCCAATATGGCCGGTAAAGAGTTCGCAAGTACGCTCATCAGGAGAGAAATATGTGATATTTTCCTTCAATTCTTCAATGATATTGCCACCTCGAACCGAAGAAAAATCAATATAATATTTTCGATCTTCCTCATTTTCCACAGCCAATATTTTGCTGGGATTAGTTGCTTGAGAAAATTTCCGTAAATCTAGCGTCATGTCAATTTCCACTTGCTTAATGACGATTTATCGAGACAAGAGCTTGTTGGCCAGAACTGGAGGAGCATCTGTTAAGTTTTATCCAACAAAGATACCAACTTTAACAAAAAGGTTCTGTCCTACTTGTTATAACACTGAATTAACCGGCTATCTGATTTTATAAACTTTGTTTAACGTTATGCCGTATGTGCTTCCACCATCTGCTTCGCCATCCAATGGATACGCCATCGGCATCATCACAATTTTGAAACGTTGACCGATCTCTACCGATAACCCACCGGCTCAATTAAATAAGTTGTCCATTTTTGCTGATTCTCATTGCCGGCAGGAATTGCTAAGCGCCAAGTTTGAGCTTGTTGCTGACGTTGCAAATATACATCAAAGGGTTTATTTCGCTGAACGTTCTCTTTAGCCGGCAACTTAATTTTTAAATCATAATTTCCGCGAAGTCGAAACGCCTGTAAATCTTCAATCACCAGCGGTTCTCGCTTCTTAACTCCAATGCGAGTAATTTCTAATTCTGGTGGCTGAGAAAGCCCCAATTGCCGCACCAATTGCTGTTGAGTTTGGTTGACCTGCATTGTGATTGCTTGCTCGACTAAATCAATACCGGGGCCAGGGCCAACTGCCTGACAAGCACTCAGCAGTGTTATCAAAATTGCGGTCAAAATGAGTTTGAGCATCTGTTTTCCTCTCTTTTGTTTTTTCGATCTGACATCTTTCAGCATTCTCGTTAAGCCGGCAAACCCAACCAGAAATCAATATTTTGGCTAATCGCTAAAGTCAATTACAACCGGCTCACAACCCTAATGTCTAAACTTTGAGGACTTTCCCGATTAGCGCGAGGTTTAAACACTGCCGGCGCTAGGATAGGCTTTGGCAACTCTACTTCTCAAATTAACAATGTCTAAGCAAACCCTTGGCCTCAGCGGTCGCATCTACGATTATTTATTATCGGCTTCCTTGCGAGAAACCGGCATCCTCCACCGGCTGCGAGAAGAAACTGCCAATCATCCCTATGCCATGATGCAAATTTCACCAGAACAAGGTCAGTTTATGGCACTTCTCGTGCAGCTGAGCGGGGCGAAAAAAACTTTGGAAATAGGCGTTTTCACCGGCTATAGTTCCCTGTGCGTCGCCTTGGCACTTCCCCCGGATGGCAAGATTATTGCTTGCGATGTGAGTGAAGAATATACCACCATCGCCCGTCGCTACTGGCAGGAAGCCGGTGTGGCGGAAAAAATTGATTTAAAACTGGCACCGGCACTCCAAACTCTAGATAACCTTTTGGCAGCCGGTGAAGCCGGCACCTTTGATTTTGCCTTCATCGACGCCGATAAAGAAAACTATGATGCCTACTATGAGCGAGCAATGCAACTCGTTCGCACCGGCGGCTTAATTGCCATTGATAACGTCCTGTGGGGTGGGCGAGTTGCCGATCCTCAAGTTCAAGATAACAGCACCCAAGCCATCCGAAGGCTAAACGAAAAACTCCACCACGACGAACGAATCACCCTGAGTTTGGTTCCCATTGCCGATGGACTCACCTTAGCCTTGAAACGCTAACGTTTATTTTTAGCGCAGGGTAAACAAGATCCCCACACCCACCAGCGCGACTAAAACCCCGAAAATCGCCCGGAGGCTAACCGACTCTCCCACCCACATTGCTAGGGGAATCACAAATAGGGGGCTTGTAGCACCGAGAGTTTGGGCAATGCCTGCCGGCGCAAATTTTAAGGAAATTTGTTGCAGCCAAATTCCTAAATAGGTACTGGCAAAGGCAGTTAACACAATCACTCCCAACACCTGCTGCGATCGCAACAATTTCTCTGAGATTTCCAGCCGCTGGCGTCTGAGCAATACCCACAGTAGCAGCGCCAGCACTCCCGCGCCTAACCGAATCAGCGTACTCCACAAGGGACTAATACTCGTATTCGCCAATGCTGCACGGGAGAGAACTGCTCCAATTGCCTGTGACAGTGCTGCTAACAATGCCCAGCCAATGCCTTGACGCAGGCGGCTTGGGTCACTATTCACGCCGTTTACCCGTTCGCCAATCACCCAAGCGACGCCAATAATGGTTAATAAAATTCCACACCAAGCGCCGGCGCTGAGGGTTTCCTGAAGAAAGCTCAGGGCGAGAATAGCGGCTAATGGGGGCGCAAGGGTTTGTTCCAGTAAAAGTGCCCGTCGTGGTCCAATTGAGGTGAGGGCGGCGAAATAAGCGGTATCTCCTAAGCCGATTCCCAACGCGCCACTGAGGGTAAGCAGGGCGAAGGCAGAGGGATTGATTGCCGGCATCACTGAGGCGAGATTTCCTGTCCCGACTGCACGCACGACTAAGGTGAGGATAATCAGCGCGATCGCAATGACGCCTTTACTCAGATTTAATTCTAGTGGTGGGAGGTGCCGGCCAACGCGAGTGTAGACAACAGACGAGACTGCCCACACCAATGCGGCAGTCAGGGCTGCGAGTTCTCCTTTGACATCGGTTAGCCAGACAGGCAAATGAATCATTACGATTTTAAAGTTTAGATTGTAAGCGAACGCATATCGAATTTGTATTTTAGGCGAACATACCCGCTTGCACTCCTTCATAGAGCAATTCAATGCTTAGTCACTTCTTCTCTACTGGGAAGGATTAGCAGAAGAGGGCAAGGAGTGCTAATGCCGGCTCTAAATAGGCAGGTAATCACGATGCAGAGAGCAATTCAATGCTTAGTCACTTCTTCTCTACTGGGAAGGATTAGCAGAAGAGGCAAAGGAGTGCTAATGTCGGCTCTAAATAGGCAGGTAATCACGATAATTCTATCCAAAGTTGTATTAATTTTTGAAAGCAAATATTGCAGACTGGAGATGAAACCAAATTCAGCAAAACTCAGTCAATATCATTGAGGCAATCAGCGGGTGCGTCGCTAAAACAATTGGCCTATTTGCGACTAATCTAAAGCTAGAAACCAGGATAAAAGCGCTAAAAATAAAGGGTAAAGGATGAAACTTTACTTTCAGGTTTTACTGCTCATCCCTATGCTACTAGCCACTGTTTGTAAATTCTAGAGAATTCTCTCAAGTAGATCGGCATCTGTGAGGCAATGTAACTTATGCAACAATATTTAATTCTCCGGATGTAATAAATATAACCATCTGCTGTTTTGCAAAATGGTATCAATTCTATTATTAATCAAGAAACCATTTAGGAGTTGGCTATGAGCTATACATTCGACATCCTAGGGGTATCTCCCATTCTGTACTTCTTCAATCAACAACAAGAAATTTTGCAGCAACAACCGCGCCCGCGTGTGGAATATGTGGGAACTCATAAGTGCACGCTGGATGCTTTTATTGAATCCATTGAGACGGTTTCCCCAAATCTGGATTGGGAGACACCTGACGTGGTGGACACCGTGATAGATTTCTGGATGAATAATTCTGAGCGAATTCAGTATTGGCGGGAGCGTTTGAAGGATGCCGGTCAAGAAAATCTTTTAGTCGCTAGAGTTGCCGATGTCAAATCACTCCAGGAAACATTTGAATCGCTCTTTGGCAAAAACATTTAATCTCGAATTCTATTCCTCTTAGTCTTTCTCCCCATCTTTCCCGCTTCCCCATAGGGATACTTTCGGGGAGAAGGAAGTTGTCGGGTTAGGGGCTTCTACTCCCAAAGACTCTAACATCTCAGCGCAACTCGCATAAATTTTGTGGGAATTAGAAAGCTAGACGCTCTCTGTTCGCCTCACACTTAAAATTAAAGCAGGCATTACTCAATCGTAATGCCCGCCTTAACTATATGATTTAATTAGCACAAACTGGATCAGCTTTCCACTACTTCGGAAGAAGCGAGTGTGCAGTTTCCGAAGCAGAGCGACTTGATTTAGCGGAAACGTCTCTTGCGTCGAGCGGCAACGGCTTTGCGCTTGCGTTTTTCTATGGGCGTTTCAAAATGCCGACGACTTTTGACATCTGCCAAAATTCCGTCTCTGGAAACTTGGCGTTTAAACCGGCGTAAAGCCGAGTCAATTCCTTCATTTTCGCCGGGAACAACTTGGGTCATTCTTTCTCCTTGATTACTAAAAATGATCAAATGGTCTGTTATCAATTGTTCACCACGAGTGACAACAGACCCTACTCCCTACCAGCGAAGGGGAAACGTCAGCCATGAAGGCTGCCTTAGTAGCGGTCTCGCGAAGCTCTTCCGCCGTAACCGCCGCCACCTCCTCGGTTTCCTCCACCGCTGCGACCTCCGCCCCCTCCATCCTCACGGGGTTTGGCTTTGTTCACTTTGAGGTCACGGCCCATCCACTCAGCGCCATCTAAAGCTTCTATTGCCGCCGTTTCTTCAGCATCGGTTTCCATTTCTACAAAACCAAACCCGCGTGGGCGACCTGTTTCACGATCGGTGGGCAGATTAACCCGCTTGACAGATCCGTATTCAGCAAAAACAGAGACGAGATCCTCTTGCGTTACTTCGTAGGACAAGTTACCTACATAGATCGACATGGAATAGCTCCAACATTAAAAAGTGTAGAGATTCAGTTTCAGAGATATGCCTGCCGATACACTAGAAAACATTCTATGGCGATTCTGCAGCCAAGAAACAATCTTACAACTGAATCTAATTTACAAATAGTACCTTAACACATTAAGTTTTGTCTGTCTAAGCAACAGTTTGTTAGCTGAAAGGGTCTGTTACAGCCAGTTCAGTCGCTGCTGTCTCTGGCAGATTGGTTGAGCCGCCCTTGTGCGCCCACTATAATCGAGGAGTGGCGCAAGGGCACGTGTCTATTCTACTCTCTGCCGGCAGCGCTCTGGCAACCCAGGCTGTTGGGAACAGCGTGTGCCGACTCTGTTTGCCTTAGCGTTGAGAACGGTTAGTTTCTCTGTGTTTTTTTATGTTAAGTAATTCCGGATTCCTCGGTTATTCAAAAGAATTTTATCGCTTAAATTACCAAAATCCCGCGACTCTGAATATGAGGAGTGAGGCAAATATTATATGGCAGAGCGTGGCTCATTTGGCTGGCAGCAACGAACATTAATTACACTGGTTGCCGTCGCCGGCTTGTTCAACATCGGTACGCACTTACCTTGGCGGCAAGCTTTATCTCAAAATCAACGACCGGCAACGATCCAATTTACTGGGCAAAAACAGCAAACCCCAGCAGGACTCAGCGCACAAACACCCAAACCCAGCGAAGCTAAGCCGGTGTCGGTGGAACCAGATCCCCCCCTAATCTATACACCGCCGGCAAGATTTCAAGGAGAGGTTATTTATCACTCCCAACTGTCGAGTAAAGAAAAAGTTATCGCCCTCACCTTTGACGATGGGCCGTGGATAGAAACGCCAAAAGTGTTAGGAATTTTAAAAGAATATGACGTAAAGGCTACTTTCTTTATGATTGGGCAACACGTACAAACCTATCCAGATATTGCCAAACAAGTTGTTGCAGCAGGGCACGCAATTGGCAATCACACTTGGCATCATTATACCCATCAGATGGATGGGGCTACAGCAGCAGCAGAAATTGATAATACATCTAAACGCATTTTCCAGGTAACGGGGGTAAAAACCCAGCTTTTTCGCCCACCGGCAGGCCGGCTGGAGAATGGCTTAGCCGAGTATGCACGAAACCAGAAGAATGCGGTTGTTATGTGGTCAGTAGATCCTCTGGACTGGTTGGAAAGTACCTCGCCACAATCATTGGTCAAAGCGGTACTTGATAATGCCCAGTCGGGGGGAATTGTCCTGTTGCATGACGGAGGCGGCAACCGTTCAAGAACATTACAAGCTTTGCCGCCAATTATTGCTGAATTGAAACTGCGTGGCTACCGATTTGTCTCCGTCCAGGAATTACTAGAAATGGAAGATCGGGAAATTAGCATGATAGATGAATCTGAAGCTAAAACAGACAGTTTGAAACAGCAGCTTTGAGCGTAAGGGAGAGTTTTGCAAACAGCAGATTTTATTATTCTATCTAATGATTTTTGCAACCTCTTCCTTCCCTCAAAAATATTTACTTTTATCACTAAAACATCTGCTATTCCTGCTGGCACACTGCACTATCATCTGTGTTTATCTATGTTTAAACATCTAATGTTTAAAAAGTTTTAACCAATAACCGAAAAAAATCCTTTCATCAAGGTGCTGGATTTGGATATTGAGCGTGTACCGCCTCCAAATCCGCCAGAATTTCCTGATTCAGCACCACCTCAACACTTTCTAAATTTTCCTTCAACTGTTCAAGAGTTGTTGCCCCAATAATCGTGCTGGTGACAAACCAGCGAGATCGTACAAATGCCAAAGCCATTTTAGCCGGACTTAACTGATATTTGTTGGCAATTTCTATATAAGCTGCGACCGCTTTACTTGTATTTGGCTTAAGATACCGGCTACCAAAGTTGGAAAATAAAGTCATCCGTGCGTTTGTCGGCTGCGCTTGCTGGTACTTGCCGGTGAGTGTGCCAAATCCTAGAGGACTATAAGCGAGTAATCCCACATTTTCTCGCCGGCAGGTTTCTGCTAAGGCACCCTCAAAGACGCGGTTGAGCAAATTATAAGCGTTCTGGATAGACACCACCGGCGGCAATCCTAACTGCTTGGATAAGTGACAGAACTCACTCACGCCCCAAGGCGTTTCATTGCTTAAACCTAGATAGCGAATCTTGCCGGCTTTAATTAAGTCCGCAAAAATCGTAAGCTGTTCGGCAATGGGTATAGTTTCCCGTTCTAAATGAGGTTCATAAACTGTTTGACCAAACAACGGGACATAGCGATCTGGCCAGTGAATTTGGTATAAATCAATATAATCGGTTTGCAGTCGTTTAAGACTGTCATTGACTGCTTGCTCAACATTCTGCCGGTTAATTGCTCGGTTTTTTCCTCGAATCCAAGACATACTGCGAGTCGGGCCGGCAATTTTTGTTGCAATAATTAACTGCTCCCGTTGCTGTTTTGTTAACCACTGCCCAATATATTCTTCAGTGCGTCCCTGAGTTTCTTGTCGTGCCGGCACCGGATACATTTCAGCCGCATCAATAAAATTTACCCCACAAGCAACCGCATAATCGAGCTGCTGATGGGCTTCTTCTATTGTGTTTTGCTGCCCGTAAGTCATTGTGCCAAGACAAATTTCAGAAATTGATAAATCGCTTTGACCGAGTTGCTTGTATTGCATTAGACAACTTTAGACTGGAGAGTTTTTAGTGTGAATTTCATTTAAAAGAAATTACATTAATTTTAAATGAAAATGCAGGTTTTTCCTATTTCATATAACTAAAGTAACGTTAATTTACATTATATAAATAATATCAAGAAATACTTTACTTAGCAAGATAGGTTAAGAAAAATTAAGCTTTTAGTTGTTTTTAATGCCCAAGATTAAGTAACCCTCAAAACAAATAAGCAAGGAAAAAATGTTTCGGTTCATTTTTTGCCAATCAGGAAATAAGTTTTCATTTCACCTTTGCCTTTAACATGGATGCTTCCCCGTTCTTCAAACTGATAGCGATCTTTTAAACAATCGTAAGTTGAGTGGGTAACTTGAATGCAGCCGGCAATTCCTTGGGATTCCATGCGACTTGCCATGTTTACCGTATCTCCCCACAAGTCATAAATAAACTTTTTGATCCCAATCACACCCGCAACCACAGGGCCGGTGCTAATGCCTATACGAATTCGACAGGATTGCCCCGTTCTGGTGTTAAATTTTGCCAATTCTCGTTGCATATCTAAGGCCATGTTAGCAATCGCCTGGGCGTGATCTTTTCGAGGCAGGGGCAGGCCGGCAACAACCATGTAAGCGTCTCCAATGGTTTTAATTTTCTCCAACCCATGATCTTCCGCTAGTTGATCAAATGCCGAGAAGATTTGGTTAAGAAGCTCCACTAATTCGGGGGGTGAAATCTGCGAGGAAAGCTCGGTAAAACCCACGATATCTGCAAACAAAACTGTGACATCTGTAAAACTTTCGGCAATCGTTTGGTGATCTTGCTTCAACCGAATTGCAATAGACTCTGGCAAAACATTAAGCAACAAACGTTCTGAGCGTTCCTGTTCGGCTTTCAGTTTCTCATAGGCAAGTTCTAATTCTTGGCGAGCATTAAATTCAGCTCGCTGAACACGCTCATATAAATATACCGAGAGAACGCAAATAAAACAAATCCAAAACATATACAAATACAGCACTGCCGGTGTCATCCAAGGTGCCGGCATTTTGACCTGTAAATTCAGCGCTGCTGTGGTGCCGGCACAGTAAACTAACACTCCTAACTGGGAAATTAAGTGCAAACGCCAGTGTACCGGCATCAGCGTTGCTTGACCGAAAAACATTAAAGGCCACACAAGAATAGAAGGCTCTAAAACACCGCTGAATGTCCCTCTAATTTGTGGGCTAAGTGTGACTGACCAAGAGAAAATTAGAAATGCTAAACCTGGATATTTTTTACCCAGTGGTGATCGCAGTAATGCGAAACATACCAGTAAACTCAATTCCACACTAACTTGCGTCACCACCCAAGTAGAGTTAAACTGGCCTTTAAACAAAAAATTTCTCACCTCAAGGCCGGTAAATGTCAAGAAAGAGGTGAAGGCAATCCACAATCCCAGACGTAGCCGGTTTTGCATGAAGTTGTGCCGCCACGTTTCATAATCACCGGCACTAGACACAGATTGAGTCCAAAGCAGAGGCGTCAGTATGTTTCTAACGCGTGTCTCTAGCCACGTTTTACCCACAAATTTTTGTTTCATTGCTGGTGTTTCGCGCCCTTAGCTTGTGTGTGCCGGCGATTTTCTCTACAGGGAGAAGTCAAAAGAGAGTATTTTGTTTCACCCTTCCCTCTTTTCCCTTTCCCCAACCTTCCTCTAGTTGTACCTTAGTTATTCCACCTATTGCAAAGCTTTAAAAAATTAAAATATCCTGGGCTGGTGGACAGTTATTAACCAGTTTTAGAAAAGCGAAAAAGCCAAACATTTATCCTGAGTGAAGCAAACAAAAAAAATAGCAGAATTGCTAATATTTTAGTCATTTACTCCTGAAAATCCTCATCAATTAGCTGCCAGTCGCAAACAATTTTTTCTTTCACCCTTGACCTTTTCAGCCTTATCTTGCTTATTCGTATCCTGCGGACTAGCAACAATACCCCATTTTGTGGTATTTCTTACGGTCTGTGTAATTAAAGAACAGGAGGGGGATTGCATGGCCGGTAGTGAGCTTCGTGCCGATATTTGGATCAGCGAGTACATTACGCCTTGGGACATTTATGTTCACGGGGTAACGCGAGTCCTCGCCTACAAAAAAACTGATTTTCAAGAAATGTACGTCGTGGAAACCGGCGCTTACGGCAAAGGATTGGTGCTCGACGGCAAATGGCAATCATGCACCGGCGACGAGTTTCTCTACCACGAGCCACTCGTACACCCCGCTATGATATTTCACGGGGAACCGAAAAAAGTGCTTGTCCTTGGCGGTGGAGAAGGCGCAACAGTAAGGGAAGTGCTGCGCTGGAAAAGCGTTGAGAAAGTTGCCATGATTGACATTGATGGCGAAGTGGTGGAAGCTTGCCGCCAGCATTTGCCGGAAATGCACCAAAATGCTTTTGATGATCCCCGTACCGAAGTTGTTATCGGTGACGCTTTGCATTTCTTAGATACCACCGATGATCGGTGGGATGTGGTCATTTCCGATCTCTCCGATCCCATCGAATCTGGGCCATCTTTCCAGCTATTTACTAAGGAATATTTCGAGAAAGTCCAGCGCGTGCTCTCACCAACCGGGTTTTTTGTTGTGCAAGCAGGGCCGGTTTCTCCGTCTGAAATGAAGCTTCATGCTCGGATTGTGCGAACCCTCAATTCAATTTTCCCCAATGTGAAATCTTACACCAGCTATATCCCCACCTATGGATCTCCTTGGGGTTTTGCGCTAGCCTCTGCCTCGCCGATTAATACTCGTCCTGAACCGGCTAAAATTGACGAAATTTTAGCAGAAAAAACCACAGGCGGGTTGCGAATGTTTGACGGCACTACCCTGCTGGGAATTTTGCAGCTGCCGGGTCATTTGCGGCGGGCAATTGAATCAGAAACCCAAGTTTATACAATGGCAGAACCTCCCAAGTTCTTTGGCAAGGGATCTGTCAGTCAAGGTGCCAATGGTTAAGTAGAATTGAGTGTCTAATTTTGGGGATTAGAGGATAAAAAGTTCTCTATTCCTCGCTCACTTAATTTATTTTGTAATGTTGCCGGCTAACACTTGTTATGCAAAGCTTTCCTAATTTAAAAAATATATCAATTACAATCCAAGCTAAATTGTTAGAAAATCGTAAATTTTTCAGTTGCAGCACAGGCAGATTACTGTTCCTGCGACAGAGTGCAGCTAAAATATAAAAAAATATAATTCTTGTATTACAAGATTGCTAGAACAGTCAGAGCAAAAAAAATGTCTAATATAATTCATGCCCCCGTGGGATTTGTATCAGGGGCTACTTACCCATTTCGAGCGATTGTCTTCTTAAGTCGCACCCCGCGTCTTTGGGGCTATGTGCTGGTTCCCATTTTAGTCAATATTGTCGCCGGCATTGGTTTGTATGTCGGATTGCTTTTGCCAGGATTAAACGGAATTGATGGTTTAGTTGCCGCTTTGGATGCCCGCACTGATGCTTTAATTGCCGGCTTACCGGCTTGGTTATCCGTACTGGATTTTCTAGACACTGGGTTAGGTTGGTTGCTGCGCTTTCTGTTAGTCGCACTCCTACTGGTTGCCATCGGCTTTTTGCTGGTACAATTTGGCGTTATTCTGGGTTCACCGTGGTATGGGCAACTTTCCGAACAGTTAGAGTTGTCGCGCACAGGTAAACTTCCGAAAGCAGAGGGTGGAGTGGCTGCGATCCCTCGCGATATTGGGCGGGCGCTGCTGTTTGAATTGAATAAGTTGCTACTTTTAATTCAGATAGGTTTGCCCTTATTGCTGCTGAATTTCTTACCCGGATTTGGCACAGCAATTGCGAGTGCCGGCGGTATTGCCTTGGCAGCTACCATTGTCTGTTTAGATTTTCTAGACGCGCCTTTAGAACGCCGGCGCTTAAGTTTCAAAGATAAATTAGGAATCATCCGTCGCAGTTTGCCGGCTTCTGCGAGTTTTGCTCTGGTTTGTTTGGGATTAATTAGTATTCCCTTATTCAACCTTTTGGCTGTTCCCCTCTGCGTCACATCTGGAACGCTGTTTTTCTGTGATCAGATTTGGCCGAGTTTTAATGAGGGGCTGGGAAGTCAGGATGAAGTGTCAGAGGATGTTTAAGAAGTGTTTGAAGGTGAGATTTTCCTAAATCTTCCTTTTTAAAAAAGGCGGGAAGACACTGTTCTTTTCTTTTTAAGGTGGGATAATTCATTAACCGTTTAAGATTAGAGTTTTTTATCTACCTCTGCCAACTGATCAGCTAAATTGACGATAAGCAAAGTAGCCGTATTTGAATTTTTATAATTTTGTTTAGCCCCATACCCACCGATAAGCGTACCCGCAACTGTGTGCAGCTCATTGTAGGGGTCATTTTCTGAGTTCAAAGTGATAACAATAGGGCAGTTTTCTCCACTAATTTTAGTTTTTGCACAGAGGATAAATTGGTTTGGGGTAAATTGGTCTGCGCGGTATTCCAACGTCATCAAACTATCTTTACGATATTTGTCTATCGTTTTAGCAGTTTTTTCGCACCGCTGCTGAGTTTCCCAGCCATAACCCATGCTGGGAACCATTTTTAACCAAGGCTTTATCTCATCGTCTTTGCGATACATCACCGTCCAGACGTTTGCACCCGTACTGGTATCGGGCATCTGGGCACAGTAAAAAGCGCGAGTTTGAGAAATGAGAGGGTCTTTTGGCTTTTTGATTTGGTGATTGTAGATTATCTGAACGACAAATGCAACTGCATAAATGTCAACTATAATTATGTGCCACGGTGGAATATTCTTCATTTTACTTACTGTCAAATCAAGTTGTATAATTTGCTGTATGTTATAAGTTAATTGCAAAAAATTACCAGAAGCGAACCCATAGCCGACAAGGCATCTCTAACTTCACCGGCATCAAGTGAAAGCGCCCTAGTAAATACAAGATTAATTAACCAAATCGAGGACAAACACAATGCAACCGGAAGACAAAATTAAAGAACAGTTTGATCGCGCTGCCGGCGCTTATAGTACATCACCCATCTTTGCTAAAGGACACGATCTTAAACTGATGGTAGAAGCCGCAAAACCGGCAGCCGATATGACAGTTCTTGATATCGGATGTGCAGCCGGCCACACGGCATTTGCCTTTGCACCTCATGTTCAAGAAGTGATTGGTATCGATATCAGTCAGGGAATGCTTGCAGAAGCCACTCAACAAGCCGAGGCGCGAAAGATTACCAATGTGCATTTTCAAGAAGCGATCGCATCCTCACTTCCGTTTGCAGATCAGCACTTTGATATTGTTACCTGCCGGTTTGTTGCCCATCACTTCCCCAGCTTAATGCCGGCAATGACTGAAATTTTCCGAGTCCTCAAAGCTGGTGGTCAATTTCTTCTGGTAGACATTGTTTCACCGGAAGAACCCGAACTCACAGCCTTTATTAACCAAGTTGAATTGCTGCGAGATCCGTCTCACAGTCGCGACTGGACGATCTCCGAGTGGCAGGCAGCAGGAGATAACATCGGAATGCCATTAAATGCGCTCGCACAATGGGATTTACCGATTGATTTTGCCGACTGGACAGCGCGGCAGCAAACACCACCCGATGCGATCACCCAACTCGAAACACTTTTAGATAGCGCCTCGCCGGCAGTCCAGTCAGCCTTTTCAATTGTGAAAAAACCTCAGCGTTCATTCCACCTTTTGTCAGTTCTTTTGCAAGGAACAAAATAAAAATCTTTCGCCTTGTTCAAAAACTGAATGATTCAATTTCGCAGAAATCAGCGAAATCTCTATCTCTGCTGCCCTAAAATTCACCCGATTTTGGATATTTCACGCTTATTACAGCCAAGGGAGATTAAGCTTTTGATACCGGCTTCAAAAACAGCCAACTTACAAAGAAGAAAGATGCTGTAAATAATTGCACCAGATCCAAAGCCGATAAATAGCCATCAGAGAAAGAAGCAATACTTCTATCGGTGATGCCAAATACCCAAGATGAAAGACCCAAAAGCCAAATCCCGTTTCTGAGGTTTCCTAAAAAGATTGAGCGTTCGGAAGGTTGCTGATTATTCATGTTTTCCGCCCTTTTTCTTGAAATATCTCGATTCATCAACCGTTTTAAGGGCTTGAGGTCTTTTTCGAGTTCCTTCACTGCCTTTGTAACTTCATGTTAAGAAATGTTTTTTTAGATTGCCATAACTCCAAAGAAAGACTTATGCACGATTAGGCAACCTTGATATCTGCCGAAAGATAGAGTTACTTGTATTGCAGCCACCAAATTCTAAGAACCGCAAGTCATCGAGCAAAATCAGATTCGCAGATTGAGAAGTCGGCAGTCGCAAAGCAGGTTGTGAGACTTTTAAAGTAAAAGAGTAAAGAGTAAGTGTCAGCGAGCGAAAACGATGGTGAGAAAAATTACACTTTGGCTACTGTGGGCCGGCTTTATTGCCTATGCTTTCTTCCTGACTCCGGAACGCCAAGCCGCTTCGATCACGCTGCTGAAAAATTTATTTACCCTTCAGTGGACTGCAATCAACCCGATTATTCTGTCCATATTTGCTTTAATTGGCATTTTGCTGCTGATTTATAGCTGTGTTCTGTTTATTGATGGCAGAATGCAAAAGATTCCTTTCTGGCCGTTTGTGGCTGCCGGCGCGGCAACCGGCGTGATTGGTTTGATTCCCTATTTGGCGCTACGCGAATCAAATCAACAGTTTTTTGGCGACAAGGATGCGTTTCTCAAATTGATGGACTCGCGCTGGACTGGCGTAATTCTCAGCCTCAACACCCTGGCTTTGCTTGCGTTTGGTTGGCTAGCCGGCGACTGGGGAGATTTTGTTAGGCAGTTTCACAGCAGCCGGTTTGTCAATGCGATGACTGTGGCATTTTGCTTATTCTGCGTGCTATTTCCCACCGTATTGGGGGATGATATGGCGCGGCGGGGAATTCAGGATCAACGCGTTTTCTGGGCTGTTGCACTGGTGCCGGTGTTTGGCCCATTAGTTTATTTGTGCCTACGTCCGCCGTTATCGGTTTCTACTGATGCCGGTGTGCGTCAGGCAAGCGCTGCAACGCGATCTTAGTTCGAGTTGAATGGCACGTTCGGTAAACGTTTTTTGCCGCAACGTGTCTCAACTCAAATAGCGCCTCACAACGAGAGACTCAAGAATCAACAGTTTTTCATGCCCCAAGAAGCCTTAAAGTAGTCGCTCTACAACCCCAGGTAGATTTATTGCGCCTCGGTATTTATACCTATAGGCTGAGTCGCTCTACAACCCTTGACTTTAATATATCTTTATAAATAAAAAAAGCCAAGCGGCCTTGGCTGAGAAATGTTGCCCTGTGTCTCCTAGCTTTTAGAAGACGCACCTATAACATCTTTTACCTCAGCCGATTGAGGTTAATTATTCAACATTTTCGCTCAAATAAACTTGAGGGAGAGATTCCTCATGAGTTCATTAAAGTTTAATTGCTCCCTATTGTAAGAAACCCGGATTATAGCAAAGATTTGACCCCTATTTTACAAAATCGAGTCCCAATTTTATGTTATTTAACAGCTCAATTTTTATTATTTTCCTTTTAATTACTTTCTGTATTTATTATATTCCTCAACTTCAAAAAATCCAGGTTCCTATCTTAATTTCTGCTAGCTTCATCTTTTATGGTTGGAGTTCGCCGGCACTGCTCATTTTACTGCTTGTGTCGATCCTGATTAATGGCATTACTAGCTACAAAGTTGCCAACGCTTCTCAAAACCGGGAGCGTTTTTTTTGGGCATTGCTCGGAGTCGTTACCAATTTATCGATTCTCGCTCTTTTTAAATACGGCGCATTACTCACCAACCTTTCTCTTAAAATCTTTAACGCATCCACTACCCCGGAAGAAGGTTTAATCGCGTTACTTTTAAACTTACCTTTACCCATCGGAATTTCCTTTTATACTTTTCAGGGAATTAGTTTAGTCGTTGACGTATTTCGTCATCAAGATTTGGTTGCAGAAGGAACCACCTTGCCGGCTCGTTCTTTTGTTAACGCCAACCTAAAAGATCACTTAGTTAAGACTTCGTTTTTTCTGGCTTTCTTTCCGCAGCTCGTTGCAGGGCCAATTGTTACAGCAAATGATTTTTACGACCAAATCAAGCCGAAGTTTATTCAAAATATACCTTGGCCGATTGTTTTCCGTTCCTTGGTTTACGGATATTTCTTAAAAATGGTGGTTGCCGATAATTTAAAAGACTATACATTTTGGATTAACTATCCTTACTATCAAGGATTAGGCACCGTCACAAATTTAGTCTTGCTGTTCGGCTACTCCATGCAAATTTTTGCAGATTTCGCCGGCTACTCTTTAATTGCAATCGGTTTAGGTGCCGCCTTTGGTTATACTCTGCCAGAAAATTTTAATTTTCCCTATATTTCTCGTTCCCTTTCTGAATTTTGGCGACGCTGGCACATCTCCTTATCAACTTGGTTACGAGATTATTTATATATCCCTTTAGGCGGCAATAGAAAAGGAGAAGTTAGAACGTACATTAATTTGATGGTGGTGATGACTTTGGGAGGACTGTGGCACGGCGCAGCTTGGAGTTACGCAGTCTGGGGGATTTTTCATGGCATTGGACTGGCATTGGAAAGGTTCTTTTTTAGCAGCCTGAAATCGAGTAAAAAACCTCAAGACGAGTTGCCGGCTTGGAAAAAGTTTGCAATTGAGTCTCTGCAAGTTTTATCCGTTTTCTGCTTTGTTTCCTTAGGATGGCTTTTGTTTAAATTACCTCGGTTTGACCAAGCTATGGACTTTTTAGTAACTTTGTCTCGAAATATTTGGATCAAGCCAGATTTTAATCATATCCTTCCTGTATTCATTTTTTCTTTGCCGGTTATCCTGTATCATTTACCTCATTTTCCCACCCTACAAACTTCTCAAGCTCAAAGCTTAAACCCAATAAAAAGGAGGCGTTGGCGTCTGCTAGAAGACGTGGTGATGGGGATCATGCTGGCACTTTTAATTTTGAACAAGGGGAGCGCTAATGAGTTTATCTACTTCCAATTCTAAAACGGTCTCGACTGATTCCACTTCAGAAATTCATTCTATTTACAGAGCAATCAGCATCGGCTTGCTTTTGCTACTTGGATATCATGTTTTAGTGAAACAAAGAGTGGTGCCGGCAACTTCGGGAATCAATCAGGCGCAAAGTAATGCGATTAAAGCCCAAAAGTATGTTTATGAAAATCCCTCACCGAAGTTGATTTTAGTGGGTAGCTCTCTAACTGCTACGATTAAACCCAAGGACATCGGCAATCATGTGATTAATTTAGGGATGGCCGGGGGTTCTAGTCAAACCGGCCTGGAAATTGTCAAAAGAGAAAAATTAAAATCAGCGATTTTACTGGTAGAAATTAACGAAACGATTGAGCGCCAACTCGATAAGCAATTGCTAGACTCAATTTATGAGCCGGTGTCACACTTCAGCCAGCTTCATTTTCCGATGTTACGGCAGGAATATAAACCTGTTGATGTTTTAGTTCAAACCGTTAAAAATGGCTTAAAATCATCTCAGAAAAAAGAGAAAGACGAGCCACCGGAAAAAGCGGAAAAGTTCAATACAAAATTGAGAGAAAAAGTCTTAGCAGAACAAGTCAGCGCCAAAATGCAGCCGCTCTCGGAAAGTGAGCAAGAAACGTTAAAAACTGCAGCGAAATCAATTAAAACTCAAATCGCAGAACTGCAAAAACAAGGGGTACGAGTTATCCTCTATGATGTGCCGGGAGAAAAGCAAGTTAAGAACACCATAGAGGAAAAACAAATACAGCAAATCATGCGAGAAGAGTTTCCGGCAGATGCTTATGAATGGCTGCCGGCACCGACTTCTAAAAATTGGGTCACTTCAGATGGAAGCCATCTAATCAGTTCGGACGCGCAAGCCTATGCGGTTTTCCTACGAGATAAACTACTAAATACGCCTTTTTCTGTATCTCGCAAACCGGGAACAACACAGCTAGAATGACCATCGCTATTGATTTTGGCACGAGCAACACCGTCATCGCTCGCTGGAACCCAGCCACCCAGCAGGCAGAAACCCTGAAACTGCCGGCACTCTCCGTGCAGTTGGCACAGAATCCCCCTTTAATTCCAAGTTTGGTTTATGTTGAAAATGCCGCGCATGGCGAGATCGTTGCCGGTCAGGCAGTGCGCGACAAGGGACTTGACCTCAAAAACGATCCCCGCTTTTTCCGCAGCTTCAAGCGGGGAATTGGCACCGATATTCAAGGATTTCTCCCCGAACTCGATGGCAAAATTGTCACCTTTGAGCAGGTAGGGGAGTGGTTTTTAAGCCAAATTATTGACCAAATGAAAACGATTTGGCCAGATGTGGGCGAATCTCTGGTGTTAACCGTGCCGGTGGACAGCTTTGAAGCTTACCGCCATTGGCTAGGTAAGGTTTGTCAAAGGCTGCCGGTGGAGGTGGTGCGGATGCTAGATGAACCCACCGCTGCCGCTTTAGGCTACGGACTGGCAGACCGGCAGCTTTTGCTGGTGGTAGACTTCGGGGGTGGAACCTTGGATCTGTCCCTGGTGCGCTTAGATGCCGGCGCTAGTGCAGGAACCAGCAAAAAACCCCTTGGTTTCATTCTCAAATGGGGTGAAAAAACCCTGGCTGAATCTTCCGCACAGAAGGTAAAAACCGCCCGTGTTTTGGCAAAAGCCGGCCAAAATTTAGGGGGAACTGATATTGACAACTGGCTCGTTGATTACTTTGTCGCTAACCAAGGGCTAACGAAAACTCCCCTAACCACTCGCTTAGCTGAACGCTTAAAAATTCAACTTTCTTTACAGCGTCAGGCGAGTGAAGTTTATTTCGATGACGAAACCTTAGAAAGTTACGAATTGCAACTTGATCGTGCCGGCTTTGAAGAAATTCTTCAAGAACACGAGTTTTTTGAAAATCTCGATGAAGCAATGACTCAGGTTTTGCAACAAGCGCGGCGACAAGGCATCGAAGTTTCAGATATTGATGCAGTTTTATTAGTTGGCGGGACGGTTCAAATTCCCTCGGTGCAAACTTGGGTGCGACAATATTTTGAGGCAGATAAAATTCGCTGTGAAAAACCGTTTGAAGCAATCGCAACCGGCGCTTTGCAACTCACTCAAGGCATCGAAATCAAAGATTTTCTCTACCACAGTTATGGCATTCGCTACTGGAACCGACGCGAAAATTGCCACAGTTGGCATCCGTTAATTCAAGCCGGCCAGTCTTACCCCATGAGCGACTCGGTAGAATTAGTTTTAGGTGCTTCTGTGGAAAACCAACCCAGCATTGAATTAATTATCGGGGAGTTAGGCGCACAAACCGGCGGCACAGAAGTGTATTTCGATGGGGATCGGTTAGTCACGCGCAGTTTAGCAAGCGGTCAAACTGCAGTGCAACCTCTTAACGATAAAGAAGGCGCACGCAGTATCGCTCAACTCATGCCTCCTGGCTTTCCAGGCAGTGATCGCGTCCGAGTTCAATTCCAAGTAGATGATCGGCGCTTCCTCAAAATTACGGTGGAAGATTTGCTCACCAATCAAACTTTATTGGAAGATAAGCCGGTTGTTCAATTAAGTTAAAAATCAGACTGAAAGGTGATCCCAAATTCGGTTATACGCAATTAATAATCCTGGCTTACTCAGAAGTTTGGGGTTAACAAGAAGAGTTTAGCGAAACCGGATTTGGGATGAAATACAAACGGGTGCATCCCATTTTTGTTAATTAGTAGTGTGGGCATCTTGCGCGATGGCTGGCATCTGCGGGATCAAGAGGTTCCCACTCCTAATATTTTTCCATCTGTGGGAGCTAATATTTTTTGACTTCAGTGAGCAAGATGCTCCCACTTCTAATATTTTGGCCCGGAAATTAATTTCCGGGCTAATAGCTAAGTGCTGTTGAAATTAATCCAATATTTCAGTTAACCGCACTTCGCAATTTATTTGTGCACAATAACCGGCGTTCCGACATCTGCCCAGTTAAACAACCACTCTGCATGATTGACGGCAACGTTGGTGCAACCATGACTAACGGGGGTACCAAATTTGTTATGCCAGTACGCCCCGTGAATTGCGTAACCGCCAAAATAATACATCGTGAAAGGCACATCAGGAACGTCATAGTCGTCCCCTTGCATTCTGGCGACACGATGCTTGGTTTGAACGGCAAACGCGCCCGTAGGAGTGGGGGTTCCGTCTTTGCCGGTGGAAATGACAATGGCGTAGACGCTTTTATCACCTTCCCAGGCAACTAATCGCTGCTTTGCTAAGTCAATTTCAATCCAGCGCTGACTGGATTCTTGTAGATTTAAAATAGCATTCGCAATTTTATTATGCTCAGCATCTGCAAAGGCAGGCTCTGCTAAAAAAGGAGCTGACCAAGCACAAAAGGTAGAAACAATTAGCGAGGCACCGGCCCAGAATGTGCCAGAGCGACGCAACCAAGAAGCGTTGTTTGTGCTGTTCATCGTTTACCACTCCTGGGATTTTAAAACTGTACAGATTCTCATCTGCCTTTTCCAGCATTTAACTACAAATGCTTACCTGCTAATTTCGGCAAATCGGGAGAATTTCTTTGGATAAGCTGTTAAGCCGGCAAGCTATCTTTTAAAATTATCAGCGATCCATTATTAATTAGCAATTAGCAGACCGCTAGCCGCTCTTTAAGCTTTGCAAAAGGTTATGCGCTCGTTGTGCGATCGCCTCCCAATCTCGCGCCTCTACCCATTGCTTGGGAAATAAATCGCCGGCTAAACCCACCGCCACCGCACCGGCTTCGATAAATTCCCTGGCATTGTCTAAGGTGACGCCGCCGGTAGGAATCAGGGGAATGTCGCCGAGTGGTGCTTGCAAGCTTTTAATATAGCCGGCACCCCCCACCGCTGAAATGGGAAACACTTTCACCGCACCGGCACCGGCTTGCCAACCCCTGACAATTTCTGTGGGAGAAAGCGCACCCGGCACAATCGGAATGCCGGCTGCAACTGCTGCGTGAATCATCGTCTCTTCTGTGTGGGGAGTGAATAAAAATTGAGCGCCGTCTGCGATCGCTTCTTTTAACTGAGCGAGGGTTAATAGGGTGCCGGTGCCGATCGTACATCCAGGTAACTCAGACCGCAATTGCGCGATCAATGTGCCGGCGCGATCACTATTCCAAGTTATTTCAATTAAACGCATCCCGCCGGCGGCAACCGCCTTAGCCAACTGGAAACCCAATTCCATCTGGGGGGAACGAATCACCGCAATAGCGCGATGCTCTTGCAACAAAGTTAACCAAGGAGAATCGAATATGTTCACAATTTGCGATAGACTCAGTTTTTTGCGAGTGATCTTTTAGAATATCAGCCTGTTAAATCAGTCTCTAGGGAGAGCGATTCGGGCCACTCAAACTTTTATATTTTTCTTATATTAATAATTTGCGGGGATAACAGCATGGCGCTGGTCAAACTGGAAGACTTTTATCCCAACTATCGGCAAAAAGTTTTAGGCGGCAAAGAGATTCAAACCTTTGATGTGTATGCGGGGCAGACGAATGAAAAAATCGGCACCCTTTTCGATGATGTTGTCGATCTCACAGGCCGGTTCCGCTATCTGGTAATTGATACAAGCAATTGGGGGATTGAGAAAAAAGTTTTGATACCCATTGGCTGCTGCCGGCTCGACAATCGTACACGACGCGTTTATGCCCTAGGTATTCTTAACAAAAAGCACATAGAAGAATTACCTGAGTATGCCGATGGTGTCACCGTTAATTACAATCAGGAAGAGTACCCAAACCAAGTCCCACGCCCTCTAGAAAAGCCCCCCAAATCTGAGGACAATCTACCCACTCTTCCTCTCGAAAAAATACACCTGCCTCCCGCTGAACTTAATCAGCCGAAACCTCAAATGCTTCACCTCTACGAAGAACGCCTGATTACCAATAAATCCCGCCATCAGACAGGAGAGATTGTCATTGGCAAGCGGGTTGAAGCGAAAACAGTTGAAGTTTCAGTGCCGGTTGAAAAAGAGCGAATTGTGATTGAAAGAACAACTCCAGCCGATGCCGACCGCCTGATGCCGGCTCATGAAATGGCCTTCCACGCCGGGGAAGTGATCCGCATCAAAATTTATGAAGAAACCGCTGATATTCACAAAGAATTTTTTGTGCGAGAACAAGTCATCATTAAAAAAGAAGTTGAGCGCCACACAGTAGACGCCACAGCAACCTTGCGACGAGAAGAGTTAGAAGTTAATCGTGAAAGCTTGCCTGCCGGTGAAGAAAAACCACAAGCGTTTTAATACCTCCATGCAGGCTGGGTTTTCAATTAAGGATATCTGCTGACTGAATCAAACTTAAATACTAAAAATTAGTCCTATCTCATTCAAAAGACTGAGACACAGAGCTTTTTACGATCCTGCAAAGCGTCGAGCCTTTTGTGAGTCCAACTATTATAACCATAAGCTTGCTAATAAAAGGTTGCGGAATTTTAGTTAGCTGGAGTGCCGATTTGGTGGTGAAATCGATTAAAAATTTTTTAAACTTGTGATTTATATTTCTTAATAATTACTCTGCTACTTTAGGAGGATAAGTTAACAATCCGTAATTTTTAACCTTTCTTACCTTAGGGAGATAACTAATCCCTGATAGTTTTCTAGGATGGGAAATGTAGATAGAGGAAAAAAAAGTTATGGCTCTTGTAAAATTAGAAGATTTTTACCCCAATTACAGAGACGAAATTTTTGGGGGCGATGATATTAAAGGTTTAGATGTCTACGCCGGCACCTCTGAAGAAAAGATTGGCACCATCCATGATGCGTTAGTGGATGAGTCAGGACGCTTCCGCTATTTAGTTCTAGACACAGGTTTCTGGGTGTTTGGCAAGAAAGTGTTGCTGCCTATCGGTTCTTGCCGCATTGATTATGATGCACGGCGCGTTTACGCCACCAATCTGCTGAACAAAGAACAAGCAGAAAGATTACCTGCCTACGACGAACTACAACCCATTGATTACGATCACGAAGAGCAAGTCAGAGACGTTTATCGCGCGCCCGCCACAACTGCCGATGCGACTGCCGTTCAACCGACTGCCAACACCGCTGATCGTGACACCTACACCTATGATCGTGAACCAGCTCTCTACAATATGAACGAGCGCGATCATGCAACCTTAAGACTGTACGAAGAACGCCTAATTGCCAACAAAACCCGTCAAAAAACAGGTGAAGTTACAGTTGGTAAACGCGTTGAAACTGAAACAGCACGCGCTTCTGTGCCCATCGAAAGAGAGCGTGTAGTGATTGAGCGCACAACACCGACAAGTAGCACTCCTGTTGCTCCTGGCGATGCTAACTTCCAAGCCGGACAAGTGGCACACATGGAAGTCTACGAAGAAACACCAGACATTCGCAAAGAAGCCTTTGTGCGGGAAGAAGTCGGTGTGCGTAAAGAAATCGAGCGCGAAACAGTTGATGCTGAAGAAACCTTGCGCCGTGAAGAGTTAGATGTTCAAGCGGAAGGCCGTACGATTGTAAACAAAGGCCCCGAAGATTCCGCCAATCGTCGCATTTAAATAGCCCTTAACCATAGATTCGGTAAGGCAGCTATTTAGCTGAACTCAGGAATTAACAACCGCGCAGGCGGAGCGCATTTTTAGCTCTGCCTGTGCTTTTCAATAAAAACTAAGGAAACAAGAAAAATGATCAATCAAGCCTCAGACAGTCGGTTTCAACAACCCCAAACCAACGCTCGGCTTAAGAGTATGGTAGAAAAGTTGACAACCCAGTTAACGAATTTGGCTGTAAGAGACAATCAAGGACTATTGGTGGGTCAAATAAAAAATGTTGATCTCGCTCCCAGTGGCCAAATTAATTTAGTGGTTGTTGATCGCACAACTCAACAAAGTTCCCGCTTGTTTCTGTTAAATAGCAAGCTTATCCAATATATTGATTATGCGAATAAATCAGTATTTATAAACCTTACTCCCAATCAAATCGAACAACTACCTGAATATAGAACGCTCGAGACATCACAAGTCACTCCTTCAGACCTTCCACCTAGACCCATCGACCGGGCACCGGAATCTTCTGAAACTCCACAACTGCACATGAAAACTCAAAGCACAAATGAAGATTTAATGCATGAGTCTGACAGTTTGCCAGAAGTTGTGGCAGAACACGAAATTCGCTTGCTAGAAGAGCGACTGATTATTGATCGCAGTAAACAAAAAATTGGCGAAGTCATTGTTCGCAAAGAAGTTGAAACTCGGATAGTTGAAGTTCCCGTTCGACGGGAGAAACTCATTATTGAACAGGTTGGAAGCGAACATAAACAACTCGCAGAAATTGATTTAGGACAAGGAGAAGTGACCGGCGTTGAGTTGCTTGACGGCGCGGTTTCTGATACTCAACCAGTTATAAAAGGTGAATTTAATTCTCCGGAAGTTGCCAGTAAAATTTTAAAAGCGATTGCCGACCGGCCTAATCACGGGTGCGCGAAAGTGCGAATAGAAATTGTGATGGAAGATGCAGAACTTCTACCAACCTACCAGCAGTGGTTAACTCGCTATTCTGATAACGCTTAAGATTGCCCTCACCCTCACCTTTGCCGGCGCTGTGTAGGTCAACGATTCCAATAAGCCAATTTGCACTAGGCTATGCCGGCTTGCAATTGCAGGGAAGCGCAAATTTTGCATTTTTCCGGCCAACTCGAATTTAATTTGCCGGCACCGCCTAGTGATCAGTCTCTTCCCTTCCCTCAGGGTTCGATTGCGTGTACCGAAAAACAAAAAACGCCCAACAACTGGGCGTATCCATCAGGGTGCATCTATGTTTTTAGTCTAACCCCTCAGGGGTGTTACCCAGCAGGCTTTGTCAAAAATTTACGTTATTATGAAGTCTTCGTAAATTACAAATCGGCACAGGTTCATCGCAGCCAAACCAAAAGCCGAAAATAAAAAACGCCCAAAACTGGGCGCGTCCATCAGGGTGCATCTACATGAATTCAATTTAGCACCTGGGGGGTCTAACCCCTCACTTGCTTAACAAAGCTTTACAATCTGGCGGGAAATTCGGGAAGCCGGCTATCGGTGGCGTTAAAATCGCCGAAAATAAAAAACGCCCAAAACTGGGCGCGTCCATCAGGGTGCATCTACATGAATTCAATTTAGCACCTGGGGGGTCTAACCCCTCACTTGCTTAACAAAGCTTTACAATCTGGCGGGAAATTCGGGAAGCCGGCTATCGGTGGCGTTAAAATCGCCGAAAATAAAAAACGCCCAAAACTGGGCGCGTCCATCAGGGTGCATCTACATGAATTCAATTTAGCACCTGGGGGGTCTAACCCCTCACTTGCTTAACAAAGCTTTACAATCTGGGGGTCAGATGAGGGATTCTCTGCATTTCTTCCATTCTTCCTTAGCCCCTAGCCTCTCTGACTCGATAGCCGATATCGCGGCGGTAGTACCGATCCTCAAATTGAATGCACTCCACAGCCGCGTAAGCACGGGCAAAGGCATCGTCAAAGGTTTCGCCCGTAGCGGTGACATTCAAAACCCGCCCGCCATCTGTTAGGACTTCATTGTTGTTGAGTCGGGTGCCGGCATGGAAGACAGTCGCACCTTTGGCTTGCGCTGCATCAATGCCGGTGATCAAGTTACCTTTTTGGTAATTGCCGGGATAACCGCCTGCCGCCATCACCACAGAGGCAGATGCTCCCGGTTTCCAGCGCACCGGCACCTGATCAAGTTGCTGCTTAGCGCACGCTAGCATCAAATCTTCCAGCGGCGTCTCTAGCAGTGGCAAAATTGCTTGAGTTTCCGGATCACCAAACCGACAGTTAAACTCCAGCACTTTAATCTGGTCGGTATTTGTAATCATCAAGCCGGCATACAACACCCCCCGGTAGTCAATTCCCCGTGCTTGCAACGTCGCGATTGCCGGCTGCAAAACTTGCTGCTGAATTTGTTCCATCAACTCTGGCGTCACCAGGGGTGCCGGTGCATAGGCTCCCATACCGCCCGTATTTGGCCCCGTATCGCCCTCGCCAACCGCTTTATGATCTTGAGCCGGCAGCAAAGGAACCACGGTTTTGCCATCCGTCAGTGCCAAAACCGAAACCTCTTGTCCCGCCAAAAATTCTTCAATCACCAAACATTCGCCGGCGAGTCCAAACTGACCACTAAATGACTGCTCAATCGCCGCCTGAGCCTCCTCAACCGTCGCCGCAACCGTCACCCCCTTGCCGGCAGCCAGTCCATCGGCTTTCACCACAATCGGTGCGCCTCGCTCAGCGACATAAGCAAAAGCCGCCTCGGTTTCCTCATCCGTAAACACCGCCGACTGTGCTGTAGAAATTCCAGCTTCCAGCATCAAACTTTTCGCCCAAGCTTTGCTCGCCTCAATCTGAGCGCCGGCTTGAGTGGGGCCAAACACCGTCAAATTATGCTGCTGCAGATAGTCCGTAATCCCCATTGCCAGAGGCAATTCTGGGCCAATCACCACTAGGGAAACCTCATGTTCCAAAGCAGCGCGTTTAATTCCCTCAAAATCATCAACCGTCAGGGGCAAATTCACACAGCGATCCATCGTCGCCGTGCCCCCATTTCCCGGAACACAAACCACCTGCTGAACTTGCGATCCTTGCAGTAGCTTCCAAGCGAGAGCGTGTTCACGCCCCCCATTACCAACAATCAAAACCTTCACGTTAGTCCTCTGCCCGATCAATTTAAGCCGCTAAGCTTGCGCCGCAGGCCATTGCACTCTATCATCCTATGCCATTGCTGATTTCTTCTTACATTCCTAGTAACAGTTCTTTGGCGCTGAGCGTTTTGCTGCAATTTTTGATGAAAAAGTGATAAATTCTCCCAATCTCTCTCTGCCAATCTTCCTTTCTCAAGCGCTACCCTGCACCTTCAATAGAAAATGGTTTTAAGGTCTATGACTACAAGTATCGTCACCGGCGCGGCTGGTTTTATCGGTTCTCATCTGGCTGAAACCCTGCTCAATCGCGGCGAGCGGGTAATCGGAATTGATTGTTTCACCGATTACTATGACCCCACCTTAAAGCGTAAAAATCTCGCTTATTTAGAAGCGCACCCCAATTTTGAATTAATTGAAGGCGATATTCAAACCTTACCTTGGCCGGCATTGTTGTATGATGCCGAAGTCATTTACCATCAAGCAGCCCAAGCCGGCGTTCGTGCCAGTTGGGGCGAAGGTTTCCGTCTCTACACCGAGCGCAATATTAACGCCACACAAGTGATGCTAGAGGCAGCAAAAGACGCAAAAAAACTGAAACGCTTTGTCTTTGCTTCCAGTTCTTCGGTGTATGGAAACGCGGAAACAATGCCAACCAGTGAAGCCACTTGTCCTCAGCCGGTTTCTCCTTATGGAATTACTAAATTAGCTGCTGAACGATTGTGCTGGCTATATTACAAAAACTTTGGTGTGCCCACTTGTGCCCTGCGTTACTTCACAGTTTATGGCCCTCGCCAGCGCCCAGATATGGCATTTCATAAATTTTTCAAAGCTGTTTTAGAAGGAGAAGCGATTGCCATTTATGGAGATGGCCGGCAAACGCGAGATTTTACCTTTGTCAGCGATGCGATTGCCGCGAATTTAGCCGCAGCCACCGCGCCGGCAGCCATCGGCGAAGTGTTTAATATCGGCGGTGGTAGTCGGGTCGCCTTAACAGAAATTATCGACACCATCGAACAAATTGCCGGCTGTCCCGTTCACCGAAATTATGCAGAATCAGCCATCGGCGATGCACGTCACACCAGCGCCGATGTTTCCAAAGCCAAGCAAATACTTAACTACCAACCAAAAGTTTCCCTGTTTGAAGGTTTAACCCACGAATGGCAGTGGATTCAAGGATTGTACACATACTGCTCACATCCTTAAAAATCGCAGATAAACGCAGATAAAATCCAAATTCATCTGCGTTCATCTGCGTGCATCTGCGGTTAAAAAATCAATATTACCGGCTGCGATGCCCTAAAATCGCTGTCGGCGCAAGTGGCTCAATATCCCGATCAAATCCCCCCACTTGATTCGTCCGAATAATCCATAAACCGGCACCATGACGTAATAAAATTGTCGCCATTTCATCATGTGCTCGCCTGGGTAACATCGTTCGCCAAGTCGTAATTGCCTTAATAATCACCGTCATCAAATCGTCCTCACGATTTGCGCCGGCAGCCCCCAAAAGATTTTTATACCAATCAGAACGAACGGTTCCAAAAGGAATTAAATTTTTCTCTAACGATCTTGCCATATCCACGAGCTTACTAAATCGCACCGCTTGCGAATCATTCGGATGCCGGCGTAGCCAATCTTGAATCTGACGGTTCCCTTCAACGGCAGCCTCGATGCGTTCAATGGTGATATAAAGCGCTTGATTGGAGTCTTGTACGCAAGATTTTGAGGGAGTGACAATTGCCGCGCCGGTGCCGTCTCCAATTCGGTAACGTGCCGTCATGATTTCCATTTGCCGGCAAAATTCACTCATGGGAGATAGCTTAATGCCGGCAAAATTGTAATCTTGAGTAATTGCATCGAATTTCACAATTACATCAGAAACAGGCCGATTTCCTAACCAACCGCGCCTTAAATCTCCCATATAACTAAACCATTTAATCGTACCAGATATAATTCCATCAACGTTGTGGGCGTACACCTGCCGGTATTCAATATCAAAGCGCAAATCATCCGTGAAAGGATCACGAACAACAGAAGCTATCCCGTAGGAAAAATGACCTGTAACAATGCCAAACATTGTTGGTTCAGCTTTTTTTCCAGCAATTCCTCCAAACGCATGAATGACGATGCTTTGATCTCCTTCTTGCCAATAAGCGGTTACCTCAGAATTCTCATGAGATGCCGGCAATAAAAATACTTTTTTACCCGTGCCTTTTTTAGCTGTCGTATTTTTCCAATTCTCTTGCCGCACATAATGTTTAGCTGCCGGCAACCCAAAATACACTTCGTCAGGTTGCAGACGCATCAAAGAACGGGGTTCAATGGCTTCAGCGACAAATAAACCCCCAGCATCTTTTTCGCCGTAAATATACCAGCCGGCTGCATTTAAAGGAGACTTTTCTATTAAATAATTGGTTGATCTAGGAACTTCATGCCGATCCGGTGGCGCTTGGGGAATCCGAATAATTTCTAAAGGGCCATCAAATTGTCTAGAAATTTTATTAAAATGACGCACCACGAATTTATCGCTGCCGGTACTTAACGGTCGTAAAATAGTAACCAGGGCAACGATACGACCGCTAATTTGCACCGGCTCTTGAGTGATGACTAAAGCCGGCTTGCCGGTGCGTTCCGTTCCTACAACTACTGGATCGCGTAGCATCACGATTACATCATCTTCCAAACGAGCGCCAGCCAACGATTCCAAAGGGCCAACTCGCTTCCAATGATTTAATCGAATCGGATGGATCGAACCTGTTTTTTGCTGTTCTATGGTTGCTTTGGTAAACTGAACATCTCGCGTTACCGATTCAACAAAAGCTTGCACTTGTGGATCAGAACTCCACTGCAACCACACAACTTTTCCGATTAAATCTTGATGTGCGTCACTGGCATTATAGACTTCAAAAAGCACCGAACCATCTAACTGCCGCTGTTCCTTTGCCGGCAAAATCAACCGTCCTGTCCATAAACCAATCGGTTGATAAAGTTGTGCGGCAGCCATTTGATTTTTTGGCTCACGGATTTGCTGCATCACGGCATCTGGCAAAGCTTCTAAGGGTTCATCTGCCGGCACAAATTCCCAGCGCCTAGCAACCGCTTGACGCTGCCGGCGGCGGTAAACCCGAAACAAAAACACTGCCAAAATCAGCAGACCTAACCCTAGGGCTAAAGCGTCAGCAATCGCCATAAAAATTCAAATATTGAGTCTTTAACTTACTACAGTTAATCTTAAAACGAAATATTGCGCCTTGTAACTTTATACTGGGAGATTCAAAGGCGTTTGAGAAAGATTAATTCTTTAGTTATTGTGCCAATTTATGTGGAAAAAAGCAAGCAGGGAATCAGCAAAACTTTTGTGCTTTCTTCCCTGAATTTTTACGCCCTAAAATAGGTTCATAGCCTTTAATATTCTTGTTGGTTAGACTACCAGTGAGCTTGAGGGCCGGCCCAAACATTGCTAACAGTGCGACCAAAAACTACGGGTTTATCGTCTTTCGCCGGCACAGTTTCACCACTGATATCAACAGCCCAAAGAGGCCACTGCAAATTGCCCATATTACCCGCACGAAATAGCGCTCGATTGGGATAAGTTTGACTCCAGCCTAATAAAACTGCATTCGTGTAGTTAATTTGGCTAGGTGCGAGGGTGCTGATGCGGTTGAGATGCCGATCCCAAACCACAGCGTAGTCAGAGGCATCTGAGGTGCTAAACATCGCTTCAAATTCCCGCGCCAGAATGCGATCGCCGGCAGGCGACCAAGCAATTGGAATTAAAATCGCCACGCTTCCCGGCAAATCTGCTCCATCACTATCAGAAAATGGATGAGCAGCGAGGGGAGAATCAGCCATAATCGTGTGCAAATCTCCTGTTTGTAGATTTTCCACAAACATCACACTATTAACATGACTGCGGAACAGTTCCGGCTGTACTTGCATTTGGATGCGACTGTAAGCCGCATATTTTCCATCAGGAGAAATAAGCGACTGTGTGCGGTAGTAACGCAGCCCAGATCCCAACGTCTTACTCACCTCGGCGTGTGTCGTTAATATCCACGTCCAAGGCACAGGATGAGGACTATTCAGGGGATCAAGCTGCACGGGTGATTGAGTCATAGTCGTAGCCGCTGCAGGGACTTCTTTTATTTCCGTTGTTTCGGAAGGTAAGATTGTTGCTCCCGCAGGCTGATCTAAGGTCAATACACTTACAGCCACCACCGGCAAACTCATCAGCAAAGTCATTAGAAGCCGGCTAGATCGTTTCTGGAACCAGCCAGATCGGAATATGCGGTTAAACATTTAGCTAGGTTTATATAGGGCGTCGGGTGGTGTGAGGAGCAACGCCAAGGAGGGCATCCTTTATTTCTACCTATCTTTAACAAGGTTATCCGGTCTGAGCGGATTGTTAATAAAACTGTTAAAATACTTAACTTTCAAGGGTTTCAAGCTTCGAGTTTTTCTTTTTTGATGAGAAGTTTTTATGCAAAAAAGTGATTACGAGCTTGACAGTGAGCGTAAATATCCTGTCTGCCAACCAAAATTTTTGAGCGTAGTGTTAGAAAAAAGACCTGAGTTTAAAGCGTAAGCCAGGGTTTTGTAATACACTCGCAGCTTTTGGCTGTAGTGCGCCGGCTTTTAAGAGCTGGCATTAGGATTGAGGAGAGATGGGTTCTGGTTGCTAGGTAATGGGTGTTAAATCTCTACAACTAGAATAACGGCTGCACAACGTAGAACATAAAATTAATAACTCATACCCAAGCCGATTATGATCAGCTTCAGAGAAAGCCAAAAGATATTGCGTTCTCCCACAAGAGAGGTGAGAGGAGCGCAAAAATCTTATAACTCAAAGCTTTGGCGCGATCACACCAATGACTGTTCCTGAAGAAGTTGAATAGATTTTTACATAACCTCCCCAACATGGGAGATATATGTAAACAGTTCACTAACCCATTGATTGAGACTATGCATCGTCATCTACATCGCCTTAGCGTTATTAGTGCAACCTTGCTCATCTCTTTGAGTTTTCCGTTACCAGTGGTGAGGAATACTTGGGGAAGTGGTGCTGCTTTGGCACAGGCGCAGACGAGAAAAGAACGGAATGAGGAAGCGCTGCGGCTAGGAATTCAGCAATATCAACAAGGTCTGTTTCGAGAAGCTTTAGAGACGTTTCAAAGTGTTTTAGCGATTGTCAGAGAAATTGGGGATCGCCAAGGTGAAGGTGTAACGCTCAACAATATTGGGTTTGTTCACCAAAGCCTAGGACAGTACCCCAAAGCCTTGGAGTCTTATCAACAAGCCTTAGCCATTCACCAAGAAATTGGCAACAAGGCAGAAAAAGGTACGACACTCACCAATATTGGGTCAGTTCACCACAGGCTAGGACAGTACCCACAAGCTTTGGAGTATTATCAACAAGCCTTAGCTATTGCTAAAGAAATTGGTGACAAGGCAGGGGAAGGTACGAGGCTCAACAATATTGGGGGAGTTTACAGCAACCTAGGACAGTACCCCAAAGCCTTGGAGTTTTATCAACAAGCCTTAGCTATTGCTAAAGAAATTGGTGACAAGGCAGGGGAAGGTACGAGGCTCAACAATATTGGGGCAGTTTACAACAACCTAGGACAGTACCCCAAAGCCTTGGATTATTATCAACAAGCTTTAGCCATTCACCAAGAAATTGGCAACAAGGCAGAAAAAGGTACGACGCTCGCCAATATTGGGTCAGTTTACGCCAACCTAGGACAGTACCCCAAAGCCTTGGAGTCTTATCAACAAGCCTTAACCATTGCCAAAGACATTGGTGACAAGGCAGGGGAAGGTACGAGGCTCCACAATATTGGGTCAGTTTACGACAACCTAGGACAGTACCCCAAAGCCTTGGAGTCTTATCAACAAGCCTTAGCGATTCACCAAGAAATTGGTGACAAGGCAGCAGAAGGTGTGGTGCTCAACAATATTGGGTTAGTTTACGACAACCTAGGACAGTACCCCAAAGCCTTGGAGTCTTATCAACCAGCTTTAGCGATTGCCAAAGAAATTGGTGACAAGGAAGGAGAAGGTACGACGCTCAGCAATATTGGGGGAGTTTACTATACTCAAGGTAACTATTCCCAAGCCGAAACCACCTTATTAGCAGCGATTGAAGCTTGGGAATCTCTACGACCGCGAGAATTAAAAGATGACCAAAAAATCTCCATTTTTGAACAGCAAGCTACTACCTACCGCTTTCTGCAACAAGCTTTGGTTGCACAGAATAAAGTTGAAGAAGCACTCTTAATTGCCGAACGCAGTCGGGGTCGTGCTTTGGTAGATTTATTAGACTCCAAGCTCTCAGAAAACCACAACAATCAACCCAATCTCAAACTCCCAAACCTTCCAGAAATTAAGCAAATTGCTTCCGAACAAAACGCTACCCTTGTTCAATATTCTATTATTTATGAATCAGACCAAAATCAAGTAAAAGAAGAATGGCAGCAATCAAAACTCTACATTTGGGTAATTAAACCCACAGGAGAAATTGCCTACGAGCAAGTAGACCTGAAAAAATTATTGAACACCTCCCTACAAGACCTCGTTACCACCAGCCGTGATGATATCGGTGTGAGAAGTCGCAGTATCTTTGAAGTAACTTCCACAAATCCCCAACCCGAAAGCTCAACCGAGAAATTACAACAACTCCACCAACTCCTCATCGCACCCATTGCCGACTTGCTCCCAAAAAATCCTGATGAGCGAGTCATCTTCATTCCGCAAGAATCGTTGTTTCTCGTCCCCTTCCCCGCACTGCAAGACGAGCAAGGCAAATACTTAATTGAAAAACATACCATCCTCACCGCACCGGCTATTCAAGTTTTGGACTTAACCCACAAGCAGAAGCACAACACTCAAAGGTCAGTCAAGGATGTGCTAGTTGTGGGCAATCCTACCATGCCCAAAATTCAAATCGGAGAATTAGTTGCGAACTTAAACCCTCTCCCTGGCGCGGAAAGGGAAGCGATTCAAATTGCCAAACTCTTCAACACCGAAGCACTGATCGGTAGCAAAGCCACCAAAACAATGGTAATGGAGAAAATGCAACGTTCACGCATCATTCATCTGGCTACCCACGGCTTACTTGATGATTTTAAAGGGTTTGGTGTACCGGGAGCAATCGCGCTTGCTCCTGCCGGCAAACCTGATGATGCGCTCGATGGTTTACTCACTGCCGGCGAAATATTCGATATGAAACTGCAAGCTGATTTAGTTGTCCTCAGTGCCTGCGACACCGGACGCGGTGACATTAAAGGCGATGGCGTAGTTGGCTTATCTCGCTCTTTAATTGCTGCGGGAGTCCCTAGCGTCCTGGTATCGCTGTGGGCGGTTAATGATAATTCTACTGCCTTTTTGATGAATGAATTTTATCGCTCTCTGCAACAAAATCCTAACAAAGCTGTTGCTCTACGTCAAGCCATGCTCACCACAATGAAAGAGTATCCCAATCCTAAACAATGGGCGGCATTTACACTGATCGGCGAGGCGAATTGAAGATTTACAGATTTTTCAATTAACACCTAATACTTCCAAGTTCATGCCACAATTATCTGAAAGCAAAAAAAATCAGCTTTTCAAGACTTTCCATCGTCTTGCCCCAGCCTTTATTAAAAAGGAGCTGCTGCTTTAATTCAGATTTCTTTAGGTGCCTTTTGATGCATTTTCAACTCTAAATTTGCTAAATTTCTGCCGGCTTGCTCTCTGAGCTGCTTTTAACCACAAACGAATAGTTATCCTTGATTCTACTAATCGTAACCCAGAGAGCCGGCAGTCTGTATAGTTTATACTCAATAAACTTTCAAGTAGCTAATCAATTTTTATCTCAATCGTCATGCCTTTAATTTCTGAATTGGGGTAAGAGTCGATATAAGATTTTGCAAGTAGCTTCAACGCTTCAGCGTAGCTAAATGCTGCGGCTAGTTGCTTCCAAGTTGGTGAGCCTTTTAATTTAATCCCGCGCTCTTTAGCGGCACGCCGGCAGCCATTATAAGAACCGTAAAGCCTTAGCAACTCGGCTTTATCAGTCAGGGATGGGGCTGCCGGCAGCGCAGCAAGTGGAGTTTTTAAATCGGGCGTTTCCTGAACAACTTGCCGCTCCAATTCATTAACAGCAACTTTAGCAACTGTAAAAATAGCAGCCGCATTCTCCAGTTCTTTTTGCTGATTTTCCTTAAGTTGTTCTAATAGGTCATTAATTCGCTTTCTACCCATGTTTAATCACCTAATAAAGAGCGATTTACAGATGCGGGGTCACTATGCATTTGGGGCCGTTCTTTGCGGTCATCCTCAATGCTGTTTTGTGGGGGTAGTTGGGGCGCAGATGCCGGCTTAATTGCTTCAGTCGGGTTTTCTTCCTTCCACCACGAAACGATTGTGCCAACGGCTCGCAGGAATTTGAAAAATCGACCAGGAAGACTCACAAAATCCCACTGGGTCTGAGATTCACTTTGAACATCAGAAACCTCATCAAAAACCTGGGTGAGTTCATTTAAATGACTCGACATTTTGCCCATTTCTTGCTCTAGTTGAGAAACAATGAACTGGTTATTGTCAGCTAATTGGTGTTTTTCTAAAGCCAATTGGTTAATAAACCCATGTAAGCGCTCAACATCCGCTTTGAGGGTGAGGGCAGATTGTTTGTGTTCTTGATTCCGGCGAAGTAATTGAGCGCGGCTGCGGTTGCTGAAAACCAAGCACGATCTCATTTCCTCGTAAACTTTTCGGGCTTCATCGCTACTAACATTTTCGATTGTTTTAGGAAAATCGGCGGCTGAGCGAAATCGGGCTGCTGGTTGTTCCGGGTTTTTGGGCATGATGATTGATTGATGTTTAAGTAGAAGTTTGTCATTGCTAGATTGAATCTAGCAAGCTAGACATCCAACGCTGCACAGGATTGTTCCATTTAGAGTATTGTCACTAAGCCATGCGGCGATAGAGCTGAATCAGAGGGTGCCGGCAAAGATCACGCCAAACCATCTCTGGCTGGTGGGATTTTTGGATGCCGGCATAGGGAAGAGACGGGAGAATGGCAATACAAACATCGCGCATTTTGCTTAATATTCCCCTAATGCAAGGTAAACTACCGCCAGTGCGATAAGTGTCATGAGCCGGCTATAACGTCGCAAAAAACCATCTGATAAAAGTTTCTACCTCAATGCCGCCTCATCAATAGAAATTTGTGAATTTATATGGCTGCCTTGGTTCCTAACGCTGCCTTGCAAGCACTATCAAAGCAGTTCTTAGTTTTGGGATTGATGCGCTTCGGTATTTCTATTGAAAGTGTTTAACTTAACAGTTGGCTAATCATACCTTTTTTATCGATAAGTTAGTTTTTATTGAATAACAAATTATTTGGCGTTTTAACAATACCTTTTTTATTAAGTTAAAAAAATAAGAGTGGAATCACTCTTGTCTAAATTCACAGATATAAACTTGAGACAATTTCTCAAGTTACAGATTTTTCTGACCTGCACAACCTTTTCAAAACTCTTATGTCAAAAATTGAATAATCTTCTATTCGGGCGATATTGTTTTTTACCGCCCAATCATTTGTGATTTGAAAAAAGTGTAGCTTGCGACAGCTAGCCTAATTCTTCAATTTCACGCAGTAACGCTTCGTCAGAATAAGATTTTTCCCATTCACCTTGAAGCTCCAGCCGCACCGATTGAGCGCCCCCACTCGGCGTGCAGACAACCCAATAGACATCGTCTTTTCCTTTTACCTGAGCTGCGGCGCGGTTCTCTGACTCATCTGACAAACCCGAAAACGCCTGAACACACGTCCAGGTAATACCTTTAGTGTCTGTAATTTCTCGCGGCATGGCGATTCTCCCTTCTGGTCACATCTTTACACCTTAACTATTTTCGCGCTTTGTTACACCCATAGCGCACGCTGCAAGGGCGATCAAAGTAATTGAACACCCGCATCTCTAAGTATTTCAAAATCTTGGAACTTAGCGGCTTCTCACTTTACTGTTGCATCTTCCTGATCGCCCTCATCCCTATGGGTGAACTCACCGGAGGATTGTCAAACCCTCCAAACTGATGACTGCTTGGGCGATGGTGATCAGGGGTGTTGCCCCCTAATCTAGGAAGTGTAGAGATTCAACCCACCCAAACAACTATGCAACTCACTGATCAGCAACCTTCTTCTGCCCAAGCCACAGCTCAACTCAACAAGCCTCTCCTTGTACTCGGATCAACAGGCGACGCCGTTGTAGAACTGCAAAAGCTCCTTAATCACTGGGGTTACTGCCCTGTGGTTGACGGGATCTTTACACCGGCAACCTTAGAATTTGTTAAAGCCTTTCAGCGTCGCGTCTTCCTCCAACCCGATGGCATTGTGGGGAATTTAACTTGGCAAGCGCTGTACACCGGATCTCCTATTAATATGCCGGTTTTACAACGGGGAAGCAAAGGTCAAGCAGTCATGACAGTTCAGGAAACCCTGCAAATTATTGGCCAATACACGGGCCTGATTGACGGTGATTTTGGCCTTATGACTGACAGCGCCGTTCGCAGTTTCCAGGCAAATGCCGGTTTAGTCGCTGATGGCATTGTTGGTGCTCGGACGTGGTATGCCTTGAGCAAAATTTTTGCACCAATTGAGTGCTAAATAGAGAGCTATCGAACTTCAGCAGGGGTGAACAATCTCCCTGCTGAGGCTCGTTGGGCTTTACCGTTAGCAGCTAAGAAGACTATGGCAATTTTCTGTAATTTGTGAATGCTCATCAATCAGAAAAGCTTGGAATGCCGGCATTTTGCTCGTTAAAAATATGACAACTGATTTAGTAGAATTACTATCATTTAAAACCCTAATTTATTGTGCGTCAGCTTACCAAGTAACATGATCTCGCAACTTCTCTAACATTTTGGGGCCAACTCCAGGCACGCGGTCCAAATCTTCAACAGATGTAAACGGTTTTTGCTGCCGCGCCGCGACGATCTGCTGAGCTAATTTCGGCCCCACTCCTGGCAGTGCTTCTAATTCTTGCTGCGTGGCTGTGTTGAGATTGATTCGCTGTGCAGTTTGAGTCTTATTTTGTGGGCTAATAGCCGGTGGAGAACCTGAAGGAACCGGCTTGCCTTGTGAGAGATTTTGGGAGGCAACAGCCGGCACACACTGTTGCTGTAGCGCCTGCACTCTTCGCTGAATTATCACCGGCACCCCCAACTGAGCGCCGGCATAAAGTCGTTCAAATTCCCGCTTAAAATGGGCGGCAACTGTCGGACTTTGAACCACCAATACGGTTTCATCGTTGCCGGTGTTAGCCGCATCACTCCAATTATGCGAACCGGCAATTGTCGTTGTATCATCCACAACGGCAAATTTGTGGTGCAACAAATCTCCAGGTGGCAACATCGGCACCCCAACCGTTGTAATGGGATTTTGCCAGGGTCGGTTGTTGGGTTCATATTTGCAATTATCACCCAGAGCAACCCCCATCATATCCAACCCCTCGCTATAACTTCTATGAGCAAAACTCGAATCAATTAACGCCCGAACTTCGACGCCTTGCTGGTAGGAAGCTTCAATAATATTGGCAAGTTTCTGTTCGGAAAATACAAACAAAGCCAGATTAATTGATTGACTTGCCGCACCTAATGTTTTGCCGATAAATCCATTAGGGCTTTGGTTCCAAGGGACGCTTTTAGAGACGGGAGAAAATTGCACTGCAATTGTTGTTTGACCTAACTGAACTTGCCGTGCCGGTCGAAACGGTTTTTTGACCCCAAATTTACTATCTAATTTACCTGCCGGCCCATCGCCCCACATTAGATTAAATTCTTGAGTAAATAAAGCAGCCACCTCAGAACTATCAATTTTTAGTAAATTATTTGCATTGCCTCGACTATCAGCCGATTTAAAATCTCCATGAATATCACTACTCGTAAAATTCGCTGAAGTGAGAATGACTGCTGCACCATCAACGATCACAAATTTGTGATGCATCAGATTGCTGCCTTTTGAACCGTCGGCTGTATCATCAATGATCGCGATGCCGGCATCCCGTAATAGAACTAAAGCGTCTCTTTGCTTAATTTCATCTGGACTCAGCTCATTATCGCCGTTGATATCAACTAAACGCCGAAATTCGCTATAGCGATCACTCTCCCGTTCTGACAGTTGTTTGACTTCGGCGGGTGTGAACGTACTCCAAGGCCGGCTATAGTTATTTTCCAGAATTAATCTCACCTTCACACCAGCTTTGTGGCGCTCAACAATCGCTTTAGCAATTTCAGGTAAGCGCAACTCCTGAACCGCAACATCCAATGTCAAACGAGCGTTAGCAATGGTATCGACAATTAACCGTTCTAAATCATCACCGGCACGCTGGTAATGCCGATAAGGCTCAGTATACTCAGCCGTTTGTGAGTGATTGAAATAAACCTGAACAAAAGCATCTTGCGGCAGAGGTGCCAGTCGCTGCGGTTGAGACTGCCGGCCTTTACAAGCAGGGAGAGTCAGTGCTAGTACAAAAACATAGCTTAAACGCCAATGAGTTGAGGAAAGTATCCGCACAGGCCCTATTGATTTTAAATTGAGATTTTCCAAAATATCAAACTCATAAACCTTATAATAGGATGAGCTTTCACCTTTGGAAAATTTATTCAACGAAATCATTAATCAACCGAACTTGCTAACAGACAATCATCGGTTAGCATTCGCAATGATTTTTAAATAACAGAGTTGACAAAATAGCCGCAATCCCCCACTCAAAAGGCTTTCGCTAGGCTTCCCAAAAGTTCGCGCTTCCCACTTCCCCACACCCAACCAAAAAGATTTTTCAACATAACAGCGATCAAAAAGTTAAAGTAAGATCAAACTTATGAAGTATGAACTCTCAGCGATGGGGCAGATTGCACGTCTTGTCCAGCTGTCTTGATGACGCCAAGTGTCTCTAGAGCAGCGGCAATTTTACAGGGGTGTGGGTCTGAACCAACACCACTGTTTTATGCCAAGAAGAAAGAAGACATTTCTGTGTGGACATCAGGGGTATGGTCAAGTGTGTCATCGGTGCGCCCAAGTACGGACGGCACGGGAAAAACATGACCGAGCACGTGCGGAAAAACAAGAAAGAAAACAGGAGTGGGAGGCGTCATTTGCCGAAGATCCAATCGATCTGAGAAATCTGCCTGACCATGTGGTGGTCAAGGCACGCGCTATCATCGCCGGCTTGATGACCAGCCGAAATTATAGAGAATTTGGGGGCAAGCGCCTGCGCCACGATCGCTTCATCATCAGTATCCCTGTAACCCGCAACTACCGGATGTTATGCCGTGACTGCGGGACTTTTTTGGTTCCTGAAGAAGTGCTTTCTCACGAAGAGTACAACGTTTGTAAGCCGGGAAGTTAGGGGGATTGGGGATTGGGCATTGGGCATTGGGCAAGGCTGCGCCAACCTAAAGGTATGGGCATTGGGCATTGGGCAAGGCTGCGCCAACCTAAAGGTATGGGCATTGGGCATTGGGCATTGGGCATTGGGCATTGGGCATTGGGCACCGGCTGCCTCTGATTTGTTGAGAAAGTAGCCTCACCGACTCTAGCAGCTATATGCTGAAAAAGAGGCAGCCTGTGCAGCCCTCGCATTCTACCGCGCATAGAAATCATGCAAATTTATTTGGATTACAGCGCCACAACCCCGCCGCGCTCAGAGGCGATCGTCGCTATGCAAAATGCCCTGACTCAACAGTGGGGCAATCCCTCCAGCATCCACGAATGGGGGCAAAGAGCCGCAACGGTGGTGGAAATGGCCAGAAACCAAGTGGCCGGCCTGCTGAATGCGCCTTCCCCAGATTCAATTATTTTTACTTCTGGCGGCACGGAGGCCAACAATTTGGCGATTTTGGGGGTTGCCAGACGCTACAAAACGCCTCAGCATCTGATCATTTCCAACGTGGAGCATTCAGCGGTGACGGCACCGGCAGCTTTATTAGAGCAGTGGGGGTGGCAAGTGAGCCGGCTGCCGGTGGATGCTCAAGGACGTATTGATCCGAGGGATTTAAAAGATGCTCTGCGCCCGAATACAGTTTTGGTGTCCGTGATCTATGGCCAAAGCGAAGTGGGAACCCTGCAACCGATTCAGGTGCTAGGCGAGATCACCCGCGCTCATGGGGCGCTATTTCACACGGATGCGGTTCAAGTTGCCGGTCGCTTGCCGGTGGATGTGAAACAGTTGCCGGTCGATTTACTCTCGCTTTCCAGCCATAAAATTTATGGCCCTCAAGGAGCCGGTGCCCTTTATGTCCGCGCCGGCATTGAGTTAGTCCCGTTACTGAGTGGGGGCGGCCAAGAATTTATGCTGCGCTCTGGAACCCAAGCTGTGCCGGCCATTGCGGGATTTGGTATAGCGGCTGAGCTGGCGCAGCAAGAAATGACGGCAGAGATTCCCCGGCTAATCCAGTTGCGCGATCGCTTGTTTGATCAAATGGCGGGGACTGCCGGCCTTGTGCCAACCGGCCACCGTTGGCACCGGCTACCCCACCACCTTAGTTTTTGCCTCACCAACACTTGCACCTCAGAACCGATCACCGGCAGAACGCTGGTGCGCCAGCTCAACATGGCCGGCATTGCCATAAGTTCTGGATCGGCTTGCAGCAGCGGCAAGCTCAACCCCAGCCCTGTCCTGCTAGCAATGGGATACAGCGAGCCGGCTGCCACCGCTGCCATCCGCCTCACCTTAGGACGAGAGACAACAGAAGCAGATGTGGACTGGACGGCAATGGCACTTAAGCAAGTTCTGGAACGGCTGATGCCAGTAAAATTGGCTGTTAGCTGTTAGGCATCACTGCTAACCGATCAACCCCAACATTAAATAGATTAAGATGGCTGCAATTCCCAAGGATTTAGATGAAGCGATCACCCAAGCGCAAGCCGCGACGAAAGCCGCGATCGCTGATGGACTCCGCCGGCTGCAAGTTGAAATCGTGATTCCAGAACTTAAAGTCCAGCCCATTGCTGAAAAATTTATCCCGGCGCTGGCAGAAGATTTTGGTGAGCATCTGAAAGTTTATTTCCCTGATGCCGGTGCCGCCGCCCTAGCCCGTCGGGACTGGGGCGAGACGCCTTTTGTCGTGCGCGGCATGAGCGAAATTAAAGGGCAAATGCAACCGGGTGACGAAGCGTTCCTGTTTGTGGAGCCTTCCTCAGTCGAAGTGAACGAACTTGAGAAAATGTGCCAAGAAGCCGATGATCGCCCGGTTGTGCTGTTGCTGCCCCGGATGGAAAATATTGGTGCTGTCGGCATTGGCGTTGCTGGGCGCAACCTCAGAGAGCGTTTCCTCAACTCGCTCGAATCTTGTTACTACATCAGACCCTTAGAGGGAGCCACGCTATTCCGCTGTTATCCTTCCCCCTGGCAGGTTTGGCTGGAAGCCGATGAGACTTTCCACCTGGTTTCTGAGACAGCCGACAAGCCGATGGGAGATGCCTTAGAGCAAATTCTAGCCCAAGCCACTGGCTCGCCAGGCTCGCAAGAACAGCCCCCTCAACCTAAACGTCAAAATTTTCTCTCAACACTTAAGAGTTTTATGCGTGCCCTCACACAGTAGGGAAGCCTACAATTAAATTAAGCCCCAGTTATCGCTTGCAGATTCACTTAGCTGGGGACTGTAGCGTTACCCCGAAGCGCTACCCCCTGTTTTTAGCCAGAGACTTTTTTTAATGAGCGATATAACCCACCGACGCATTTTTATTGGCGATGTACATGGCCATTACGATGGTCTGATGGTTCTGTTGGATGCAATTGCCCCTGGAGCGGACGATCAGGTTTATTTCTTGGGGGACTTAATTGATCGCGGGCCTCAAAGCGCTGATGTTGTGGAGTTTGTGCGACAAAGTGGCTATGGGTGCGTTTTGGGTAACCATGAACAACTGTTACTCGATTCCTTCCCAAATGGACGCCAGAATAATCCGGCTTTGGCGGCATGGCTTTACAGTGGGGGGCGGGCAACGATGGCGAGTTACGGAAAAGCCGGCATTCCAATGGCTCATTTGGAATGGATGCGGACACTGCCGATTTACCTGGACTTGGGCGATATCTGGTTAGTCCATGCCGGCGTTGATCCCAATCTCTCCTTAGAAAAACAAACGCCTGAGCAATTTTGCTGGATACGCGATGAATTCCACCGCAGCACTAAACCTTACTTTCCCGATAAACTGATCATCACCGGCCACACAATCACGTTTACCTTACCGGGCGTAGCTGCCGGCGAACTGGCTCAAGGGCAGGGATGGCTTGATATCGACACCGGCGCTTATCATCCCCTCAGTGGTTGGTTAACCGGCGTTGACATCACCCATCGCAAAGTTTATCAAGTCAATGTGTTTCAGTACAGTATCCGCACGTTACCTCTGGATGAAGCGATCACACAGATTCAACCAGAACGGGTACTCATGAAGTGAAAGGTTAATTTCAGTATTCGAGCCAATTGAATATTGCTTGGGAAGGCGCTTTATAAAAAAAGACCGCGCCCAGAGGGATTGACCAAAGATCGTCCCCTCTGGGCGCGGTTTTGATTGGTGTGGCTGCGGTTTCAACCGGCAACTCACTTACTTTAATAGCTGCTGAGTTTTGGCTTTGTAGGCGGCACTGTCTTGCCCATCTCCCACACTAGCTTGGGCAGGGTCAAGACTTTGTTTAATCGCTGCGATCCGATCTTCAGTTGCTGGGTGAGAGCTTAAAAAAGTGGGAGCTGAACGGCCTTTACCCAACAGTTTTTCAAAAAAGCCGATCATGCCCGATTGAGCGTAGCCGGCTCCTTTTAATGCCATCAAACCTGTTTTATCCGCTTCATATTCATAATTTCGGCTTCTCGGCAACCGCAGGGCGACTTGCACCCCAAGTCTGACGGCTGTATTGCGATCCATACCGGCAGCGGAGGCAAGTCCTTGCTCAATAGAGGCTTTTCTGATGCCCTTGAGGACGTGCTTGCCGGAAATATGCCCAATTTCGTGGCCTATGACACTGGCGAGCTGGGATTCGTTGTCTGCTGCTTTAATCAAGCCGGTGTTGATATAAACAAAACCCCCCACCGTCGCAAAGGCATTGATGTTATCGTCTGTAACCACTTGAAAGGTATAGGGAATATTAGGCCGGTCACTCTGAGCAGCTAGGCGCTGACCAATTTGGTCAATATACTTATTCAGTTCGGCGTTTCGGCTGATCTTCACCTCACGACGCAGCTGGTTGTTTATTTGCTTGCCAAATTCAACTTCTTTTTCATCAGACATATTGGAAATCTGAATTCCCTGAATCACCTGAATTCCACCGCGAAATATGTCTCCGATGGAAATCGCTTGGCTGGGATAAGAGGAACCCACTGTCACGCTCATAGCGACGACGACAGACAGCAACGCATAGAACCAGCGCCGATGAGGAGAACGGGAAATCAAAGACAAAGGATTAAACATAGCTAGCTGTGTGAGGAAACTTTATATCAACAACGGTTCTTTAAGCATGGACTGATCAAATCCAGTTTAGTGTTCCCTACCACAGAGTGGTTGTATCGGGCAAGCTTCTGGATATAAAACTGTCGGCCAACTTTAAAAGTCACCTGAAGTAGAGCGCCGGCAGTGGTAATCTCTGTGTTAGTTTAAACAACTGTGACTGTTTGGTCAGGACAATTTTCTATGAAGCTTTTAGATTCTCAAGGGCGCTTATTCGGTAAAATTAGCATCCTCGATGTGGGGGCTGCACTGGTGATTCTGCTGGTAGTTGTGGGGATTTTCTTCTTTCCTGGCACCTCTGGTTCTGTGGCACAAGTCAATGTCCCCACCAAACCTATTGAGGTTGATTTGATTGTCCGAGGTCTGAGTGTGCGGGATCCCAAAGCTTTGATCCAAGACTTTGAAAAAACGAAGACGACAAATGTGATTATTCGCAATCAGCCTCACGGGAAGATTGATATTAAATCAGTACAACTTCTAGACAAAATGTTGGCAGTGCCCCAACCCGATGGCTCGGTCAAGCCAAAACCCGATCCAAGAGTTGAGGAGAATTACAGCAGCAATCTGCTAATCACACTGACTGGCAAAGCTCAAATTACTGAAACTGGGCCGGTATTGGGTAATAGTAAACTGAAAATTGGAACGCCGGTTGAACTTGAAGGTTTTACCTATAATTTCAATTCCAGCGTGATTGATGTGCGAGTGCTAGACAAATAGCAGGACGATCAAATAATCCGTCAGGGGAAAGCGGTTGTGCTGGATGAGTTGCCGGCAAAGCGCTTCTTAGGGTTCTGCTAATTTTTACTGCACTCACCAACCGGCAGCCAAGTCCATGCTTCAAGATCCTGCAATTCGTAATCCCATCGCTATCAGTTTTGGCGCGATTGCCGGTGCCCTCAGTCGCTATTACTTGACTTTGTGGTTTGCACAGCGCTTCGGCACCGCCTTTCCCTACGGCACCTTTTTCATCAATCTCACCGGCTGTTTTGGCATGGGCTTGTTTATTACCCTAGCTTTAGAACGGCTGACAACTATTCCCCCAGAAGTGCGGTTGTTAGTTACCACCGGCTTCTTGGGGGCTTACACAACTTTCTCCACTTATGGGTTAGAGAGTGTTGTTTTATTACGCAATCAGCGCTTTATATCAGCCGGTTTTTATTGGATAGGCAGTGCTTTTCTAGGACTCATCTGTGTTCAATTGGGCGTTTTTCTAGGCCGATTGGGGAAATAATGCGGAATTTTAAGCAGTTATTTGTCTTCAATCGCTTACTTTGCAGAAGGCAATGAGCAAATACTACTGATCTTCTGATCGCTGGGATTTCACCCGATTAATTTCTCGTTGCAATTCCTCAACCTGCCGGCGCAATACATCCACATCATTATCATTGTTGGATGTCTCTGATTGCACCTCCACCGATCCCTCAGCACTTGCACGGCGATAGTTGCCGGCACGAATTTGATGATAATCTTCCGATTTTGACCACTCTTGCAAATAGTGAACCCGCTCAACCGTGAAAGGATGACTGAGAAACACATTTTGCGCGATGTTATTATAAAGTAAAAACTTATAAACTTGATTCAAACTATCTTGGTCGAGTTGCTGATACCTTTCGGCTTGACGAAGAAACTCCTCTAAACTGCACTCGTTACTGTGCCGAACACTGCCGCCGGCAAGCTTCATCATCGCCAGCATCACCGGCTTCAAATCATCCGTCACCAAAAAAGCCGCTCTATCCGCAGATAATTCAGCTTTTCGCATCCATTCATAAAACGCTAAAATTAACCCTCGACTCACTATATTGCCGATTCCAAACGTCAAATCCCCAATAAAAAAAGCAACTTCCATTGCCCACCGCGCCATCTGAATTAAGGTCGTATGACCGCATTTAATATGCCCTAATTCATGGGCTAACACAGTCCGAATTTCCTCATCAGTTAGTAAGTCTAAAAGTCCAGAATTTAAAATGACAGAAGGCTGTTCTTGCCCAATTGCATGAGCGTTAGCCTGGGGATTTTGAGCGATAAATAATGAAGGTTCAGGGTAAATATCTAAATCCCGTACACATTCCCGAAATATATTATAGAGGCTAGCATACTGGCGGGGTCCCACTTGAATGCTATTGCCCATTAAAAAAACGAACTGAGGGCGCTCATAAACAAATTCTACAAATTTGCGAGCCACCATATCAAAGCCAGGTAAACTGCGTAAAGCTTGCTCAGCTTCGCGATCAAGGGGATGACGAAAGGCTTCGCTAGAGATTCCAGGGTAAGAAGGCATAATAAGGGTTTTCGCGACCGATGGGGTTCAATATAAATACTAATATATTGGCAAATGCGAGAAGCATTCAACAACTGTCAAGACTTCTCCTGACAAGACAGCACCTGGGAATGGCTGTTTTCCAAAAAAAAACCTCCTTCATCAGGAGGCTTATATTACCCAATTTTTCGAGAGGCCGGTTTGGAAAATTTATTCTCGATTCTCGCTACAATCTCTGGTTCAACGGAACCCTTCATGCAAGGTGGGCCATCATCAGGGAAAAAGGAGTTGCAAAAAGTTGTCCGTGTCACCTCAAGGTGAGCTTTATATTACTTACTCTTTTGCAAAGTCTTTGCTTGTTCCAAGGCGATTTCTTTGAGAACCTGAGATGAATTCATATTCGATGCCCCTTCAATTGCTTTCACTGCTAAATCTTGCACCTGTTTGAGGGCAGATTCAAGCTGTTTAGAAAGGCTGAGAATTCGCGTATCCTGAGTTTGAATAGTCTGTTCTAAAGACTGCATTCTCAGTTCATACAAACGCTTTTGGCCTTCCACTTCCTTGGCATACAAATCAGCACTAACCTTCGCTTGATAGTTGCCAATTCCTTTACCTTCTTCAGTTGCCTTCTTAATTGCTGCCTCCTTATCTTTAGCAAAAGCGTCTACCTTAGCTTTCGCTTCTTCATATTGTTTCTCGCGTTCGGCAATTTGTTTTTCCCGCTCAGCCCATTCTTTCTCTTTTACCTTCTTAATTTCTTCTAGCTCCGTACACAAGCTCTTTTGCTGCAATTCATATTCATCTGTATTGAGCTGGCGTTGAAGTTTGAGTTCGTATTGATATTCCTGAGTGTCCCTTTGACGCGTTGTACTATATAAATCATTGCGATCTTTAATCGCTCGTTTATATTCTTCTTGCTCTTTATCCCAAGCTTTTTTTTGCTCCTGCTTTTCTTGCTCAAGAGCCTCACGTCTTTGGCTTAATTCTTCATCAAAAACCTTAGAACTTTCCTCATGTTCTTGAATTAAAGTTTTTAATGTATCTTCCGCAACTTGCAGCTTGTGCAGTTCTTCTAATTGTTTGAGTTCGGCGGCCACCGACTGCCGAATTTCTGCTAGCTGAGAAGCCTCTAAAGTCAGTTTTTCGGATAACTCGCTGACAGCGCTTCCTAAATTTAATTGAATTTTGGCCAGACTTTCAATCGTTTGATTCATCTTTTGTTGAGCGACTTGGCCTTGATTTATCATTTTTTGGGGTTCTCCCTGTGCTTGATTAATTGGTTTTTGAGAGGTAGCTGCTTTCTGTTCTTTTTGCAGTTTATCCAATTCAGCTTTGATCGCTGTTTTTTCCTGATTTAATTCTTCAAATGCCTTTAAAATTTCATCTTTGGTACTTTTCGTGTTGATTTTTTTCGTCATAATTGATCTCCAAAAAGGGTAAAGTGAAGCGTAAACAGGGAAAGACAATCGCACCGAATAGATGTGCCGGCGGGTTTGACAAAGAAACAAAGGCAAAACCCGCCTTTACTGCCAATATCTAAATTTTTGCTTTTTCCTGAGAACTCACATTATTGGAGGAAGTCGCAAATGCTCGCATGGCAAGGTCTTGAGCTTGCTTCATGGTCGCTTGAAGCTGCAATGAAATATCCGCAATTTGTTCGGATTGTCTTTGAATAGTCTCTTCTAGGGATTGGATTTTTAATTGATAACCTTCATCGGTTTTATCCCACTCTTTCTTAAATAAATCAGCCTTTACTTTCGCCTCTCGATTAACCTCTTCAATTGCCTTTTTCCGGGCTTCATCTTCTGCTTTTTTCAATTCTTCGGGCATCGTCGCTACTTTTTGCTGGTATTCTTCAAATAATTTTTGATTCGTCGCCAATACTTTTTCACGCTCAGTCCATTGTTTTTGATTGGCTTGCTCAGTTGCAAGCAACTCTCTTTCTTGTTTCCGGGCGCGATCTTCATACTCATCTGTTTCAACTTTGCGCGTGCGTTCGATTTTATATTGGTAATCCTCTGCTTCCTGCCGGCGCTCTTTAATTAATAGCTCAGTCTGCTCTTGAACAGAGATTTCATATTCTTCTCCCTCTTTTTGCCAAGCCTTTTTCTTTTCAGCTTTGTCTTTTTCAAGCGCTTCTCGCTGAGCATCTGCCGCTTGTTCTAACGCTTTTAAGGTGGCTTGGTGTTCTTGATTTAAAATATGCAGAGCGTCTGCTACAATTCTAATTTGCTGAAGCTCTTGCAAGTTCTGCGCTTCAATTTCTATCGCTCGCTTGAGTTCGTCTAGCTTTGAGGTTTCTGTGGCTAATTTCCCTGACAAGCCGGTGACAATACTGCCAAACTCTAACTGTAGATCCGCAAGACCTTTAACAATGCTATCAAGGGTATAAGTAGAGGCGGTTTCCAGAATTTGTTTATTCTGTTCCTTCGCCGCTTCTTCTTCCTTCGTCGCTACCTTTGAGTCAATTTTCTTGCGTTCAGCGAGCAATTGATTAAATGCTTCGATAATTTTGGCTTTACTGTCTTTGGGTGCCACTTTGTTCATATTGATTTTCCTCGAATAGCCTTATGAGGTGAGGGGATTTTTAGTGCGTCTGAGCGTGATGTTGTTGACTTTTTTATCAACATACCTATCGTAACGGACGTTGACTTTTTCGTCAATACCTGAATAGAAAATAGTTAAAACCCTTAAGAACCAAGGGTTTCAGATATTGTAGAAGGACTGAGCAGAAGGCTGTTCCTAGTTTGTCAAAGTGAGACTGATGGGTATTGGGAGAAAGGCTGAAGTCAAAAATACTTAACTTTGAGATCGTTATATTTTCTCCTGAACACCGGAAGAATGGCTGCTTATAGCACAGGTGACAAAAAACTGTATTTACAAGGTGAATTTAGCACAAGTTATTTTAAAACTTGCCAATCCTATTAATTTTGTTTAAAAAGTTAATGAATAAACATCATTGTGTAAATGAAAGTTTTAAAGCGTATACAGCCATAATTTTATAAAAAATTAAATCAATAGGTTGCCGGCAGCAATCAACCTTATCATAATGGGAGAGTTTGTAAGATTATGTTTGTAGATAAAAATCCAAATAGTGGTGATGAGTTTATTACCACAAATCGCCCTAAAAAAGATTTTACTCATTGAAGCTGAGCAATCGGGGGTTGATAACTTCTCAGCCCTACTTACGAGCAATCACTGCACGATTAATATTGCAACAGATGGTCAAACCGGATTGAAATTGTCAACGTCCAATGAATAGGACCTGATTGTGCTGGGGTTACTTCCTATTGAACTAGGCAGTATTAAGCTTTGTCGCGAACTTTGCACACAAGGATACCAAAGAACCATCTTGCTTCTAGCCACAAAAAATACGATTTTTGAAGATAGTGGCTGAGAACTTGTCGTACCAATATAGCGTTTCTCATATTGAACATAATTGAGAACTGCTATGTAAACTGTAATAGAAAAAAGTTAAGCCCATTAACCTACGACTTGAATGCCCTAACGCTCAGGGAAGTGGGGAGAGGATACCCAAGACTACATTATTCTTCCAAATCTTGTTCCGCCACCTCCATTTCCTCCTCTTCAATTGCAAATTCGCTGATGTAATCTCGCACGACGCGCTCGAAAAAGAGGGGAGCGGGTAGTTCACTCTTTAATTGAAAAAGCTCGCTGCCACTGTCAGTTCGTCCGTAAACCAATGGAAAATTTTTCATTGAGAGGCGTAGTGTAGGGCGTGGGACATCAAGGAAATCCTTCGCTAGCGTGGTCAAATTTAATAGCTAAAGCTACTGCATTAAAATTGCCTTACTTCTATGACTACTTCCTCTATTTAAATGCCAAAAAGGGTTTGTAGTCGTTTGCGAACCCAAATCAAAGGGGTTTCTTCTGAAGAACCTTCGGGTAATAAACCTAAATTGCGAAGTGCTTGTTGGCGTTCAGATAATTTTTGAGCAAGCTGATCGGCTAAACCTGGATGCTCGACTAAAAGTTTCTGGAGATCATGACGTTCTACAACAAAAAGAATCGAGTCTTCTAAGGTACGAACGGTTGCTGAGCGAGGCGTTCCCATCAGCAAAGACATCTCCCCAAAAAACTCACCTTCATGAAGTGTAGCAATATATTTTCCAATTTTTTGAGAAAAGACTTCAACAGATCCGTTGAGAATAATATAAAAAGACTCTCCTGGGCCATTTTCTTGGCATACAACCTGGCCGGCAGGAAACAGTTGCCGGTAGCCGTATTCAATCAATTGCCGCAATTCCAAATCTGAACACTGCTCAAAATAAGTCACGCGCCTCAATAAATCCCGGAGTGTCCAGTTATTGGGTGATTTTGGAGATACATTTAGAGGCGGTGATAAAGCTGGATTTGGAGCCGGCATTTTGCCGTTCGTTACTTCATCAGGATTGCTTTTATTAAACAAAGCACCTAGTTCATCTATATTGCGAATATACAAATTTCGTTGCGGAAAAGGAATTGAAATTCCTCGATGACGAAATTCATGTTCAATGCGAAAATGCAAAGCACTTTTAATGGGATCACTCTCGTGGGGCTGATCTATCCAAACCAAGAGTTCAAATTTTAAATCACTTTCCGCAAATCCTTTAAACCACACCTTTGGAGAAGGATAGGATAATACACTCGATTCCATCCGGGCAGCGGCGAGCAATGCCTCTGTGACAATAATTGGATCAGTTCCGTAGTCAACTCCTACAGGGATATGAATGCAACACTTGGGATCACGATAGCTCCAATTAATAATATTATTTTCAACAAACCGGATATTCGGTACAATCACGAATACTCCATCTATGGTACGAACAATTGTAGAGCGAATAGAAATATTTTCAACCGTTCCTAATAAATCATCAACTTCAATAAAATCTCCAACTTTAATGGGTCGCTCAAATAAAAGTGTTAAACCGCTGATAAAATTACTCGCTAAATTTTGCAACGAGAAACCTAAGCCAATTCCCAAGACGCCGGCTAAGACTGCGATTGAGCTGAAATTAATCCCGACTGATTGCAGAACAATTAAAAAGCCTAGGGCGGTCAGCGAATAGCTAATGACTGCGGCAATGGCTTCTCGGCTGCCCCGGTCAAATCCCATGCGAATTAACAGCCGATGTTTTAGCCACACGCTGAAGGCACGAGCAACCAGAAAGACAATGATAATTAAAAGAATAAGCTGGAAGATTAAACCAAGGGAAAAACTTTTGTCGCCGATCTCAAACAGGTGGGCGTTCAAAAGTTTAAAACATTCGGAAAATATTTTCTGGGCTTGATTAAAAATCCACTTCATTGTTTACTCTAGGCAGTCGCCGTTTGATTTTTACCGACAATTAGCAAGCCAGCAGATGCAGCTTTTGATAGTCAATACCAAATAGTAACCTTATGAGGGGAAAATCCATCCTTTTTTAACCGGCCTTCCCCATGCGCTGAAGTTAGAGAAAGCTGTCTCAAACTTGCGTGACCCTATCCCCTTTGTCCAGCGTAGAAATGCGTAAATTCGGTTAAAAATTCACCGGCATCCGGATCAAGGACAGCGGATGTAGCAAAAGAACCCCGCTATGCTAACGTACAGTCTGGTAGCACAGGCATAACCGGCAAGGGCAACGCGTTCACTCAAGCGTGTCATAAGGTTTAATAGAAGCATCTAGCTGACAACTTCAGCCATCAGCGCCCAGAAAGCCCCAAGGGCAAACACCCCTTCAGGCAAGCAAAACAGAAGGCTCAAGGCGGACTCAATTTCAGCAGATGCGATCCTTGAAGAGCCTGAGAACTCTAGACTAAAGGCAGCAACCGATGTAGGACGGGATTAGGAGGGACAGTTTTGACAGAGAATAACAATCTATCCTTTCCCATCCACGCTATGTCTCGGCGCGAACTGCGGGAGTTAGTGAGATCGCAGCTACAAGCGCTGCTAGAACAAGGAGACTTCAAAGGCGCAAAAGCAATTTTAGTGCCGGTGCAGCCACCAGACATTGCCGAAGCTATCGAAGGCTTGCCAGAAGCGATGCAAGTCATTGCTTTTCGCTTGCTTTCAAAAGACGAAGCCACTGAAGTTTACGAACATCTCGACTCCAGCGTGCAGCAGTTGCTGCTGGAGGACTTCAAGCGCCAGGAAGTGCTGGACATTGTCGATAAAATGTCGCCCGATGACCGAGCGCGGCTGTTTGATGAATTGCCGGCAACTGTTGTCCGGCGTTTAGGCGAACAGCTGTCGCCATCGGAATGGCAAGCAACCGCACTGCTATTAGGCTATGAAGCCGGCACAGCAGGACGGATTATGACGCCAGAGTACATCTCGCTCAAAGAAAGCTTCACCGTCAGTCAAACCCTGGAACGCATTCGCGCCTTAGCGCCCGTAACAGAAATCGTTTATTACCTATATATCACCGATACCGCCCGCCGGCTCACGGGCATTCTGTCCCTGCGGGATCTCGTCACCTCTCAGCCAGACCAGACCATTGGCGAAATTATGACCCGCGAGGTCGTCTCAGTCAACACCAGTGATAACCAAGAAGAAGTTGCCCGACTCATCCAGCGCTATGACTTTTTAGCAGTGCCGGTGGTGGATCGCGAACAACGGCTAGTGGGCATTATCACCGTTGATGACGTGATCGATATCTTAGAAGAAGAAACCACCAAAGATATTTATGCCTTGGGTGGCGTGCAGTCTGACGGAGACAATTATTTCCAGACAAATTTAATTACCGTCGCCCGGAGACGAGTGCTCTGGCTGTTAGTCTTGCTACTAACGAATACCGTCACAGGCACTATTATCAAATCACAAGAAGGGCTTTTGCAGCAGGTGGTGTCGCTGGCGGCGTTTATCCCCCTACTCGTAGGCACCGGCGGCAACGTCGGGGCGCAGTCCTCCACAGTCGTGATTCGGGGTTTGAATACCGATGAAATTCGGGCAATGGGACCCGTCCAGGTCGTGATCCGAGAAGCAATGGCTGGGGCATTACTAGGGGGAATGCTGGGGGCGATCGCTACTGTGTGGGCAAGCTTCCTACAAGAAAGTGTGTTAGTCGCCATTACAGTCGGAATTAGTCTAGTGGCAATCGCCATTTTGGCATCCATTGCCGGTTCAGCACTGCCGTTTATATTTCGTTCCTTGAAACTAGACCCGGCGCTGATGTCGGCCCCATTTATCACCACAGCCGTTGATGTCTTGGGCGTCGTTATTTACTTCAACTTAGCGCGACTAATTTTGCGGTTGTAGATTAGGCGGAGGTTTATTAAACCGGCACTCCAGTAAATTTTTAGGTTGAGCGTGAGGGGGAGAGAGGACTTCACCGATTTTGAGACACTCCCATAAAATCACGAATGAGAGGGGCGATCCCGAACAAATGCTTTGAGACTCACCGCAAATAACCATTGGCAACCGCACCCTTAAATCAGTCACACCGCTCAAGCCTAACCGCCAACACTTATACTTTTCGCCCCAACAGCGCTAGGCTAAAAAGGAAGGTTTAAACATCGCAAAATCCCCACAGGAGGCCAGCATCCGATCCCATTCAGACATCCTTATCCGAAACATTCAAGGCTTTTGAAACAGGTAAGTAACGATGAGCCTTAGCGCGTCTATCACTGCAATAATTCAGAACGCTTTCTTCAGCTTTCTTAAACTGTGCAATACTTCTCATCGGCTAGAGATAGCAGAGTATATTGCACTCATTTGCTCAATCGTTGGGTTAATTGCGGCTGTAATATCCGGGCAGATCATCCTTGCTGTTGTTCCCCTAACGAGTTCCGTCGCGCTGAACCTGCTCAACCGTTACCGCTACGACCGGCTCAATTCACGGCGGACATCGGCGGCCATTATGCGGGTGCAGCAGCAATTTTCCGAAGAGATGCAACTGCTACAAGCCTCAGCGGCAGGAATACCGGCGTCCTCCCCACTGCCTGATAGCGCTCGTGGCACCCAGACCTATCCTACAGGAAGCACCGAGATGCCAAAAAAACCTGCTACGCAACAGGAAGCGCCCGACTTGACCCCAATTTATCAAAATATCGCCCAGCTGCAAGAAGAGTGCGCCACCGTCCAGGAATCTGTTAGCAGCGTCATTCACTACCTCAATAGCTCATCCGTTGTAGAACGAGTTGACCGCTTGGAACGGACGATGACGCAATTGTCGGAACGCCTTGCGAGTTTGGCCAACCAAATAGAAACCGCCATGCAGCGCCGGTGGGACGACAAGCAACAGCCACCGGCACCGGCAGCAGAACAACCCCGCGCCTCCAAAAAGAAAAAATCCGCCGCCGCCCCAGATTCGACTCAAAAAGAGCCGGCAGCCCCCACCGCGACAGCCGAAGCACCCGCGCCCCACCCAACGGCTAAATCCATTCTCCTGCCCAGCTTTGTCACTCAATCCCTCAATCAAAACTGGCGCTGCGTGGGTACCCTCACCGGACATACCGACTGGGTGAGCGGATTGGCCATTAGCGCCGATGGCCAGCACTTGGTCAGCGGCAGTTTTGACAAAACCGTGAAAATTTGGCAACCCCACACGGGTGAGTTGCTACACACCTTGTCGGCTCATACCAAAGGCATTTTTTCCGTCGCCATCACCCCAGATAGTCAGATTGTGGCGAGCGGGAGTTGGGATGAGACAATCAAACTGTGGAAGCTAGAAACCGGGGAATTGATGGATACCCTGGCCGGCCATTCCGGCTCCGTGCGCTCCATCACCATCAGCCCGGATGGTAAAATGCTCGCCAGTGGCAGTTTTGACGAAACGATTAAGCTGTGGGAGTTGAACACCGGCGTCTTGCAAAGCCGGCTCACGGATTATTCCGGGCCGGTTTACGCCCTGCAATTTAGCCCGAATGGGGAATTTCTCGCCAGTGGCGGCGGCGACGGACTGATTCATCTGTGGCAAATGCACACCGGCGAACATATCGGCACCCTCACGGGAAATTTAGATTTTGTTTGGTCACTCAGCTTTAGTCCCGATACCGCATACCTCGCCAGTGGCAATGGTAATGGCACCGTTAAACTGTGGGAGTTGGACACCGGCGATCTCATCGCCACCCTCGCCGAGCATTCCGGGCCGGTTTACTCGGTCGCCTTCACCCCCGATGGCCAAACCCTACTCAGTGGCAGTGCCGACGGCACCGTTAAAATCTGGGATAGGGCAACCGGCAAGCGAGTGCATACCCTGGCAGAAGATAGCAAACCCGCGATCTCCCTCGCCATCAGCCCTTCTGGTCAACTCCTCGCCATTGGCAGCGCCAACGGCACCATTAAAATTTGGCAGCGAGATTAAACAAAGTTCGTGAAAACCCGTAACGTGCTGGAAATTGCAGAGTTTGTATCCCTTGCCGGCTCAGTCGCGGGATCGGTTGCGGCTGTGTTTTTCCAGCAACTTGCCTATGCCGTCGCGCCCTTGTCGCTGTCGCTGCTGCTCAACTGGAGTAACCGGCAGCGATTTGAGCTACAGACTCGCCAACAAACCACAGCAGCGATTTCCCAATTAAACGAGCAACTCTCCAGCCTCGACGCGGCAAAACAGCAGTGGGCAGAAGCGTTAACCTCTGTGATTCAACGCTTGGAAAACGAAGCCCAAAGTATTGAACCGGGGCGGGATCTTACAGGCTTACTCTCAGAAATTGAGCAACTGAAAAACCGGCAAACCACCCTGGAAAAATGGCTGGCACCCCTTCAAGTTCAGTTAGATGGCTTGCGAGAGCAATTTACAAGCCGGCCTGAACTTGAGCAGATTGAAAATTTAGCCCGTGTCATTGTGGCGCTGCAACAATACCTTGACCGGCTACCGCAACCGGGTGAAGCACAACTGCCGGTGGTAGATTTACAAAAGCAGGTAGAACTTGCGATTGCCAGCATTCCCGCTCAAGTTGAGGCTGCCGGTCACAATCTCATGGAAGAGATCGAACGGCAGTTTCAAGTGATTCAGCAGCCTTATGAGTATGAGCTGGTGATGAAGCGCGAACGCAGCCACTCTTTACTCCTAGAAGCTTTAGAAAACGCCCAAGATCGGCTGATCGTCGTCTGTCCCTGGCTGCGTCGTAGTCGGCTGGATGACAGCATGATGCGTCACTTTAGAGCACTGCTAGATCGACACTGTTGCGTTGAGATCGGCTGGGGACAGCCCACAGATGTGGAAACGCCGGCAGAATATGCCGCCGGCATCCATCAGTTGCAACAACTCGTGAGGGAATATCCGGATCGCTTTAAGCTGAAAGGATTGGCCACCCATGAGAATTTTTTAGTGTGCGATTGCGCCTTTGCGTGGGTGGGCAGTCATGATGTTCTCAACGCCGGCACCCAACGGGATCGCCCAGAGGTGGGAGTTCGCACCACCGATCCCCGCATCATTCAAGAATTGATTCAGCGCTTTGACGAAGCCCAACCATTAAATTTACCAAACACCCGGTTGATCCCAACCTTCCTCGACCAATTCGCCGATGCAGAAGAACCTTCTGAACCGCTACTCGAAGAGTGAGCCGGTTGCGAAAGCAAAAATTAAGTCTTTGGGAGGAAGTTTAAAAGCTTTAATCTCTTGCATTATTCTCAAATTGAGACAATCATTCAAGTTTTTCTTTACCCAGCTCTATCCTGTAAAAAAGTTTAAAACTACAGTCTTTATTGAATTAGGCTGTAGTGGGTGAGAAGTCTCCAAGGGAGCGCGTTACTTTTTGATATCGGGATCTCAGCGTTTTTACTTGTTTAACATTTAGAAGAATTTTTGATGATAGCGTTAATTAGCTTAGGTGAGATATTTTGGCTAAACCCCTAATAATTATGTATATCGCTGTATAAAAATATACGGCCATTCTCTAGAAATCTGCTATAAATGCAGAATGCAAATTAAATGCAGGAAAAGACCTCAGAAAATCTCAGAAAGAACTCGGCAAGATTTGGCTGCGCGATTGAGGCAAAATAGAAGGCAAATATCAGGCAAAATGTGGTGGGGTTCTAGAAGTAGGTGAATTATGAAAAACAGCTGGCTAGAGATTGCAGAATATATCACCATTGCTGGTTCAATCGCTGGATCGGCTGTTGCAGTGCTGTCGCAGCAGCTGGTGTACGCAGCAGCGCCGGTGTCTGCGTCGCTGTTGCTGAACCTGCTAAACCGGCGACGACTGGAGGAACTGGCACCGCCCAGTCCAAACGGAGACGTGACTCAAATTCACCGACAACTTTCCACCGAGGTGGAATCGCTACGCGCCTCAGTGAGAAGATTGCCGACTCAGGAAGAACTTAGAGGCGTTAAAGAAGCGCTTCAGACAGAAATGCGCCGGTTAGAAGGGCTAGAAACCGCAGAAGGCAGTGCGGCTGGAGAAATCTCCCACATTCATAACCAGTATTCCAGCTTGCTTGAAGCCGTTGCCACCGTGAGCAACCGTTTAGAAGAATTTCCACCGGCATCAAGAGTGGAAGGTTTAGAAAAAGCCTTCGCCCGAACCACCGAAGAACTCGCGCAACTGGAAACCGAAGTCACCCAACTTCAAACCAACCTGCAAAACCGGCAAGCTCAAAGCTCAACAGAAGAGCAAGCCCTCACAGCACAAGCTTACTCGCTCCTAGAGCAGCAACTTGAACAGTTAAGAACAACCTTAGCCCAAGTCCAGCAAGACGCCCAAAATCGGGTGCCGGCGCAAGATTTTAACTCTCTGGTAGCAGCGATGAACGTGCTAGAGCAAGCCGTCGCACCCGCTGCTGGGGCAATCTCAGACATCCAGGCGCAGTTAGACGCATTGAGCGAACAAGTCAGTCGGCAGTCCAACGAAACATTGCAAACCACGACCCTACAGCAGCTCGAAGAAGTTAGAGGCGCACTTGCCGGGTTAGAGCGCCGTATCGATTTAGAAAAGGAAAATTTCACCGCCACAGCGGGGCTAAGCTCAGAAACAACAGAATTAGCCGGCAGCGAAGCACTTGCTCCACTGAGCAATGCGGTAGAGGATATGCGCCTGGAATTAGAAGACTTAAGATCCCAGATCAGGCAGCGCAGCGGAGTCACCTTGCCAGCCGGCATCTCTGATCAGTTAGAGGAATTGAGAGCATCTTTAAGCGAACTAACTCAGCGTGTAGAAACCGTCAGCATTACCACATCTGCGGAAACCACAGAAGTAGCCGGCAGCGAAGCACTTGCCCCACTGAGCAATGCGGTAGAGGATATGCGCCTGGAATTAGAAGACTTGAGATCGCAGATCCGGCAGCGCAGCGGAGTCACCTTGCCAGCCGGCATCTCCCAGCAGCTAGAGGAACTGAGAGCATCTTTAAGCGAACTAACTCAGCGTGTAGAAACCGGCAGCATTACCACATCTGATGAAACAGCAGAAATAGCCGGCAGCGAAGCACTTGCCCCACTGAGCCAAGCGGTTGAGGATATGCGGCTGGAATTAGAAGACTTGAGATCGCAGATCAGACAGCGTAGTGGAGTCACATTGCCAGCCGGCATCTCCCAGCAACTAGACGAACTGAGAGAATCCTTCAACCAGTTAAACCGGCGTGTGGATCAACCGGCATCTGCCGAAACCACAGAATTAGCCGGCAGCGAAGCACTTGCCCCACTGAGCCAAGCAGTAGAGGATTTGCGACTGGAATTAGAAGACTTGAGATCGCAGATCAGGCAGCGTAGCGGAGTCACCTTGCCAGCCGGCATCTCCCAGCAGCTAGAGGAATTGAGAGAATCCTTCAACCAGTTAAACCGGCGTGTGGATCAACCGGCATCTCCCCAAACCACAGAATTAGCCGGCATTGAAGAAGTCTTAGCCAAAATCGCCCAATCCGTTGCCGACTCAAAAGCACAAATAGAAAGCCGGCTTACCCATCTGGAAGCCAGGGAAATCAACCCCCTTGGGCAAGATGTGGCTCAACTGCAACACGAGTATGCCAGCTTACTCGCCTCCATTGCCGGCTTAATTGCACGACTCGACAGTTTGCCACCGGCATCAAGGGTAGAAAATTTAGAAACAACCTTAGCCCAGCTGGTGGAAAGAATAGAAACCCTACCAACCCACAGCGTGCGGCAACCCCTGCCGGCAAACCCCGCGATTGAGGGGCAAATCGAGGAATTTAGGAGCGCCTTAGCGGAATTAGAGCGCAATATCCAGAACCCCGCCCGCCAAGCGTCAACAACCACAGCCTTAGAGCAAACTGTCGCCGACATTCAAGCCGAACTAGAGAATTTGAGAGGGCAAGTCAACCAGCCTTTAGCCGCAATTGTGCCGGTAGACACGCGACTGGAAATAGAAGAAGTCCGAGGCGTCGTTGATGCGCTTAACCGGCGTATCGACGACTTACCCGTGCAAGAACCCGTCGATTTCACCGGCGTTGAAGAAGTTTTAAATAAAATCGCCGAATCTGTCGCAGAGGCAAAAACCCGGTTGGAAAGCCGGCTTGCCCAGCTAGAAGCAGAAATCCACAATTTCGCGGATCTCGAACCCGTACCGGGCAACCTTTTGCAGTTGAGAGAACAGTATGCGGACTTGCTAGAATCGGTTGCCGGCGTTACCACACGCCTAGACAACAGCCCATCTAGCGCCAAGATAGAGGAATTAGAAAGAGCCATCACCGAGGCTTGGGAAAGAATCGCTTACCTGCAAACAGCCTTCGCCCAACAACAATCTGCACCCGCCTCTGTGGAGGTAGAGCAGCAATTGGGGGAGTTGAGAACCGCTCTGGGGCAGCTAGAAAGCTCTCTAGAGCATTTGGCAACAAAAGCCGAAGTTCAGCAACATCTGGGAGACATCCAAAAGTTAGTCAGTGATCTGCGCCAACACACAGCCGGTGCAACGACAGATTGGCAGCAATTGCGCGAAGACGTTCAATCCTTGCAACAACAAGTAGAAACCCTGCCGGTAGAACTTCAAGAGCGCATCGCTGCGGAACTGCAAGAACCGCTCAACACCCTGAGTGAGCAGTTTAACCAGCGTCCCGAAAGGCAGCAAATAGAAGAGTTGCGCGAATCCCTCACCCAACTTTATCGGCGCATCAACGTAGAAACGCAAAATTACTCCTCTGAGCCGGCATTGACTGAATCTGCCGATCTGGCTGAGGTGGAAAGCGTCTTGAGTAAGATTGCCGAAGCAGTTGCGGAAGCGAAGTCTCAGATGGAAAGTCGCATTGCCGAGATTCAATCGGTTGATGTTGATTCCCTGCAAGGAGATATTTCCGGATTGCACGCCGCCCTAGATCGCTTAGAAACCGGCCACATCGCCGCTTTAGAAGAAGCAATCACCCGACTGCAAACAGATTTGCAAAATGTATCTAATCGCCCTGCCTCAGATTTTCCCTCACTCAATGTGTCAGCACTATTGCCCGTCACGTCTGGATTCAATCCAAATGTTGAGAGCGGGTTAGCCGGCGCAACCACCGAACTGGCGAATATTCAACAGTTGGTGACTCAAGCCGTAGAAAATCAGTTGGGTGAGATTAGTCAACTGCTCAAAGCCCTACAAACTTGGGAATTCAAGTTAGTATTTGACCGTCCGGGGATTCGCTCCGTGTTGGAAGAAGCCCTAGAAACCACCCAAGAGCGACTGATTGTTGTTTGCCCCTGGGTAAGCCGATCCAGCCTCGATAGCGACTTGCTGAGGAAATTTGAGGTATTTCTAGAGCAAAATGGCCGGCTCGATATTGGCTGGGGCAACCTCAAAGATATTGAGAGCGGTGAGTTTCCGCGAAAAACAGGCCGGCAGTGGCAAAGCAACGAGGAGAGCGATACTTTGTATGACGCGCTCAACGACTTGGAACAGTTGCAGAGCAAATATCCCAGCCAACTGCGGTTAAAAGTTTTAGGAACCCACGAAAACTACTTGGTGAGTGATAGCACCAGTGCCATGCTCACAACTCACAACTTCCTCAGCGCCGGGGCCGGTTTCCCGGAACGAGAAGTCGGCGTCCTCACCACCGATCCCCGGATTATCCAAGGTTTAATCGACCGTTTTGACGATCCCGTTCTCAATCCCAATAACGCCTACTCCTACCGCAAACGCGGCTTTGAGCGCTTAGATAGCGGCGATGCCCCATCTGCGATTGAAGATTACACGCAAGCATTGGAACTCGATCCCAACAATGCCAACGTCTATAACAACCGAGGCGTTGCCCGCTCAAATCTCGGAGAGCACGCCGCTGCCATTGAGGATTACACCCAAGCCTTGCTGATGAATCCCAACGAGGGCGCTTATTACTTCAACCGAGGGTTTTCCCGATCTCATATAGCAGAATACGCCGGCGCAATTACAGACTTCACCGAAGCCATTCGCCTGCTGCCTGACGATGCAGACGCCTACTTCCAGCGCGGTGAAGCGTATCGGCTATTAGGGCAATATCAAAACGCAGTTGCAGATTACACCCAAGCCTTGCAACTCAATCCCGAAGATGCAATCGCACACAACAACCGGGGATTAGCATACTATGACCTAGGAAACCGGCAGGCAGCCATTGAAGATTACAATCACGCAATACAGATTAATCCGGATGATGCCGTTGCATACTTCAACCGAGGGATTGCCTTCGCTGCCGGCGGAGATTATGCCGGTGCAATTGCAGACTTTAACCACACCCTGACGCACCATCGTGATCATGCCGGTGCCTATCATAACCGAGGATTAGCCCGTGCAGAAATCGGAGAGCGGCAAAAAGCCATTGAAGATTTACAAAACGCCGCCCACATCTTTTCCAATAAAGGAGATACCAACAGCGCCCAACAAGCCCTAAACACCCTCAAAAAACTGCAATCGTAGCAAATCTACAGACTGCAAAATCCCAACAAAAACGCAGATAAATACAATGATTTATCTGCGTTTATTTGCGGTTAAAAATATCTAATCCTTTATTGCCCAACAAAATAGCCCTGCCACCTTCAAGAGTACCCATCATCACCGAAGGCACAGAGCATCAACCAAAAACCCTAGAAAATAACAACTTATTCCATAACAGTAGAAAGTTCATCCACAATTTTCACCCGTCCCCGGCTTACAGAATGCAGCAGCCGGTCAATGGAAAATCTTTCCTCCTCATCCAGCGATTCATCCAAAACCGCTGCCATCAACCCATAACGATCAGCAAGCGTAATATAACCAGAGATAGTCACTTGAGCAAAGAGATCGGAGATAGCGGAGGGAAGAAGGAGTGTGGGAGAAGTCATGATGATGGGTTGAATTCGATGTATCTAATATCTCGCCTTTTTCTGAAGTCTTGCGTGATGCAACCCATTCATCGTTTGTGATAGTTAAAGGGAGAGAGCGTGATAGAAACAAAATAACCACGTGACAGAGTTTTTCTATCCCAGTGATGTGTATCACACCTTTGCGAAGGCATGAAGCATGGGGAATTGAACTTTTTTATAACCGGCATCTCACCGGCAAGCCTGAATAGATGTATCAGCCTTCAACGCTAAAAAAACTGACATGACTCAAAACACTACCGTTGCAGCCATCCAAACAGCCTTCTCGGAAGACAAATCCACGAATATCACCCGCATCAGTCATCTCGTACGGGAGGCAGCCGGCAAAGGTGCCCAAATAATTTTGCCCCCGGAACTGTTTGAGGGACATTACTTTCCTCGAGAGGAACGAGAGCAATTCTTTAACAACGCCCATACCCTAGAAGGACATCCCACGATTGCCCACTTTCAGCAGTTAGCTGAGGAATTAAACGTCGTTGTGCCGGTGTCATTTTTTGAAAAAACCGGCCCTACTTACTACAACAGTGTGGCGATCATCGATGCCGGTGGCTCAGTCTTAGGAGTTTACCGCAAAAGCCACATTCCCGACGGCCCAGGCTATGAAGAAAAATTTTACTTCCGTCCTGGAAATACCGGCTTCCGAGTCTGGAAAACTCGCTTTGGCCGGCTTGGTGTGGGCATTTGCTGGGATCAGTGGTTTCCAGAATGTGCTCGCTCAATGGTACTCATGGGTGCTGAACTTTTACTTTATCCCACAGCCATTGGCACCGAACCCCAAGATTTAACCCTCGATACCAAAGATCCTTGGCAGCGAGTGATGATTGGCCATGCCGTCGCCAATACCGTGCCGGTTGTTGCAGCAAACCGTGTTGGGTGCGAAGGCGGACAAACTTTTTATGGTCATTCCTTTATTGCCAACCACCGGGGAGACAAAGTTGCAGAACTCGCACGGGCAGACGAAGGCATTATTTACGCCACATTTAACCTAGCCGAAATTGCCCTAAGTCGTGCCTCATTCGGCTTATTCCGTGATCGCCGGCCTGAACTTTATAGCACACTCACCACTGCCGACGGAACCACTTAATTTCCCAAAAATTTTCTAATTTCCTAATCCGGGACTCTCATCTCAACGATTGCTGCCGGCGGGTAAAGATGTTATGCATTTTCTTGCCGGCTCTAAAAACTACCCAATCTGGCCGGCTTCGGTCAACGGGAGATCACAGAAACATCATTCAAAATCGTATCAAATCGGAAGTTATACTAACATCTAGCAGACTGAGTGCCCAGACTGCAATTTTAACCCGCAGATAGGGACAAAGGTACGGCACCCGGTTAAACACTGACCCCGGCACGTTTGCAGGTTGCCGGCAGCCGTCTTGCCTGGGCTGAAAGTGTGGTTGCCGGTGAATTAATTAGGAAAAGCGTCGAGCAGATCCTCTAGATATGCTTCTGCGTTCGTCGTCTCGATGGCCGCTTTCTTCGCTTTATCCTTAATCGACTTGAGTACCAAACGAACAACCCAAGAGGACAGGCGCGGGTTGTTATCTATCTCGGAGATCAACGCATCTAAATCGTTAATCATGGCCATCAGTTGCCGGTTGCTCTCTTGTAACATGGCTGAGGCTATCTCCCATTTTTTGTTTTAACGATTCACGGTAACTAGGACAGAAATTTACTGTCAGAGGGTTGAGGAACTTAGTAACATCGGGTGCTACTAAAATGCGATTCACGCCCTCTATTTCTGCATATAAAGTAAAAAATTTAAGGGGGCGGGTATGCCAGTTTTGTGCCACTCCTTCAGCCGACTCAAAAACCTGAATGACAATCAGGTTCAAACCCTTTTTGAAAAAGAGGCGCGAAGCCTTACGCATCAAAAATTTTTAACTGGGTGTGCCAGTGGTAACAAATTTTTAGTAGCCACCAGTGGATGCCGGTGAGAGTGGACACTTTGGAAATTGGCACAAGTTAGGGGACAAGGGAAGAAAGGGGGACAGTAGGGAGAGGAAAGAAGTAAGAGGACTGCCGGTGGATGAAGGGACAAGCGCTGTCCCGCCTGTGTGAAGGGATAAAGGATAAAAGACAACTGACATTTTGAGGTGCAATCTTGAACTACACTACAGCCATGCGGAATACAGAACCATCAATCAAAGCTGTGAGGAACTCTCAGAACCAGGGTCAGCGGCTAGAGCTGGCCGAATATGCCTCTCTGGTTGCCTCCGGGGTGGGAACGATTGTCGCTGCCGTATCGGGACAAGTTGTATATGCTGCAGCCCCGCTGACGCTCGCCCTCTCGCTAAATATGGTTAACCGGCAGCGATTTCTGGCACAGACAAGGGCGATTGAGCAAAGCACGAGCGCAGCCATTTCGCTGTTAGAACACGAACTGCGGGGCGACATTCAATCGGTGCGAAGCTCAACACAAATTACACCGGCATCCGAACGCCTTCGGGATCTCGAAGCCTCAATGCTCAGGCTGAGTACGCTGTGGGTTCAGCTACAACATCGCCTTGAGCGTTCATCTGCGTCTTTACAAGATCCCCAGATTCAAGAAGAGTTTGCAATTGTTCGTAGAGCAATTGTTCGGTTACGCGACAGCACGAATGTGAATATCGCGGAAGTTCGTCAAAGTCTGGCTGAAGAAATTGAGTCCTTGCGGCAGATGGTAAGGCAGCCGGTACAGCAGGCAGAATTGTCAAACCCAACATCTCCACTCACCTCAGCAGATGAAGTGCCGGCTCAGATCGCCCAATTGCAACAGCGAGTCGAACAGCTAGAGCTAAAGAACCAGCAGATTGTCAAGCCCTATATCAAGCGCCTCGTCATGGAGGTGAAACAACTGCAACAGCAATCGGGCACCGAACCGATGAAAGCTGCACTCGCCGACTTGAGCGTGCAGATTGAGAATCTTGCTAAAGAACTTGAAACTCAAATCGAGCCGCACCAGATACAAGGGATGCACTCCGCCCTATCTAGGCTCTCAGAAAATATCGCCGAAAGGCACCGCGTTCCCGGAATTGAGCCGCAGCGGGTTAGAAGTATCGAAACCTAAGCCAATGCAGCCTAGCATCTAGGAAATTTAAACCGGCTGATTGTCTATTTTGTGCCTAAATGTTGCAGATGACATCTTCCACTAACCTCAACATTCTGCTCGAAAATCTCCTCTTTCTGGTTATTTCCACCTCTTTTTTAGGGTTTGTTGGTTTTTTGTGGAGAGAATCAAAGCCTTTTAGCCTTCCGCAACCGCTGCCGGCGTGGTTTTCTGCATGGTTAGCTGTTGTGTTGGTGGTAGGCTTGGCGCTTCCTTTGGTGGTAATGATTGTGTGGGGCGTGTGGTGGGGCAATCAAAATGTGTTGCAAGCCTTGATTCCCTACTTTGTCATGCTAGGGTTGCAAATTTTATCTGAACGTGTAACCTTGAAACAATTTCAATCGTGCGTGTGGGTGTTGGTTCCTTGTCTCTACCTGCCTTACCGCTTCTGGCAACTCTATAGTGGATGGACACTGGTTAGTTTTGATACTGGGTTAATTTGGGTACAGAGGTTATTGGCTGTCGAGATCGTCCTTTGGATTTTTAACTACGGCGTACACCTATCGCAGATTCCACGCCTTATGCGTTGGGAAGTTCAGCCGCAAAGTGATCGTTGAAAAACTTCAACATCCGTTCTCAAACCTGAATGTTTGCTGAAAACTCGGTGCAATCGCGCCTAAAATTGCGGGAAGGCATTTTAAGCGACCTGAAATTATGCAGAAGATAGAACCCTCACTCCAAACTGTGACAAACCCTACTGCGGCAAACCCTCTAAGCCGGCGGCATTGGTTAGAGCTGGCAGAGTACGCATCGGTTGCCGGCTCGGCTGTGGGAACACTGGCGGCAGCAGTCTCCCAGCAGTTTGTATTCGCGGCGGCTCCGCTCACTTTAGCGGTGTCTCTCAACCTGCTCAATCGCTCTCGAATGGCGCAACAACCGCGTCTACCTGAACCGGCTGCGATCAATTCCCTGACTTCCAGCTTTGATGATTTATTTCCCTTTTCCCAACCTCCAGAGTTATTTGACTCGCCGGTGATTCAAGATGAAATTGCTCACCTGCGGCAGTCGTTAAATGAGTTGGCGGAAAGCACTGCGGCTGCGATGGTGGAAGTTCGTCAGCAGTTGGCTGAGGTGCGCCAAAGTGTTTCTCATTCAGAATCTACCGATCTCAACCCCATTTACCAAGCTCTCTCCCAACTGCAAGGTGTCACTGAACGTTTGGAGACTCATGCATTTAAAGAAGACGACTGGGAACGGCTGAATGTCCAATTCTTCTTGATTCAAGAAGCGATTGCGGATCTGAAAAACACCACCACCCAGATGCAAGAGCGTGAAAATGAACCCTCAGATTTTAATGATATTGAAGCAGTCCTCGCCCAGATCCACGCCGCTTGGCAGGCGCAAATTGATGAGCTGATGGGGCGTATGGAGCAACTGGAACACAAGAATCGAGAGATTATCAAACCCTACCTACAGCGCTTGGTTTCGGAGGTGAAGCAGCTCCAGAAGCAATCGGCTAAGGCTGGACGTTCTTAAAAAGTTGGCTAAGAAAAAACATTTAAATTGCATTTTAGTTCGCTTGATTCGGGAAAATCAGCCCTCAAGACAATTGGCTTAGGTCGTTGTGAATAAGGTGAAATCCTGAGAAACAATCACCACAAAATAAAATAAACCCAGATAATTGATAGGCACTTTTCTTAAAAAAATAAAATATGCAATTTAAGTGTTGAAATAACCTGGCTTATTCCTAGCAAATTTACCGCGATTGGATAGAAGCGGTGCCGGCAAAGTCTCAACAGGGGAAATTTTATATTTCTACTGTAGTGAGATGGAGGCAAACCGGCTGACAATTATCATAAAGAATGGAGCCGATTAGAAGTCTTTCATGCGAAATCACCGTCAGTGGCTAGAAATTGCTGAATATCTCTCAATCGCTGGATCGGCGGTGGGGACTGTTGTTGCTGTGGCGTCACAGCAGGTTGTCTATGCAGCGACACCGATTTCCTTGTCGTTGTTGCTGAATCTGCTGAATCGTCGCCGGCTGGAGAATTTGCCGGCAGCCGGTGGCACAACTGAGATTATCCAGGTACAGCGCCAACTTTTAGGCGAGGTGGAGTCTGTGCGCCGGCAACTTTCAGCAATGCCGGTTCAGGATGCCGGGGCAAATATAACCGTTTTGCGGCAGCTATCGGAACAAATTACGGATTTGCCAACCCTGCAAGCACAACTGGCAGAGATTAATCACCGGCTCGATACAGAGAAGCAAAATTTTGAGCCGGTGGCGGCTGATTCTGATTTAGAGCAGCAAATTGAGGAATTAAGAATAGGGTTAATTCGAGCCATTGAACAAATTGCTCACCAGCAGCATGAAGCTCAAAATGGAGCACCAAGACAAGATCTCATGCGGCTTTTTACCCAAATGGAAACGCTACAGCAGCAGCAAATTATTCTCAAGCAAACAGTAGCACCGATAGAAGGGGCGCTGACAGGTTTCATGGGCTATTTAGACGCCCATAGCGAGCAATTTAACCGGCGAATAGGAACGTTTGAAGTTGCAACGGAAAGGCAGGTTGCAGAGTTAAGAGAAGCGCTGACACAGATGCAGCAGCGACTCAATGAAGAGCAGCAGAATTTAGCTGCTACGCCGGCTCCTTCAGAATCTATTGATTTGAGGAATATAGAAGCAGCTTTAGAGCAACTTTCAGAAGAACTCGCAGCGCTGCCGGCACGAATGGCAAGCCGAAACTCCTCAAGTGAAACGTTTGATTATAATTTAATTCAAGAAGGAATTGCGAAATCGCTGCAAAGCCGGCTCGATTTCAATCCAATTCGAGAAGAAATTACAAAACTACGAAGTCAGTATGCAGATTTACAGGAATCTGTTGATAATTTAGCTGAGCGTTTAAACCAAGAAAAGCAGCTTAGCAGCGGTAGAGTGTCTGGTGAACCAGAAAGAAAGAGAGAACCAATTATTCAGCCGGGTCCAGAGGAGAAACCGGCTGAAAAAAGACGAGAAGTTGAGCCAGTGCAAGCTGTTCTTGTAGAGCCGGTATCAAAATCCAAATCGAAACTTTGGCGATGTGTGAAGACGCTTACTGGACATTCAAGCGCCGTCACCTGCCTTGCCATCAGTGCCGGCGGAAACCAGCTAGCAACGGGAAGTCACAAAGAAATTAAACTGTGGAATTTAAAGACGGGTGAAGAACTTCAAACTCTGGCTATGCAGTCAGAAGCGATGTCAGTTTCCGCCCTAGCTTTTAGCCCACATACCGAGATTATTGCCTCTGCAAATGCCGATATTGAGATATGGAATTTAAAAACCGGCCAACAAATTCGCACCCTAGAAACTTCATGTTGGGCTTTATCGGTTGCCATTAGTCCTGATGGTAAAATTCTCGTCAGTGGCGGTGAAGATCCCGTGGATGAAACAGGTTCAATCCAGATATGGAATTTGATAACTGGAGAACTTATCCACGATTTAGGGCCAGATGTGATTGATTCAGTTGCGATTAGTCCAGATGGGCAAATTTTAGCAAGTGCCGGTCTCAAGGGAATCGATGAAGATGAAATCGAGGAAATCGAAGAAGCCGGTTTAATTCAGTTGCGGCGTCTGGATACCGGCAAAGTTATTCATACCCTAACTGATCCTGCGGGAAAAGTTTATTCAGTGGCAATCAGTTCTGATGGAAAAGTGCTGGCGAGTAGCAGTCATAATGGCACTGTAAAGCTATGGAATTTGAGGACAGGAGAGTTATTGCGTACCCTTGCCGGTCATTCCTTGCCGGTGCATTCGATTGCCATCAGTTCTAATGGGAAACTTCTGGCAAGTGGCAGTAGCGATCACACAGTTAAATTGTGGAATTTGCAGACAGGAGAATTGCTGCAAACCCTAACTGAACACTCGGAGAAAGTTTCTGCTGTAGCTTTCAGTCCGGATGGTCAAATTCTGGTAAGTTGTAGCAGTGACATGACAATTAAGTTGTGCCGGTGTGATTGATTGGGGATTAGATTAATGCTAAATCTCCTATTATCGAATTAGTGGCAGTAACTGAAATTAAACAAATATTGAACCAGTTACTTGCTACAAAAATTCATGGTCATATTCAGATGAAATCTAGCCGCAGAACACTCTTAAAAGCCTTTCTAGTTGGATTAGCTGCCCCGTTTCTCAACCGGCAGCCGGCACACTCGCACCAAAGCCAAGACTTCACCGACAAGGATACAGGAACCACGACACCGGCAGCCAATCCCACCGCAGCAGAAAACCAAAAAGATGGCACAAAGGACTGGCAACTAACCAACCCAGCGAGAAAGCGAGAAATTGAAGGTTACGCATCTCTCACCAGTGTGAATCGTGGTTCACAAATTAAGCTTTTTGTTAATACCAAAGAACCCAATTATACAGTTGAGATTTTCCGCATGGGTTGGTATGGAGGTGCCGGCGCACGTCGCATGGGTGAGCCAGTTACTAAAACAGGAATTAGACAGCCGCCACCCATTGAAGATAAAGCCTCTGGATTGATAGAATGCAACTGGAACGAGCCTTATATTCTGGAAATTCCTAATAACCCAAATGACCCGACAGATTGGGCAAGTGGGATTTATTTAGCAAAACTGACTGCCGGCCAAAGCGGCAAACAAAGTTACATTATTTTTGTTGTGCGCGATGATAGACGAGCCTCTGATATTCTCTTTCAATCGAGCGTGACAACCTTTCAAGCTTACAATAACTGGGGCGGCAAATCTCTTTACCGATGGAACAGTAAAAGCAAACAAGCTTATAAAGTATCATTTAACCGGCCTTACGCTATTAGCCCTAACCCTAAAGCTGCTTATGGTGTCGGTGCAGGCGAATTTTTAACCAACATTCAACCCTACAGAAGAGTCTCCAGTGCCGGTTGGGAATACAACATGGTGCGCTGGCTAGAGAGAGAAGGCTATGATGTAACCTATGCCACCAATATTGATACCCACTTCAATTCTCGTTTGCTGCCGGCACACAAAGTTTTTCTTTCCGTCGGGCATGATGAATATTGGTCGTGGCAAATGCGGCAAAATGTAGAATCAGCACGGGATAAAGGTGTTAGTTTAGGATTTTTTTCATCCAACACTTGTTTCTGGCAAATTCGATTTGAACCGAGTCGAATTACGCGGGATTTAAACCGCACCATTGTTGGCTATAAAGAAATGATTGCGAAAGATCCTTATATCCGAAATGGAGACCCCGAAATAAATGTCCGGGCAACAACTTTGTGGCGATATCAACCCGTAAATCGCCCCGAAGATGCCTTTATTGGCGTTATGTACGAAACCTTTCAAGTCAATGCTGATCTGGTTATAGATAATGCCCCAGAGTGGCTACTTGCCGGCACAAATTTAACCAAGGGCGATCGCTTACCTGGACTTCTCGGTTATGAAGTGGATCGAATGTTTGGCAACGCCCCAAAAAATATAATTCGCCTTTGCCACTCGCCCTATTCTCATGAAGGTGGAACCCGCTATGCTGATATGACGGCTTATACAACTGATAGCGGTGCCCTTGTTTTTGCCACCGGCTCTATGCAGTGGAGTTGGGGATTAGACGACTTTAACGCACCAGATTTGCGTTCATCCCGTCTCAACCCCGCAGCCGAGCAAATGACGCGCAATGTTTTGGCACAAATGCAAGTGAAAACTTAAACGTAGAACCCAAACATCAATTTTAAAGCTCTCCCGGCGTATCGGGCGCAACCTCAATGCCACCGGCTTCTCTGACGATCTGCTGATCGGTGATTAAATCGCTTAACTCTTCAATTTTGACACCGATATTCTGGCAAGCTTGCTTCAATTCTCGCTTAAACGTGTTGAGATCCGTACCGTAACCACATAGGTGCGCGGCAGTTTCGATTCCCTGAGCGGCATTTGCTTTCGCGCAGTCAATCAGCTCAAGACCCTGAAGGGGTGTGGGTGATGCCATAGTTTGAGAGGTTCTTTTAGTTTATAGCCACCAGCAATTTAGCAAATAGCCGGTGCCGGCTCATCCATCTTTAGTGATAAACCGATCTGAAGCACTCAAGCGCTGACCTCGCACCCACCTAGGATTACAAGTCGGCGTAGAATAATTGCATCCCAAATTGGATGATGCAAATTTCAAATTTTATATTTTTTGGGCAGATTTTTGGCTCTGGGTAATTAGTGATCTCGCAGTTCTCTGTAATTTGTCAATCATCATCTGCTTGATAGGCTTGGAGTGCCGGCATCTTGCCCGCTACAACGATTCCTCTACACCTATATGGGTATATGAGGTGTCAGGATACATGGCTGGGTGATTAATCTAGGGGTTTAACGGTACTGTTCATCTGCTGCGAGTAACCTTTGTATCTCCACTAAAAAAGTTCGGCCATCTACTGCAACAGTACAGTGTTGTTTTAATGCTTTTTTACTGGATGATGATGGTTTTAATCAAAAATCATATATCTAAGGGACTCAGCCAAATATCATTAGCTCTAACTAGCAAACTTTTTGCTCGCTCCTCAATCTCTGCTGCCCGCCAATTCCCTTGCTGAAGAATCCAACGATTTAGCTCGATATGTGTATTTTCGAGTTTAGCTTTCTTCTCGGAAAATGGAAGATTACTTAACTCTGAATTGTAGCCAGTTAAAGTCAAATTTCCAAAGGTATCAACCATAGTATTATGAACTTGCTCTGCCTCTGCACCTAACTCATCTTTCCATGCCTGATTCAGTGTTTGAGGCATAATGTGTTCTATTGTTGCCTTTGAAAGATCCACACTTTCTTTGTGGTTAAAAGATTTTTCAAGACGGCAAAGGATAAAACGAGTTGTTCTACTTCCATATTGTGGTTGGTTCATAAAGGCTGTGTCAAACTCAGCATCTTTGGGAAAACGACGCGATGATGATAAAGAACGGTGCAACCATTTGGTATGATCCGCCTCCGGGAAGTTTTTAGCCAATTGAATAAACAGTTTGTTCAACGAGTTAGTCGGGATTTTGCAAACAGCCCGCCGAACGACAAAGGACTCGATTAATCTAAGGCATTTCTCCAATTCAACGTCGCTGAGATGCCCAGTCTGACGAGCATCAAATAGACGGAGTAATAGAGGATAGGAGGTCGTTACTTGAAGTTCGTTGATATTCTCCAAGCACTCACGAATGCTCGTTGTTTCTTCTTGATCTGGGAAGAGAAATCTAGCGTAAAATTTGCCGAACCTTAGCATAGACTGAGCCTCTGCTTCGACGGCTTCCGTTGATTCCATGTTTTTCAATTTCGCCTTTATAGCCGCATAAATACCACCCTGCTTAATATCATCCCCATCCTTCATTGTGTAGTGGCGAAGGAATTCAGTGAGATATGATTTAAGCATCTTCTCAAGTGGAATCCAATATTTTGAGTGAATCCGTTCCTGCTCTCCATCAGTAGAAATTGAGTGGCGGAAGCGCATCAATAAATAATTTCTCACTAAGTCAGCTTGGGTAAGTGGTTCACCCTTAAAATTTAGGCTCTCAAAAATTAAATACGGATCGTCATCGTCACCAAGATTAATCATTACAACTTGGAGACATTGCTCTAGGGTGATTAACACTTTGCCAATATCTACGGGATCGTCGTTAACGTCAGTGCCTTTATGCAATTTGTCCTTGAAAAAGTGGTAGGCAGCAGCCATCCGAACATCTTTATTATTTTCTGGAACCTGGCGGTCGAGGGCGATGGCGCGATACACATCTCGATCTGCTTGCGTTGGCACAAACTTTAAGGTGTCCTCCGGTTCGCGGAAGCGATTGGTCAGGTAAACTTCCTGTATGCGTGAGGCTGAATTGGAATCAAGACAATCGCGCAGAACGCACAGAAGTAAAGACACAGTTGTAAGGCGCTGCTGTCCATCAATAATGAGATACTTACTGACTCCTACAGGTACGCTGCGTGCTGGGACTGAGACAATCGCGCCCATAAAATGGGTTCCAGTGTCGCCCATGTCATACTGCATCATCAGATCGTCCCAGAGTGTCTTCCAATTGTCTTCAGTCCAGGTATAAGGACGCTGAAAAAGAGGAATGAGATTCTGTTTTTCGCCGTTGAAATACTGAATAACTTTGGCTGGCGCGGCTTCCATTGTGTTTGATTTGTCCTTTGATTTGTGAAAGTTACTTGCTTATCAGGCAATTATGTAGCTACACATTAAACCTAGCCATAATTTTAAAATAATGCTGTGATCGCTATTTAAAATGCCACTCTGTTTAATTTTGAAAATCAACAGAGCGACACTAAGCTACCATAATTAAGCACTCAGCTGCGTTTACCAGTGAAAAAGAGATGCTCCTCATAAATTATCGCCGGCCTAACGAAGAATATCATCTTCCAAGAGTTGCACAATTAGACGCTTTTTGTTCCCATCTAGGAATTCAACAAAATATAGAACTTCTAGAATCTTCTAGTTACTAAGAAAGCTGATTTTAGATCAGATTCTTGTACTTTGTTTCAGGTCATAGTTGCTGTGACTTTTAGAGCTTTTTCAGGAGCATCTGCCTTCACTACTCATTCTCTAATGGCAGGGACGGAGGCGCTGGAGGGACAACGCGGCGCTCAACGCTGACTTTACGGCTTTCCCGCTGAGTCTGCATTTCCATTGCCACCGCTTCCACCTGAACGTCTAAACTGCCATAGGGAACCGCTAATTCAACGGTTGCTTCTAACTCGCCCCAGATGCTGCTGGAAAATTCCGTCAACCAGTAAGGGCCATCGAGTACGGAACGCGCTTGCCGGTCTTGTAGCCAAACCTTGACATAAATGCGGGGCACAATTTCAGGCAGTCTCACTGCCACTTTAACCGGCCGGCCTGCCAGTAAATTCTCTTTAGGCACTTCTAAAACCGGCGCGGGAACCGGCTCATCTTCAGGCAACAAAGCCGGATTTGCCTCTTCAGCCGCAGGGGGTTCAATGCTTCGCAAACGCCTGAGATTAGAGGGACGTGCCGGTTCTAGCGGTTCATCATCGACCACAATTTCTCGCGCTTCCCACTCAGAAACCGTCTGAGGAGGCGATTCTACCGGCTCAATCCCACTCTCCTCACTAGGCTCTCCTTCTTGAAAAGAGGATACTTCTGTTTTCAGCCATTCTGACAACTCCTCATCATTGGCCAAAGCATTGAGCCGCGTCCAGAAGCGTTCTGGCAGCTTCAATGATTTAAAAGCCGCATCCACCGGCGATGAGGGTGCGGCTGCCCGTGGTTGTTCTACAACCGACATTTCAGGCGGTTCAACCTCCGCCGTTTCCGCTTCTGCTTGGTTGGGTAAGACTTCTAAATTAGGCTGTGTTTCCGCCGGCAGCGTTTCCTCTGGAGTTTCGCTGGTTTCAGCCGGTGCCTCTACGCCTTTTTGGCTGCGGTTGATCGGCACCACCTTGCTATTAGGCGGGTTTGGACGGGAAAAAGTCGGCAAATCCAGCGGTTTCGAGACAGTCTTGCCCGCTTCAGGTTTATGCAGCAGGGGGGGTAACACCCGATCTGTTGAAGGTTGAAACTGAACCGGCTGAGGGTTTTGCATCGTGTCAACCAGTTCTGTGAAAGACTGGTGAAGCGCTTCGATGTGGTGCTTCGGGTAAGGGTATTCCGATAGATCCACAACATCTTGGTCGCTTAACTCTTCCGAGATCGCACCCAGCAAGTCCTCGACATCGGCTGTAATTGTAAAAGATTTCGTGTCTAGCGCATCGGGACTGCCATCATAAACACTAATTTGCCCCAAAATCAGACGGGTATCGCTCTCCACCGGAATTTCTAGGGCGTAGGCAAATGGCACCGGCGGCTGAATTTGAGGCAGTGATTGCCGCACACTCAACACTAACTGCGAACTTTGAGGATCGCGCAGTTGAATCAGCACTTCTGCCGATCTCAAGGGAAGCGCATCCGTAACGCCATCGGCAACCTCAACGCGCCCAGATACAGTCAGCGGTTGCCCCTGACGCACCATATAGGTGGTTCGGTTCAGGCTTAGCTGTAGCGGTTGCCGGCTTCCTGTAGTGGCTGCCGGCTCATCGGGTAAATCCCTGGAATTGTCGGACTCTTCCTCAGAATTGTTGCTCACTGACTGCAGCTTCTGCGCCGCCAGCTTCACCGGCACTAATCGCAGAGGGGAAACAATCGGTTGGGGGACGGTTGGTTCTGGGGGTGTCGGCTCAATATCCTCTATAAGTGTTGCCGGCACTTCTGGGAGATCCGCACTTTCTGACAATGCCGGCTCATTCGACTCTAGAGGCGCAGCATCTTCGGCATCAATGGGCAACACTTCCAGCTTGACAGATTGCTGCCAGCTACTCCCCATCAGATCGGACATGACATCGCCGCCGGTGCATCGCAACTCCCACAACCCCGGTTTTAGGCGCGTAAAGGGAATAACCACGACCAATCCTTCAGCGCTAGTGCGGCGCGAACGCTTTTGAACTCGTCGTTTTGGCGGGACTTCATCGGTGCAATCATGAGTCACGCGAATTTCCACCGTCTCATTCGCACGCTCAGAACGAGCCACAACCCGATACCGGCCTTCTAAAATTTCCACATCGGGAGATTCGAGGGGCAGCCAAGCGCGATCGCCTTCTTTTTGGATCAGAAATTCCCAGTATTCCATCGCTAGCAGCACGAATAGTGCACTGACAGACCAGACCTTTTTAGCCAGTTTAACCTAGTCTGGGAAAGATGCAGCAATCCCACCCACGGGGCCAAATTCCAGAATTTCTACTTCCTGTGCTAGCTGCTGGTTGCGCCGGCCCTCATGTCGCAAAGTAATTTGTTTAAGTTCTGTAGAGGCGAAGCGATCAAGGCCGGCTTCCATACAGGCTTGTCCATCTATTTAAAAAAGTAGTAGTGCGGACATCTTGCCGGCTAGAGCTATTACAACCGATTTCAGATTGCTCTCTCCGGCAAAATTTCTATAAAATCTAAATAATTTGCTAATGAAAATTAGCCTGAAAAGCTTGTTTCGCAAGCATTCTGTTCTAAAAAATTTAAACCCTATTTAAGATTACCCTATAGCAAAATGAACTTTTAAAACTGCTTGCAAACTGCTTTTACAAAATCAAAAAAGGCAAAAGAAATAAATGAGTTCTTTTGCCTTGAAATTTTGATTTTTGGTTTAATTAGAAAAAATAGGGATTACCACGCTCGATTGCTCCGTGTTTGTGAGGAATTGTAAGCATGAGAATTACCGAGATAAGCGATAGGATCAACAGCGCCTTGACCGGCTACACGCAGTTCAAAGTGCAAGTGAGGGCCGGTGCTGTAGCCGGTGCTGCCCATCTCAGAGATTTGCTGACCTTGCTGCACTCGCTGACCGGCACGTACCCAAATCCGGTCATTGTGGGCGTAGCGCGTGATACTTCCATCCGGATGCTGAATTTCAACCAGATTGCCATAACCGCCTTCATCCCAAGCGGCATAGGTCACAACTCCGGCAGCGGCAGCAAGGATCGGCGTTCCAATTGGGCCGGCAATATCAATGCCGTTGTGCATCCGTCCCCAGCGCCAGCCATAGCCTGAACTTAACTCCCCTTGAGCCGGCCAGATATATCCCTGCACAGGAGAGTTTGGCAAATAGGTATCTGGGGCAGAGAGGGGCGGCAATTCAGCGCCATTATTAGAGCGATAGGTTTGAATATTATCTCTCAAGCTATCAAGACGAGTATTAATTCTGCCGGCCTTGGTTGTGGCTTTATTTGCCGAGGCAGCAGCAGGCGGCTGGGAATTTACGGGTGCTGGGCGCACTCGCTCAACTGGAACTCTTTGTTGGCGGCTATTTCCGGACTGTGAAGCCAACTGGGGTGCCGGTGATGAGGTTTGCGGTTGAGTCACCGGCAGTAAAATTGCCGCCCCTTCTGCTGTATGAGTGATTTGAGTGGCAGTTTCTGTGCCGGTGGCAAACACTACAGTGGGTTCGGCTTGATTAATTGAGTTATACCTCGAATCAGCGGCTGTTTGTGTCTGGGTGATTCGGGTTTTAAAAGCAGAGTTCGACTTGTGGGGAGTGGCAACCTGGCTGCTTGAGTCTACCGGCGTCTGGGCTGCGGCGCTCTGACTGGTGCTGGTATTGCAGATTAACTGCTGGGCGGCAAGGACAGCAAGTGTGCTAATGGCAACAAAGCGGAGATGCATGAAGTTAGCTTATTGTGTGAAACAGCATTAAGAGTCAATTGAATTTGCTAGAAGAGGCGACTCGCGTTCTAGGTGGAATGCTGGCGTACTTTGAGAGAAAAAATATTTACAAGGATGAGGGCGCTTTCTAAAATCGGCCCTTCTTTATCTGCCAGCTGTTAGCTAAATGAGATGCACTCCTTGTGTATAGTTCCACCTTTGAACGTCGCACTAACTTCTAAAAAATTTATTTAATGAAAATCCGCTCAAATGAAGCGTGCGAGCAGAGCGCTGGGCGATTGAAGGTTTTTCAAGTTCACATCTTTGCGTCATAGTAGGCTCCTGATAGTAAGCTGTGATTGTCCCCGCAAAACCTTTGGGGGCAGCACACTCTTTTCATTCACAGTTGCCAAAGATTGTTCCGGGCATAATTTTTAACCGCTCACCTAATAAGTCTTGTAAAGATAATTTTTTATTGTTAAGCTCACGCCTGGAACCCAACACTCGCCGGCTCAAGAGTTGTTTTACAGTGACAGCATGGTTTTTGCCGGCAAAGAAAAAAATCAGTAGCTTCACGGATAAATTATCTCTATAATTCAACCAACCCAATTATTTGTAAGCCTTTGCGCTTCAACGCAGCGGCGATAAGGAACACTATATGAATCCCAGTGCGAGCAAGATTGCTAGATTGAAGTTCATCCGCCAACCGCTACAAGCATTTATTCTGGGACTTTGCCTCACCGGCGGTGGCGCACTTGCCCAAACGCTGCCGGTGCCCAGTAACCTGATTAACCTCAACTCAGCAGAGGGAGAAAAGCTGTTAATGGACAGCAAAGCCCGACAGGACTACTGGCCTTTGAGTATGCAGTTTGTCACTCAAGATAACTTGGCTTACTGCGGCGTCGCCAGCAGTGTCATGGTGCTGAATGCCTTATCTGTGCCGGCACCGGAGGCACCTGAATTTGGCTCTTTCCGGATGTTTACCCAAAACAACTTTTTTAACGAACAAACCCGGAAAGTAGTTACGCCTGAAGTTGTCTCACGTCAGGGTATGACGCTGGGGCAGTTGGGACAGTTGTTAGAAAGCTATCCTGTCACAGCGGAGACTCACTACACCAGCGATAGCAGTTTGGAGGAGTTTCGGACTCAAGCTGTGAAAAATTTACAAGAACCCGGAAATTTTGTTTTAGTTAACTACTTGCGAAGTGATATTGGGCAAGAAAAAGGGGGGCATATTTCTCCTCTGGCGGCTTATAACGAACAGAGTGATCGCTTTTTAATTTTGGATGTGTCACGTTACAAATACCCGCCGGTTTGGGTGACAACCGCTGAACTTTGGAAGGCAATGAATACGACAGATTCGGATTCAGGTAAAACGCGAGGCTTTCTCTTAGTGAGTCCTCGTTAAATCATTTTTCTGAAAATTTTTCTGCAAAAAATCCGCCTCATCTGAATGTAAAACCACAGATTAACACAGATAAATTATCTGTGAGGCGGACATTTAATTGTGTTTAAGATTTCTGGTCTAGAAGCGATTAATCTACTTTGGCAATATGTTCGCAACTGCTGAATTGCGCTGGTTTTATCAGGGAATACTACCAGAGAAAATGATAAATTGGTTCCAATCGGAAGGTGCCGGCGAAGATTTGGAACCGCCAGAAGAACGTGAGGATTTATATTTCTACGCTGCTGGCTGTGAGTATTTAAATATCAAACTCAGAGAGGAGCGTTTGGAAGTTAAATGGCGACAAGCAGAATTAGGTGAATTGAGTTTTGGAAATGCGGGGGAAGGTAAGGCTGAAAAATGGTTGAAGTGGATTTGTGAAGCGCCACCGGCACAAAGTTTGATAGCCGCAGTACCGATGGAAACTGGCGAGTGGGTGAGGGTAAAAAAAAGCCGAACGCAGCGTCAGTATCAAGTTTTAGCGGATGAATCTATAATTTCAGTGCCGGTGAATGCAAACATCAACCAGGGCTGCACGGTTGAACTTACCCAGTTGAACGTTAATGGTGAGGCGTGGTGGAGTCTGGCTTTTGAAGCGTTTGGAGAAGACAAAAACATGATAGCTACCCTGCATGAAGTGGTTAAGTGGGTGGCTAAAACTTATAGTGGGCTGCCGGTTCAAACTACCAGTTCTTATGGCTATCCCAAATGGCTTTCGATGACGGTTAATAGTGCAACTCAATAAAAAATTATCAAAACAATTGAAACCCCCCATTTCTTCATGAGAAAATGGGGGATATTTCCTTAAAACTGATTTCAAATTAACATTGATTCAACTGCTGAAAGCGGAACTCAAACCTTAAAAAGCTAAGGTATTCTAACCAAGTAAACAAACAACGCGGCACAAAATTAATGGCCGAATAAAAGACGAACCTTATATGTTTAGGACTACTGAAGGAGTAGTTTTATGGAGGAGCGTTCTAAAAAAAGAAAGGACTTACGCATCTTGTGAGAACAGATATCTCAGATCAAACTTCACTAAATTGCTAAATTCAACCGGCAGTCGGTGAAAGTTAGGCTGCGTAAGTCCACAGAGGCTTAACGATAGTCAGAACGCACCGCATCCGGGTCGCGCTCGGTGGTGTAGGTACGGACAGGTTCTTGGCGCTTACGAGCCAAACCGGCTAAACCAGCAAGACCTAACAAACCTAACCAACCCCAGTCAAAGTCGCGATCATCTTCGGTAGTATTAACGTCTTGAGTGGGAGCTGTGTAAGTCGTATCGGGAGAAGTTGTCGTTGTATTGGTTTGGGCAGAGGCGGGAAGAACCGCAGGCACAAAGGCTAAGCTAGCAGCAATAACACCGGCTTTTAGGGCTTGGGAAACTTTTGAACTGTTCATAAATTTAACTCCACTGAATCTCTTAACTAAATGTATCAATTGCCTTTAAAAAAGAAATCAATCTACAGATAGAAACGTCCTCTCCTCCCATTGCAGCGTTAAACGCTCAAAAAAAGTTTGCTGTAAACTCTAAATGGGGCACTTAGTATGGTTCAGGATTTATGGGGAAACCTTTAATCAGCAAGGCTTTCAAACTTTCTTTTTTTATAACTTCCTTTTAATTAATCCGAATGAACTCAGAATGGATGAGACTGCTGGGCCATATCGGCGGGTTTTGCTCTCACTCCCCAGAAGGATAGCGGCAAAAGACATCTGACAAATGAGTCGGTACACCTACTCTAAATTCTGGCTATATATTAAGCAGACTCAGCATTTGCAAAGACTATTGCTAGGCAAAACCGGCTCGCTTGAGCAAGGCAAATACTTTGGTTTGCAGTTCAGTGAAAGCCGGCACTTACAAATAAGCACAATGTCACACCTGTAGCTGTAGCGCCTGAACCTGCCGGCAGTACAACCAAGGGATATCAGCCAAGTTCGGCTTACAGCGCCTCCAATAGTGATTACTCACAGGGATAATGACTCGTTCTTGAAAGGCTTGTCACAGCCCAGCTCAACAACGGGAAATCAGCAAAAACGGCAAATGCCGCATTTTTATAATTAAATCTTATGTGTTAGTCGCTACTGAGCAAGACTGCCGGCGGCAACACCCGCACCTAAAGCCTGGAGGTTAGAAAGGTAAACTCAGGAGTTCTTAGCCCTGTCCACGCCACGCTTTGAAAATTTTGGGCTTTGACAGGTTCAGAAATTCCCGCTTTCAATTCTCCTCATGTAAGTTTTTGCCTATATCCCATAAGAAATACTAAAATGATAGGTAAATCTACAGAGCTTGGAATGCGTTATGGCTGGCGTCGAGTCTCAGAACCATGCGTCCCTTTCCCTACGAGAGTTGCAAGTCGTTGAATTGGTAGCTGCCGGCTTGACAAACCAAGAGATTGCCGAGCAGCTAGAAATCAGCAAACGCACGGTTGATAATCATATCAGCAATATCTTGACCAAAACGGCGACTCATAACCGTGTGGCCTTGGTGCGGTGGGCTTTGCAATCGGGTAAGGTTTGTATTAATGAAGTCAACTGTTGCATAATTCCCCTGCCTAGCACTCATAATGAGGTGGTTGTGGAGCAAGAGTGAGCAGTTTGTAGCATGAGCGAGCAAACACTGCAGACCGCTGGGGAAAAACAGCTGCGGTACGAAGTCCAATGGCCGCGACTGCCTTTAGCCGTGTACCGGGAAATTGCGGCGCATTTGCGTCAAGTCGCCGGCGTGGAAACGGGTTTGACACCCCAACAGTCCCAGCAGTTTGATTACAGTCAAAGTCAAGTTGGCAGTTTGTGGATTCACTACGCCGAAGATGTTGATTGGGCGGATCGTCAGCAAGTGGATCGAATTTTAGCTTACTATAGCAATCGCTATGGCGCTTTGGAAGTGAAGGGAGACTAGGGACTGAGAAATTTACTCAGGACTCAGGACTCAGGTTTGGCTTTTCACTTCTTTGGCTAACTTTTGACTTTTGACATTTTATTTTTGAGTAATGGGCGCAATTCAAGCAGTAAGGGGAACGCGGGACATCCTGCCCGAAGAAATTGGCTATTGGCAGCGGGTCGAATTTGTGGCGAGAAAGATTTTGAACAGCGCCGCTTATCGGGAAATTCGCAGTCCCATTTTTGAGGATACAGCGCTGTTTGAGCGGGGAATTGGGGAAGCGACAGATGTTGTGGGGAAGGAAATGTATACCTTCAACGACAAGGCGACTCCCCCCCGTTCTCTCACGCTGCGCCCTGAAGGAACTGCTGGAGTGGTAAGGGCTTTTATCCAAAATAGTCTCTACGCCCAGGGCGGCGTTCAGCGGCTTTGGTACACCGGCCCGATGTTTCGCTACGAAAACCCACAAGCAGGCCGGCAGCGCCAATTTCATCAGATTGGGGTGGAGGTTTTAGGCAGCGCGGATTCCAGGGCAGATGCAGAGGTGATTGCGCTGGCAACTGACATTTTGCAAACGCTGGGATTAAAGAATCTGCGCCTGTCCCTTAACTCTGTAGGAAATCCAGAAGACCGGCAGCGCTATCGGCAAGCTTTAATCGACTATTTAACACCTTACAAAGAAGCGTTAGATCCCGATTCTCAAGACCGGCTGACTCGTAATCCTCTGCGAATTTTAGATAGTAAGGTGGAACGCACCCAGGAAATTGCCAAGGATGCACCCAGTATTTTAGATTATCTGGGTGATGAGTCGCGCCGGCACTTTGATCAAGTGCGGCAGTTATTAAGTGATTTGGGAATTGCTTACGAACTCAATCCCCGGCTGGTACGAGGCTTAGATTATTACACCCACACAGCCTTTGAAATTCAGTCAGATGATTTAGGTGCTCAAGCCACGGTCTGTGGCGGTGGGCGCTATGATGGCTTGGTGACAGAATTGGGTGGGCCACAAACACCGGCTGTCGGCTGGGCGATTGGTATGGAACGCTTGATTATCCTGCTGCAACAGTTGCAAACGCAAGCGACACCGGCGCTCGATTTTTATCTGGTTTCCAGGGGCGATCGCGCAGAGACACAAGCCTTAACACTCGCTCAAAAGCTACGGGGTGCTGGCTTTAGTGTGGAGTTAGACTTAAGCGGCAGTGCCTTTGGCAAGCAATTTAAACGGGCCGATCGCAGTGGGGCGAAGGCTTGTTTGGTGTTAGGGGATGCAGAGGCTGATAGTCAGACTGTGCAACTCAAGTGGTTAGCCACAGGTGAGCAAAGTTCTCTCTCGCAAAGTGATTTACTGGAAAAAACAGAAGAGTGGCGCTGCCGGCTGGAGGGGTAAAGGTGCCGGCTTCAAGTTGTGTGGGGCGGCATCGTCAAGCCGGCAATCCTGAACTCATTTATATCAGGGCCTAGGCAACGAGTGAAACAAGCGAAAGATTTTTCACTCGTTGCCTAGGCCCATACCTTTAGGTTGGCGCAGCCTTGCCCGATGCCCCATGCCCCTTAACTCCTGCCGGTGGTAGACAGCCCCTCCACAATAATAGAGGGAGTGTAACAAGCACCGTTCCAATCAGCATCACTGCCAAGTTCGAGCACTTGCTTAAGGGCGGTGTAAACGTTGCCGGCTACCATTGTGTCTTTAACACGACCGATAATTTCGCCGTTTTTAATTCGGTAGCCGAGATCGACATTAATCGAAAAGTCGCCAGAAAGGCCGGCACCGCCGCCCAGCATTTGATCGACCATAATTGCGTCATCTAGCTGGGCGATCAATTGCCCCAAGTCTCGCGTTCCGGGCTGTATGAGTAAATTAAATAAACCTGGCGTGGGATAACTGCCTAAACCGGGGCGAAATCCGTTGCCGGTGGTGCCGCTACCTAAAATTCGTCCCGTAGTGTGATCGGTGTAGAACAGCTGCAAAATGCCATTTTGAATAAACACTAGAGAGTGAGTTGGGGTGCCTTCATCGTCAAAAGGACAGCTAAATGGGCCGACATCTGGGTCTTGGGAAATGGTAAGGGCGTTAGAAATCACAGTTTCGCCAAGGTGATCACTCCAAGGCGAGGATTTTTCGATCACCAGCTTGCCATTAAGCGCAGCCTGGACTGTACCCCAGAGCATATCAGCGGCTTTAGAGGTAAACAAGACCGGCACACGACCTGTAGGCGATGACACATTTTCCTTTGACCAATCTAACCGCTGCAAAATTCGCTGGGCAAGCATTGCCGGTTCTAGGTGTCCCCGCTGGGTTTGACCATCACCAACACTTAAAAAATCATCGCCGCGCACCCATTCACCGGAGAGGTAACAGCTGAGTGTGGTGTCGGTGTAGCTGCAATCTAAGCCAAGCGAGTTGAGCAAGCGAGTGCTTTCCACTTCACAATCCCACTCAGCGCTACACAAAACCTCTGGATAAGGGTCGCGAACCAAGGCAATTGCTTCTTTGCCCCAATTCACCAGCACCTCAACCGGCACGGCTTCTCCGACATCGGGGTAAGAAGATGCTTGAGCTGCGGTGAGTTCAATATTTTCCGGTTGATTAAGCTGACTGAGGGCAATGGCACGATCCACCAAGTTTTGGGCATCTACCGGCCCGTAGGCAACAGCTAGCCCCGGACGCCCCCCGTGCCATAGCCTCAGCGCCGTCCCTTCAGATTGGGCGCTTTCTAGCTGTTTGAGCCGGTTGGCTTCAAAAAACACGGGTCGCGATAGCGATCGCGATTGAAATACCTCAGCAGCTTCCGCCCCTGATTTTGCCGCTAATTCCAGCAGCTGTTCTGCCGACGCTTCTAGTTGCAAATTCTCAGAACCCATATCAATTTTTAGCGATTAGCTGTTAGCAATTAACCATTAGACAACTGTTACTCGAGTGTAGGTAAAGTAGGTTTCCTGTCGATCAAAGCAAATGAATTTGGCGGCCACACGAACAAAACAGTTCAAGGGACACTGGCTTTATATCCACAGTCCGCTTAAAGTGACTTTGCTTATATGGTCGCGATTTTTAATCGCCAGGTACTTGATAAACCCGATCTAACAGCTAACAGCTAATTGCACTGAAATCACTTTACGATAGATTGAGTTCCTCTAACAGCCAAAATCCGGCAAAAGATTCTGATTCTGGGCTGGACTGGACTGCTAAAAAATGCACCATTTGTGCTTTTTGCTTAGCGTCGTCAAATCCTTTCGCCTCTGCTTGAAGTTGCGGGTTGGTGAGGTTGGCCAGAATCCATCGGTCACTGGCACCTGTTTCCAACACAATTCTGGCGGGTGAGTTCAGGTCAACTTTGAGGAAAGCCAACTCTAGCCCGGAAATCCAGCCGGCTAAGGCTAAGGCTCTGGGTGAGAAAATAATGACGCCAGGAATGGGGGTTTCTGGCGTCAATTGGGGCACCAAGCTGTGTTCGCCTAAAATTGGGAAAGCTTCGCCGAAGTCAATTTCCCATTCGTGCATCTCCTCAAAGGCGCTGGCTTCTAAGGTGACAAAGGCCCACTGCTGGCCAACTAAGGCGTCTGGCAATGCGCGGGGTGCCGGTGAGTCCATGCGGACAGAAGCTGCCGGTGCCATCAGTTGAAAACCGGGTTCCTTGGGATAAACCTCTTGCATCCGCTGCTGCAGCCACCTGTGCAGTGCAATCGTGTGCCGGCTGGGTTTGGCGTCAAGGCCCAACTCTTGGCACGCTTTGAGGATCATGTTATTCATCTGCCGGCGAAAGAAGCGAATTTTTGCCGGCGGTGCCGGTGCTTTAGAGATCGCTTCTTCAAGTGCCGCCCGCAACCAAGCAGAATTGACCTGGCTACTGGGACAAAACTGCGCGTAGCGAAACAGCGACTCCGGGGCGCGGCGCGCGTCCAAAGGACTTTCGCACACGACAAGTTCCCAAAGCTTTTTTTGTTGCTCGTCCAAAATAGGCCGAGAGTAGAAATCTAATTCCCAAACCGTTGCCATGTTAAGCCGTTCAAATCTTGCCTGTTTCTTTTTCCATCATACGGGTGAAATGTCTTTGTCCGGCTTTGGGTTGTTGTGGCAACGAGATTTAGCGGCGAAGGAGGGTGAGAGTGAGAGATGGGCAGGGGGAGATGGATCGAGAACTGTTTTTGTTTACAGCAATTGCAGCGTTGTGGCAAATCTGGGTTTGATAGGTGAGTTGATCATGCCAGTATTTTTAGTAGCGTATAACCGGCTTTGCTATTAAATGCTGAGTTGCTGATTACTCGCTTCTTGCTTAAAGAGCTTTGTAGAGGAAGAAAGTTAAAACTTTTGAAGATGAGTTTCTGATAAATTTGCCCGCGATTTTAACATAAAATGGGATGAAACTATATTATTTGATTTTTAGATGAGCGATAAAAATCAAATTGTGATCAAGGCAAGATAGCTGTAATTAACCAAACAAAAAAATTTTATGATTCACATTGATGGCTCTTATGGTGAAGGTGGCGGACAGGTTCTTCGCACTTCCCTGAGTTTGTCTGCGATCACTGGCACCCCTATCCGCATTGAAGGTATTCGTGCGGGACGCCCCAAGCCTGGAATGGCAGCCCAGCACTTAACTTGTGTGCGGGCAGCCGCCGCGATTTGCAATGCCCAATTGCGCGGCGATAAGTTGGGTTCGATGATGTTGGAATTCACGCCTACCGACTCTGTGCAAGCAGGACAGTATAGCTTTGATATTATGACAGCCGGTGCTGTGACTTTAATTTTGCAGACGATTTTGCTACCTCTGGCACTAACGAAGGGTGACTCGGTGGTGAAGCTGCGGGGAGGCACTCACGTTCACTTTAGTCCCTCATTTACCTACATTGAACAAGTTTATCTGCCGGTGCTGGCTGGGATGGGCGTAGAGGCTAGGGTGCGTCTCAGTGCTTGGGGTTGGTATCCCAAAGGCGGGGGAGAGGTGGAATTACGCTTAAGTGGCGGTAACAGCTTGAGTGGTTTAAATTTAATCGAACGCGGCAATTTGCGGCGAATTCGGGGACTGGCGGTGGTGACGGAACTTGCGTCTCACATTCCGCAGCGGATGGCAAACCGTGCTGAGAATTTGTTGCGATCTCAAAACCTAATCGTCAAGGTGCAGGCGTTGCGAGAAAGCGGTATAGCACCGGGTGCCGGCATTTTTTTAACGGCTGAATATGAAAAGAGTTTAGCTGGATTTGGTGCGGTGGGGCGTGTGGGGGTGCCGGCTGAAAAGGTGGCAGAAATGGCGGCTGAGGAATTACTAGATTTTCATCATAACGGTGCGCCGGTGGATGTACACCTGGCAGATCAGTTGCTATTACCGGCAGCTTTGGCAACGGAGGCGAGTCAGTATCGGGTGGCGGAAATTAGCACTCATTTGACAACGAATGCTTGGGTGATTGAGCAATTTGTGCCGGCGAAAATAATCATTGATGAAGAAACTAAATTAGTTTCAGTAACGCCTATTGCTCAGTGAAATAATATGCCAGTTTTAACAGAGATGCCGGCATTATTTACCATCACTCCGGCAATTCACTAAAGCTTTCCCGATAACGAGTCAACTGCGCTTCTAGTTCCGCCGCGCGCTGTTGAGCTGCCTCAACCTCCTTCTGGGGTATTGGCAGCAAAAGCCCATCCAAAGTTGCCCAACGCAACCAGCCAGCATTCACATCTGCATAATTTTCTTTCCACCGCACTAATGCTAACTGTAAATGCCGGCTGATCAACCGATTTTGTTTATCAAATCTCCTACTTTTAACACTATATTTTTCTTTTAATACTTAAAAAATGTTTTAACCTCCTAATCTCGGCCAATCCAAAATAGACTTTAAAGATGGTAATATTTTATAGATTTTTAGCACAAACTGTATGCACCGGCACACCTCTCATCTCTTGTTTGTCATCACAACAGTGTTCATGCTTTTCGGTTGCATAGACACTCCCGAAGTATCTAACACCCCCCAACAAACACAGCCGGTAGAAAAGCCGGCACAACCGACTATTGTTTCTCGCATTGTCTTTGGTTCTTGCAATAAACATGACCTTCCCCAACCCTTGTGGCAACCCATTATTAACAGTAAACCCGATATCTGGATTTGGCTTGGAGATATTGTCTATGCCGATACCAACAATATGAAGGTTCTACAGCGTAAATATCAAGCTGCCAAATCAAATCCGGGCTACCAAGCATTACTTAAAACGACTCCTGTTATCGGCACCTGGGATGATCATGATTATGGCAAGAATAATGCCGGCAAGGAATATAAAAAGAAAGCAGAAAGTCAACAGGAGTTATTAGACTTTCTCGATGAGCCGGCAGATAGTGTTCGCCGGCAGCAAGCTGGAGTTTATACTGCCTACACTTATGGCATAGCCGGCAAGCAAATAAAAGTGATTTTACTCGATACTCGTTATCATCGAGATGCTCCAGGCAAAAATCGTGATATTCTAGGTGAGCAACAATGGAATTGGCTAGAGAAAGAACTCAATAATAGTAAAGCACAAATTAATGTAATCGTTTCAAGTATTCAAGTTTTACCAGAAGACCACAAAGAAGAAAAATGGGAAAACTTCCCTAAAGCGCGGCAACGGTTGTTGGATTTGATTAGGAAAACGAAACTTTCAGGCGTAATTTTTCTAAGTGGTGACCGGCATTTTGCAGAAATTTCTAAAATGAAAACCGACTTTCTCCCTTATCCCCTGTATGAAATTACTTCCAGCGGACTCACTCATAGTTGGGAAGAATTAAAGAAAGAGCCAAATAAATACCGTCAAGGCAAGTTTTTCAAGGATCTGCATTTCGGATTAGTTGAAGTAGATTGGAATAGCAAGCCGGTGCGTTTAAAATTGCAAATACGCGATAAAAAAAATCAAGTACAATTAGAGCAAAAAGTCAATCTTTCTGAATTAAGCTTCACTTCCAAAAAATGAAGGGTAAAGTCAGAGTATAGTGAAAGCTTGAAGCCGGCCAAAGTAGCTGTTGAGTTCACGAACTAAGTTCATGTCCCAAACTGTTTGGATTGCAAGACACGCAAATCGTCTCGACTTTGTTAACCCTGAGTGGTTTAATACTGCTGAGCGCCCTTACGATCCGCCCCTTTCCGAAGATGGAGTTGTGCAAGCGAAGCAATTGGCTAAACGCCTTGCCGGCGAAGGCATCACGCATATTTTTGCCTCGCCGTTTCTGCGAACTGTGCAAACCGCCCATGAAGTTGCCGAAGTCCTCGATTTGCCGCTCAAACTTGAGTCCGGTTTAAGCGAGTGGCTGAATCCAGATTGGATGCCGGTGATGCCAGAAAGACTGTCAATTGAAGCATTACATCAGCGATTTCCCAAGATCGACATCAGCTATACATCTCGCGTTGTCGCTGAGTATCCCGAAACTGACGAAGCGTGCTTAGAACGATCTGCTCAAACCGCAAGACACCTTGCGGCTGAATTCCCAGGAGATATTCTGCTGGTGGGGCACGGCGCTTCAGTTCTCGGTGCGACAATGGGGTTAGCCGGCAGAAGTGCTAACCCGGAATTGAAGGTAGCGTTATGCTGTTTATTTAAATTAGTGCGGCACGCCCACGATTGGGTGATAGAACTCAATGGTGATACTTCCCACCTCAGTCAAAGCGAGACAATCATCCGCTTTAATTAATTTATTATTTATCAGCACACAGTTGTTTGCTGTCAATTCGCAAGGGCAGATTTTGCTGATTAACATGAGATTTCAGTATTAATCAATGTCCTAAACTCACCCGTGTTAATCTTTTGTCCGTTGCCCGATTCCCCATCCCTGATGACCGTTAAGTAAAAGCTATGACATTATTCCTTGCAGGAGACACCGGCGGCACAAAGACAATCCTGCGCCTGGTGAAAGCATCCACCGGCACAGAATTACAAACCCTCCATCAGGCAACTTACACCAGCCGCGAGTATGCTGATTTGGTGCCAATGGTGCGGGAGTTTTTGGCGTCGGCAGGAAAAGAGTTAGGTGAAAAATTTGCCCCCGAAAAGGCGTGTTTTGCCATCGCTGGGCCGGTTGTCAACAATACTGCAAAGTTGACAAACTTGCCTTGGTTACTTGATGCTCACCGGCTTGAACAAGAATTGGGAATGTCGGCAGTTCGTTTAATTAACGATTTTGCCGCAGTGGGTTATGGCGTCTCAGGTTTAACACCGGCAGACTTACACCCCTTGCAAACAGGTCAATTCCAGCCGGATGCGCCGATTGCTATTATTGGTGCCGGCACCGGCTTGGGAGAAGGATTTTTAATTCGGCAGGGAGACAGATATCAAGTTTTCGCCTCCGAAGGTGGCCATGCTGACTTTGCCCCCCGCAACGAGTTAGAGTTTGATCTGCTGCAATACCTGCTCGATAAGTACCAAATTTCGCGTGTTTCCGTTGAGCGAGTGGTTTCTGGTCAAGGGGTTGTGGCCATTTACCAATTTTTACGGGATCGGCAAATTGCAGATGAATCGCCAGATGTTGCGGAAGTGGTGAGAACATGGGAGCAACAGACAGGGCGCAAGGAGAAAACGGTTGACCCTGCGGCAACCATTGCAGCCGCAGCTTTGGCCAAGCGTGACTCCCTGTGTGAGGAGACGATGGAGATGTTCGTTGAAGCTTACGGCGCTGAAGCCGGCAATCTTGCGCTCAAACTTCTACCTTATGGGGGATTGTATGTTGCCGGGGGAATTGCTGCCAAAATCATGCCCTTGATTTTAGACAAAGGCCGGTTTATGCAAGCGTTTACCCAAAAAGGCCGGGTGACTCCCTTAGTAGAGCGAGTGCCGGTTCATGTTGTGCTTAATCCACAAGTCGGACTGATTGGGGCGGCTATTTGTGCGAGCCGGTTGTAATGCCGGCCAGCCCCAAAAATCTCTGACTGCCTCACGCATCCTTAAACTCGGTGCGTGAGACATAAACTACAGGCCGGCTGCCTAACTTTTCACCCGCTGCATCAAGCGGGATGGTTCAGTCACGTCCAGAATCATCCCCTCATACGCGAGTACCGCATTCGGGCAAACTGCGTAGACTTCCTCTGCCATCCGATCCAGAAACTCATCCGAGTGAGTCGGTTCGTGGTGAAACACAACAAATCGCTTCACCCCAGCTTCCTTGGCAATTCTCGCCCCCTCCTGCCAAGTTGAGTGCCCCCAGCCGATTTTCGGAGATTTGGGGTTGTGATACTCCTCATCGGTGTACATGGCATCGTAAATGAATAAATCCGCATCACGAGCCAGATGCAGCACACTTTCATCGATGCGATCCGGGTAATGCTCGGTATCAGTACAGTAGAACACGGTATGTCCCCGCCACGTTACCCGGTATCCCATTGCATTATTGGGGTGGTTAAGATGGCCGGTTTCTAGAGTGATATCGTCCAGTGTGATCACATCACCGGGCATCACTTCAGAAAACTTTAGATCTGCTTGCATCCCCGAGATTGGCACCGGCGAGTTGGGGTGAAGCACCCGTTCGATAAAATGCTGTTTCATCGACTCCGCATCAGGGGGAACAGCACCATGAATGTGGAAACTATTGCCTTGAATAAAAGCTGGGGTAAAAAACGGAAACCCTTGAATGTGATCCCAGTGATAGTGGGTAAAAAATATATCGGCTGTAACCGGCATTTCTTTGAGCAGGTGTTGCCCCAGCCTTTGCAAGCCGGTGCCGCCATCAAAAATCAGGCGTTTATCACCCAAGCGCATTTCCATACAGGAGGTGTTGCCGCCGTAGCGAACCGTATCTTTTCCGGGGGACGGAACACTGCCTCTAACACCCCAGAACTGGACAACAAAATCGGAGGAATGACTGTTTGCCATGTTGAAGTTAATAGCTTTGCGCGGTAAGACTGCTTCTTGGCCGCAGGCTAGGGTGCAGAGTACAACGCTGCATCTTTTGACAGTTTCACCCTGGCAACGACCCGTGGATGGACTTTTTGAGTCTAGCCCACTGTCACTCAAACGTCCACGATATTTGAGTGAAAATATACGCCCGGTTACTTTTACTTTTTAGGGGTTTGAATCCGCAAAAAAGTAATTGAATGTAACCCAAAATTCTCTCAAATTTTGAGAGAACTTGACGAAGTTGATGACGGAAAAACAAGGTTTTCCTGACGGTATCTGCACCCTTGATTGCTTGCGGGACGAACACTGCTGCGCCTGGAAATGGGAAGTTGGTATTTGTCCCCATGCCGATGCCGGCAGCCAAGATCCAAGAAAAGGTTGAAAGCCTTGCGCTATCGAAGAAAATCGCAACTGCCCTGATCCAAACCCCGACATCTTGCATTGCAAACCTCCAAGATTTTGGATTTCAGTCAGGATAAGTTGGAAGTAGAGGCTGAAAACCCATTTGGGTTGTTAGAGCACTTTGCACTGACCCTGATGGCGCAATAAATGATCGCATAGCACTAAGGCAACCATTGCTTCTACCATTGGCACAGCCCTAGGCAAAACGCAGGGATCATGCCGGCCCTTAGCTGCCAGTATAGTCTCTTCCCCGCTGGTCGTCACTGTGCGCTGTTCTTTACGAATTGTAGCAGTTGGCTTGAAAGCAACTCGTAAAATAATATTTTCTCCGTTGGTAATTCCGCCTTGAATGCCGCCAGAACGATTGGTGAGGGTGCGAATTTCCCCGGCTTCGTCGGTATAAAATTCGTCGTTATGTTCGCTGCCGGTAAGCAGGGTGCCGGCAAATCCGGAACCAATTTCAAAGCCTTTACTTGCCGGTAAAGACATCACGCCTTTGGCCAAGTCTGCTTCTATTTTATCGAACACCGGCTCACCTAATCCCTTGGGGACATTGCGGGCGACACATTCCAAAACGCCGCCAATAGAATCTCCTTGCCGGCGCACCCCATCGATCATATCAATCATGCGTTCTGCACATTCAGAGTCGGGACAGCGAACAATATTGCTCTCCACTTGTTCAAGGGTGACGGTGCTGGGATCGATTGTTCCTTCTAAATCTTTGATCCGTTTAACATAACCAACAATTTCCACCCCGGCAACTTGTTTGAGGATTTTTTTAGCAATTGCGCCGGCAGCCACCCGTCCAATGGTTTCCCGTGCGGAGGAACGCCCCCCACCTTGCCAATTGCGGATACCATATTTTGCATCGTAGGTGGCATCTGCATGAGAGGGGCGGTAGGTTTGCGCCATCTCATCATAATCTTGGGGGCGGGTATCTTGATTTCTGACCAAAATTGTGATGGGCGTTCCCAGCGTTTTTCCTTCAAAAATCCCAGAAATAATTTCGCAGGTGTCTGCTTCTTTGCGAGGTGTGGTGATTTTACTTTGTCCTGGCTTGCGCCGGTCAAGTTCCACCTGGATTTCTTCTGCTGAAATTTCGAGTCGTGGGGGACACCCATCAATCACGACGCCGACGCCGCCGCCGTGGGATTCGCCAAAAGTGGTGATGCGAAACAAATGCCCAAAGGTGTTGCCCATGATGTTAAAAAATGCCAAGAAATTGTATTTTAACAGCGATTGATGTTAGAGAATGCCGCTGTCCTGTGGAGGCCGGCTTATAATACAAACACTCCCCACACGAGCGCATTCAGCCAAAAGCTTTCCCATCCTAAGCCAAACTATGAGCGAACCGCAAACAGAATACGATACGCCTTGGAAAGATGCTTTAGAGCGTTATTTTGAAGAATTTATCGCATTCTTTTTTCCTCAAGCGCATGGGGATATAGATTGGCAGCGCGGCTATGAATTTTTAGATAAAGAATTGCAACAAGTTGTGCGCGATGCCGAACTAGGCCGGCGCTTAGTCGATAAGTTAGTTAAAATTTACCGTGCCGGTGGCGAAGAAACTTGGGTTTTGGTGCATATCGAAGTCCAAAATCAGGAAGAAAGCAATTTTGCCGAGCGGATGTATGTTTACCATTACCGCATTTTTGACCGTTACAAGCGCTCAATCGCCAGTTTAGCGGTATTGGGTGACGAGAGGGCCGGTTGGCGTCCTGATCGCTTCAGCGATGAGCTATGGGGTTGTGAAGTCAATTTTAGATTTCCCGTCGTGAAGTTGCTAGACTATCAGGAAAGCTGGCAAGCGCTAGAACTTAGCCGGAACCCGTTTGCTACAGTCGTGATGGCTCATTTAAAAGCTCAAGAGACTCGCAACGACGCACGAGGAAGATTTTCTAGCAAGCTTTATCTCACCCGACGCTTGTATGAACAAGGTTATGAGCGGGAAGATGTGATTAATCTCTTTGGGTTTATTGACTGGATAATGAATTTGCCGGCACAGTTAGAACAAGATTTTTGGCGAGAAGTCAGTCAGCTACAGGAGGAACGACGGATGCCTTACATCACCAGTGTTGAAAGAATTGGAATCGAGAAAGGAATTGAGCAGAGTCGCCAGCAGATGAGGGAGATTTTGCTGGAAAGTATTGAATTGGGTTTGGATCTGAAGTTTGGCCGTGAAGGATTGATAATTTTACCGGAGATTTCAGAAATTCAGGAAGTGGAGAGATTAAGAGCAATTCTTAATGGGTTAAAAACCGTAAGTACACTTTCACAGTTGCGTCAAATTTATCAGCCGGCAACTTGATATCAAAGTTAGGAATATAAGGAGTTGATCAAGCTTTTTAAAGCTCTTTTAAATTGGGTTTAACCCGGCACACTCACACGTAACATTTGCTCGCCACCCTTCTGAAATTCATAAGGCACCGGCTGGATTTCTACTTTGTATCCCCGCGATTCCAATTCCTTCTTCACCGGCTCAACCCACGGCGACACTTTGCCAGATAGCATTAACAGCGGAAAAACCCGCACTTCTGTTGCAACGCGGCACATTTCTAAGAGTGTCGCTAAATGAAACTCTTGTGAAAGCGTATCGGAATTTGTAAACAAAAAATGACCAGATAATGCTAAATTAAATTGGCCGGTTTTGAAGGGTAAAACCGGCAACTCAGTCGGCATATAGCGTCCTTGCTGAAGTCCTGCCGGTAAATCGTCCAGAAATTGCTGCATCGCCGTCATTCCTGCTTCCTCAAGTTGCGTTGGCGACTGAATTTCTCGCCAAATATAGCCGTCTCGATGTGCTTGCACGCTTTTGATCACATTTGAATAACTTTCCTCGATGTGCTGGGTAATTTCAGAGGTACTAAACTGATAAATGGGATCGCAAGAAATTATTTTGTAACCCAGGCGTGTCATCTCCACATTAAAACTGGCAGCGCCGCCGGCACAATCAAGAATCAATCGCTGCCGATCTGCTGCTGAGAGGTCGAACATCCTGATATATTCATCCAGGCTATGTCCCCACGGCATTATATTTCTTGGCTTCACACTCACCGGCTTTTTCCTCTATCAAAACAAGTATGAGAGAAAACAGAAAGACTGCCGATTAATACAACAGCAATCTTTTGGCAATATATCCTCAGATATTACTAGAGGAAATCAAGTTTTTGGTTAAAACTTGATTGAGCTTGCCGCTGCGGTAGCCTTCCAAATCTAAGGTGACATAAAGAAAGCCGAATTCTTGAAAAGCTGCCACCAGTGTCGGCAAATCAGTTGTCATTGCAAATTCCTTAATTTGTTCTGCCGGCAGTTCAATTCTTGCCGTTTCCCCTTCAGAACGAACCCGGAGATTTTGCCATCCTAACTGACGTAAATATCTTTCCGAACGACCCACTCTTTGCAGTTTAGCAACTGTAATTTCTTCTCCATAGGGAAAACGAGAACTGAGGCAAGGTTGTGCCGGCTTATCCCACCACGGCAAACTCAAGTGTTTGGCGAGTTGGCGCACTTCTGCTTTGCTAACACCAACTTCTGCTAAAGGTGATCGGGCACCCCGTTCTTTTGCCGCCTGAATTCCGGGCCGGTAGTCATGCAAATCATCTGCATTAACTCCATCTACTACATAAGGATATCCCCGTTGAATTGCCAGAGGTTTTAAGGTGTCGTGCAGTTCACTTTTGCAAAAATAGCAACGATTAACGGGATTAGATGTGTAATTGGGATTTGCCATTTCATGGGTTTCAATTTCCTCATGAGCAATCCCCATTTCAGCCGCTTGGATACGGGCATCTTCTAAATCTTCTGGCAGTAATGAAGGAGATACTGCCGTCACCGCTAAGGCTCGTTCTCCGAGTTCGTCCCAAGCAATTTTTGCGATTAAAGTGCTATCAATTCCTCCAGAATAGGCAATCAAAGCCCGATCCATTTCGGAAAAAATTGCTTTAAGTTGTTCGAGTTTATCCATCAACATAATTTTGTTGTTTTTCCTTAAGTATTTTAATTTTAGCTTTGATTAAAATTCTCGACGCCAGAATATCAGGTTGGCGATTGTCAGCAACAGGATAATGTAAAGTAGTCCGTAGCCGGCGTTGAAAAACAATTCTGCCGGCGGGGGTAAAATACCGTAAACTGCCTGATTTTTTAGATCCAGTCTGGCTAAGTCTGGCAAGACTAAATAAATACCTTGCGTAACACTTTTGATGGTAGGGTTTTTGCTAATGTCGCCCAATTGCAATAAATCTCGGCTTAAATGCCCCATCAGATAAACAGCAATCGTAAGTGAGGTTGCTAGCAATGAACTGGTAAAGACACCAAATAGAATGGCGACTGCTGCCAGCAAAGACAGCTCAAAGAAGAGGTAGAGGGCGGCTACTAAAATGCTACCTATGGGATATTTTACCTGATATAAACTCAATATAACCAAATAAATAACTGTCATGAGTGTAACCAGTAAAGCCAACACTGCTGACAAGCCAAGGTGTTTGCCAATAATAAACTCTGAACGGCTAACCGGCTTAGCGATAGTGACAAGTACGGTTCGCTTTTCGATTTCTTTGTTAATCAAGCCGGTGCCAACAAAAACCGCAACAACTAAACCCAGTAAACCGATTAATGCAATCCCAAAATCTAGAATAATTTTTTTTTCTGTGCCAACTGAAAATTCTTTTAGTAATAAAATGGCAGATGGAAAGACAATAAGAAAAAAACCAACTATGTAAAGCACTCGTTCACGAAGCACTTCCCAAAAAACATGAATTGCAATTGTTAAAATTCTGGACAAATTCACTGTCACTATCCTCTCTTCAGTTACAGATTATTTCTGCTATTTTAATTTAATTCTCTAGTTCAGTAGACTCTTCGGCAATAGGAGGTTCAACCTCTTCGCATTCCAGGGAGCCGCCTACAGTTTCAGGGAAAGCAGGAAGCTGGCTTGTCGCGCGAGTTGGGGATTGCTTAATCGGCTCAACCCAACAAGTTTTTCTGAAGTAATACTGTTCTTCAGTTGCTCTCGGCCCTTCCCAAATCGCTTGAAAATTTAAGGTATATTGTAAATTAGATTCATTGACATCGCCTTGAATGTACCACCAGAAATCTTCTTCAGCATCAGAAAGGCCAACTTGAAGTTTATTTTGTAGGTTATTTGACGGTCTCTCGAAAGTGAGTAACCATTCCTTAACCTCTCGCCAAGGTTTTTTCTTCTGGAGCTGCTGTTGAATTTCTACTAGCCATTGTTGCGCCTCTGGCCAAGATTTGCCTTCTAGTTTATTTTCTACAATTTGCTCAATCGAATTTAGCATTTCTTCGCCTCTTGTTAATGCTTTTGCTGAAGAATCTAGCTGTACGACAAACCCACTTCTTGTGAAATTTTCGACTAATAAAGTTGGATAATCTTCTAACCAATCTCGAATTAAAAAATTAAATTGAATCCAACAACTAATTAAAAAGTGGCATAAAACTATAATAATCAATCTTTGCGTAGTTAGAGTTGCCCTGTAGCTAGCGCGAGCCGGATAAAATATGTGGGTGACTGTAATTAAGGCAGAAATGATCGGCCAGCTCACGAAGGGAACAGACGGAACCTCATTAGCAACTTCGTCAAACAAAAACACATATAAAAACAAACAAACTAAAGCTCCCGTTACCCAAGATCCTAGAGAAAAGCCGGCAAACCTGTAGGGGTGATCCATCGTCCACCAATCAAGCCCTATAATTAAAAATATCCAACCAAAAAATGATATGATGTCCGACGTTGCCGTTGTTTCAGTATTGAGGGCGTCAGCCAACGATCTTGACAAAAATGCCATCGACCAAGAGAACCCACTAAGTAAAAGTAAGGTTCGCCAGGAAAAAGGACGATTGGGTTTGAGGAAATCCAGCAAGCGCTGAAAAAGATCGAAGGTTTCTTTCACGTTATTCAGGCAATTGAGTTCGTAGAAATAAAATTACTAAGATTATACTGTTACTGCATAGGTGTCCCCATAAAATCGCTAGAGATTGCCGCCGGCTAAAAAGCGTAATTCGTTCGGGACTTTTGTGAGTCAAGCTTTTAGTGAGCGGTGTCGAACCGAAAATAATTTTATTTCCAATGGTCAGAATAGCTTCCATAGAAAATTCGTTAAGGTTAGCCGGCTTCGCACTGTCTTGAGGGGAATGACGCTCTAAAAAAATCTGGAACACTTCCAGGGTTTTGTTTTTAATGATAAAGGTTGCCATAAACGTGGCAAAACTCATTAAAAGCAACCAAGGCATAGGATTGGATGCGCGGTAAAGTGCCGAAAAATTATCGTAAAAAATGTAACTGAGTAGTTGAGCTTTTAACTCTCGCGGTAACCGGGAAACCATGAAGAAAAAAACGATCCATCCTAAAATCGCTGAAAGTAAATTCATGAAAGCGGCATATTCAACACTTTTTCTGCGGGCAATTTCGAGCCGGCGGTGCAAAACCAAAGCTTCTATGGCGATGGCAATCAGTAGAAATAAGACTTGAAATACAATGGCTCGCAGGGGTAAAACAGTAAGAAACATGGCACGGCTGAGAATGAAGGTAAAAGGCTAAGCTTTGGATGTTTCTATCTTTACTTGTATAGAACGGTACAAGACCTCCGCTAAGATTAAACTGCACCGGCACACACTTGAAACTATGACCAGGATTGGTATTGGCATTCGCACGGCTCAAGCGCGTCAAGAGCGTATCGTTGGCCAGATTCACGTCTACGACGGAGCCGGCAAGGGAAAATCCCAAGCAGCACTGGGCGTAGTTTTGCGCTCGATTGGCTTAGGGATCAACACGTCCCAGACAACTAGAGTTCTGCTGTTGCGCTTCCTTAAAGGGCCGGAGCGAGACTACGATGAAGACGGAGCGATAGAAGCGCTGCAACGGGGTTTCCCCCATCTGATCGATCAAGTTCGCACCGGCAGAGCAGAATTTTTTGGCCCTGAGGATATTACCCGCTTTGATCGGCTGGAAGCGCAACGCGGTTGGGATGTCGCAAAAGGTGCAATTGCCTCTGGTTTGTATTCAGTTGTGGTGCTAGATGAACTCAATCCTGTCCTTGATTTAGGCTTGCTGCCGGTGGATGAAGTTATCCACACTCTCAAGCATAAACCAGAGCACTTAGAAATTATCGCCACAGGTCGCTCGGCACCGGCAGCTTTACTGGAGATTGCCGATCTGCACTCCGAAATGAAACCCCATTACCACAAAAGCGCTGAAGAACACGGCATAGAAGGCATTGAAATCTACACCGGCGCTGGCAAAGGCAAATCCACAAGTGCCCTAGGCAAAGCCTTGCAGGCGATTGGCAGAGGCATCAGTCAAGATAAATCCCACCGTGTCTTGATTATGCAGTGGCTCAAAGGCGGGAGCGGCTACACCGAAGACGCCGCCATCGCTGCCTTACAGCAAATTTATCCTAACTTAGTCGATCATCAGCGCTGTGGGCGAGATGCCATTGTCTGGCGGGGACAGCAACAAGAACTCGACTATGTCGAAGCAGAAAGAGGCTGGGAAATTGCTAGAGCTGCTATGGCATCTGGACTCTACAAAACCATTATCCTTGATGAACTCAACCCCACCGTCGATTTAGAACTGCTGCCGGTGGAACCGATTGTGGAAGCTTTGCTGCGTAAACCACGCGACACAGAAATCATTATCACAGGCCGGTGTCATAATATTCCCGCCTACTTTGACCTCGCAAGCGTTCACTCCGAAGTCTTTTGCCACAAGCATTACGCCAATCAAGGAGTAGAACTGAAGCGAGGTGTAGATTTCTAGCAAATATAGGGCTTCTCAATGGGATGAAAGACTAAGGCAAGTCAGAAAGACATTGGGGGGCTTCCCCCCAAACCCCCAATTGGGGGACGGTTGCGTCCCCCAAACCCCCTCCAAAAGGGCTGCTCTGTTGGGTGTCAATATTCTCTTTAAGAACATTCTCTGGTAAAGACTGAGAAAGTCGAGATGACTTTGGCAGAAAAGCCTTAATTTATGACAAACTGGGGGTTTTGGAAGACATTGGGGGGTTCCCTGTCACTGTCTCCTATCAATTGTTTTGTGACTGGAAAGGGGAGATTTCTCAATCCCCAAATTCCCTCAACGCCCTAAATCAAGCATCCCATTGATCGCCTCTGTACACTGGTGCGTCACCTCCTCTAACTCCTGCCGGTTTGTGGAACTAGGTGTCTCAATTAACTGGCCAATTCGCACTGTCACCGGCACCGGACGCGGTATCGCAGAACCTGGTTGTAAAATTGCCTCAGTCCCCCACAAACTCACCGGCAGCAGCGGCACTTTTGCCTTCGCCGCAATCAGTGCTGCGCCCAGTTTAGGTTCTGTAATTCGCCCATCGGTTGTGCGCGTTCCTTGTAAAAAAACGCCGGTTGCCCACCCATTTTCCAACGAAGTCAGCGCCGCCCGAATTGCCTTTCGATCTCCGGCACCCCGACTCACCGGATAAGCTCCATAAAGCTCAATTGCTTGCTTTAAAATCGGAACTTGAAACAACTCCTCTTTCGCCATAAACGCGACAGGTCGCTGCAGGGAGGAAGATACAATTGGCGGGTCAAAATAACTGGCATGATTGCACACCACAATCAGCGGCCCTTCTTTTGGCACATTCTCTGCGCCATAAATGCGACCCCGAAGATAAGTGTGGAGCACCGGCGCAACAACTGACCACTTAAATAAGTGGTAGAGGATTAAACTCTCAACAGGTTCACGGGTTTTGGTCACAGAAAACACTCTCTGAGTTATGATTTTTGAGTGTTCAATTCATTCATCATTCAACACTCAATAGCTTATTACGTTTAAACAAATATTGTTTCTCAATTCGCACCTAACATCGCTTGCTGTCCTTGCGGCGAAGTTGTGTAGCCGAGAAATGCTTTAACAGCAGGACTAGCCGGCTGTTTGTAGATATAAAATAGCGTCCGTTGGTAGGGATAATTGGCGCTTCCTGGTATTCCCCCGTTGATCGGAACGGTTCGCACTGTTTGCTGGTTGGCAACTTGAGCGTAGGTTGCATAGCCAATGCCATTACTGCCAAGTGCTCGTAGCAGGCCGGTTGTTTCATCCCTTGGCAGTGTCGTAAAATTCGGGGTGTCGCCAAAATCTCCCCCCTTGAGTACCAGTTCTTTAAACGCTTGATGGGTGCCACTAATGGCGGGGCGATTAATCACCTGAATTTCTTCTGCCGGCCCGCCAACGATTGACCAGTTGTTGATTTTTCCTTGAAAAATATCTTTGACTTGATTGCCGGTTAAGTTGCCGGTGAATAAATTGCTTTTGCTCACCACAACTGCAATTTGATCCGTTGCCACCGGCACAGCGAGTAAACCCTGGTTGGTTTCTCCAGATGTCAAGGGGCGTGATATGGCAGCGATCTCAACGTTTCCTGCTAAAAGATTCTCAATGCCGTTCTCCGTACCGCCGGCTCTTGTTGTGACTGTTGTGCCGGGAAACTGCTGTTGAAAGCTTCTCTTGAGGTTTTCATTAATGGTTACCATGCTGGTAGAACCATCTATTCTGAGCGTAGTGCCGGCGGGGACAGAACCGGCTGCCGGCGGGGGAAAGCGAACGCTATTAGCCGGCGCTGTACCGACAACTGGCGCAGCCGGTGGTGCGCTGGGGAGTGTGCTGTTCTCCTCGGTTGCCGGCTGCCTCATGAAAAAGAACCAGTAGCCCCCGGCTGCGAGGGCGAGAAACATCAAGATGAAGATAATTGCAGAAGAACCGCTACTTTTAGCCATTGGATTTTTTTTAATTAGGCTGTTTCGCGGGACTGAAATTTTCCCGCATTCAAAGGCGACGGTAGACTTCTTTATCCTAGAGTTCGCTCGGCCTTTTCCCTATTTTAATCAGGCAATTGCTCAACGCCACTGATATTTTCTAAAGCGATATCAGGGCAAGTGCGTTTAATTAAGCCGGTGAGAACTTTACCAGGGCCTATTTCGACGGCTCGCTCAATGCCTTCTGAGGGCAATCTCAGCATGATTTCTCGCCACCGTACTGAGCCGGTCATTTGCCGCATCAGGCGATCTTTTAAGGCGGCTGCCTCGACTGCCGGCGTCGGATCTACGTTTGAGAGTACCGGCACTGCGGCATCTACAAAGGGGATGGAATCCAAAACTTGCTGAAACTCGGCTGCTGCCGGTGCCATCAGGGGAGAGTGAAAGGCACCCGAAACGTTCAATTTAACGCCACGTTTGCACTTGACATTGGCCAAAACTTGTTCCACTGCTTCTGGGGTGCCAGAAATGACCACTTGAGCGGAACTGTTATCGTTTGCTAGGACAATGTCAGGCGTTTGCTCAATTTCTCGATCAAGCTGCTCCCGATCAAACCCCATTAGTGCTGCCATCTGTCCGCCGGCGGCACCATCCATCAGTTCGGCACGACGTTTAACTAAGCACAAACCTTGTTCAAAGTCAAGTACCTTTGCCGCGTAAAGGGCAACATATTCGCCCAAACTGTGGCCGGCAACCAAATCCGGTTGATGTCCTTTTTCTCGCATCAAATCAGCCAGAATGCTCTCAACGACATAAAGGCAAGGCTGAGTGTAAAGGGTGCGGGATAATTTATCTTCCTCACTTTGACAAATCTCTGGAACAGACCAGCCCAAAATGCCCTCAGCCGCCTCAAATTTAGCTTTGGCTGCCGGCACGTCTAGTAAATCGACTCCCATCCCAATGGCTTGAGAACCTTGTCCGGGAAACACCCATGCAGTTTTTGTCATTCGTCAGATTTCAGTGATTACTTATTAATTGATTTACCGGCCCCATTCAAAAATGGTCGCGCCCCAACTTAAACCGGCTCCAAAGCCGGCGCTGGCAATAATATCGCCGGCTTTAATTTTGCCTTCGCGCACGGCTTCATCAAGTGCTAAAGGAATTGAAGCGGCTGAAGTATTGCCGTAGTTTTCCAGATTGCTGATGATTTTTTGAGGGGGAATTTTTAGACGTTCCGCCACAGCATCAAGGATGCGCTGATTCGCTTGATGCAGCAGCAGCCAGTCGATTTGCTCAACACCCAGATTTGCCCGATGTAAAGCTTTTTCGATGACTTCTGGCACTTTTCTCACGGCAAAGCGGTAGATATCTTGGCCGTTCATCGTAATCGGTTGATAGGTGCCTTTGGCGATGGTGATGCCTTCGAGCAACGCTTGCGGTTGGGGTTCGTATGCAAGTTGAAGGCTGCTGTTTTGGGTGCCATCGCTGCGGAGTTCAAATCCCAGCAAGCGGTCGCGTTCATCGGCCTGTAAGATTACAGCACCGGCACCATCTCCAAATAATATGCAAGTGCGCCGGTCTGACCAATTCACCCAGCGAGAGAGGATATCCGCGCCAATCAGTAGGACGTTTTTGTAGACGCCGGTGCGGATGAACTGGCTGGCTGTCACGAGGCCAAAAATAAAGCCAGAACAGGCTGCTGTCATATCAAAGGCAACGGCTTGGAGGGCACCTAACTGGGCCTGAATTTTACCAGCCGTGCCGAATAAGTCATCTGCGCTAGAGGTTGCCAGAATAATCAGATCAATCTCTGCCGGCGAGATCCCTGCCATTGCGATGGCTTGTCGGGATGCCTCAGTTGCCAGATCGCACAAAGATTCTTGTGTGTCGGCTAAATGGCGGGCGCGAATGCCGGTGCGAGCGCTGATCCACTCATCCGACGTTTCCACAATCTGACTGAGCCGGTGATTATCAAGGCTAGCTGCCGGTGTTGCTGAGCCACTTCCCGTGAGGGCAACGCCTAACCCTAATTGATTCAAAGTTACTCTCCATTGGTGAGTGAGGGCACTAGGGGATAGCAGTGAGTCCTGAGTTCTGAGTCTTGAGTCCCTAGTTTCTAGTTTCTAGCCCCTAGTCCCATGATCCATGCCCCATGCCCCATGCCCTTAGTCCCTAACTTACGGCTGATTGCCGGTCTTTTTTTTGATACTTGGACTGAATTCGCTCCAGCACCTGGTTATCAATAGCTTCCTTGGCCAAGCGAATTGCATGATAAATCGTGGGTGCTTGGGATGCGCCGTGGCTGATGATGCACACACCGGCAACGCCCAACAGCAAGCCACCGCCATGTTCAACATGGTCAATTCGCTGCTTGATTCGCTTGAGGTTGGGTTTCAACAGTGCTGTGCCTATTTTGCCGTGAAGTCCCTGCACCAATTCATCACGCAGCACTTGCAGCACGACTTCTCCCACCGCTTCGGCAAACTTTAGCAAGATGTTGCCGGCAAAGCCATCACAAACGATGACATCGAACTTAGCCGATAGCACATCGCGGCCTTCGGCATTGCCAACGAAAGGAATTTGCGGGTTATCTTTCAGAATTTGGTAGGTACGCAGGGCCAGCTCATTGCCTTTACAAGGTTCTTCACCAATGTTGAGCAATCCCACCTTTGGTTCGCTTACACCCAGCACATACTGACTGTAAATCGCCCCCATCATTGCAAACTGCTCTAAAAACTTGGGACGACAATCGACATTGGCTCCCACATCGAGAATCAACACTGGTCGATCCGGCACGATGGTTGGTAAAACCGCACCAATTGCCGGTCGGTCAATTCCCGGTAGCCGTCCCAATCGCAACAGGGCGGCGGCCATTGCCGCTCCTGAGTGGCCGGCAGAAACTACAGCATCAGCTTTCTGCTGTTTCACCAAATCCATTGCCACATTAATTGAAGCTTTGGGTTTGCGTTTGAGCGCTCCCAAAGGCTCCTCATGCATTTCGATCGTGCCTTCAGCCGGCACAATTTCTGGCCGTGTGGAGTTGGTGTGTTGCTTGAGGGAGGCTTCTATTTGCTGGGGATCACCAACCAGCAAAACTTCTACGCCCAATTCCTCCTGGGCCTTGAGCGCTCCAGCAACTATCTCGTCGGGGGCGTGATCCCCACCCATCGCGTCAATTGCAATCCGTGCTCGCGTCGATCCCATTGATCAAAGTCATAGAAACCTTAAAAATTTTACCAGTTGTAGGCCGCATTCAAAACATTGCCGGTGTTAGAGATTGAACTAAAAATTTTTAAATAAGAGATTGAGGGTGAGGAAGCAAGCGTCTTTGTAGGAATTTTTAACATTTAAGTTATGTATGAGGGGGCAAGGGTGAGGGAGGGTGAGGGAGGAGAGCCGGCACCATTTTGTATCAGTGCTTGGTAATATTCAGCAGGAATCTCAAGCGTGAAGGGTGAAAGGTAAAAGATAAAAGTTATTGAGCTAAGCGCTAGAGCTTTGCATTGAGCACTCACGAGATTTAGGGCTTTGTGAGCGTAATCGAGTTTAAGTTTTGTAAGGGGATCTGAGGAATGCTGACGTTATTGAGTTCAGGTTTGCTGTCTGTGTGGCTGGATATGGCAGGAGTCCAAACACCTGGGCTAGATGCCTTCTCGCTAGTAGCCGGCCCAGGTATCCCTGGATTTGTGATTGCCGGCGATCCCGAACCGGCAACGGACGCCACACTCAAGCAATACCTACAATCTTTGGTGGCGAAGGGAATCATTAAAGACAGTCAAGGTGTATGGATTCAATCGGCTTCAACTTTGCTCGCTAGCAACCAGGGGACGGTTCCTCTCCCTGCTGCCTCTCTAACGAAGATTGCAACGTCTTTAGCAGCCTTGGAAAAGTGGGGTCATGCTCATCAGTTTGAGACATTTGTGAACGCCACGGGGCCGGTTAAGGATGGGGTTTTGCAAGGAGACTTGGTAATTGCCGGCGACAGCGATCCTTTCTTTGTCTGGGAAGAAGCTTTCGCCGTGGGGAATGCTCTCAACAAGATGGGGATCAAGCGGGTGACGGGCAATGTAGTGATTACTCGCAACTTTTCCATGAATGCTGAACCCGACCCCACCACAAGCGGGGAGCATTTCAAGCAAGCACTCGACCCCAGCCTTTGGGAAGAGGATGCAGAATTTGTGTTTTCCAGTTTGCCCCCAGGAACCCCAAAGCCAAAAGTTGAGATTGCCGGCACGGTTAAAATTGGCAAAGCCGGCGGCACTCCTTTACTGCGGCACCGTTCGCTTCCCCTGGCTGAAATATTGAGGCAGATGAACGTTTACAGTAACAATGAAATGGCTCAGATGTTAGCCGATGGAGTTGGGGGAGCAACCATTGTCAAAGAACGCGCCGCAAAAGCTGCTGGTGTTCCCCCAGAAGAAATTCAGCTAATTAATGGTTCAGGACTTGGCCAAGAAAATCGCGTTTCTCCTAGAGCCGCCTGTGCCATGTTTATGGCGATTCAACGTTATCTGCAACCGTCTCATTTGACGATTGCTGATCTGTTTCCTGTCTCCGGGCAAGATGGTGGCACCCTGGACTACCGGCACATCCCACCGGCATCTGTGGTGAAAACCGGCACGCTTTGGGATGTTAGCGCTCTTGCGGGTGTCCTACCCACACGCACTCATGGGATTCTTTATTTTGCCATTATCAATCGCGGTGCAGATGTCGATGGTTTCCGCACCCAGCAAGATAAGCTGCTACAGCGCCTCCAACAGCAGTGGGGAATTCCCTTAACCCCAGTTGCAGCGATTAGCCCAAAACACCCGATCAATCCTGATTTCACCAGTGCCGGTGCTGCTAACCGTAACGAAGTTTTATTGGGAGGATAAAGGCATGGGGGATTGGGTATGGGGCATGGGGCATGGGGCATTGGGCATTGGGTACTCAAAACTCATAGCTCAACACTTATCACTGTCCCACTCTCCCACTCAGGACTCAGCACTCCCTACTCCCTGCTCCCCTGCTGGGGAATAATCTCTGTAACCACCGGCCCGCCTTGATTGGTTACTGTCACTGTTTGGTCGTTCAATTTGCCAATGGCTTTGGTGCCGGCGACGGTAAACTCTGGATCGAGTTGGCGATAAATGACATTGCCTTGAGCTTCAATTCCTTGCGTGGCAAGATTCCAAGTTGCTTTATCCGCTCTCAGTTGGGACTGCCGGCGCTGCTCAAATCCCTGAACATTGCCATTTAGATAGCACATTTGTTGCTTTGTGTCAAGTTTACCAGTGTCACTGGTAAAGATTAATTGCTCTTGAAGATGCACCACCTTCACAGGCCGGTCTGAGTTGACGATATCGGTTTCTAAGTTCCAACTCAGTGAGTCGCTGGCGACTTGCATAGCCGGTTCTAACAGCGTCACTAAAGCATTTTGTTTGAGTGTGGCAACTTTAGTTTTTAAATCCACCTCGCCTTGATCAGCGGTAGCCCTATCTGTAACGTTGTTTTCTAGATAGCGATCAATCTCAATCGGACGATCTGCGAGCACCAATTGCTTATCCATCTCCCAAATTAGGTGTTCGGTTCGCAATTGCAACACCGGCTCTTTTGTCGTTGCTACCACTTGTCCCGTTAATTCGATGCGACGCGCCCGACTGAACATCCGCCCTTCTTTGGCAGATGCGTCCAATTCTTGATGGGTGCCGGTGAGATTGTTGCGGACAATTAAAAGATCCTCATCAGGAAGCCACTCCAGCTCATCCCCACGCAACACTGCTCCAGTTCGGGTATCGGTGGCGATAATATTTTCCCTGAGAAATATCTTCTTGCCATCCTGCTGCACCTCTCCAGACTTGCCCTGGATGCGAAAAACCAAGCTGCCATCTTGATACAGTTCCCCGTCAGGATTTTTAACCTGAGCGGTTTTCTGATCTTGGCTGTATTGAGCTTGAGTGGCCTTAACTTTCCACTTCAGCCGGCCCTTTTCATCAGCTTGTTCTAGGGTGCTAGCGTTAACAATTAAGGTGCCATCCAATTCTTTCGGGCGATTTGGAGATGGCTGAGCAACCGGGCTTTTTTGCTTGCCGCAAGCCCCTAATAAAAGTAAAAAGGCAAAAGACAAAAGGCAAAAGAAAGTAACGACTTTTCCCTCTTGCTTCGACTTTTTACTTTTTTTGCTTAACAGCTTTTTACTATCTTCCTTGTTGCTCATCCAGCATACTAATTCCAGACAGCGGGCGGTAAGTATAGTTGGTGTGGCGGGGCGTTTTTTGGATATCTTCTTTGATTCCTTCTAAATCAATGTAGCGATCCGCAACATTGATCAAACTGTCGCTCGTCATTGAGCGCAGGCTCACCACTTCCACACGGACACCGCGATAGCTCACAGCGTCCACTGCATAAGCGAGATCCCCATCTCCACTGACTAAAACAGCAGTGTCATAAGCGCCCACCAAAGCCATCATATCAACCGCGATTTCAACATCCAAATTGGCTTTTTTAGAACCATCTGGGAGTTGCACCAGCTCTTTCGAGATCACGCGGTAGCCATTGCGGCGCATCCATAGCAAAAATCCTTGTTGTTTTTCATTGGTAGGATCGACGCCGGTGTAGAAAAAAGAGCGCAGTAAGCGAGATCCTGCTGTTAAGCGGCAAAGTAACTTGGTGTAGTCTATTTCAATTCCCAACTGCAGAGCGGCGTAAAACAAATTCGAGCCATCAATAAAAATGGCGACTCGGCCTCTATTTTCTAAAACTTGTTCAGGTGTGAATAAATCGCTGTTTTCTGGTGTACTCAACATGATTGTTATACCTCGGTTTGTTATGAAAAAATTGATACAGCCATTCCTAACGTTTTAGCTCTAAGTTTCCTTGCCATCAGGATAGAAACCTGATGGCTCAGGCACCGGCACTATGCCGCCTGTGTTGGCGAGCGTTAGGAGGAAATGGATTCGACCGGCTCCAAGCGCTGAAACACCGGCTTGGGTTCGCCCAGCGGCTGGTTAGCCGGCAAGGTTCCCCAGCAAGCGTGGATGCTATAGGACGCTGCAACTGCCGTTTCTTGAGCGTCTGGAGTTGAAGGTTGAGAACTTTGAGTGTTGAGCGCTAATGGTTGGGCTTCGCTTGCCGGTGAGAGAGAACTCGCACCCACAAGTTGTTCCTTGAGCGCTTTAAACTCCTGATAAAGGGCTTGGCGACCGGCTCTAGAGATTCCGTAGCGGTAAATAAACCAACTCGTGTATCCTATACCGATCAGTTCCAAAGCAGGAGATATTAAAGGGATATCATTAATGCCTTCAATCAGTTCAACAATTACATTGCCAATAACAAGTGCGACTAGCACGCCGGCACCTGTCACCACAGGTTGTTTATAGTCGTTGAAAAACTCACCCAAAAAAGTAGGCGCTTTTAAAAATGGCTGGAGCACTTTTATCCAAACTGCCCTCTCGTCAGGCGAGGGGGGGTTGGGTTCAGATGGCTCCAATGCGCGGGAAGCGGATGCTAGATTGACTGTTTTTGGGGATGTTTGGGCTTTAACTGCCACTTCGCTGCTGCCGGCTCCCACTGGCGTGGGTTGCACGCGAGGAGATGACACGTTGATTGGCTGCTGAACTTTCAAATCCAGCTCAAAACCCAATTGCCGGTAAATATCATTGCTGATATTGGGAATAACCGGCGATAGCAGATAGGCAGCAAGTCGCACAGACTCTAAGACGCTGTAGAGTACCTGCCCAACAGCCTCATGCTGTCCTTGTTTATATAGCGTCCAAGGTGCCTGCTCATCAATATACTTGTTGCAGGCCCTAACGAGGGTTAAGATCGCTTCGCAGCCTTGACTAAACGCCAGGGATTCGTAAGCTCTCGCCACTTCATCCCCCAAAGTTAACCCAATCGCTTTTAGAGGGTTCTCGTTGGGAACGCTCTCACCTGCAACGCTGGGCACGCAGGCGTTGCAGTATTTGCGAGCCATCCCTATTGTCCGGTTGAGCAAATTGCCCAAGTCATTGGCCAAGTCTGCATTGAGATTATTAATAAACCGAGTTTCGTTAAAATCGCCATCTTGGCCAAATTCAATCTCCTTAAGAAAGTAATAACGGACTGCGTCGGAACCATAGCGGTTAACCAGGGCGATGGGATCAATGGTATTGCCCTGACTTTTCCCCATCTTACGGCCATCTTTTGTTAAAAAGCCGTGGCCAAAGACATAACCGGGCACAGGCAGTTCTGCTGACATTAACATGGCCGGCCAGTAAACCGCATGGAATCGCAGAATGTCTTTACCAATCAGGTGCAGGTTAATGGGCCACCAGGAGGAGAGGGCATTCTCTAGAGTCGGTTCCTCATCTGGCTCTAGCAGCGCTGTCACATACCCCAGCAAAGCGTCAAACCACACGTAAAGGGTGTGGCTGGGATCAACCGGCACCGGGAACCCCCAGTCCAGATTGACGCGAGAGATGGAAAAGTCTTGCAGTCCCCGCTCTACAAAGCTCAGCACTTCATTGCGCCGGCTGTCTGGCTGAATAAAATCTGGGCGCTCTTGGTAGAGGGTTTCGAGTTGAGTTTGATATTTAGAGAGGCGGAAGAAGTAGTTCTGCTCATCGCGCCACTCCGCTTCCTTGTTGGTGTGGATGGCACAGCGGTGTCCTTCTAGCAGATCCCGCTCTTCTTTAAATTCTTCACAGGGAACGCAGTACCAGCCTTTTTGCTGGCCCAGATAAATGTCTCCTTTGTCCCAGACGCGCCCAAAAAATTCCTTGACGATGGCTTCGTGGCGCTTGGCTGTGGTGCGGCTGAAGCGATCATAGTGAATGTCAAGTTTTTGCCAAAGCGCTTCAAATCCTGCTGCGATCTCATCGCAGTATTCTTGGGGAGGACGTCCTGCTGCTTCTGCGGTGCGTTCAATTTTTTGCCCGTGTTCGTCTGTGCCGGTAATCAGCAGCACCGGCTTGCCCCGCAAACGCTGAAACCGCGCTAACGCATCCGCTGCGATCGTTGTGTAGGCGCTGCCAATGTGTGGCAAATCGTTGACATAGTACAGAGGGGTTGTCAGAGCAAATGTGGTTTTACTTGTATCGGTATCATTCATAGTAATTGCCTAAAACAACCCTCATTCCTTGATGAGTGTTCATCTATGATGGGCTTAGAGCCTTTATTGGGTTGTGATTTTCCTGAGGAGGTTGACTCAGCCGTAGATTGGCAGAAAGCCGCAGTACAAGGCTGTGACAAATGTATCAGTATTTCCTTCCTCAATTGTAGACTTAACCCATAATAGGTCAATAAATCTTAAATAGATTAAAAGTCAGCACTCACAAGAATTGAAGATTGCCTAGTAATAAGCTCAAGGGTTCAGTATTTAGCTTTTGCATCAAGTTTGCCTTCCCCAGAGGCGAGTTGGTAGGCAAAGGTCGCACCGGACGGTTTGAGCGATATATTCTTTCATCCTGTTAAATATTCAGGTTTTACCGGCACGCTGCTATACGTATTCCCACAAGCATTCAAAAGTTATCCACATTACACTAAAGCGGTTGCCTACTCTGTACTAAAGCGCTCATATAGCTGAATTTTTAGGGATATGTGTCTTTTCCCATTGCTCTATCGTTCACACGCAACCCCAATTTCTGTCTCCTTCTACTGCCTCAGTTCCTTTCTCGCTCTCTCGCTGTTTCCCCGCATTGCTTATCAATTTATGAATGGGGTGTGTGAAAAAGATGCGAATCTGGTACAGAGGAAGCTTGGGCTGTAAGGGTTTGGGATTCCTACCTTAAGGTGGAGATTAAGGCCCGTAAAGGAATGTTACGTTAAAGCAGAGCAGATGTTAAATCCTTGCCTTGTATTCCGGGTTCTCAGGTATGTCTTTAGATAGCCCATTGCGTATATCTCAATCGCTGCTGGCGGCAACCGGCACGCGAATGTTTGTTTACCATGAGGATCGCATTCCCAGTGGCAGTCCGGCGCTTGTGGTGAGCAATCATCGCAGCTTTATGGATGCGCCGGTGCTGATGGCAGGGGTAGGGCAATCGATTCGGTTTGCGTGTCATCACTATATGGCTCAAGTGCCGGTGTTGCGCGACGTGGTGAATCAGTTCGGGGCGTTTCCCCTAGAGGCACCGACACACCGGCAGCAAGCATTTTTCCAACAAGCAACGGGGCTATTGCAAGCGCGGCAAATGGTTGGGTTATTTCCTGAAGGTGCCCAAACGATGGTACGAAGCACCCAGCCTGGCGGCATGGCGGAGTTTCATCGCGGCTTTGCCCATTTGGCTTTGCGAGCAAAGGTGCAGGATTTAGTCGTGCTGCCAGTGGCAATCGCTTCGTGTGAAGAAATCATTGTCCCCTGGGTGCCGGTGAAGCTATTGAGTTTATTTGACCCAACTGAGCCGGCATTCCAGCAAGAGGGCTGGCACCCTATGGTAATTTATAAGCGGGTCAACGTTTTAATCGGGCGTCCGTTTTGGATTACTGCAACCCAGCGAGATAGCTACCAAGGCAAAAAGGCAAAAAGAGTGGTTGATGACTTGCTCGGTCACACACACACAGAAATTGCGGATTTACTTCACCAAGGGTGTTACTAAATTAATGTCATTTGTCTTTTGTTAAACGTCCTCTGTCATTTGTCAGGGAAGCAAATGACCGGCGAGCGATGACCGTATTGAATTTGAACGATTATCATGCCTGTAGTTAATAGCCGTCCTTGTTTCCTGACGCCCAAACCCCCAAAACCCGACTATCCGCTGTTCGTTTTCCTGCCGGGAATGGATGGCACAGGTCAGCTGTTACGCACACAGTTGGGTTATTTGGAAGTGGCTTTTGATATCCGATCTCTAGCAATTTCGCCGGCTGATCTAACAAGTTGGGACGAACTGGCCAATCAAGTGGTTGAGTTGATTGCGGCAGAACCGAAATCAGGGCAACGGCAGCCTGTTTATTTATGTGGGGAGTCCTTTGGCGGCTGTTTAGCGCTAAAGGTGATGCAGCGAGCTCCGCATCTGGTTGATCGGCTGATTTTGATCAATCCAGCTTCTTCGTTCCGGCGACAAGCTTGGCTGAATTGCGGATCACATTTGGTTAGCTGGCTGCCTGCCGGCATTTATCCGGCTTCTTCAATGGCGCTAGTACCTTTTTTAACCGCCTATGATCGCATTGAACCCGATGTGCTGCAAGAAATGGTGACGACGCTGCACTTAGTCCCGCAAAAAACCAGTGTCTGGCGGTTGTCGTTATTAAGGGAGTTTCAGATTACGGAAGAGGAACTGGCTGGGATCTCTGTGCCGGTGTTGGTGATTGCTGGTGCTGCTGATCGGCTGCTGCCTTCTGTTTCGGAAGCAACACGTCTGGTGAACTGCTTGCCCAATGCTAAAATGGTTGTGCTTTCTGACAGCGGACACGCTTGCCTGCTAGAAACTGAGGTTGACCTGTTCAAAATTTTGCGAAGTCAAAAATTTATAGAAGTCCCAGAGGTTGAACCGGCAGCACAATCTGCTACAATAAGTAACTCGGTGGGTCACTAGCTCAATGGTAGAGCAGCGGACTCTTAATCCGGTGGTTGAAGGTTCGAGCCCTTCGTGACCCATTTCTCACCATTCTTTCCGTAGCCGGTTTTCATCTCTAACTGAGTAGGGTATGTGAGTCACGCACCCTATACTTGCTCATTCGTAAATTTTAATCAAGAATTATTTGAGAAAAGATTTTGTCTAAAACTGCGTGTTTAAAATGACTAATCTTTCTCATGGCTCCACATCTATTTTATGAAAATAGCGGATAGGCAATAAATAGCGCCCAGCCGGCAATAAAGAAAGCAACGAACAAGCCGATCATCAATGGCAAAGACCAGTCAAGGTCAAAAAGTCCTAAAAGCGGCGTTGCAGAAATGACTAACAAAACAGTAAAAACTAAGAACAGTAAAAACATAGTGTTGTCCCCTAAAAAATGTAATTAAATCTATCTTGACGCTCAAACCTTCATTCCTAGAAAACTCTCATCTCGTTTACTAAAGTGCTAGGTGCCGGTGAGCGCTCTCACCCTTTTATTTTACCAACGCATCCTTGGCTCCAGCTAGATTTTTAGAAAAACACTCACAGGAATTAAAGATCAGTTCGATTAACTTCTTATTTTTGTTAAAAATATCCTAATTTACAAAAATTCATGACGACTGGATCTTCAGAAATATTGGATGCCGGCATCGAATTGCACTGATCCCTCATAATAATATTTTCCGATCAGATGACGCAGCTCATCCGGAGAAAGGATCATTCCATAAGAGCGAACAGACGGAAGGGACAGTGTCCTTGTCAAAACCTTGCTCCACAAATCCTTAAATTTCTGAAAACAGATAAATCTGAGGTTTTCAGTAAATTATCAATAAAATGAACAATTATATTAAGTTTAAAACTTAATATAATTTTTTTGAAACAATTATTAATTTTTTACAAGAAACCACAAGGGATCGTCGAGGAGATAACAGATTCTCATGAGAATTAAAAAACTCAAACTTTGCCTAAACGTAACTAAATGCTAGAATATAGAAAATAAATTGTACTGGGGAAAACTGAGGGGGATCTCTGCTCACCCAAACAGATTCAATAAAAATTTGTAATAAATTAGCCTATATTGTCAGTAATAACAAGGGTGGACATGACCGAATCCACTGAGCAAGATAAGCACGAAGCAGCACTCTGCCAAATGCGAGCGGAGATGGCACAAGCCGGCAAGCAAGAAATCCTAGAAATTTTTAGTGAGCTTTTAGACCGGCTATGGGAACGCATCAACTCGCTCATTGGCGAAACTGCCTGTGTTGCTGTGTTCCGCAGTGCCCTTCTAGAAGCCAGTCGCGATCACGCGCTGCTGCAAGACATCGAGATCCATAGCAGTGGGATTAGCCTGGATGGGTTGAACACAACCTTAGATGGCTTAGATCGCACCGCAGTTCGGACGGGACTTTTGGCGTTTACAGATAACGTCATGGCTCTACTAATCGACCTAACCGGAGAAATTCTCTTAGGCAAGGTGGAACCCCTGGTGCAACAGTTCAAACAAAAACTTGATAAGAGCTAGAGCATGAGCAAGATCAAACTGGTGCCCACAGGTGTGCCCAATTTAGACACAGTCATGGGTGGAGGCATCCCTGTCTATTCGCTGAATATTGTAGCCGGCCAACCAGGAACGGGAAAAACTATCCTGGTTCAGCAAATGCTCTTCAACCACATCCGCACGAACAGTGCCGGCAAAGCACTTTATCTCACCACGCTTTCTGAACCCACCTTAAAAGTGGTGCGCTATATGCAGTGCTTCAGCTTTTTTGACGCAGAAGTGTTCGGTGAGCGGGTAATCTATCAAGATATTGGGCCGTTTATCCGCCAACATTCCCTTGCTGAATTAGCCGATCATATTCTCAACTTAGTTGAAAAACATCAGCCGCAAGTTCTAGCAATTGATTCTTTTAAGGCAATTCGGGATTTATCGACAGATGTAAGCGAGTTTCGCCGTTTTTGCTATGACCTCTCGGTGCGGCTGGCAAGTGCGCGGTGTACTGCCTTTCTATTAGGAGAATATGACCGCTCTGATATTGCAGAAGGGGCGGAATTTGCCGTTGCCGATGGCATTCTCTATTTAAATATTGCGCTCCAGGAAGGGGAACAGAGCCGGTTTTTACAGGTATATAAATTGCGGGGTCGGGCGAGTGAGATGGTGCCATGTCCCTTTCTCATCACAGAGCATGGGGTGCGCGTTTTAAGTTCGATGCTCTCACTCAAGCGCCGGGAAACAGAGCTAGAAGGGGAAAAGCAGGGAATTTCCACCGGCATTGCGGGATTAGACGCGATTTTACGAGGGGGTATCCCCGGCGGGCGCTCTATTCTGCTCTCTGGCGTTTCCGGAACCGGCAAGACAACTCTCGCCTTACAGTTCTTAATTCATGGTGCTCAAGAGGGAGAAAAGGGGCTGATCATTTCTTTTGAAGAAACTGCCGCGCGTCTGCACCAAATCGCAGATGGTTTCGGCTGGAATTCGCAAGAATTGGAAGCCAAAGGTTTATTACGCATTATATTTATTGCCCAAACCGATATTCGGGTAGAAGAACACTTAGAGTTGATGGCGCAGGAGGTTGAGAATTTTCAACCGACTCGCATAGTAATGGATTCCTTTTCGGTGTTCCTGCATAAAGTGAAAGACTTGGGAGTGCAGCGAGAGAAAACCTTCCAAGTGGCAACTCTGGTACAGCGTGCCGGTGCTGTGGCATTGCTAATTTCTAATATTCCTGCCGGCGACGCTCAGCGGCTATCCCGTTTTGGTGTAGAAGAAACGGTTCTCGACGGCACAATTATCCTTTCAACAGAAATCATTGGTTTGCAGCGTAAACGTTATCTCGAAGTTTACAAGATGCGTGCCAGCGATCACGTTGCCGGTCGTCACCGTATGGAAATTAGAAAACAAGGTTTAGAAGTTTTTTTCCTCTCAGTGATGGCGGCACCGGCAACCGAGACAAAAGCACCCCAGGCACTGACATTTTCTCCCTTAAAAGCAATTGTGCCAACCGGCATCCTGTACGGTTCTGCTTGGTTGGTGCGTGGGGATCAAGGCGTAGGCAAAACCACTCTAACCCAGCAATTTGCGATGGAAGGACTGAAATTGGGGGAAAGTGTCCTTTATCTCACCACCGATGCACCGGCTTATCTGCTGCGTCCACAAATGGAAGTATTCGGCAGCAACATCGAGTCCTACCTGGAGTCAGGGCATTTGCGGATTTTAGACACCCATGCAACTGCCGGTGAAGACTTCATTGATCTCACAGATATGGATCGCTTTCTCTACGATATCGAGGGGCATCTGCGATTAATCCCCAAACCGTGCCGGTTGATCATCGACTCTCTCACCCCCCTAGCCATCCAGTACACAATTAACGATTTCATTAGCTTTATCGAACGTAAAAACCGCCTGTTGCGCCGGCTGGATGTAGCGTTGCTCGATACGATTCTCATCAAAACTTTAGATGAGAACGTCCTCTATAGCCTGCTCAACAGTTACGATACGGTGTTGGATGTTTATATCCCGAACTGGGGGGAAATGGGTCAGGCAGGGCAAGGCTTTCGGGCGCTGCAAGTGCGTAAAGCCAGAGGCACGATCGCCGATACCCGTCCCTTCCCTTACACCATCCGTGCCGGCAAGGGAGTGGTGGTGCAGGACAACTTCTATGGTGACAAATAGAAAACTCAAAAGGGGACGAAAAAGACAAAGTAACCCACTGCGCTTTCACGGAGCGCGACCCTACAGACTCTAGGGGCGCTCCTACCCACTCAACACTCGCTATATCAGGGTATACACGCTTGTCTTGGGTAACTGTATCGAGCAATACTAAAAATAGTTAAAAATATTTACAGACGTTGAGGCTGTTCAGCTCGTCAAGCAGAACCCACCTATAACGAACATTTAATTAAATATTAAAATTTAATTAAAATATCAAAATGCTAGCGGGGGATATGAGGTGAAAGAGCCGCCTCTCAACGTCTTAGTCATTAAAGATCACTTGGAAGATGCCTGCTTCATAAAAAATGCTTTAGCCAATTATGCCGGTGTTCACGTCGAACTGCTGGACATTCATCAGGGAGAAATCGCAATAGAGCGTTTAGCGAAAGGCGGCATTGACGTAATTTTGCTGGATGTGTGTTTGCCAACTATGTGGGAATTGAGCTACCGGCTCAAAACTCACGCTCACGCTTTAAAAATACCCATTATTATGCTTACAGAAAAAAATGAGGGACAAAACTTCCTCAACCCAAGTGAAATTGATACTCAAGCTTGTATTCTCCCGTACCCCTTCAATGGAGGTGAGCTGATTCATTCCATCGATTGCGCCATCACCCGACAGCAGTTGCTCACAGAAATAGAAGAGCAAGCCCTACAGTTAGAATTAGCCGAAAAGCGAGCACGCAAGTTCGAGGTGCTCTACGAGCTTTCCCGGCAACTGGCTTACACCCTCAACTACGAAGAATTGGTTCGCCGAATGCTGGCGCACCTCTACCGCGCGGTGCCTCATGACATTTCAGCAAGCATTTTGAGCGCCGGCGACTTGTGCCATTTTTTCATGCAGCCAACTTGCCAGATCGAGCCGGCGATTCATGAGCAGATTCAAAAGCGTCTGTTCAAAACCTTTACCCGCATGAGAGGGAACAAAACCCAAGGAGAAGAACAATCATGCGCCATCATCACGCTGCACTCAGACACATTTGATGCTACACGAAAACCCCTGAGTGCTTTGGGTTCGTCTTTCCAAGTCCCGATCATCGATGCCGATAATAACGAAGTCGTGGGGTTGCTCTTTGTCGGCGCACAAGCCGAAGGCGCATTTACCGAAGATCAAGTCAGATTGCTGTACACGGTTGCCACTCAAGCTTCCCTCTCGATTCAACGGTTGCGGACACTCTTGGCGGCAGAGCAACAACATTTAGAAAGTTTAGTTGAAAATTTGCCTGAAGGCGTGTTGCTACTGGATGCCGGCAGACGTATCGTTTTGGCTAACCCAACCGCTCGCAAATACCTGGCACTGCTGACAACCCAGAGTGTTGGGGACGCACTGACTCACATAGGAACACAATCGCTGGAGGTCCTGCTACAGCCAAATCCCAAAGAAATCAGTTGCCATGAAGTGGTGCTAGAGGGTGTAACGCGCTCAGTGTTTGAAATCGTCGCGCAACCCCTCAGCGTGAAAGCCGGTTCTCAAGCAAGTGACTGGGTGCTGGTGATTCGCGATGTTACAGAGCGTCAACAAGCCGAGGAAATTTCACGACTCCGCGATCGCGCCATCGCCGCTAGCAGTAATGGTATTGTCATTGTAGATACAAGATTACCTGATTTGCCGGTTATCTATGTTAATCCTGCCTTCGAGCGGATTACGGGTTACAGTGGCGCAGAAGTCATTGGACACAACTGCCGGTTTTTACAAGGAAATGACAACAATCAGCCGGCGTTAGAGGAAATGCGTGCTGCCTTAAAAGAAGGAAAAAGCACCAGCGTCGTCTTACGCAACTACCGCAAGGATGGCAGCCGGTTCTGGAATGAGTTGCATATTTCACCGATTTATGACAACAGCGGCACTTTAACTCATTTTGTCGGGATTCAAACAGATATTACTGAGCGCAAGCAAGTTGAAGAACAACTGCTGCACAACGCATTTTACGATGCGCTCACGAATTTGCCTAACCGCGCCTTGTTTATGGAACGCCTAGAGCGTGCGTTTGAGCGTGCCAAACGATCTGAAAATTATTTATTTGCCGTTCTTTTCTTGGATCTTGATCGCTTTAAAAATGTTAACGACAGTTTAGGACATCTTGCCGGCGACAAAATGCTCATAGAGAGCGCTAAAAGATTAGAGGCAAGTCTGCGAAGTGGCGATACGGTGGCACGTTTGGGGGGGGATGAATTTGCTATTTTGCTAGAGGATATTAAAGGCGTTGGTGAGGCCATCCATGTTGCTGAGCGCATCCATAAGGAACTGACGCTGCCGCTGAAGTTAGACACAGATGAAGTCTTTACCACAGTCAGTATTGGCATTGCTTTAAGTTCAACAGGTTATAACCAGCCTGAAGATATCCTGCGTGATGCTGATATTGCCATGTATCGGGCGAAAGCGCTGGGCAAAGCACGTCATGAAGTTTTTGATAAAAATATGCACGCCCGTGCGGTGGCTTTGTTGCAATTAGAAACTGATTTGCGACGAGCGATTGAGCGTCAGGAATTTGAAGTTTACTATCAGCCAATTGTATCTTTAGCAACTGAGGAAATTACTGGTTTTGAAGCCTTGGTGCGCTGGCAACATCCAGATCGGGGCGTCATTTCTCCGGGTGAATTTATCCCCTTAGCTGAAGAAACCGGACTGATCAATTTGATTGGCTGGGGGGTACTTCGCAAAGCTTGCTACCAACTTCGGGCTTGGCAGTTACAATTTCCAAACCACCGATCTTTGAGTATTAGCGTGAATCTTTCTGGCAAACAGTTTTCTCAGCCAAATTTAGTGGAACAAATCGCTAAAATTCTTAAGGAAACAGATTTGGATGCCAGCAATTTGAAGCTAGAAATTACTGAAAGTGCGATTATGGAAAATGTGGAATCTGCATCCGCGATGCTCTGGAAATTGAGAAAGTTGGGTATTCAGCTATATATGGATGACTTCGGCACCGGCTATTCCTCTTTGAGCTATTTACGCCGCTTTCCGATTGATACTTTAAAAATTGACCGCTCTTTTGTGAAGCAGATGATGGTGGATGATGAAAGTTTGGAGATTGTTCGGACAATTGTACTGCTGGCGAAAAATCTAGGAATGAATGCGATCGCAGAAGGCGTGGAAACCCAGGAGCAATTAACTCAGTTAAAAGCACTTCAATGCGAGTTTGGGCAAGGATATTTTTTCTCTAAGCCGCTAGAAGCTGAGCGTGTGTCTCTTAATTTGTGAATCTAGGGTTTTATTGGATAAGGCACGGGATTTTTTGTCTCTCTTTTTCAGGCTAAGGGTTTATTTTTAAACACAGATAAACACAGATAAATTAACTGGTTTTTAGGCTTCTCCCTCAGCCTCAAATCCTGCCGAGCGCTGAGTTCCCCTACGGGTAATACCGCCGGCACTATTTGTTTATCTGTAGTTTTATCCGTTTAAAATTAGAAGGTGTCCCGAAATAATTTAAGGGTTCAATAACCGGCTGCTGGTACAAAATTATAAAGGATCAAGCATTGTTTAAATCAACTTCAAAAGTTTCGCCCCCAACGGTGACGCGATCACCTGATACTAATTGCCGGCCACGTCTGGTTTCAATGATGCCGTTGACTAAAACTTCTCCACCTTGAATCATTAGCTTTGCTTGCCCACCCGTGTCTGCAATTCCTTGCCATTTTAAAAACTGATTTAGCCTAATTATATTCTCATTTTTCGTCATAATTTGAGTTGAGCCAAGCCATAATCGTATTCTTTCTAATTTTAATAGAAAGTGAGGCGCTCTAACCCGCCGTTAGTCTTTTCTACAACAATTGGTACGAGCAGTTGAATGCTATCAAAATCAGCCGCCTATGCTGAGGGGTGACACACCCAATAGAAATACCGCCGGCATCACAAAGGAGCTGGCGGTTACAAAATATCTATATTGTCTGGCTTATAATGTGCAGCTTGCTTGCTGTGGTTAAATTTAGCCGGCTCAGCTGTAGCGCCAGAATGATTAATAATGGATTGCCGGCCTCACTTCGGAGGCGTCACAACCACCCACCGACCCGTTTTGGGGTCACGGTAAGTGGTAAAAGGGTTTTGGCGCAATATTGGACTGGCGGTTGTAGTTTTGGTTGTTGTTGTAGTCATTTCGATGCACTCCTAAAAGACCTTAAAACATTCACCCATACAGCGTATTCTATATGAAAAAAAAATACTGTCTAGTGACTAAAGGAGTATAGGAGTGTGCTCGAATTCATAGTATGATTGTGATTTTAATCGCACTCAAATCTTGCCAACAAACGTACCAATACACGAAGATTTCTGCTAAATTGCACGAAACCGTTTGTTCGAGAGTCCGGCTCCTTCTTTATAAGGATAAAATTAACGATGCGCTTACAACAAATACTACTTTCGATAGTTGCATTGCTCAGTGTTATCGGCTTAGGGAGATCTGCACATACTCAACAAATAAAAGTTGCTGCTGAACAGTTTCAAGTTCAGAATGCTGCACCCGTTACTCAACCCCAAGAAAAGCTCTCGGATGTGCCTTATGTGCCGACCCCTTCTAAAGTTGTAGAAGAAATGCTTAAGGTGGCGGGGGTCACAGGCAATGATATCCTCTACGATCTGGGTAGTGGCGATGGGCGGATCGTGATTACAGCAGCCCAAAAATTCGGCACCCAAGGCGTTGGAATTGATATTAATCCGAAACTAATTCAAGAAGCTTTTAATAACGCCCAAAAAGCTGGAGTAACAGATCGGGTTCAGTTTTTACAACAAGACTTGTTTAAGGCTGACTTAAGTAAGGCAACCGTTGTGACGCTTTACCTGCTTCGCAGTGTAAATTTGAAGCTTCGCCCTAAGTTGCTGAAAGAACTCAAACCAGGCACTCGCATCGTGTCTCACAGCTTCGATATGGGTGACTGGAAACCGGATCGGGTCGTGATCGTTAACAATAGGGATCGCAAGCACGTTCTTTACTACTGGGTTGTGCCTGAAACTATCCCCGATCACTTAAGATAAATGGTTCTATAGCTCAGATGTTGCGATCGCTTTATTTAAAAATCAGAAATCCTAAAACGATCAAAATTTAGTGACAAGTTAAGCAATCAATGCCGGCCTTACGAACTCTACAAAAAAGTGGAACGTGATGAATTCATCTGTCAGCCGGCGTTGCGATTAATAATATTAATCTGACGATCAACAACGTTTGGGTTTTCGGCGGTTCCTGAACCTTCAGGAACCGGAACATCTACTACATTTTCAGCATCGTGACTAGAATCATTTCGGTCAGGGTTTAATGCATCGAAGTAGCTAGCACGAGAAGTATCAAGGCCGGCATCAGGCGGGAGAAAGCCCGGATCGTTCTGTGGGTTGCAAACCATTTTCACCACTTTAGCAAGTTCTCTAACAACTATTAGATTTGTTAGTAAACCGGACATCAGTCTTAGGAAATCACCTATTTTTAGTGACTTTAAGCCGGCTAACCAGAAGACTATTCACTGTCACCGAAGGGTTCAACCAGCAGGGTGATGCGATCAATGCCAACAACCTTAACAACTTCTCCAGGATTTAAAACGACTTGCAGTGTACACACAGCCGGCCACCAAGTTCCTTGAAAGTACACTCGGCCTTTCTTCTTACTTGGGCCTTCGATTATTTCATCAACGGTAGCTTCCGCGCCGGCTGAACCCAAAAAATTGCTGATATCTGAACTGGAAGAGTCTACTGTATCCAACCCGGAATTGGAGTCTGTATCTTGTGGATTTGGAGCGAATAGCTTAGAAAGGTTAAACATTTTCTGTGCCCTGATTAAAGGTTGGTAGTTTTACGGAGAAAGTGAGTGAATTTTCCCGTCAAATCGGTTTCTTGTAAATTTCTAGCTCATTTAAGTTAAAGGACTTGCTCAAAGGCTGTAGAGTTTTATCGAATAAATTCAATTCTACGGCTTTTTGATTACTCCTTTTAACTCACTTCAAGAAGGCTAGGAATTGGATTCGGCGGTGCTTTAACTCGACACTTTTAATATATAAAACTTTAAAGAAGTAAAGGATCGTTACTGTGCCACAAGCCCAGTCGGTGAAAAACGTTCAGGCGGCAGTCAATTTTACCCAGACGCACATCCAGACAGGCTATATCTTCTAAGGTTGCCGATGGAAGTTTGCGCTACACAGAGAATGGACAGTTTGCCAACTGGCACTCCCTACTTGTTGATGCAGAAGTTGTCGTATTTCTAGTGTTTTCATGCCCTACGCCGGCAGTTCAGTCTTTAGAGCTTTAGGTATTTAAAATCGCTTGCAACCCACACACCAAGCGTGTAATGCCTTCGGATGCGGTTTTCTGTTGCAGCGCACCGTAGGCAACCCGTAAGTAGCACCCATCCTTGATGCCAAACGTTGTACCTGGAATCACCGCCACCCCATGTTCGCGAATTAAACCTTCGACTAACTCCATATCACTCTGCTGCGTGTGAATTTTTAGCAAAAAATAGAAAGCACCATCTGTAGGCGGCACGGTGCATACATCAGAGATAATGCTGAGTTTTGCCAGAACAGTTTCTCGAACTTCAGTAATAGTACGGAGCTTTTCATAACAGTAGCCGGCTCCTATTTGCAACACTCCCACAGCCGCGTACTGGGAAATAACCGGCGGACAAATCAAGATCGTATCTTGAATTTTTTTAACTGCAATCAGTAAATGTTCTGGAATTACCATATAACCAATGCGCCACGAAGCAAACCCATAAGCTTTAGAGAGTGAGTAAAGCGAAATCGTATGGGCGTTGCTTTTGGGAATTGAGCCGGCAGAAAAATGCTTGACGCCATTATATGTGAAATATTCATACGCCTCATCACTGATGTGATAAATACCATGCCGGCAGCAAATTTCATTCACAGCACGCAGCGCTTCTGAAGGATACACCGCTCCTGTGGGATTATTAGGTGAAATGGTAACAATGGCGCGGGTTTTCTCTGTAATCGCTCGCTCAATCGCATCTAAACGCAATTGGTAATTGTTATCTGTGGCAACCGGCACCGGCACGCAGCTTGCCATTGTGATCGCCATTTCATGGTTAAAATAATAGGGCGTTTGAATAATAATTTCATCGCCCGGAGATGTAATAGCGAGAATTGCATTCATGAATCCCATATTGCTGCCGGCAGTCACCACAATGCAGCGTTGAGCGTTAATGTCAATATTATTTTCGACCTTAAGTTTTGCGGCAATCGCCTCAACTAACTGGGGAATTCCTGCGACAGGTTTGTATTTATGATTGTCTGGATTTGCCAGAAATTGAGGAATTTGCTCAAAAGCGGCAGCCGGCGGCCCGTAATACACCACACCCTGTCCCAGAGAAATCGTTCCGGGATAAGCGCGAATGAGTTCTCCCACAACGGGAATAATGGGTGACTGCACAGCCTGCATTCGAGGATTTTCAGAGTACATCAACGTTTAAAGGGATAAATAGAGAAAGCGCACACAGCGCTAGCCAATCGTGGCAGAAAGTGGGTGCCGGTTCAAGGGCATTTTTCCCCTACAATTGGGATAACTTTCTCGTCGGGGTATTCATTTTTGGGTTAATCGAGAAAGTTTACTTTAGGGAATTGAACTCATCGGCACGATTTTGGACTGCTTGAAAATGAGGTGAGGATGTCAGATTTAAGCGATTCCTTTCAAAGGGCATGAACAATGGTTGGAATTGTCATTGTGTCTCACAGTGCGAAGCTGGCAGAGGGAGTGCGGGAACTGGCGCTGCAAATGGTTCAAGGGGATGTGAAAAGTGCCATAGCCGCCGGCATGGATGATGCGGAAAATCCGTTTGGCACGGATGTGATGCAAGTGTATCAGGCGATAGAGTCTGTTTACAGTGACAGTGGCGTTGTGGTTTTGATGGATCTCGGCAGTGCGGTGATGAGTGCGGAAATGGCTTTGGAATTTCTGCCAGAAGATCGCAGATCCAAAGTGAAATTGTGTGAAGCGCCGTTGGTTGAGGGAACGATTGCGGCAATGATTCAGGCATCTGCCGGCGCAGATATTGAGCAAGTAATGGCGGAAGCGCGAGGGGCGTTAGGGGCAAAAGCGGCGCAGTTGTCACTTGAAGTTAGTCACTTAGAGGTTGTGACAAATGAAGCAAAACAGGGAGCGAGTGAAGTACAGCTGACGGTTAAAAATCAGATGGGTTTGCACGCCCGCCCTGCTGCAAAATTCGTTGCCACAGCTTGCCGATTTGAGTCTGAGATTAGCGTGCGAAATGTGAGTGCATCGAGTGTGCCGGTGAATGGCAAGAGTATCAATCAGGTGATCACTTTAAGTGTGCGACAAGGGCAAACGATTGCGATCTCGGCACATGGATCTGATGTTGTGAATGCTTTGGCAGCATTGCAAGCCCTGGTTGGAGCGAATTTTGGTGAGGAAGTTGTTCACCAGCCAAAAGAAGTTTCAATGCGAAATATTGTCACATCGGGCGAACTTTCGGGCATACCGGCATCAAAAGGTATTGCCATCGGGCCGGTTATTTTATACCACGCTCCGGTTCCGCAAGTACAGGCGCAGTACACAGAAGATCCTAAAATCGAGTGGCAGCAGTTACAGACGGCAATTCAAACCGCTCGAAATCAAATTCAAATTCTCCGCCAAAAGGCAGCCGCGCAAGCAGGAGAGGCAAATGCGGCAATTTTTGACGCGCATCTGCTGTGCTTGGAAGATCCAGCAATTTTGGCAGCGACGCGAAAGGGCATTTTTGAGGAAAATTTGAGCGCTGCGGCTGCGTGGCAAGCGGCCATTGATGAGATAGTGGCGGCTTACGAAACGCTGGAAGACACTTATTTACAGGCAAGATCGGCGGATGTGACAGATGTGAGCCGGCGCGTTTTGCAATTGCTTGCCGGCGAGGTATCTACAGCCATTGATTTGAAAGCGTCGGCAATTCTAATCGCAACTGATTTAAGCCCTTCGGAAACCGCGCAATTAGACTTAACTCAAGTGTTAGGCATTTGTACTGTTTGCGGCAGTACAACTTCTCACAGCGCAATTTTGGCACGAGCACTGGGCATTCCGGCTGTGATGGGCGTAGATGCACAGTTGTTGCGCTTGGAAAATGGCACCCTAATCGCGTTGGATGGGGACACGGGGCAGGTATGGGTGGAACCTGACGCGGATCTGTTGCAGGAATTGCAAGGGAAACGGGACACTCAGGAGGCGCTGGCGCGGGAATTGGCAGCGGTGGCACAGCAGCCGGCACTTACCCGTGACGGGCATCAGATCCGGGTGATGGCAAATGTTTTTGGAGTTGCAGATGCCAAAATTGCTCTCGCTGCCGGTGCTGATGGGGTAGGATTATTGCGAAGTGAGTTTCTTTATTTGGATAAAGCGATCGCTCCCACTGAGGAGGAGCAAGTGCGGGTATATGAGGAAATTGCAGAGAGTTTAGCGCCTCATCCTCTAATTATTCGCACCCTGGATATTGGTGGGGATAAGCCGGTGTCTTATTTAGATTTAGGGCAAGAAGCCAATCCTTTTTTGGGATTGCGGGGAATTCGTTTGCTGTTAGATTATCCGGATTTGCTGATAACTCAGTTACGGGCAATTTTGCGAGTGAGCCACCGGCATCCGATTAAGGTGATGTTTCCCATGATTAGCTGTGTGGGGGAAATCCAAGCGGCTAAGGAGATTTTAGCCACTGCTGCGGCACAGTTGCGCTCTGCCGGCATTCCTTTTAATGAAGCGATGGAGGTGGGAATGATGGTGGAAGTGCCGGCTGCAGTGGTGATGGCGGATCAACTGGCAAAGGAGGTGGATTTTTTCAGCATTGGCACCAATGACTTATGCCAGTATGTCATGGCAGCGGATCGCACGAATCCCAAGGTAGCAAGGCTTGCGGATGCTTTTGAGCCGGCACTGTTGCGGATGATCGCGCAAACGGTTGCAGCGGCGCATCATGTCGGCATCTGGGTGGGGGTGTGCGGTGAGTTGGCGTCGTCTCCCTTGGCAGTGCCAGTTTTGTTAGGGTTGGGGGTGGATGAGTTGAGTGTGAGTGTGCCGGTGATTTCTGCTGTGAAAGCAGCGATTTCACGTTTGACAATGGGGGAGGCACAAGCGATCGCCGGTGAAGTGTTGCGCTTGAATTCTGCGCCGGCGGTTAGAGAGTATGTTGCGGTTCAGTTGGAGGATAAAATTTTGCCAAGCGTTTGACTTTCTTTCGTTATTCGTTGGATTGAATATGCTTTGTAAATCGCCTTATTATCAGGGTTGACTTTGAGACGCTTTTAACGAAAGCTTGATAAAAAAAATGGTTCGTTTCCTCAATTCAACTTACGAACTTAGTTAGAATATGTGAAAATTTATAAGTTTAAAAACTTGTAATTTGTTCCCGTACCCAAGTTCTAAAAGCTCTCATTGTCTTATTTCTCCCGGCAGCCTTGATTTGACTCAAATATTGGGGAATTACCTCAACCAGCGGTAAGTTCGGAAAAATTGAACTAAATGCTGACTCAACGTACTTTTCATCTTGGAAAACATTAATTTGCAACTTACCCTTCTCAAACCGCCAAAGCTCAGGGACTTTTAACGCTTCATAAATACTTGGATGAGTGCGGGAAGTTAAATCTATCTCTAAAGCTAAATCTGGGGGTGGATCGACAGATAAATCTAATCTTTCTTTTCCTCTAACTGCTGCTTCGTTTTGAATATAAAAGCAGTTATCTGGTTCTATCCCTTTCAAAATTTCTTTATTTTTAAAAGTTGTAGAACCGAGGGGATAAAAATCAATATCTAGTTCTTCTAAAAGAATTTCTACAAAGTTAGTAATAAATAGTTTAGTGGTTTCATGTTCTGGCAAAGGTGTCATAATTTCTAATATTCCGTTACCATAAGCTATTCTTGATGCGCGATGTTCTCCTAATTCTTCTAAAATGCTTTCAAATTCTTGCCAGGTGACATTCTCTAAAAATACTTTATGACCTGGAGGAATATTAAATCGCTTTAATTCTAGCAGCATTTTTAAGCCTCATTTTTATTTGGCCAGCTTAGGGTCAATATCCTTAGCCGGCATCAAGATAACTAGAGGAAATTAGAGAGGGCAAAAAGCCCTCTTCTAATCTCAGACTATTTCACAGCCGCCGGCATCCCCAAAATATCCTCAATTCGGGGCATATCTTCCAGGGAAATCACCCGTCCTTCATCCTCAAATCCCGTAATTTGATCGAAATTCAAATAGCGATACAAATCGCCGGCAAAAGGATGAATTTTTTTCGCGACAATATCCATGTATTCTTGGACAGTGGGAACCCTCCCTAACAGGGAACAAACTGCTGCTAATTCAGCCGAACCGAGATAAACTCGCGCATCTTTGCCCATGCGATTGTTGAAGTTGCGAGTCGAAGTGGAAAACACCGTTGTTGCATCCGCAACACGCGCCTGATTTCCCATACATAAACTGCAACCCGGCATCTCAGTTCGCGCGCCGGCAGCCCCAAATGTGCCGTAAACGCCTTCTTCTTTCAACTGATACTCATCCATGCGAGTTGGCGGACAAATCCACAAGCGTGTTTTTACGGCTCCTTCCCCTTCCAAAACTTTTGCACTTGCCCGATAATGACCGATATTGGTCATGCAAGAACCGATAAACACTTCCTGCACCGGATCATTCGCAACCTCAGACAGTAACTTCACATTATCTGGGTCATTGGGAGCGGCAACAATTGGCTCTTTGATTTCATTCAAATCAATCTCGATAATGGCTGCATACTCCGCATCCGAATCGGCTTCCATTAAGACTGGATTTGCTAACCATTCCTCCATTTTTGCTACGCGGCGCATAATTGTGCGAGCATCTTGATAACCCCGCGCCACCATATTTTTCAACAGCGCCACATTGGATCGCAAATACTCAGAAACCGTTTCCACACTCAACTTAATCGTAGAACCGGCACAGGAACGCTCAGCCGTGGCATCTGTCAATTCAAATGCTTGCTCAACCTTCAAATCTGGCAAGCCTTCAATTTCCATAATCCGCCCAGAAAAGATATTTTTCTTATTCTGTTTATCGGCAGTCAGCAAACCTTTTTGAATTGCCACATAAGGAATTGCATTCACGATATCCCGCAAGGTAATACCGGGTTGCAATTCACCCTTGAATCGGACTAAAACCGATTCCGGCATATCCAAAGGCATTAAACCTAAAGCCGCAGCAAATGCCACCAAACCTGAACCGGCAGGGAAGGAAATTCCCAGCGGAAAACGTGTATGAGAATCACCGCCGGTGCCCACAGTATCCGGCAATAACATCCGGTTTAACCAAGAGTGAATAATGCCATCACCGGGACGCAAAGCAACGCCGGCACGCTGTGCGAAGAAATCAGGCAAGTCCTTGTGAGTCTTCACATCCACCGGCTTGGGATAAGCCGCAGTGTGACAGAAACTTTGCATCACCAAATCAGCAGAGAAACCCAAACAAGCCAGTTCCTTCAACTCATCCCGCGTCATCGGCCCTGTGGTATCTTGAGAACCAACGGTTGTCATCATTGGCTCACAAGAAGTGCCAGGACGTACCCCTTTTAAACCGCAGGCTTTGCCCACCATTTTTTGCGCGAGGGTATAACCTTTGCCGGTATCGAGTGGGGGGCGAGGGCGAACAAAAATTGGGCTAGGATCTAAACCAATCGAAATTCGGGTTTTATCGGTGAGTGCCCGCCCAATTAACAGCGGAATTCGACCCCCGGCACGCACTTCATCTAAGATCGTGTCAGGCTTGAGGGTAAATGTTGAAATCACTTCCCCCGCTTCACTGGTGATTTCACCTTTGTAAGGATGAATGGTAATCACCATGCCGGTTTCCATCTGGGTAACATCGCACTCGATAGGCAAGGCACCAGAATCTTCAGCAGTGTTGAAGAAGATGGGGGCGATTGCACCGCCTAAAATATATCCCCCAGACCGTTTATTGGGCACGAAGGGAATATCATTGCCTATGTGCCACAGCACTGAGTTAATGGCAGATTTACGCGATGAGCCGGTGCCGACGACATCCCCGACATACGCCACAGGATGCCCTTTCTGCTTTAATTCTGCAATGGTTTGCACCGCTCCCGGCAGCCGCGATTCCAGCATCACTGTCGCGTGTAAGGGAATATCTGGGCGCGTGGTGGCGTGGGGTGCCGGCGAAAGATCGTCGGTATTCGTTTCTCCCGGCACCTTAAACACGGTGAGGGTGATCGCTTCTGGCAGCTTTGGACGCCCAATAAACCAATCCGCTGTTGCCCAAGAGTCGATGACTTGCTTGGCATAGGGATTGACATCAGACAACGTTAAAACGTCGTGAAAGGCATCAAATACTAGCAATGTCTTGCTCAGGGCTGCGGCGGCGGAGGCTGCGATCGCCGGCTCACTTGACTCTAGCAAGCTCACCAACGATTGCACGTTGTATCCACCCATCATGGTGCCGAGAAGTTCCACTGCACCTTGGGGCACAATCAGGGGGCATTTAATCTCGCCTTTGGCAATCGCGGTTAAAAAGCCGGCTTTGACATAAGCGGCTTGATCAACACCGGGTGGCACGCGATCTCGCAATAACTCTAGCAGCGTCTCTTCTTCCCCTGCCGGCGGGTTTTTCAGTAATTCGCACAACTCAGAGGTTTGGGGGGCATCCAACGGCAACGGCGGAATTCCCAAAGCCGCCCGCTCAGCAACGTGTTTCCGATAAGATTCCAGCATTTTGGCACTCTCCACAGATGGCATCAGCACAAGGATTGCAGTGATAGTCGGTGCGTATTCTAATACGCCCTTGTTCTTGAGGTTACTGCCACCTCAAAGCTCGTTACAGTTGGCGGTGAACGAAATTATCAATTCTCGTAAAGTTGTTCACTGTCTTCTTCTCTCCTGTCATTACGGTTAATTAATATAGGAAAAATTTTAGAATAACAATTGCTCTGCAAGCTTTCTGGGCTATTTCGCATTCTATATAAATCAAGTAATTAAACAGAGTTAATCAAAAACTACCCTCTCTCGCCCTACTTTCTTCCCACTCTCAAATTACCGATATCAGTTATTCTTTTTCTCCCTCTCCCCCTAGCCCCTAGCCCCTATTTTGCGGAGTTGCATATTTTTATCGGCAAAACTTTTTTTCTGGACAAAATCTAAAAGGGCAAGACCGAGACTTCTCTCGCTGTTTTCCGGGAGATTGAATTCAATCTCCCGAAACAACCGGCTGACTTAGCTGTTACCCCTATGATATCATTGCCTGGAATATTTAATTTCTCAATGAGTATATAGATTTTAAATAAGAGATAAAAATTTAATTTATGTTTAAGATTAATTAAATATCTTTTCAGATTCGTACTCAGGGTGTTGAAATTGTCAGCAAAATGTTAATAGATAGCATTTATCATAGATAAGCACTTTGTTCAGATCCAAAGAACCGTTTGAAATCAAGCCCAACAGTTGGTTCCCGCAATCCAGGCAGGTAGAACAAGTCAACCCACAACTGGCAAAACTCATGAGCGACAGCCGTGAAGGGGTTATTTCGCCTGCTGTAGCGCAGGCATCCTTGCCGCCTACCCAGGAAGCTAGACAGGATTGTTGCGGCAAAGAGTTTGAGTTACCCGGTGATTTTCGGGCATTTGTCGAGTTGATGCCGGTGCCGGTGGCGATCAGCCATGTTGCCACCGGCACGATTTTCTATAGTAATGAACTTTTCTGCCAAATTATAGGAATTTCGGCTCAGCAATTAATTGGACGCAGCATAACAGACTTTTATTACGATTACTGTGATCGTCAAATTCTGCTAGAGGCACTGAAGCGAGACGGATCAATTCATAATTACGAAGTCCGCTTCAAAAAAGCAGACGGCACCCCCTTTTGGGTTGCTGTGTCATTGCAGTCGATAACCTTCAACGACGAACCGGCGATTCTGAGCACCTTCTGCGACATTACAGAACACAAGCGTTCACAAGCGTTGCAGCGTGAAAGTGAAGAACGCTATCACCGGCTTTGCGAACTTTCTTCCGATGCGATCATTATCCACGCTCAAGGCAAATTGGTGAACATCAATGCTGCCGCGATGAAATTAATGGGGGCGGCGGAACCCCAAGAACTCCTCGGAAAATCGGTCTTAGATTTTATTCATCCCAACTCCCAAGATAATTTTAAATCTTCACTTTTGCAGTCTCCATTGCCGGCTTCAACTCAAAAGATAAAATGCCAAATTCAAAAGTTATCAAATCAACCCATTATTGACGTTGAAGTGGTAGGTGTGGCAGTCACTTATCAAAACCAGCCGGCAATCCAGCTCATTCTCAAAGACATCACAGAACACTGTCAAATTCAACAGGCACTCGCGCAAGCAAATGAGCAACTCCAAACAATTCTAGAAACTGTGCCGGGAATTGTATCTTCCATTAGCTCAGATTTACGCTATTTGGGAGTTAACCGGCATTTAGCTGAACTTTATGGCTTGACCCCAGAAGCTTTTGTCGGTCGAGACATCGGCTTTCTCGGTTCCAGCCCAGAGTTTAACGAATTTGTGCGTCAGTTTTTTGCAAGTTCGGCAACGGAATCTGTCCAAGAACTGCCGGCAGAAATTAATGGAAATTTGCGAAATTATCTAATTGTAACTCAAAAATACAATCAAGGAAAAGCCGCATTTTTAGTCGGAATTGATATCACGAACCGCAAACAAGCACAGGCAGCACTGCAACAAAGCGAAGCGCGGTTAAAGTTTGCCCTAAAAGCAGCCCGCATGGGGGTTTGGGATTGGGATATCCAAACCGACACCATCAGATGGTCAGATGAAGTTGCAGCGATTTTTGGAATTCAGGATAGTTCATTTGCCGGCACTTATAAAGACTACTTGCAATTTATTCATCCTGAGGATTTTGATCGGGTGAGAAATGCCATCGCCCAAACCCTACATGAGGGGGAAGACTACGCGATTGAGCATCGGATTATTTGGTCAGATGGGACTATGCGGTGGGTGGGTTGTAAGGGTGAAGTTTGGCGGGACGATGCCGGCAAAGCGATCCGCCAGATCGGGACAGTCATCGACATTACCGAACGTGCCTCCACAGAAGCTGCTTTAAAAGAATCGGAAGCTAACTTAAAAGCGGTTTTTAACAGTAGCTTGCAGTCGAGCATCCTGATTGACCGCAATTATAAAATTCTGGCCTTTAATAAAACCGCGAATGAAGGAGCCAAAGCGATTTGGCGGCGAGAAATTCAAGCCGGTGATTCCATTTATGACTACGTTTCCCCTGAAAATTTAAATGACTTTAATCTCAATTTTCAAGAAGCCATGCAGGGGCGCTCGGCACAGGTAGAGCGCAATATCAAAGGCATTACAGACACCGATAACTGGTTTGAAGTAAATTATAATCCTGTGTTGAATGAGCAAGGTGAAGTTAGCAGTGTTTGTTTTAGCGCAGTTAATATTAATGAGCGGAAACAAGCGGTAGAGGCTCTCGCGAAAAGTGAAGAAGGTTTTCGTTCCCTGGTTCAAAACTCTTCGGATTTAATTACCATTTTGGAAGCTGACGGAACTATCCGTTATGAAAGCCCTTCAATTGAAAGAATTTTAGGTTATAAACCTGAACAATTAATCGGTCAAAAAGCCTTTGATTACATTCATCCGGAAGATACGCTAACCGTTCAAAATGTATTTGCTACAGCCATTCAACAAGCCGATATCGTTGTAAAAATTGAGTTTCGCTTCCGCCATGCAGACGGTTCTTGGGTGTATTTAGAAGCAATTGGCAGTAACCGGCAGGACAACTGCGCGATCAACGGTTTTGTTGTCAACTCTCGCGACATCACACAGCGCAAGCAACAGGAAGAACGGCTATGCTTGCTAGAACGCGCCATACACAGCAGCAGCAACGGCATTGTGATCACTGATGCCCAACACCCAGACAACCCAGCCGTTTATGTCAATGCTAGCTTTGAAACCATGACGGGTTACACGGCAGCAGAAGTAATCGGGCGCAACTTGCGGTTTTTGCAAAGTGAGGACATCAATCAGCCGGCTTTAAATAAGTTACGAACGGCAATTCAGGAAGGAAAAGATTGTCGCGTAATTTTACGAAACTATCATAAAAATGGCAATCTAATTTGGTTAGAACTGCACGTTGCCCCCGTATATAACGCTCAGGGTCAGCTAACTCACTTTATCGGTGTACAAACCGACATTACTGAGCGTAAAATGGCGGAGGAACAATTAATTTATAATGCGTTCCACGATGCGCTGACAGGGCTGCCCAACCGCGCATTGTTGATGGATCGCTTAGGGCAAGCAATGGTACGAGCGAAACGCTGCCCGGACTATTTGTGTGCCGTCCTTTTCCTCGATCTTGATCGGTTTAAAGTTATTAATGATAGTTTGGGTCATACCGTTGGAGATCGGTTGCTCAGAGCAATTGCCGGCAGACTCGAACGCTGTCTCAGTCACTTTAATCCCTCGATTTTTAATTCGGGATTCACTCCAACTTCAAACACTGAAATTCAAAATTCTCTCGTAGCACGTTTGGGGGGAGATCATTTTGTCATCTTGTTAGAAGGTATCCAGCAAGTCGGGGATGCGATCGCTTTGGCTGAGCAAATTCATAAGGAAATGCTCGCTCCTTTCAGCCTCAACCGGCATGAAGTCTTTATCACAACCAGCATTGGCATCGCTCTTAGTTCAAGCGATTATGGCTGGCAGGGCGATGTGCTGCGCGATGCCGACATCGCTATGTACCACGCTAAGGCGCGGGGTAAAGCACGCTATGCAGTGTTTGACAAAGCCATGCACGAACGGGCTGTGGCACTGTTGCATTTAGAAAATGACTTGCGGCGGGCTTTAGATCGCCAAGAGTTTGTGCTTTACTACCAGCCAATTATTTGCCTAAGCACCGGCAGGATTGCCGGCTTCGAGGCGCTGGTGCGCTGGCTGCACCCAACTCGCGGCATGGTTGCCCCAAGCGAGTTTATCCCAGTGGCAGAAGAAACAGGTCTCATCCTCCCTTTGGGTGTCTGGGTGCTGCGGGAAGCTTGCCGGCAAATGGCGTGCTGGGTTGAGCAATTTTCTCAGAAAGCCGGTGAGGGTGAAATGACAAATGGGGGGGAAATGAATAATTTCAATCCTTTACCCCTAACTATTAGCGTGAATCTCTCAGGAAAACAGTTTTTGCAACCCAATTTAGTAGAACAAATTGACCAAGTTTTGACAGAAACAAATTTAGATGCCGGCTGTTTAAAGCTAGAAATTACTGAAAGTGCAATTGTTGATAATACTGAATCGGCGACCGAGACATTATTGCAACTCAGAAGCCGGAATATTCAATTATGCCTTGATGATTTCGGCACCGGCTATTCATCCTTAAGTTACTTACATCACTTTCCCATCAATACCTTAAAAATTGACCGATCTTTTGTCAGTCGAATCGGCCTTGAGGGCGAACATACAGAAATTGTTCGAGCTATTGTGATGCTGGCTCACAGTATGGGAATGGATGTCATCGCTGAAGGAGCAGAAACCTTAGAGCAGATGTTACAAATTAGGGCGCTGGGTTGCGAATATGGTCAGGGATTCTTTATCTCTAAACCCCTGACTTCTGAAGCTGCCGAGGCGTTGCTGGTTGCCGAGTTGCAATGGTGATATTGATGCGTAGAGGCGAAGCGTTGGGAGAGAAATTGATCATTGCCCCTCGCCTTTGGCTTTAACCGGCAATTCCACAATAAACTCTGCACCCTCATCAGGTGAACTAATGCAGCAAAGCCGGCCTCCATGGCCTTTTACAATCACCTGATAGCACATCGACAACCCCAAACCCGTACCTTGTCCTATCGGCTTGGTAGTGAAGAAAGGGTCAAAAATCCGCTCTTGAATATCTACAGCAATGCCGGCACCATTATCACGAATAGAAATTGCCACCCAGTCGGGTGCGCTTTGCCAAGTGCGAATTGTTAATTCACCCAATTGACTCTTTGCTTCAACCGCATCTAACGCGTTATTGAGTAGGTTAAAAAACACTTGATTAATCTGGCCGGCACAACATTCCACAGGCGGCAGATTCCCATATTCTTTATGAATAGTCACACGCTCTTTGAGCCGGTGTTGCAGCATTGCCAAACTGCTTTCCACCCCCTCATTTAAATTCACCACTTTAGATTCGGCTTCATCTAAGCGAGAAAAATTCCGCAACGTCAATACAATTGTGCGAATTCGCTCACTTCCTTGCTGCATAGACTTAAGCAGTTGGGGAAAGTCTTGTTGAATGTAATCTAACTCTAATTCCGCATTCAGCCGGTCAACCGTTGCTGAGGAATCAGGACACAAATCTGCCACAACATTAATTGCCTGACTCAACACACCCGCATACTCTTGAGCATGGTGCAGATTGGCAAGAATCACATTGTTGGCATTGTTCATTTCATGGGCAATGCCGGCAACCATTTGCCCCAAGCTGGACAACTTAACACTTTGAATTAGCTGCATCTGAGTTGAGCGCAATTCCTCTAGTGTCGCTTGCAATTGTTGAGCTTGAGCTTGAGATTTGGCAGCCGTTTCTTGAACTTGCGCGTAGAGTTGAGCTTGCTGAATTGAAATTGCTATTTGATCAGCTAGATCGGACAGCAACTCTATTTCCGAGGGTTGCCAGTTCCGAGGATTGCTGCATTCATGGGCGATCAACAGCCCCCACAAACGATTGGGGAGGGGAGGTTTTTCTGGGTTGTTCAAGTCTTGTGCCGGCTCGTGATTTGCAGATGATTTCTCGCAAGTCTGCTCACTCCGACCCATAACAATCGGCACAATTAGATTCGCTTGAACTTGCAAGCTTTCTAAATATTTAACGTGACACGGATTTAAACCGGCTTTATGAATATCTGGAATGCTTCGCACGCGCCCTTGCTGGTACAAATGAGCGTACTCTTCGGAAAAGCAATTATCTGCCACCATGTCCCTAAAAATCGACGGCCAAGGGACTATTAAATCCTCAACCACAATCTCCCCGTGCCAGTTTTCTTTAAACTGGTAAATAACCACCCGGTCTGAGTTGAGGATCTGACGCACGCCTCGCACCGCTGTTTGCAAAATCGTGTTTAAATCCAGGGTGCTGCGAATTTGATTTGTCACTAACCGCAACAAAGATTCTCGCTCAGCTTGACGCCGGCTTTCACTATAAAGCTGTGCTTGATTAATGGCAATCGCCAGTTGACTGGCAACGCCTTCTAAAAGTTGCTGTTCCCACTTTGTCCACTGTCGTTCGCGATCGCATTGCTGTAACCCAATTACCCCATTAACTTTTCCTTGGTAGCGAGTTGCAATCGCCAACATTGACCGAATGCCTAATTTTTTCACCAATTCTCTCGTCCCCTCACCCAACCCCGGAAACTCCTGAAAGTTTGTCACTGCCAGCGGCCCTGGTTGTGATACTAAAATCTTTAGGTGAGGGTTATCTGCTATGGGCACCTTTAGCCCCAGCTGCACGAGATAGTCACCTTGGTTATACTCGCCTCGCGTAATAAACGTTTCTGCCTCTTCTAACTCGTTGACCAAAATGCTAACGCGGCTGCACTTGAGGGCTTGACCCAGCAGCCGGCACGCAGAGGTTAGGATTTCTTCCAGATCCAGGGTGCTACGGACAGAGTTGTTAATTTCGTTGAGTAAAGCAGACATCTGAACTTGCTGTTTTAGTTGCAAGGTTTGAATGTCTTGATCCTCAGTATTTTCTGTCAGTGAAGATGGGTCTTGGGATACTGACTTGTTTCCCTCTGGTAGGTATGAATCGGAAAGAGGCCAGGGGCATGAAGGTGCGTATATTTTGAAAGACATAGGACTTTCCACGAGGAAGTTGGCAATTTGAACCCGTGAAGTAGCTGCAACTTTATTTCAACCCTGAATTTTAAATATTTATTAAGATTATATAATACTACTTGTATTTTTGGTAAAGAAACTTCATTTTTAAAAGTAGGGAACCCGATAAAATACTGAGCGTCAAATAATCACAAACAATCAAGATAGCGGGTTTTACTTGCATTCATCCGGAAAGTAAAGGGCATAATGCTTAGATCCCTTACTTTGCGCCCCAAAAGATGTCTCGCTCATAATATAAAATCGCTATATAAAATTGAACTTATATAGATATAACTTATCAAAATGCTAACGTCAAATGTTTTCCCTCCTCATGGGGTTGCCGCTCCAGCCGGGGAGATTCGGGTATCTGACAAAATATTCTTTGCATGAATCAAGCAAAGCGAGATGGCAAAAGTTGGTTAGCATTGGCGATCGGCAATTCTCGGCTGCACTGGGCACGGTTCACCGGCAGCACTCCTGAGGGATTTTGGGATACACCTTACTTGCCGGCATCTGTAGTCAAGCAGTTGATAGAAAGCAATTTTGAGGCGAATGTCTGGTTGCAAGAAATCCCTAATCTTGTAGAGACAAAGATATTGCCATCAGACACCAAACCTCCGGCACTTTGGATCGCTTCTGTTGTTCCAGATCAGCTCAAACTTTGGCAAACTTATCCAAACGCGCAGATCATTACGTTGGATAATTTACCGTTATTGGGTATGTATCCTACCTTAGGAATTGACCGCGCTTTGGCTTTGTGGGGTGCCGGCAACCACTTAGATTGGCCGGTTTTAGTGATCGATGCCGGCACTGCTTTAACCTTTACCGGCGCAGATCAACACCGGCAGCTTGTCGGTGGTGCAATCTTGCCGGGTTTAGGGTTACAGTTGCAATCTCTTTCACAAAAAACTGCTGCGTTGCCGCTTGTCAATACCTCCTCTGAAGCATCTCTTCCCTCACGCTGGGCATTGAATACTCAAGATGCGATTCAAAGCGGAATTATTTACAGTCTTTTAGCCGGCATCTGTAACTTTATTGAGGATTGGTGTCGGCACTTCCCAGACAGTTCTATTGCACTCACCGGCGGTGATAGTCAGGTTTTATTTACCTATCTTCCAGTCTTTTCTCGTGAAATTGCGGCTAAAATAATTGTTGATCCTCACCTAATCTTTTGGGGAATTCGTGAGCGAGTTTTGGCGGAGAATCCATCGCATTAAAATTAAGCAAAGATTAGAGATTAAAAAGGAAAACGATAAAGAACTTTTATTTCTCGCGCAAATCGGTACTTTAGATGCTGACTAGCTAAGTCAGAGTTTTGTTTAGGTGCTGTAAAATTAGTTGGGATAGGGTTGAGAGTCCCAAAGTGTTGGTTAAGCTAAGGTAGTGACACCGTTTAAATAGTCTTGTAATTGTTGGGTGTGATCGTGGGCAAGTTTACCTTCTGGCAAGTCTGCCGGCGAAAATGCCCGAACTTCTCCAATTTCTAGACTATCCTCAATCTCCATATTTCCTTGCACATCTGCTTCTAAGAGAATGCAAATCGAATGAATTCTCGGATCGCGATCAGGTGCAGAATAAACGCCAACTAATCGGCGAACTTTTACTAATTCCAGTCCGGTTTCTTCTGCGAGTTCACGTTTGGCAGCCGTGGAAATATCTTCTCCCCAATTCACAATGCCTCCCGGCAAACCCCACTCACCTGTATCTTGCCGGCGAACTAAGACTATCTTGCCATCAGGTAATATGGGAATAATGGTGGTGCCGGTGATCGGATGACGGAAAATAATCCCCAGCACGGTTTGCACGAACTGCCATAAACGACGCATAAGTTAGGAAGCTTTCGCTCTACAAGAAGACATTTTCAGGACGTTTGGCTAGAGTGGATTGTGCCACACCGGCATCTTTGAAGGTTTTATCAGGATAGCTCAAATAGATTTGGCTGGAGACAATTTCCCCGTCCTTCGGGTGCAAGATATCTGCCACGCATCACTAAAGTGCCGGTTCTCCCAAGTCAGCGAGGATTTGGGCGGCGTGGGATTCCGGTTTCACTTTCCGGTATATTTTTTCAATCCTACCATCTGCACCGATCACAAACGTCGTGCGGTGAACGCCCATAAATTCTTTCCCCATAAATTTTTTAAGTCCATAGCTTTCATAAGCAGTCGCGACTTTGGCATCGAGATCGCACAGAAGGGGAAAGGGCAGTTGAAATTTCTGAGCAAATTTTGTGTGGGATTTGGCATCATCTGTGCTGATACCCAATACCATCACATCTTGAGCCTGATAATTGCAGTAAGCATCTTTAAACCCGCAAGCTTCTTTCGTGCAGCCTGGAGTGTTATCGCGGGGGTAAAAGTAGAGTACAACTCGCTTTCCCCGCAAATCTGCTAAACGAATTGCGTTGCCATCGGCGTCGGGCACGCTAAAGTCGGGAGCGATATCACCAGGTTCAAGGGTCATCTGTGAATTTTGTCAATGGCTATAAGATTAAATTTTGAGCCGGCAAATTGAGAAAAGAGAAACGAATCTCTGAAGGCTCCGTCACCAAACTGTTATCATATACCTTGCAGATGCGAGTTTGGTAACGTCAGTCGTTGAGCGATCCGGTTGGACAAAAGTTCAACGTTGAGCGATTGAGAAGTTCACAGAAAGCTTTAGCTGTCAGCCGGCCAAAGTAGTTGAACCTCTCTTACGAGAAAGGAGAACACTCCTAAGTTGGAAAGACCGATTTCTGAGCCAGAAATAGATAACTCTCCACTCAGAACGCTCGTCAAACGCCTGAGTAAGGCACACAGGCAACTCGCACAGCAAAAGTTTAGAAAAGTTCTTGTTTTTTATTTATTGAGGTAAACATGGCAAAACGCCGCAATCCAAAGAAAGAAAAAGCACTGCGTAATCGAGAATATGCACGGCAGTTTCGGAAACAAACAACGACGGGTCGCTTTTCTAGAAGAGAGCGCTCACCCATGAATGCGACAGATCAAGAAGAGTCAACGGGTGGTGAAGAGTAAAGGGTGAAGCATGACGGTGCCATGCTTGTAAAAGCCTAAAGTAGGTTTTTTGTGAGTCCCGTTTCCTTTGTTTCCTTAAAAAGAAAAAGCTGCCGATAAATACCGGCAGCTTTTTTTACAAGTTGTCAGAAATAGCTTTACACGAGAGCGAAATCTTGCTGAGTGAGCAAGGTGGAATCAACATTACTCAAAGTCGCTAGCAGTTCATTGCCGGCATTAATTAATGCCCCATTACTGCCTTGGGTAATCGTTAATTGCTCGAAAGTGAGGGTGCTATTTAAAACGAGCAAATCTTGTCCATCGGTGAAATCGGAAATGGTATCGCCACCGGCACCCAGCTTGAGCATAAAGCGGTCAATACCGGCACCACCAGTGAGGAAATCGCTACCCATGTCGCCACACAGGAGATTGCTACCACTGCCACCGATGAGGGTATCATCATCCTGGCCACCGTAGAGGGAATCATCACCCTCACCAGCATCGAGGGCATCTTTGCCGGCATTGCCATAAAGCAGATCGTTGCCGGCACCGCCACTGAGAGAATCATCCCCGACATCACCACAGAGCAGATCTGCACCTTCTTCGCCGGCAAGATTGTCATTATCCTTGCCACCGTGAATCGAATCATTGCCGGCACCGCCATCAAGCCAATCTTGACCCTCATTGCCGAACAGCAAGTCATTGCCATTACCACCGCAGAGGCTGTCTTGTTCGGTGCCACCAATCACGATATCGTCACCCTCGTCGGCGCAGAGACTATCATCACCGGCATCACCATTGAGCAGATCGTTGCCGGCATCACCATGCAATAGATCGTTGTCTTTGCCGCCATACATGATGTCATTGCCCTCGCCACCGGAAATGCTGTCCATGCCGGCATTGCCGAACAACATATCATCGCCGATTTGCCCGTAGATTAAATCTTGTTCGCTGCTGCCGCAAACCGTGTCGTTGCCCAGATCGCCGCTGAGAGTATCGTCTCCGATGTTGCCGTCAATCCAGTCATGATCTTTGCCGGCTAAGGCGAGATCGTTGCCCTGGCCACCGTGGATGCTATCGTTGCCCGTATTGCCGCTAATCATGTCGCTGCCGGCATTACCGAAGAGCAGATCTGCATCGCCGGTGTTCAGGAGGGTGCCGTTACCGCCAACGATGATATCGTCGCCTTCCATTCCCATTGCCATGTCATTGCCGGCATCACCTTGAATGCCGTCTGCCGCTACTGAACCCATGAGGGCGTCATCTGCTTCGGTGCCGGTCATGGTCATGGCAAGGCTCATAGTAGCCGGTGCGAGGGCCGGCATTGGCGGACAGTTGCAATCGTCTGTCGTGCTGGTAGTTGGGGAATTGTCAGACGCTGTGCCGGTGCTGGTATTGGTAGTTGGGATGGGAGATGCCGGTGTACCGGGTTCAGTTGGTTGAGCCGGTTCAGTTGGTTGAGCCGATTCAGTTGGGTTATCCTCAACAACGGGGCGAATCGTGGGGTCATTCACCTGTACCTTCGCCATCCGAGAGAGGATTGCTTCCTTAGTGTTGTTCGCGAGAAACTCTTCAACTGACACAGTTCCTGCCGCCAATTCCGGCAGTCCTACCGCAATTTGACCGACTGAAACTGCCTGCAATTTGGTAATTTCTAGGGCAATATCTTTGATGGGGCGACCACTTGCAACCAGTTCTTTCACCATTTGATTGCCCAAAGCCATCACTTGAGCGGCGGCGGCGGCAGTAGCAGCCAGTTGCGACGGGTCAATTTTAGGGTCAGACTGTGCTGCCTTAGTAATTGCGCCTTGAAGAATCGCTTGGATGGTTTCTGCCTTATCCAAATCTACAGCAGTGCCGGCCTTGGTTTGGTTGGCGAGCGCCGCAATCCCACTAAATGCAAGCTTTGCAACTTCTGTTTCCGAAACCCCATCGATGAATTTTGCCATCTGGACGATGGTGTTTTGCACCATAATCATCGAGCCAAACACCGATACGCCCTTCGTGTCCCCATTCGCGATCGCTTCTAAGGGGTCGTAGCTGCCCAAGTCAACGTCAGCCGGCAACCCTAACGCTGCTATCACCCCAGTTTGGGCCGTTGCCGGGTCAATGCCTTGCTGCACCAGATCGGAAATCAGTGTTGTTAAAGGCGTCACAACCGTTGACTCTAGAGTTGCAGTCAGTGGCGTCGCCATTGGCAAGCCGGTTGCCACATCCACCCCGCCAATGATGTCCATCCCTCCCATCAGAACAAACTTGCCTTCGGTGTAGTCGATTTCACCATTTTGGTTGGTATCAAACTTTTCGACATCCACGTTCAGGTCGAAGCTGCTATCCGCTCTGGTAATTGTAAAAGGTTCATTCTCATCCAACACCCCGTTTAAGTTGCCATCGAAGAACACCTTACCGTTAGAAATGTAACCGTCGATGATGCGAAGACCTAAGAAACTTCTTAGCTTGTTTACTAGGGACTTGATAGGAGCGTAATCGGACGATTGGCTTCCTGTATTTACAGTAGGTGTAGGCTTAGGAGCGTAACCGGACGATTGGCTTCCTGTATTTACAGTAGGTGTAAGCTGCTGATAGTCAAAATTTTCAACTCCAGTCACGATTTTTACATCGCCATTGGGAGCAACAATTCGCCATCCTGTAGGTGTCTGGGTAAAGTTATACTCATCTTTCTTGCCGACCAAGCGTAAGGTATCGATACCAGATCCTCCATTAATGGTATCGTTACCACTCCCGGCATCGAAGTAGTCGTTGCCATCGCCACCCAAGAGAGTATCATTCCCCTCTCCACCGTTTAGAGTGTCATTGGCCTGTCGGCCATCAAGAAAGTCGTTGCCGGCTTGACCAGAGAGGATATTACTACTAACCCCACCCCCAAATGTGTCATTCTGAGACGAACCGATGATATTTTCAATCCCACTTAAGCGATCACCATTGCCAGAGAAAAGAGCTTGGCCGGAGGCTAAATATGCGTAAACGGAACTACTAGAAAATCTGTAGTCGGCAGTATCAGTTCCGTCACCTCCATCAAGGGCATTACTGCCATTCCCACCAGAGAGGGTATCGTTCCCTCCATCACCATAAAGGGTATCGTTACCCTCTTCACCATCGAGGAGATCGTTACCAGCCACGCCGGCGAGCAGATCATTTCCTGCATCTCCTTTGACGATGTCATCGTCCTCTTGGCTGTTGAGCGTATCGTTGCCGTCACCCCCAACGAGGTAGTCTTTACCTGTCGAACCCTCCAGCCAATCATTACCTCCTCGACCAAAGAGCGTGTCATTATCTTCCTTGCCTCTTAGAGAATCATTGCCGTCACCACCGTCGAGGTAGTCATCACCAGCTCTACCATCAAGTGTGTCATCACCGACTCCACCATCTACAAGGTCATTATTATCACCACCATCGAGAATGTCGTTGCCAACACCGCCGGAGAGATAATCCTTACCATTCTCACCGTAGAGGGTGTCATTGAAGAAATTTGAACCCCTATCCATGGCGTACGCATCTTTTTCCTTGTATTCGCCATAGAGAACATCGTCCCCATCTCCACCCCAGATCAGATCCGCCTCTCCTTCACCGAAGAGAATGTCGTTGCCAGATCCACCAACAATGGAGTCATTACTCGTAAAGCCGTAGATTTGATCGTTGCCCCCGCGACCGAAGAGCAAATCCACGTCCTTATAACCATAGAGACGGTCATTACCGTCCCCGCCGTCTAGGGTATCATTGCCCAGTCCGCCATCAAGAATGTCATCACCCAGCTCAGCATCAAGATAGTCATTGCCATCGCCGCCATAGAGAGCGTCGTGACTAAGTCCGCCATTGAGATAGTCGTTATCCTCGTGGCCTTCGAGTTTGTCACTGCCCTCATAACCAAAGAGTTTGTCGTTACCCCGCTCGCCAAGAAGTAAGTCGTTACCCTGCTCGCCAGCAAGTCTGTCGTGATCCGCTCCGCCGTTGAGAAAGTCATCACCCTCCCCGCCGTAAACGTAGTCGTTACCCCACCCACCTAGGAGGCCGTCTTTGCCGTGATGACCCCATATACTGTCATTGCCATCCTTCCCGTCAATGAAGTTATTGTCATTATTTCCATCAAGGTGCTCATGAGGTGAACGAGGTGAAGAACCCGTGATCCAGTTGATGAGACCTGAACCAACTTCTACGACAGTATTTACGGCACCTGAACCCCATTCTATGAAATCATTGAACACCCCTACAAAAACTTGACCAACCTTATTAAGATTATCCAGTACAGTTTCTGTAAAACTATTAAATCCAGCGACAGCAGCATCAACAACAGCATCAACAGTCTGAGTGATTGAACCCAGGGCTTGATCCATCACATTTTCAAACAAATCTTCGACACTTCTGAGCGGAGCGAGTGATAGGGTATAGTTACCTTTCAGCGATCCTGCACTGTAGCCTACTGTTACCTGTGAACCACCAAGTGAGCCATCTGAGGTAATCGTCAGGTCAGCCCCAACATTGCCCACTAGGGGAAGATCGATGCCTATACGGCCTTTAGCCTCTAGCTTGCCGTTTTTGATGCTGATGTTGGCATTGGCTAGATTTTGACCGAAAATTTTGGCTGTGCCTGCGATTTTGATGTCAGTTGCGCTTTTGGCAGTAATTATCGCATTCTCTATTGAGAAGACCCCGAATAAGTCAAGATTTCCTTGAACTTTCAGGCCATTACTATTTCCCTCAATCTTCGCTCCGGCAATTTCTCGCCCGAACAACTTGACCGTACCCGATCCACTCGCCGTCTTCTTCCCTATATCAACTGAAAAATCGTTAATGTCTAGTGCTAGAAACCCATAATTCAAATCAAAATCTTTGATTTTGGCACTGGTTGCCGTGAATTCAACATTCGCTTTAGCAACAGTTTGACCAAAAATATCAAGTCTTCCGTCACCTTTGAGATATTGTTCATCGGGACTGATCTTAAGTGCTAAATCCAAAGTCTTATCGTTCGGACCATCAGCGCCTGTCAGTTTCAAAAATCCCAAGTCAATTTCAGGAATCTGTAACAATCCTTCTACGCTTGGATTGCTTATATTGTATGGATTGGCATTGAGACTTAGCGTGGCTGTTTTTCCCCAAGCATTTATCTGACCGTTGATCCCCAAACCCTGTGTTAATTCTGTTTCAGCAATTTCTGTATCTACCGGAACTAACTTGAGGAGCGGATCGAGGTCTTTATCTGCATCAGGGCCATCGATAGAGACAATATTGACATTCAAAGTTTGCTTCAAAAAGCTCTCTGCCTTGTTGACAATATCGAGTTGCTTACCCACTTGGTGCGTGAGATAAGAGCGGACTGGCCCGGCCCAAAGGTCAATGATGTTGATAGGTTTATTTGCCGTTAATTCCACAGCAAAATCATTTGGATCGTTGGAACTAACAAAGAAAGCAGATTTGACATCAAATTTGCCAAACTTCAAATCTCCCACGAATCCAACATTATCGATCCAAGGTGGTGCGTAGGTTCCACCAACCTGTAATGCTAAATTGCGAATTTCTGAATCCGGTAAGCCAAACGGGTTTTTCCAAGGAGTTGCTGCAGTCAGTTGAAGCGCACCCGTAATTGATTTGGGATCAAACTCTAAACCTCCTGAAAGCGTTAATTCAGGTTCGTTGGTTTGGAATGGATCGTAATTTTTAACAACGAAACTGCCTCCTATTCCGAAAGTTGGGAGTGAAGTTCCTTTCGCACCAACCTTTAATTTAGCACCTGCTAATTCAATCCACAGTGAACCTGTCTTTAAGAGAGTGAGCTTTTCAGTGCTTAAATTGGCGCTAAGACTCACTTCTGTGGGGATACCAGTTTTAACCTCGGCTTCTAGCTCTATCTCTGTAATTTTTAGCTGCTCGTTGATGAAGTCTAAGAAATTCGTCTGACCATCATCCTTAGCTTCCTCAAAATTCACTGTTCCAGCGAGTCCAAAGGCGGGAGTGAGCGTATTCAGGTTAGATATAGTTAAGCTAGGATCGCTAATAGGGATGGTTATACCTGTTGCAACCTGTGTGACGAGGGGAACGACTCCGAAGCTACCGAAAGGTAGGGTTCCGTCATAGGCAACGGTTAGTTCGTTGTTTTCAAACTCAACTGTTAGTGGGTTGACTTTACTTATAAGCGGTTCTAAAACTGACACTACTTTGCTAGATACCTTAATGCTGTTATTTTTCAGGTAAGCATCTAGTTCGGGCCAGGTATCAATCAGAGAATCGAAAGTACGCGTTAAAGGTGCAGCAGCGCTATTATTGTTGCCGGCAAAATCTTGAGCTGCTACAGAAGCGACACTAACATTGACAGTCCCGTTATTGGTGGGGCTGACATCAAAGGTATAACTCTTGCCGCTGGCTGCTTTGAAGTTGCTGGCAGTGCCGTTGCTAACGATGATGTCGCTGGCGGTAAAACCCGCGACATTTTCGCTGAAGGTGGCGGTGACTGCAAACGGTGCGTTAACAGTGCTGTTGCTATTGGAAGTCAGCGTCAGCGTCGGCGCTGTGGTGTCCACCGTGACGCTGTAGGCTGCTGAGGTGCTGCCGAGGTTGCCGGCAATATCAGTGGCTTTGGCCGTGAAACTGTGGCTGCCGGCACTTAAAGGTGTGCCGGTGTAGTCAAAGCTCCAGGTGCCGGAAGCGTTGGTTGTGGCGCTGCCGATGGCTGTGCTGTTGCGGAACAGTTGCACAGTGCTGAGTGCTTCGGCTCTGCCATTTAAAACCAGGGTGGTGTCGTTGGTGATGCGATCACTGTTGCTGCTGCCGGCATCGCTGCTGATGCTGCTAATCACGGGCGCAGTGGGAGGCGCATTGTCAAACGTGCGGGTCAGCGAGGTGGCTGCTACGTTGTTGTTTCCGACAGCATCCGTAGCGCTGGCAGCCGGCAGGTTAACAGAGACAGTTCCTTGAGCCGTGGGGTTGACAGTAAACGCGTAGGTAGTGCCGCTGCCGTTAAATCCGCTGACTGTGCCGTTGCTGACACTAATATCGCTGGCAGTGAACCCCGTCATGCTTTCACTAAAAGTAGCCGTGACGTTAAAGGGTGCATTCGTGGTAGCCGGCGCATTGGATGTGAGCGCTACCGTTGGTGCAACATTGTCAAACGTGTGGTTGAGGGTGTTAGAGGCGAGGCTAAGGTTGGTATTAACGTTCGCATCATGTGCTACCCCTGCCGGCACGCCGACAGTTACCGTCCCGTAAGCCGTAGGAGTGACCGTGAAGGTGTAGGTTTTGGGGTCAACTACAGTGAGGTTGCTCGCTGTCGCGTTTGTCAGAGCAATATCGCTAGTATCAAATCCCGTGACATCTTCATTAAAGGTGGCAGTGACAGTAAACGGCCCATTGATTGCATTTGTCGCCGTCGAAGTCAAGGCGACGGTGGGAGCCTGGGTATCAATGGCAATATTTTTATTGAACCCTAGGGAAGAACTCGCTCCCGACGCCGGCAAGGTCAAAGTCGCATCGTTATTTGCCGCATCTTTAATGGTGCCGCCGTTGAGGGAAAGTGCCGCAGCAGACGCAGAATCTAAGTCTGCCGTCACCTGACCGGCAGCGACTGTGTAGTTAAAGGTGAGTGCATTCGTGCCACTGCCAGAAGCATAACTTGCCGTGCCACCCGTATTTAAACTGAGTTGGGGGGTGCCGGTAACGTTAACCGCTTCATTGAAAGTAACGGTGATGGGAATGACTTGAGCGATGCCGTACTTACCATCAGCCAAGGTTGAGCTGAGAGAAGTCACCGTCGCGCCGGTTTTGTCGAGGGTGTAAATTTGTCCGGTGGCACTGCCGTTGCCGGTTCCTGCGCCGCCCAAGGGGACGTTCAAGCTATTGACAATACTGTCGTCATCGCTGAGGTTGAGCTGTACGGTGCCGTCGCCGGTGCCTGTGTTGACGCTGACTGTGTAAGTATTGCCGCTGCCGGTGACGCCAGTAACAGCAGATCCTGTTGCCGTGCCAGAAACCGTAAAGTCTGTTGCGTCAAGTCCAGTAACATTTTCGCTGAAGCTGACGCTGTAGTTAACTGTGGCGGCATTAGAGGGGTCGGCATCCGCACGGGTAATGCCAGTGACGGTAGGTATGGTGTTGTCGTAAGTGACTTGGTTGTCTGTACTGGTGCTGATGGCAGAAGTATTGCCCGCCGCATCGGTTGCAGCACCGGCATTAACGGTAGCCGTGACAGTTCCAGGGCCAGTCATGCCTGTGACGGCAACGTTGTAGGTTTTGCCATCGGTTCCCACCGGCGTGACGTTGGCAGTAGTAGCCCCAGCCGTACCTCCTATTGTGATGTCGCTGCTGTCAAAGCCCGTGACGGATTCGGAAAAGGCAACGGCAAAGTTAACGGTTGAGCCGGCGGTGGGGTCTGGCTGGCCCAAATCTTGGTTAAGGGTGACTGTAGGGGCGCTCGCGTCAATGGCGACGTTTTTGGCAACAGAGGCGCTGCTGGTATTGTTAGCCGCGTCAGTAGCGGTGGCAGTGAAGCTATAGTTGCCGTCTGCTAGGGTAGTGCCGGTGTAGTCAAGTGTCCAGGTGCCGGAAGCGTTGACAGGGGCAGTGCCGATGGAGGTGCCGTCTTTGTAAAGGGTGACAGTGGTGTTGGCTTCGGCAGTGCCGGCAAAAATGAGGGTGCTGTCATTGGTGATCCCGTCCCCAGCTGTGCCGGTGTCGCTGGTAATGTCGGTAATAACCGGGGCATTTGGGGCGGTGGTGTCAGCGGTTGTGAAGTTCCAGGTGGTTGCACCTGTGATGCCGGCATGGTTGTTGCCGGCCAGGTCTTTAATTGCCCCGGCAGCAATTTCTACATAATATTGACTGCCATCAACTAAGTCATTAGTTGGATTGATGGTCAGGGTTGAACCGCTGACGGTAACATTTGCTCCTGTAACATCAATGGTTTCGACAACTGAGTTGTCGGCAACTTTCTTGATGACAATATTGCCGATGCCTTTGGCAACTGCTTCGCTGAACTGAACCTCCAAGTTAGCGCCCACTGCAATATTGCCGGCCTCGTCTGCGGGGCTGAAAGTGGTGGCTGTAGGGGGGGAGTCGGGAACAGTGAGGGTTAGTGATGCTCCGTCAAGTTGGCTACCATAGTGACCTGCCCAATACTCGGCATCCTTGCCACCATCCTCCCAGTAGACGGATCGCACACCAGCACCATAGTTAGCGAAGGTGTGGGAAATTTGTTGCCAGTTGCTGTTAGCTGTGAGTTCGCCACTGTTGAAGGAAGCAATAACATTCCCACTAGCACCGCGTAGTTGTACATTGAGATAAGCCTTATCAGCGCTATTATTTCCAATCCCCCGAAACCACTCTGAAATGTTGATTGTAGGAGCCTGATCTAGAACATCAGTGGAATAGCCTTTGGCAACTAGGTCAACCGTCTGAGAACGCTTTCCCCACGCGTAAGAAGTAACGAAGGTGTGGTTAGCCTCATAACTTATATTTGGATCGTTCCATACAGCCCATCCATTCCCACCATTTTCAAGGATGTTCCAACCAGACATATCCCCTGCTTCTCCACCGGGGTTAGTCAAGAGGTTAGTGTTGAGGACACTGTTGTAAGATGCCAGAGTGCTTGAATTAAATGCTAAAGGAGTTTTAATCAGCCCTGTGCTGAACTCCAGATTCCAATCACCACCGAGAGTGCTGTTCCCTGTCAGGTTAGTTGAAGCTGCTACTTTTGCCCCACTCAACTGACTTAAAGCCCGCACAAATGCCTGACCCACCTGACCTGCGGCTACCTCACACCCATAAAGCAATATATCTACATTTTCTGTTAGCGCATTCCGCCATTTTTCTATCTCGGTGGCATAGATTTCGAGGTTGCTGTTGTTGAGGGTTTTGTTTCCGACTTGCAAACTGCCGGCGCTGCCGTGGGAAACAATATGCACCGCTTCAACGTCTTGTTGCTGTAGCAGCGTTTCACTAATCTGAACAATACCACTGCGGTTCGCATCCAAAACAACAATTTCTGCGTTTGCATCGGCTCCTTGAATCAGGTTTTGATAGTTTTCAACCGAGGAGTCAATGAAAATAATTTGCTTGTTCACGGTAAGGTATCCTTTTAAGTGTTTTTTCGGGATGCGTTTCGCGGATAAAACTTTTTCGAGGGCGTTTATGAGCACGCAAAATCAACGCACTCACCAGACAATAGGTGTTGCTATAAGAAAATAAACATGGCAAATTCAGGCTCTTAATGCCGAGCCTCAATTGAACGATTTGTCAGCCGCCATGAAGCCAAGAATTTTTTCGCAGTTAAAGTGCTAGTTCAAAGGCACCTAATTTATAAAATTTCTGATTAAGTGATTACCCTAATATTCAAGGGTAATCACTTAATTTTCCACGGGGTAACTACTTAAAAACTTGTTTGCCGCAGAAGTTGACAAGGGGTAAATACTTAGAACTTGTTTGCTGCTGTTGCAACCGGCGCGTTGTCTGCTGGCAGCAGCTCGATAAAGCTCTGAGCTGAGGTTGAGCGTAGGTGGGAGCAATTCACTCTCAAAGTTCTCCTGTATTAGAGCAATTAAACGGCTGACAGACAACTGGCACAATTAGTGGAAATGCATGAGAGCCGGCTGATAGAAGCGAAAGCGGGTTGGGTATACTCGTGGAGCGGATTGAGGCCACTGCTACACAGTTGCCTAGGTAGCAGCTACGCCTACAGATTGAGGTTTAACCGCCTCATGGCCGGTTAAAAAAGAGTTAACCCATTGGCATCTACCTTTATACATATTTACTCTACCCCTAAAGATAGATTTTCTACCACTCAAGCACTTAAAGTTTGTTTAAAGACAAAATTGGGAATTTAAAGATTAGCCGCACTCGACGCCGCTATACACGCACAGGGTAGGCTTTTTAAGGAATTAATAAAATTTTACGTTCGGCAAGAGGGAGAGTTAGACCTCTAGTTTAAAAACTGTTATCATTCTCAAAAGTACGAGACTGCGAGTTCTAATCCGTAGCACTGTGTCTACCAGAGAGAGGCTGTGGGGAGTGCTTGCCTCTGTCAAAACGCTGCTCAATCAAAAAACGTTAGTCGTAAAGTTGAGCAGCTATTGCTTGGAATAATTGGCACTTTTTAGCAATTAGCCACCTCAACAATAAAGTTGTGTTGAATAATTAATACTTGCCTTGTTCAACCTCGCCGGCAGCAATGATCGCACTCAAAGCATTCAGAACGTGGTTGCTTTCTCGCATGGCGCGATCAGCTTCTTCTCGATAAACACTGTGAACCTGCTCAAATTGAGCAAGCAAGGCATCGCGATCTTTTTCTGTGACTAAATTTGCCAGCCGGCTGATGGTAGCTGCTAGCCTTGCGATCGCTTCACAGCGTTCTTCTGTTGCCAGCATAATGTCTACATACAGTGACGCATCCTGAGCAAAAAGCCGGCTGACTAAATTAATTCCCAAGCGGTAAATCGGGCTGGAAAATTCTAAACTACGAGTAATATCAACACCTTCTTCTGCTAAGAAAACACCCAAGCTAAAGGTGGAAAAGTGCCGAATCGCCTGTACCGCAATCATCATTTGATCATGTTCTTCAGCGGGACAGACAATTAAGTTACTGCCCAGGCTTTTAATTAACTCTAAAAGCCATTGAAATGCTGCTTCGCCGCGCCCCGGACAAGCAACAACCGTTTGAGATAAAAATGATTTAACACCGGGGCCAAACATCGGATGTAAGCCCACAACCGGCCCACTATGGTGCTTCAGCATCGCTTGCACAAAGGGCGTTTTTATGCTGGTAATATCAGCCAACACAGCAGTCGGTGAAAGATATTTAGCAGTTTGCTCAATTATTTCTAATGTCCGTTCAATCGGAACGCAGACCAAAACAAGTTCTGCATCACCTAGCAGGTTCTCCGCCTGATTCCAGTCATTGCGCCCTAAACTTTTAACTTGATGTCCTGCTGCGGTTAGCTGCTGCGTGAAAAATTGCCCCATCATACCTCGCCCACCAATCACAACCACGCGTCGCGGGGTGACGTTTGTTGCAGATAAGGGGGCAGTGGCAAGCGCAGCCGCGCAACTTGTAATGACGTTTTCCCAGACAAATTCAGGAACACCTTCTTGGACGAGTAAGGGTTTCGATTGAGACAGTTGTTCCTCTAGAGAAGGACGTTCGGATTCAGCTAAAAGCGAAATTCTTTCCTTTAATAGCTTAATTAGATTTTGGTCGATTTGTTCGAGTTTGTTATTCGTCATTATATATTCCAAGAAAAATAGATGGGGGGCAGTGCAACACTATTTATACCATTCTCTTTGCCGATTTTACAGCTCTGCACCGGCTCTAATCGGCAGGAAAATCCCAATTTGTTTCAATGCAACAGAGAGAACTGTCAAGCACATCTGTATTCGCGTGTCTTCCCGGCTATGACCATATTTATAAGTTTTGTTTCATCAGTGGCGCTTCTCTAGCCTTCACTGCCAAATTGTGAGCTAAGCTAATGTCTTAAAAGATGTCAGCCATATTGCCAGTATTTTACTGAGTCTTATGGGCAAAAATCATGAGGGAGGCAACCTCTATTTCTAAATGTCAACAAATGTAGAAAGTTACAAAAACCCTTAAAAGACATTTTGCATGAGCCGGCTTGCTTATGAATATAAATCCTGATTTACGCATTTTAGGTGTTCCGCCAAATGCTTGGGCGGTTGATGAAGTGAACGCAGATATCACACGCCCTTCCTTGGCACCGCACTCGGTTAATTTAGTAACAGAAACGAAGAAATTACGCCTAGACTTGGCAAAAGCAGCCATTCTCGTGATTGATATGCAGAATGACTTTTGCCATCCAGACGGTTGGTTGGCGCATATTGGCGTAGATGTTACGCCGGCACGATCACCCATTCAGCCTTTACAAGCACTGCTGCCGGCGCTGCGGAAAACCGGCATTCCTGTGATATGGATTAATTGGGGTAATCGACCGGATTTGTTAAATATTAGCGCTGCCTCACGTCATGTTTATAACCCTGCCGGCAATGGCGTTGGACTCGGTGATCCGTTGCCGACTAATGGTGCGAAAGTATTAGAAGCCGGCAGTTGGGCAGCCGCTGTTGTTGATGAACTTGAACCGTTGCCTCAAGATATCCGAGTGGATAAATATCGAATGAGCGGGTTTTGGGACACGCCTTTAGATAGCATCTTACGGAACTTGGGAAAAACCACTTTATTCTTTGCCGGCGTGAATGCGGATCAGTGTGTCATGGCAACCCTACAAGATGCAAATTTCCTCGGTTATGACTGTATTTTAGTGAAAGATTGCGTCGGCACCACGTCCCCAGACTTTTGCCTGCAAGCAACCCTTTATAATGTTAAGCAGTGCTTCGGATTTGTGACAGATTCTCAAGGGATTTTCGATGCCCTTGAAAATTAAGGATTGAGAATCGAGAAAGAAAGTAAATCAGTTATTCATTCTTCTTTCTTCACAGGAGAAACCCCTGATGGATGCCTCTCGTTGCGTGATTCCGGTGGTCAAGTCTCCCAAGGACTATCAAGCCTTTCGCATTAGTCCTAATGACACAAATCGTTTAGCAATTGTATTTGAGCCAACAACTGCAAATTTCTCTGTGACTTTATGTGTGGAAATCTTTGATGTTGGCGGAAAAACGCCTCCTAACCGGCATCAGTATGCCACAGAAATGTTTTTCATTCTCAAAGGAGAAGGACAAGCAAGTTGCGATGGGAAAACCGTCCCAATTCGTGCCGGCGATAGTATTTTAGTGCCACCCACGGGTATCCATCTGATTGAAAATACAGGTTCAAGCCGACTGTATGCCTTGTGTATTATGGTGCCAAATGAAAACTTTGCTGAACTGATTCACAGTGGGGTGCCGGTGGAATTAGATGAAGAGGATTTAGGGGTTTTGCGTCGAACAGCAGTGCCGGCTTTCTGTTAAAAACTGCTTTGTGTTATCAACGATTTGAGCAATCAAAATCAAAAAGCTGCTAGATAAATTGTAAAAGCTGCCAATGTCGCGGTTTCAATTTTTAAATTGCTCACAATTTATTCAGATAAGTGTGCTTAAAAAGAGAATTTAACCATGTTTTTTTATTTTTTCAATTCCAGCACGTAGCACTCATTTAAATTCTGAGCAACCCATTTAAAAGCTAGATATAGAAAAAATCATAAAAACTAAGACGACTCAATTAAAAATTTTGAATAGTTAAATAACACTTTATCAAATTTTTCTGGTATTATAAAAAATTGTCAATTGGCTAATTAAGGACGAGGAAGTGAGTGTAATTTTACATATTACAAAGCGTCAACAGTGGGAAGAAGCAAAACCTATAGGGTTCTATTACAGCTCAACATTAGAGACAGAAGGCTTTATCCACTGTTCAACCCCTGAGCAAATTATCCAAACGGCCAATCTCTTTTTTGTTAATCAAACGAACTTAGTAGTCCTTTGTATTCAAGTAGAAAAAGTTCAGCCTGAAATCCGATATGAAGCGGTAGACAATAAGTATTTTCCTCATATTTATGGGCCGTTAAATCTTGATGCTGTTATTCAAGTGATTGATTTTGAACCTCAAGAAAATGGTAAATTTAAATTACCCGATGCTCTTGCTAATATTTAGCCCTAAGCTCTACTTTTATTTTGAGGTTAGGAATTATAATTGCTTTTAAAAAAATATAAGGTAAGTTTATAAAATTAGAGTAATTCAATTTATAAACAGACTTAAAAAGACTCATTTATAACTTGACAAAGCATTTGGAGTTTATTTCAAGTGACACCACTCATGCCATGCCATTTAGGAGAGTTACTCCTGGCAACCCTTAATAGCGCAGTTAACAACAGTCAGGAAAAAGTTGCTGAATTAGTCATTATTCTGATCATTTTGCTCCTGGGTGCCACTGGCGTTGCCCTACTAACGCGTCGGTTTCGTATTCCCTATGTTACGGGTTTAGTATTAGCCGGCTTAGCTGTTACCGATTTGCTACCCCGCCGTACTGGACTAGATCCTTCCCTAGTTTTGAATCTTTTCCTGCCCATTTTAATTTTTGAAGCCGGCATCAATACAGATATCAGCCGTCTCCGCAGCACCTTTAAACCCATTGCCCTCCTAGCGGTGCCTGGATCTGCCCTCTCATCAGGTATTATTGCCATTCTATTGAAATTTGCCCTCGGACTCGCTTGGATACCCGCGCTACTTCTAGGAGTCGTTTTGGCAAACACGGATACAGTTTCAATGATTGCCATCTTTAAAGAAATGCCTGTCCCCTCACGGCTTTCGACAATTGTTGAAGGAGAAACCTTATTCAATGATGCCACAGCCCTAGTTTTGTTTAACCTGGTTTTACAAGTCTATTCAACCGGCTCATTGACGTTTCTAGAAGGAGTTCAATCGTTTTTATTTATCGCTATTGGCGGCATCATTATAGGGTTAATCCTAGGTTATTTGAGTATCCCTATATTTGCTCGTTTAGATGATCCTCTAAGTAGTCTTTTACTAACAGTTGCCGTTGCCTTAGGAACTTTTCAAGTCGGTCAATCTCTTGGGGTTTCCGGTGCTGTTGCAGTCGTTGTGGCTGGATTAATTTTTGGGAATCTGGGGCTTTCTCGTACTACTTCGGCTTCAACTCGCATTACCTTATTAAGCTTTTGGGAATATGCCAGTTTTAGCGTCAACACCTTTATTTTTGTGCTGATTGGTGTAGAAATAGACTTGCTAACGCTCTGGAACGCGTTACCGGCTGTTTTACTTGCTGTTTTGGCTTTTCAAGCTGGTCGTATTCTCTCAGTTTATCCGCTGCTGGCAGGGATTCGTTGGATAGATCGCCCAATTCCCCTACCCTGGCAACATTTACTCTTTTTAGGTAATATCAAAGGTTCGCTTTCAATGGCTTTGGCATTAAGCTTACCCACCACACTACCAGGGCGCGAAGGTCTTATCGCTATAATTTACGGCTGTGTGTTGCTGTCTTTAGTTGGGCAGGGTTCAAGCTTGCCTTGGTTAGTAAAACGCTTAAATTTATCTAAGTTTTCAGAGGCAAAGCAGCAGATTGAAGAATTGCAAGCCCAGTTAATTACGGCGAAGGCAGCACAAGATGAATTAGATAGCTTATTGAAGTCAGGAGTGTTGCCGAAATCTGTTTATGAAGAGATGCGCTCAGCTTATCAAGTGCGGGTAGCCGGCGCGGAAAAATCGCTACGGGAAATTTACAATCGCCGCCCAGATGAGTTTGATCAAAACCGTGGTGAAACTGGAAAACTTGATGCTATACGCCGGCGTTTATTGCTAGCAGAGAAAGCAGCACTCAACGAAGCAATTCGCACACGAATTCTGTCAGAAGAAATTGTGCGAGGCCGACTAAAACAACTGGATGAACAATTGCTTATTTTAGAAGATGATTGATGGTTTTAAGAACTCTCCTTTGCTGGGGAAAGCTTAGAATTTTTTTGATTGTTGATCACCCGACCAGAACTGACAAAAGAAATTCCTTGAGTTGATTCAGCTCCAATCATGACTGCCTCAATTACAGGTTCAGACACTTCTTTTTCAGCCACCCACTCTACAATAAAATTAGCTCCTACACCTCCACTTGTGTCATTTCGACGCACAACAAAATCGGTAGACGCCATCGCGCTAAGTTGAATAGGTTGTTCTAAATACTGTTTAATTAATTTACCGCTTGAATCATAATATTGGACGGAAGTGATGATGATAGGATTGATAAAATCTGTATTACGAAGACTAAGAGTCGCCGCCAAATTGAGAACCTTCTCCTGATCCTCATAATAAATATGAGAATACACGGGAACGTATAAAGTTTCACCGGCAGCTATTTTTATATTTTCATCCAAAGTAACTATCTGAAGTTGAGATTGAGCTGAATTATCAGGATTAGTTGGTTGCTTGGTTGAAATATTTAGCGAGTTGCAGGCAGAAAGCAAAACAACGAAAATCAATAGTAAAAAAGTCAAAAGTCGCTTCATTAAACTTATTTACAGCCTTCAAAAAAATCAATAACTTGATGTAGTGACCCTGGTTTAGTTACAATCAGCACAGTTGAACCTGGCTCTAGTACCGTACTACCATTAGGAATCATCAAATTTTCTTGGGGATGAGGTTGATAGCCAATAATTAGAGAGCCGGTAGGGAATCGAGAATCTTGAGCAATTTCAGCAACGCTACGACCAACAACATAGCAATTATTGGGGATGGGAAGTTTGAGAACTTCAATTTGTCCCTGCTCAAAATGCATCATTGATTCAACTTGAGGATATTCAATAGCATTAACCATTGTTGAAACCCCTAGCTCAATCGTACTGATAATATGGGTAGCTCCAGCTAGACGAAGTGGTTGAGCAAAATCAGGATGGCGCATCCGGGTCAAAATGTGGGAAACTCCGTAATGTTTGGCAAGCGTCACCATTGCCAGATTTAAGGCATCGTTTCGCAGAACTGCTGCTAAAGAGTCGGCTTTACGAATTCCAGCTTCTAGCAGCACTTCTGTACTGACAGCACTGCCCTCAAAAGCCATTGCTCCCACTTGTTCGCGGACATACCGGCAAGCGTTCGGATCAATGTCAATGACGGCAACAGTATGTCCAAGTTCTACCAGTTTTTGCGCCAAAGTTAACCCCACTAAGCCGGCTCCACCAATTAGCACGTACATGGTTGCTTTCTCATACTCTTGAACTTCCAATTTCACTTTACAAGCTAGCAAAGCTATCTGCCGAGATCAACGCAATATTGTAAAAATTGAAATTTTTGCAATAATTCTATCGGCTTACAGGAAGTTAAATCATTTCAAACTCGATAGTGTAGGTTTCTCGCAAATTACAAGTGTCGTGATCGTTAATATTCGTGTCACTGAGTTCCAAATTGTAAAAATCGACAAATTCATGGTCGAAATAAGGGCCGGCGTGCCAAGTTCCTAAATGTAATTTAATAAAACAATTACCGGGAATCCGAAAAGCTGCAATTTCTTCTAACACCGGCTTGTCACGATCTGCCGGCGGTGCAACGGCCATCAACCACTCTTTCCCTTCCAAAGCGCCTAAACATTGAGTGCAGTTAAGATGGCGAGTAATTTTGTGAAACTTTCGGCCTTTTTCTTCCAGCCGCATGATATAAAATCGCGGAATTCCGCGATCAAGTATCAATTGAGCGTCTTCTGAATTATATGCCTCACCGTCTTTACCGGCATAGATTACTTGACCGTAAGGCTGAAAGTTTGCCGGTGTAATCCAATTTGCTTTTAACGGTTGAACGAGCATTTGTTAATTGGGGAATGGGGAATGGGGCAAGGCTTCGCCAACCTAAAGGTATGGGCATGGGGCATGGGGCAATGTAAATTGATATTCCTTGCCCCATGCCCCTTCGTTACAAGGGCGTAAAGTTAATGCTTAAATGCCTTATGCTTCACTCAATTTTTTCACTTTTCACTTCTACTAATTGAATAGAAGCCGGTGAATCATCAACAAATGCCGGCCCCACCGGCTTAGGAACCGGCTCAGCAACCGGCTTAGAAACTGGTTCAGCAGCAACCGGCTCAACAACTGGCTTAGCAACTAGCTCAACAACTGGCTCTGAAATCGGCTCAGCAACCGGCTCATCAACCCCCGGCATTTTATGAGTAAAAGTTAAAGTTCGATCCACACAATTAATCACAATTGTGTCGCCGGCAACAAAGGTATTTTCCAATAACTTTGTTGCAATTGGATTTTCCACCTCTCGCTGAATTGCCCGCTTCAGAGGACGCGCACCATACACCGGATCATAGCCGGCATCTGCCAGATAATCTTGGGCGGCACTCATCAACTGGAAGCTAATTTTTTGATCCGCCAAAAGTTGCTCAATGCGTTTAATTTGAATGCCGACAATTTGACGCAACTCCGCCCGGTTGAGGGGATGGAACAGGATAATATCATCAACCCGATTCAAAAATTCCGGGCGAAAATGACCGCGCAATGACTGCATCACGCCTTTCCGCATCTCCTCCTCTGGATCTTGATTTTTAGATTTGGACTTTTTGGTATTTTGGATCGACAACTTTTCTTGACGCCCATTTTCTGCCTCTTGTCTTTCCCCCAGCGCCTCGAAAATGCGATCACTGCCGATATTACTCGTCATCACAATCACTGTATTGCGAAAATCGACAAGCCGGCCTTGAGAATCGGTAATTCGCCCATCATCCAATACCTGTAACAAAATATTAAACACATCTGGGTGAGCCTTCTCCACCTCATCCAGCAGCAGCACCGAGTAAGGATGCCGGCGAATTGCCTCCGAAAGTTGACCCCCTTCTTCATAACCCACATATCCCGGAGGCGCACCCACCAAGCGAGAAACTGCGTGCTTCTCCATGTACTCCGACATATCAATCCGCACAAGGGATTCTTCGCTATCAAAAAGAGACTGAGCTAATGCTCTTGCTAGCTCGGTTTTACCTACCCCCGTTGGTCCCATAAACAAGAAGGAACCAATCGGACGTCCGGGGTCTTTCATGCCGGAACGAGCGCGACGAATTGCTGCTGAAACAGCTTCGACGGCTTCCTGCTGCCCAATCACCCGCTGGTGCAATTGAGATTCTAATTGCAGCAATTTCCGCCGTTCCGACTCTAGCAGCCGATTCACGGGAATGCCGGTCCATTTTGCGACAATTTCCGCAATATCGGCTTCTGTGACTTGTTCCCGCAGCAGCGTCGAGCCTTGAGATTGCAGCTTCAACAGTTCCGCTTCCTTGGCTTCGCGATCCCGCTGCACAACCTCTAAGCGCCCATATTTGAGCTGCGCGGCTGTATTGAGATCGTAATTACGCTCTGCCCGTTCGATTTTCACCCGGAGTTGATCTTCTTCTTCCTTTAGGGTGTTGATCGCTTGCAAAATCTGTTTCTCGCCTTGCCACTGAGCGTTGAGGTGCTGCTGTTTTTGTTTTAAATTGGTAATTTCTCGTTCGATGCGCTCCAACCGCTCACCGGCACTTCGACTTCTCTGCTCACCGGCAGCTCGACTTGCCTGCTCTGCTTCTAGGGAAAGTTTTTCCATTTGCAGTTGCATGAGCCGGCGATCTACACCTTCGAGTTCTTCTGGCTTTGAAGTAATTTCCATCTTCAACTTCGCCGCCGCCTCATCCACCAAATCAATCGCTTTATCTGGCAAAAATCGGTCAGCAATATAGCGTGCAGATAGGGTGGCAGCCGCTACTAGGGCGGAGTCGAGGATTTTTACTTGATGGTGAATTTCGTAACGCTCTTTGAGTCCGCGCAGAATAGAAATGGTATCTTCTACCGTGGGTTGATCCACTAACACCTGTTGAAACCGGCGCTCTAGGGCAGCATCTTTTTCAATATATTTGCGATATTCATCCAGGGTGGTTGCCCCAATGCAGCGCAATTCTCCCCGTGCCAGCATCGGTTTGAGCAGGTTGCCGGCATCCATCGAACCTTGACTATTTGCGCCGGCACCCACAACAGTGTGCAACTCATCAATAAACAGCACAATTTGCCCGTCAGATCCCATGACTTCCCGCAGCACCGCTCGCAGGCGCTCCTCAAATTCCCCCCGATACTTCGCGCCGGCAATCAAGCTGCCCATATCCAGGGCAATCAGCCGCCGGTTTTTCAAAGATTCCGGCACATCCCCGTTAATAATTCGTTGGGCTAACGCTTCTGCAATCGCCGTTTTTCCCACCCCAGGCTCTCCAATCAGCACCGGGTTATTCTTCATGCGGCGAGAAAGAACTTGGATAACGCGGCGAATTTCCTCATCCCGCCCAATAACGGGATCAAGTTTACCACCTTTTGCCTGTTCTGTCAAGTCTCGCCCATATTTTTCCAGGGCTTCGTAATTGTTTTCCGGGGTTGGATCTTGTACCTTAGCGGTGCCTTTGGTTGCTTTAATCGCCGTTTCCAGCGATGGGCGGTCGCAATTGAACGTTTTCAGCAGCCGCCGGCCTACACGCTCCTCATCGGCTAGGCTCAGCAGTAAATGTTCAATCGAGATAAACTCGTCCTGCACGGCTTGGCGAGACTCTTCAGCTTTGTCTAATAAGATGTCTAAGCCGCGCCCCAAATACAGTTGCTCAACTTTTGCCACCTTTGGCTGGCGCTGAGCAAATGCTTTTAATTGCTGTAGCAGTTGCTCAGTATTCACGCCGGCGCGACTTAAAATCCGAGGGGCAAGTCCTTCGGGTTGTTCCAGTAGTGCGGTGACAACGTGCTCTACCTCCAGCTGCTGATTCTGGAAGCGACGGGCAACTTCTTGGGATTTAACAATGGCTTCCCAGGCTTTATCGGTAAATTTTGTCGAATCAGTTGGCTGCATTATTTGTCAGGCTCAGAGGTCAGAGGTCAATTGTCGTTTGTCAGGTTCTATTGAGATCGCTCAGCATTCAATTACAAAGTGACAACGGACTGTAGACAATTAAAACGAAATCACGGTGCGAAGTGCGAATTGCCAAGTTAATCCGTTATCGCTGTCATTGTCAGCATTCCACGCCGCTAGCAAAGCTGGGGTCACACTAATATTGTCACTCAGCAAGAGATTGTAAAACGCCTCAAAATTAGTTTGTGTTGCATCACCGACACTGCCGGTGATAAACGGCTGGCCGATCGCAACACCGGCAAGCGTTCCCGGAAGCGGCGTATTCCGCAGCGTCACCCCCACCGCCCAAGTCCAGGGATGTGCATCTAAGTCTCTATCGAGTTCGCTATTAAAGCCGGCATAACTGCTAAAACCAAGACGACCAAACACAGCAATTTGAGAGTTGTAAGCCCATTCTCCATTAATGCCAAACGCATTAATATCGGTGTCATTAATCGCAGCACTGGTGTATTGCAACCGCATGGCTAAACTTGGGTTAGGGGAGTATTGTAGCTCGATGCTGCCTTGGTTGCGATCTTCAAAAAAACCTCCGTCCGCTGCATCTGGATCGCCGGCATCTGTGGCAATGTAGAGGGCGTTTACACGAAAAGGGGTTCCTTTAAGGTTCCAATTAATCGCCGCACCGGCACCCCCAGGCCGGTCAATCTGATTTTGTACAATTAAAGGATTGTTCAGAAAAAAGCTGGAATTAAAATCAACGGCTTCATTATTGGCAAATCGGTTGCGATCTATAAAATCTCTGGGCGACATTTTTGCCCCAACCGTTAACGAAACATTTGACAAAGGCTCAAATGTGAAGTAAAGCTTGCGTAAGCGTACAGATTCATCCACCCCCACATAATCAAGTCCGCCGGCACCTGCCAACGAGCCGGTGCTGCCCAGCAAATTTTGCCCCTCATTTTGAGCACGGCTGATGGCATCTCCTCCCCCGGAACCCATTTCTAACTGAGTGGTTAAAAAACCGCCGGTTTCTCGCCAGTCGGTGAGCAGGTTCAGCCGCAACCGAGAGACTACTGTTGCCGCAGCATCCCTGCCAAACGTTGGCGTTGAAATGAATTCCCCCGCCATTGTAGTTGTAGCGGAAACCCTAATTTCTTCAAGTTCTGTTGTCCGCGCGGTAATACCGTCCAAGCGATTTCGCAGTCGCGCTAAAGCCTGGGCAAAATCTCTTTGCAGTCTTTCCAGCGTCGCAACATCTTCTTGCAGCAATTCTTGCTCAGAGACAAGCAGGGGTTGAATCTTCTCCAGCACAGCCTCTAAAGCCGCCGCAAATTCATATCGCGTCATCGATTGATTGCCCCGAAATGTCGCGTCGGGATAACCCAAGCTAATGCCGTAGCGCTCAATCAAAGATTTCAACGCTTGATAAGCCCAATCTGTGGGTTGAACATCAGCTAGCTGCTCTACAGAAGTGACTTGGGCCATCGATTCCTGCTCTACCGTCTCAATCAGGGCCGGCATCTGGGAATTTGGAAATTCACTGATGGGAATTTCTTCATTGACCGGCCGGCTTTCTTTAATTTCAATAGAAATAGATTGAGCAACAGTTGGGATAGATTGTAAACCGGCTTTTTTCACCGGCACAGCAGATTCTGCAAATGCCGGCAGCATTTGACTCAGCATGACGACTACTCCCAGAAAGGGAAGCTGCCAATCAGCGTGCTTCACATTGTACTCCTCACACTAAAGCGGTCTTTTGCCTGTGGCTCTTACTTAGACTAGGGGAATGGGGAATAGGGCATTGGGGATTGGGCATTGGGGATAGGGCAAGGCTTCGCCAACCTAAAGGTATGGGCAAGTCTGTAGTCATTCACGACAACCAAGAAATTAAAATTGTTGAACATTTTCACACTCTCTCCCCATGCCCAATGCCCCATGCCCAATTCCCTAACCCAAGCTTGCCGGCTGTGGTGTAGCTGTTTCTTGGTTGCCGGCTGAGCTATGGCTGCTTAGCTGGATGAGTTCGACTTTATAACCATCTGGATCTTCAATAAAGGCAATGACTGTAGAACCATGCTTCATTGGGCCAGGTTCGCGGGTGACTTTCCCTCCGCCGGCTTTGATTTGCTCACAGGTGGCATAAATATCATCTACGCCTAGTGCGATGTGACCGTAGGCGTCGCCTAAGTTATACTGCTCAACACCCCAGTTGTGAGTCAGTTCTAAAACGGCTGTGTCAGACTCATCGCCGTAGCCAACAAAGGCGAGGGTAAATTTGCCACCCGGATAGTCTTTTTGGCGCAGTAACTTCATGCCCAAGACATTGCAGTAGAAGTCGAGGGATTTTTCTAGATTGCCGACTCTCAGCATTGTGTGTAGCAATCGCATGGCCAACTCCAAATTTCTGAACTATTTCCCATTCTACCGGCACGCCACCGGCTCTATGGCAGATCGCCTATTCAGGCCGGTTGGTAAAAATAAAGACCGGCAAAATTCATAGACTTCTTTAATATCAACCAACAGAAGTCTGTTTAGTCGGTATTCTAACGATTGGGCAAACAGATTGTTGAAGCTTGCTAAAGACACGGATTTCGCCCAAAAAGACTCCACCGACGCTCATAAGAGTGCCAATAGGAGTTTCAATGATTACCAGGTTATGGAGTGAGAGTGCTGAAACATGGAAGATACCGCGATTATCAAAATTGAGGCCCGCGAAATTCTCGACTCGCGCGGACGCCCCACAATTGAAGCCGAAGTTTACCTGGCTGGCGGCTATGCAGGATTAGCCCAAGTGCCCAGCGGTGCCTCCACCGGCACGTTTGAAGCCCATGAGCTGCGGGATGGAGACGCCCGACGTTACGGCGGCAAAGGTGTAATCAAAGCCGTTGATAATGTGAAGCACAAAATTGAACCCAGCCTCTTGGAACTCGATGTGCTTGACCAAGTGGCCCTCGACTATACGATGATTCAGCTTGATGGATCTCCTAATAAATCGAACCTGGGAGCCAACGCAATTCTAGCGGTTTCTCTGGCGGCAGCCAAAGCCGGCGCAAATGCTTTGGGGTTGCCGCTTTACCGCTATCTGGGCAGTCCCCTGTCTAATGTGCTGCCGGTGCCGCTAATGAATGTGATCAACGGCGGAGCACACGCAGACAATAATGTGGATTTTCAGGAATTTATGATCGTGCCGGTGGGTGCCCCATCTTTCCGGGAAGCCCTACGCTGGGGAGCGGAGGTGTTTGAGGCTTTAGCTAAGGTTTTGAAGGATAAAGGGTTACTCACCGGCGTTGGCGATGAAGGTGGCTTTGCACCCAATTTAGAGTCCAATCAGGCGGCTTTAGAGTTGCTGATGGCGGCGATTGAAAAGGCCGGCTACAAACCGGGTGAGCAAGTGGCCTTAGCAATGGATGTGGCGGCTAGTGAGTTTTACAAAGACGGCCAGTACACTTACGATGGTTCCGCTCATTCGCCGGCAGAATTTATCGATTATCTCGGTAAATTGGTTGACCAATACCCGATTGTTTCGATTGAGGATGGACTGCACGAGGAAGACTGGGAAAACTGGACGCTTTTAACGCAAAAGTTAGGCAGTCGCATTCAACTCATCGGCGATGACTTGTTTGTTACCAACCGCGAACGGTTACAAAAAGGCATTGATACGGGTGCCGGCAACTCGATTTTGATTAAGCTCAATCAAATTGGCTCATTAACGGAAACCTTGGAAACCATCGAACTTGCGACGCGCAAAGGTTATCGTTCGATCATCAGTCACCGTTCTGGGGAAACTGAAGATACAACCATTGCCGATTTAGCTGTCGCTACTCGTGCCGGCCAAATTAAAACCGGCTCTTTGTGCCGCAGTGAACGAGTTGCCAAATACAACCGCTTGTTGCGAATCGAAGATGAATTAGGCGAACGCGCTGTCTATGCGGGCGTTGCCGGTTTAGGGCCAAGCGGCTCTAAGTAAAACTCAATATAGGTTAGGGGTACACTCATGCTGTGCCCCAGCTTCGGTTTCTAGCCCTTCAAATCAAGCGCGGCTTGTTTAATCGCCTCCAGCAAATTCAGCGGCAAATTGAGCATATTCAGACGGATGGCCTCTTTTCCTTTCAAGTCACAAGGGCCATGATAATCACTGCCGCCGGTCATCAGTAAACCATACTCAGCACAGAGTTTCTTTAAATTATCAACTTGTGAGGGAGAGTGGGTGGGATGGTAAACTTCAACCCCCATCAAACCGGCTGCCACCATCTCCTCTAACACCGGCTCAACTGTACCGCCTCGGAATAAATAGGGATGCGCCCACACCGGCACCCCTCCCGACTTGCGTAATAAAGCAATGCCTTCAACGATTGAAAACTTTTCATACTCAACGCAAGCCGGTTTACCATCACCCAGCCAACGATCAAACGCCTCACGACTCGAGTGCACGTAGCCGGCATTTACCATTGCTGTTGCAATATGAGGGCGTCCTGGTGCCATTCCCTCTCCCATTTCCGGCAACTCGATGGGATAGCCTAATTCAGCTAACTTCTCCACCATTTCAGCGGCGCGGCGTTTCCGTCCCTCTACACGCTCATGCAGATCGCGCTGTAACTTTTCCGCATCTGGATAAAAGCCCAAAATGTGCAGGGAACGCTCATTGTGAACCGTGCTTAATTCGACTCCGGGTACAATTTCTAAACCATGCGGCTGGGCAGCAGCCAACGCTTCATCCCAACCAGATACCGTATCGTGATCCGTAATGGCTAGCGCAACCACTCCAGCTTTCACCGCAGCAGCAACAAGTTCTCCAGGTGTGAGCGTGCCGTCAGAATAGGTTGTGTGACAATGCAGTTCAATCATTTCTTAATTATTGCAAAATCTCGCCCGCTTCGGATATCCTCACCCCAGTTTTAGCAAACACAACAACTCCAGCACCGACAAGATTTTCTCATAACCGCTGAAACCGTCTTTAATTTCCTCATTTCTTAAGGCCGGTAGAGCCGCCTAAATCAGCAGCCATACAGATAGCACTCCCAAGCCTTGACATTTGTAGACGACCAGTCTACTATATTAAACATGGGCAAAGAAACAACCAGAACAACGCTTCTAGAGATTGGCACACGGATCATTCTAGAAAAAGGCTTTAACCACACCGGCATCCAGGAGATTTTGCAAACAGCCGGCGTGCCGAAAGGCTCGTTCTACTACTACTTCAAAAGCAAAGAAGACTTCGGTCTTCAAGTGCTGGAGAATTACGCGCAAGCTTATCAAGCCACTTTAGAACGCTGTTTGGAAGATCAAGCTCTGACGCCACTTTCACGCCTGCGCCGGCACTTCGAGGAAAGCTGTAAGCGCTTCGAGTCTGGGCAGTGCCGTAACGGTTGCCTAATTGGTAATTTAAGCCAAGAACTTGCCGATCAAAGCGAAATTTTTCGCTCCCGGTTGGAAGAAATTCTCAGCCATTGGCGAGAGCGCTTTGCCAAATGTTTGCACCAAGCTCAAGAAGCCGGTGAAATTCCCGCTCATTTTAATCCTCACGACTTAGCAGAATTCCTGTTAAACAGTTGGGAAGGAGCGATTCTCCGAGCCAAAGTTACCAAAAGTATCGCTCCCTTAGAAGCTTTTATCCAGATCGTGTTTGAATCGACCCTCAAAGGTTGACTGATTAATTCTGAAATCAGTCAAAACTTTACCTAAGCGCTTTGTAGTAGACTGGTCTAATTTTATGTAAAGTTGATTGATCTTGTAAATCCCGAACCCGGCTGTTTTAACTTTCCAAATTTTGACCAATTGTCAGTACCATCAACGGAAATAAAAATCATGTCAGACAACAGCAAATCGATTAAACTAACAGACGAAAACTTCCAAAGTGAAGTGATCGAAAGCCAAGAACTAACTTTAGTTGATTTTTGGGCACCTTGGTGCGGGCCATGCCGGCTCATAGGACCCACCATTGAAACAATGGCTACCCGGTTTGCCGGCCAAGCCAAAGTAGGAAAATTGAATGTTGACGAGTCCGAGAAAATTGCGACCGATTATGAAATTCGGTCAATTCCCACAATTGTATTTTTCAAAAATGGCGTAGTTGCTGATCGGATGGTTGGTATCGTGACAGAACAAGCCCTGGCTGAAAAACTCAATGCGTTGATCGAAAAAAACTAGACAACCGATGAAGAAGTCGCCTAAACTTTTTCAGTTTAAAAAAAGCAGCCGGACTGAGAAAATTAGGCGATTTAGAAACTAGCCAGAATACTGCTAATTAATGGAGACTGAACCAATGAGTACAAACGTTAATCTATTCTCACCTATTCAAGTTGGCGCATACACACTGCCAAACCGGCTCGTGATGGCACCCCTGACGCGCAACCGTGCCGGTGATGGCAATGTGCCAGGGCCAATGAATGCAACCTATTATGTACAGAGAGCATCAGCCGGCTTGATCATCTCCGAGGCAACGCAAGTTTCGCCACAGGGACAAGGCTATGCCTATACGCCAGGAATTCACTCACCTGAACAAGTGGCAGGATGGCGGCTGGTGACGGATGCAGTTCACGAACATGGCGGACGGATCTTTTTGCAACTGTGGCACGTTGGGCGTATTTCGCACCCATCGCTGCAACCCGATGAAGCGCTGCCGGTTGCCCCTTCCGCCGTTAAACCAGCCGGTGAGGCAATGACGTTTTCAGGATTGCAGCCGTTTGTCACGCCTCGCGCTTTAGAGACAGACGAAATACCAGGAATTATTGAGCAGTATCGCCAAGGCGCTGAAAATGCTCTGGCTGCCGGCTTTGATGGCGTTGAGATCCACGGTGCAAATGGCTATTTGCTCGATCAATTCCTTCGGGATGGTACGAACAAGCGTACAGATAAGTATGGCGGTTCTATTGAAAATCGCGCCCGTCTTCATTTAGAAGTAACGGAAGCCGTTGTTGGTGTTTGGGGGGCTGATCGTGTTGGAATTCGACTTTCACCCAGCAGTACCTTCAACGATATCTCTGACTCCAACCCAGAGGCAACCTTTGGCTACTTAGTAGAGGAACTGAATCGGTTTAATTTAGCTTATCTTCACTTAATTGAAGGCACTGAATCCGATGTCCGACATGGAGGAAAGGTTGTCCCCACAAGCTATTTCCGCGCGATTTACAAAGGCATTTTGATGACAAATGGCGGCTTTAATCAGCAAACAGCAGATGAACTCATTGCTGCCGGCGGCGCTGACTTAGTTTCATTCGGCAAACTCTTCATTGCAAATCCCGATTTACCTGAACGCTTCCGGTTAAACGCATCTTTAAACGAGCCAGATCCGTCAACTTTCTATGGCGGCACAGAAAAAGGGTATATCGATTATCCCGCACTCGCATTACAAGCCGGTTAGTTAGCCCTGGCAAAAACCGTAAAAGCCTAAAATGTTGGCGATAGTCTACATCTGCCTAACAGTAGACTATCGTCAACATCTATTTGTATTTGCCGGCACCCTGCACAAACATCTGTATATGGCTAGCGCCACGCTGCGCTATCATCTGTGTATGGCTAGCGCCAGGCTGCGCTATCATCTGTGGTTAATAAATTCAAAAAAAACCTAATAAAGCACAGCGTTAATATCTGCGGTCAATAAATTTAAGAATGTCGGCATCCCCAAAATTAACGCTGAGATAACCAAGCCGGCAAGGATGACCAGAACGGCGTATCTAACCCTTTGCGCCGTGTATTTGTCGCACAGTGCGTATTGCCCCTGAGTTCTTGATAATACAAATCTTCCAGAAAATAAACTTTCAGTGCAGAACGCGCTACGCGCCGACGAAATGCCTCCTGAGTGTAATCTCTACCATTAACAATCGCCCCGCGTGGATTTGACGCCATAATCTGACCATTCACCGCCACAGAATTAACCATATTAGGCCACCAAGAATAGCCACCATAACCATACATTGCGGGAATACGAACAATCTGGTCATCTGAGAGATTAAATTCTCGTTTCAGCTTGGCAATAATTGGGTTAATATGCTGACTTTGTAGCTTCAGATTGTGTTCGATTAAATTCTTGTTATTGAGTGCCCCACTCACCGTTGTTTGCGTACTTAAACCGCGATTGATTAATTCATTTCCATAGCCTCTACTGTTGAGTTCTTTGAGCAAATTTACACCTTCTTCTGGGCTAACAATCATCATTAGAGGTTTTCCAGAAGGTGTGGGAATAAAGCTAATAATTTCATCTACATGGCGGATCATTAACCAAGAAGTATCGATATCCACCGGCGGCCCTTGAATTTCCTGGGCGGTTAAGAAATCCACCACCTCTGGATGAAAAGCGACAGTGCCGGCATTGCCATAATAAATTCTACCTTGGGGATAACCTGGAATAGGCGGCGTTACCTCCAAATTGCCAAACCAATCTGTCCACTGATTAAGAGCGTCCAAACGTCGGGGTTTTCCCATTTCAAACCAGCCGAAATCACGACTAAGCAAGGATCGCGGATAATAGTCCATGCTCCCGCCTCGATTTCCGTTAAGCACAACGTTAAAATTTTGCAGGGATGACTGTTTCGGAAATTGAACATAGCCAATTTCCATTGTGTCTTGCTTCCAAGCCGTACCGCCGGAGATAACATTAACCTTAGCGCCGGTTGCTTCTACGCCGGTTTTAAGCTGAGAAATAAATTCACGATTGCCAATGCCACGATCACTGACATAGAGTTCAGTCACTTTTGCGGTATTTGGCAACATAATCCACGGTGCCACCCGCATTTGAATGGCGTCTTCAGCAACAATTTTGTCTTTGTTTTTAGCCACTGCTTTTAGGTTGAGTAAACCGTTCCAGTTGCGGTTGGCAAATTGTTTTGCCTCAACCCCAAGCAAAATATCGCTGCTGTAGGTAATAGGTTTTGATCCGTTTAAATCTACCGGCTGCCATCCTTTATCGGTTTTTTGAAAAATGTTGATATAGGGACGCGCTTTTTCGTCTGCAACCAATAACAATTGACTGCCGGCAAAGTCTTCGCCTAACTTTAAGTGAACTTTGGCCAGATCCTCTACATCGTTGTCGCCGTTCACGATACTATCTTGCCAATCAGGGATTCCCTGGCGGTCATCATCGTCGTTGTTAAATAACATGAGCGCACCGGCATCCCAAGACCAAGGTTGCCGAAACCGGAAGTCATTGTCATCCACCTTCCCATCACGGTTAGTGTCGCCGTAAATACTAAAGCTGTTTCGCTCAATGCGAGTTTCTGTCGTTTGCAGCGCTTGTGAAAGCGTTTGATAAGGCTGCAACAGACTCTTCGGTTGGGGCGATTTCGAGTATAAAACGTAATCTAACCCGTAAGCGCATCGATTGGTCTGGGGGCGGGCACTGCCTTGGCTGTTTTGAGGAACAGACTTAGTCGATGACGACAGTACGCCCAATGAACAAGATTTGGGGGGGGCAATGGATAGGGGAGTGTACATTAACTCCATGCTGGTTACCATGCCTAATGCACTCGTTATGGCGATTACCCAAGACCGCAGCCGGTGCATAGTTTATCCTCACACACAGAACACATAGATACTCAAAAGAGAGATTGTACTAAATCTCTTGTTGACTGTAGATGCAATTAACCCTTTTTGAACCTTAATTCTCAAAAATCTGCCTGAAAATGAGCCGATGTCGGCCTTTTTTTCTTATCTGTGATTTTTTAGCAAAAAGTGTGATATAGAACGTCTGATTATATTGCCGGCAGCAGGCTTTACTCAAAAGCGCTGTGCAGCAGGTACAGATTGCCAGCTATATTGGCTAAGGGTCTGAAAGTTGAGTCAGTGAAGGTACAACATGGCATCCATCCGCGAGTTGCACAAACAACTTGTCCGCAAAGAACGCTCTGCTGTGGAAATTACCAAGGAAGCCTTGGATCGCATTACGCAGTTGGAGCCGAAACTCCATAGCTTCCTGTGCGTGACGGCTGATAAAGCCTTGGAGCAGGCTCGTCAGGTGGATGCAAAAATAGCCGCCGGCGAGCAAATTGGGCTGTTAGCCGGCATTCCGATTGCGATTAAAGACAATATGTGTACCCAGGGGATTCCCACCACCTGCGGTTCCCGAATTCTCGAAAACTTTGTGCCGCCCTACGAGTCTACCGTGACGCAAAAACTGGCAGATGCCGGCGCGGTGACGGTGGGCAAAACCAATATGGATGAGTTTGCGATGGGCAGTTCTACGGAGACTTCTGCGTATCAGCAAACATCCAACCCGTGGGATTTAGAGCGAGTTCCCGGTGGCTCATCGGGAGGTTCAGCAGCAGCGGTAGCCGCAGACGAGTGCGTGGTGGCCACCGGCTCAGATACCGGCGGCTCAATCCGACAACCGGCGGCTTTTTGTGGGGTTGTGGGAATGAAACCGACTTATGGGTTGGTTTCCCGTTATGGTCTTGTGGCTTATGCGTCTTCGCTGGATCAAATTGGGCCATTTGGCCGCAGCGTCGAAGATGCGGCGATTTTGCTGAATGGGATGGCCGGCTACGATCCCAAAGATTCCACCAGTCTGAACGTCGCGATCCCAAACTACGTGAAAGCCCTGCAACCCAACTTAAGACCGAGAGGTCAGCGTCGAATTGGGGTGATTAAAGAAACCTTTGGGGAAGGTTTAGACCCTGTGGTGGAACAGGCTGTGACGAAAGCCATTGAGCAACTGCAACATTTAGGGGCGGAAATTCAAGTGATTTCCTGCCCGCGCTTCCGCTACGGCTTGCCAACTTATTACATCATCGCTCCTTCGGAAGCCTCGGCCAATCTCGCCCGTTACGATGGCGTGAAATATGGGATGCGCGTGCCAGATGCGGATAATCTGCTCTCGATGTATGCCCAAACTCGCGCCCAAGGCTTTGGGACAGAAGTGAAGCGCCGAATTATGATTGGCACTTATGCGCTGTCTGCCGGCTATTACGATGCCTACTATCTCAAAGCGCAAAAAGTCCGCACCCTGATTAAACAAGACTTTGATCGCGCGTTTGCTCAAGTGGATGTGCTAGTTACACCGACTGCACCCTCAACGGCATTTAAGGCGGGTGAAAAAACCGATGATCCCCTCAGTATGTACCTGTCGGACTTGATGACGATCCCGGTGAATTTGGCGGGACTGCCGGCATTAAGTTTACCGTGCGGTTTTGATGATCAGGGTCTACCCATTGGCTTGCAACTGATCGGCAATGCCTTGCAAGAACCGACGCTATTTGAAGTAGCCTACGCCTACGAACAAAGCACGGAATGGCATCTACGGAAGCCGGTGTTGGACTAGGAACAAAGAACTAGGGGCGCAATGTATTGCGCCCGTAATTTTCTGTTTTTGATGTTTTGCGTCCAATGTCATTTCGTTTCTGATGCCCACTTCTGTGCGATTGTTTATCAAGTTTCTCCAAACACTTATGGCGGTGTTGATCATCGCATACGCCGGAGCTTGCCTGTACCTGTGGCTGCGGCAAACGCGATTTATCTTTTTCCCCTCGGCGGTGATTGAAAAGACGCCGGCAGCCTTGCAAATGGCTTATGAAGACGTTTGGCTGCCGGTGAAATCTGGTGCCGGCAAAGTGGAACGCCTACATGGTTGGTGGATACCGGCTGCCGGTGATGCGACTGGGGTTGTACTCTATCTGCATGGCAACGGCATTAATGTTGGCGCGAATGTCAATCATGCCAACCGCTTTCACCAGATGGGTTTAAGTGTGCTGCTGATTGATTATCGGGGATATGGTCTAAGTGAAGGCAGCTTTCCTACGGAAGCCCAGGTTTATCAAGATGTGGAGACGGCTTGGAATTACTTGGTGAATGAACGACGGGTGAATCCCCAGGAAATTTTCCTCTACGGACATTCTTTGGGGGGTGCGATTGGCATTGAGCTAGCATTGCGCCACCCAAATGCCGGTGCGTTAATTGCGGAAGGCTCGTTTACTTCGATGCGGGCGATGGTAGATTATCGGTACGGGGTGTTTCGCGTGTTTCCGGTGGATTTGTTATTGCATCAGCAGTTTAATTCGATTTCTAAGGTAGGAAAATTGCAGATGCCGGTGTTGTTTATTCATGGCACGGCGGATGATGTTACCCCATACTCAATGAGCCAACAGCTATTTGCGGCTGCAAATGAACCGAAACAGCTATTTTTGGTGCCGGCAGCCGATCACAATAATGTGGCCACAATTAGCGGAGATCCCTATATCCAAACGGTTCGCCGGTTTATTGAGCAGGCAAAGGCTCGACAGCAGCAAGAGCCGGTGAAACCTTAAGCTACACCTAATTTAACAGCATCAGGCTCTGGCTTTATCTACAATTAAAACCATGTATTGTCCGACCGGCACGCTGCCAGCTCATCTGGTATAAATTTGTCATTCAATCTGCCTAAATCTGATTAAAATATAAAATTTAAAACGGGGAATATTTATGTCTTTTGTCGGTCTGCATATTCACAGCGATTATAGCTTGCTCGATGGTGCTAGCCAGTTGCCCCAGTTAGTCGATAGAGCACTTGAATTAGGGATGCCGGCGATCGCCCTTACCGATCACGGCGTGATGTATGGCGCAATTGAGTTGATAAAAGTGTGTCGCGGCAAAGGCATTAAGCCAATTATTGGCAATGAAATGTATGTAATTAACGAGCCGCTAGATACGCCAAAGCGCTGCCGGAAATATCACCAAGTTGTTTTAGCAAAAAATACTCAAGGTTATAAAAATTTAGTTAAAATTACAACTATTTCTCACCTGCAAGGGTTTCAAGGAAAAGGAATTTTTGCCCGTCCTTGTATTAATAAAGACTTATTAGAAAAATACCATGAGGGTTTAATTGTCACCAGTGCTTGTTTAGGTGGTGAGGTGCCGCAAGCAATTCTCCAAGGCCGGCCCGATGTGGCTCGGAGTGTTGCTAAGTGGTATAAAGAGGTATTTGGGGAAGATTACTATCTAGAAATTCAAGATCACGGTTCCCCAGAAGACCGAATTGTTAATGTTGAAATTGTCAAAATTGCGCGAGAATTTGATATAAAAATTGTTGCTACCAATGACTCGCACTTTATTTCCTGCTACGACGTTGAAGCTCACGACGCGCTGCTTTGCATTCAAACCGGCAGAAAAATTATCGAAGACAAACGCCTGCGCTACAGTGGCACAGAATATCTAAAATCGGCTGAAGAAATGGCAATGCTGTTTCGAGATCATCTACCGGATGAGGTGATTAAAGAAGCGATTGCCAACACCTTAGAAGTTGCCGAAAAAGTTGACCCGTATAACATTATGGGTGAGCCTCGCCTTCCTAACTATCCGATTCCTCCAGAACACACCGCTGATACTTATGTGGAGGAAAAAACTTGGGAAGGACTGCGAGAACGCATGGGTGCTAAAACCAATGCTGAAATTAAGCCGGTTTATAAAGAACGCCTAGAGTATGAGCTGAAAATGCTCCAAAAGATGGGGTTTTCGACTTATTTTTTAGTTGTTTGGGATTATATCAAATTTGCCAGAGATCGGGGAATTCCGGTTGGCCCTGGAAGAGGAAGTGCAGCAGGTTCTCTGGTAGCCTATGCCTTAAGAATTACAAACATCGATCCGGTGCATCACGGGTTGCTATTCGAGCGTTTTTTGAACCCGGAACGCAAATCTATGCCAGATATTGATACAGATTTCTGCATCGAAAGACGGGATGAAGTCATTCAATACGTCACAGAGAAATATGGCGCAGATCGGGTAGCGCAAATTATTACATTTAACCGCATGACATCCAAAGCTGTCTTGAAAGATGTCGGGAGAGTATTAGGAATTCCCTACGGAGATACAGACAGAATGGCTAAGTTAATTCCGGTGGCGCGGGGTAAGCCAGAAAAGCTTAAGGTGATGATTTCAGATCGCACACCGGCACCGGAATTTAAAGAAGCTTATGAAAATGCTGTTTATGAAATTCAAGAAACCGGAAACCAAGTAACTGCTCGTCAGTGGCTTGATATGGCGATCCGCATTGAAGGAACGAATAAAACCTTTGGAGTTCATGCTGCCGGTGTGGTGATTTCATCTGAACCATTAGATGAAATTGTCCCGCTACAAAAGAATAATGATGGATCGGTGATTACTCAGTATTTCATGGAAGATTTAGATTCACTCGGACTGTTGAAAATGGATTTTCTCGGTCTGAAAAATTTAACGATGATCCAAAAAGCTGTCGATTTGATTAAGAAAACACAGAATATTGATCTTGATCCCGATCAGCTACCCCGTGAAGAAAGAAAATTTCAGCAAATCTTATCTAAAGGAGAAACTCGAAAAATTCCCCAAGATATTCTGAAGACTTATAAAACTTTAGAACAAGGAGAATTAGAAGGAATTTTTCAATTAGAATCATCGGGAATGCGACAGGTGGTGAGAGACTTGAAGCCGTCTAGTATTGAAGATATTTCTTCAATTTTAGCGCTTTACCGGCCAGGGCCACTTGATGCCGGCTTGATTCCTAAATTTATTGATCGCAAACATGGGCGCGAAGAGATTCAATACGAGCATCCCCTATTAGAACCAATTCTGCAAGAAACTTATGCAGTGCTTGTTTATCAAGAGCAAATTATGAAAGTTGCTCAAGATTTAGCCGGCTATTCTTTAGGGCAAGCTGACTTACTGCGTCGCGCGATGGGGAAAAAGAAGGCGGAGGAAATGCAAAAGCAGCGGGAAACTTTTATTGATGGGGCAACCAAAAAAGGAATTAAAGCCAGAATTGCCGAACAATTGTTCGATCAAATGGTTAAATTCGCTGAATATTGCTTTAACAAATCTCATTCAACTGCCTATGCTTATGTTACCTATCAAACGGCTTATCTAAAGGCTAATTTTAAAGTTGAATACATGGCGGCGCTGCTGACGGCGAACAGTGGCGATCAAGATAAGGTGAAAAAATACTTAGCAAATTGTGCGAGTCAGGACATTGCGGTGGAGCCGCCGGATATTAATCGTTCTGAGATGGAATTTACGCCGGCACAAGGAAAGATTTTGTTCGGACTCTCGGCAGTGAAAAGCGTGGGGGAAGGGGCGATTAAGTATATTTTAGAAGCGCGGGAACGGGGTGGGCCGTTTAAATCCTTAGCTGATCTGTGTGATCGGGTCGATCAGCGCACGGTTAACAGCCGCGCCTTAGAAGCCTTAATTAAATGTGGGGCTTTTGATAATATTAACCCAAACCGTCAGCAATTAGTTGAAGACATGAAGCTGGTAATGGCTTGGGCACAAGATCGCGCCAAAGATCGAGATAGTGGACAGGGCAATTTATTCGATCTTTTGGGAACTGTGACAACTGATAACGGATTTGAATCCGCGCCCAAAGCGCCGCCGGTTCCTAATTACAGTCAGAAGGAAAAGTTACAATTTGAAAAAGAATTGCTAGGCTTATATGTCTCCGATCATCCCCTTAAAGCTGCTCTAAAAGCCGCCCAAAAACTTGATCCTGCTCCAATAACGCTCGGTCAACTTGAGGAAAAGCGAGGAAAAAAAGTCAGTGTGATTGTGATGCTAACAGAAGTTAAAAAGATTACGACAAAAAAAGATAATCGCATGATGGCATTTCTGCAATTAGAAGATTTGGAAGGTCAAGCAGAAGCCGTTGTTTTTCCAGATACTTACGAACAAATTCATTCATTCTTGAGTTTAGAAAACCCATTAATTTTATCGGGAAAAGTCGAGCGCAAGGATAAGGACGAGAAACCGCAGCTAATTGTTGATAAAGCAGAGCCGGTTAAGGAAGACTTAGAGCCTGTGGTAGAGGAGGAAGAAGCGATGGTGCCGGATCAAGTTGTGATGCTAGAACTAACGTTAGATCAAGTCAAAGAAACTCAAAAATTAGATAACTTAAAAGTAATTTGGGGGGACTATTCAGGGGAGACAAACAAGGAGAATGTGCCGGTAATAGCAATGATAGTATCTGGCGAACGGCGTAAGTTTGTTCGTTTTGGCCCAGAATTTCGCGTGCAAGATTGCGAATTGTTTATTAAGAGGCTTCAGGATGCTGGGTTCACAGCCAGCGTGAATTCTGTGAATTGTAATTGACACCAAGTTGACTTAATAATTATTGTGGCGTATAGCCTCTAATTAAACCTCTAAATTTAACTCGGGATGAGATAGTTATGTTTAGAACTGTCTAGGCGAACGCACAGCGCATTAATCAATCCTGAGATTGCAGTAGAATTGGCATCTATGAACCCTCAGCCGGCTCAGTTATGAAATGTGTGAATATCCTTAAAGGGCACAGCGCTACCATCAATTCTGTCGCCATCAGTGCTGATAGTCAAATTCTTGCCAGCGCCAGCGACGATAAAACCGTCAAGTTGTGGGATCTCAAAACAGGACAACCGCTTTATACATTTTTTGGGCATTCCAAAGAGGTCTATTCAGTTGCCATTAGTCCCGATTCACAAATGCTGGTTGCGGGTGACTTCAACAAAAAAATTACAAGCTGGAATTTGCCTAAAAGAGGATTACTGCGAAGTTTTTATTATTTAAACACGCCTTACAGTCATTCAGATTTTGTTTATTCCGTTGCTTTTAGTCCTGATCAAAAAACTTTGGTGAGTGGAAGTGCGGATAAAACAATCAGGCTTTGGAATTTGGAAACCGGCAAACTCATTCGGATTCTCAATGGACATTCAAATACGGTTGCCTGTCTAGCAATCGATCCAAGTGGACAAACCCTAATTAGTGGGAGTGCCGATCAAACAATCAGGCTGTGGGATTTAAAAAGTTATCAACAAACCCAGGCAATTGTCGAGCATTCAGATTGGGTATTTTCTGTGGCGATTAGTCCAGATGGAAAGATGTTTGCCAGTGGAAGCGGAGATACCACAATTAAGCTCTGGAATCTGCAAACCGGCGCGGATGGAAAAGCGCAAGAATTGCCTCTACAAACCCTAACAGGACACTCAGATGCAGTTTTTTCTGTGGCATTCAGTCCTGACGGTCAAACGCTTGTGAGTGGCAGCAGGGATGGTACAATTAGATTTTGGAATTTAGCCACGGGCAGCCTCACCGGCACGCTTCCCGGTTGTCATCCGGTTGCAATTAGTCCAGATGGGCAAATTTTAGTGAGTGGTGGGGAAACCGGCACGCTGAAAATTTGGCGTGCGAACATAGAGCGAACTGAACACAACCCAGAAGCGGATTTATGTGGGGAATGGTGGCAAGTTTTAGGGGTGAATCAAGGCGCGGGTTTTGAAGAGGTTAAGGGCGCTTACCGCCGCTTAGTAAAGCAGTATCACCCTGATGTGAATAGCGCTGCCGGTGCAAAAGCTAATATGCAAGCGATTATTGAGGCTTATCAGGCATTTCAGAAGCAACTCATTTAGCCGTTACTCTACCCACCGCCGGCAGCACTGCAATCTAACCGCTTAACCTCACATTTACGAGGATTTCTCAGCAACAAGTTCACCCTTACATAGCGCTGAATTCGGATGATAAACTACATTTTTCCTCCGAACACAACACCGATGGAATCCCCAACACGGAACACGGAAATTTAGCGCCGAGTTTTTTGATAATCGGATGATCGGCAGAATGACACCCTAAAAACAGTACATCCCCTGCTTCTGATTCCACCACTTTTCTCAGTTCCTCCGCCACGCACCCAAACCGCAGATGCGCTGTAAAAGAACCCCGCCATTCTTCAGCCAGGCAGCGGGCTTGCCATAAAATTTTATCCGCTTGCTCAAATTGATTGCCTGGCGAAAACATTGTTTTGTAGTTGCGCCGATCTACGGATGTCATTCGCGCATTTGCGGCTAATGCTTTAGGTTCTGGTTGAGTTAAAACAGCACTGGCACAATTAAATGTTGGTGCTTTTGAAAGTTCTGAGGGAATTTGAGATTTTGATGAACTGCCGGCATCGGGCAAGCTAAAAATATCTAAACCCCGAGTCCTTGTCTTTTCATCCACAACGTACACAACTTGAACCGTCACTTTTTTGCGACTGACTAAACGAGTTTGGTGGGCAATCCACAAGGTGAGGTCAAGCGCTGTTTGACTTCTGGGTGAGCTATTATAGCCAACCACCAAATTTATTGGTTTTGCAGAAGATTTTTCTGAATCAGAATGTGAAGAAGCCGGTTCTGGCAGCAGAACCATTTGTTCCACTAAATCATGACGGCCCATTGCGCTTTCTAAACGCGCTAACATTGGCTTGATCTTCACAGCTTAAACCTCTCTCAAATCAATGGATAACGGATGAGAGGTGGGTTAAGAACGGATAGCCACTTGTTCTGTGTATTTGCAGTGACATCCTCAAGGAGATTCCCGTGACAACTGCTATAAAAGCCAAAGTCTAGGGTGCTCCTCCCATTGCCGGCGGAGTTAGCTGACGGGCTAAGACTGGAAGGTGTCTCTCTCGTAAGATTAGCCCCAAAAATTGGTTCCTCCGCTCCATATCCCAGCCTGATCGGCATAAATGTCAGTCTGGATTGGATTAGGCTACCCACTCAATAAATGAACCTAACCCTAGTGTAATCTACTCTTCTTGGTTAAAGTAGCGATCTAAGAAATCTAAAGCATGATTTCGTAGTTCATAATATTCCTTAGACTCTCGCAATTCGTGGCGATCTCGTGGATGAGAGAAAGGAACCTGTAAAATTTCCCCAATATTTGCAGCCGGCCCATTTGTCATCATCACAATGCGATCAGACATATAGATCGCTTCATCAACATCGTGTGTGATCATCATCACAGCCTGCCGCTGAGTTTCCCAAATATCAAGTACCTGTTTTTGCAATTTGCCCCTCGTTAATGCGTCCAGTGCTCCAAATGGTTCATCCATTAACAGCATTTTGGGACGCGTTGCCAAAGCTCGTGCAATTCCGACGCGCTGTTTCATCCCACCAGAAATTTCATCGGGATATTTATCAGCCGCTGCTGTTAAGTTCACCATTGCTAAATGTTCATTAACAATGCTAATTTTTTCCGCACGATTGGCTTTTTTTAACACTTCATCAACCGCAAGCCGGATATTTTCGCGCACCGTCAACCACGGCAACAGTCCATAGTGTTGAAAGACCATCATGCGCTCTGCGCCCGGTTTGCGGACTTCTTTTCCATCAAGTCGTACCGAGCCGGATGTCGGTTTTTCCAGGCCGGCAACCATTTTCAGTAGGGTTGATTTACCACAACCCGAATGACCAATAACAGAAATATATTCATCTTCACCAACCGTTAGGTTGACACCATCTAAAACCACCATCTCACCGCCATTCGGATTGGTGTAAGTTTTGACGATGTTTTCAATTTCTAAAAATCCCGAATTGCGAACATTTTTCTCATTAGCACCCATTGGAAAAGAACTAGATTTCGTCATAACCTTACTCCTGATTTCTCGTTTTCAGCGCTTATCGCTGCTCTATTTACTCGTTGATTTCTCTGGGGACATCTGCGGTGCAAAAATCCCAAAAATAACTTGGACTAAAAAGGGTAATCATTAACCCTTCCCAACTCCCCGCTAAGACATAAATAAAGATTGGGGACGATTTGCTCTAATTTCAAAACTGTTGAGATAGCCCACCGGATCGCTAGGGTCGAAGCCTTTCTTATCGATAAAAACCTCTGGGCGCTCGACCTTATAATCATCTTTTGGACAGGTGATTCCCAACTCTGCCGCCACCTCGCGATAAACATCTGTTCTCCAGCCTTTGCCGGCTAGTTCTTCCGCATTTTTGGGAAACTTTTTAATTTGTCCCCAGCGAGCTGCTTGAGTCATTAACCAGATACTTCGAGAACGCCACATAAACGTGGAGTGTTCTCCGGGTTGTTGAGGAATGTTAGGGGGAATATTAAAAAATACTGTGGTGTCAGGGGATTTTATAATCCGCTCTTTGCCATCAAACCCGCCATAATTGTAGTCACCGACAATAGCCGGTCGCGTGAATTTATCAATCGGCCCAGTTTTCGGTTTTGCTCCCGTAAAAGAGCGTTCTGTCAGTAATTTTGCCACTTCATCGCCGTTGTTGGGATCGCCACAATACCGGCAGGCTTCAATCATCGCCTTGAGCAGCGAACGATAGGTTTTAGGGTAATTTTCGATGAAAGATTGCATAACGCCCAGGAGCCGGTCTGGATGTCCTAGCCAAATTTCTTTACCTTGAGCAAAGGTAAACCCAATTCCCTGGTCCCCATTCGTTGCTTTTTCATAAATAGCGCGTGTGTTCCAAGGTTCTGCAACCATGTAAGCTTGCATTGCCCCTATTCGCACATTCGTTACCATTTGCGGCGGGGGAACAATAATTACTCTAAATTCTTTCAGCGGATCGACGCCGGCAGCCGCCGATAAATAGCGGATAAAGTATTCGTAAATGGAAGAACTCAGCACAACAGCCCAGACTCTATTTTCTGCCGTCTGGCTCGCAAAATAAGCTCTAAATTGTTTGCCGAATGCTTCCAAGTCGCCATTGTATTCGTGCCAAGGACGCAACCCAAAATCCCACATTTTCCGGTTCATCGTCATGGCATTGCCGTGCCGGTGAATGGTCATGCCGGCACACAGAGGGGCATGGCGTGCACCTTCTGCTCCAATTCGGGCGTTGGTAACCGCACCAGACACAACAGGTGCAGCATCCGTGCGACCAAAAATTACGCCATCACGAGAGGTTGCCCAACTGGCTTCCCGGTTAAGTGTGACGTTTAAACCGTACTTGCGAAAAAACCCTTTTTTCCAAGCAATCGCAAAGGGGGCACAGTCGTTCACCGGCACATATCCAACGGTGAGATTGGGTTTTTCTAGAGTTTTGGAATCGACGACTGGTTCAATTGCTAAAGCTTCTTCAGTAAGTCCTTTTGCAGAACGATCACCACTAACAGCACAAGAAGACAGCGCCATTCCAGCGGCCACCGCACCCATTCCTTTCAAAAACTCGCGCCGGCTCCAATCATTTGGGAAAATATCACTCATATTCTAGTCTCATCCTCGCTTCCAACGCGATTATCGTTTTGTCAGCTTTCAGTTATTTTTTGCGCCTGAGTGCTGACAGCAACCAGCTCACAGCTACTTGCTCAAAATTCTTAACGATGCAGGGTTAAAATTATGTGCTGCGTGCAGAACGGTGCGTGATCAATTCCTGTATTTTGCCAACCGCCCAGTCCAAGATAAGTCCTGTTAATCCAATCACTAAGATAGCGAGAAATACAGAACTCAAATTCAGCCGGCTCCATTCATCCCAGACAAAAAAGCCAATGCCAACGCCGCCGGTTAGCATTTCTACCGCAACGATCACCAGCCACGCAATCCCTAAGCTAATTCTTAAGCCGGTGAAGATATAAGGCAAACTTGCCGGCCAGATAATTTTAGTAATGCGTCGCCAACGCGGCATTTCTAGCACCCGCGCTACATCCAGATAATCCTTGGAAACGCTAGAAACGCCTAGGGCGGTGTTAATAATTGTCGGCCACAAAGAGGTGATAAATATCACAAAGATCGCAGATGGATCGGCAAGGTTAAAGATAGCTAAGGCAATCGGTAGCCAAGCAAGGGGCGACACCGGCTTAAAAATTTGCACAAGCGGGTTGAGCGCCATCATTGCTTGTTTGGACATCCCAATCAAAAAACCGAGGGGAATGGCAACGAGTGCGCCTAATCCAAAGCCGATTAAAACCCGGCGGATGCTGGCGATTAATAACCAACCAATGCCTAAATCACCCGGGCCGCGCTGATAAAATGGATGGGTAATGTAATCCCAATTGGCAGCAAGTGCTTGTGGGGGTGTGGGAATTAATTCCTTGTGGAACAAAGCCACAATCCACCACAGCACAATAATTCCTAAAAACCCTAATGCCGGGAGTAAGACGACATCCCGAACGATCACTGGTTTTGCCCGTTTCCAAGCGGCTTGTCCAGCCACCGCAATTACCGACAAATTCAACTGAATTGCCATATAAAACTCCTCAGAGTCAGGGGTAGGTACAACAAGACAGACCCATACCAACCGGAGACACTTCGGAACTATGAATTATGAAGGATGAATGATAAATCCGCAATCCAGGGGTTTATCACTCACTGTTCAGCTTTCATTATTTTCCTAAGTCTCCTCTCAATGCCTGCGAAGTTAGCTGACGGGCTAGGGCTGAGAGATGCCCTTCTCGATGCCTCTTTTTAAGAATAATAAAAGACAGAGATAAGCCCCATGAATTGGTTCCTCCGCTCCGATTTCATCTGTTCAGATGAGACCTTGGATTAGGCTGACTTTACAAATTAGACTATTGTTAGTGTAGCTTTAGAATTCCAATTCGTCAATCTAACTTTTTGTATAGCACTTTACAAACCACAGACTTCTGAAAAATTAATCTCCCTTTAGGAGTAAATCTCTCTAATCTTTACTTAAATTAGAAATCGAAACGTCATATACAAAGCAGCAACTAGCAATTGCATTGCCATTACTGGGATGCCGTAACGCAGAAACGTTTTAAACGAAATCCGGCGTCCGTGCAGCTCTGAAACTCCAGCCGCGACGATATTAGAAGAAGCGCCGACTAGGGTTCCATTTCCTCCCAAAGTTGCGCCAAACATCATGGCATAAAATAGGGGGAGAACTATAGGGGGAAACTGCCCCTGGAAGTTAGGATCTAGCACTTCTGGGGCTGCTAAACCAATATTGACGACGTATTGTTTGAGTAAGGGCACCATTGCCACCACGAGAGGGATATTGGGAATCACGCTGGACACTAACCCCACAAAAAAGAGAAGAAACAGCGCACCTAATGCAATATTTTTTCCCAATACAAATGCGAGTATCCCGGATAAACCTTTGATGACCCCTGTTTTTTCCAGTCCACCGATTAAAACAAAGGTACACATAAAAAATATTAAGGTACTCCAGTCTACATCCCGCAATATATTGTTGACAGAATCAATGTTGCTGTGGTGAGCGAGAAGCAAAGCTAAAGCCGCTCCCAACAAAGCAACGGTTGCCGGTGATATGGGAACGGGGAGGGATTCTCCTACAACAAAAAACACTAAAACAAAGACAACAATTAAAGCCCCTACTGCTAAAATTCGGGGGTGATTAATTTTAGGGTGGGGCAATTCCTCCAAACTATCCAATTCTTTGCGCCAAATTGTAGGAAATAACCACGGCAGCATGATTAGGATAGTTCCGATTGCCAGAACTCCTCCGAAACTTAATTGAAATAGGTAATCTACAAAGCTAATATTGACAGCATCACCTACAATAAACGTCGCTGGATCACCAACAAGTGTCAGCAGCCCCGCGCTGTTAGCCACAAACACCATCAGAATGAGTAAAGGTACAAAATCTACGCCTAATTCTGCTGCCATTGGGGGCAGTAAAGGCGCGAGCAGCATTACAGTTGTGGCATTGGGTAAAACTGCACAAATAGGGGTTGTAATGCCGACAATGGCAAGCAAAAGTCGCTTGCCTTTTCCTTGAGCCAAGATCACTATTTGAGTCCCTAAATATTCAAAGATTTTAGTCGGCTCAAATGCTCGCACCAGTACCATGACTCCGAAGAATAAACCCAATGTTGCGTGACTTCGGCTGATGTAGCCGATGGCTTCGTTTAAAGTCATGATGTGGGTAAACACCAAGATTAATGCCCCCAAGAAGGCTGCAATTACGAGGTGCAACCACTCAGTCATAATTAAGAAAATTACGCTGATAAAGGTTACTGTTGCAACAATAGCTTGCCAGTTTTCCATGAAGTTAGAGAGTGAGTTGGGGTAGACTAACTGCTGTGATTGCCTCTATCAAGTTTCTCTCTGAGAAAGAACCCATAAGCGATGCAAACCTGTAAGCGACACGAGTATTTTTAGCTGCCGGCTTACCAGTAAGTATTAAGATTAATACAAATAAAGAGATAACGATTAAATTTGTTAGCCCATATTAGAAGAGATGCCGAGCGTCAGCACAGGGCAAATTTCTATTTCACTCCACACTGTTAAAGCGGCTATCGTTCTGAAAGACTGTCCTCTAATAACCTCATAAAGCCTCCCTGGCTCAAAGCCGGCATTGATACAAAACACCCTCTCGCTAGCGAGGGTAAATTGAGTCTATTTGAGCGCACCGTGATGTGCCGGGGAAGCTGAGGAGATTAGATCACTTTTGATGGAAAAATGCTGTCTCTTCAGTCCCCTCTCATTGCCTACGAAGTTAGCTGACGGGCTAGGGCTGAGAGGTGCCCTTCTTCTGTTTCCCAAGAAGATAAGCCCCAGAGAAGGTTTTTGGTTCCTCCGCTCCATTGTTAGGCTTCAAGTGAATTTTTCCTGAAGTTAACCAAAATGGATTAGGCCGACTAGATATATGTTATCATTCCCCTAAAAATAAGTCAATGTTTTGAGCTAAATTGAACCCCAGCGGCACCTCTTGATTCAGGCAATTTGTTAATTTAAAAATCCATAAATAAATTTGATCGGTCAAATCCTCGCTAAAATCTTCTGGCTTAAATTTAATAATTATTTAAAGTTCGCCTATTTATCATCAAAAATGAATATCCCCGGCCTGCTTCGTTGAGGTCGGGGTTTTCATACCGATCAGCTTCGCTAATCAGTGTCGTCCGGCTCTACTTGTGCCGCTGCTTAACAGTCTTAGCTTAAACCTCCTGTTGACTGCTTAGCGCTCTAGCTACGTTTACCAAACCTGATTCAATTCAGTTGGTATAGATTTTTAACTAAACCGGCACAGATTACGATTAGTCGTCTTTACCAGCGACCTTTTCTAAAAAGTTCTTCGCCTGCTCTTCAACAGAGGTAGCAGTGGTATTCTCAGGGTTGATCATCTTGTCAAGATCGGCATCTCCCTGAACTTCATTCACACCCTTATTTGCTTCGGTCTTGGTTTTCTCCAGCGAGTAAGGGTCTGACAGCGTCACTTCTTGCGACTTCCGCTCAATTCCTAACAGTTTATCTTCCCCTTTTGTGGGGCTGCTGGTGTTGGCAAAAGCTGGGAAGGCGGTGGAAACGAACATCAAAGCGCAAATGCAGACGGCCATCAAAGCACTAAACAGACGCCGTACAGGTAGGTTGAAGCGCATAGATTGCATAGAGACTTCTCCAAGTTTGTAAGTTTTTAAGCTTCAGGTTGTTAGAAGATTTAGACTAATCGGCATCCTCCAACCACCTTTGCATCTACTCTACATCTACATTGACATGGTATTGAGTCTCAATCTTCCCCAGGATAGATTTCAAGGATGTGAACTATGGTAAGATGCCTCGCAGTTACAACTTGTGGAATAGGTTCTTGAGATTGTAGAGATTAAATGTTAAGGCTCAAATATTAAGGCACTTTCGCCATGAACCGGCAACGCCTATCGATCCAGCCGTGGCAGCAAATTGCACAATTCCTGTGTTTATTCTGCGTTTGCTGTTTTCTCACCCTTAGTTGCACTCAAAAACCGGCAGATCAATCACCCAATGCCGGCAATCAGCGCATTAGCATCGGCACAACCTTAAAAATTCGCACACTTGATCCAGCGGATGCCTACGAACAGGCAGCAAGCACTTGGATCAGCAACCTCGGCGAACGCCTCTACACCTACAAACCGGGCACAACCGAGATTCAACCGCAACTCGCCACAGCCTTACCCCAAATTAGCAAAGACGGTTTAACTTATATCGTGCCGGTGCGTCAAGGCGTTGTTTTCCACGATGGCACACCCTTCAACGCCAAAGCAATGGCATTTTCCCTGCAACGGTTTATGGAAAATCAGGGTAACCCCTCAGCCTTACTTTCAGACATTGTAGAATCGGTGCGAACCACCGGCGACTATGAATTAACCATTCAACTGAAAAAACCGTTTGCCGCCTTTCCCTCACTCTTGACCTTTAGCGGACTTTGTGCAGTTTCACCTAAAACTTATGAAATGGGTGCCGGCAAATTTAAGCCAGACTCCTTTGCCGGCACCGGCCCTTATAAATTAGTCAATTATGGAACTGATTCCTTCAAATTAGATATTTTTGAGCAATATTGGGGAGAGAAGCCGGCCAACCCAGGCGTTGACGTGCAATTTTTCACCAGTCCCGCCAATCTTTATAGCGCATTTACAACCGGCGCAGTCGATATCGCTTATCAAGAACTCGACAGCGAACAAATTCAAAGTTTAGAAAAGCAGTCGCCGGCACAAGGTTGGCAAACCATTACTGCCCCAGGAAATTATGTGAGCTATTGGGTACTCAATACCAGTAAACCGCCCTTAAATAATCCAGAAATTAGACAAGCCATCGCCACAATTGTTGATCGGCAATTACTCATTGATCGCATCCGAAACGGACAGTCAGAACCGCTTTACAGTATGATTCCCACCACCTTTGACGTTCACAAGCCGGCCTTTAAAGAACGCTACGGGGACAAAAATACCGCCAAAGCCAAACAACTGCTGCAAAAAGCCGGTTACACCCCAGAAAAACCTCTAAAACTTGAAATTTGGTATCCTTCCCAATCGAATATTAGAGCAAGAGTTGCCGGCACCCTCAAAGCAATTGCCCAACAACAACTTGGCGGACGTTTACAACTAGAAATCAATAGCGTAGAATCTGCAACCGCCTTCAGTAACTTAGAAAAAGGCATCTATCAAACCTTTTTACTCGACTGGTTTGCCGACTTTTTCGATGCAGATAATTACATTCAGCCCTTTCTTTCCTGTAGCCAAGGCACACCGGCTGCGGGCTGCCGGTTAGGAAGCAGTCAAACCCTCGGCTCATTTTATTACAGCAACCGCATCAACCAACTCATTGATCAAGAGCGAAAAGAACTTAACCCCCCAAGCCGCAAAGCAATTTTTAGCCAAATTCAGGACATCATCGCCCAAGATGTCCCCTACATCCCCCTGTGGCAGAACAAAGACTACGCCTTTGCCCAGAAAGGCATCACCGGCATCCATCTAGATCCCACCCAGCAGTTACCCCTGTGGACAATTCGCAAATCCTCAGCTAATTAGGAAAACTAAAAGCTGATAAGCTCAGAGATTACTGAATGTCGTACTATCGACTAGACTTCAGACTCCGAGGCATAGGTTTTAGGGAAATGTCGCACAAATATCTCGCAAAGTTTGCCCAACGCCAGTGGCGGTTCATGGGAAAATTCCTTAGTTTATTCTGTATTTGCTGTTTTCTCGCCGTCAGTTGCGGGCAAAAACAGGCAACAACCCCAGCAAACACCGGCACCAATACAGGTCGCGTTAGCATTGGCACAACCGCCAAGATTCGGACGTTAGACCCCGCTGATGCCTACGAAGTGGCGGCAGCAACCTTGCTTCACAACCTTGGTGATCGCCTCTATACCTACGAGTCGGGAACCACCGATCTCAAACCCCAACTCGCCACAGAGTTGCCCAAAATTAGTAAAGATGGTTTAACCTACACCATTCCCTTACGTCAGGGGGTCGTTTTCCATGATGGCGAACCGTTCAATGCTGCAGCGATGGAGTTTTCGCTAAAGCGGTTTATTGAAAACCAAGGTAGCCCCTCCGTGTTGCTATCAGATACGGTGGATTCTGTAGCGGCAACCGGCGAGTATGAATTAACCATCAAACTGAAAAAACCCTTTGCTGCTTTTCCCGATTTATTAACATTTTTTGGAGCTTGTGCAGTATCGCCAAAAGCCTATGAAATTGGGGCAGGGAAATTTAGCGATCAATTTGTTGGCACCGGCCCTTACAAATTAGCCCTTAACTATGGCAATGATACGATTAAGTTAGACACTTTTGAGCAGTATTGGGGCGAGAAGCCGGCGAATAAAGGAATTGATATTCAACGCTATACCAGCCCATCAAATTTGTACAATGGATTTCGCACCGGCGCTGTCGATGTTGCCTTCCAATCTCTCGATCTCGATCAAATTGCCGATTTGCAAAAGCAGGCCGGTTCTGCCGGTTGGCAAGTGCTAGAGGGACGCAGTAATGGGATTTATTATTTAACCCTGAACCTCAAAGAAAAGCCCTTAGACAATGTAGCCGTTCGGCAAGCACTCGCCGCAATTATTGATCGAACTCAGTTGCAAGAGCGAGTCTTTCGGGGTCAAGTCGAACCGCTTTACAGTTTAGTGCCTCTCACCTTAACAGATGCCTATAAGCCGGTGTTTAAAGACCAATATGGCGATGGCAATGCAGTCAAAGCACAAGCAGCCCTCACCCAAGCCGGTTACTCGAAAACCAACCCGCTTAAATTAGAGCTTTGGTATCGCTCTAACTTAACCACAGATGGATTAGCCGCGAGTACGATCAAAGCGGCAGTTCAGCAGAAATTAGGAGGCGTGATGGAAGTTGATCTAAAAAGTGTTGAATCCACCACTGCTTACCAAAATCTAGATAAAGGCATCTATCCGATGTTTTTACTAGATTGGAGTCCCGACTTTTTAGACCCAGATAACTACATTCAACCGTTCATGGATTGTGCCAAAGGTTCAGCAGCAACAGGCTGTGAAGACGGCTCAACGAAAGCTCAAGGATCGTTTTACTACAACGAACGGGTTAATGAATTAATTGACAAACAACGCCAAGAGCAAAACCCGCAAGCTCGTCAAAAAATCTTTAGCGAACTTCAAGATATTCTCGCCAAAGATGTTCCCTTTATCCCGTTGTGGGAAGGTAAAGAATACTTGTTTGCTCAAAAAGGTGTTGAAGGAGTTCGCTTAGAACCGACTCAAAGAGTTCCTTTCTGGACAATCAAGAAATAGTTTTGTCAAAGAGTAGGGGCGGATTATGCAGAAAATATCTGCCGGCACAAAAAGCTTTTCTGCTAAACTCGCCCCTACAATTGTCTGAATGATTAACCCCAATCTCAAATTAAAAATTTCCAATGTCCCGTTCTAAAGCACTGCAATACTACATCGTTACCCGCATCCTTTTAGCACCCTTAATGCTGTGGACAATTACCTCCCTGGTATTTTTGCTGCTGCGTGCAACTCCCGGCGATCCAGTGGATGCCATTTTAGGCCCAAAAGCCCCACAAGCGGTTAAAGAGGCGATGCGAGAACAACTCGGTTTAGCCGGCCCTTTGTGGCAGCAATACCTCAATTACATGGGAAATCTGCTGCGATTAGATTTAGGCACTTCTCTCACCAGTCGTGGACAAAAAGTGTGGGACATTATTGTGTCTTACTTCCCTGCAACGGTGGAATTGGCAATTTATAGCATGGCAATTGCACTCGTCGTGGGAATTGGAGTGGGGATGATATCCGCTTCGCGTCCTAACACCCCTTTAGATGCCGGTGGCCGGCTATTTGGCATCATTACCTACTCAGTCCCCGCGTTTTGGGTCGGGATGCTATTACAGCTCATTTTCGCCGTACAATTGCGCTGGTTTCCATTAGGAACGCGCTTTCCTTTAACGCAGCCGGTGCCGGCCGGTCCCACCGGCATTTACACAATTGACAGTCTCCTAAGTGGCAATCTCATTCAATTTTTCACAGCCTTGCACTATCTCACCCTACCTTGCCTCACTTTAGGTCTTCTCATCAGCGGCATTTTTGAGCGAATTGTGCGCGTCAACCTCAAGCAAACCCTGCGATCCGATTATGTAGAAGCCGCAAGAGCAAGAGGAATCCCAGAATTTCGCATTCTCGTTGCTCACGCCCTAAAAAATGCCTTAATACCAGTTATTACAGTGTTGGGATTAACTTTAGCATCCCTGCTAGGTGGGGCAATTTTGACTGAAGTTACTTTCTCTTGGCCGGGGTTGGCAAACCGTCTTTATGAAGCAATTTCTTTGCGAGATTATCCCACTGTTCAAGGCGTTGTCGTGTTTTTTGCCGGCATTGTGGTAATTGCTAGCATTGTAATTGATATCCTCAATGCCTACATCGATCCACGAATTCGGTACTAAAACAATGCAAACAACAGAAACACCTTTAACACTGCGGCTTTTTACAGTCCATGACTATCACCGCATGGCAGAAGTTGGAATTTTGCAGCCAGATGAACGCGTCGAACTGCTTGAAGGGCAAGTTTTGCTCAAGTATACCAATGCAGAACCTCGCCTTTGGACAGTTGCAGAATACTATCACATGGCAGAAGTTGGGATTCTGCAACCAGATGAACGCGTCGAATTAATTGAAGGACAAATAATTACCAAAATGAGTCCACAGGGAACTGCTCATGCTTCCGCAATTACGCGAATAGAAAAGTTGCTGGAGAAGCGCTTAGAAGCGCAAGTTTTAGTAAGAACACAATTACCCATCCGATTAAATGATCGTTCTGAACCCGAACCAGATGTTGCTGTCGTGATCGGAGATGCGCTGCGCTATGATGACCATCATCCTACGCCTTCAGAAATTTATTTAATCGTTGAAGTCGCAGATACGACCCTCAAATCAGACTGCGAGACGAAAGCAAAAAGCTATGCCAAGTCGGGAATTGCAGATTATTGGGTTTTGGATGTGAATAACCGGCAGCTTCACGTCTTTCGAGAGCCGGCTCCAGATGGCTATCAAAGCCAAGTGATTTTACCGGAAAATTCGACTCTTTCACCGCTAGCATTTCCGGCTGATATCTTCACAATCTCTGAAATGTTGCGCCCGCTGTAGAAACTGGATAAATCTTAGGCGCACCCGTACTATTGGTTAAAATCTAATTTTTTTAGAGATGCTAATGAAAATTAATTTTACTAATAAAATTCTGGAATCTCGTAATTTTTCGATAAATGCCGACAGCAAATTATGTGGGTAGAATTAAACAGTCAGACCCATTCAGCTCTAGGAACCGGGATACTATAAAAATAGTCTATTTATGCTGAGGTAGCCGCTCAGGGTGGATTTTATTGCAATCCTTTCTACACAAAGAGTCAAGCCATGAAAAAAGTTAGCCTGATAATTTTATCTTTAAGTATTGGGGTCGCCGGCATCGTTTATTACCAGTGGCAACAATTTACAAATCTTCCTGAATGGTACACGCACCAAGCCCAAGCTTCTCCGAATCTGATTAACTTCAAAAATCCAGAAGAAGTTAAAGAAGCAAAAACCCAACTTGAAGGAAAGATAGATGCTTATCTAGCCTCCCAAGAAAGTCAGCCGGCTCTTGAAGAACCTAAAAATGACTCGCCTTTTAATACGCAGCCCATTGTTGGAAGTGCAAGTGCCGGCAAAACTTTCGATCCAGACAGCGTAGCACTTAATCTTGATGCAACCGAGTTTAATACGCTGGTTGTTTCTAATCTCGTTGAAAACGCTCGATCCAGTCCTTTGTTAGAATCCGCAAAAGGGTTTAAGACCACGATTAAAAATGGAGCAATCGAAGCCGGCGTCGTCCTAAATATTTCACAAATTCCGACTGAGCAACTGGCTGCCGATGAACGAACTGCCTTTAACAAGGCGATTCAAACATTTCCGTTTATGGAAAACCGGCAAGTTTATTTGGCACTTGAAGGAAAACCAAGCCTAGAGCAGGGAACGCTCAAGTTTGATGATAGTACAAAAGTCAAAGTCGGAAACTTGAGCATGACGCTCTCAGAACTTTCTCAAAAGTTAGGAATTCCTAAAGAGCAACTCAAGCAAAAAATTAACCTGGAACTTTCTCTGGGAAGATTGAAAATAAACGATATAAAATTTGAGGGTGATCGGGCTTTAATTCGAGGCGCAGTTCAAGAAAACCTCTAAAGCATTTGCTCAAAACAGACAGCAAGAAAACTGAAGCGAGGGCGTCCGTTCAGTCTTCTTGCTGTTTTAATGTATCAATGATTCATCCATCGCCGGCAGTAGGTGAGGGTGCCGGCACTCACGCTAGACTGACAAAATTGCAACCAGACATCTGTTGAGTTCTAGCCATTATTTACTATGACAAATCGCCTCGCCCAAACCCAAAGCCTTTATCTCCGCAAACACGCTGAAAACCCAATCGATTGGTGGCCCTGGAGTGACGAAGCCCTAGAAACTGCCCGCCGCGACAATAAACCCGTTTTCCTATCCATTGGCTACTCTAGCTGCCACTGGTGCACCGTCATGGAAGGCGAAGCTTTTTCAGACAATGCGATCGCCCAGTACATGAATGCCAATTTCCTCCCAATTAAAGTGGATCGCGAAGAACGCCCAGATATCGACAGTCTGTATATGCAAGCGTTACAGATGATGTCAGGTCAAGGGGGTTGGCCCCTCAATGTCTTTCTGACGCCTGACGATCTTGTACCCTTTTACGGCGGCACCTACTTCCCCGTAGAACCTCGCTACGGACGCCCCGGATTTTTGCAAGTATTACAGGCAATTCGCCGATTTTATGACGTAGATAAAGCCAAATTACGCTCAGTTAAAGAAGAGATGTTAGAAAACCTGCAACAGTCTGCTGTGTTGCCGGCATCTCAACTAAATGAGGATTTGTTGGCAAAGGGTTTAGAAACGAATACGGCTGTTATTGCTTCCAAACATCCTGGGCCGAGTTTCCCAATGATTCCTTATGCAGAATTAGTGCTGCGAGGGGTTCGGTTTAATTTTGAATCCAAATCTGACGCCAAACAAGTTTGCACACAACGGGGGCTAGATTTGGCTTTAGGAGGCATTTACGACCACGTTGCCGGCGGATTTCACCGCTATACCGTTGACCCGACTTGGACGGTGCCTCACTTCGAGAAAATGCTTTACGATAACGGTCAGATTGTGGAATATCTGGCGAATTTATGGAGTGCCGGCGTCCAAGAACCGGCCTTTGAACGTGCGATCGCCGGCACAGTGCAATGGCTGAAGCGAGAAATGACTGCGCCGGCAGGTTATTTCTATGCCGCCCAAGATGCCGACAGCTTTGCAGATCCAAATGCCGTAGAACCGGAGGAGGGCGACTTTTACGTTTGGAGTTTCAGTGAACTCGAACAGTTGCTAACCCGTGAGGAATTTGCAGAACTACAACAACACTTTACCGTGAGTGCCAGCGGCAATTTTGAAGGGCGCAACGTCTTGCAAAGACGCGATGCCGGCAAACTAAGTCAAACGCTCGAAACTGCCTTAGCAAAACTCTTTGCAGCCCGCTACGGCGCATCACCGGCATCTCTGGAAACTTTTCCCCCAGCCCGAAATAACCAAGAAGCCAAAACCCTCAATTGGCCCGGTCGCATTCCGGCAGTTACCGATACCAAAATGATTGTCGCTTGGAACAGCCTGATGATTTCAGGTTTAGCCAGAGCCGGTGCCGTCCTTCAACAGCCAGAATACCTGCAACTTGCCACAAAAGCCACTCAATTTATCCTCGCTCATCAATGGGTGGATGGGCGCTTCCACCGGCTCAATTACGATGGCCAGCCGGCAGTCATGGCACAATCGGAAGATTACGCCCTATTTGTTAAAGCTTTGCTCGATCTGCATCAAGCTACAGTGGGAATGGGGCATCGTGAAGAAATGGCTCAATTGGCGAGTGCCAACTTCTGGTTAGAAAACGCCCTTAAAGTTCAAGCAGAATTTGACGAATTTTTCTGGAGTATTGAACTGGGAGGTTATTACAATACACCGAACGATTCTAGTCAAGAATTATTGGTGCGCGAACGCAGCTATACAGATAACGCAACACCGGCAGCCAACGGCATTGCCATCGCTAACTTAGTTCGCCTCTCCCTACTGAGCGAAAACCTAGAATCTCTCGACAAAGCCGAGCAAACCCTGCAAGCGTTTAGCAGCATCATGAACCGCGCCCCCCAAGCGTGCCCCAGCCTATTTAGCGCCCTCGACTGGTATCAAAACCACACCTTAGTTCGCACAGCCGGTGACTCTATTACAGCCCTAAACGCTCAATATTTGCCTTGTGCCGTTTATCAACAACAGACTGACTTGCCGACCGGCATTATCGGCCTTGTTTGCCAAGGCTTAACCTGTAAAGAGCCGGCGCGCAGCCAAGAGCAACTGTGGGAACAACTACAGCAAAGCCAAATTAGAAGCTAGGCGTTAGGGGCATGAGGCTAGGGATTAGAGGGAGAAATGCCCAATGCCCAATGCCCCCCAATGCCCCATGCCCCATGCCCAATGCCCCATGCCCCATCCTTCTACTTCCTCTGCACCAGCAACTGGTAGGATAATGAGCATCTAACTTTCCGATAACTGAGAACAAAAAAACTGTCTTTCTCCCGCTCCCCCACTCTCTCCTCTGACGCGGAAATTTTAATGCTTATTAGCTGATGTTATGGTGCTTGTACACGTTGTTGGAATTGGCTTGGATGGGGTAGCTGGACTAACAGATCCGGTGCGGCATCTGGTGGAGAAAGCGACGCTGCTGGTGGGGAGTGAGCGTCACTTAGGTTATTTCCCAAACCATTTGGCAGAACGCCTGGTTATTGGAGATTTAAATCTGGTCATTCGTGACATTCGCAAACGGCTGTCTAGCGAACAACTAGAAAATATTGAGGAAAATATAACGGCTGATTTCTCTTCTGTCGTTTCCCCACCGGCACAGATCGTGGTGTTGGTTTCTGGTGATCCGCTCTTTTTTGGTTTGGGACGCTTGCTGCTAGAAGAATTGCCGGCAGATAAGCTAATATTTCACCCGCATTTAAGTTCTGTTCAGTTGGCTTTTAACCGGCTGAAGGTGCCGTGGCAAGATGCGCGTGTGATTAGTGCTCACGGGCGTTCTGTGGATGAATTGCTCGAAGCGCTGCGCCAAGGTGTTGAGAAAATTGCGGTGCTCACGGATGGAACTCACAACCCATCTGCTATTGGACGCCTACTATTATCTCTAGATTTGCCCAGCAGCTATGAGTTATGGGTGTGTGAAAATTTAGGGGGTGCAAACGAGCGAGTTCAGGGTTGGCCAGCTCTAGATCCGGCAGAACTGGCGCGTTTGCAGCAACAGCATTTTGAACCGCTGAATGTCGTTGTCTTACTGCGCCGGCCTAATTTCGCTCAAGGGCAAGTGGACGTAAAAAGTCTGCCGATATTAGGCTTACCAGACCACACATTTGTCAGTTTTAATGATCGCCCCGGACTGATGACAAAGCGAGAAGTTCGCATTTTGGTATTGGGAGAATTGGCCCTGCAACCGGCTCAAACGATTTGGGATGTGGGTGCCGGCACGGGTTCTGTGTCAATTGAAATGGCTCGTTTATGCCCGACCTCTCAAATTTATGCGATTGAGAAAACCGCTGTCGGCACCACTTTAATTGAGCAAAATTGCCGCCGGTTAGGTGTAACAAATGTGGTGTCTATTAACGGTAACGCCCCAGAAATTCTCTACCGCCTGCCGGCACCTGACCGAATTTTTATCGGTGGCACAGGGGGCCAATTACGTCAAATTCTAGGCGTTTGCGGGGGTCAATTAAAAGCCGGTGGGGTGATGGTGCTGGCTTTGGCAACCCTAGAGCATCTTAATGACGCTTTAATTTGGGTGAATGAACGAATGCGGCGTGAACGCGATTGGAGTCACCGGCTGCTACAAGTGCAGTTGTCCCGTTCGGTGCCAATTGGCGGCCAACTCACCCGATTGTCACCCCTCAATCCTGTGACGATTGTAACTGTGAGCAGGCGTTGAATTGGGGCATTGGGCATGGGGCATGGGGGACTGAGGACTCAGGACTGAGGACTCAGGACTAACCAAAGCAGTGAGCTGGTGGCTAATAACAAGAGAATGCCGACGCTACCGGCTAAGGGTTTTTTCCCTAAGCCGGTTATCCAGGCGGGTACGGTGCCGGTGTAGCTAATTAGCTCGGCTGTATCCAGGCTGGCAAGCGCCCAGATCCAGCCGGCATGAAGTCCCCATGCTAAACCCAAGCTGCCGCCATCACAAGCGCGTGCTAGCACCAAAACCATCCCCAGCAGCCACAGTCCGGGCAGTTGGGGCAGTGTCTCTCGCACTTCCCAAACTAGGTGGAGGATGGCAAAAATCACGCTGGAAATTGCCGCCGCCACCCAGATTGAGTAGTCTTGTAGCAGCTGGTTTAGCAGGAATCCGCGAAAAATTAACTCTTCAGTTCCACCCACCCACAGTCCTAACAACAAGGTGGGCAGTAGTGCAGAAGCCAACTTAGAAATGTCTGCCGGTTGCCAACAAATCCAGCCTAGCGCCCATTGCAAACCATACAGAATAGCTAAGCTGAAAACTCCCAATCCAAAACCTAGCCCTAGGTGAACGAATACAGAAGGTTCCCAAGCTAGGCCGTAATTGGAAAATGGCACGTTTTCGATGCCGGCAGCCCCCCACACAATTAGTGGAGCTATCAGGTAAAGCGAAGCCATTAAAGGCAGCTTTTGAGCAACCGACATTGGCTTTTGGGGGTGCCACTTCAAAACAATTGCCAGAGGAATGGCTATCGGCAACCAGAAGCCCGCCCAGGTGAAGAAAAAAGCCATCACCTTAATTAATGCAGTTGCCTCTTTTATTGGCACAAACATTTTGACTGCGAACCATAAAAGGAACGGGCTGGTTACTGGATCAGAAATTACCAGGAGTCAAGCATAAGCATGAGCTAGTATCTGCATTTCTAGCTCATTGACGCTTGTTTTTTAGATCCCTATTCAGTTGTAGGGATCTTTGCCGGCCCGGCTTACTCCTCGTCGTCTTCGTCCTCCTCATCGTCTTCATCTTTCAGGGAGCCATTCTTATTAGAATCCACCTGGATCAGATGAATATGTTTGTAGCCCAGCTTGATTTCAAATTCATCCCCAGGCTTTAATCCCATCGCTTCTGTGTAGGTAGAACCGATCACAATTTGTCCATTTTTGTGGACGCTCACCCGATACGTCGGTTCGCGACCCCGACCATCTTTGGCTCCTTCTGGGCTTAAAGGAATTCCCCTTGCGGCCAACACAGCGTCATAAAAATCTGTGAGATTGACGCGGGTTTGGCTATTTTTTGTGACGGTATAGTACCCGCAGCGCTTTGCGGTTTCTCGCCTCGGTAAATGTGAGAGTTCTTTTACCTTTTGAAGCAGTGCCTTTCCCGTAAGTGGAGCTGTTGCAGTTTCTGTCATCGCCTCGTAAATACCCTTTAATTTTTTGGCTAGCAAATCGAGTCTGAGGTTATCTGGACTCTATAAAAAATATATCCTTAAATCTCTCAATTGTAAAAATTATTTTTACCATCAGGTAGAAAGTGAACATCATTAGGGGGGTAGCAGAGATTCCCCTGTTAAGGTTTAACCCTTGTATCAGCTAAAATTTAACCGGGTTCACATCCAGGTTCGATAACAAAAAACAGGTGAAAGCCGATCTGTGTAGTCATCTGTCCGAAGAAATACAGAGTTGTCCTAAACAGATCGCCAGCAGCAGAGGGACAGATGAGGAGATGAGAAAAAATTCGTTTCACCTCAACCTTGAACCGGCAAGCGCCTCTTATATAGTGTGCGCCTTCCTACAGCATTCACAGCGGATGATTGCGCTTACCAGAGGGCAAAATTCTCCGCATAAATGCAAGCGTTCCTGCTCAACTGGACGCGTGATTTTAAATACCGGCGAACAATCTGTCGCTGGAATGTAGCACCTATAAATAAGCGTGCTCAACGCGTCAGCGATTGCCGAAACAGTAGAAATTTGCCAGTAGCGCTTAGAGATCGTTGCGGGAGTTTTTAAAGTAGCGCTGGATTTGCTTAATAGATTGATAAATTTCCGGCAGGCGGGCGGAAATAGCGGAGGCCTTCAAAAATAGTTTGTGAGGAACAGCCGGCGTCCCGGAGAATATCTCGCCGGCAGGAACATCGGTATGAATTCCTGATTGGGCTGATGCAATCGCCCCATCTCCTATTTTTACTTGATTCACAATTCCCACTTGGCCTGCCAAGATGACATTGTTGCCTAGTTTGACACCGCCGGCAAGCCCAACTTGACCGGATAATGCACAATTTGTGCCGACTTTACAGCCATGACCAATTTGTACCAAATTGTCAATTTTTGTATTGCGACCGATCCGTGTTTCTCCAACTGCCGGTCGGTCAATATTAGAATTACACCCAACCTCTACACTATCTTCTAAGATTGTGCGCCCTGATTGCTCCATTTTGAACCAACCTGAGGGTGTTGCCACAAAACCAAACCCCTCACTACCAATCACTGAACCACTGTGAATCACACAATTTGCGCCGATTAGCGTGCGTTCTTGAATCGTGCAGTTCGCGTGTAAAACTGTGTGATCACCGATTTGGACTTCGGGATAAATTACCACATTTGGATGAATGCACACGCCGCTGCCAATCTTCACGCCGGCTTGAATAACCACATGAGCAGCGATGTAGACTTTCGCGCCAATTTCGGCGGAAGGATGAATCACGGCAGTGGGATGAATTTCGGGTGCCGGCTGAAAAGGTTGGTAAAATAATCTGATCGTTTGGGCGAACAACAATCGCGGATTATGGCCGGCAATCCAAGCAATGCCCCGTTGGTTTGCTTTGGCTTGCAGGGCATCATCCATCGGTAAAATTACAGCACTCGCCGCTGTTTTCTCCAACTGGGAGGCATATTTTACGCCTTCTATATAACTGATGGTACTGGCGATTGCTTCCTCAATCTGTGCCACCCCTGTAATTTCCAGATCGTCACTTATAGAGGTCAGGCTATTTTTACCGGCAGCGTCACCAAGTTTTTGTACCAGCTCGCTAAATTTCATAGATGGGTATTGAGGCATAGACAAACACCGAGAGGCTTAAGCTTGGAAGTAATACGGGCAAGATCGTCTCTAACCGGCGAACATACTTGATTAAAATAATGGCAATTTTAAAAGTACCACCAAATTCGCCTCACAATAAGCTGCCACTCCACTAAATTTTTCTGCCCGGATTGAGGGAGAGAGGGGGCGAGGGGGAGAGAATTTTGATTTGTTCCCATAGAATCGCAAATGAGATGCGCGTTAGCTTAGCGCCCAACTTTTCTCAGCATGCTTCACACCCTTTAACAAACTTGGTGAGGGGACGACTCGCTGAAGAAGTGAAATTGCGGAAATTTATTGCAAATTAAATTAATATTTCTTTGATTTGATAACTTTTTGTAGCCAATGAAACCGAACGGCTGGCAAAAAATCTCTTCCTCAAGGGGGTTGGATTGAATATAAACGCTCTATAGATATCCCAGTTGCCGCTGCTTGGCCTTCTTTTGAGGCAATGGGTGAAAAACTTCTGCCGGCTTGCCCTTATTGCTCCTCTTCAGTCACGGATGGATAATAAAACAATTGCTGCCGAAATAACGCCTTGCATAAATTCTCGCAAGATGGTATTGTTTGCCGTTAAATTTCCATAAAAGAAACCCGTTTCCCAAAAGAAAACGGGTTTCGACAGACTATGGTGATTAGACCCTTGTTAAGAAAGTTGCCGCATTTGAAGTTTGGTTGGCCACTATTTAATGGTTGCAGCATCCACATCAATGGTGCCGGCACCGGCAGTTGAAGTTTCACCGGCTGAAGCAGTTTCAGTCGGATTCTCGCCTTGACGAGCTTTGTAGCGATCAATCAACAATTGGGACACTTCGGAAACGAGCAACGTCACAAGGGCAAGATCATCAATTTGTCCGACAATGGGCAGAAAATCTGGGGCAATATCAATCGGGCTGAACAAATAAGCGGCTGTGCCGAGAATAAGCCACCAGCGATATTTAGGATTACGAATGGTGCTGCGATACCAGGTGTAGAGCGATTGAATTGAGAAGTTCATTGAGTTACCCTCCACTTACTCTTTAATAATGGCAAATTTGTCGGCAAACATCCGGTGCAGATAACCCCCCTAAAATTGTCCAGAGAATTCTACTCTCTCAGGCATCCTCAGCGAATTTGGGTCAAAATTGCGGGCTTGGAATGAGGGGAAGAGGGATGAAGAACTTTTGCTAGCCATACAAATCAGCACAGCCGCATTCAGCAATCCCCTAATCCCTAATTCCAACATCTCTATGGGAACCTACACAATTTCAACCGTCAGCGCACTAAAAAAGCTGCACATTCAACGTGGGAAGTTTGGGGAAAGAAATCTGCCGGCTGTACGCGGGTTAAACGATAGCCACCGGCATTGCAAAGGAATTTGAGATCACGCGCCAGAGTTGCCGGTTTACAACTGACATAAACAATGCGCCTCGGTTGAATCTGCACCAGCGTTTCCAGAACCGTGCGATCACATCCCTTGCGCGGTGGGTCAATTAGAACAATATCGGGTGTCACCCCTAATTGAGGCAGTAAAGTCTCAACTTCTCCTACACGAAAACTTGTATTTGTCAAGTTATTCAGTTGGGCATTAAGCTGGGCTTGCTCTACCGCCGCCGGCTGCATTTCCAACCCAATCGCTTCCCGCACTCGCTTCGCCAAGGGCAAGGTAAAGGTGCCAATTCCGCAGTAGGCATCGACCAGCACCTCATCACCTTGCAAATCCAACTGATTGACCATTGCCTCTAGCAGCGCCTCTGCTGCCTCTGTGTTCACCTGGAAGAAGGTATCGGCGCGGAGTTGAAACTGCAAACCGGCAAATTCCTCATGTATATAAGGAAGGCCGGCAATACAGTGAGTTTCTTTGCCAAAAATCGCATTAGTTTTGGCTGAGTTGATATTCAGGCAAACGCCCACCAGTTGCGGGTAACGCTTCAGCCACACTTGGGCTTGGGCTTCAATTTCCGCTAAGTCGCCGGTTCTTGCCACCAATGTCAGTAAAATCTCACCTGTACGGCGACCGATCCGCAGCGAGAGGTGACGCACTTCTCCCCGGTGATATTTTTCGTCATACACCCGCCACCCTTGCCGCTGAATGTCCTGTTTGACTTCGGCCAGCAGCGGATCTAAGCGGTCATCTTGAATGGGACAGCGGTTGAGATTAACCAGCCGGTGGCTATTTTTTTGATAGTAGCCGGCCTGTACGTTACCAGTTGATGACATTCCCAAGGGATAGGTGGCTTTGTTGCGATAGCCCAAGGCTGCCGGTGGGGCTAACACCGGCTCAACCGGCGGCACAGCAATTCCCCCAATGCGTTCTAAAGCTTGAATAACCTGATTGCGCTTGGCTTCTAGCTGGTAGGAATAATCGATATGCTGCCACTGACAGCCGCCGCATTTATCCGCCACAATGCAGCTAGGGCGAATCCGGTGGGGGGAAGATTCGAGAAGTTCGTGGATTTTGCCGGTGGCATATTGGGGCTTGACTTGCACCAGTCGGGCGAGGAGGCGATCTCCGGGAACGGTATCGGGCACAAACACCACGCGCCCGTCAAATCGACCGACTCCTTCGCCGGTGTCACTTAAATCTGTGATGGCCACTTCTACCAATTCACCCTGTTGCCATCGTTTGTCAACGGTCTGCTGTAATTTGTCCATTGTCAGTTGCGAGTTGTTAATTGCGATCTGGCCGGTTCACGGTTCTCGCTTACCCTTACCCTATCCATGAACCCTGACAACTGACTACTCATAATTGACAACTGACACCAAGTTGCCGGTTCAACCATAATTTTCAACTCCTAATGCCCAATCCCCATACCGTTAGGTTGGCGCAGCCTTGCCCCATCCCCATACCGTTAGGTTGGCGCAGCCTTGCCCAATCCCCAATGCCCAATCCCCAATGCCCAATGCCCCATCCCCAATCCCCAAACTTACGTTTTTAATTGCAACTTGTTATGAGCACTCTTTATTTGTGTCCCTCAGAATCGATAAACTACTTAATGATCTTCTGAGACTGCAGTAATAACCATGAGCGTAGTTAGCCAAGTTATTCTCCAAGCGGACGACGAGCTTCGTTATCCTAGCACCGGCGAACTTAAGAGCATTACACAATTCTTTCAAACCGGCGAACAGCGGGTTCGCATCGCCAGCACACTGGCAGAAAATGAAAAGAAAATTGTAGAACAAGCAAGTAAACGGCTTTGGCAGAAACGCCCAGACTTTATTTCTCCGGGTGGTAATGCTTACGGACAGCGTCAGCGGGCGCTTTGTTTGCGTGATTATGGCTGGTATCTGCGTCTAATTACTTACGGGATACTTGCCGGTGACCAAGAACCGATTGAAAAAATTGGGATCATTGGTGTGCGGGAAATGTACAACTCTCTGGGCGTTCCTGTGCCTGGTATGGCTGAATCCATTCGTTGCTTGAAGGAAGCAGCCCTAGCATTGCTTAGCCAGGACGACGCCGCTGAAGCTGCCCCTTACTTCGACTACATCGCTCAGGCTATGTCATAACGGCAACCTGTTCACTGTTGCTGAGTGCCCTCTGGCAGCGTTGCTAGAGGCTCTCACTTTGTTCAGCGATCAGTGGTCAGATGCCGGCTGTAGTGCGCGGCTGACGGCTGACGATTGATCGCTGACCATTTTATTTAGTCAACAAATAGCTGTTTTATTTGTTCAGGGGTGAAGGGGTTTTGACCCCGACGCAGGGAATTAATCCAACTTTGGCGCTGGTATTTGCGGCTTTGGTCTTCTGTTGTGTCTACAAATATCTGAAAATCTTCGATAGCGCCCTCAATATCGCCGCTAAGCGCCCGTGCAAGACCCCGGCTGTCCCGGAACTCTTCTTGTTTGGGTGCAAGCTCTATAGCCTTATTACAGGCATCTATGACATCTGTTGCTTGACCCCATAGGCTGCCAAACCAGCAGAGGGTGTTCCAGTCGCCGGCAGAAACGGCGAGTGGGGAGTTAAGCATTTCGGCTTCAGCATAAACGGAGAGTGCGCGTTTGACTTCTCCTCGCCGCACTAAGTTTTCTCCTTCTTTTAGTAGCGCCGAGCTTGTCTGTCGTCGTGCTTGTTGCGTGAGAGTGTTCACCGGCACTGTAGCACCGGCTTTGTCAATAAAGGTGATAGCGGCTAATGTTATGACGGCGGTTGTTAGGCTTAAAAGTTTGAGCCGGCATTCGTTGGTTCTGCGTGCTGTCCAATTTGCTTTTGCGTGAGTCGTCGCCATTCTCTAATTTGCCTCTGTTGCACAAACCTCTTCCTAATCTAAGTTTAAACGGTGTTTTCCGGGTGATATTTAAGTATTTTGAGGGTGCCGGTTTTAAAGAATGTCCTAGAAGTATTCAATTTTCCTCTAAGCCTCAAAGACTGATACTCATAGCAATAGAAACTTATTAATGATTGATTCGCGCTTTAATTTCTTGCATGATATTTGAAATTTCCTGTTCAGAATCAATGTGCCGTGCGAGAACTTGCGCGGTTGATTCCAGCAGCCGATCAGAAAATAACTTAGCCAAATCTTGTCGCAACCCTTGGCCTATATAAAATTTAAGCAAGGCTTCAAAAGGCATATTGCGACTAATCGCTACTTTTTGAAGTGATTCTAGTGTATCTTTTGGGATTTCAATCGATACTGTTTCTGTTTCACGAGGTCTTAGGTGTAATTTAACTTCTTCTTCAGGCTTGTTCATATAATTGCCTTTCTGTGCGAGTAGTCGGACGGGCAGAAATTATTCGATTTCGCTCACCCCGTTCTACGTAAACGACTAGCAAGAGGCGTTGAGCGAGGGAATACCCAATGATAAAATCGCGCTGTTCATCATTGGAGGTTGCGTCACCCTCTTGGTAGAAGGGGTCGAAAAAAACTTCTGCGGCTTCTTCAAATGTAACACCATGTTTTTCAATGTTGCTTTCTGCCTTGTTGATGTTCCATTCAAATTCTATGCCTTGCAGTCGGTAGACAATATCCATTAAGGGTGCCGATTTGGATAGGTATGAAAAAAACCCGGTTTTTTGAATAAACCGGGCTTCTGGATCTATGGCAATGATAAATTACACCAACTTTAACCGATTGCTACCTGCACGCGCTCATCAACAACTCTTGCAGGGAATGCCGGCACCTTCACCGTTTCATCATCTAAACATTGCCCTGTCGCTAAATTGAAATTCTGCTTGTAAATCGGCGAAGCGACTTTTTTAACGCCCTTGCGATCACCGACAATTCCCCGCGATAAAACATAGGCTTTGCTAAACGGATCGTAGTTACCGAGGGCATAAACTTCTGAACCATTTCCTACCCGAAAAACCGCGACTTGTTTACCTTCAACCAAGGCACAAACTCCTGTATTGGGTGTAATGGCTGAGACTGGGCAGACATCAACCCATTGTGTAACTTTCTCACGAACTGGTAAAGCTTGAACCATTTTCTTTTCTTCCTAGTTATTTCTGGTTTGCGATATTTTTGTGATGCCGGCATCTTGCCGGCACCACAGCGGCAGCTTATTCAGCCACACCCACTAAAGTTTTCTCGTGTTCCTTTGCGGGGCGTTTTTGCCCCCGTTCATCTACATATTGCAGACTCGGATCTGGCTCATCTGTATTAACAAAATGCCGGAAGCGCTGGACTTTTTCCGGATCTTCAATCGTTGCCTTCCACTCACATTGATACGTGCTGACAAGGTGTTCCATCTGTTCTTCCAACTCAGCAGCAATGCCAAGGGAATCTTCAATAATGACCTGTTTCAGGTATTCAATTCCGCCTTCAAGTTTGTTAAACCAAGTTGCAGTACGTTCCAGCCGATCAGCAGTTCGGATGTAGAAAACTAAGAACCGATCTAAATACTTAATCAGGGTTTCTTTGTCAATATCTGCTGCGAGTAAAACGGCGTGTTGTGGCTTCATCCCACCATTGCCACACACGTACAAATTCCAACCGTTTTCTGTTGCAATAATGCCAAAGTCTTTGCTTTGGGCTTCTGCACATTCGCGGGTGCAACCGGAAACCGCAGATTTTAATTTGTGGGGCGCACGTAAACCCCGATAGCGCAATTCGACTTCAATTGCCAAACTTGTAGAATCCTGTACCCCAAACCGGCACCAGGTACTTCCCACACAAGATTTTACGGTACGGAGTGCTTTTCCATAAGCGTGTCCCGATTCAAAGCCGGCATCTATCAGCTGCTTCCAAATTTGGGGCAATTGATCCACACGCGCCCCGAATAAATCAATCCGCTGCCCGCCAGTAATCTTGGTATAAAGCCCAAATTCCTTGGCAACTTTTCCGATCACAATTAGCTGATCCGGCGTAATTTCCCCACCGGGTACTCGTGGCACAACTGAATAAGTTCCATCCCGCTGAATGTTTGCCAGATAGTAATCATTCGTATCTTGCAAACTCACATGGGGAGTTTTTAAAATATGCTCATTCCAAGTAGAAGCAAGCATAGAAGAGACAGTCGGCTTACAAATTTCACACCCTAAACCGCTGCCGTGCTGTTGAATTAACTCATCAAAGGTTTGAATTTTATGAACTCGCACCAAATGATACAGTTCTTGACGGGAATAGGGAAAATGTTCACAGAGATGATTTTTGACAACCAAGCCGGCTTTCTTCATCTCAGACTTGAGAATATCCGTTACCAATGGCACGCAACCGCCGCAGCCGGTGCCGGCTTGGGTACATTTTTTTACAGTGGGTACATCGGTAAGGTTGCCCTCGCGGATAGCTGTGCAAATCTGCCCTTTGGTAACATTATTGCAGGAGCAAATTTGCGCCGAATCGGGCAAACTGTCTACTCCCATTGCCGCAGATACCGGCTTGCCTTCCCGTGGAGGCATTAACAAATCTTCGGGATAGGGAGGCAAGGCAATGCCATTTTGTACAAATTGCAGCAAAGTGCCATAGGCGGAAGCATCTCCAATCAGAATTCCCCCTAAAAGCCGGCTGCCATCCTCATTTAAAACCAGCTTTTTATAAATACCTTGAACGTTGTCGGTGATGGCGATTTCTTTAGCACCGGCAGTTTTGGCAAAGGCATCCCCGAAACTTGCTACATCCACTCCCAATAACTTGAGTTTGGTGGACATATCCGCGCCGGTAAACGTACTCGTCGCTGTATTGCTCAGGATATCCGCTGCGACGCCTGCCATCGTATAGCCGGGGGCGACTAATCCGTAAATTCGATTTTGATAAAGGGCGCATTCTCCCACCGCATAAATGTCTGGATCGGACGTTTGACAGTAATCATTGATCAGAATGCCGCCACGCTCACCCACGGCAATTCCGCAGCTTCTGGCAATGTCATCACGGGGACGAATGCCGGCAGAAAAAACAATCATGTCAGTTTCTAATTCGCCGCCATCCGCAAACAGCATTTTAGAAACTTTGCCGTTTTCATTAACAATTTCTGTGGTGGCTTTGCTGGTGTGAACCGATACTTCTAACGCTTCAATTTTGCTGCGAAGAATCGCACCGCCGGCATCATCGATTTGCACCGGCATCAGGCGGGGGGCAAACTCAACGACATGGGTTTTTAACCCCATGTTTTTCAGGGCATTTGCACATTCCAATCCTAATAAACCACCGCCAACGACTACGCCAACTTTGCAGTTTTTGGCATAGTCAGACATGGCTTCCAGATCATCAATCGTCCGGTAAACAAACGTCCCTTTCGCGTCATTCCCTTTAATTGGCGGTACAAAAGGATAGGAGCCGGTGGCAAGAACAATCTTGTCGTAGGGAACTTCTAAACCATTAGCTGAAGAGACGGTTTTTTGTTCCCGATTAATTGCAACTGCTTTATCGCCAATGTGAATTTCAATGCCGTTTTCTTGATAAAATCCAGGTTCAACTAACGATAAATCTCCTGCAGTTTTCCCAGAGAAAAAGCCGCTGAGGTTAACGCGATCATAAGCAACACGAGGTTCTTCGCAGAATGTAATTATATTCCATTGCTGTGTCGCGCCTTTTGCAACCATCAGCTCTAGGAATTTGTGACCGACCATACCATTGCCGATAACAACGAGGTTCTTTTTGGCTGTCATTAAATTTTTCAACGCCTATATCTCAGTTATCCTAATTAGAGATATAAAGAATTCCCATGTTATTTTGTAGCTATTGTTACTAAATATAGATTGTTATGCAGTCTTGGAATGATCCCCATTTTGTTTTTGCATTTTGGGTTCAAAAGTATTGCAAATTTATAGAATATCGCCATATCTGAACACTCTATCAGCAACTAGATTGCCCCGTGAAACGCTACGCGAGCGCTGCGTATTGCTCTAAGCTAGATGTCGAACGCCTTGAGCCACGCTATCGAGGAGCGCGACATAAAGCCTTGAGGACTCAGCCGGCAGATAGTAGCAGCAAACCTTTAATTCGCCTTGTACCTGAAAGCTAGGTGTGATGGGTGACACCGTTGTCGGCATTTTTTTAAGCACCCATTCCCGAATAATGCTTCAAACCTCGACGCCATAACCAACGGTTGCAGATAAAAAATACAATCGTCCAAGCCAGCATGACTAACAACCCGCCAACGACATCCACCGGCAACCCTACCAGTATGGCAGCAGGAAAATGTACCAAATAGGGAAATGGCGTCCACTGCACAACTTGGCGCACCGATTCTGGAAACATTTCTAAAGGAGCAATCATGCCGGAGAAAAACAGGTAAAACAAATACCAGAATTGCTCAATTGCCGTTGCTCTCTCTATCCAAAAAGCAAATAAAGCAAAGGTATACTGGATCAGAAAGCGCAAGATAAAAGCAAAAACAATAACGAGGCAAAATAGTAAAAATCGCCCAGGATTTGGTATCCAAAAGGATTGGGGATAGAGGGCGAAAAACAGTAATACTAGCCCAATAATAAATGGCAGACGGGCAAATCGCTCAGAAATATGACCAGCAACGTGGTGCCAAACTGGATCGAGCGGTTGCAAAAGTCGGGGAGAAAGCTTTCCCTGAACGACTTCTTTTTCAAACTCAAAAATCACCCAAACTACATTAGTTTGCCGGACAATAAAAGCGGCAAGGAAGTAGCGAGCAAAATCCACCGGCTGCAACCCAAAGTTCCCACTTTGAGAAGCTTTCATCCAAATTCCCATTAGGATAAATGGCAAAGATCCAGACAGCGCCCATAAAAATAACTCAGCTCGATATTCGAGCATATAGGCGTAGTAAGAAACTAGCAAAGTTTTAGCAGTTCTGATGGCTTTGTTCATGGCAAATGAGATGAGGGGAAATTTTGAATTAAAAATTAGGTGACTTTTCCGGTGCGAAAAACTCTACCGATTACTTCTTCAATAGGTGGATCGGTAACGGTTAAATCTAGCACTTCTAACTCAGCTAAAATTCTGGCTACACTGGTTGTGAGTTCTTCGCGCTTTACCAGGAGACGCACTGACTGTCCCTCGACGGATTCCAATTCGCCGTAGGAAGATAGCATGGAGGTTGCTTGCATGGTTTCCACCGGCAGGGGATGAGCGAGTTCTACCTGCACCTCCCGATACGGCGCAAAACGCTCTAAAAGTCCATCGAGACTGCCATCATAAACCAGTTGCCCCTCGTGAATCAGCAAGACGCGCCGGCACAACGCTGTGATATCTGCCATGTAATGACTTGTTAGCAGTATTGTTGCCTGATATCGCTGGTTATATTCGCGCAGGAATTGTCGCACGCTGACTTGAGCGTTTATATCTAGTCCCAGCGTTGGTTCGTCTAAGAATAACACTTGAGGCCGGTGCAGCAGTGCTGCCATTAACTCAGCTTTCATCCGTTCCCCAAGGGAAAGTTTTCGCACCGGCTGGTTAAGTTTGCCTTGCAGAGAGAGCATTTCAGTAAGTTCTCCCAGGCGCAAGCGGTATTCTTTATCAGAAATGCCATAAACGGCTGCGTTAATTTTTAGTGAGTCAAGTGCCGGCAGATCCCAGATCAACTGCTGCTTTTGCCCCATAACTAAGGTAATTTGTTGCAAAAAGGAAGCATCGCGTTGGAAAGGAACCATGCCGGCAACGTGTACTGTGCCGGCGGAGGGATGAATTAAGCCGGTGAGCATTTTCAGCGTCGTGGTTTTACCGGCACCATTTGCCCCTAAAAATCCCACCACTTCGCCGGCTTCTATTTCAAAAGAAACTTTCCGAACTGCCTCCACCATTCGATATGTACGGCGCAAAAAGTGGTTCAAGGTTCCTTTGAATCCTGGTTCTTTGATGGCTACTGGGTAGACTTTACTTAGGTCTTCAGCTACGATAATAGACATATCAATCTCTTACCCTTTTTTTCTGTAGGCTTGGATGAAATGGCCGATTTAACTTCTTTCAAAAGTGGTTTTTAATCGCAGATATTAAATATAAAGCATACACAAATGAAAAGAAATGACTGATTATGAGTTTTTACCTTAAATTTGAATAAGCGCTTGGTAACTGTTATTCCCCAGCAGTTTGGATGCGGCTATCACCAATTCTTGGTCTGACGTTACTGCCCCACCATTCCCTCCACTGACTTTTATCTATTTTAATTTGTCTTTCTGTTTCGACGCTCTGATTATATAAATCTATCAGTTTCATCACTGAACTTATATATTCCTTAAGTAAGGTTTGGCACTCAGAAAGTAAGTCACCTCGAATAATACTAATTTCATGCCACTGTTTTGCTTCTCGAATGGATGAAATAAACCGAATAAAGCCGGCATCGGCCACTTCTTCCATTAAGTCAACAATTTCTGAATCCAAGTAATAGGAGTATCTATCGACCACTTTGCCTAATGCTAAACTTAGACTGGTGCATTCTGTATAAAGGTAATCTAGCCAATCCATTTCTTCGCCCCGCGAGGTTAAAATAGGAGCCGGTTTCAGAAGGTCTAAAAATCCCAATTCATAGAAGTAGGTTTCATCAAATAAATTTTCCAATCTTTCGCAAGGTTTAGAAGGTTGAACTTCTATTGAGGCTTTAAACATATTAAAAAATAAAATAACTTGTTTATAAAAAACTCTTTTTAACGGCCTAAAAGCGATTTCTCTAAATTTCTTGCGTTCATTTTCTTTGTTGGCTCTTACCGTTCTATTTACCAAAAATAAAACTAATAATATTCCAATAATTTCAGCATTTATATTTAATAAAAAATCTCTAAGCCAGAGATCGCAAACAGTTTTATTTAGAAAACCAACCGTACAGCCATAAAATAAAGCCGTACAAATTAATAAAGAAGCAAATAATAATACATAATATCGTTTACCAAACTCTTTAATTGAATTCCACATCAAAATGCGCCCGCTGAACTTTTCTAGAATTTAACACTGAACTCAAACCCAACTCACTGATTAAAATTTTAAACACAATAATAATTGTGACATTTCAGGGAAATCATTATGCCGTGATTTCTTCTCCCCTCCCAGAGGAAGCGCTCATCCTCTCTTCATTCCCTAATTCTGGCTAAGTCTAGATTGTATCTACAATATTAGTATTTAATTTAGCCAATAATAAGCCAAAACTAATGTTACCAGCGTTAGCGGCAAACCAAAGCGCAAATGATCCCAAAACGACAGCGAATAACCTTGCCGGCTGGCAACCTCTGCAACAATCAGATTCGCCACCGATCCTAACAAAGTTAAATTGCCGGCTAAAGTCGAGCCTGCTGCCAGCAACAACCAAGCAGAGGTATCCTGCTGGGGGATAAGCGGTTGCAAAACTAGCACCGCCGGCACATTGGAAATCAGGTTCGACAGCAACACCGTTACGCCAAGCAAACCTGCCGGTGTGTCAACGAAACCCGTAAAGCCATCTAACAAACCGAGTCGCTGCGTTGCCTCAGTGATGATAAACAAGCCGGCAAACATGATCAAGAGGTTCCAGTCTACTGTACCCAAAAGCCGCTGCGTTTTTACCCGGCGAGAGAGTAATAAGAGGCTGCCGGCAACCCAGGCAGATTCGGCTAAGGGGAAGCCGGCAAGGAAGGCAATCAACAGTCCAACTGTTATGACAAGGCTTTTTATCAATAAAGGTTTAAACAGCCGGTGCGTTATCGGCAAAGGGGATTCATAAGGTTTAAGTGAACGCACTTCCGGGTAAAGCCACCACAACCAACCGATTTGAATAACCAAACTGAGCAGTGCCACAGGAGTTAGCGCTTTGGCAAACGCTAAATAACTGATGCCAGAAAAAGAACCGATTACTAAGTTTTGCGGGTTTCCACTGATAGTTGCCACGGAACCGAGGTTTGTTGCGCCGGCTAATGCGAGAAGATAGGGAATTGGGTTAAGTCCGAGCGATCTCGTCAGTGTCAAAGTGAGCGGCGTGAGGAGGATTGCAATCGTGTCATTGAGGAACAAGGCAGATAGAAAACCACTGCTGAAAGTAAGTGCGACTAATAGCGCAAAAGGACTGCCGGTGTGACGCGAGAGAAATACTAAAGCTAATTGAAAAAAACCCGAGCCAGCGAGACCGGCATTCACAATCATCATGCTTAATAAGAAGATGATGATGCCGGGATCGATGGCAAGCCATGCTTCTTTGAGGTTCAAGACACCCAAAGCAACGGTAAAGCCGGCACCAATTAAAGCAATGCCGGTGCGGTTCAGGCGTAGGCTGGGGATGTATCCTAATCCTAACCCCAGGTAAGTCAGCGCCAATACGGTAGATTGGAAGACTTTTAAATACATTGATTCAATAAAATTCTAAAAAACTGTTCAGCTATAGCACCGACTATACTTCGCCTCATTTTTCCACATGAACCGTTAGAAATTGGCTGTCGCCGGCACTTCTTGAATCGTCCAAATAACAATTTGCAACAAAACGGGTTTTTCTAGCCGGCACTCCATATTTCCATTGAAATTTTCCACTGCAACCGCTCAAATAGCAGAGCTTGTTTGCACAAACTTTACATTTAGCCCCAAAGTTTGTGAAGTTTTAATGAAACTTCCGTAAATATACGGGCAGCAACTGAGAAAATTAAGTTAAACTCTCTCGCTAGCGTAAAAACCCTTAGCCGTCAATAGATGCCAAAACAATTAACCTACACCCTAAAGTAAAAAAATGTTTACCAACCTCTACGAAAAATTAGCAATTGCAACTGTCGGCACCGCTTTGAGTTTATTTGCTCTCGAAGTTACGCCTGCCGGTGCTGCCACCATCACCTATGATTTCACGGTGGATATAACAAGTGGACCTTTAAGCGGCAACGAGTACAATGGCTTTTTCAGCTACGATGACACAGCAACTTCCGAAGCCGGCGCAGTATTAGAGCCTTTTTTTGACGTTAGCGAATTCAATTTTGACTTTGTAAATACAGCGTTGCAACAACAAGGGCAGAATCGAACCTATACAAGGAGTGACATTATCATCGACGGACGACAGTTTCCATACTCGCTTCCTTTAGAATTCGACGGCGCTGAAGTCGTTGAGGATGAGTCTGGAAATATACAACTGATTCCGCGAGGGGGTGAGCTGGTTGGTTTTGGATTTTCCACTTTCGATGCGATCGACTTTGATCCTCAGGCTGGTTGGTGGACACTGTCTGCTGGGACAAAATCCTTTAACGGTTCTTCAAGCTTTGACTACTATTTCGGTTGGGACGACTTATTAGGTAATCCCGGACTAGGGGGCGCGGGAACTGTGAAGTACGCAATGCGTTCCATACCAGAACCGAATACGGTTTTTGCGCTTTCTCTTTTGGGTGCCGGCTGGCTGTTAAAGAAAAAGAATTCCTCTTCCCGTCCCTCCGGTTTAACCGCGCCGGCAAAGTCGAATTCCTAGAAAGAAGTTTGCGAGTGCAAAAATGATCTTTAGAGACTGTCTCTAAAGAAGACAGCGGGGAGCGCTCGCAAGTAGGGGAAGATTGACAAAGGAAAAATGCTGAGTGCTTTCACATAAAGCGTAAGCTCTTCCATCTTTTGGAGGCGATGCACCATGACTGAGATTCCAATTGCTTGTACTCTAAACAAGAATGAGCTGGTTTCTATTGTCTTGTTTCTGTTCAGGGGTTAAGTTGCCTTGGTACGGCATTAGCTTTCCTGAAAGTGGCGCTCAGGGCTGGGTTCGCCAAGACTTCGTATCTACTATTGAATGCTCTGGCGAATAACAAGTTGCTCTTATAAGGAGTTCTCATCGCCTTCCAGGTCTCTCTAGCCGCTCTTTTTCCGCAGCGCCTGCCCATACTGCCTAAGTCGTCAGACTAAAAGACCCGTGCCCCTTCTGCGTTCTGCCGAGAAAGCCTGTCGAAGGATAGAGCCGGCGCACATCACAAGCCGACATCTGCGATTTCGGAGCGGACAGAGGGAACACTAGGCAAAGCAAGATTCTAATCAAACAAAATAAAATATGCGTCTAGTTGCTGGCTTTCTTCTATCACTGGCTGTTCTAGCCCCAACGCCCCTTCTCGCACAGTCAGAAACTTATTGCGAGACAACGCTGATTGGTAAAACTCCGGGGTCACGGATTAATTTGCGTTCAGGCCCAGGCACAGACTATCAGGAGAAAGGCTATGGACTTGTGGGGGATGTGGTTCAGGTATTACCAGACCCCGCTAGTGATTCTCCAGATTACTTAAAGGCTCTGGATAGCCAAGGTTCTCTTTGGTACGGCATCAGCTTTCCTGAAAGTGGCGCTCAGGGCTGGGTTCGCCAAGACTTCGTATCTAGTATCGAATGCTATGGCGAATAATAAGTTGCTCTTAAAAGCCTTGTCTTATAAAGAGTTCTCATCGCCTTCCAGCTCTCTCTAGCCGCTCTTTTTCCGTAGCGCCTGCCCATACTGTCTAAATCGTCAGTAGGGCGGGCGCACGTCAAAAATTGGCATCTACGATTCCGGAGCGGCCAAAGGGAACACTAGGCAAAATTCTTACCACATAAAAATATGCGCCTAGTTCCTTTCCTTCTTTCCCTAGTGGTTGCCGGCCCTGCCTTTGCCCAAAACGTTACACCAAGCCGATAACGCAATTTTGTTGATCTAACAAACGTCTAGATCGCCGGTTAAAGAGAATCATAATCGAGTTATTTGAAATCGCGGCTAGGCTGACAAAACCTGTTGCTGCCGGTTTAAAAAATTGACTGAGTCCGCGCCGGCAGACTGGGTTTGTGTAGCCGCGATTTCTAATCACTATTCGATTTCCTCTTAAGTTGTATATTCGGCGTTAATCTTCACATAGTCATAACTTAAATCACATCCCCAAGCTGTCCCCGAACCGGCACCATTTCCCACACTCACGGAAATTAAAACCGTATCTTCTTTCAAATACGCCCCAGCCGCCGCTTGTTTCATATAATTACTCGCCGCCGCCCGATCAAATGGCAGAGGTTGACCGTTTTCCATTAACAAGAAATCCCCTAACTGAATGCGGAGATTTTCTTGCTCAAATGGCACGCCGGCACGTCCTGCCGCCGCTGCAATTCTTCCCCAATTTGGATCGCGTCCAAAAATTGCGGACTTCACCAAAGATGAACCCACAATCGTTTTAGCAATTTGACGCGCCGATGCTTCATCTTTTGCCCCAGAAACTTGCACTTCAACTAAGCACGTCGCCCCTTCTCCATCCCGTGCAATTGCCTTAGCTAAATACTGACAAATTGCGGTGAGCATTGCCTCTAATTTGTCCGCCTCCGCACCGGGTTCTGTAATCGCCGGCGTCCGAGATTGTCCGTTTGCCAAAGCAATTAAGGAGTCATTTGTACTCGTATCACCATCAACCGTAATTTGATTAAAACTTTTATCCGCAGCGCGGCTTAACATATCGTGCCAAAGATGCGGCGAAACAGCGGCATCACAAGTAATAAACGCCAACATTGTTGCCATGTTGGGATGAATCATGCCCGATCCTTTGCACATTCCACCCATCCGGACTGTGCGATCTCCAAACTGTGTCTCGAAGGCAATTGATTTCGGCACTAAATCGGTTGTGCAGATCGCCTTAGCAGCCGCATCGCCCCCCTCTGCCGAAGCAGCGGCAACTAAGTTGGCAATTCCCGCCCGCAAGGCGTCCATTTTAATTCGTTGCCCGATCACGCCGGTGGATGCCAGCAAAATCGTGTCAGAGGCAATATTCAGTTCTTGTGCCAACAACATTGCACTTTCTATCGCATCCAGCCAACCTTGTTCCCCGGTGGCAGCGTTGGCTTGACCGGCATTACATAAAATTGCTCTAGCACTGGCTTTGGCTTGCAAACGCTGCCGGCAGTAATCGACACACGCCGCCCGCACTTGAGACGTTGTAAACACCCCAGCCGCAATCGCATCTCCCTCAGACAAAATTAACGCCAAATCCGGCGCACCCGAAGGCTTAAGTCCTGCTGCAATCCCTGCCGCCCGATACCCTCTTGGTGCCGTCACCCCACCGCTAATTTCCTGCCACTGTGCCATATTTCCTCCCAACCCTCTTTAGCCCGACTGAGAGGCGATTATATCAGGCGAGTGGGAATTGAATGTGTGAGTGGAACTATCTTACCGGCTGCACGTCCTCAAAAAAAATATACAGCCATCCATAAAAAACGATTCGCCAGATATAAAATTTCAAGTTTCAATAAATTAAGGTATTAAAAAAATCCTTTTGGGGGTTTAGCGAAACTCTTCCCCATGCACCTACCTTTAGGTTGGCGAAGCCTTGACCCATGCCCCATGCCCCATGCCCCATGCCCAATCCCCAATGCCCCATGCCCCATTCCCCATTCCCAATGCCCAAAACAAAAAAAAGGGAGAGCCTTGGGGGACTCTCCCTGCCATCAGGGTGCATCTACTTATCACAAGATAGCACTTTAGGGATGAGGGGTCAAACCCCTTAAGTAAATTTGTAAAAAAACTACAAAAAAAGGTGGTCATGAACCACCTTTTCCGATCTCAGGACTCAGTTTTTCAGTTCCTATGCGTTCAACTTACGAGCCAGCAGTTGGTTTGTGAGCTTAGGATCAGCGCGTCCCCCGGTTTGTTTCATCACCTGTCCGACAAAAAAGCCCAACAGCTTGGTTTTACCGGCACGATATTGTTCCAGTTCCTTGGGATTCGCCGCCAGCACTTCATCAATCATGGTTTCCAAAGCGCCGGTGTCGGAAATTTGGCTAATTCCCTTGCTTTCCACCAATTCCTTGGCAGATCCGCCGTTGGTTATCAACTCTGGCAGAATTTCCTTCGCGATTTTGCCGCTAATGGTGCCGGCTTCGATCAGAGAAATCAGTTCGCCTAAACTTGCCGGTTTGAGAGGAATTTCTGAAATGCTGAGTTTTTCCGTTTTCAGGTAAGCGGCGATATCCCCCATAATCCAGTTAGCCGCTTGCTTGGCATTCGCGCCGGCAGCCACCGCCTCTTCAAAATATTCTGCCACCTGCCGGTCATCCGTCAGCACCCGCGCATCATAAGCAGAAAGCCCTAACTCAGTTTCGTAGTGGTGGCGTTTGTGCGCCGGCAACTGAGGCAACTCAGATTTCCACTGCTCTAACTGTTTCGCCGACACTTCAATCGGAGATAAATCCGGTTCTGGGAAATAGCGGTAATCGCTAGAACCTTCCTTCAAGCGCATACTGATTGTGCGCTGACTGCCTTCTTCCCAAAGCCGCGTTTCTTGATAAATACGCTCACCGGCTTCCACGGCTGCAATTTGCCGCTCAATTTCATAATCAATCGCGCGTGCAATTGCACTGAAGGAGTTCATATTTTTAATTTCTACCTTCGTGCCAAATTTCTCTTGTCCAACCGGACGAACAGAGATATTGACATCACAGCGCAGGGAACCTTCTTGCATATTGCCATCGCTGACGCCCAGATAGCGCACAATCCGCTGCAATTCTTGAGCGTATTCAGCCGCCTCTTGTCCAGAACGAATATCGGGTTCTGAGACAATTTCAACTAAAGGAATGCCGGCACGATTGTAATCTACCAGCGAGTAAGTCGAACCCGATAGACGCTCGCTGCCGGCGTGTACCAACTTGCCGGCATCTTCCTCCATGTGCAGACGAGTGATGCCAATGCGCTTGCGTCTGCCATTGCCATCCTCATCCACCAGCTCAATCTCCAGCCAGCCATGCTCTGCAATCGGCAAGTCATACTGAGATATCTGATAGTTTTTCGGCAAATCTGGGTAAAAATACTGCTTGCGGTCAAATTTGCTGTACTTAGCAATTTCGCAGTTAAGCGCCAAGCCGGTTTTCACGGCATATTCCAGCACCTTCTGATTCAGTACCGGCAACACCCCCGGCATTCCCATGCAAATCGGATCAATATTTGTGTTAGGAGGTGCTCCAAATTCCGTTGAGGAACTGGAAAAAATCTTAGTTTTGGTACTAAGCTGACAATGGGTTTCCAGCCCGATAATCGCTTCGTACTGAGTTTTAACCGATGCAGCTGTGGTCATGGGCGTTACAGATTGCTTCTCTCGCAACGATTTGCTCCTATTGTAGCCCTGTCTCAGTCCCCTCAGCGCTTAAATCACGATTGCCGAGCACCGCCTTACCCACCCAAAAGGCGAGCCAATGTCAAGTTTCTTGTACTCGTTAACAAAAGTAACCTGCCGGTTATCCGATTCTCCTCTCCACTTGCCAAGCCGAGCTTTAACAACCAAACAGAAACGTGACACAATAGAATCAAGCAAGAATTTTTGAAATTAACAGAGGTAAACATGGCTGAAATCACAAAAGAGGAAATGCGTGAAAGGCTGGGAAATATCGATCAGATACGCGATATCATCTTCGGCGCTCAGTTGCGGGATTATAACAATCGCTTTGAAAAGATAGAGACTGAATTATCTCTGCTCCAGCAAGAAATGCACGATTATGCTGAGCAGGTTAAAAGTGTTCTTTCTACAGAAGTTCGAGCGGCTGTTGATTCTTTTGAGAAAAAACTCAAATCGGTTAATTTAAGCACCCAAGAAGAAAGCGCCGATCTTCGGCAGCAAATTGATCGGATTAATCGCAAGTTTTCAAATCACTTGGAAGCGCTGGATGAATCGGTTGACAAACAAACAAGTTCCATGCGGGACGATCTTTCACAAACCAGAGACAGGCTGCAAGATGAAGTTCGCAATCTGAGAAATCAGGTTTTTGATGAGCTAGACAAACGCCTATCTTTGCTGCGAGATGTCAAGGTTTCTAGAGATGACATGGCAGAAGTTTTGTTTGAGCTGGGGATGCGGCTAAAAGGTACAGAGTTTGTTCCTGAGCTTAAAGAAGCTGCTGATACGAATATGTATACCGATGTGCGGTTGATTGAACCCACCCATAACCAATAGAAAATCCCAGACTTATTCTGAGTCAGTGCTGAAAGTCGCTTGATTTTATGGATTAGCAGATCATGGCTTTATCGGAAGAAAATCCAGGAAGCAAGGAACAGCCAGAGGGGTTGGTTTCTGAATCTGTTGAGATCAAAGAGGATTCAGAAGCTCAGCTTGAAGTTTTGCTGGATCTTTTGATGGAACTTAACATCATTGATTCAGATGAAAAACCCGTTGCTGAAACCCTTTCATCCAAAAATGATTCCAACGATAAAGTTGCGGAAGCTGAGCGCTTGACAAACGTCACCCCTCAGCCTCCACTGCTAGAAAATTTACCAGAAATGTCAGGCTTGCATCAGCCAGATGGCGCAGATTTAAATGGCAGTATCGAAGACTTAAAAAGTTGGTTACTTTTGCCGGCATCAAAACCAGAAGTGCGGGCACAGCCAGAGCCAGAGAATTTAGAGAGCAACCCAGAAGATAAAAATCTTGCCGAATTCTCAACGCCGGCACAGGCAGATGTCGCTGATCTAAATGCCACGATAGAAGGATTAAAAAGTTGGTTGCTGCCGGCACAGAGGCAAAAAGAACCAACAAAATCCGCAGCGCCGGCTGAACCAGAGATGCTAGATTTAGATGCCAACCGAGAGGATGAAAATTCTGCCGAATCTTCAGCGCCGGTGTCACCGAATTTTGCCGCTTTAGACGCAACAATTGAGAAGTGGCGAAATCGGCTAGAGCAGCGTCAGCAGCTTGAACATACTCCTGAAGAATCTCTCTCAGCACAGAAATCAGAGGAGCCGGTTAATCCTGTTGAAAGTTTGCAAAATCTTCTATTTGGCTCCCAACTCACGGAAATTGAAGATTTTAAAAAGCTCCTCACTGAATCAGAATTGCCGGGAGTTCACAATCAACTTTCAAAAATTAAAAATAAACTAGAAAATATTGAACACCAGCTTTACGATCCTGAACAGCTCATGAAACTGTTGCTGCCTTGGATCGCACACATTCTTAGCCTCAAAATTTCTGACTCTAAAGAAGAAGTCATTCAGGCGATTGTTCCCATTATTGATGAAGTTATTAAAAGTAGAAGCCACCAAAATAAGGGAGCAATGAGTGCGGCAATTGCCGATTTATTACCGGGAGCAATTTCTCAACAAATCGCGAATTCTCCCCAAGAAATGGCGAATGCGATCGCTCCAGAAATCGCATTCGCCATTAAACAGCAAATTCGCCTTGAGCGAGACGTAATTGCTGAGGCGTTAGCACCCGAAATGGGTCGAGCAATTAAAGAACAGATTAGGTTAGAACGGGATGTCATGGTAGATGCACTTTATCCTGTTATTGGTAACACGATTACACGATATCTAGGAGAATCAATTCGCTCTATCAATGAAAAAGTCTCAAACTCTTTGAGTGTAGAAGGAATTCAGCGTAAAATCCGTGCCAAAGTTCAGGGAGTCTCGGAGGCAGAATTAATCCTCCGGGAAGCCATGCCGTTTAGTGTACCCGCTATTTTCTTGATTCACAAAACATCAGGACTGATTATTTCAGATGTTCAGCACTCTGGAAATCAAAGATTAGAATCTGAAATGGTGGCGGGGATGTTAACGGCTATCCGCAGCTTTGTGAATGAATGTATTGTTCAGTCGGGAGAAATTTCGGAACTTAATGAAATTGAATATGGGGATTCTAAAATAATTTTAGAAGTGGCAGGATACTGCTATTTAGCCGTAGTGATTAAAGGAGATCCCTCCAAAAAGTTTATTGAAAGAATCCGAAAAACCCTGACTATTATCATTTTAGACTACGGTCAGCCTATCGAATTTTTTAATGGCGATCCGGCAACGATACCAGAGCCTGTACCCGCGTTATTAGAAGCATTAACGAACTCTGCAGCAGAGAAGCTGCCGGCGAAACAACCCCGCGCCCTTTTAGGAATTGGCTTACTTGCTTTAAGCATAATTTTCGTGCCTTGGGGATTTTATTCCTACCGCAATAAAGTTGAGCGGGAGTTTGAAGCAACAGCCGGCTCAGCCTTAGCTTCCGCGCCAGAATTAGCGGTTTATCGTTTAAGCGTTGACGCAGAGGGGAAAACTCTGAAATTGACAGGAAAACTGCCCAATCAAGAACTTCGGGAAAAAGCCGGTCAAATTGCCCAAGCCGCAGTTCCTACCTTGAGTTTAGATAATCAAATTATCGCCGTTGATGTCCCTCCCGATCCCGTATTAGTCGCAGCGGAAGTAAAACGGGCAACAGATGTTTTAAATCAGATGGAGGGCGTTTCTATTTCAACGAAATATGCCGAACGTAAAGTCACCGTAGAAGGAACAGTCCGGGAAAAAACAGACGCCCAGAAAATCGTCCAAGCCCTCAAACAAATTCCGGGGGTTCAATCTGTTGTCAGTACGATACAGTTCACGCCTGTGCAAATTACCACCCGGATCTACTTCGAGGCCGGCTCTGCCAGACTTAACCCAGCCTATCTCAAAACTATTCTCCAGATTAAAAATTTTTTACAGCAATACCCTCAGAAAAACCTTAGGATAATAGGTCATAGCGATACCCTTGGCAATCAAACCAAGAATCAGCAGCTAGCACGACAACGGGCGATAGCTGTGCGAGACGCGCTTGTTAGTCAAGGTGTCGATCCCAAGCGGCTACAAGCAATTGGGAAACCAAACCCCCCGGCGGGTGTCGAGTCCAATCAACCGTTACTGTTAAGCAGATGTGTGGTGTTTGAACCGGCACCACCGGCAGAGGTCAACAGTCACTGATGGCTGCAAAATGAGGAACTAAGTCAAGGACAGTCGATAAATTAACTGAATATGTCAATGATATCAAAAAAAATGTGCTTAATTGGCGATTTTGGCGTTGGAAAAACCAGCTTAATTCGCCGTTTTGTTGATCGCCAGTTTAGCGATCAGTACCTTTCAACGGTAGGCGTTAAAATTTCTCGAAAAAATATTGAACTGGTTGAGGTGAAGCAGCAGGAAAAGCTAGATTTACAGCTGTTAATATGGGATTTAGAAGGGCATACTAAATTTAAGGCCATTGCTCCAAGTTACTTACAAGGAGCCAGCGGTGCCGTGATCGTTGCAGATGTGAGCCGGCAAGAAACCATTGAGCGAATTCCCGATCATCTTCAACTCTTTGCATCCATTAACCCCAAAAGCTCTGTCATCCTCGCTTTAAATAAATCTGACCTCATTGACGAAGACAAACTGGCCAAACTTTTTGAGCTTGTCCAGGATCTTCCTCACGAGCAAATACTCGGCATCTATACAACTTCGGCAAAAACCGGCAAAGACGTAGATGCAATCTTTCAGAAATTAGCTTACAAAATGATAGAGCCTGGGTAACTGAACGTTGATTTCCAACAAGCGCTAAATCTCCCCGCCTTCATGAAATACCAAGTTTTAAATCAGATTTTCCACAAACCCTCCTCCGTCAACCAGATGGAATACTTGGTAGTGGATGAACACTTCAATATCATAGAAATATCTGATGGGGCCAAGCACTTTTCTGATCGTCCCTATGAAGCCATCCTCGGAAACGATGTTCGCGCCGGCTTTCCCGAACTCATTGGCATAGAAGATTATCTGAGCGCCATCCTTCAAGGGCAGCAGGAGCTTTTTGAACTCAAAGGCATTGATCGCTCTGTCGAAGCGAGTTCTCCATTATATATAGATGTTTATGTCATTAGAGATGAAGACGAAAAGAATTTTAAGAATCGACTACTCATCCTCATGGAAAACTCTACAGAAAAAATGGTTTTAAAACAAACCTTAGTTCATAGAGAAAATGAATCTTATCTTTTATTAAGCCAACTATCCGCTGCAAAATCTTATCTTGAAAAAATTTTATTAGCCACGGCTGATGCTTTATTCGTTGCTAATAAAAATGGCATTATAAAAAAAGTTAATCAAGCTGCCCTAGACTTATTGGGTTATGAAGAAAAAAACTTAATCGGTCAGCCGCTAGCGATGATTTTGGCTGAACGGCAAAACGAGAATGATACAACATCAGTTCGAGAGTTTTTGCAGCCGGCAGCCACCCTATCTAAAGGGGAATTTTTGCAGAATGTCGAACTCATTTGCCAGACCAAAACAGGGGAAGAAATTTTTATCTCCTTTTCTGGCTCAGCCATACAAACCGGCTTAGATAATTTAGAAGATTTTGTCTATATCGGTCGAGATATCACCGAGCGCAAGCGCACCGAAGCCGCCGTAGCCAAAATGAACGCAGCACTCGCCCAGCGAGTGAGCGAACGAACCCTCGAATTAAGGCAAACCATCCAGCAACTAGAAACCCAAATTGCCGAGCGCCAGCACATAGAAACAGCCCTGCGAGAGAGTAAATTGCGCTTCAGCAGTTTGATGAACTCGCTTCAAGATGTGGTGTGGTCAATTTCAGCAACAACCTTTGAACTACTCTACCTAAACCCAGCCACAGAGACACTGTACAACCGGCCCGTAGGGGAATTTTATAACAATCGCCAACTCTGGCTGGAAGTGATTCACCCAGAAGATCGTGAGCAAGTCTCTAACTATGTTTCCACAATTCTAAAAACCGGCAGCGCCGAACTAGAATACCGCATCATTCGTGGCGACTCTGAAGTGCGTTGGGTTTACGATCGGGGTCAGTTAATTAAAGATACCAAAGGCACCGGCATCCGAATTGAAGGCATCATTACCGACATTACCGAACGCAAGCAAGCCGAAGCCATCCTGCAACAAACCAATGAAGAATTAGAACGCCGAGTCGATGAACGCACCGCCGAATTAAAAGCAAGCAACGAACAATTACTCAGCGAAATTCAAGCACGGCAGCAAACAGAAGAAGCACTGCGCCAAGCTCACGATGACTTAGAAATTCGAGTGCAAGAACGCACCGCAGAACTCGCCACAGCCAACACAGCATTACAAGCAGAAATTAGCGAACGTCAGCGAGCCGAAGAAACCCTACAAAATATCGTTGCCGGCACAGCTTCCGTCACCGGGGAAGAATTCTTTCCCGCACTGGTGCGCCATCTGGCAGCCGCACTCGACGTTCGCTACGCCCTCGTCTCAGAAGCCAAAGGAGACCCGATTGAAAAATTGCAATCCCTCGCCTATTGGGCCGGCGATCATCTGGGGGAAAACTCCGAGTTCAAGCTAGCGGGCACTCCCTGTGAAGTTGTTACCGAACAGAGACAATTGTGTTACTTTCCAGATCGCTTGCAAGAACTCTTCCCAGAAGCGCCGGCACTCGCTCCAATGAATGCAGTTGGCTACCTGGGAGTTCCCCTCTTAGACAGATCGCAAAAAGTGATTGGCAACCTGTGCATTATCCATGACCAGCCACTCAAGGAAGATCCGCAGGCCGCATTGCTGCTCACGGTTTTTGCCGCCCGTGCCGCAGCTGAACTCGAACGCCAGCAAGCCAAGGAGGCACTGCGGAAATCCCACGATGAATTAGAACTTCGAGTCCAAGAACGTACCGCCGAGTTAATTGAAACCAATGAATTTCTTCAGTATGAAATTACTGAGCGCAAACAAGCAGAGGCGGAACTGCAAAGATACGCAGATGAACTTCAGGATTTGTATAACTACGCCCCCTGCGGTTATCACTCTCTCGACCTAGATGGGATATTCATCCGAATCAACGATACCGAACTCAATTGGTTTGGTTATACGCGAGATGAACTGATCGGAAAAATGAAATTTGCTGACCTCCTGACAGCAGAGAGTGTGCAAACTTTAAAGGAAAATCTTCCCTGCTACAAAGAGCGAGGTTGGCTCAGCGATCTTGAGTGCGACATCATTCGTAAAGATGGCACAATACTGCCCATCGTCTTGAGTTCAACAGCAGTCAACGATAGCGCCGGCAACTATTTAATGTGCCGCTCCTCCGTTTTTGACATCACCGCTCGCAAGCAGGCAGAACAAGCACTGCGAGAAAGCGAAATTCGGCTCAGAAGCCAGCAAGCAGGACTAATGGCACTCGCCAAGTGCCAACCACTGTACACCGGCGATCTGGAAGCAGCCTTGCAGGAGATTACCCAAATCGCGGCTCAGACGCTTGAATTAGAGCGGGTTAGTGTCTGGTTCTACAACGATGACCACTCCAAAATTAAATGCACTGACCTGTATGAACTGACCCAACATCAGCATTCCAGCGGCCAAGAACTTGCTGCTACAGACTTTCCCAATTATTTCCAAGCGATTAAGGCAGACCGCACAATCGCTGCGGATGACGCTCACACCGATCCCCGGACTCAGGAGTTTTCAGAGTGTTATCTCAAACCGTTGGGAATTGCATCCATGTTAGATGTACCCATTCGCGTGGGTGGGCGAACAGTCGGAGTGCTTTGTCACGAACACATCGGAACCGCCCGCCGTTGGGCGCTAGAAGAGCAAAACTTCGCTAATTACTTGGCCTATATGGCATCTCTGGCGATGGAAGCCCGTGATCGCAAACGAGCAGAAGAGGAACGCCAAAAATTTGTTGCCCTCGTCGAGAATAGCAGCGACTTCATTGGCATGGCCAGTCTCAACGGAAAAGTGTTTTATCTCAATGAAGCGGGGCGGCAACTTGTTGGCATCGACAGCCCCGAAGAAGTCCTGGCACCCAACATAGCCGACTACCTTTCTCAAAACACTTGGGTGCAATATCAACAGACGGTGTTCCCCACCATCGAAAAAAATGGTCACTGGGAAGGAGAAGGCACACTGCGCCACTTTAAAACCGGCCAGCTCATCGACACCCAAATGACCATGTTTATCGTCAAGCACTTAGAAACCGGCAAACCCATCTGCTTTGCCACGGTTCAGCGCGATATTACGGATCGCAAGCTCGCAGAAGCTGCACTTTTAGAAAGCGAGAACAAATATCGTTCTGTTGTTAATAACTTACATGAAGTCATTTTCCAAAAAGACGCAAATGGCTTGTGGACATTTCTCAACCCAGCTTGGACAGAAATCACCGGCTTCACGGTTGAAGAAAGCCTAGGCAAAAACTTTTTAGAATTCATTCATCCCGATGACCGCCAAATAAATTTAGGGTATTTTGAAAGCCTGATTACCCACCAAAAAGAAGTCATCCGGCACGAGATTCGTTACTTAACAAAAAAGGGTGGCTGCCGCTGGATTGAGGTTCAAAAACGCTTGAATTTGGCATCAGACGGCACAGTGCTCGGCGTTTCAGGTACCCTCAACGACATTAGCGACCGCAAGCTGATAGAACAAGCGCTAGAGCAAGAGCGTCAGCAACTGCGGCAAATTATTACTAATGCGCCGGTGGCAATGGCAATGTTTGATACCGAGATGCGCTATCTTGCTCACAGCAATCAGTGGGTGACTGATTACCGGCTAGCGGGGCAATCTTTGCTGGGACGTTCTCACTATGATGTTTTGCCGGATCTCTCATTGCCTCGAAAACATATCCACCAGCAGGCGCTGCAAGGGCAGGTCATTTCCAAACCCGAGGAAATGTTTGAGCGTTTAGATGGCTCCAAAATGTATCTGCGCTGGGCTGTTCAACCTTGGTACAGCTCAGAAGGAAAAGTTGGGGGAATTGTCATCGTTACTCAGGTGATTGATGAATTGGTAGAAGCACGAGAAGCTGCCTTGGAAGCTTCGCGGATGAAATCACAATTCCTCGCCAACATGAGCCACGAAATCCGCACCCCGATGAATGGCGTGCTAGGGATGACCGATTTGCTTTTGTCAACGCCGCTTAATGCGGAACAGCAAGACTTTGTACGAACCCTGCGCGTCAGTGGCCAAAATTTGCTGACCCTGATTAATGATATTCTCGATTTCTCCAAGCTTGAAGCCGGTGAAATGCGGCTGGAAACCCTGGACTTTGACTTAAATACTTGTGTGGAAGAAGTCACAGATTTGCTAGCAGCACAGGCTAACGCTAAAGGAATAGAACTGTTTACTTTAGTGGACAGTGATGTGCCGGCAGCCTTATCGGGAGATGCCAGCCGGCTGCGTCAGGTGTTGCTCAATTTGGCCGGCAACGCGCTTAAATTTACCTCCCAAGGGGAAGTGGTGATTCATGTCCAGATGTGCGAGAAAGAACCGGAAAATGCAGAAACCTTCTCGTCCTCTCCAGAAAGTGTAAAGCTGCGATTTACCGTCAAGGATACCGGCATCGGGATCGCCCCAGCAGACTTAGACAAACTCTTCCAATCGTTTTCCCAAGTGGATGCCTCCACCACACGCAAATATGGTGGCACCGGCTTAGGGCTGGTGATCTGCAAGCAGTTAGTAGAATTAATGGGCGGTGAAATTGGGGTTGAAAGTGTAGAGGGGCAAGGTTCAACTTTCTGGTTCACTGCCACCGTAGAAAAACAACCCGTCAGCGAAATTTCCCGATCAATCCAGCATCCAGAACTTAAAATCCAACATCGCCGGCTGTTAATTGTGGATGATAGCTCCACCAATCGCCAAATATTGCGCTCTTATGCCAACTCTTTTGGCATTGAGGTGAGTGAAGCCGAAACCGGCACCGCTGCCCTGACGATTCTGCGGCAAGCTGTCGCAAGTGGTCAACCCTATGATGTGGCTTTGATCAGCTTGGATATCCTGGGGAGGAATGGGGAAGTGTTCGGACAACTAATCCGCTTCGATCCCGCCCTCGTTAAAACCAAGTGGATTTCGATCGCTTCCATGCACCAACGAGAGCAAGCTATTCGCCTGCTGGATCTAGGGTTTTGTTGCTATTTAATCAAGCCGATAAAAGCATCCAAGCTGTTAAATTGCTTGATGCAAATGATGAACAGTAACGTCTACCCCTCAACAGAGGAAGCGATTGTTGCCGGCAGACACCAGCCGGCACGTGTTCCGCCATTGACGCTCAAACAACCTATACCGGACAATCTGCAGCCGCCGCTCACATCCACCGGCGCTTCTGTCAAGCAGCCAGCAGTCACCGATCATACCCACGATCTAGAGCCACCAGAAACGCCGGCGCAACCCCCAGCAATGCTAAAAATTCTGGTGGTGGAAGATACCCCCATTAACCAAAAGGTTGCCCTGAGTCAACTCAAGGTACTGGGTTATCAGGCTGATTGTGTCAGCGATGGGCAGCAAGCCCTTGATCGGCTCGCCCAAACCGATTACGACATTGTGTTAATGGATTGTCAGATGCCGGTTCTTGATGGCTATAAAACAACACAAGCGCTTCGCCTCCGTGAAGGTGAATCTCGCCACACCATTGTGATCGCCCTAACGGCTAATGCTTTAAAAGGAGATCGCGAAAAGTGTTTGGCAGCCGGCATGGATGACTACATCAGCAAACCCATCGATCTCAAATCCTTGGCGGCTATTCTCAATCGATATAAACCTATAAAAGAACAGCATCAGGAGGAAATAACGCCGATTCTGTGTTCTGGTAACCCTGTGTCTGCAACGCCGCTTGAGGTGCCGGTGGATTTGGAACGACTGCACGAACTCAGCAGGGGAGATTCAGCATTTGAGTTGGAATTGCTAGAAACGTTTATGGAAGATGCTCCCACCTATGTGGAAGAAATTAAGCAAGCTGCTGAAACTCGCGATATCGCCACTCTTTGCCGGCGTGCTCACCAGCTCAAAGGTGCAAGCGGGATGGTTGCGATCCGCAAGATGCCGGCGCTGGCAGCTCAATTAGAGAGTCAGGCTCAAGAAGATGACCTTGAAGGATCTGCGGAGTTAGTTGCTCAGCTAGAAGCGATTCTACAGCAGGTAAAAGCTTTGATTGCTAACTGGCCAGCTCGTTAATAATGGCTCTGCCAATTTCTTCTGGAAAAGTTAATTATTTCAGGTTGAGCTGAGGAATATTAATAAGGCGACGGTCTTCTTATCACTTTTGGGTGCAATGGTATAACATTGGAATTTTGCCGTTTTTGGCGCGTTCAGACAGTAGGATGCTGCGATTGTGTGCAACTCAAAACAGAAAATCATAATTGCTAAGGTGCAAACTATTGGTTCTCGCTATCCTTTGCTGTGTCTGGTGATTAACTTTTTATGTCAAAAATTCTTGTCGTCGAAGATGATGCGGCAACTCGGTTATTTCTCAAAAGAAACCTCCACCTAGAGGGGTATGATGTCACCGTGGCAAAGGATGGTGTTGAAGGACTTCTGCAAGCAAAGCAGTTACAACCGGCGCTGATTATTTGCGATTGGATTATGCCGCTGATGGATGGGGTGGAGGTGTGCCGGCAGATTAAGGCAGATCCCATTTTGGCGACCTCTTTTTTTATCTTACTCACCTCCCGTGAATCTGTGGCTCACCGAGTCGAGGGACTGGATGCTGGGGCGGATGAGTTTTTGTCTAAACCCATCGATCCGAATGAATTGTTGGCACGGGTACGAGCCGGTTTGCGCCAGTACCAATTAACTCAAGAATTGAGTCAGTCTAACCAGCAGCTTAATCAAGCAATGCAAGAGTTACAACACACCCAGATGCAACTGATTCAAAGTGAAAAAATGTCTGGATTGGGGCAAATGGTGGCCGGCATTGCTCATGAAATTAATAACCCGGTTACGTTTATTGATGGCAATCTCGCCCATGCCGGCCACTATCTCCAAGATTTACTCAGCTTAGTAAAGCTCTATCAAAAACACTACCCCAACCCGGTTACAGAGCTTCAGGAGGAAATTGAAGCGATTGATTTTCAATTTCTAGCAACGGATGTGCCAAAAATTTTGTCTTCGATGAAAATGGGTGCGGAACGAATTCGCCAAATTGTGCTGTCATTGCGTAATTTTTCCCGCCTAGACGAAGCTGAAAAGAAGAAAGTTGACCTACACGAGGGACTTGATAATACTTTATTAATTTTGCAGCATCGTTTGCAACCGAGTGACAGTTATTCTGGTATTCAGGTTTTCAAAGAGTACGGAAAATTACCCTTGGTTGAGTGTTATGCCGGCCAGCTCAACCAGGTATTTTTAAATATTATTAGCAATGCAATAGATGCCCTAGAGGAAGCGAAGAACCATCCTTTAGAGGCGATAGAGGCGGCTGAGTGCCTCTTGCCGGTGATCCGAATTCACACAGAAGTGAAGAATCATCGCTGGGCGGTGATCCGAATTGCAGATAATGGGTTAGGGATGACAAAGGAAGTTCAGCGGAAATTGTTTGACCCTTTTTTCACAACCAAACCTGTCGGTAAAGGCACTGGGATGGGTTTATCTATCAGCTATCAGATTGTAGTGGAAAAGCATGGTGGCACCTTAACTTGCATTTCTGAACCTGGACAGGGTGCTGAGTTTATTATTGAAATTCCGCTACAGCAATCCAAATCATTACTTGCTTCCCATCAGGATCATACTTCTGATGTAGCAGGGCTGCGCCCTAGTCAAGGTATTTAAGCTGCTAGGTATTTAATTTTTCTATTGAAATTGAGGGTCTCACAGGGAAAGCAATTTAAAATTAACCTGTGTCTGTTGAAGGCAGATTGTGGGCTTGTTCTTTCAGCATTTTTTCTAAGGCTGTGGCCGGCACTGGCGGACTAAATCCATAGCCTTGCATGAAATCACAGTGATACTGGCGCAGTAACGCCTCTTGCGCCTTCGTCTCAACTCCCTCCGCAACCACTTTCAAATTCAAACTGTGCGCTAGTTTAATAATGCCGATGATAATAGCAGTATTTTTGTCTTCGTGACTGAGTTCGCTCACAAAGAAACGATCTATTTTCAAAGTGTCAAACGGAAATTGTTGTAGGTAACTTAAGGAAGAGTAGCCGGTGCCGAAATCATCCAAGGACAGATGAATTCCTAAGGCTTTAAGTTCTTTTAGCGTAGCAATCGCTCTTGTTGGGTTCTGCACCACCGCACTTTCTGTCAGTTCTAACTCTAAAAAGCGAGGATCTAGTCCTGTCGCCTCTAAGATTTGAACAACTCGCTCACTTAACCCCGGTTGATTGAATTGAACGGCTGACAAGTTCACTGCAACGGGTAAGGAAAATCCAGTTTCTTGCCAGTCTTTTGCTTGCCGGCAAACTGTCTCCAGCACCCATTCATCAATGGGAATAATTAAGCCGGTTGCTTCGGCTAGGGGAATAAATTCTGCCGGCGAGATTGAACCCCGTTTTGGGTGGTACCACCGAATCAATGCTTCGGCGGCCACAATTTTTCCGCTCTTGAGGTCAACTTGGGGCTGATAATGCATTTGAAACTCAGACCGTTCTAACGCATAGCGCAAGTCGAGTTCTAGCATCAAGCGCTCGTAAGATTTCTCCTGCATTGCTGCGGTGTAAAGCTGATAGCAATTACCACTCTGTTCTTGCGCCTCATGCATGGCAGCTTTGGCATTTTTCAGCAGACTATCGAGGTCTTCACCATCATTTGGATACAGTGCCATGCCAATACTGCTGGTGATAAAAATTTTATATCCGAGCAACGTAAAGGGTTGAGATAATTTATTAATAATTGTTTGAGCCATCTGGGTTGCTTCTTGTCGCTCTCTTACAGGAGGCAAAATTAAAGCGAGTTGCTGGCTGTTTAATCGCGCTACTGTGCCGATTTCGCTCACATAAGGAACAACCCGTTCACTAATTTCTTGTAGTAATAAGTCTGTATAGTCGGTTCCCAAACTGTGGCTGAAGCGGTCGAGCTGATCTAAACTGAGAACTGCGACCGCAATGATTTGGTTTGGGTAGAGTTGAAGACTAAGAGTCTGGTGAAATCGCTCGCGTAATAAAAGTCGATTGGGAAGATTTGTCAGGCTATCGTAATAAACTAAGTCATTGAGCTGAGAGATTGCTTGTTGAATGGCTGTATTCTGCTGCTGCTTGAGCATTTCTTGCTTGCTCAACTGCGTTTTAATGGCACCGAGAAGTTCGCTTCTAGTGAAAGGCTTTGTGAGAAAATCATTGGCTCCTAGTTCCATTGTCTGACGCTGTGCAGCTCGATCTCCTCTAGCCGTGAGGCAAATAACCGGAATCATGGCAGTGGCAGGATTTTCTTGCAATGCAGCCAGGACGCCATAACCGTCGAGTTCTGGCATCATGATATCGCACAGAATTAAATCGGGGCATTCTATGCGGGCCAACTGCACCCCGATGCTGCCATTTTCGGCTCCTACGACGTGGAACCCTTCAGCTGTCAAGAGTGCCAGCAGGTTCTTGCGTATGGAACGCTCATCTTCTATGACTAAAATTTTTTTTATCACTATTTACAGCCCGACCTAACAGTTTGGCACCCCAATCTCATGGCTTCATCGTAGCGAAATACGCCGAAAACTGTTAAATCGACGAGATTTCTTAACGTTAATTTGCGAAATCCTAACTGGAAGGATTGAGAAGGGTCTATGATGTTTAATTATGTTAAGTTTAAAGTATTGTGCAACCTATGATACCAAGACTCTCGACCTCACTTTGCGCCTCTCGCTACCTGACCTCTAGCATTCTCACGATGGAGTGGCACCTCGCTTAAACTTCTATTTGTCAGGTAACTTAAATCCAAGTAGTTTAAAATTTGATATTACCATACATTAATACATTTTTCTTTTATGATTAAATAAATATCTGCAATTGAAGCCAATTATACAGGAGGCAAAAGGCAAAATCATGTATGCCATCTTACACCAATTATGCCGGCTCATACCTTTGGACAAACCCAATCTGTTTAGTTGCTTAGGAAACCGTAAGTTGGGTCATGCTTATTCACTAAGAGTCGGTATTTTATTCTTTCAAAGCTATTAATCACTTAAGTTATATATTTTGAACACTCTGATTTTATCGTTTGCTATTTTGGTTACTAGGCAGAAAAAAACTGGAAAGTCGTGACAGCAGCCTCCTTAAAAATTGCATTTTGCTTGCTCAATACCGGCTACCGTCAAAGCGTTTTTAAGAATGACTGAGAGTTTGAAGTGTTTTTAGCTTGGTTAACGAACGTTTTTTTAGAGTATTTTTGAATTTGAGAGATCTATGAAATAATCACAGCTCCGCAAAAAATCCGTTTTTAGCAAAAATGATAGTTTTGCTAAAACAGCAATAATTTGCCTGATTTTTCTAAACTTGTTTTACGGATAAAAGCCGATATGAACACCCTTTTAAAAAAACTATTAGGCCCACGCCGTATGGAGTATCTAACAATGAATCAAGACTTGATTATTTTAGAAACTTCTGCCGGCGTAAAACGGTTTGCTGATCGTCCCGATGAGGTGGTTATTGGCAATGATGTCCGCGCCGGCTTTCCTGAACTGATAGGAGTTGAACATATTCTAGCAGAAGTTTTACAAGGCAAACAGGCCGGCTTTGAATTCAAGGGTATCGCTCGGTTTTCTGAGCGGGAATCTCCTTTATATATCGATCTTTTCGTGAGCGAGTTTCAAAATGATGAAACGCTGGAAAATCAGTTAGTTGTGTTTTTTGAAGATGTTACAGAAATGATGGTTCTCAAACAAACATTAGTTCAGAGAGCCAATGAATCTAGTTTATTACTCAGTGCGCTCGTTAGTTCAAAAGATTATATAGATAAAATCATTAAATCGATGGCCGATGCTTTATTGGTGACAACTTCTTCCGGCCAGATTAAAACGATCAATCAATCAACTCAAGAATTATTTCAATATAACGAAGAAGAATTAATTGGCCAGCCAATTTCGTTGATTATACCTGAGAAAAAACTTCTTTCCCCAGTCCTGGAGCAATCAGATTTACCCTTTCAATCTGAATTGTTGCAAAATGTGGAAGTCGATTGTTATACGAAAGCCGGCGAAAAAATTTCCGTTGCTTTTTCCTGTTCAGTTATTCAGACAGATATACAAGGCGTGCAAGATTTTGTTTATATCGGTCGGGATATCACCGAACGTAAGCGTGCTGAAGCGGAAATTCGTTACGCTCTGGAAAAAGAAAAAGACCTTAATGAAATGAAATCTAATTTTGTCTCGATGGCATCTCATGAGTTTCGGACTCCACTCACGATTATCTTAACTTCTGTAGAATTATTAGAAGATCACTATTATAGCCCTAAAAGATGCGAAAAGAAGACTCAACAATATTTTCAGATGATTCACGCAGCCGTCAAACAAATGACAAACTTATTAGATGATGTGCTGACTATCGGGAAATCTGAAGCCGGCAGATTAGAATTCGATCCCAATTTCATTGATTTAGGAAAATTTTGTGGCGATCTGGTAGAAGAGATGCAACTCAGTGCCGGCAAGAAACACTCCCTTACCTTCGTCAATGAGTGCGAAAGTATTAATGCTTGTATGGATGAAAAACTCCTGCGCCATATTCTCACTAACTTGCTTTCAAATGCGCTCAAGTTTTCACCGCCAGGGAAGCCGGTTCTTTTGCACCTCATATGTAAAGATAAAGAGGTAATTTTTGAGGTTCAGGATGAAGGAATTGGTATTCCTTTAGAAGACCAAAAACGACTGTTTGAATTATTTCATCGAGCCAAAAACGCCCGCAATATTTCCGGCACTGGCTTGGGATTGGCGATTGTCCACAAGTCTGTAGAATTACACGGTGGCAAAATTATGGTAGCAAGTGAAGTTGGAGCCGGCACAACGTTTAGAGTCATGATTCCCAGGAATAACTCTCACTTTTCAAATGAATATGATCAGAAAAGTTAAGCCAATAAATTTAAATTAAGAGAGTTGATATGAATAAGCACTTCAAAAAACTCTTAGTCCCGCGTCACCTGGAGTATCTGATCATAGGCGGAGACTGGATTATCCTAGACATATCCCCCGGTGTGGGAAGATTTGCGGATTGTCCTGATGAAGTGAAACCGGGAAAGGATGTCCGCACCGGCTTTCCTGAATTGATAGGAACTGAAGAGATTTTAACTGCAGTCTTGCAAGCACAGCAGGAAAGCTTTGAGCTAAAAGGTATTGGGCGATTTTCCGAATTAACTTCTCCTTTTTATCTCGATTTTTATGTTAATGAATATACAGCCGATGAAGAAAGTTTTGAAACGAAGTTGATTATTTTTTTTGAAGATGTCACAGATAAAATGCTCTTAGAGCAAAGATTAGTACAAAGTACAAATGAATCAAATCTTTTAGTCAGCGCGCTCTCTCATTCAAAAAAATATAACAAACAAATTATCACATCAATGGCAGATGCCTTGATAGTTACTACATTTTCTGGCGCTATAAAAACAATTAACAAAGCCGCTCAAAATTTATTTAAATATGGGGAAGAAGAATTAATCGGACAGCCCATTTCAAGAATAATTGCCGACAGAAATTTCTTGAACTTAGTTTTTCAGGAGCAGCTTTTATCAAATGGAGAACTCTTGAAAGATATAGAAGTTGTTTGTCATACCAAAGCTGGTCAAAAAATTTTTGTTGAATTTTCTTGTTCGGGCCTCCAAACTGATATAGAAAACTTAAAAGATTTCCTTTATATCGGTCGCGATATTACGGAACGTCAACGCACCCAACAACGCTGGGGGGCGCAGTATGCTACAGCCCGAATTTTATCTGAATCCGCGACATTAGAGCAGGCGATCCCCAAAATTTTGCTAGCAATTTGTGAAAGTGTGGGATGGACAGTTGGGGAACTTTGGATGGTAGAGAATGAAGAAATGAGAATGAAGCACGACGAAAAAATTCTCACTTCTCATTTAGTGGGTGTACGCTCTCAATTACTACGATGTGTGGAAATTTGGTCAAGACCGGCAGCCGTCAGCGCAGAATTTATCGCAGTCTCCAAACAAACCACGTTTGCCTTTGGCGTTGGCTTACCCGGTCGTGTGTGGGCAAATCGTTCCCCACACTGGATTAGCGATGTCGCTAAGGATGTTAACTTCTTGCGATCACAACTTGCCACCCGATCTGGATTGCATGCAGGGTTTGGTTTCCCCATCTTCAGCAACGCTGAAGTCCTAGGCGTGATGGCATTCTTTAGCCGAGAAGTGCAACAACCCGATGAAGACTTATTACAGACAATGGCTGCGATTGGCAGTCAACTGGGTCAGTTTATTAAGCGCAAACGCGCAGAAGCAGCACTTTCTGAAAGTGAAGAAAGATATCGAGAATTGTTTGAAAATGCAAGCGATTTAATTCAATCGGTTACTGCCGATGGTCATTTTATTTATGTCAATCGAGCTTGGCAAGAAACCTTGGGATACAGCCAAGCAGGAATTTCAGAATTAACCGTTTTTGACATCATTCATCCCGATTGTAAAGCTCAATGGTTACAAATATTTAACAGAGTGAGTTCTGGTGAAAAAATAGAGCGGTTTCAAGCTGCCTTTCTTAGTAAAAATGGCAAAAAAATTTCAGTAGAAGGAAATGTAAACTGTAAATTTGTAGAAGGAAAGCCGGTGGCCATTCGGGCAATCTTTCGAGATATCACCGAGCGATTGCAGGCGGAAGCGGAACTGCGCCAAGAAAGGGAACAAACTGAACGCTTGTTGCTCAATATATTACCAGCACCCATTGCAGAGCGCCTAAAACATGAGCCGAGTAACATTGCGGAAAACTTTGCCGAAGTGACGGTTATGTTTGCAGATATCGTCGGCTTTACCCAGATCGCTTCTTATCTGTCACCGATTGAATTGGTAGACTTGCTGAATCAAATTTTCTCAGCTTTTGATCGGCTGAGCGAACGGCACGGTTTGGAGAAAATTAAGACAATTGGAGATGCTTATATGGTGGTAGGCGGACTACCCAACCGGCGGGGGGATCATGCTCAAGCCATTGCAGCAATGGCCCTTGATATGCAAAGGGCAGTTGCCCAATTTAATCAAGAGAATAATCAAGCATTCAGCATCCGCATCGGAATTCACAGCGGGCCGGTTGTGGCGGGCGTCATTGGGATCAAAAAATTTATTTATGATCTGTGGGGCGATACGGTGAATATCGCTAGTCGTATGGAATCACACGGTTTGGCGGGGCAAATTCAGGTGTCTGATTTCACTTACCAACTCTTGCAGGAGTGCTATGTGTTTGAAGAACGGGGAACAATCTCAGTGAAAGGCAAAGGAGAAATGAATACTTATTTTCTCTTAGGCAGAAAAGATCAGAACAGTGGCGAAATTGCGAACATCCAAGGCCCAAATTCTCCCTTGGGTGTACGCGAGGTAACTCAGCGCCTAGTAGAACAGATTGAAGATAAACTGAGAGAAACTTTTGAGTAAATCCTCTGGATGCCGGCCAGGACGTGATGAGGGATTGTCAAAAATATTTACGATGAGCGAGAGGCGATTTTTAACTGAATGAAGGGTAATTTAAAAGCAGCGAGAACGCTGTTATTTTTCCGGTTGGTCTGGAGCAAGCTTAGAAAATGACAAACAGCATTAAGAGACAGCCTGCTAAGGAATCGTAAGGAACAAGGAACCGATGGATAGGAACTTTCCAGATATCGATTGCCTTGCTATCATTGGCATTGCTGTTTAGGGCTATATAAATCCAGGCGCAAAAATAACATGAATTTGATGGCTATTATTGTTCGAGTGCTAAGCCGGCTACGGCTTGCGGTTAATAATTTCAGCGCGAAAGAGCAGAAAAGCTCAGGCGCTGCCGCGTCCCCTCCATCTGTCGGTAAAGCAATCCGGCAAAAAAGCAAGTTATTAATATTTGTTTTGTCCCTACTATTCGGACTGAGTGTGACTCAGGTTTACGCGGCTTATCCACCTAGGCGCGTTGTTCAACAATCTGAGATGCCTTCTGAAATGGTTACGGTTGGCCATACGCGGGAGTTTCGCGGGGTGTGGACAGCAACGGTAGCAAATATTGACTGGCCTTCAAAACCCGGAATGCCGGTGGAACAGCAGAAAGCAGAACTGCTGACGATCCTGAACCGGATGCAGGCGTTAAACCTCAACGCTCTAGTATTGCAAGTCAGACCGGCAGGCGATGCCTTATACGCCTCTCAAATAGAACCGTGGAGTTACTGGCTAACCGGCACCCAAGGCAAAGCACCGGCACCTAATTATGACCCGCTAGAATTTGCCATTACAGAAAGCCACAAGCGCAATATCGAACTTCATGCCTGGTTCAACCCCTACCGCGCCAAGACACCCGATAGATTCGCCCTTGCGGGTAATCACATGGCAAGAGTTTATCCACAATACGCTTACCAGTATGGCGATTTGCTGTGGATGGACCCAGGCGCGAAGCCGGTTCAGGATCGGACTTATGACGTAATCATGGATGTTGTGCGTCGCTATGACGTGGATGGCATTCACCTCGATGATTATTTCTATCCCTATCCGAAAGACGGCATTTCCTTCCCCGACTCCAGAACTTACGGCGCTTACAAAGCAGCCGGTGGCACTTTTTCTCTGGCTGACTGGCGCAGAGACAATGTGAATCAACTGATGCAGCGTCTTTCTACAGGAATTCGCGCCGAGAAACCTCACGTTAAATTTGGCATCAGTCCCTTTGGAATTTACCGGCCCGGACAGCCTGCCGGTATTGTCGGACTCGACCAGTACAATGAACTGTATGCCGACGCCAAGAAATGGTTAGAAGAAGGTTGGGTGGATTATTTAGCCCCACAACTTTACTGGCGCATCGATCCACCCCAGCAGAGTTATCCGGCATTGCTAACTTGGTGGACGCAACATAACCCCAAACGCCGCCACATTTATGCCGGTAACTATCTCAGCCAACTCAACGGAGGTAGCTGGACAATTTCTGAGTTTAAACGACAAGTTGAAATTACCCGCAAGATGGCACCGCAACTTTCTTTAGGGAATATCTTTTTCAGCATGAAGGTATTCAAAGAAAATCGGTTGGGTGTGAATGAAGCTTTCCGATCCGCGCTTTATCCGTCGCCGGCATTGCCACCCGCCATGCCTTGGTTAGATAACGAACCGCCGGCACCCCCCAGTGGAATAACGGTGACTTCTAACTACGTGACATGGGACAAGCCGGCTGCCAATGATATTCGTTCTTGGACACTTTATACCAAGGCCGGTAATACTTGGAAACTGCTGCGAGTGATCCCCTCGAACATCACAGCGTTTAAAGTTGAGCGCGGCACTTATGCCCTATCCGCCGTCGATGATACCGCCAACGAAAGTCAGGCAGTTGTCGTCCCCATCCGGTAAAAAAACTAGAGGTTAGGGGCTAGAGGCAGAGCATTCTGTATTAGTTATTAACTATGCCCAATGCCCAATGCCCCATGCCCCTCTTCCCTATTAGTTATTAACCATGCCCAATGCCCAATGCCCAATGCCCCTCTATTTCTGCCTTTTACGATCCCAAATTTCTCCAACCCAATAAAAAACAATAATGCCGGCCATGCTAGCAGCCAAATCTAAAAAACTTGCGCTGCGATTCGGTAAAATTGCTTGCAGCATCTCTTCAAAAGCTGTAAATAAACTAAAGATAAATGGGCCTAGCGGAATCGGATAATTAAAAATCGCCATCATGCGCCGGTTTATCGCACGATGGCTGAGAAAAGAAGCAATCCCGTACAAGAAAAAATGCCCAACTTTGTCAAAAGGCTCTTGCTGAAATAGGGGCAGAGGTAGCCTTCCTAAGTCTGCAAGCAGCATGATTAACAACAGCAAGGCGAAAAACCCAAAAAAGGCAATAATCCAGCCCAGATTTGATTTTTTGATGCCGCGAACTTTCATAATTGCTTAGCCGGCTCACAATAGATAAAAACAATCTAAACCTGTAGCCGGTTTAGGCATGACGATTTAATTCTTGTTGCAACCATTCATCCACCGGCTGCCCATCTTTCCGCCGCAATTCAATATCAACCGCTATGACTTCCTTTGAACCCGGAGGTGCCGGTTTTTGATGAAAAATAATCTCGTAGTCTGCCGGTTCGTGATTCCGTTCCCGCAGCCAATCTTGCACCTTCATCGTGGCAAAAAATGACTGCCCTTCGGCAAACATCCGGTTAATTTGCATATGGATAGTAAAGCGTTCAAATCTCGGCATAATCTACTCCTTTTAATTAATTTTAATTACCAAGTGGGGTCTAGTAACGAAAAATAAGCTAACGCATTAACCTTGGCGTCGCATTAACCTTGTTGCCAAATAGCTATCAAAAACATCGGATAAATATTCCTCTGCAACAGCTTCTTTGACTTCTTCTGAACTAAATTGTTGTCGGATAGCCGCTAATTCACCGGCATCTAACCAAAAACCCCCGCATTTTGGACATTCATCAATTAATACTTGCCGTTTTACGCTGAAAAAATGTTTCATCATAACGATAGTTTCACAGCGAGGGCAGTGTCGCTTCTTATTTTGATCAACCTCAATTGCTTTAGTTTTATCAATCGTTAAAAGAACCTCGCCGGCAGGCTCATCTGGCTCATCAACTTTTTTCAGCTCAAAGTTATCGAACCAAATTCCCCCGCACCCACCTTCGCAGGCATCCACTGTGATATTTCCTGCTACTTTTTGGCTTAAAGTTTTACCGCAAGCTGGGCATTTCATATTTTTAACTCCTGATGTTTTGGTTAAACTGAATTTTGAGCTTTTGGCAATATTTAGTTTTTTTACTGCAGATAAACGCAGATGAGTTTTAGGGTTGAATGCAGTTATAATTTACTTTCAAAATTTTGGCAAGGGGTTGATTTTGTTAAAAGAGAAAAATTAATATTTTAATTGTTATAGGGTGGGACATCTGTGGTATATCATCACCGGGAGAAATTGCCCACCCTATAAGACTATTGCAAACCTTCTAGCAATTGAGTACGAGCGCTTTCTAAGGCTGCTTTTAATTGGCTGGGATCGCGTCCACCGGCTTGTGCCAAATTCGGACGTCCACCGCCGCCGCCGCCGCAAATTTTGGCAATTGTGCCGATAAATTTGCCGGCTTGTAAGCCTTTTTTATTGACATCTCCGCCAAAGGCTGAGACTAAACTGACTTTGTCAGATTCGGGGACAGAACCTAACACGACAGCACCACCGGCACCGAGTTTTTGCTGCAATCTTTCTGCTGCTGTTTTCAGTGCTTCGGCATCAACATCATCTAACTGAGCGACAATAAATTTAAACTCACCAACCGCCTCAGCTTTGGCTAACAATTGGTCGGATTTTGCAATCGCTAATTCTCCTTTAGCGGCTTCCAACTGCTTCTGGGTATTTTTCAGTTCCGTTTGTAAGCCGGTGATCCGATCAGGGATTTCTTCAGGTTTAACCTTGAAGCGATCACTCAAATCTTTAACTACCTTATCCCGCACATTTAGATATTCTAAAATAGCAGGGCCGGCAACCGCTTCAATTCGGCGCACACCAGACGCAACACCGGCTTCTGAGATAATTTTAAATACCCCAATTTCAGCCGTATTGCTCACATGAGTGCCGCCACAAAGTTCCATCGAAACGCCTGAATAATCAACCACGCGCACCTCGTCGCCATACTTTTCCCCAAACATGGCGGTTGCTCCTTTTGCCTTAGCTTCAGCCAGTGGCATGACTGTTACTTGAGCGCTGTGAGCTTCGGCGATCCAAGTGTTAATTTGCTCCTCAATTTGTTGCAGTTCATCTGCTGTTAAGGAACGCGGACAATTGAAATCAAACCGTAGCCGGTCAAAGTCTACCAAAGAGCCGGCTTGGGAAATCGATTCATCCACAATCTTTTTCAGCGCCGCTTGCAACAAATGCGTTGCCGTATGATTTGCTTGGACACGACGCCGGCAAGCGCGATCAATCTGTGCTGTTACGGGATCGCCTACTCGTAACACACCCCGTTCAACGCGCCCAAAATGCACGAAGAAATCCGATTCTTTTTTCACATCTTCGATGCGAACCAGCACTTCATCGCCGCTGAGGTAGCCGAGATCGCCAATTTGTCCGCCAGATTCTGCATAAAATGGCGTCTGATCTAAAACCACTTGCACCTGAGTGCCGGCTTCGGCTTCATCGACAGATTTTCCACTAACTAAAATAGCAGTCACATCTGCTTCCGCTGCCGGCTGTGCGTAACCGACAAATTCCGTCGCTTGAATGTGTTCTGCTAGCTTATCTAAGGAACCTTGCACCGTTAAATCAATGGTTTCATGGGCATCTTTCGCTCGTTCCACCTGCTTCTTCATTTCCACTTCAAAGCCGGCAGCATCCACCGTAATCCCTTGTTCTTCTGCAATTTCCTGCGTCAGTTCCAAGGGGAAACCATAGGTGTCATAAAGCGTAAAGGCATCGACCCCAGAAATTTGTTTTGGCTGTTTTGCCAGAATATCTGCCAGCAATTTTTCGCCGCGTTCCAAAGTTTTGAGAAAGCGCGTTTCTTCCCGTTGCAATTCGGCTTTGATTGCATCAGCCCGTTTGCGGACATTAGGATAGGCAGTTTCCGAAAGCTGGATGGCTGTTTCTGCAATTTTTGGCGTAAATTCACCTTCAATGCCAATCAAACGCCCGTGACGTACGACACGACGAATAAGCCGGCGCAGTACATAACCCCGCCCAATATTCGAGGCGCGAATTTCATCTGCAATCATGTGAACCACTGAACGGACGTGATCGCCAATGACTTTTAAAGAAACTTTGGTTTTTTCGTCTGCTGTGGCGTAGTCAATACCGGCAATCTCAGCAGCCGTTTTAATAATTGGGAAAATCAGGTCAGTTTCGTAATTATTCGGCACCTTCTGGAGGATTTGTGCCATCCGTTCCAATCCCATGCCGGTGTCAATATTCTGGCTTTGCAGTGGCGTCAGATTGCCCTCTGCATCGCGGTTATATTGCATAAACACCAAGTTATAAAACTCGATAAACCGGCTATCGTCTTCTAAATCAATCTCATCATCACCACGTTCTGGGTGGAAGTCGTAGTAGATTTCCGAACAAGGGCCACACGGGCCGGTTGGGCCAGATGTCCAGAAATTATCCGCCTCTCCCATCCGTTTAATCCGAGCTTCTGGGACGCCAATTTTATCGCGCCACAGGGCAAACGCTTCATCATCTTCCCGGAATACACTCACGACAAGACGTTCTGCCGGCAACCCAAATACCTTTGTAGACAGTTCCCAACCCCAAGAGATCGCTTGCTCTTTAAAGTAATCCCCAAAGCTGAAATTGCCTAGCATCTCAAAGAAAGTATGGTGTCTTGCCGTGCGTCCGACATTCTCAATATCATTCGTGCGGATACACTTCTGGGAAGTCGTGGCGCGGGAAAATTCCGGCGTTCGCTGCCCCAGAAAAATCGGCTTAAACGGCAGCATTCCGGCAATTGTCAGCAGTACAGTAGGGTCTTCCGGCACCAGGGAGGCACTTGGCAGCACTTGGTGCCCCCGTTCGGCAAAGAAGTCGAGGAATTTCTGTCTTATTTCGCTGCCGGTGAGGTTCTGGGGAGAGGAAGGCATAAAAGTTCAAACGCAACAAATAGGGGGTCAACGTTTTATCTATTGTTACATTCACTGATGAACACAGCTAGTTTTGACTTTGGGAATTGAGTATGGGGGATGGGTCAAGGCTTCGCCAGCCTAAAGGTAGGGGCATGGGGCGGAAATTAAATCTGTGACATTTAAGTTAGATTGAGTCAAAGTTGCCTTTTGTAAACACTCTTAAACTTAAGTAAATAGCTCTTGGCAGTTACGAAATGCGGTGATAACTTAAGGATAGATACCAAACAGGTAGATGGAACGAACCAAAAACAAGTGTATGGCGAACGACGCGGTATCTCCTGTCGAAAGCCTTGAAGCAGCGGAAGCCCAGCGAGCATAGCAAAAGAAGTGGCGGAACCCTTTTGTTAAAGGGAATAAGCCAAACCTAATGTCTGGAAAGATGCGACTGTGCAGAACTGTTGAAGTTGAAGCTGCGAAGTGTAAACCCTAGTAAGCAGACTGTTGTTTTTCGGAAAACTAGCTCGTTGAACAATCAAACTTTCGCAATCCCAAGGGTCTAGTCATTGTTGACTAGGCCCTCAGCTTTTTCGGGAGAGGGAGAGAGGGAGAGGGGGAGAGGAGAGAAAAGTAGCAGGTTGGGTTCGCTTCGCTCAAGCCAACGTACTAAGCTGAGGGAGAGAGATGCTGGCTTCATTTCAAAAAGTCTGACAACCGCTCAACACGATCATTGGATCGCATCTGTAACAAGACAGGGAACGTCTTGCCTGAACACCGATATGGACATAGTTTTCAGCCAATTCAGTGACTCCGGCTGCTTTCTGCTTTTCGACCTGGAAAGCGGCTTTGAACCCGATGAGGAGTGGACTTACATACTCAATCATGTCCTCGATCCAGATGGAGAAACGCACATCACTAGCTACTACGAAGAAGGGATGTGGCCCAAGATATGGACTGAGGCGGTCGCCGAACTTAGGCAGACATACACCAACGCCGAATTCGCTCTCTTTGTCTGCGGGGAGGGCACGTTCTCGGTGCGGATCAAAGATACCCCCCTTAACGAGCAGGAGCAAGCAGGACTTGTTCAGACTTTTGAAGAGTCTCTTCACCTACCCAGCGGCTTTTTGGCAGTCGCCGAAGGTATGATCTTCTTCGATAGCTATGACGATTTTCGGGAGGCGGTTTTTGTTAAAGCAACGCTACCTGGCGGATGGTATAAGCTTCGTATCCACCAGATGGCACAGCATCCTTCCGTGTCGTCCACCGTGGGGTTCTATGGGAGCAAGGAGTGGCCTGCGATTATCCTCGAACTGGTTCCCACCGATCAAAAGCAGGTGCGAATCCCTGATGAGAGTGAACCGTTCCCGCGTCTGACGTTCCAGGACAGGGAAGCATCGCTGTTCCAGTCTGGGCTGTACTGCTATGCTACGGTGACACAGATCAACGGAAACCAGGTTGTGATGCGGCTGCAGCAGACAGAGGCGATCTCTTGCGGTTCTGGGCGGATGCCGCTCCCAAACGAGGGAACTATTGAAGTCGGTAACGTTATTCGGGTGAGGTTGCTGCAAGATAAGCGGCGCTTCTGGATCGTGGAGTGGACGGGTGAGTTTTTTAGCTGAAGGGCTTAACATCCGAAGCCGTAAGGTTCATCGATCACTTGCACCGGACGGCGTTTGAGTCAACCGGATTTATAGCGCTACGCAAAAACGTTAGGACATTGCTTGAAAGCTGCATCTACACATTCCCTGACTGTTTCAAATTCCTTCAGTCTCTGTTTCATCCACATTTTTAAGAGTGCCCACCAATTTTCTATTTTGTTTAAATCCGGTGAATAAGGTGGTAGATACCATACCTCACATCCGGCTGATTCAATGATTTCTCTGATATTTCCCCCCTTATGAAATGTGGCATTATCAAGAATAACAATATCTCCTCTTTCTAAGTGAGGCACTAGACTTTGCTTGAGCCAAGCCTCAACTAAATCTCGATGACACCCTCCCACAAATGTTAATGGCGCTAATAACTTTCCAGCTCTTAACGCACTAATCCAATTACTTCTTTCTCTTTTTCTTCCGAGTTTGAGTGCATAACATCTTTCCCCTTTAGGACTATAACCATAGGGATAGTCTTCTCGTTCATCAAATCCAGCTTCATCGACATAGACTAATTTTTCTTGAGCGACTTCTGACATTTTTTTGATGAACTCTGCTCTCAGTTCCTCATCTCTTTCTTGATACCCGTAAGTTTTTTTTTTCGAGTTATGCCTAGCTTCTTACACGCAGAACTCACATTTTGTTGAGTTAAACCCTCTCCCCATAATTCGGCCATTCTTCCTTGAGTTAGCTCAATATGTTCTTCGATAAACTCTTGAAATTTTGTCTCATCTTTGATTTTTGGGGGGCGGCCTTTCTGTCTGTTCGTATTGGCTTGATAGTCTCCCGTTTCTTTTTCTTTTTTTAGCCACAAGTCTAAGCTATTACGGCTAATTTGTAGCCCTCGACATATTTCGCTTTTTCTTTGTCCTCTCTTGAAGGCCTCAATGGCTTTTGTTCGCAGATCATAACTATAGGGAGCTGGCATACTATTTTGGGGAATTTGGAGCTTTCTTCTCTATTGTATTATTGTCCTAACCTTATCGCGTAGTGCTATAGTATGAATGCTGAGTGCTGAGGCAAAGAATGGGAAAGGGAAGAAAAGTATTGATTACCGTCATCCCTCATTTCTCTGATCTTCTGTAGCTCCCCTAGAAGTAACCTAGAGATCGATCTCCGCCTTTACCACATCTGCGGCACGAAGTAGGCGGAAACCCAGTTTCTCACTGACGCGCTGCATTTCTAGATTTTCTGGCAAGATATCAGCACAGATGCGGCTGAGGTTCTCATCCCGCCCCACCTGTAGCAGCCGGCTCAATAATTCAGTACCTAAACCCCGATGTTGGTACTTGTCACCAACCAGCAAACCAAACTCAGCTTCATTCGCGCCGTGCAATTTGCTTAAGCGTCCAAACCCAAGAATCTCGCTTTCGCCTGTCTGCGGATTAGTATACTCAGCAACCAGTGCCATTTCTCGGTCGTAGTCGATAAAGCAAATGCGGGTTAGTCGTTCATGGGAAACGCGCCGGCTCAACTTCAAAAGGTGGAAATACCGAAAATAAACACTGCGATCACTGAGGGTTTCATGGAATTTAACCACCAGTGGCTCATCTTCGGGACGAATGGGGCGAATGATCACCGGCATCCCATCCTTCATTGTCCACGGTGCCACATATTGCGTCGGATAGGGACGAATTGCCGGCATCGGAAGTTTATCTACCGTCAACTCTGGATCGTGCAGCACCACCCGCGCATCTAAAGCGATCAATCCCGATCCCTTAGTCTGTGGATTGTGGCGAGTTGCCAGCAGCGGATTAATATCAATTTCCTTAATCCAAGGTTGCTCAACTACAAGCTGGCTGAACCGTACCATTAACGTGAGTTCGGGATAAGGGAGGGGCAAAACAGATAGGCTGAAAGTGCTGAATTCTCATCCCTCTGCTTGCCCTATGTTTAGTCTAGAAGAACTGTTCTGTAGCGTCGATGATTTCTGCCAAAC
>JAHHHM010000037.1 GCA_019359355.1 Microcoleus vaginatus WJT46-NPBG5 | reverse complement strand
CACCGCAGTCCCGTCAACTGCTTGGTCAATATCGTTTGTGGATTGATTGCCTATTGCCACCAACCTAAAAAGCCCTCCATTGCTCTTGAGCACAATTTGCTTCCCTCTGCTTAACCCGAACTCACGTCATCTTAATAAACCACCAGGCTGCTTCATCCACTGAGTGCCCGACTGTCAATAACCCGTGGTTACGCAGAATCACAGCCTTTTTGTTGCCCAAAACATCGGCAATGCGTTTGCCTTCCCCTAATTCAAGGACAACGTCGGTGTAGTCATCGAACAAAGCGTGATCTTCGTAAAAACCGCAGGCATCTTGGGTGAGAGGATCGAGGAGACGACCAAGAGTTGACCAGGTTTTGCCATACATTGAATGGGCATGAGCCGCTGCCACCACATCAGGCCGTGCTGCATGAATTTGCGAGTGAATTGCAAAAGCTGCTGCGTTGACAGGCCGGCTACCCTTGACCACTTCGCCGCGATGGTTAACTAGCAACAGGTCTGAAACGCGAATATGACCAAAGTACATCCCAAACGGATTTACCCAAAAGTGGTCTTCAAATTCGGGATCGCGGACAGTTATGTGGCCGGCAACCCCTTCATCAAATCCATAGCGGGCAAATAAGCGGAATGCTCCTGCCAAGCGTTCCTGCCAGTGCCGGCGTTCGTCCTCGATTCGATCAAATTTGGGCGGTTTAGGGATCTCTAATTTCATTGATAGCGGTTGCCGGTTGAATTAGGTACAATAATAGCAACAAATAAACCAGTTTTTAATGTATTTGAAAGTAAGGTAATCTAATTAATTTTAATTTTTAAATTTCTAAGATTTCACGGTTTCTGGTTCCAACTGAATGTAGATATTATTTTAATTTTTATTCTAAGTTTTCAAGAAAGTTAAAATTAGAATTTTTTACCGAATGAGCGGGTGAATTGTTGATTATTACAGTTGCTGCCGGCGACAAAGGGTGAGTCAGTTATCTTTAAATGTGTTGATTAATGCAAAAGTAGAGTCATGGATGCTGACGAGCTGTTGAGAAGATATGCGGCTGGGGAGAGAGATTTTGCCGGCGCAGCCTTGAGAGAGGCTAACCTGAGTGGCAACAACCTTCAGGATGTCGTACTAAGTGGAGCTGATTTGATTTGTGCCGACCTAAGACATTGCGTTTTGAAGGACACTGACCTGAGCGGAGCCAATCTTAGATGTGCTAATTTTAGCAGTGCTTTGATACATGGTACAGATATCAGCGGTGCTGACCTGAGACGTGCGATCATGTACAGTGCCAATCTGAGAGATATCGACCTAAGTGGTGTGAATTTAGAAGGTGCCATTTTGAGATACGCCACAATGTCTAGAGTCAAGCTGCAATCTGCAAACTTGAGAGAGTGCGACCTCAGCAGTGTCGTATTCAAAGATGTCAACTTGAACCAAGCTGACTTGATTTGTGCCAATTTAACTAGAGCATTCTTGAACAAAGCTGGCTTAAGGGGTGCTAATTTGAGGGGTTCTACATTGAGCCGCATTCAACTAAGTGATGCGAACTTGAGTTATGCCGATCTCAGAGCTGCCAACTTAAGTTATGCAAACTTAAGTTATGCCGATTTGAGCTGTGCTGATCTCAGAGATGCCAACTTGACTCATGCCAACTTAGAAGGTGCTAACCTGAGCAATGTCTTCTTGACCTGTACTAACCTGGAAGGTGCCAGCTTGAGGAATGCCAAAAACTTCGCTTTTGTTGCTAACACGCAAGGTGTCTTTTTTTACAACACCACCATGCCAGACGGAAGTGTTGAAGTTGGTCCCAAGCACTGGTCTTAGAATACCGGCAAGTCATCGCAATTCAATCGGCAATGAGGACTCCTTTGCCGACATGAAATTACCTGTCCCTGTAATTATTTCTCCCACTCGCCCTATCTCCCCGTCCTCTCCTAGCCCCTCTGCATCGTCTTTGCTTATATTAATGTCGTCTTAGTGGTTGCCACTAGGTAAGATTAGATGTAATTGTCGCAGCTCCCTCTGTGGTAGGAGCAGCGATTTTAATGCCTGACTGCGTCGGGCCTTGTCTCAGGAGCAAAGGTTTGGAAATGGGTATTGCAACAGAGAATGCCGCAACGATTGCAATTTTACTAATTGCTGTTGGCATATTGGTCTGGGGGTATTATCGGGCCAAGCCATTCGGAAAACTAGGAATTTTAGCCTGGTTGCAGTCGGTATCATTAATGGCTCCCTGGTTGATATTTTTTGGTCTGTTCGCCGCCGGCTTGTACCTTAACCTCGTCAGCATCCTATTTTTGTTGGTCGCTTCAGCTGGGCTGTACATCTTCTTAGGCAATCAGTTGCGAGCAGCCAGTCAGGATGAGGCGCTGCGAGAACGAATTGAGTCAATGTTGAAGTCTAGCGAAGATTTAGATGCCATTGCTGAAAAGGCGGCTGAGAATCTCACCACCAGTGAACCCCTGATCTCAGTACCTCTGCCGGCAAACCGTCCAGCAGACGTCCTTCCCATCCCATCTGAGGATCTCAAAACAATCCAGGGAATTTTTGGGATTGATACCTTTTTTGCAACTGAAACGATCTCCTATCAAAATGGAGCGATTTTCAAGGGCAATCTGCGCGGAGAACCGGGTAAAGTTTACGCCCGCTTAGCCGCCGAGTTGCAGCAGCGATTGGGCGAGCGCTACCGGCTGTTTATGGTTCCTAATCAAGAAGATAAGCCGGTTGTGATTGTTTTGCCCAGCAGCAATGATCCGCAACCCCTAACTTTAAGCCAAAAAATTCTATCGCTTGTCCTACTGCTAGCCACAATAGCCACCACATTTGAAACGGGCGGCTTGTTTCTCAATTTTGATTTCTTTAATAACACGAGCCGGGTTGGGGAAATTTTGCCCTTCAGTGCCGGCATCTGGGCGGTTTTGTTAGCCCACGAAGTTGGCCATCAAGTGCTAGCCAAACGTCATAAGGTTCGCTTTAGCTGGCCTTTCTTCATTCCCGCTTGGCAACTCGGCTCGTTTGGGGCTTTGAACCGTTTTGAGTCACTATTGCCCAACCGGCAGGTGCTATTTGATATTGCCTTTGCAGGGCCGGCTGCCGGTGGAGTTATTTCTTTGGGGATGCTGATCGTCGGGTTGGTACTTTCTCATCAGGGAAGTTTATTTCAAGTTCCTTCTGAGTTTTTTAAAGGCTCTATTCTAGTTGGCAGTTTGGCAAGAGTTGTTTTGGGTTCCGCCTTGCAACAGCCCCTCGTAGATGTTCACCCACTGACAATCATCGGGTGGTTGGGGTTGTTGCTGACCGCAATTAACTTAATGCCTGCCGGCCAGTTGGATGGAGGTCGTGTTGTGCAAGCGATCTACGGTCGCAAAATTGCCGGTCGCACGACAGTGGCAACTTTAATTGTGCTAGCACTCACATCCTTCGTAAATCCTTTAGCCCTATATTGGGCACTTGCAATCGTGTTTCTGCAACGGAATTTAGAACGCCCTAGTCTAAATGAGCTAACAGAACCTGATGATGCCCGTGCGGCTTTGGGTTTGCTGGCTTTATTTCTGATGCTAGCAACTCTGATTCCCTTTGCTCCGAGCTTTGCCGGTCGTCTGGGCATCGGTGGCTGATCGCTCAGATCCATCTCGTTCGGTTTTAATGTTGGGGACGATCTCCAGGGCACTGCACTGCCGTGCCCTACGACGACCGTCCATAAACCTCGACAATTTTATAAATAAACAGCCTGAGGAGAAAAATTTATTGTGAAACTGATGAAAAACCTGTTACAGAAGCGAGACTGAGTTCGGGATTATTATAAAAGTGGATTAATTTAAACGTTAATGATATGAAATCAGGTGCACTTCCTCCGGTTGTGGTGGTTTTAGACATCTTCGCCTTGATGGCCGGCAGAACGCGGGATTGGGAAACCTATTCCCGGGCGGGCACCTGCTATGTGCCCCAAGTGGTTTACGAGCAAATTGAATTGCTGTGCAATGGTGCCCCAGAACCGGCCCAAGAGCAAGTGGCGCGGGAATTTATGCGGTTTTGGCCAAAGAGCGGGTGGCAGATGACAAATGCTCAGACTAGCCATCCATCCCTACAACCGGCAGCCAGTGCAGAGGTGAGCGGGCAAGCGCGACTGGTAGTCGCAGTGGCTCAATCCGCCTACGGTGTGTCGCAAGAGCAACCGGGCAAGCTGGTGGTTTTTGTCTCTACGAGTCTGTCGCTATTGAAACGGATGCAATCTTTGAATGCCCCAAATCTTTGTTGCATTACCTCGACGGCGCTGTTGCAGTGGGCGCGAACCAGCCAACGTCCGCCGGCAGTTACGCAGCAGATGCAAGTTTTAAATCAGGCGTCAGCAACTTCCTCAGCATCCGGATTCTCATCTAGTGGAAATAGGCATTCCTCATTTGGGAAAAACCCAGACACCAGTTCCAGTGGTAATACCCATTCCACATTCGGGAAAAACCAACGCAGCAGTTCCCAAACCTCATCAATTCGCTCGTCGGCACCCATCTCTTCAGGATCTTCAGGCAGTTCTAGTCGGCTGCGTTCCCCAAAACCGGCCTCAACGACTAAATCGCGAACAACCGATGCAACCGAGGTAAAGAAGGACAAGTCTGAGTCGGTTTTTATCCGCCAACGTCCGCGTAGTGTGGCTCACGTTCGCTCTTTTAAACCGAATTTATTGGTTTCGCTAATTTCTGGAATGATAGCGCTGATAGCCCTCATAGCAGCGGTGGGAATCATCTGGCAATTAGCCCAACCGGCAAGTTTCAACGTGTTTTGGCAAAAACAGGTGATGCCGGTGTGGCAGCAAAAAGTTGTGCCGGCTATCCCCTCTCAGATGCGGCAACAATTGGGAATTAAGTAACTCACCCGGCATATAAATTACATAATTACGAGGCTATTTAGTCCGACGTTATCTAGTTGCAAAGGCAATAATTAGGCAATTTAATTGTTGTCTTATAGCTTTTGCGAAAAAAATTACTGAAACCGCAGTAACTTTAGATCCGCAAGTCAGGAAGGAAGAATCATATCCGTTGAAACAGCCGGCTTAACCGTGAGAGTTTGTAGAAAGTTCATATTATTCGGGCGTTTTTTAAGGATTGAGTCAACATTCTTCCCTGCCAAGACCCAAAAAGCTTACAAAAACTTTATCTTTATTTTGGTTTTTCTTAAAGATTTCATGAATTTCCCTGATTGCCGGTGACATCCAAGTTGGGTGCCGGCAAGAATATGACTGTCTTGCCAACTTATTTGACAGACTATTCAGGCGGCATCATGCAACTCAAACTACTGTTTCAACCCATCACGATCTCAGAAATTTTAAGTCACAGCTCCTCTTCTGGCTTGATCACTCGTAAACAGCGCTCTACGTTGATGTCAGCTTTATTAGAGGATTGGCTGACTGAAGAAGATCGCGCTGCTATTGATCGGCTGCTTTACGCGGTCAGAAGAGGATGGCTTAAGATTGTAGATTAGATTGGGACGCTTGATAGATAGACGATTTCACCCGCTTACCCGACCTTTCTTAAAAGTCTCCTTTCATTGCCGGTTGCGAGCCATCGTTCATGAGTGTCTATTAAATAAATTGAGTTTTGGGTTTTCATAGCACCGATAAACGCAGATAAAATCGACAGTTCAGTACCCTTCACAATGGACTTTTAAGATTTCTGTAAAAGGGTTGCTCAAAGCACTTTAGCCGATTCGTAAGGCAACTTAAGTTTTTCCCTAGAACCGTCAAGATTTAAAGCGCAAAATCACCGGCTTCTTTAAGGAGGTGATGACGATCACAAAATTTGAGGATTGCGCTCACCAGAAAAAATGAGATATAGTATTAGATCGTACCAAGGATAGTTTTAACTATTACTTCTGTGTGCTTCTGCTCCCTATCTAGGAGATGATGCCAGATGTCATCATTGTTTTTCATTTCGCTGTTTACTGCTCTAGGGGCTGCTTTCGTCTACCTGAGTACATCAGGAGAAATTCCCCGCATCATGGCTCTAACCATTGTTGCGATCTGCTTTGTTTTAGATTTGGTCTTGGCACCTTGGCCTATCCAAATGTTGATCTTGATGCTGGTTTTGTTTAGCACTCGCAACGTTACTTTGCCGAATCAACGCTGGTGGGGATAAGTGCGCCGCTTGCCGTAGTTATATATTCATTAACTTTGCTCTCAATTAAGTGACGTTTTGGGTTTGGGTATGACAAGCTGAAGTTGGGAAGCAAGCTAAGGTAAACGATAGCGGCGTTATGCGGGAAGTTCTTTTTATTTTTATTCTGGTGATTGCCATCGTAGCGATCACATATATTACGACTCTTTTGGCTCTGGCAGTGAGCGGCTGCTTGATGTTCTTGAAGTATATTCCTGAGTGGACGTGGACGGTAGTTTTACTGGCTTTGACGGTAGCAACGGTGAGAGGTTTGCGTTACTCTCCGCAATAAGGGCTTGAAGGTGGTGTTGCACCCTCACCTATCAATGCGATAGCTGTATGGGTCGAAATTGAAGGATTAAGAAGTGCGTGACCCCTCACAGCAAAATCGAGAACGTCGTGTTATTTGCCGGCGATGAGCGTGCGTTTGCTAGAGAAAAAGTAAATTGCATCCAATGTCTTCTATGCTACCGAGTTACTACCGAGTTCGATGTTAGGCTAAAAGCGTCGATTTACTCCCATAATTTGCGCTCCAAATGAGAGCGGTGATAATTATGTTCCCGATTTATTTGATACCACTGGCAGTGGCTCTGGGAGCAAGCTGGGTCTTTTCTAAAACTTCTGAAGATGTTTATACAATTCTTTCAGCCGGCACGGCAATTATTTGCCTGATCTGGGGATTCGCTCTGGCACCCTGGCAGTTGCAACTGTTGTTGTTGTTGTTTCTGTTGGGGATTGAGCGGATTTACCTACGCAATGAGCGCCGGCTGGGCTAAGACGATGCCGGCGTGGGGCCTGGGGTGATTTTTTTTCCCTCAGTTACAGGGGATGTTTAGCGCCAGATGCTCAATGAGAGCGTTTGCTTAATGAGCAAGCGCTTAACAAGTTGTAATGCGTCTGGGTTTGTAACTGACGATCATTCAGTATTTTCTGGGTGTCAAAATTGAAGCGAGAGCGGCAGAATAAGGAATAGGGGGTTACTCAAGTCTTAGAAGCATAAGACTGTTTGCGGAACCCATGCCCTGTAGGCAAGCGTCAAATTTCTGATAAACAACTTCGTGCGCTTGCTTAAGCGCAATAAGTATATAGTCTACCAAAACTTATAACAGCGCAACCCCCTGGAAAAAAGTCTTAGGGTGTTCCGGAGACGGTGAGAGTCAGGGTGCAACTGAATTTTAATTATTGAACTTTTAGTTGATCTCTCTGATTCAAGATGCTGACTATGAAATCTATTATTCCCAATGGTTCTGCCGAAGCCGCCTCCGAGCCAATTGCTACCCAGCCTCGTCCATTTGTGTTGGCGGTTGCGCTTACTGCTATTTTATACTTCAGCGTCGGTTCCACCTTGCCGCGTACCGCCGGCCCTTTTTCGAGGGCTTCTCAGGTGAGCGCTAGCGTTTCTGCTTCCGTTGCCAACGCTGTTTTAGAAGATGTCTCGGAACGAGCGCAGATGCCGGCCTCGGCACTGCGGATCGTCCATGCAGAACCTCATACTTGGGGAAATGAGTGTCTAGAACTCCAAGAGCATCGTGCTGATTGCACCCAATTGCGGGTATCTGGATGGCAAGTCATTGTTGCCGGTGGGCCTCGCCGGTGGGTGTATCGCACGAATGCAACCGGCTCTCTTGTCAAGCTACATCAAGGAACAGTTATGCCAGTTTTTACAGAAATTGTGAGTGGATTGCCTTCATTGGCTCGCAAGTGATACCAAATCCTTTTTGGTATAACTCCTTTCACCTAAGCAAAAACCTTTGCTCCAAGAGGATTTGGTCAATTTGTAGGGTGTCTGTCATAACCCGATTTGGTATGAGAGAGCGTGATCGGCTAAATAATGGCACTTACATAGTTTTGGGTTAGACCAACTAAGTCCCCTTTCGGGGGCTTTTTTTTGAGCTTTTAGTTTGACTGATGCAAGTAAATTTTTCTATCTGCTAGCTTTATCTATCTACAATTACAGTATTTTAATAATACTAATTTTCTATAATTTGTTAATATTTTCCAGCTAAAAATGCCGACACAGCATCTTGATCGATTATATTATGAGAACCTATTTAAAATTAATAGGACAGTTTTTGTCAGGGTTAATCATACTAATCTTAGAATAGAATTTAACCGATGATTTGGTTGGGTAAAGCAGCCGGAAATTCAACAGATACAAGAATTCGCAAGGTTGGGCGAAGTGAAACGGAGGGTAAATAACATACATATACAAGAATTTGAGAAGTTGGGTGAAGTGAAACGGAGGGTGATTAACCCAACCTACTTATACCAAATCCTTTTTGGTATAACTCCTTTTACCCAAGCCAAAACCTTTGCTCCAAGAGGATTTGGTCAAGCTGTAGGGTGTCTCTCATAACCGGATTTGGTATTAGATGTGTAGTCGGTTGCAAACAGCATTCGCACGACTTTTAAAATAAGGTGCTTGTTCCTCCAGGTTTTCAAATTCACCTGAATGGGTGAATCTAAAAGGTGATGCGTGATTCAATTATCCGATTCTATAGTGAGAAGAGTTCTACCTTGGATGTTTAGCTTACAGAATATTTTTTTATGTTTTGTCCCGGTCGGGAATGGGTATACCTGAATTCAGGAGTTTAGAGGAACCAAAAAAGCCGTCAATGTGTCTGTAACGTCTGGTGAAATGTTCGGAAAATTATTCACGTTTAACTATTGCTTCAAATTTGCTAGGCAACGCAATTCTCAATATCCTTTTTCAGTTATGAAATTAATTAAGAATTCCCACCGGCACTCTCAATTTGTCTCTTCTTTGGTACTAACCGGCATCCTGTCTCTTGGTGCGGGCATTACATTAATGGATGCGGCGACATCTGCCCCTAAACAAGCCCAACCCACGCCAGGAAACATGAATGGTCGCCCTGATCGCAACAATAAGTTGCCGGCTAAAATTGCGAACGCTGTGCGGCAAGACTTGTCTCGCCAGCAAAACATTCCTCTACGCCGGCTTCGCATTATCAAGGCAGAACGCAAAACTTGGCCAGATCCGTGCTTGGGAGTGTCCCGTCCTGACGAATTATGCGCTCAAGTGCGTACCGAAGGTTGGCAAGTTGTTGTCTCTGACGGTTCCAGGGAGTGGATTTACCGCACCGATAGCACCGGCAAGACTGTGCGGATGCCCAACACCCCGCCGGGGACTGGGGTGAATGTACCCGGATCAGTTGGCGATGCGGTGAAGCGCGATTTGTCCAAGCGGTTGGGGGTGCCGGCTGATGTGTTGCTGATTGTAAAGGCGGAACGCCGGGAGTGGCCCAATGGCTGTCTCGGTATCAATAAGCCGGATGTGATGTGCACTGAAGCGATTGTACCCGGTTGGGAAGTGACGGTTGTCAGGGACGATGGAGAAGCGACAAGCGGACAAGAAAAGTGGGTCTATCGCACCAATGACACGGGTTCTGTGGTTGTGTTTGATGAGTCAGCTAGCAACATCGGTGATGCCGGCGGCAGCAAATCTATTAAAGCAACGCAGATTCCTGCCGGTGAACTGCCGCCGGCTTTGGCTAAAGATGAGATTTTTCGGGCGATTTCAAGTGGTGGTTTTGCCGGTCGCACCTACACAACAATTCTGAAGCAGAATGGGCGAGTTGTTCAGGTTGAGCTTAATGCCAATGGCGCAACCACTGAAACCGAGATTCGCCGGCTTTCGACCCAACAAGTGAAACAGTTTCAAAAATTTTTAGAGCAGCAGCGTTTTTCTCAATTTAAGGGTTTGAATTATCCAGCCGTCCCAGGCTCTGCTGATTTTATCACGGTGACGTTCACTGGATCTGCCGGCACCACTCGCTATGCAGATAGCGTTCAAGACCAGCTACCTAGAAATTTGCAAGAGATTATTCTAGTCTGGAATCAAATTGCGACTCGATAGTTCGGGCGATTGAAATCTTTACTTTACCCATTAAGTCCGCTTAGGCGGGCTTTTTTTATTGCCAGTTGAGGTGTGGCTTGTTTGGCAGTAATGTTTGCGAATGTTTGCGACTGCCGGTACACAAACCCACCCCTGTGACACAATAATATCGTTTCACTCTCTTATCGGGATTCATACAGCACAGCCCTATGTCCCATTGAAATAATCCCAGGCTACATAACGCTTGCTGTATTCGCCCGGAATAAAAACCCCTAGAACATTCACTGCGCTTCTATGGTTTCTGTTTCTATTCAAGATCAACTCGAACAGTTACGTGCCGGTGATCGCGTAAAATGTCATGGCCTTCAATGGCAGATTACAGATTACAGTACCTACCAAGACCCCAACGGCTATGAAACCGCCGAGTGGTTGCTGCAATCTGGAGGCGGTACAGAATATTACTTGCTTCGAGAAGTCGATCCTCAAAATCCAGAAACACTCGTCCACTGGTATCTCGCCTCAGAAATTCCCCACCCTGCTCTTTTTCAGCCAAATTCTGAAGATAACGTGCTGCCCAATCTTTGGCTGGATATGCAAGCGCAAAAAACACCTTACCCAGAATTGCGATGCTTTGGTAAAAACTACTACTTTGAGTCTCAAACTCAAGGCAGTTATGAGGGAGATGAGGAAAACACGTCTCGCATCACTTGGGATTACTGGGATCGGTCGCACCAGTGGAATTTAGCGATTGAAGCATGGCCGGATAGGGAATTGCACATTTACACGTCTAAAGTCGTAAAACCAGAAGAGTTTTCTGAAATAGAAAAAGGAGTTTTTACTCCCACTCAAACACAAGATTCGCGTTCAATCTCCGTGGCGCAAGTGGTGGCAGCATCTTTGTTCCTAGTTGTGGGACTTTATTTGCTAATATTCGGATAACCAACAGATGTCAACTTCCCTATTTATTGAACATCACGCAAACGGCCTCGCTTTCTATATCAATGGCGATTTGCAGTTTGATACTGCTGATGAGGCACTTTATCACGAGTATTTGGTTATTCCCACGATTGCTCTCGCCGCTCAAAGATTTCTAGAAAACGATTTGCGTGTCCTCATTTGTGGCGGTGGGGACGGATTAGCTGCACGAGATGTCTTACGATTTTCGCAAGTCAGTCATATAGATTTAGTAGACTGCAATCCAGAAGTTTTAGAACTCGCAAATACGGCTTTTAAGCCTTACAATACCGGCAGTTTAGAAAATGAGCGGGTAACAGTTTACCCTCAAGAAGCCTTAGCGTTTGTCTCGACGGTTGCAGATAATTCTTATCACGCTATCATTTGCGATTTTACTTATCCGACTTGTCCCGAAGATACAACCATCTACAGTAGGGAATGGTTTCAACAAATAAATAGGATTCTCGTCTCAGGCGGAACTATTAGCACCAACGGGGTTTCCCCAGAAAATCGCTTAAACGGTTTTTGGTGTTTGTATCAGACTCTATTATCGGCTGGATTGAAAGCCAAGCCATTACAGTTAGAGATTCCTTCTTTTCACAGTCATGGCTATGGAAATTGGGGCTTTTTTTTGGGTTCTCAGGTACAAATTCTTGGTTCTGAGATAGAAGCTATCGTCTTTCCTGAAGATTTAGAGACGCTAACTCACAAAAAGCTCTTTCAAACTTTTGTATTTTCAGAGGAAATTGCCAACAGCCGCCACGATGTGGCGATTCACACACTGAAGTGTCCCCAGCTATTTTATTATTTGCTCAATCCTTCGTTTGAATTGGGAGAGAAAGAGAATGCCGGCAAGACAATAGATTTTTTAAATATTCAGGAATCTGGGACAGCAATATTAGGTTCTCGTGATTTGCTCAAGCTGGAATCAATGGCACAGGCATGGCTAGAGCAAATGTATGCATCTTCTGCTTCACCTGATGCTCAACCAAATCTTACTAAATTGCTGCCGGTGCAGCATCGCTATCACAGCCCTAAAATGACACGGGAAGGGTTAGCCTATCTCAAGCATCTGTTAGGAGAAATCGACCTTTTGCGTTTATTGAATACTCTTTTAGAGCGTTCTCAGGAACTTCCGCCAAAGATTGCCGGTGATCTCAAGCAATTAGCTGAAAAAATTCGTGCCGGCCAGCCACTTGTCAACCTTCCTCCCAAAACCGCTGAATTTTTAATGATGCTATCAGTCACACTGTTAATGGCAAACCTACTGACGCCGGATGCAGTGTTCGCTAAAGGGTATTCTTCAGGAACAAGTAGTGGATATTCATCGGGTAGTAGCATTTATTATGACGACGGTTACATTAACTGGGAACTTAAAATTTTAGGTTTAATTATGATAGGAATTGGAGGAAGTTGGCTTTATAACATTTATAATCCATCAGATAGCAACAATGATGAATGAGCTAACAGGTTCATCTGAACAAAATCTTATTGCAAAAAAGGATATAACATTAACAATCAGGCAACTGAGTTTAGCAGAACGCGATTTGTGGGATACTCTCGTTAAAGCTCTGCCGGCAGGCTGTTTTATGCAATCCTGGGCCTGGGCAGATTTTAAGGAACTGGAAGGATACAAAACCTTTCGTTACGGGTTATTTTTAGAACAAAGCTTAGTCGGTGGCTGCATTTTTTATTACTATCCCCATTCAGGCCAAGCAAATTTATTGACCGCCCTCGGTGGCCCGATACTTCCACCGGCTTATGCGGATGAAGGGATGCTGCTACTCAAAGAAAAAGCCGCTATCTTAGCAAAAGAAGTGGGTGCAATTGCCCTACGAATTGAACCGCTATGGACTGAAAAACCGGCTTGCCTTGAAGGGTTTGTGAGGGCACCGGCAGATTTATTACCATCGGAAACTCTCCTCATCGATTTGCGCCCAAATGAGGCAGAACTCTTAGCAGCGATGAAGCCAAAAGGCCGTTATAATTTGCGGCTAAGTAAACGGCATGGTGTGGAAACTGAATTTACCACTAACTCACAAGCAATTCCATTATTTTACGATATCTTTTGGGAAACAGTGCAGCGCCAGCAATTTTTTGGTGAACCTTATGGCTTTTTTATTAACCTGTGTCAAACATTATTTGCCGCTAATATGGCAGAAATTGGCTTAGCAACTTGGCGAGGAAAAGTTTTAGCCGCAATCTTAGTTGTATATTGGGGAAATCGCGCAACATATCTCTATGGTGGGCGCAGTTTTGAACACCGGCAAGTGATGGCAACTTACGCCCTACATTGGGCTGCGATGCAACGGGCAAAAGCCCGGAGTTGCACTGTCTATGATTTCTATGGATTTAGCCTGGAACCCAATCATGCTTATGCGAATTTTTCTAAGTTTAAAAGTCAATTTGGTGGAGTGCCGGTGACGACAATTGGCGCTCATGATTACTTTTTTTATGATCGCCTAGCCGATACGCTAATTAGTCTACTACGCAACCTCGAAGGAGATAGCAAATGAATGAATGGATGCAAGATAATCTCAATAGGTCAGGGCTGATTATACTGGAGTTGGCAGTAGGATTTGCCGTATTTTGGCTAGGGCAGTTTGCTTATCAAAAGCTATTTCGACGAATCCAGTTAAATCTGGAACTGTTTGTTAAGGATAATCCAGCCGTTGCTATTGCATTAGTAGGTTACTATCTCGGTATTGTTCTTGCATTGGGAGGTGCTTTAGACAAAAGTGTAGCTTCTTGGCAAGATGGATTATTAAATTTAGCCTCCTATGGTGCAACAGTTATTTTATTAATGCTGGCGGGCGCTTGGGTGGCTGATCGCTTAATTATGCGTCGGTTTGATTGTGTGCGTGAAATTATCCAAGAACGTAATGTTGGGGCTGCTGCTGTAGAAGCCGGCAGTCACATCGCAAATGGGTTGATTCTTAACGCTGCGCTGGCAGGAGATAGCGGCAGTTGGCTGGTTGGTTTTGTTTGCTGGTTAATCGGTTTAGCGGTACTGGTTTTGGTGAGTATTGTTTACCCCATTGTCACGAAATACGATGTGTTTAGAGAAATTGAAAAACGCAATAACCCCGCCGCAGGAGTCGCACTTGCCGGCTTATTAATTGCCACCGGCAATATTGTTCGGGTGGCATTTTCTCCAGAGTTTGAAGGCTGGGTTGTCAGTTTTAGTCAGTATGGATTAATTTTAGTATTTTGCTTACTCTCTCTGGTTGCTATTCGCTGGCTAGCTGATTTGATATTAGTTCCAGGGGTAAAAATCTCTGATGAAATTGTGAATCAGGAAGTGCCAAATTTAGGAGCCGGTTTAATTGAAGCGTTTGCTTATATTGCCGCTTCTTTTTTAATTGCTTGGGCATTTTGAGGCAGTCTCTGCAAGTCAATAAGGTTTTTGACGCGTAAGTGATGCCCTTTAAACCAATATGCGACAATTAATGCAGTTGTCGAGAAATCTTCTCTTATGGTTTGGCATCCTGGGCACCAGTTACATGGCAATCGCTACGTTTACGTTATTGAAAAGAAATTAGGCCAGGGTGGTTTTGGCATTACGTATCTCGCCAAAGACAGACAGGGTAAGCCGGTTGTCATCAAAACGCTAAAAGATGAGGTGATGGATAACCCAGATTTCGCTGATTTCCGAGACAAATATCAACACGACTTTCGGGATGAGGCGGATCGGCTAGCTAAATGCAAGCACTCTCACATTGTCCAGTTTGAAGATGTCTTCCATCACGAGTCGCGTCCCTGCATTGCAATGGAATATATCGAGGGGGAGGATTTATTGCAGCGTGTCCAAAAGTGTGGTGTTTTGCCAGAAATGGAAGCCTTACAGTATATCCAGCAAATTGGTGAAGCCTTAACAATTGTCCACGAACAAGGTTTGCTGCATCGGGATTTGAAACCAGAAAATATCATAGTGCGCTCTCATCGCGCGGAAGCCGTTCTGATTGATTTTGGCATTGCCAGAGAGTTTATCCCTGGTTTGATTCAGACTCATACTAACTATGGTACCGAAGGTTATGCACCCATTGAACAATCTGAGGAGCAAGCAACGCGGGGACCGTTTACCGATGTTTATGCCTTAGCAGCAACGCTTTATTACTTACTGACAAAGAAGGTGCCACCTTCTGCTTTGAAGAGACGCTGGAAGGATTTGTTAAAGCAACCGGCACATTTGAATCAGAAAATTAGTGGGCCGGTGAATCAGGCAATTCTGACAGGGATGAAGGTACAGCCAGAAGAGCGTCCTCAGTCAGTGCAGGAGTGGTTGAAATTATTTAAATCAGACACTGATAATCTCCCTTCAGAGTCGGAGTGGTGGGAATCATTTCTACCAGATCCTGATGATCTTCGTTCAGAAAAAGGCATAGATTATCACCAATTGCGAGATTACTTAAAAGCTGGAAAGTGGAAAGAAGCGGATCAAGAAACAAGGCAAGTGATGCTGAAAGCTACTAACCAAGAAGAAGACTACTTCTTTGATAGACAAAGCATTGCTAATTTTCCCTGCACAGACCTCCACACCATCGACCAACTTTGGGTAAAATATAGCAATGGGCGCTTTGGTTTTTCTGTCCAAAAGCGCTTTTGGCTCAAGGCTGGTAGTAAAATCGACTATGAAACTCGATGTCGCCTGGGCGACTATTTGGGATGGCGTGTGGAAGGCAAATGGAAAAACTACGATGAGCTAACTTTCTCTCTCGAAGCACCAGAGGGCCACCTCCCTAATTCAGTTGGGCGAGGGGATATATGGCTCTCTTTTGCTAGCGGAAGGAGGAGCCAAGATTTTTTCTTTTATCTCGCGTCCAGACTTGTGAAGTGTAACATATAAAGCTTTTGGAAATGCGTAATATGTTGCCAATACAAACTTTTTCACGAAGCCTTATCTGTTAGACTTTCCAATAGCTAGTACAGCCTCTTTTTCGGTTCCAAAAGCGGATTTGCAAACTTGGGATCTTAATAATTAACCAAAATAAACTTTTTAGCCACTGCATAAATTCCTGGTTTTTTGCCTCCCATTCCTCCCAAAGCCGGGGCCGGTTTTGTTGTTAACTTATCTGTGAGTATCAGAGGTTATCTGTTAAGCCGCCCCTACAGTGCTTGATGAATTCTTTAGCCAAAGATGACAAACGTCTTTTATATAAAAATTTAAAAGTTACTGAATACTGGATTATTGATTTGCAAAATATCCAAATCATCGCATTTGCCATTGCTGATGCCGGCAGTAAGCGGATTGCTCAGTCCTAAATATTACCAGGATGGGCTATTTCCCTGTTAGAAGAAGCTTTACAGCGCACTCGTCAGATGAATCAAATTCAAGTTAGTGCCTAGTTACTCTCTCAATTTCAGCAATACTACAAAGTTTGCCGGCGCTTTTCAAGGAGAGCATTCTTTTGAACTAAAATATCATTGATAGGATTAATTTATTGATGAGGCCGGCAACGAATCCCGTGAACCAAGATCACAAGCGTTCAGCAGGTTTAATTGCGATAGTTTGTTATAAAGTTTTCAGCGCTTCCTTGCTGGCGATTACTTCTATTGCTTTATTGCTAGCCGTAAAAAATCATCAACAGTTAGCAGAATATTCTAATTGTTATATTCTAAACGGCAAACAAGAAATCATCAAATGGTTTTTAGATAAAATCTTAAATCTGACGCCGCAAACCTTAAAGTTTAGTGGAATAGCCGCAGCGATTTATTCAGGAGTAACAGTAATAGAAGCCATCGGTTTATGGCAGCACAAAGCTTGGGCGACGCTATTAGTGATGGGATTAGTTGCCATTAGTATCCCGCCAGAAATTTTTGAGTTAAGTCAAGGCATTTCCACACTCAAGCTCACCGTATTCCTTGTAAATATAGCAATCTTTTTATATTTGCTGCGTGATTGGATCAAATCAAAAAATAAAATTATGCCGACTGACAAGAGAGGAGCCGGCACTTGATAAAATCCCTGAAAAATGGCGAACAACAAATAAAATCTTAAGCAGAAAATTTACATCTTACCTTTTTGCTTCCCAAATGCCGGCGGCATAGATAAAGCAAAATAAATGTATGCTATATTAGCCAAGCCCAATCGGTCTCACTCATCACAGCAGCAAACAAACCAGCAGCCCCAATCGCCGGCTAGCAAAAAAACCAAGCCACCTCTCAGTTACAGTTCTTCGGGCGGTTCTGTTACACCGTGGCTAGCAGCTGGCAGTACAGGAGTGAAAACAACTGCGGGAAAACATAGAGGATCAGTGGTACAACCATTGGTACAATCGCAGATAGCGCCGTGTAAACCAATACACATTCTATCTGCTGCCATTAGGGTCAGCGCAACATCAGCGTCATCTACAATTCCATGTCTCATCGCCGGCAGGCAGGTTTTTTGGCGACCAAAGTTCCCCAAAATAGGGTAGCGCACGCCTATTTCTTTAAACCGCCTGCTTGCCAGCGATCAGCCCTAGCCCGACAATACCCATATTCATTTATTACCTGCGGCAAGCGAGTGAGCTTTATGTTGAGCCTAAACGCTAGCATGGTAATGCCCAGTCCTATGACTGTAAAGTCGGGATGTTGAACAGGGAACCCCGATGGAAACCGAGGAACTCCTACAAAAATACGCATCTGGAGTCAGGGACTTTACTGCTGTTAACCTCTGTGAAGCCAACCTGAGTCGAGTCAATCTAAGTGAAGCCAATTTGAGTCAGGCGAACCTGAGTATCGCCAATTTAGGGGGTGCAAATCTAAGTGGAGCAAATCTAAGTCATGCCAAACTCAACGTCGCCAAACTTAATGGTGCCAACCTCAGCGGGGCGAACCTAAACGGTGCCGATCTCAACGTCGCAAACCTGATCCGCGCCGATCTCAGCGATGCTACGCTCGTTCAAGCTGCCTTAATTCGGGCTGAACTGATTCGAGTGGAACTGAGTCGCGCCAACCTCAGCGAAGCGAACCTCAACGGTGCCAGCTTGAGAGAAGCCAAACTCAGGCAAGCAAATCTTGCCGGTGCCAACTTGAGCGAAGCGGATCTCACCAATGCCTCCCTAAAATCAGCCAACTTAGAGCGAGCAACCCTTAGAGAAACCGATTTAAGGGGTGCAGATTTAAGTGGAGCCAACCTCAGAAACGCAGAACTCAGACGCGCTAATCTTTCTCAAGCCAAACTCGTTGGAGCCGATCTCAGCGGAGCCAATTTGAGATGGGCAGATCTAAGTGGCGCAAGCCTGAGATGGGCAGATTTAAGTGAAGCAAAATTGAGCGGAGCGAACTTAAGAGGGGCTGATTTAAGCAGCGCCAACTTACTCAATGCCAGCTTAGTTTACTCAGATCTAAGCCAATCAAATTTAATAGAAGTTGATTGGATGGGAGCTGATTTATCGGGAGCCACCTTAACCGGCGCAAAGCTGTATGAAGTCTTACGTTATGGACTAAAAACTGAAGGCTTGATCTGTGAATGGGTGGACATGAGCGAGAACGGTGATCGCTCTCAGATATACCGGCTCAGCCCAGAAGAATCTAAAAAGTTTTTCAACCAAACACTGCCAACCGTCAAAATCGTCATTGATGCACCCCTCAACCCCGACGCTCATCTCGCCTTAGCTGTTGCCTACCATCAAATCGCTCACCAATATCCGGCCCTGATCCACCCTCCTAATATAGAAGTGAGCGGTCGCCGAACAACATTAACCTTTAGGATAAGTAACGATACGCGATTATTTTCTACAGCTTATGTCGCTATCCTTCCCTTTAAGGATGCGCTAATCAATCAAGAAAAAATTGTTCATTTAGTGCAAATGATCGACTCCCCAGACATCAGTAATCTCCTCAATCAAGCGATGGGAAAGCTGCAAGAAATTAAAAAAGTAGAAACATTTTCAAGGCTGGTCAAGCGAGAAAAGTTTTTCCAAGCGCCAACTTTAACGATTGTTACCAACTCTGGGAATCGCACATTAGATGTACACCATAACGCGGGGTTCGGCAAACGCTGGATGAACAGCGCTGAAGTCGTTGATCTTGCTGCCGGCACTAGGGAAGGCCAACAATTTTCCCTCCCCCCTATAAGTGTAGTGATGAGTTTTATACAAGGCTTGCATTTTTTACCGAGTCAGTAATGAACTAAACCCCCGTTGAGAACAGAGTTTTAACTGTAAGAAATATTGGAATGGTAACCCTGATGGAAGTTGAGGAACTCCTAAAAAGATATGCAGCCGGTGAAAGAGAGTTTACCGGCGTTAACCTCTGTGAAGCTAACCTAAGCAGAGTCAACCTGAGTGGAGCCAACTTGAGTCAGGCGAACATGAGTATCGCCAATCTGAGTGGAGCCAATTTGAGTGGTGCCAACCTCACCGGCACCAAACTCAATGTCACCCGATTGAGTGGAGCCAATCTCAGCAAAGCCAAATTAAACGGTGCGATTCTCAATGTAGCCAACCTCGTGCGGGCAAACCTCAGCGACGCCGAACTCATTCAAGCATCCCTCATTCGAGCTGAGCTGATCCGCGCCGAACTAAGCCGAGCCAACCTGATAGAGGCGAACCTCAACGCCGCAGACTTAAGAGAATCTAAACTCAGACAAGCCAACCTGAGTGGAGCCAACTTAAGTGAAGCCGATCTCAGGGGCGCATCCCTTGTCGGTGCAAACTTAGAGCAAGCCAAACTGAATCAAACCGACCTCAGTGGGGCCGACCTTAGCGGTGCGAATCTAAGCAACACCGAACTCAGACACGTTAACTTTAATCGCGCAAATCTCAGTGGAGCTGATCTCAGTGGAGCGAATCTGAGATGGGCCGCTCTCAGCGGGGCCAATCTCCAATGGGCCAACCTCAGTGATGCCAAATTGAGTGGGGCAAATTTAATTGGCGCAGACTTGAGCAACAGCAATTTATTAAATGCCAGTTTAGTTCATGCCGATCTCACCCAAGCCAATTTAATCCGTGCGGAATGGGTGGGAGCCGATCTCAGCGGTGCCACCTTAACCGGCGCAAAACTTTATGGGGTTTCACGATTTGGCTTGAAAACAGACGCGATGATTTGTGAGTGGGTTGACGTGAGTCCGCATGGCGATCACACCCAACTCCACCGCTTCGAGCCAGAAGACTCTAAAAAGTTTTTTAATCAAACGCCCCCGACTGTGCGAATTGTCATCGACGCACCGCTGGATCAGGAGGCAAATTTTGCCTTAGCAAATGCTTACTATCAAATTGCTCTGCAATATTCCGGCTTGAGCCAACCTCCGAGTATTACAGTGGGCTACCGCAGAACTGTACTGACATTTCGGGTAGAGAACGACGAGCAATTATTTCCAACGGCTTATATCGCCATTCTTCCCTTTGAAAACGCTGCTGCAACTCAACGAAATATCATCACACTGATCAAGCAGATCCGAGCGCACGCAACTAGCCACCTCAGCATCCCAGAACTCAGGCGCATCCAGCAGTTAAGCACAGCACTGAGTCAAACACTTAACCAAGTTAATGCGCTTGAACTGTCAAAAATTTTTCCGGCGATGGAGCGGAGAGCTAGTTTTTTCAACGCTCCCACTCACACAATTTTGCTGAATTCCAGTGATCAAAGTTTGAGTGTTTATCACGACCCGAGTTTTGGAAAACGGTTCATGAACTCAGCGAGCGCTACAAATCCCAAAATGAGTGCCGGCCAGGGGAATTCTCAACAGTTTGCTATCCCACCAATTAATGTCGTTGTTGATTTCATTAGAGGCTTTTATTCAATTGATGTTCAGTAGAATTTAGCGAAGAATTGGGCATTCAATTAAGGGATAAAATTCTAAAATTTGCAATTTTATATGCGCTAACCAAATGTCTAAAAAAGCTTTCATCCCTGACATTGTTTAGTAAAATCTTGAGGGCTGATAAATTAATAAAATTAACAAAGGGCGAAGATTTCAAAATATACGCGTGATATACTTGATTGCGTGCAAAGGGGAGGAATCACAATGAACGCTTTGGGTGATCGCTTTAACCAGATGAGAGGCCGCACTCGGTTTGTGGTCAGCCGGCTGTTTATTCATTTGGCCGGCGATGAAGTGGCTCCTTTATTAGGAGTCCTCAATCACGCAGCTAGAGAGGCGATTGAATCTGAGGGAGACCTCAAAGTCATGGGTGAAGAACTCGTTAAAATTTGTCAAAGTCTGCTGCAATCTGATGCCTATTGGCGCTCAGCGGCCAATGAAGGGGATGTTTTCTGGGACGAGGCAGAAGCCGGCGACTATGTCAGCGAACTGTTTACCGATTCTGCGGAACGCTATTTGAGCGAACCCTATGAAACTGGAGCGGCACCAATAGCAGACAAACCCTTATCTTTGCCGATCACTCATAACTTAGTGGTCATGATTACAGTGGCGTGCGAGGGAGAAGTGCCGGCACTCGAAACCGACCTCTCTCAGGATGAGGCCCTAAGAGCTGGTCTGAAAGCCCTCATCGATCTACAGTATCGAGGCAGCTTCCGCGCCATTCAAGTGCATTTCTCACCGGCTCAGTTGGGAGATGAACTCACCGACGACCAGCTCATCGAACATTTCCCCGAATTAATCCCACTTTAACTTGCTTTAAGCATTTAAATTTCATTAACTGAAAGTGTGTCAGGAGATGGAAAGCCGAAGCATCAAGATTTTTGTGTTATATCAAGCATCTTAAAGTGCTAAGTAAATGCATCAATCAACTACGCACTTCGTCCGACCACTTTAGCGACCGCTGCCGCTAAATCAGTTGGCTCCACCGGCTTAGACACATGAAGCTGGAAACCGGCTTTCAGAGCCAGAGAGCGCTCTGACTCTCTGGCATAAGCCGTCAAAGCCACAGCCGGCACCTGCCCCCCATGCTGGGCTTCCAGCGCTCTAATCCGGCGAATCAGGGAGTAACCGTCTTCAAAGGGCATCCCGATATCGCTGACCAAAACATCCGGTTTTAACTGTTCTAGCGATAAAAGCGCCTCGCCGGCTGAGCTAACCGCTTTCACATCAGCCCCATATTGCTTGAGCATCACGCTCAGCAACTCCCTTGTATCCGGTTCATCGTCAACGACAAGCACCCGCAAGCCGTCTAAAGAATACAGTTGAGTATTCACCACCGAGGGGGGAATAGAAGCCGCAGCGGGCTGCGGGGCGACGGTTGAAGGCTGAAAAGTGGTTGGCATCTGCACAGTAAAGGTCGAGCCGTGGCCTTCGCCTGGACTTGCTGCATAGACAGTCCCCCCATGCAGTTCCACCAAATGGCGCACAATTGCTAGTCCCAGTCCTAATCCGCTGTAAGCCCTTGCCGTCGTGCTATCCGCTTGGCGGAAGCGCTCAAACACATACGGGAGAAAGTCAGGGCTGATGCCAATGCCGGTATCCTTCACTTGGAACTGCACATAAGAGCGACCCAAATATTCATCTGTAAACTGCTCTAGGCGAACCTCTATTCGCCCTCCATTTGGCGTAAACTTGACTGCATTCGAGAGCAGATTCCAGATAATTTGCTGCAAGCGGTTAGAATCACCGGCAACTAAACTCACTTTTGGGTCAAGACAAGATTGAATCTCAATTGACTTGACTGCCGCCGCCGGACGCACAGTATCCAGTGATGTCTCAATCACCGGCAACAGTTCACAGGCGCGGAAATTTAGGCGCAGCTTGCCGGTAATAATCCGAGACACATCCAGCAAATCTTCGATCATCTGCGTCTGTGATCGGGCATTGCGCTCAATTGTATCCAAAGCGCGAACCGTCTTTTCTTCGTCAAGCTTGCGGCTTTTCAGCAGCTGCGCCCAACCTAGCATCGCATTCAACGGCGTTCGCAACTCGTGAGAAAGTGTTGCCAAAAACTCATCCTTCATGCGATTAGCTTCTTGGGCTTCGCGGTAAAGTCTGGCATTCTCAATCGCAATTGCAGCCCGTCGCCCCAAGTCTTCAGCCAAAGCGAGATCCGCTTTAGTGTAATTGCGGCCCGATTCCGCGACTAAGCAGAAAGTCAGAGTTCCCAGCTTGTGATCATGAGCGATCAGCGGCACGGTCATCAAAGAGCGCAACTCGAGATCGCGCATAAACTGAAAATGCTCCTCACTGGTTGCTGCCTCTTGCATCCAGGCATGAGAGACTTCTGGCACAAAAGTTGCTTTGCCGGTTAACAACACATTAGCAGCAGGATGATGCTTAAAAGGATAGGGCGGCACGTAACGTTGCACGCGATCAAACCATTCCCGTTTCTTGGGATCGACGTGCTGCCACGCCACGCGCTGACTTTTTTCATCGGCAGTCAAGACATCAAAAAAACAGCAGTCTGCCAGAGTTGGCACCACTAACTGAGCAATACTTGTGAGCGTGGTTTTATAATCGAGAGAAGCTGCCAGCACAGAACTGGCTTCAGCTAAAAATCGCAGCGCTTCTTCTGCCTGCTTGCGCTCAGTAATGTCGGTAATGGTGCCGGACATCCGGAAAGGCACTCCCCTAGCATCTCGCTGAGCTTTGGCGCGGGCGATACAGTAACGGTACTCTCCAGAAACATGACGCAGTCGTAACTCGACGTTAAATGCCACGTTACGCTCTAGGTGAACATGGACAGCATCCATAACTCCTGGTTTGTCTTCTGGATGTATGAGGGAGCAAAACGCTTCATACGTTCCCTCAAATTCCTCAAGGGACAAACCTGTAATTTCAAATAGCCGGTCGTTCCAATAAATTTTGTTATCAGGAATATACCAGTCCCAAATCCCGTCGTTGGCTCCTTCTAGCACCAACCGATAGCGTTCTTCGCTTTCTTGCCGGCGTTGGTTAGCCAAGGCTGCCTCCCTTTCAGCTTGATAGAGGCGAATCACACTGCGGAGACTTTTCGACAGATTTTCTGGTGAAACTTTTGCTTTAGAGAGATAATCTGAGGCTCCCGCTTTCATTAGCTCAACAGCGATCTGCTCATCTCCCTGACCTGTTAAGACCACTAAAGGCACCTTGACCCCAGCCTGCCGCATTTGTTGTACCAGCGTCAAGCCGTCGCCATCGGGCAGAAGATAATCTAGAAAGACACAGTCAAAGGTGTGCTGTTTAATCGTAGCCAGCGCTGTCGCACAGTCGCCGGCCTCCAACAGTTGCATTTGCACGCCGGCAGCCTTCAGTGCACGTCGCACCGCTATGCGGTCTACCTCATCGTCATCAACTACGAGGATCTTGAGAATCTCTTCCATGCTTTAGAAAGGCTCACTAGCATTTCGCTCACTGTCAAGTATTGCAAAACTTCTTGCTGAAAAAAATATTTTCAACCGAGCAAAATTGTAAGAGATTCGGACAATACTTTTTCCGAACTCTGGCTGTTTGCGTGACTCCAGATTTGACAGAGGCTCTGCAAACGGCTGGAAACTCACCTCATTTAGCCTATCAAAAATTACTCAAACTATTGCACACTGAACATTATCGGGGAAAATCATAGCCGTGGGTCATGCTCAGATGGCGATTGCCTTTCTCTTCTAAGATGAGGGAGAGTGCCAGTGACCAGCGCCTGCGACACCGGCACGCTTAACAGTTGTTTTTGCAGTCATTCACCGGCTCCATGTTGCGTAAATTTATAACCTTGTTCATGGTCTTGTCCCTCTCTTGGACAACCGTTGCCTGCGGCAGTTCTTCTTCCGTTACGCAATCTCCTCCAACCCGAAACGTCAGCAATTCAGCCCCTCAAACAAGGCTGGCTGATGGCCAGTATCCAGTGCAGCAAGCTAGCTATAACGATGCTAATGGGGAATATAGCCTGTTTTTGCTTAACGCCTCACCCGCTGTCTTTAACACCACTGATTTAAAGATGGCTCAGCTGACAGAGGCCGAAATCGCCAATGGCCAAAAAACTTACTTACAGGTTAATGGCGGTGAAGCCAACCTGCACATGAGCCAAGATTTCAAAATAGAGTATGTCCACGCTGTCACCGAGACACAAACCGACCCCCAAAGCGGCCAACAACAAACAGTTGTTGTGCGTCGGGAATCTAGTTTTTGGACTCCCTTTGCCGGGGCCTTAGCCGGCCAAGTCGTGGGTAATATGTTGTTTGCACCTCGGTACTATGTACCGCCGGTCTATCAGCCTGGTGTAATTTTAACCGGCTATGGCGGACATGGCAGTACATACAATCAAGCAGTTCAGGGATACCAAAGCCGCTACCAAGCACCACCGCCTGCAGTGCAAAATCGCCGAAATCAATTACGCACCACAGGGCGCATTAACTCAAACCGGCCTGCAACCTCCAATCGCCCATCTTCCAGACCATCCACTTCCAACAGGCCAACTGGTTCCGGTTTTGGGTCTAGTAACTTGAAATCATCTGGTCAATCGCGTCCCAGCCGAGTCCAACCCGGTTCCGGTAGTTTTGGCAGCGGACGTTCCTCCCGTCCGGCAAGAGCGCGCGGTCGTAGCCGCCGCTAGAGCGTCACATTCTTAGGGCTAGGGGCGAGGGATAACAAAGGAAAAGAAGGCGTGAAAATCTAGAAAATTCTCAATGCCCCATGCCCTATGCCCTATGCCCCATTCCCATCCCCCTTTTGTTAGCTGTGTCAGAATAAAGTCGCAGTAGTTCAAGCGCGGCAGACTCGTGATCGAGGTAGAAGTCCATAACTCACTCCGTACCTTTCTGCGCTCGTCAGGCGAACCTTACTGGCCTCATCATTTGACGATGGCGCGGTTGGTGGCGCGGGCATTGCGCTTGGGACGCAGCGCCCTGATGCAGACTGGCATCGCTCCTGGTGGCTCTCACGGACGATATCGATTGAGCTATTTGATGCCGGTTTTAATGTGGCATGAGCCGGCCATCTTAGTCGCACGCTCGGATGTGCGGCAGCGCTTGCTTATGGTAGAAATTCCCCAACTGCAACAGTGGATTAAAACGCCAAAAGCGATCCGCACCGGCGATCACTGGCCTTATGACGGTTTCCAAGGGCTGCTAATCACCTCTCCTGAAGCTTGGCTGGCAGGCCGGCTAGAACAAGGGAACCGCTTTCCCAGTGGTGTTCCTACCGTAATTGATGGCGTTGATGATCTGGAAACATGGGCGCACCAGCAGTTAACTGCCGGCATTCAACCGGCTGACTGGAATGAACTGATGCTGGCGTGTCCACATCGGGCAGACGCTATCCGCAACGCCCGCGTGCGGCTGACACGGGCTTTCTTTCAGCATCCTGTCAATCCCTACGAATGTAATCTGCTCGACGCTCCAGAACAAGAAATTTTGAGGCGTCTTTTCCTATCGCTACAGAAATCTCCAACTCCTGCGGGGTACGGGAACGCCCAAGCTGTTGAGCCTTCGCCCGCTATCACGGATTTTTCAAGTTTGCCGACTGCGTGGCGCAACTTTTGGCAACGCTGGCAAACGGAGGGACATTTGAGCTGGGCGGAAATTGAGCGCCGGCAGGGTCAATTTACTTTGTACTGCGGCCCTGTTGAGGTTGCTTCAGCTTTAAACAAAATTTGGCCACAGCAGCCGGTGGTGTTAATTGGCGGAAATGTAGATTTAGAAACCGAGGCGACCGTTTATCGGCAACGGGTTGGCTTGCCAGAAATGACTTGTCTGAAGTTCTCCCCAGATCGGCAAAATGAATTAATTCATCTGTATTTACCAGACCGGCTGCCTCTGCCCAACACGCCCCAATTTCAAGATGCTTTAATCCAAGAAATCCGCACCTTATTGAATGCCAGCGCCTTGGCGGGCGGACTCACGGTAATTTTAGTGGGCGATGTGCCCCTTAAAGCACAGGTCGGTGCCGTGCTAGCCGCTGAGTTTGGTTCGCGGGTTCAGGTGGAAAAAACTTGTCTCGATGGCAATGGTATCCTAGTCACCGGCTGGGAATTCTGGCGTCAGCATCAGGGAGTGCTGCCGGCCCCCCAATTACTGGCCATCGCAACTTTGCCGATTCCCTCTCTAGAAAACCCTCTGGTTGCCGGTCGGGTGGCTTACTACAAGCAACAGCGTTTAGACTGGTTTCGCTTATATCTGTTGCCAGTGGCGTTAAGTGAGTTGCAACGCGCCATCATGCCGGTGCGCGAACGCCAAGGGGTTGTCGCCCTCCTCGATACTCGTGTCCTCCATCGCAGCTATGGCCATCAAGTCCTTGCTGCCCTCAGTCCCTTGGCCAGAATTGATTATCTTGATCCGAGTTTATTTGCTCAACCGGATTATTAAGTTTTGGAGCGAGCGGCTCTCTTGTGCTTTGCGCCCGTAGGGATAACAGTTCACAGCCATCTTGACCCCATCAAGAATACAGGGAAACCTCACAGCCGGCCTAGTAACTGTAATTTTGTTAAGCAACTCGCTTCTCACCCAAATGTAAGCGTTATCATCAATCTGAACTAAACGGATTGCTTCTCTAAAGTTATGGGCGAATCTAAACGTCGCAAAGCCGCACTCGGTGAAAACTACGGCAAAGAATCTAATGTTTTACCCTGGCTGCCGATTACCAAAAGCCAAGCAGGGCAGTTTATGAAACTCAGCAACCGCGTTACTTGGATCGGCATTGGAACCCTAGTTGCTATCTGGGTGACGGTGCTATTCATTGGCCCGTGGCTAGGCTGGTGGCAAGTTAACTAACGCTCGCTAATTTGTTAACCGAGCTAGCGGAAAACCTATACAAATTTCCAATACCTTTCATAACAAATTGCGAACAAATAAAGCCGGCGAAATCCGGCAATTTTTGGGTACAGCTACGGCTGAGCCTATTTTTTTATGGGTTAACTGCGTTACATTCAAAACATCTTAGAGATGGAACCCTATTTGACCTACTTAAGTCAGGAAAACTAATGAATTGAATAAGTGTGCTTGGTGATACTTTGCTCTCAAAAAGAGTCAGTTAATTTAATGCAGCCTCTGCTAATAAGTTAAGCTGGTGAATAGATATATCCTGAGAGGGATTTCTCTAGCCACAAGGCTAGTTAACAGTAAGGTATCTAAATCGTTAGGTTTACGTCTTTCGGGAAGATGGGGATTACTGGAAGTAAAAAGACCAAAGTCCGGAGTTAAAAGTCCGAAGTCCAAATTCAGACTTTTTTTAGGGTGTATGGCTTTGCGCTTCTCTCCCTAGTGTGTCCCCAAGGTTCACGACAAATTTCCCCTGGAAATTGTTCTATCATCTGTCACAAGAAGGCTGAGCGCGAAAAATAAAGGATGAAGGGTGCTCGATAAACGCTCAATGTCGGCTCATCGCCTTCCTGAACCCCGCTTGCTAACCCGAATAACTGACAAACCCAAAAGACTGGCAGGGGAAGCGTTCCCACTCAAAGTTTCAAATCTCCGGGCAATTAGGAGCGCAGATGCTGCCACAAAGCGTAGAATTGTTAAAAAAATATAAAAAACACACTAAAATCTTAAGTGTGGTGATAGGAGGACAATCGTGTTTCTCAGACTTGCAGCCCAACATCGTCAATTCGTCCAGGATTTAGTCATGAATCTCCAAGCCCTCGCCATCGTGCTCGAGCGGCGAGGATATTTAGCTTCCTGCTATACCTGTGGCGGTCAAATGAACAGCGCCTCTTTTATGGTCAGCCTTGGGGATAACCATCTTATCCGGTTTCTCGTGTCGGACTACGGCATTACCTGGACTGAAATGCGGGATGACCGCGAACTGATGAAATTAGAAGGTGCTGAAGCCATCTCGCAGTTACAGGAGTTGGCCAATTTGGTGAAATACCAAATTATCCCCTCTGAATCTCGTTCAACTGTTGCCCAAGGGGCGTAAGACGTTGAGAAAACTCTTCTTGTCTCAGGTAGCTTGCCGTGACTGGTGTCCTGTGCGTTGAGGGGACACCAGCAAGCTCTAGGAGACAAGGGATCAGATTTGATCCCCAAAATGCTAGTCTGAATGATGGGGGCTTGAGACACCAGCGTAAACCATCACCAGGCTTTTGGGGTGAAAGCAGCGCAAGTGTAGCCGCAATTTTAACCAACCCGCGTCGTCAAGCCTCTTAACCCTGTCCTTGATGATTAACTCTGTGTGAGGCGCTGAAAGCGCAGGAGATTGCGGGAGTGTTAATGAGTGCCCTAGAAGAAATTGGATGGCAACACCATTTTATTGAAACGAACCGGATTCGTTTGCACTGTGTAACCCAAGGAGAAGGAGAGCTGGTTGTCCTTCTGCACGGGTTTCCAGAGTTTTGGTATTCCTGGCGGTATCAAATCCCAGCATTGGCTCGACATTTTAAAGTTGTGGTTCCGGATCTGCGCGGCTATAACGATTCTGATAAACCGGCAAGTGGTTACGATCTCGATACCCTGAGCGCAGATATTCGGGGTTTGATTGAAAGTTTAGGATATGTCAAAGCCCACATTGTAGGTCACGATTGGGGTGGGGCGATCGCGTGGCATTTGGCTCAAAAATTTCCCCAGTATTTAAACCGGCTGGCAATATTAAACGCACCGCACCCGCAAAGGTTTTTGCAAGAACTTGCCAGTAATGTTGATCAACTCCGACGTAGCTGGTATGTGTTTGCGTTTCAGATCCCTGGATTGCCAGAATGGGTAATTCAGCAAAATTTAAAGGATTTGGTCAAAAACTTATTTCGTCAAACAGCAATTCGCCAAGCTGCTTTTACGACTGACGAAACTAATATATACCAGCAAGCACTCGAAAAGCCGGGAGTGCTGGCGGCAGCGCTTAATTACTACCGCCAAATGCTGACGCCTCAACACTGGTTCTCCCATTGGGGGCAACCGCCTGTGCCGGTGACGGTGCCAACTTTAGTTTTGTGGGGTGAAGAAGACTCTTTCTTAAGTCACAAACTTACAGAAGGTTTGGAACATCTGATTTCGGCTCCTTTCAAACTGAAATTAGTGCCCAATTGTGGTCATTGGATTCAGCAAGAAGCCCCCCAAACCGTCAATCGAGAACTGTTAGATTTTCTGCGGCGATCTTAATTCGCTGTTGATTTAGAAGTGAGGGTGGGAAAGTGAGCTTGCCGGTTGCAACCCCAGCAGACAACTCAAAAACCGTCCTCACAAATTATAAAAACCTTTCACCTTGCAAAAAAGCTTTGGGAGCATCCTATTTTCCTAAATAGGGAGTGCCGGCATCTTGCCCGCTTACTGTAATCTGTGGCAGCAAGAGGCTTCCCTAGACAATATTTTTGCCCATCTTGGATGCACCGAGAGTTTTTTCACTAAATAAATATTTTCTGGTTAAAAAAGTAGGTTGAGAAATGAGCGATCTCACCATTAAAACTGTTACCTACTCTGAAGAAAGCACCGTCATTCAAGCAATTAGACGCTCAGTTTTTCAAGTAGAACAAGGTGTCGATGCCACATTAGATTTTGATGGGCAAGATGAAACGGCTGAGCAGATTGTTGCTTATTTAGATGACGTGCCGGTGGGCACTGCCAGAATTAGATATTTGGATAGTAAAACTGCCAAGATTGAAAGGCTAGCACTCTTACCGGCAGCCAGAGGGCAGGGAATTGGCAAGAAAATTATGGAAAAAGCTTTAGATGCAGCCGCTCAAAGAAACATTCAAGATGTGGTTATTCACGCTCAAGAATATGTCAAAGGTCTGCATCTAAAGCTAGGATTTGTGGAAGAAGGAGAAACTTTTTGGGAAGGCGAACTTCCCCATATTAAAATGAGGAAAAAGTTATCTATCTCTTAAACTCAAAAGATTAAGGGAAAAAGCAAGTTTTTATCCCCTAATCCCGCCCTATTTCTAACTGCCGATCGCCGGCTCACACACGCAGAACCGCAGGATCAGCAGAACTCACAAAACTGGTGTCTTTGATAATGATGTAGCGCTTAGGATCTAGAGTGATCGTCCCCTGTTGCTTTAACTGGCCTAAAATTCGCGTCACAGTCACGCGACTGGTGCCAATGGCACCGGCAAGATCCTGATGGGTGAGGCGAATGCTCAGGCGAGTTCCTTGGGGCACAGGTTGACCCATTTCCTGCTTTAATAGCAGCAACAGTTGCTGCAAGCGCTCCTCCACCCGTCGCAGGCCGGCAATCGCTAACAAAGCCTCCATTTGCCGCAGCCGGCGGTTCAGTTGCGGTAACAATTGCTGACACAGACGCGGCGAAGTTTCTATCTCACTTTGAGAAAACCACATCACGTAAACATCTGAGAGTGCCTTAGCCTGATAAGTTTGTAAAAAACTCAGCCAGGGGCCAAAACACATCGAAGGCCCAACCCATCCCAGGAGTCCTTCTTCGCCACTAGGATACAACGTACTCAGCTGTACTATACCTTTGCAGACCTGCCAAACGCCTTCAGGCATTGAAGGAATCAGTTCCCCTTTGGCATAAAAATGCAACCGACGCTCCTCGCTGGCGTCGTGCCGATCTGTTTCGAGAAGGCTATGGGAAGTTGAAAACATTGTAAACCCCAGTAAAGAAACACTGGTTGGAAGAACTCCGCTTCAGTGTAAAGGGTTAAGGTAAAATTTAGGTAATCAAATGTTTAGTAAAACACTAAATTTTCTTGCTAATTGCCGGCAATTTCTAAGAAAGCGCAAACACATCGGCTATTTTAGGTTTATTGTCAACGTCTGTGATTTTGCGGGAAACAGCTTGCCGGCAGAGAAATTTATTGCCGGCAATTAACCATAGTCGTTATGATTTTACTGAAAAGCCTTGCAATTTGACAAATCTAAAAACAGCCCTGAGAAAAAATATTTCTGCTTCCCAAAGCCAGCTTTATTGCTGTTTAGATATCTATCGCGGTATCCGCAGAATCGCCGTGAGTAGCCACTTGACTAATTGCCCCTTGTGGCAGTGGCTGGAGTAATTGCAAGTGAAAAGCTTGTCTGACGGCTGGGTTCAAATACCGTTCCTGTAGGGGTTTCCACTGCTGCCACGCCTTTTGGCGAGTTTTTCCCATGTGTTCAGCCAATGCCGGCAGCGAACTTTCAATTTCTGATTCCAAAGTCTCTTTCAGCACTTCTTCTAAAACCAGGCTGTCTTGAATTTCACCCAAAACTTCCTGGATCGCTTTCATATCTTTCACATAAGCGTCATAAGTGGGACCATAGAGATCGCTAAACAAATTCATCTGATAGCGCACCCGCTTCACTTGCTTCCGCAGGTTGTGTAAAACCGGCCCATGAGCGGATAACTCTCGATTCAACACCTTATACTGAAACTCTTCTGGCACGGGAATTTCTGTTTCTTCCAATTTATCTGCCACCAGCCAGCCGGCATGAAGAAACAATCGGCTGACTTGCGGTAGCAGTAAATCGGGTAAAACATCCTGAATTGGCATCTGAGCAATTTCTTGATAAGCCGGCTGTTTCAGCCAGTCTTTTAACGCTTGCTTCAGTTTTTTGTAGCGGTTATGCTTTAGGGCTGTTTGTACAACTTGCAGAACCTTACGCCGATCTTTGCGTAAGTATTTCACCGCCGTGTCCAGCGCATCTTGTTCTGCGGCGGGTAAAGCCGGTTTGCAGTCACCTTCAAGCGTTTCTAGTAGAACGTCTAAATCTCGCAGCATTCCAAGCTGGCGGGCAATTTTAGCAATTTTTTCCTCTTCTGCTGCCTTGGGTAAATTTAAAGCTACCGCAAAGCCAGTGACCGCTGAACGCAGCCGGCGCATCCCCACTCGCATTTGATGCAAAGCTTCCGGATCGCGGTCTTTCAATACATCAGATTCATATTCAAATGTTTTCTCGGAATGTTGCTCAATCGCCAGGTAAGCCCAGTCGCCCAAAGTTTGGGCTTTTACTATTTTTGATTCTTTCATAACAGCCAGTGTATTTAAACGCTATTTCTTCAACTTGAAAGCTGAATCTTTATATAAAGCATATTATTGTATCATTCTTGATTAATAATTAGAAAAAAAACTTCATTATCACCAAAAGATTCATGACTTACGGCTGCGCTAGTCTAACTCCTGAGCCATTGATATAACAGCGCCGGCAAAATTTCCCTGGCTAACTTGCGGTAAATTTGCCCGAAATCGGGAAACCAATCCCGCCTCAAAAATCTTCACTTTCTTGGGATGCATCCAGCTCCCTCCCAGCCCTTAAATCTAAAATCTAAAATAGTATTACCTCGATCCTTATTTCCCCAAGACTCTGGAGTCTACTGAAAGCATGAACCGTAAATCTAGCTCCTCCGCTTTTAATTACACATCCCTAGCACTGTTTGGCGGTGTTTTTGTTTTGGGTATTGGGATCGGCATTGGCGTTAGCTCGACAGCCAACCTCAGCCCAGAAAACGTCGCATCCCGTGAGGTGATTGACCGCAGTGCACCAAACCCTGAGATTTGCGTTCAGTATGGAGCTAGCGCTGTGGTCATGGACGCCCGGATTTTTATGACCCTCAATCCCTTCAATGTTTACATTTCTCAGCCCAGCATGAGACCTGGATGCGTGCTGCGGACGAATAACTGGTCGATTTTGGAGCAAAGAGGATTACTCAAATCCGAGCAAGTACGGGATTGTAAGAATCGCATGAATACATTTGGCTTCACCGGCGCGTTAGAAGGTTCACCAGATATTAGTTGTATATATCAAAATGAGGCCGCCAAGAACTTCTTCATCAATCAACCGGGTGCCGGCGTGACAGCACCAGAATCCGATAAATTCTAAGTAACAGATATTTGCCCCGCTTGAACAGAGAGAATTTGGGATTCCTTCAACCATGCTCGTTCAAAAGCGCCTAAATGGGTGGTGGTGATTAAGGTTTGAAAGCGTTCCTGGATGGCGTCGAGGAGTTGGTTTTGCCGGTGAGGGTCTAACTCAGCTAAAACGTCATCCAGCAGCAGCAGCGGCGGTTCCCCCACCACTTCTTCAATCAGTTTGAGTTCTGCCAGTTTCAGCGCCAAAACAAGCGTCCGCTGCTGACCTTGAGAGCCATAAATCCGCGCCGGCGTTCGATCAATCGTAAACTCTATTTCGTCCCGGTGTGGCCCGACGAGGCTGGTGCTTTGGTGCTGTTCTGCAATCGCTTTATGCTGAATTTGCTCTAAAAAAGCTTGTCGCACGCGTTCCGGATCATCGCGGATCGACAACTCATCAACCGCCCCAATATTGGGTGCGTATCGAATCTCCAGTCTTTCAACTCTGCCACTGATCGCCGAATGCCACGCTTGCGCCAAGGGAGTGAGTCGCTCAAGCGCCCGTGCTCGGCGTCGCGTCACACGAGAGCCGGTGGTCGCTAACTGAGCGTCCCAAAGGGCCAATTCTTCAGTGTGGTTGCCGAATTCTGAATTGTGTATTTTCTTTAAAAGTGCGTTGCGCTGTCGCAACACTTGAGTGTATTGCTGCAAGATATGGGCGTAGATGGGTTCAAGCTGCACCAGTAAACCATCTAACCAGTGCCGGCGATGTTCTGGGCCACCGCGCACCAGATCGAGATCGAGGCTGGAAAACTGCACGGAATTTAGTACGCCCAAAAAGTCTACTTTGCGGCGCAGAAATGAACCGTTTACCGCACAAGTGCGACTGCCGGCATGACGTAGGGTTAAGGCTAAGTCTACCGACCCGTTTTGCCGGTGGAGGGTGGCATTAATTTGGCCGGCTGTTTCTCCTTCCCGGATCAAGTCCCGATCGCGTCCCGCTCGATAACTTTTGAGCGTTGACAGTAACCCGACTGCCTCCAGCAAGTTAGATTTTCCCTGAGCGTTGTCGCCCACCAAAATTGTTTTAGGAGCACCAAATTCAACCTGCTGATCAAAGTAGTTGCGAAACTGTCGCAGATGTAGTGTTTTAAGATACATAGCCCAAACAGTTAGAAGTCAGGAGTGGTGAATTGTGCATTCAACCATTATCCTGACTCCTAGACTCTTAAATTAAATTCTGGTTAGCGGTACTAAGTTTTTGGGTTTTGGTTTGATTTGATTGCCCACCCGATTAAGAAAGCCGCTGATAGGCCAAAAAAGGCTGAAGGTAATGACTTTATGACTTGAGCCATCCCGGAGTTTATGGGGATGCTGCGTGGAAATAAACCGCTACCTCCTAACACCAGAGAGCATTTATGGAACCCGGTGCAAGTAATGCTGCCGGCGGCATAGGCGGTGGCGATTCCTAATAGGAGCAGGAGCAATACCGGGATTAGCCAATTGAGTTTTTCCTGGGCTGATGTATGTCCATGCCCCTTGGAATAGTACCAGCGCACAAACAGCTTTTCCAACTCAATCCAAACAAACATTAAGGCACTGAAGCCAAAACAGATGGCCAGTTCGATTGGGTCAAGCCATGTGGTGCCGAAGAACTGTTGCAGAGGCGGAACGTAAACCAGCATCAGCTGCAACGCAGTGGTCACGAGCACCGCTGCCCAAATAAAGAGATTGGAGAAGGGATTTAGCTCGATCGTTAGCTGAGTATTAGAGCGAATCGCAATGGCGTGGCCCATTTGAGCAAGACAGAGGGTGGTGAACACCATCGTTTTCCAGTGATCTTTGTAGGCTGGACCCATTGCGAGGGAATGATTGTAGGCCCACCACATCAGGGTAATGCTGATAATGGCAAAGATAATGCCAATCCGAATCATGTATGCACCCAAACCCCGTGCAAAAATGCTTTCGCGGGGGTTGAAGGGAGGACGCTGCATGACATTGGGTTCCGCCGGCTCGACTGCGAGTGCGAGTGCCGGCACGCCGTCTGTGACTAAGTTCATCCACAAAATTTGCAGTGGCGACAGGGGAACCCCTGGTAAACCCATGATCGGGGCGGCGGCAATGGTGAGAACTTCACCGATGTTACTGCCCAGGATGTATTTAATAAATCGGCGAATATTGGTGTAAACGGTTCGGCCTTCCTCAGTGGCGGCGACGATGGTGGCGAAGTTATCGTCTAGCAGCACCATGTCGCTGGCTTCTTTGCTCACATCGGTGCCGGTGATGCCCATTGCAATGCCGATATCGGCTTGTTTAAGGGCGGGGGCGTCGTTAACGCCATCGCCGGTCATCGCTACAAATTTCCCTTGACTTTGCAGCGCTTGGACAATGCGAAGTTTGTGTTCTGGGGAGACGCGCGCGTAAACGCTTACGTCGCTCACTTGTTCTTTGAGTTCGTCTGGGGTAAGTCTTTCTAATTCTAGGCCGGTGAGGACGCGATCTCCTGCTTTGGCAATGCCTAAATCTTGAGCAATGGCTTGAGCGGTTAACTGGTGATCGCCGGTGATCATGATCGGTCGAATTCCCGCCAATCGGCTCTTAGCCACTGCGTCGCGCACTTCTGGGCGGGGTGCATCCAGCATCGTGACTAACCCTAACCAGATCAAGTCTTGCTCAGCTCTTTCTTCAGAGTTTTGTGCCGGCAAGGTTTCTAATGGCTTGTAGGCAAAACCCAACACCCGCAGCCCTTGAGCGGCCATTTGGTTATTCTGTTCCAGGATTGTGCTGCGCTGCTCAGCCGTGATCGGTTTGATGCTATCGCCCACCAAAATATGATTGCAACGCTCCAAGGCTAATTCTGGAGAGCCTTTGGTGAACATCAAGAATGGGGATTGGGAAAACGCCTGAAGCTGTAGCCCCCACTCTCCTGTCCCTTGCTTCTTACAGATCACGCTCATGCGCTTGCGTTCTGAGGAAAAGGGAAACTCGGCAACGCGAGGGATTTTTTGCGACCACCTGTCTTTATTGATGCCGGCTTTCCCCGCAAAGGAGAGCAGTGCGCCTTCGGTAGGATCTCCTAGGATTGACCACTGGTCTTTTTCATGCTGCAAAAAGGCGTCATTGCAAACGACGCAGGCAATTAGCAAAATTTGCAGTTCTGGATATTTTTCTGGCTCAGTGGTGTGGTTGTCTATTTTAAAGTCGCCGATGGGCGCATAACCTTCGCCGGTGACGTTGAAACTTTGGCTGGCAGTGTGGGCCAACTGCACGACCATTTTGTTCTGAGTCAGGGTGCCGGTTTTATCTGAGCAAATGGTGGTGACTGAACCCAGAGTTTCCACAGCCGGCAGTTTGCGAATTAAGGCGTTGCGCTTAACCATGCGCTGGGTTCCCAACGCCAGGGTTACGGTAATAACTGCCGGCAAGCCTTCTGGAACGACGGCAACGGCCATACTGAGAGAGACTTCTAACAGTTCTTCAAACCGGCTCCATACCAAGCGAATGCCATCGCCGGTGAAATCAAGCAGACCTCCTACTACCACGAGGAACACGAGGATCAGAGAGCCGGAGACGAGAACGTTGCCCAGTTGCGTCATCCGCTGCTGCAACGGTGTCGGTTCACTTTCTACAGACTGCAACAGGGCCGCAATTCGACCGAGTTCAGTCTGCATTCCAGTATTGGTAACGAGCACCTTAGCCCGTCCTTGAACAACTTCTGTTCCCTGAAATACTAGATTGAGCCGATCTCCCAAGGCTGTCTCTTCCGACAGATGGAGTGGCGCATCCTTTTGCACTGCATGAGCTTCGCCCGTGAGAGCCGACTCACGCACTTGCAAGTTAGACTCTTCGATCAGGCGTCCGTCCGCTGCTATCTGCACGCCGGCTTCTAGCAACATCACATCCCCAGGCACCAGCTCCTTGGCTGCGACTTCAAATACCTTGCCGTCGCGCATCACGCGCACTAGGGGCGAAGCGAGACGTTTTAGGGCTGCCAAGGCTTTTTCGGCGCGGCTTTCTTGGAGATAGCCTAAGATGCCGTTGAGAACAACAATTGCAACAATCGCGACCGCATCTTTGGGAAACCGCTGTGCACGCACATCCAGAATCGCAGAGACGATTGCCACAAAGATCAGCATCAACAGCATGATGTTTTTGAACTGATCTAAAAAGATGGCCAGCGGACTGCGACCGGCAGTTTCTTGTAGTTCGTTGGGTCCATAGCGTTGCAACCGTTGTGACGCTTCTTGTGACGTTAAGCCAGCGTCTCGATTGCTCTGGAGTCTTTCCAGAGATTTATCAATTTCCAGGGTGTGCCAAGCTACTGCTGAATCCGGCGGAGAAGTTGATGACATGAGTCGGGTTATCGAGAATGGGATAGAAGCAGCGCAGGAAAGCTCCTACCTTTAGGTAGATTGGGCGATCAACCTAAGGCTACGGTTAGCAAGCGCCGCAGAAGTCCTAGGTTTTAGAGTAACGTACCTAGGGTCGCACATCCAGTCTTAAGCTATCCATTTGACTTCAGGCCGGTTTCACCTCAGCCGGTCGATCAAAAGCACCGTAAAATTTTCACTAACCTTGAAATTAAGTCCTGAGGCTTAGGTAAGCGTAGCACCTCTATTGTTTAGTGCATCTACCCTGGGTCATGTGTTTACCACTTCGAGGGAAATGTTGTCCGGTGTTCTTTTGTGACAGGTGACTTTTCCTAGAGCGAGAGTTATTTAAGCTGTACTGGGATAATTTTTAACATTAAACTTAAAAATTTATTCGATTTTCTGCTTTCATTTCATTTTATGTTTAGGTTCTTACTCTTGGATTTTTTGACTAACTATTATGAATTATATTAAAGAAGTTTATCAAATTTATGATTAAAATTTTCTTCCAAAAATACTAAATTTTATTCTAGTCTATAGCTTTTTGGTTAAAACCTTTAACCCATAAAACATTTCAAAAAAATAAACTTCAAATAAAACAAGAATAGTTGTTGTATATTTTTAATAAGTTTGTAGAATAAGCTCAAAATTCTTGATTTTCAATTTTAGCCGAACAACCTTGAAATCATTCCTTCGGAAGAGGTAACTTTACGCTCTTCGTTAGTTAAACTAAAATAAGCTGAAAAGCCGACGGGTGTAGAAAAAAGCTGTAAAAAAAATAACATTGCTTGCTAGCAAGGTTAATCTTGGTGAGAGAGCTAGCAATGTGAGGGAAAGCAGACAGGGTAGGGTTGCATTTACCGCAGCTAGCGACATCTGGGAGGTAAAATCTTATGAAATCAGTTATTTTAAAAAAAACCTGTCAACAGGCAAAAGATAAACTTTTTTTAGTTCTTAGTTCTTACTTTTTATTTTTCCCATACCCTATAGCTGCACAACAGGTTGTGCCGGCATCCGATGGCACTGGCACGGTGGTGACGCCCCAAGGCAATGGGTTTAATATCACTGGTGGCAATCTATCTAAAGATGGAGCTAATCTTTTCCACAGCTTTACCCAATTTGGCCTCAGTGCCGGTCAAATTGCCAACTTTCAATCAAACCCAGCCATTCTAAATATTTTAGGTAGAGTTACCGGCGGCGATGCTTCAATCATTAACGGATTAATACAAATAACCGGCGGCAACTCAAACTTATTTTTAATCAACCCAGCCGGCATCGTATTTGGCCCAAACACATCTTTAAACGTGCCGGCAGCTTTCACCGCCACAACCGCTAACAGCGTCGGCTTTAATTCAGGTTGGTTTAACGCAACCGGAAACAACGACTACCCGGCCTTAGTCGGCACTCCCAGCGCCTTTAC
>JAHHHM010000035.1 GCA_019359355.1 Microcoleus vaginatus WJT46-NPBG5 | reverse complement strand
GCAGTCCCGTCAACTGCTTGGTCAATATCGTTTGTGGATTGATTGCCTATTGCCACCAACCTAAAAAGCCCTCCATTGCTCTTGAGCACAATTTGCTTCCCTCTGCTTAACCCGAACTCACGTTATTTTAGTGATGCAAATTGAAATCCCCCATTCCTCTCTTCCTCTCTGTTCAAGAGGGCGCACACGTGATTTCTCGGCGCATAGGCAGGTGCAGCCTTACACCTCCCTCTCAACCGAAAAATTTATTTGCGTAGCAGCTTCGTCGTGAAAAGGTTGCTTCGCAACAAAAAAGCCCGCGTTTTGCGGGCTTAGTTTATGTAGCGGCAGGTTTGAAGTTGCCGGCTACGATGCGCTTATTTGATTTAGCGTCTGGCTAGCTTCTTGCTCAACTTCCGCAGGCGAATTGATTGCGGCGTGACTTCCACCAGTTCATCTGGCCCGATGTATTCCAGCGCCCGTTCTAAACTCATGTCCATCGGCGCTTGCAGTTGCACCAGTTCTTCCCCACCAGAGGCGCGGTGGTTGGTTAGCTGCTTTGTCTTGCAGAGATTCAACTCCAGGTCTTGAGGCCGGGTATTTTCACCCACAATCATGCCTTTGTAAACCCTCGTACCAGGAGTGATAAAGAATACACCCCGATCCTCAGCATTTTGCAGGGAGTAGTAGGTGGCGACGCCTTCTTCAAAGGAAATCAGCACACCGTTGCGACGGGCGGCAATATCGCCGCTGAGAGGCCGGTAGTCGAGGAAACTATGGTTCATGATGCCGTCGCCGCGAGTTAGGCGCATGAATTCACCCCGGAAACCCACTAAGCCACGGGCGGGGATAACAAATTCTAGCTGGGTGCGACCGTTGCCACCAACGCGCATATCCTGCATTTCGCCTTTGCGCTGGCCAAGTCGCTCAATGCAACCACCAACGGCTTCTTCGGGAACGTCGAGCACTAAGCACTCGAAGGGTTCGCAAGGTTGGCCGCTGACTTCGCGGTAAATAACTTGCGGCTGCGAAACTTGGAACTCGTAACCTTCGCGGCGCATGGTTTCGATTAAGATGCCCAAGTGCAGTTCACCGCGACCAGAAACCTGGAATTTGTCGGGGGAGTCGGTTTCTTCGACACGCAGGGCGACGTTGGTTTCGAGTTCCCGGAAGAGGCGATCGCGCACTTGCCGCGAGGTGACTAAAGTGCCTTCTTGACCGGCAAACGGCGAGTCGTTGACGGAGAAGGTCATTTGCAAGGTCGGTTCATCGACCTTAATTAAGGGCAGCGCTAGCGGTTCGTTGGGGCAGGTAATGGTTTCGCCAATGTTGGCGTTCGCAAAACCGGCAACCGCGACGATATAGCCGGCGGATGCTTCTGCCATGTCAATCCGCTTCAGCCCGCTAAAGCCCATCAATTTGGTGATTTTGCCTTTGACAATTTCACCTGTTTCTGTTACAAGCGCGGCTTGTTGGCCGGCTTTGATTACGCCGTTGTGGATGCGACCGATCACGATCCGTCCCAGATATTCGGAGTAATCCAGGGTGGTAACTTGCAGTTGCAGCGGCTTGGTAGGGTCAGCGACTGGTGGCGGCACATGATCGAGAATCGCCTCGAACAGGGGTTCCATATCCACGCCTTCGGCATCTAACTCTTTTTTGGCGTAGCCGCCTAAACCGGAACCGAACAGATAAGGAAAATCACACTGATCCTCGTCTGCGCCTAATTCGATGAACAGATCCAAAACTTTATCAACCGCGCGGTAGGGATCTGCCTGACCCCGGTCGATTTTATTCACGAAGACAATCGGGCGCAATCCCTTTTCCAGGGCTTTTTTCAGCACGAACCGGGTTTGGGGCATTGGCCCTTCGTTGGCATCGACAATCAGCAGACAGCCATCGACCATGCCGAGTACCCGCTCAACTTCGCCGCCAAAATCGGCGTGTCCGGGCGTATCGACGATGTTGATCAGAATATCTTTATATCTGACGGCTGTATTTTTGGAGAGAATCGTGATGCCGCGCTCTCGCTCAATGGCGTTGGAGTCCATAACGCAATCTGGTACGTCTTCCCCTTCGCGGAAGATGCCGGATTGTTTGAGCAGGGCGTCAACCAGGGTGGTTTTGCCGTGATCGACGTGGGCGATGATGGCGACGTTGCGAATGGGAAGACTCATAGTTGCGTCGGAGACTGAAGTGCTGTCGGTATGACGGAGCAGTTAAATATTCTTAATAATTGTAACTTATTTATGGGGCAAATGAGTCGATCAAGGGGATTTTAAGCCGGCTGCAAATAACCATTTTTCTGAGTATATATACTTTGCAGCTCACGCACTGCCGATGCCGGTAGCAAAGATTTGATTGCTTCTATCAGCCGCAACCAGGCGTGGAGTTGGGCAAAGCTGCGAGTTTGCCTGAGCTTTTGGGTGTAAAATGCACCCCAAAACTCAGGGGCTTGATAATTGTTTTTCTGCCAGCGCTTGCGCCACCGGAGATAATCTTGAGGCATAGGCGGCTTAACGCCCACAATCGGCGGCAAATCTGCATAGCTAACAAACCGGCTAAAGCCTTTTCCCACGACCAGGATGACGTGCGCCCAGCAGCGGATTTTGAGAATTTGTTCGGGTTTAATATTGAGCAGAAGGGCAATGGCTTCCGCGCTAACAAATCGATAAAGCGCATGAGCAACCGTTGCTTCCTGCAGCGGTGTTGGTATCATTGTAAATGACTCCCACGTTGTGGGTATTTGTATTGATTAAGCGATCGCCCTTCAGTTTGCGAGGCCGGAGGGTGATTGCTTTTATGATGATATTTAAAATAGCCGAAATCTCGACTATATGTCAAGAGGCGAATTGGTCAAGTTGCGAATCAAGGAATTTGCCGCGAAAGAAGGCTGGACGCTCAAAGAAGTTTCTGAGCGTTCAGGAGTTCCTTACAGTACGGTTAAAACTTATGCCGTCTCTCCTGGGATGACAATGGCTGACTTGAATGCCTTACTAAAGCTGGCGCGGGCGTTTGATGTGCTGATTGAAGATTTATTTGAGATTGTAGAGCAGCAGTAGACTCTTTTGGGCATGGGGCATGGGGCATGGGGCATGGGGCATGGGGCATGGGGCATTACTCCCACTCTCCCACTCAGCACTCTTGTAATTTGTGGCAAGATCAAAATCAGCCATCGGGCAAATCATCGGCTTTCCTTCCACCAATACTGTACGAATCTCATGCTGAAAACAACACTTAGTGGGCGTTACCACATCATCAGCCATTTGGGAGGCGGGGGATTTGGTCAAACTTATTTAGCTGAAGATCGGCAATTACCGGGCAATCATCAGTGTGTTGTCAAGCAACTCAAACCGCAGGCAAACGATCCGGCAACCCTGCAAACAGCGAGACGTTTATTTGATACTGAAGCGCAAGTTTTGTATAAGTTGGGGAAACACGAGCGAATTCCTCAACTTTTTGCTTATTTTGAAGAAGACCAAGAATTCTATTTAGTGCAGGAATTCGTTGAAGGGCGCGATTTGGGCAAGGAACTCTCCCCTTCTAACCCCAGTCAAAATGGAGTTACTGGCGGAAGTTTAAGCGAGGATCAGGTGATTTCCCTGTTGCAAGACATTCTTGAAGTTTTAGAGTTTGTCCATCAACAAAATGTGATTCATCGTGATATCAATCCTAGCAATATTATCCGACGTAATAAAGATGGCAAGTTAGTTTTAATTGATTTTGGGGCTGTCAAACAAATTACCACGCAAGTGCAGCCGGCAGGGCATACGTGCGTGAGTGTGAGCATTGGCACTCCGGGTTATATGCCTAGTGAGCAAGCTCATGGGAACCCTAAACCAAGCAGTGATGTTTATGCTGTGGGAATTATTGGAATTCAAGCACTCACCGGCTTGCTTCCTCAGCAATTTGAAAAAGACGCCGATACTGAAGAAATTATTTGGCGAGATAGGGTATCTGTTAGTGCAGAACTCGCAGAAGTTTTAGATAAAATGGTGCGCTATGATTTCCGACAGCGCTATCCTTCTGCCTCGGAAGCGTTGCAAGCACTTAAAGATTTGAAGAACCCGGTTTTGCCAACAATGCCGATAGGCGGAGGACTGCCGGTTAAACCGAAAAAATCGAAGTCGAAGCTGTTAATGATTTTAATTTCTTTGGCTGTTGTGGGATCAGGCATTGGATTAGCTTCGGTTTCTATTGTTAATTCTATCCATTCATCCAATGCGAATGATTTATATAGTCGAGGGAACACCCTTTATAATTTGAAGCGATATGAAGAAGCGCTTGAGTCTTATACAAAAGCGATTGAAATCAAACCGGATTATGCGGAAGCATGGAAAGATAAAGCTAACGTATTGTCGAGTTTAAAGCAACAAAAAGAAGCCTTAGAAGCTTACGAGAAAGCAATTCAAATCAAGCCTAATTATTTAGAAGCTTGGATAGGAAGAAGCTATGTTTTAGATAATTTAAAACGGTATGAAGAGGCGATTGCTTCCTTTGATGAGGCGTTAAAAATTCAGTGGAATTATTCAGAAGCCTGGAATGGAAGAGGCGAGGTACTGCTGAAAGTGCCGCGATATGAAGAAGCAATTACTTCTTATGAAAAGGCGATTGAAAATAGACCAAACTATTATGAAGCTTGGTATAGCCGGGGATGGGCGCTGCACAATTTACAGCGATATGAAGATGCAATTGCTTCCTACGACAAAGCAGTTGAATTTAAATCGGATTATTACAAAGCTTGGTATAATCGCGGGAACTCACTACTCAAGTTAAATCGCTATAAAGATGCGGTTGAATCTTATGATAAAGCGATTCGTTTAAAACCTGATTATTTCCAAGCTTGGTACAGTAAAGGCAATGCACTGAGTAATTTAAAACGGTATCAAGACGCAGTTGAACCGTATCAAAAAGCAGTTAAGTTAAACCCCGATTCTTATGAAGCTTGGTACAACTTAGGCTGGTCACTTCATCAATCGCGCCGCTATGAAGAAGCTTTTGAAGCTTATGATAAAGTGATTCAGTTGCAGCCAAATGACGCCCAAGCTTGGTACAACCGAGGCAATGCGCTCTATAACATGAAGCGATACGAACAAGCGGTTAATTCTTATGACAGCGCAGTGTATATCAAACCAGATAATTATGAAGCTTGGTACAGTCGGGGTAATGCTTTATTTAGTTTGAAACGATACGAAGATGCAATGGTTTCTTATGAAAAAGCGGTGCAATTAAAACCGAATTTTCGCGAAGCTATTAAGGCACAAAAAGAGGCGGAAAGACAGTTGGAAGCAACCAAACCGCCTCTTTTGGAAAAAGAGAAGAAAGAGGAGCCGGTGGATAATAATCAAGCGCTTAAGTTTTAGTTCAATTCAATTAATTACTTTAGTAGAGGCAGATAAGTTGGAGGTATTTTGCGCCTTTGCTTCGTAAAAATTGTCAGAGGATCGCCAATTGTTGTCACCTTCCAAGGCGGCGATTCTAACTGACGGGCAGAGAGTAAAAATGGGGCGGAACGCATCATCCGCTTGACCATTAATTTGGGAGGAATGAAGGCGGATAAATAAGGTTCGTGAACGCTGCCGGCATACAGATAAGCCCCATTTTCCAGCCATCGTCCGCCAACGGTTTGTGGATCATCTGGAGTGGTTGCAGACCAACTGTGAATAAAGTGAACGGCTGCGGGAAATTTCAATTTAGGAACATCATCAACAACAGCTTGACCTTTTCCGACATTAAATGAGGCTTTATCCCCACTAGAATTCACAAAAACTAAATCAAATTCCCATTCGCTCGCTGTTAAATTACGCCATTTTTCAATATCTGCTTGAGGTTGTTGCACTGATTGAATTTTCACGCCTATGTTTTTTAACTCACTGCCGGCTAAACTCATTTCATATTCCAGCCATGAGCCTTTTTGCTGATAGCTGTTATAAAGCATGGCTGTTTTAGGTTCAAGAAAAATTGCACACATTGCTTGATAAACAGCCCGCGCGGAAGAACCGGCAATCCAACCAGCTACGGCCCAGCGTTTGCCATTTTTGTCTCTGGCTAAACCATCTGTGACAGCTAACTGATCTTTGGCATTTTTAGGAGATTGATATTTAACAGCAAGGTCACGGACAAGGGTAATCGTATCAACAGAATCACCAAGTTTATTGTAGGGATAACCTGTCTGTTTAACGATATTTTCAATGCGAGTTTCTAAACGCTGCATTTGCTCAGGACTTAGCGTATCATTAGGTTGCCCAAAATTATCTTCTAGAAATACTAAAGGTTGACCGCGATCTGCTGCCAACGCAACGGCTGCCGGCCATGCAGGGTCATTTTGTGAAGTGATGACAACTCCTGGGGGTTCCCAGCCTAAACGCTTCCAGGCTTGTTGCAATGATTCCATATCGGTTGCATTCCAAGCAGCCACGACAGCTTTAAGCATGGAATCTTGCAGAGTTTGACCCTTTGGTAAAGGATCTTTGACTGCCGGCACACGAATCACCTCAGCCGGCGAAAATCGCTGCAAAAACATCGGGGTGTATTTATTATCTTCTATCAAAACCGGCCAGCGTCCTTCCAGACTCCACTGCCCAATTGCTGCAAGGAATGTGGCTTCATCAGGAACCAATACAACACGATTTACTGTTGAAATTTTACTGTTAAGCGTGGCAATACGGAGGCCACTTTGAACCGGCCAAGGTTCTTCTAAAGCAGATGCCGGCAATGCAAACGGTCGTTTGGAATCTTCATTGAAACCGAATAAAACAAACACCAAGCCTAAAAGTAAAGCAAAAACTAACAATCCAAGAAGCAGCCCTCTTCTCATAAAAATTTCCTCTAAGATTTTTGTAAAATTTTGGCAAGGAATCGTAAAAACACAGAAGGATGAGCAAGCATTTGCTTCCTCCGAACCCTGTATGGCTATTCAAATAACGCACAGCTTTGTCACCGGCATCTGATGATATGGCATTGAAAATATCGCTTGTTTGTGCGCGTGTCAAAGTGGCGATCGCACCCCAATGCATAATCGCCCACTATTTATGAAGAAAAGTAGCAATTTCCCTGAAGCTAAAAACTCTATGCCAGTATCAAAACGAGTCATTCACCCAAAGAGGGCCGGCAGCATCCCTTCTTCTGTTTTACCAGTTATCGTACCCTTTAAACTGTAAAATAAAAAATTAACATGGGCGAGCATCCAGACTTTTTTAGCCACGGCTATCAGGTGATCCGAGAATTAGGGCGAAACCGGGAAGCAGGGCGAATCACCTACTTGGCAACTGCGCTTAATCACAACCAACAAGTTGTCATCAAAGAATTTCGCTTTGCAATGGCCGGCTCTGATTGGTCGGGTTATAAAGCCTATGAGCGCGAAATCGAAGTTCTGCAACAGCTTGATCATCCCCGCATCCCTCAATATCTAAATTCGTTTGAAACCTCTGCCGGTTTTTGCCTGGTGCAGGAATATAAAAACGCACCGTCTTTAGCCGAGAAGCACAGCTTTACACCCGAAGAAGTTAAGCAAATTGCCGAATCTGTATTAGAAATCTTAGTTTATCTGCAAACACGTAGTCCCTCAGTGATCCATCGAGATATCAAACCGGAAAATATCTTGGTTGACAAGCAATTAAATGCTTATCTCATTGATTTTGGATTAGCCAAGATTCGCGGTGGAGAATTGGCGATTAGTAGTGTAGCAGCCGGCACCCCTGGCTTCATGCCACCAGAAGAACAATTTGGCCGCAGTCTCACAGAAGCATCAGACCTCTACAGTTTAGGGGCAACCTTAATTTGCCTGCTCACCGGCACCCGTTCCGTTGATATTGGCAATTTGATGGATGACAACTATCGCTTTAATTTCAAAGGCAAAACTTCCAAAATCAATCCCCGCTTCACTGATTGGTTGGCAAAAATGGTGGCCCCTAATCTCAAACAGCGTTATGCCAATGCCGGCGCTGCCTTAGAAGCATTAAAGCCGGTGAAAGGTACAGCCACCGCTCTAGAAATTCTGCTAGGAAGAGCCATAATACCTAGAGACTTAACCAACATTGTTATTGGACTAGCCGCTATCACTCTTTTTAGTAGTAGCGCCATTATAAAAAGTTTAATAAGTTCCATGCCGAACCCTCTAGTCAGGCAGTTACAGGAAACTAAAGAATGTCGAGGGTGCGATCTGAAGGATACCTACTTGTGGGATGCAAACTTGGAGGGGGCTAAGTTGGAGGGGGCTGACTTGAGAAGTGCCCAACTGTGGCGTGCCAACCTAACGGGTGCCAACCTAACAAGTGCCAACCTGGAGAGTGTCAGGCTGTGGAGTGCCAACCTGGAGAGTGCCAACCTAACAAGTGCTAACCTCAAGGATGCCAACCTAAACGTTGCCAACCTGACGGGTGCCAACTTGACGCGCGCCAACCTAAACGTTGCCAACCTGGAGAGTGCCAACCTAACAAGTGCCAACCTAACGGGTGCCAACCTGGAGAGTGCTAGGCTGGCGGGTAGCAACCTAAACGTTGCCAACTTGACGGTTGCCGACCTAACGGGTGCCAACCTAACGGGTGCCAACTTGGAGAGTGCTAGGCTGGCGGGTAGCAAGCTTGAGAGGGCCACACTAACCACTGCCGACCTAGAGGGTGCCGACCTAACAACTGCCAACCTAACAACTGCCGACCTAACATATGCCAATTTAACCGTTACCAACCTAGCGGGTGCCAACCTAGCGGGTGCCAACCTCAAGGGTGCCAACCTCAAGGGTGCCAACCTCAAGGGTGCCAACCTCAAGGATGCCAACCTCAAGGATGCCAACCTGGCAGGTGCAATCATGCCGGATGGTACAAAACACAAGTAGACATTAGTCCAAATCTCTATCGCTGAATGCAGGTAGGTCTGTGAGAGGCAGCGCTAAAATTATTAAGCACTGTTACGTGATGCCTTCATGTCCCATCCTGCTGAAAAATCAGACGCCCTGCTTGGTGTATCTAAAAATGGCCATAATCCCGACACTCAACCGGCGGGTGGAAACACGATTCGCATTCGGGGGGCGAGGCAGCACAACCTGAAAAATATCGATTTGGAGTTGCCACGAGATCGCCTAATTGTGTTCACCGGCGTCTCTGGTTCCGGCAAATCGTCCCTCGCCTTCGATACCATCTTTGCAGAGGGACAGCGCCGGTATGTGGAATCCCTCAGCGCTTATGCACGGCAATTCTTGGGACAGTTGGATAAGCCTGATGTCGATGCCATCGAGGGTTTAAGTCCGGCTATTTCGATAGATCAAAAGTCTACCTCCCACAACCCGCGCTCAACAGTTGGCACGGTAACAGAGATTTACGATTATTTTAGATTGCTATTTGGACGTGCCGGCGAACCTCACTGTCCCCATTGTGATCGCAGCATTGCCCCCCAAACAATTGATGAAATGTGCGATCGCATCATGGATTTGCCAGATCGTACTAAATTTCAAATTCTTGCCCCTGTTGTCCGTGGCAAAAAAGGCACTCATAAGAAACTTTTGTCAAGTTTGGCTTCAGAAGGATTTGTGCGCGTCCGAGTAAATGGAGAAGTACGCGAACTTTCTGACACGATTGAATTAGATAAAAATTACACCCATACAATTGAAATTGTCATTGACCGGCTCGTAAAAAAAGCCGGGATAGAAGAACGACTTACAGATTCTCTGACAACCTGTTTGCGACATTCTCAGGGAATTGCCATCGTTTTAATTAATGAGCCGGCAACTGCTCCTCCTTTAACTCCTCCCAATCAGGATGGAGAAGAAAAGCCGGCAAATAACGATCAAGAATTAGTATTCTCTGAAAACTTTGCTTGCCCAGAACATGGGGCAGTCATGGAAGAACTTTCGCCGCGATTGTTCTCTTTTAATTCGCCTTATGGGGCTTGCCCAAGCTGTCACGGGTTAGGGAGTTTGCGAAGATTTTCTCCAGAAATGGTGGTGCCCGATCTGGAAGCGCCGGTTTACAGTGCAATTGCGCCTTGGTCAGAAAAAGATAACTCTTATTATTTATCTTTACTTTATAGTGCCGGTAAAGCTTTTGGTTTTGATATTAACATCCCTTGGAAGCAACTAACTACAGAACAGCAGCACATTTTACTGCACGGTTCTGAAGAAGCAATTTTGATTGAAGCCGATTCTCGTTACCGCAACGGGCAAGGTTATCGCCGGCCCTTCCCTGGTGTTATTCCTATCTTACAGCGTCAGTATGATGAAACATCTTCGGAACTGCAAAAACAGAAATTAGAACCGTATTTAGTCGATCAAGCCTGTGAAGTTTGTCAGGGAAAACGTCTCAAAGCAGAAGCGCTTTCGGTTCGTTTAGGAGGTTCTCGAATTACCGATTTAACCGGCACCTCGATCAGCGAATGTTTGGAACGTACGAATAATCTAAATTTAAGTGAACGTCAAGCAAAAATTGCCGATTTAGTCGTGAGAGAAATTCGCGCGAGACTGCAATTTCTTCTCGATGTAGGCTTAGATTACCTTTCCTTAGATCGTCCAGCTATGACACTTTCTGGGGGGGAAGCGCAGCGAATTCGCCTCGCCACCCAAATCGGTTCTGGACTTACCGGCGTTCTCTATGTTTTAGATGAACCGAGTATTGGATTGCATCAACGAGACAACGGACGCTTGTTAAATACTTTAACAAAATTGCGGTCTTTAGGCAATACTTTAATCGTCGTCGAACACGATGAAGAAACGATTCGCGCAGCCGATTGTATTGTTGATATTGGTCCTCATGCCGGTGTTCACGGTGGGCAGATTGTCGCACAAGGCAATTTAGAGACATTATTAGCTGCAGAAGATTCGCTTACCGGCGCTTATTTATCGGGACGCAGGGTCATTGAAACCCCAGCCGAAAGAAGGTCGGGAAATGGCAAAAAACTGCAAATCAAAAACGCTTACCGTAATAACTTAAAAAATATCAATGTTGACATTCCTCTCGGCAAGCTTGTCAGCATCACTGGCGTCTCCGGTTCGGGTAAATCTACGCTGATTAACGAACTGCTTTATCCAGCATTGCAGCATCAACTCAGCCGCAAAGTTCCCTTCCCCAAAGAATTGGATGAGATCCAAGGACTCGACGCAATTGATAAAGCAATTGTAATTGATCAATCACCCATCGGTCGCACGCCTCGCTCTAACCCCGCAACTTACACCGGCATCTTTGATGCGATTCGTGCCGTCTTTGCAGAAACCATTGAAGCGAAAGCCAGAGGTTACAAACAAGGACAATTTTCTTTTAACGTCAAAGGCGGGCGTTGCGAAGCTTGCGGCGGGCAAGGGGTGAATGTGATTGAAATGAATTTCCTGCCAGATGTGTATGTACAATGTGAAGTGTGTAAAGGAGCGCGTTATAACAGAGAAACACTGCAAGTGAAGTACAAAAACCAATCGATTGCAGATGTTTTAAATATGACGGTTGAAGAAGCTTTAGAGATGTTTAAAAATATCCCTAGGGCGGGAAGCCGGCTACAAACTTTAGTGGATGTTGGTTTAGGTTATATTCAATTAGGACAGCCGGCACCTACGCTATCTGGTGGGGAGGCACAGCGAGTCAAATTAGCAAGCGAATTGTCTAAACGAGCAACTGGGAAAACCCTGTATTTAATCGATGAACCAACAACCGGCTTATCGTTTTATGATGTTCACCAGTTACTAAATGTGTTGCAGCGTTTAGTCGATAAAGGCAATTCAATTTTAGTGATTGAACACAATTTAGATGTAATCCGGTGTGCAGATTGGGTGATAGACTTAGGCCCAGAAGGTGGCAATAAAGGTGGCGAAATTATTGCAGAGGGAACCCCTGAACAAGTAGCGAAAAGTTCCCATTCTTATACAGGACAATATTTAAAGCCGGTGTTGCAACAACATCCGATGCCGATTAATAAAGACAAGTTAAAAAAGAAAGGTTAAATCCCGTTTCTCTTATAGTCGGTTGGGTTGAGGAACGAAAACCCAACACCCCCCCAGGAAAATATGCCGGCAACAGTTAAAATTTAAAACTCAGGAATTTCAAGTTTAGTGCTATTAATGCCGGCATAATGCTTGTAGATGATTTCCGGGCTATTTCCCACTAATCTCGCAACATCTTTAGCATCTAAACCATTCTCAAGCACTTACAACAACCCGTCATAAACAAAAATCGCACAAATGACGCATAGTGTCGGTAAGTCGGGTGTGCTTCAAATGCTTTGATGATTTCCTCTCTTTCGTCGGCTGTAAAAGGATCAATGTGTTCTTTTTCTGTGGGATCGACAATTTCTCCTGCCATTCCTTTGAAAGGATTTGAACTAAGCAACTTTGAACTGACTGCCCACTCACAACAAGCTGCTAACTGTGTGAGTACCCGTTTAGCTGTATATGCAGAATTATTGCCTGCTAGATAGTCACGAAGGGACTAGCATCTCACAAATGAGACGGCTTAGGAATTCACCGCGTCCACACCCCACATTCACTACGCGATCATTTCATGATACAGCCAAGATAGAGATGATTCAGTCCGCCTTATCCGTACTGATAGGATTATTGAATAGCGGCATAACGCCAAGCTCACCCGCCGCCTTGTTCTGCCTCTATTAATCAGTTCCAGTCACGGTATGATGTCTGACACTACCAGTTTTGCACAGTGAATTTTGATTTCTCCTTTCCAATCTGAAGCCAGACAGAAAAATAGTTTGCCTGCTGTTGATTGTTTACGCTTGTCATAATGCAGAGTATCAATCCGAATATATCCTTCTTCCTCGTTACTTTCTTCATCCACAATTTTGCTAAAGAAGGCACTGACTGAATCGAAGTTCGTGATTGCGCCAAATCTAACCTGGACGCTTGGGCCACCTTCATAATAAACGGAATAGAGAATGATGTGTAGAGTGACTTCACGACGCGGGCCAACCTCGACTTTCTCCAACAAAGCGTCGTGAAAATTATATTTCAAATCGGGCAGAGCCGAAGATTGGCCGTTTTGCATAGGACAAGTATATTACGCACGCAAAATGTTGCGCGCAGAGCCAGAACGACAAGCTCACCCGCCGCCGAAAGCGGAGCGACGGAGTGAGGAACGAACGAAGGAGCGAAGCTGTAGGCGGTCTGGTGCAGCGCCTTGTTGTCTTGCAGTTGATGCCTTTCATTCTGAATGTTGCTGCGCCTCGCTCCTTACATATTGCCTGAAATATTCGAGAAAACCATCGTCAAGCTCCTGTATTCTGGCAATGGCCTCTCCATATTCGTGTTCAATTTCTACTCGTTGACTCTGTTGGATGACCTTTGAGTACTCATTATCCTCCAAAATATTCAGCCGATGATAGAAGTACTCGCAATACCGATGACCGTTGTCAGCGTCGGTAAATAAGCCTGCCTCGTTAAGAAAAGTTGCCCAACCAATTTCTCCTCGTTTGTATCTTAAAAACAGACAGGCCACATATTCATCTGTATATTCTTCTCCATTAAAGTACTCGAACGGCTCGGAGCAGACGAATTCGTTAATAACACCGACAGCCTTTGGAAAGTACTTTATTGTTGCAATCTCAAGCACCCAATAAGGTGGCCTGTCCATAGCCATAATGATTTCATCCGCCCAACGATAGTAATGTTTATACCAAATCAGGCGTGATTTAATCATCATGCCAATGCGCTCTGCGAATCGCTTGTCAAATACGTTTTGTTCATGCAGTTTCATAATCATTCCTGAGTATGGCACGCAGCCAAGCCGCGCGCTGCAAGACAACGTTCCCAATCAGCAGCGGCAGATAACCTCGAACTAAGCACCAGAGGCTTTTGTCCGTCCGCTGCATTAGGGCTGTGTCAAAATTCAAGAAAATTTAGGAAAAAGACATACATAGGGCATCAACTGCCAACGCCTAAAACCCTGCTTATCAATTTTTTAAACGGAGAGGGTGGGATTTGAACCCACGGTGAAGTTACCCCCACACAGCATTTCCAGTGCTGCGCCTTAAACCGCTCGGCCACCTCTCCAGGTGAAAATGGGCTTTTTGTTTATTTGCCACATTTGCCACAGGAAAACTATATTAGCAGAACCCTGGTAAGTTTGAAAAGAGAATTCTCAAATTATTTTTTTTGCCCTACTGCCGCACCGGCTAGATCGGGATGCCGGTTTTATCGTACTCTCTACTCAAGCCCATAATAGATGAGGGCATGAGGCATCGATAATAAATCATAGAGAATGCTCTCCCCCTCCCCGTCTCTTCCCTAGCCCCTAAGTCTTTCTATTAAAATCTGATGACTCGCTCTCACAAAATTACCATTCACAACCGGCAAACCGGCAAGCGTCACGTTATCGTGGTGCCCGAAGATCGCTACATCCTGCAAAGTGCCGAAAATCAAGGCGTAGAGCTGCCCTTTTCCTGTCGCAATGGGGCGTGTACCACCTGTGCGGTGCGCGTGAAAACCGGCGAAATTTACCAGCCAGAAGCAATGGGGCTATCTCCTGATTTGCGGAAACGTGGCTACGCCTTGTTGTGCGTCAGTTATGCCCGTTGCGACTTAGAAGTGGAAACCCAAGATGAGGATGAAGTTTACGAACTTCAATTCGGGCGCTACTTTGGCAAAGGTAAAATTCGGGCGGGATTGCCGTTGGATGAAGATTGAAGACTTTGAACCGCAGATTCCGCAGGTGAAACGCAGATGGGTTTCATCCCTCGTTCTTTGTTTTTTAGGGCTGTTTTCGGCTTTGTTTCTAATTAGCTGTGAAAAACCGGCACCCCCGCAAGGGTTAACCGTTAATGTGGAACGGGTGGTTAGCGGGCAAACACTGGAAGTTGCCGGCAGCGCTGGGACATTTGATCGGGTGCGGCTGATTGGCGTTGAGGCACCCGATTTGAAGCAGCAGCCTTGGGGCATGGAGGCGGCAAAACGCTTAGAGGAAATGATTCAGGGACAGCCGGTGTTGCTAGAGTTTGATGTCGAGCAAAAATATTGCTACAAAGAGCGCTGCACTCAGTTAGCTTATGTCTGGCAAAATGGGCAGATGCTAAATGAGCAACTAACAAAAGCCGGTGTTGTTCTTGCACAGCCGCGTTCCCCCAACTCGAAATATACGGAACGTCTCGCACACGCCCAAGAATGGGCTAGACTCATGGGACTAGGCATTTGGAATCCAAAAAACCCGATGCGCTTAACTCCAGGGGAGTTTCGCAGCCAAAATTAGTCATCAAAATTCCTAGGTCTGAAACCCCTTTCTTCTAGGACGAATTTACAATTCACATTTGAAATGCCAAAATGTGAGAGATGAAGAAGGCATTTAGCTATCGATTTTATCCCACATTCCAGCAAGAGTTGCTATTAAGGCGAACCCTAGGATGTGTCCGTCTTGTCTATAACCGCGCCCTGGCTGTGAGAACTGAGGGATGGTATCAGCGACAAGAGCGAATCGGCTATGCTCAAACCAATTCCCTGTTGACTGGGTGGAAGCGGCAGGAGGAATTTCAGTTTCTCAACGAGGTGAGCTGTGTTCCATTGCAACAATCTTTGAGACATCTGCAAACCGCTTTCACTCACTTCTTTGCCAAACGGGCAAAATATCCCAACTTTAAGAAAAAACGCAATGGCGGAAGTGCCGAATTTACCAGGTCGGCTTTTAAGTGGAAAGAGAGTCAGGTGTTTCTGGCCAAGTGTGACGAACCATTGAAGATTCGATGGTCGAGACAATTGCCGTCAGGTGCAGAACCTTCCACCGTTACGGTGAGACTCAACCGGGCGGGTCAGTGGTACATCAGCATTCGTTTTGATGAGCCTCGCAACCTGAAGCTTGAGCCTGTCGCGCAGTCGGTGGGATTGGATGTGGGAATTAGCAGCCTGGTTACACTCAGTACAGGGGAAAAGATTGCTAATCCCAAACACTTTAACCGACATTATAAAAGGCTGAGGCGGGCACAAAAAGCCTTGAGTCGGAAGCAAAAAGGGTCTCGCAACCGAGAAAAAGCAAGACTCAAGGTTGCTCGGATTCATCAACAGATTACCAATTCTAGAAAAGACCATTTGCACAAATTGACCACACGGCTGATTCGTGAAAACCAAACGATTGCCGTTGAGTCGCTTGCTGTAAAAAACATGGTCAAGAACCCAAAACTCGCCCAATCTATCAGTGATGCAGGATGGGGTGAAATGGTTCGACAACTGGAGTATAAGTGTCAGTGGTATGGTCGAACGCTCGTCAAGATTGACCAGTGGTTCCCTAGTTCCAAAAGATGTGGTAACTGTGGGCATATTGTTGAGCGATTGCCGTTGAATGTCCGAGAGTGGGATTGCCCTGTGTGTGGAATTGACCATGACCGGGATGTCAACGCTGCTAAAAATATTATTGCCGTGGGACACACGGTTAAAGTCTGTGGAGCAACCGTAAGACCTGAAGAGAGCAAATCTCGGAAGGCGGGTGCGATGAAGCAGAAACCCAAATCGTGAGGTTTGGGTGTCACCGAGGCTTCAGCCCGGTGAGAATGTCAAAATTGTCCATTGTTCTTCATCAACCCCCAATCATCCATGACTGATGTCCAACTGAAAAATTTCTTAGATATCGCAACAGAAGCAGCACTGGCTGCCGGCGCAGTGTTGCAAGCTTACTGGGGCAACTTAGAGCAAGTTCAAGAAAAAGGGCGTCCTGGGGATTTGGTGACGGAAGCGGATAAAGCCGCTGAAAAGGCAATTTTGGAAGTTTTGCGGCGTCACGTCCCCGATCATGGAATTTTGGCAGAGGAAAGTGGGGCATTGGGAGATATCACCGGCACCTACCTCTGGGCGATCGATCCCCTCGACGGTACAACCAACTACGCCCACCAGTATCCCTTCTCATCTGCCTCTGTGGGGCTGCTGATTGACGGCGTTCCTCACGTGGGGGCGATTTTTGACCCCTTTCATAATGAATTATTTAGAGCCGGCAAAGGGCTGGGTGCCACGCGCAACCGGCGTCCCATCAAAGTGTCCCAAGCCCCTTTGTTAAGTAAAAGTTTGCTCGTCACCGGCTTTGCCTACGATCGGCGCGAAACCACCGACAATAACTATGCCGAATTCTGTCATCTCACCCATTTAACCCAAGGCGTGCGACGCAGCGGATCGGCATCGCTCGATTTAGCCCATGTTGCCTGCGGGCGTTTAGATGGATACTGGGAGCGAGGTTTATCCCCTTGGGATGTAGCAGCCGGTGTAGTCTTAGTTGAAGAAGCCGGTGGACGAGTCACCGCCTACGATGGCAGCCCTTTCCAAATCCGTTCTGGCAGAATTCTCGCAACCAACGGTCAAATTCACGACGAACTAAGCAAAGAATTATTACAAGTTCCTAGCCTAGCATCTTGGGGAGATGCTGTACCTTCGAGGAATCACTAATGCCGTGAGTTGGGTTCCCAAGGTACATTAGAAACAACCGATAGGCAGCGAAGTGGGATGGCGCACCATGTCTTTTCAAATTGAACAAGGACTATTTAAGTTTGACTTTACAGATCATCACGCCATTTTAGGGGTTCCTGTTGATGCGGAGTTTAATGACATCCGCAAGCGGTATCTCAAGATTGCTCGTCGCCTGCATCCTGATAGTTGCAAGGCTGACAATGAAGCGGATAAACAGCTAGCAAGCGATCTATTTTCAAAGCTAGTGAGTCCCGCCTACACTAAATTCTCCAATGAGCGTGAACGTGCCGAATATGGTGTCCTTTTAGGGTTGATGGGGAAGCGCTGTCTTCAAGAGGCATCTAAAATCCAACTTCACAGCGATCTGGCAAAACAGTTATCTAAGGCAAGTGAGTTTGAAAAAGCTTACAAAACTTTGGTAGCAAATTTGGCAGAAACTGAGTATCAATCTTTATCGCAAACCCTAAACGTGATTGCCCAAATCAGTGAACTCAATATGGTTTATCTGATGCGGCAAGAAAGTAAAGGCGCAGTTGTCGGGCAAAACCAGCAGACTCAAAAGCCGCCAGCGACAGGGGTGCCGGCAACTGCTACTCGCCCGCCAGCCGCAGCGGCAGCGGCAACAAAAGCTCCCCCACCACCACCGCCTCCAAAAGTGGAGTCACGGGCGGAAGGATACTACCGGCGCGCGGAAGATTGGATGAGTAAAAACAATTTTGCTCAAGCCATTATCGAACTGCGGGACGCCTTAAAGCTTGAGCCGAACAATAGCCAGTGTCATGGCTTATTGGGGATGATTTATTTGAAGCAAAATCAGGCAACAATGGCTAAGGTTCATATTAATAAAGCCTTGCAGTTGAACCCGGAAGAGAAAGTAGCACTAGATGCCAAGAGATTGTTAGAAAAGCCGCCTCAAAAAGGTGGAACCAAGGGTGGGACATCCAAAACGCCGCCGAAATCAGGTAAGCCCGATCAACCCGGTGGTGGTATCTTTGGAGGGTTGTTTGGAGGTGGCGGGAAGAAAAAATAATGGTTTATCAACCACCAACCGGCGCGAGGGATTTATTACCCCTCGATGTGGCTCAAAAACACTGGATTGAAGAGCGCTTGCGAACGGTTTTTCGCCGCTGGGGCTATCACCGAATTATTACATCAACCCTAGAGCGGTTGGACACACTGATGGCTGGAGGGGCTGTCCAGCCATCGACGGTGATCCAACTGCGAGATGCCGAGGATGAGGTGCTGGGGTTGCGCCCAGAATTGACGGCTTCCATTGCCCGGGCAGCGGTGACTCGCATGGCGGGGACAACCTATCCCCAGCGCCTTTACTACAATGCCAATGTGTTCCGCACAGCCGGCGAAGGCATTCACGGCGGGCAACAGGAGTTTTACCAAGCTGGGGTGGAATTGCTCGGTGCCGCCGGCGTGATGGCAGATGCCGAGATTTTGCTGTTGTTGTCCCAATGCTTGCAGAGTTTGGGGCTAACCCAATGGCGCGTAATTTTAGGGGAAGCCGGCTTGATGCAATCACTGCTTGCTGCTTTTGAGCCAGCTTTGCAAAATCAGGTGCGGCACGCAATTGCCCATTTAGATCGCATGGCACTAGAAACCTTGCCCCTCTCCCCAGATCAGCGAGAACGAGCGCTATTTTTGTTCGATTTGCGAGGACGCCCTGCTGACGTGCTGCAACGCGTCGGTCAATTGAGCTTGGATGCACATCAGCAGCAAATTGTCAATAATCTCAAATCTCTGGTGGAATTACTGAACGAGTCGTCAGCATTTCCAGTAATTTTGGATCTGAGCTTGATTCAAACATTTGACTACTACACCGGCATCGTCTTTGAAGTCGTCAGCGAAAGCGAAACGGGACAGCAAGTGTTAGGCCAGGGCGGACGCTATGACCAACTGCTAGGACTGTATCATCCTCAAGGAGAAACTTATCCGGGGATTGGTTTTTCGCTGAATATTGAAGACTTGCACACCTGTTTGCTGCCAGGGGGTCAACTGCCGGCTTATACTGTGCCCAGTGATTGGTTAGTCGTGCCGGTGAGTTCTCAAGCGGATGCTGCAGCCTTTGCCTACGCCCAAAAACTCCGGCAAGGCGGGGATTTAGTGCGAGTTGAGCTAGATTTCGGGCAGCGAGAAACACCGGCAGCGGTGCGAGAATATGCTCAGCAACGCCGCATTAAACAGATTGCTTGGGTCAAGGATGCCGGTGAACCGGAAATTGAAACGTTAAGCTAACGATTAAGAACTGCCGAGAGAGGAAGAACACTGTGCCGCATACGATTGTTACCAACACCTGCGAAGGCATCGCGGATTGCGTTGATGCCTGTCCAGTGGCTTGCATTCATCCCGGCCCTGGTAAAAATACAAAGGGAACGGATTGGTACTGGATTGATTTTGCAACGTGTATTGACTGCGGCATTTGTCTACAGGTATGTCCTGTAGAAGGAGCAATTGTTGCAGAAGAACGCCCTGAGTTGCAAAAGACCCCGCAATAAGTTTTGGGTGTATGGGTGACGCAGGGTTTTTCTAGAAGAATGTCAAGAAAATTCTAACTCTGCGTCCCTTAGTATTGAAAACGATTTTTGGGATTGGGGAATTTTTAACCACAGATGCACACAGATAAACACAGATGAATGATTGATGTTTATTTGGATTTTCATCTAAACACTAACCCTCTGAAATAAATCTAAAATTTCTCTATATTGCATCACCTCCTAAATCTTATCTGCGTGCATCTGCACTTCACCAATAAACATCGCTCACATCTGCGTTTATCTGCGTGCATCTGCGGTTAAAAAATAAAACTTTGCCACCGGCTTTCTCTATAATGCTGCAACAATTATCATGATAGACCTGCTTCTAGTCATGGCTCTGGGGTTTTTTGGCAGTTTTGGCCACTGTGTGGGAATGTGTGGCCCGATAACCGTGGCATTTTCTCTATCAAACAAGCGAGAAACTCAGCCTAGCTGGCAGCAACAATTTTATTTTCACTTACTATTAAACGTCGGGCGAATTATTAGTTATGCCTTAGTCGGTGCCGGCATTGGGGCATTAGGTTCTGTGGTGATTGCTAGCGGACAATTGGCCGGCATTGGCAGCGATTTGCGCCGGCTGATGGCCATTTTCACCGGCATCTTACTCATCTGGTTTGGCTTGGTGCAGATTAAACCAGAATGGTTACCTCGTCTGCCGGTGTTTCACCCACTCGCAGAAGGAAACTGGCACAACCGGCTTCACCAAGCAATGCTTAACCTCTCTTTACAAAATAGCCTATGGACGCCGGCATTATTAGGGTTGGTGTGGGGTTTGATTCCCTGCGGTTTTCTCTATGCCGCCCAAATTAAAGCCGCCGAAACCGGCAACCTCTGGATGGGTGCGGCAACCATGTTGGCGTTTGGACTGGGAACGATGCCCAGTATGATCGGTGTGGGCGTTTCCGCATCAAGATTAAGTGCTAGCCGGCGCAGCCAACTATTTAAGCTAGGAGGCTGGGTAACTCTTACTATCGGTATTCTCACTTTGCTGCGTACCGATGAAATGGTAGATTATACCGGCCATGCAGCGTTGCTATGTCTGCTTTTAGCCCTGATTGCCCGTCCCATTAGCCGATTGTGGCCCGCACCCCTGCGCTACCGTCGCGCTATGGGTGTGGGAGCGTTTGTGCTATCAGTTGCTCACACGTTTCACATGATGGCGCACACCTTGAACTGGAATTTTGAGGCCGTCTCGTTTATGTTGCAGCAGCATCAAGTGGGAATGTGGGCCGGCATTTTGGCACTGGTATTGATGATCCCGCTAGTCCTCACCAGTTTTGACCGTGCTCTGAGTTACTTGGGAACACGTTGGCGACTGCTGCATCTGTTAAGTGTGCCGGCGTTTGTGTTGTGTGCCGGTCATGCTGTGCTGCTGGGTTCTCATTACTTGGGGGCGTTGGAATGGACTGGGGAGAGTAAACTGAATGCAGCTTTACTGGGAGCAATGACACTGGCTGTATTGCTGGTGCGGTTGCGCCTGTTTTGGTCACTTCTGTTTTTAGAAAGATTTTATGTACCACCGTCTCAACGCTAGTCAATTTCTAGTGGGTTTACTGCTGTGTTCTGCGACACCGGCTCTCGTTATGCCGATTTTGGCACATAATGTGGAAATTTCTGGGGATGTGGCTGCAACTTTTCATTTGGAACCGAATCATAACCCGAAAGCAGGAGAGCGGGCTAAGGTTTGGTTTGCCCTAACTCGCAAGGGCGGCGCAACAATACCGTTAGAGAAGTGCGATTGTCAGTTAGCTATCTATTCGTTGCCGCGTGCTGCTAATGCTAAACCGTTAATGATGCCGGTTTTAAAGAGTATTAATGCTGAACGATATAAGGGAATTCCGGGTGCTGACGTTGTGTTTCCCAAGGCCGGTTCTTATGAGTTAGAATTCAGCGGTTCTGCTAAGGCTGCGGGAGATTTTCGGACTTTTCAGATGAAATATAGGGTTAATGTGAGCCGATAACTGTCAGCAACAGAAGCCGGGATTAAAAGATTAGACAAAAGAAAATTCTTAATTCCCTAATCTCCTAATCCCGGCTAAAACTGATGTTACAGGCTGGACATGACTTCCCGTGCTGCTGCTAGGGTGCGGTTAATGTCGTCTTCTGTATGGGCGAGGGAGGTGAATCCAGCTTCATATTGAGAAGGTGCGAGGTAAATGCCGTGTTCGAGCATTCCGCGATGAAATCGGCTGAATTTGCCTGAATCTGACTTTTTGGCGTCTTCGTAGCTGTGCACCGGCCCGGCTGTGAAGAATAAGCCAAACATGGCGCTGATTTGTCCTCCGCAGGCGGCATGGCCGGTTTCGCGGGCGATTTGGACTAAGCCATCTGCGAGTTTTTTGGTGATTTTGTCTAGCTGTTCGTAGGTGCCGGGTTTTTGCAGCAATTCTAAGGTTTTGATACCGGCTGTCATGGCGAGGGGGTTGCCGGAAAGGGTGCCGGCTTGATACATCGGCCCTGCCGGCGCGACCATTGACATGATATCTTTGCGTCCACCATAAGCACCAACGGGTAAGCCACCGCCGATGATTTTACCGAGGGTAGTTAAGTCGGGGGTGACGCCGAATTTTTCTTGAGCACCGCCGTAGGCGATTCTGAAGCCGGTCATGACTTCGTCAAAGACGAGCAATGCGCCATTTTCTTGGGTAATTTCGCGCAATCCTTCTAAAAAGCCGGCATCGGGGACAATGAAGCCGGCATTCCCGACGACGGGTTCTAGGATGACGCCGGCAATTTCATCTGGGTTTTCCGCAAATAAGGCTTTAACGGCTTCTAAGTCGTTAAAGGGCGCTGTGAGGGTGGTGTTGGTTGCAGATTTGGGGACGCCCGGAGAGTCGGGTAAGCCGAGGGTGGCCACCCCGGAGCCGGCTTTGACCAAGAACATATCGGCGTGTCCGTGGTAGCAGCCTTCAAATTTAATAATTTTGTCGCGGCTGGTAAAAGCCCGCATCAAGCGCAGCACAGACATACACGCTTCTGTCCCGGAGTTGACAAAGCGCACCATTTCAATACTAGGAACGGCATCAATGACCATTTCTGCCAGTACGTTTTCTAGCACGGAGGGGGCACCAAAGCTTGTGCCTTTTTCGAGGGCGTCGTGCAGGGCGCTGATCACTTCTGGATGGGCGTGACCGCAAATTGCCGGTCCCCAGGTGCCGACGTAGTCGATATATTGGTTGCCGTCAACGTCCCAGACATAAGCACCTTTTACCCGATCAAAGACGATGGGTTGACCTCCGACAGATTTGAAGGCACGGACTGGGGAACTAACGCCCCCTGGCATGAGCTTCTGGGCGGCTGCAAAAATTTCTTCTGATTTGGTGGTGTTCAGGCTTGTGGTAATCAAAGTTTCTCTCCTCTATCAGTATTGTTTAATATAGGGCAGACGGCGCTGTCCACCCTACGGTTTTGTTTTATTAAACGCAAAGTCACAGGCTTGATGAATGATGGCTTGGGGTTGCGCCGGCACGAGAAACCCGCTTTCATTCCCGTTACATTTTTGCAGAATTGTTTTATTTTATAATCAACTTTCCTGTTTTAAATTTTAAATATTCTTTACATATCTTGAGTGGGTCTAAGTATAGTAGAATAAGTTGTCCGGTGGCCGGGAATCTTTAAGTACAAACGCGCCCCGAAGTTTTCTGTATCGTTTGAACCCGTGTTTATTGGCACTAAACCTACAATCAATTTATGCCTACTCCTGAAGTGACGCGCTTATCCCAATCTATCCCTGTCGAAAAAATTCGCTACAACGAACAGGGACTGGTGCCGGCAATTGTGCAAGATTATCTTGATGGCACGGTGTTGATGATGGCTTGGATGAATCGGGAATCTCTGCAAAAAACCCTGGAAACTGGAGAGACTTGGTTCTGGAGCCGGTCGCGTGCGGAATTATGGCATAAAGGCGCAACTTCGGGACACATTCAGAAGGTGCGCTCACTTCGTTATGACTGCGATAGTGATGCGTTGCTGATCAGCGCTGAGCAAATGGGGGATATTGCTTGCCATACAGGTGAACGTAGCTGTTTTCATCAAGTAGACGGGCAAATTGTAGCGCCGCCGGCTGATATGTTGTCTCAGGTTTTTGAGGTAATTTGCAACCGACGAGATCATCCTGTTGAAGGGTCTTACACCGCAACGTTGTTTGCCGGCGGTGATAACAAGATTCTCAAAAAAATTGGGGAAGAATCGGCTGAAGTGGTGATGGCTTGTAAGGATGACGATCCAGATGCAATCGCCGGCGAAGTCGCGGATTTATTTTACCACACATTGGTTGCTCTGGCGAACCATCAAGTTGATTTGCGAGCTGTTTATCAGAAATTGCAAGAACGCCGGCGCTAGCTAAGAAATAGCGCGGGAATTGGCAATTTATAAGAATTTGATTTCTTACAAAAAATTGACCCCAAGGATTAGTTTCTTTGAGGAACAAGCCGGTCGAGATACTGCAAAATAAAAATAGTCAGGCTGACACTCAGGGCTAAAGCCACCCACAAACCATCAGCAAATGGTCTTGGTAGATCTAGCGCCCAGCCGCCCAAGGGAGGGCCAATCATGTAGCCGACTGCCCAGCAGAGGGAGTTGATAGACAGGTAAACGCCGCGCAAAGTTTTGGGGGCTAAATCGACAACGAGGGAGGAGGCGGCGGGGGTGTAAGCGACGGTAGCGATCGCCAAGACAGCTAGTGCTAGCATTGCCCAACCGATGGGGTAAGTTGTGGTGATGCCGGTGATCCCGATCAGGGTAAATCCGATTGCCCACAGCAATGCTGAATAGATTAATGTCTGGGGATGACTAAAGCGCCTTAAGAACCGGGCGACCGGCATCTGGCACACAATTAAAAGGGCAATGTGCCAGGTAAACAGGGCGCTAATCGTTGCCGTTGAAAATCCTTGATTGCTGTCTTTAACGGATACAAAATTACTAAAATAAAGGGGCGCTGTGGATTGAATTTGGGCGATATACGTGGTAAATAAAATGTTAACGAGGACGTAGACGAGAAGCGTTCGATCTTGCAGTGCTATCTTCCAGCCATTATTGAGAAATTGCCTGGATTTTGTTTTTTTATTCGTGTTCGTGGATTCTAGTCGCGGGGTAGGGGAGTTTGGGGTTTGAGTAGCGGGTTTTGCTGCCGGCTGATAAGTTTCTGAGATAGCTACCCAAATGACGCCAAAGAAGACTAGAAATGAAATGCCATCGATTACAAATAGCAGCCGGTAAGCGCCGGTGAGTGCGATCAAAGCGCCTCCGAAAACTACGCCAAATTGCAAACCGAGACTGTCTCCTAGCCGGGTTATGGCATAAGCTTCATGACGGGTTTCGGCATTGGTTAAATCTGCAATAATTGCTTCGGTTGCCGGCCAGTATAAACCAACACCGAAACCTAAAAGCAAGTTACCGGCAACTAAGACGGGGAAATTATTCGCAGAGGCTAGGACGAATGATGCGCCGGCACATATTAAACACGAGAGTAAAAGTGTGCGTCGGCGTCCCCATGCCGGTGAGTCTGCCCAAGAACCGCTAAAAATGCGCCCGAAAATGCCAGAAACTGATGCGCTGCCTAAGGCTATTCCCACAGCAGTTTTGGTTAAACCAACCCGATCTGCAAAAAAAATGGGTGCGTAAAATAAGGTAAAGCCGGTGCCAATTCCTGATAGTAATCGACCGGCTACTAAAATCCAAACTTGGCGTTTTAGCTGAGGTATCCACGAGAAAAGTTTTTGTTTTAGCAAGGATTTCATTGAGTAAAGCTAGTTAACCAATAGATTTTTTTTTAAGGCAGATAAGTTACGGGTTGAGCTTATAAATAAATTTCGGGGCGGTGAATTTTTGCAAGCGGTTTAATTTTAATAAAGGCTGGTAAAATTTTAATGAGACTCATAGAACGATGTTAATTGGGCCATGCTTCTGCCGGCGTGAGGAATGCCACCCTTGTGAGTAGATATTTACCAGCTTGCTATGGTTACACAGACGACGCTCATCATCATAGGGATAAGCATTGCGCTGAGTACACTCATCCTGGGACTGATTTTTGCATATTACCGCGCCGGCTCGCGAAAAACGCCTGGAATTCAATATTACAACCAGGGAATCACTAAGGCTAAGCGAGGAGACTGTGCGGGAGCAATTGAAGCTTTTAATCAGGCATTGCGTGTCAATTCCAATTTAGTAGAAGCTTACATCAAGCGGGGAATTGCACGAGCTAAATTAGGACAGCAGCCGGCAGCGATTGAGGATTTTAATCAGGCGATAAGGATAAATCCTAATGATGCCGGTGTTTACATAAATCGGGGAAAGATTCGGACTGATATAGACGATATGCAGGGAGCAATTGAGGATTATCGGAAAGCTGCTAAACTATTTTTTGAGCAAAAAGATCGGGCTAATTATCGGCAAGCACTCAGCACTTTTAAACAGTTACAGCAACAGCAAAATCGCCCAGATCGTGAAAACGGTTCCTCTCAAGCTGCTGAAGAATTTCTTAATCAAGGATTATACAACGCAAAAATAGGCAATTATAAGGGAGCTATTGAAGATTTTACTCAAGTTGTACATCTCGATAGTCAGCATTACACAGCTTACTACTATCGAGGAATAGCTCGTTTTAAACTTGGCGAAAATCAGGGAGCAAAGGCAGATTTTACTCAAGCCTTACAGATTAATAGTAGCTATGCAGAAGCTTATATTAGCCGAGGCAATGTTTACCGGAAACTCGGCTTTTACCAGCCAGCTATTCAAGATTTCACGCAAGCGCTACAACTCAAACCCAATGATGCTCAAGCTTATTATAACCGAGCCGTGACTTACTCTGAGCTTGGAGAGAAACGCCGTTCGCTAGATGATAAACAAAAAGCTTTAGCAGATTATCAAAAAGCAGCAAATTTATTCTTTGAACAGGGAGATATGGTCAATTATAACCAAGCGATGAAGAATTTACCGGCAATAGAGGCAGGGGAAATTGATTCACAGCCGGCAAAGACTTCTTCAGCCTCTCCCAATTCAACAACTTCTCCTAAAAACGCAGATAGAGAAAATCAGAGAAGCTTACCAAATCTTAAACTAGAAAGGAAACTCATTAACCTTTTAAATGGTAATCGAAGTGCGGCTGAGCGATTAATTGAACAGACGAGGCAGAAAAATCCCGGTAAATCAGAGAATTGGTATTGGGAAAAAGTAATTTATGACTTAGAGCGTGATCGCCGGCAGTAAAATCATGCAGCAGTTGCCACACCCCGCATCGAGAGAGCCATCACTCATTCAATTAGGTAATAATCTCTATTGACAATTAAAAAAATCTGTAGCTTGCTTCAAACACTTAAAAATACCGGCATCATTGAAGAGAAAGTAGATGCCACCCTGAAAAAATCTACGAAGCGCAGAAACACTGCTAGATTGTTTCTCTAAGTAACTGTAGCACTTTTTACATTTATCTAAAAGCCGGCATTGTAAACATTGTGAGGGTGAGAATGCCAATTTTTTAGAGAAACTAGGATGATTAGCGTTGACAAACCATTTAAGACGGCTAGAGTTACCACCGGCAGGCGTCTCACGAGCGAAAAACCTTTATAACTCCGTAAATTCACCGATAACCGGCAACAAATCGTGATTTTCACAGGATTAGCCTGAGTGCTGCGTAAAATTGATTAAAGTACCGCCCTAACTCAGGGAGCATCTCAGTTTGGCAAAAATATCGTTCCTCCAGCAAGAGTTATCAAAATGTTGGCAGTATGGGCTGCCGGTGCGCTGCCCCCCAGATGGAACCCATTCCCATTAAATGATGTACCTGCCATCTACTGCCAAAAACCCTCATAGCTCAGATGACGCTGTGGAAATTTACAGTCACTTTTTCTATTACCGGGGAGTAAAAAAGGCTCAGCAAGGAGATTACAGAGGAGCAATTGAGGACTGGAATCAGGAATTGCAGTTGCATCCTGATTTTGCTCCCGCCTACTTTGATCGGGGCAATATCCGCCGCAAACTGAGAGATCCTCACGGTGCCATTGAAGATTACACCGAAGTTTTGCAGATTTCTCCAGACTGTGCCGATGCTTTCTTCAAACGAGGAAACGCCCAGCGTGAACTTGGAGAGAATGAAGGCGCTATCGAAGATTACACTGAAGTGCTGCGGCTCAATCCCTACTTTGCAGAAGCCTACAATAACCGGGGCAATGCCCGCCGTGAATCAGGAGACGCTCAACGTGCGATTGAAGATTACGACAAGGCTTTGCATCTCAATCCCTACTATGCCAAAGCCTACTACAACCGGGGGCTGGCTCGTCGTCTGCTGGGAAAATATCTGGCAGCTATTGAAGACTACAGCCAAGCGATTCGAGTCAATCCAGACTATGCCAAAGCTTACTACAATCGGGCTTTCACCTACTGCGATTTGGGAGCCAAGCAAAAAGCCCTTACAGATTTGCAACACGCCGCCAATCTGTTTTTGAAACACCGGCACATGACAGCCTACCGCAAAATTATCAAGGATATTCAAAACTTAGAGGGTTAAAGCAGCGATTTTAGGTTGTTAGATGTTAGTGTGCGAAGCCGGCAACCAATGAGCCATAACATATAAGGTTGAGTTGATTCCTAAGAAGTAGATTTTGTTATGAGTGTGGCACCGTTTCTATTTGTAACCGATTTAGACAATACCCTCGTGGGGGATGACGACGCGCTAGAAGTCCTCAACCGGCACCTGAGTCAACACCGGCAAGCGTACGGAACTAAAATCGTTTATTCTACCGGACGATCGCTCACCAGCTACCGGCAACTAAAAGCGGAAAAATCACTCCTCGATCCGGATGCCTTAGTCACATCCGTAGGAACCGAAATCTACCATTCCAACGATGATACGCCCGATCCTGCCTGGGCAAACACCCTTTCCCAAGGTTGGGATCGGGATTTAGTGGTTGCCGGCACTAGCCATTTTTCCGATCTTGTACCTCAGCCACAACCTGAGCAACGCCCGTTTAAAGTCAGTTATTTTCTCACAGAAGAAGCTGCTGTAGAAGTGCTGCCTCAGTTAAAAACTGTGTTAAAAGAGCGCGGCTTAGATGTCAAGCTGATCTACAGCGGCGGCAAAGACCTCGATATTTTACCCCGCCACGGTGACAAAGGCTTAGCCATGCAATTTCTCCGCCGGCAGTTAGGAATTGATGCCAAACAAACCGTGGTTTGCGGGGATTCTGGTAATGATATTGCGTTGTTTGCTGTTGGCGAAGAACGCGGAATTATTGTGGGGAATGCCCAGTCAGAATTGCGCCGGTGGTACGATGCTAACTCATCAGAGGTTTTATACTTGGCAAAAGCTTCTTGTGCCGGTGGCATTTTAGAAGGTTTAAATCACTTTGGCTTTTTGTAAAATTGTGCCGGCAAACTTAGCCTTAATCAAACCTGCCCGCTTCGTCGGGTAGGTGAAGTCACAATATTGGATTTAAGGGCAAAGCATTCGGATAGAAAAGTTGCCGGTATTCCCGATAAATTGCTTTCCGAATGTTATGCTTCTACCGTCCTAATTTTCTGCAATTATTGGGTGAATGCCGACTTGGCTAATTTTGTTGCTCCCTGTTAGATTCTTGAACTAAACAGTCGAGTTCTTGCTGCATTTTGCTGCGGACTTTTTCATAACACTCATCCACATAATCACGGTTGCCGGCAGCCCCACGCCCGTAGCGATCAAATACAATAGGTGCACAGACGCGAGTGTGAATGGGCAACGGCAGGGGAATGTGCGGCAAGGGTCCTATTCCCAACCCCCAAGGCAATCCTAAATAAATCGGAAACACCACCGGATCAATGCCTAGTAACCAAGGCATTCCCCATTCATGAAGTTGCCGTATTTGCTGATAAAAATCTGCCAAAATAATTAAAGAATCGTGAGCGCCGGTGGAGATAATCGGTACAATTGGTACTTCTTCCCGCAATGCTAGCTTAATAAAGCCCTTACGCCCCGCAAAATGAATTTGATGCCGCAGACTATGAGGGCGAAAAGCATCTTCAGCACCACCTGGATAAACAAGGACGGCTGCATCTCGCTGCAGCGCACCCATTGCCATTTTAGGATGAGCAATAACTGCCCCGCAATTCACCGCTAATCGAGCAATTTCTGGTGAAACTTTCCAAACAGTTGGGTGCATCAGCCCGTAGGCTAAACGTTCTGGCCCAAATCTGCGAAACCAGTCATACATAAACATAAACATATCGGGCACAATGATGCCTCCATTGTGAGAACCCACAACCAGCATTTTCCCCTTTGCCGGCAGATGATGCCAGCCATCAGTTTTCACCTGAAAATAGTGATCATAAAGCCATTCCCACACCGGCAGGAAAAACTTAATCACTTCAGGATCTCGCTCATCTAATGACCAACCATCAAACCGAGGGTGAGGGCTTTGGCTATTGCTTACTGGCTTACTTTTCGTAACATCAAAAAAATCTAACACTGGTTTTTAACGACTCCAAACACCAAAATTGCACTGTTTAGAATATTAATGCGAAGGTGGCCATGAAGTAAAAAAATATTACCTTTTCGCTGCCAGCCGTATTCGAGGAGGGTTGAGGTGCAAAATAAAGAAAGACATTCGCTGCAAAACTGGATAACTTGCCTAGATAAGTGAAAAACTTTCTAAACAGATAACAATTAAAATAAGTCCGCGCTGCAGGAAAATACTCGCGAGGAATTATTCATTGGTTAAATCACTTTACGTTTGCGTTTCAGGGATGGAAATAATCGTAAATTTGCTGAGCTAAACGCGGCCCAATTCCAGGTGCTTCAGCTAACTGTGCGGCTGTGGCTGCACGGATATAGTCAATTGAGCGAAAATGCGCCAGCAGTTGCTTTTGCCGCTCAAATCCTAAACCGGCAATTTCATCTAAGCGAGATCGCTTTAATGTATCGCTTCTCTGCTGCCGGTGGAAAGTGACGGCAAAGCGGTGCGCTTCATCCCGCAGCCGGCGCAACAATTGCACTCCTGGCTGTTCTGCCTCTGTTTGCAGTGGCTGCGACTCACCGGGTAAGAAAATTTCCTCTCGCTGCTTTGCTAAACTCACCACTCGTAACTCTTCGAGTAAATTCATCTCCTGCAACACCGCAACCACTGACGAAAGTTGACCTTTGCCGCCGTCAATCATCACCAAATCTGGCCAATCGGCATTACCGGCTCGCTGCAATTTCGGATCTTCGGCATACTTGCGAAAACGACGCCCGATTACCTCCGCAAGGCTGGCAAAGTCATCGGAATGGCCGGCCTTTACGTCAGGATTCTTGATTTTATAGTGCCGGTAGTGCTGTTTTGCCGGCAACCCATCAATAAACACCACCTGGGACGCCACCGCATTTGAGCCTTGAATGTGAGAAATATCGTAACCTTCTATGCGGTGCGGTAAATCTGCCAAATCGACAATTTCAGCTAAATCTTGCATGGCTTGGGAATTACGATCCCCCAACTTTTGCATCCTCGCCAATTCATGCTGAGCGTTTCGCTCCACCATCTCAATTAATTCTGCCTTCAGTTGCCGCTGTGGGGCAAGAATGGTCACTTTACGACCCTTGCGTTCACTTAACCAATCGGCCAGCATTTCCCCTTCTGGCAACTCATGCTGCACCAAAATCTCAGCCGGAATTTCCACCGGCTCTACAGTTTGATAATGTTCCTCTAACACGCGCTGTAAAATCGCTCCCGATTCGATTTGGGGAGTGGGAGAGAGGGGAACTGGGGGAGTGGGAACTTCGGCGACAAATCCCAAGCGTCCCACTAATTGGCCGGCACGAATTTGGAAAAGCTGAACGCAGGCGTGTTGCGCGTCAGAGGCTAGAGCAATCGCATCCCGCGACACGGTATCATCCGGCAAAGAAACCTTTTGATCGGCATTCAGCGCTCTTAAACCGGCAATTTGATCTCGAATTCGCGCCGCCTGCTCAAAGTTAAGCTGTTCTGCGGCTTGTTCCATCTGCGCTTTTAAAATATCTGCAAGTTCTTGCGTTCTTCCTTGGAACACCATCGCCACTTTCTGCACGATTTTGCGATAGTCTTCTGGGGAAATGAGCATCTGACAGACACCCGGACAGCGTCCCAAATCGTAGTTTAAACAAGGCCGGTCTTTAAACAGCGGCTGAGGTCGCTGCCGCAGGGGGAAAATTCGCTTAACGATATGCAAGGTGTTCCGCAACAGGCGCACATCAACGTAAGGCCCATAGTAGCGGTCTTTTGCTTGACTCGCTCTGCGCTTACGGGTAATGAAAATGCGCGGGTAATCTTCTGACCAAGTAATGCACAAATACGGGTATTTCTTGTCATCTTTCAGCAACACGTTAAAGTAGGGCAAATGTTGCTTGACAAGATTTGCTTCTAGTGCCAGAGCCTCTGCTTCTGTATCGGTGACAATAAATTCAATTTCCGCGACCTGCTGCACCATCATGGCGATGCGTTCGCTGAGGTTCTGCCGGTCACGAAAATAGGAACGAACGCGAGAGCGCAATTTCTTAGATTTACCGATGTAGAGGATGCGATCACTCGAATCTCGCATCAAATAAACCCCTGGTTCCCCCGGAATCTCCTTGAGCCGGCTTTCCAAGCGGTCTGGATCTTTAACAAGCGGCAGCGTTTTGGTGGATGGCATGACAGGCAGGTTCGCTCAATGTCTAACACCATCATAGAAAAACCACCGCCCACAGGAGGGAGGAATCCCCACCTAGATTTCCGTATATCTAACGCTATACCACCTTGGCATGAGATTCAGCCGGCTGAACGCAGCTTTGTTTTTGATATTGCTGCCGAATGGGAAGTTCAACCACAAACTCTGTCCCGCGATCAGGAGTCGAAATACACTTCAATTCACCGACGTGTTTTTCCACTACAATTTGGTGGCTAATCGATAAACCAATGCCGGTGCCTTTACCGATAGGTTTTGTCGTAAAAAATGGTTCAAAGAGGTGGCTTTGGACATCCTCGCTCATGCCGGGTCCATTATCTGCAATGCGGATAATCACTTTGTCATTGTCACTCGCTTCAGTGCGAATCCAAATCTTATTAGGATGGGCTTTGATGTCGGCGGCTGAGCGCTGCCGGTTGTAATCTTCTAAGGCATCAATTGCATTGGCTAAGAGGTTCATAAATACCTGATTCATCTGGCCGGCATAGCACTCTAATTGAGGCAAATCGCCATATTCTTTGATCACTTCTATCGCGGGCCGGTCTGCTCTAGCTTTGAGCCGGTTTTGCAAAATTAGCAGGGTACTGTCAATGCCTTCATGAATATCCACCGACTTCATTTGTGCTTCATCGAGGCGCGAAAAGATCCGCAGCGATTGGATAATTTCGCGGATGCGATCTGCCCCAACTTTCATCGAACCCAAGAGTTTAGGCAAGTCTTCTACTAAAAATTCTAGGTCACTCGCTTCAATTTCTTCTTCAATCTCCGGTCCTGGATTCGGAAACTTTAACTGATAAAGATTCAATATTTTTAGTAAATTTTGAGTATAAGTATGAGCGTAGGAAAGATTTCCATAGATAAAGTTGACCGGATTGTTAATTTCATGAGCAACCCCAGCAACCAACTGACCCAAAGAAGACATTTTTTCCCCTTGAATTAGTTTGCTTTGAGTTTGTTTCAATTCTGAAAATGCTTGTTCTAACCATTTAGTTTGAGTTCGCAGTTGTGTTTCGGATTGCTGCAATGCCATCTCCGCACTCAGGCGCTCTTGGATTTCCTGTTTCAGCAGATCGTTGGATTGCCGGAGGTGCTGATTAGATTGAGAAAGTTCAACCATTCTTTCCTCTACCCGGTTTTCTAAATCCGCCGTCAGTTCTAAGAGAGCCATTTGTGCAACAGCTCGCTCTTTTATCTCATGTTGCAATTGCAAATTTTGTTCTTGGAGTTTTTTAGTTAAGTTGTGAATGCTCATGTGGATATTGACACGAGCTAAAACTTCTTCGTGTTGAAAGGGCTTAGTGATGTAATCAACTGCCCCAATTGTTAAGCCTCTCACTTTATCGACAGAGTCAGAAAGCGCCGTCATAAAAATTACGGGAATATCTTTGAATGATTCATTTGCTTTGAGCCGGCGACAGGTTTCAAACCCATCAATTCCCGGCATCAGCACATCCAGTAAAATCAGATCGGGGGGTGCGTATGCCACCTGCTCAAGTGCATTTTCACCATCCTGTGCCACAAAAACTTTGAAGCCGGAGTTACTTAAGAAATCAAACAAAACTCCTAAATTGGTGGGAGTGTCATCGACGATTAAAATAATGCCTTTATCAGTATTTTTAACACTCATTTGTCGCTCCCTCTATATTTCTTTAGAAATTCTCGAATTTGTTTAACCTTGAAGCCTTTCGCGAACTGCTTCAGTTCTGTGGCAAACGGGATGTATTGAGTATCGAACTCCTCGAGTTTGGCTGCTTCCTCCTGAATTCCTTTAAGGTCGCCCATCATTGCCAAGTCCCAGAAAACCGCGATTTCTTCTGCCGGCGGAGCTACTATTGAGTCTGGAGTATTGAGGACTAACTCCTGAGTTTTTTCTGTTTTTTTAACTTTGTCATTGGGAGTTTCTTCGTAAACCCATTCCAGCTTCAAGTGAGTGCGTAATTTTTCTAAAAGTTCTTCGGTTCGCACCGGCTTAGGGAGAAAGTCATCGCAGCCGGCATCCCAACTTTTTTGCTGCTCAAAATCAAAAACGCTGGCTGAGGAGGCAATCACCACAACCCCGGAGAATGCGGGAGACTTGCGAATGCGCCTGGTGGCTTCAAAGCCGTCCAGCACCGGCATCACCAAGTCTATCAAAATTAAATTGGGTTTAAATTGAGCTGTTTTTTCTAGACATTCTTGACCGTTTGCCGCTTCAGCAACTTCAAATCCTAAAGGCTGTAGCAACCCAACCAAAATTGAGCGATTTTCCAACTTATCATCGACGACGAGAATTTTTCGATTAGGGCCTTTGAAACCAATAATTGTTCGCTCATTCAATTTAAAGCGATTTTGCAATTCTGACACGGCCGGTAAATCTAGATCGAAAAAGAAAGTGCTGCCTTTTCCTGGGATACTGTTGACCTTAATTTCGCCGCCCATCATCTCAACTAATTGCCGGCTAATGGCTAGTCCTAATCCGGTTCCTTCTGCCTTACGATTGTGTTCACCCACCTGGTGAAAGGGCATAAATATTTCTTTTAATTGTTCAGCCGTCATGCCAACGCCGGTGTCTTCTACTTGGAAGCGAATTTTAACGATTTGAGAGGGTAAATTAGAAATTGAGGAATTGCTTGATTCTTCAGTTGGGACGATTCCTACCTTGAAGACAACACCGCCTGATTCGGTAAACTTAACAGCATTGCCCAGTAAGTTAATTAAAACTTGTCGCAACCGTTTTTCATCGGCCCGGACACCACTAGGAAGTTGAGTTAGGGGTTCGTAAATCAGCGAGATTCCTTTTTGAGCTGCCCGAATATGGCAGATCTCGGTAATTCCTTCTAAAAATTCAGGAAAACGAAATTCACTTGCGTTGATTTCCATTTTCCGCGCTTCGATTTTAGAAAGGTCTAAAATGTCGTTAATCACATTTAAAAGGTGATCGCCGCATTGATAAATAATATTGACTGAATCTTTGTGCGAATTGCTTAAATTCCTGTCTCGTTTGAGGATTTGAGCGTACCCCAAAATTCCATTGAGGGGCGTTCGCAGTTCATGGCTCATATTTGCTAAGAATTCGCTCTTGGCGCGGCTGGCAGATTTGGCGGCTTCTTCTGCTTTTTGCAAGTGGATATTTTTTTCATTTAACTCTTGGGTTCGTTCTTCTACTTTGGCTTCTAAGTTGTGATAAAGTTGGGCGTTTTCTAGGGCAACTGCCGCTTGTCCTGATAATATCCGCAAGACTTCCAATCGCTTGGGAGTAAAAGCGCCTGAAGTTAAATTGTTTTCTAGATAAAGCAGAGCGGTGAGTTGACCTTGATAGAGGATAGGCGCACAGAGAACAGACTTTGGTTTATGCTGGGTAATGTACGGGTCGGTGTTAAAGATTTCTTCTCGGCTTGCATCGTTGAATACAAGTTCTTTCTGAGTTCTGGCGACGTAATTAAGTACCGACATAGGGAGTTGCTGGCTGGTTGAAACCGGCACTGATTCCAACACTCGCACCTCATCTTTTGTCCCCTCTGCTTCTAGGAAAAATTGTCCGTTTTTTGAGAAAATAAGTGAGCCGGTTTCTGCGCCGGCATTTTCTATCAAAATTTTCATTAACTTGTCAAGCAAGTTAGACAAAACAATTTCCCCGGCAATCGCTTGCGACGCTTTCATCAACGTTGCTAAATCGAGCAACTCGGTTTGACTGCCGGTGGTTAAAGAGGTAATCGTTGCCGTGTGATCAAGGGGCGTTTCTGTGACGAGCGAGCGCATAATTAATTGCGGGTATCGTGCCTCCAAATCCTCAACTTTAGCCTTCGCACCCCAGCGAATATAGCCATAGTAAGCATCTGTCATGTAAGTTTTAGCAATCTTCTCTCTACCCAGAGATAGCTGAAACTCTGCTGCCAGTTCATTGCCTAACGCTTCTTCTTGGATATATTTCTGCTCTTTAGCTGCTTGAATTGCCCGCTCGTAATAATCCATTGCTTCTTCTCGCAGTCCCAAAACCCGCGCTTTCTCGGCTTCTACCAAGTCATACTTATGCTGAAAATTCGACGGCGCATGAAATGCCCAAGTCTTCATTTTTTCTTGATTCGCTACCACTTGATTCAGGTATTGTTCTTTCTCCTTTGCTTGGGCTGCTGGATACAGTGCTAGGAGGGCTAGAGAATGATAAAAATTGTAGAGAGCAATCTGGAGCAATCCTACCCCTGCTCCAGCATATTCTGATGCGGAAAGAGCATTAGAAACTGTGCCGACGTAATCTTTAAATGAATAGAGAAGAACCGTTTTAGCCGCATAGTAAACAAACAGCAAATTCTGATTATTAGATTCCCTGATTACTGGCAGCATTTCTTCTTCATTAAAACTTTCGCCAATTAAACGAAGTTTATCAGGGGCTTTTCCGAGCATATTCTTAACTAGCTGCTGATAAATCTTAGTAAAATAAAAATCATGTTCGATCTTGAATTTAAGGATCATCGGCATATATTTATTATGCTCTTGCTCTACTTTTTCGAGTTCCTCCCCGCTAAAGAATACGAAATAGAAGTAATTTGTCGCATTATGACAAGCAAATTGGACATCTCCCATATCTAAAGCGTTTTGAATGGTATCAATATAAGGTTTTAGGCTTGCTCTTGCTGGCTCTTTCCAGTGCCTGACAAGACAGTTAAACATTAAATGAACTTTAGGTTTGAGTAGGTTAGCATCAAATTTATCCAACAAAGCAATTGCTAGGTTGCCAAATCGATATCCCGACTCTATGTCTCCCGTTGCCCCACACAAGAGACAGCCATAAAAAACATAGGCATAAGCGGATTCAGGTGAATTCCCATACTTGATCGACAAAGAGATCATCGTATAAAGAATCGGCGGCAGCATCGCAGCATTTCCAACATAAGCTGCTACTACAATGCTCATTAATATGTGCATGGCCGCAAGTTTATCGAGATCCGTCATGGCCGGCAGGTCAGCTAAATCGTCAAGAATTAGTCCTTGCGGGGGTTCTTTTTCCATGTGCCCCCCAAGCATTTCTAGAACCTCAATTCCGGTATCTATGACTGATTGCATTCGGTTGTGAGCGAAATCAAACTGAATTTTAAGCTCATACACCTTGGCTTTTTCAAGGAGTGTTTTTGCTCGATTCAAGAGAATATCAGATAACTGTTTCAGCCGCTCAAAGTTAGTGTTTAAGTATTCAGCTTCTGCGGCTTCCAAGTGGAGGGTAAATGCCAGTTCATACTGACTCTCCCAGCAATTTTCGGCAAGAAGTCCTAAACCCACATTCAAATATTTAACAGCGGATTCATAGGCAGTTGCTGCTTTGGCTTTCTGTCCAGCTATCAGATTGAGAAACGCCAGCTCATATTTTTCTAATTCAGATGTGAGTAAATCAGTCCCATAATTCAGTTGATTCACTAAAGCAAAAATATTCTCTTTTCGCTCTTCTGGCGTAGTATTTTGCAGCAGTAATTGACCAATTTTTAGATGGGTTGCTTTCTTCTCTTTATCAGGAATCAAAGAGTAAGCTGCTTGCTGCACTCGGTCATGTAAAAACTTATAGTCTACCTTGACATCCGTTAAAGTAATGCCGCCTGATTCTTCCTGGCTAAATACGAGGGGAATTTTGTAGTCATTCGTTAAAGGTAAAATCAAACCGGCCTGAAGTGCCGGCCACAATTGTGCGGCTGTCGCTAAGGAAGATTCTTCCCGGACAACGCTCAAAACTTCTAAGTTAAACGTGTTGCCAATACATGAGGCCAGTTTTAACACTTTCTGTGTTTCTGCTGACAGTTTACGAATATTGCGGGCAATTAATTCAACGACGTTATAATCGGTGATGCCAAGAGCTTGAATTTGCTTGAGATTCCACTGCCAAGCTGCCGAATACAAGTCATAAGTTAACAGGTCTTCTTGAGCCAGGGTTTTGAGTATTTGTGTTAAGAAAAAAGGATTTCCTTGGGTTTTGTTAAAAAGCAGTTCTGCTAGCTGCTTTGACTGGACAGATTCATTTAAAGTCTCGACGATTAATTGTTCGACATGAACAAGTTCTAATGGGCCGAGTCCAATATTATTGACGGTTGCACCCATTTGACAAATCTTGTCAATTGTTTGAATGGTTGGATGAGTTGGAAAAACTTCGTTATCTCGATATGCGCCAATTAACAACAAATATTTGCTATCGCTATCGGTTATCAGCAATTCAATTAATTTCAGGGAGGCTGAATCGGCCCACTGCAAGTCATCTAAGAAGACAACGAGTGGATGTTCCTCGGTTGTAAATACGCCAATAAATTGTTTAAATACGCGGCTAAAGCGGTTTTGAGATTCAGTTGCCCCTAGTTCGGGTACGGGGGGTTGTTTGCCGGTTATAAGTTCGATTTCGGGGATAACATCGATAATGACTTGCCCGTTACTCCCTAAAGAGAATAAGAGTTTTTCTTTCCAGTTTTGAATTTCTGCTTCGCTTTCGGTTAACAGTTGCAGAATTAAGGATTGGAAAGCTTGAATCAGAGAGGCAAAAGGGATATTTCGCTTAAATTGGTCAAATTTGCCGGCAATAAAATATCCCCGCTGCCGCACAATGGGTTTATGAACTTCATTGACTAAAACGGTTTTGCCAATCCCAGAATAACCGGAAACAAGCATTAGCTCGGTTGCGCCACCGGCAACGCGATCAAATGTTTCTAATAGCCGCGCAACTTCAGCTTCTCTGCCATAGAGTTTTTGTGGGATATTTAATTGGCCGGCTCGATCTGCACTACCCAGAATAAAACCAGAAATTGTGCCGGTCGTTTGCAGCTTCATCAAACAAGTTTCTAGGTCAAATTTTAACCCTTCTGTACTTTGATACCGATCTTCAGCCATTTTCGCTAATAACTTCATCACAATCGATGAAATTGCCTCTGGAATTTCTGAATTTAGCTGCTGAGGCGGCACCGGCATTTTTGCAATATGGCAGTGAACGAATTCTAAAGGGTCAGTTGCAGAAAAAGGCAGTTGACCTGTTAGCATTTCATAAAACGTGACACCCAAGGAGTAAAAATCAGTGCGATAGTCTATTGATCGATTCATTCTGCCGGTTTGCTCCGGCGACATATAGGCGAGGGTGCCTTCTAACAAGTTGGGATTGCTGAGGGTTTGGTTTTCTCTTTCTAGGCGAGAAGCGATGCTAAAGTCGATGATTTTAACCTGAAATGTTTGGGAGTTAATCAGGATATTGTGGGGCTTGATATCTTTATGAATAATTTTATTTTTGTGCAAGTCTCCTAGAATTTGCACTAATTGAATCGCAACGATTAAAAAATCGCTACTTTTTAGGTAATTTTGCTCTGTTAAATAATCTTTGAGAGACTGGCCGGCAAAATGTTCTAAGATCAGCGCTAAGCCATGTTGAGAGTTTTCTAATGCGAGAGATTTTACAACTCCTTCAATCTCTAGATTCTCCAAAATTTTATACTCATGTCTTAAGCGGGTAATCTCGTCAATTGTGGGATACTCAGCTTTAAGCGTTTTAACAATCACTGATGTGTTGGCTAGCTCTCTTTTCCCGCTATAAATAATCGTTTTAAATCCGCTATGAATGGTTTGGTTGAGTTGGTAGCCTGGTAATGTAATAGTCATGTTATTTCAGGAGAATTTTGGAAGTTGAATAGATTTTTTTTTGCTAGGAAACCAGACAGAGGCAGGAGGATGTAGTTGATAAATTAGCCCCAATGTAATTCTGCTCCCCTTTCTACATTAACGTTTATAGACAACTTTGTTAAATTACCTCGCTCCTGTTAGCTCTCCCTGTAGCTTTTCCAAAAATAGAATTAAAGTTCTCTTAGGAGAAGATAGCAGATCACTGACAGAGGGCGAACCTTAGCCAGCAGATGTGTGTACATCGTCTCCCTTCAGCACGAGCGCAATTTTTTGTGAGAAAGCCAACAGGGCTATAAGATGGGTTTGCCGGCTGAGGTGAGAGCCGAGGAGATAGATTTTAAAACCTATGGGGTGAGCGTATTTTCAGAATGCCCCAATTTCTCAAAAAGACTTTGACGCTTAAATAAAATTAAAAATTAGACTCGGTTAACGTTACATTACTTAAGTAAATATAAAAAAATGCAACGAACTCCCAACCACCAGCCCGCCCTAGGATTTTCCAGTCAAACTAGATGCCGGAACAGCGAGCAGAGCGGATATCTTGATGCAAGCAGTCACTTTCTTTTAGTCTGATCAGATTTCTCCCTCCTAGTGCAAGAAGCGAGACAGAAGAATTACTAGACAGCTATTAATAATAGGTCAAAATCTATCGCATCATTAAAAATCCTGAATGGCTGGGGGTGCGAGCAACCAGTAACATCATTCCTTTTTCTGGGTTTTTAAGGAGAATTTGCCTGATTATTGTTCTGTATTTTTATTAAAAACTCTCGGACTTCTTTGACCTTAAAACCTTTTGCTAGCTGCTTTAATTCTGTAGAAAATGGGAGGTATTGAGTATCCAAATTCTCCAATTTAATTGCTTGCTCCTGAAGACCTTTGAGATCACCCATCATTACTAAATCCCACAAAATTGCAATTTCGTCGGCTGGCGGAATCACCATAGAATCTTGATTGTTAAGTCTTACTTCCTGGGTAGTTTCTACTTTTTTAAGATTTTGATGTGGGGTTTCTTCGTAAATCCATTCCAGCTTCAAGTGTAGTTGCAGTTTATCTAAAAGCTCTTCTGAGCGTACCGGCTTGAGGAGAAAATCATCACAGCCGGCATCCCAACTTTTCTGCTGCTCAAAATCAAAAACGCTGGCTGATGTGGCAATGACTACTATCTTGGCTAATTCGGGAGACTTGCGAATGCGCCTGGTTGCTTCAAAGCCGTCCATCACCGGCATCACTAAGTCTGTCAAAATCAAATCGGGTTGAAATTGCATTGTTTTCTCCAGACATTCATGCCCGTTCATTGCTGAAGCAATTTCAAATCCTAAAGGCTGAAGCAAGCCAGCGATAATCGAGCGATTCTCCCACTTGTCATCAACCACGAGAAGTTTCCGTTTCTCTCCTTTGAATCCAATAATTGTTCGCTCCTCAAACTTTAAGTACTTCTCCACTTTTGAAACTTTCTGCAAATCTAACTCAAAAAAGAATGTGCTGCCTTTTTCAAGGCAACTTTCAACTTTAATTTCGCCGCCCATCATTTCGACTAATTGCCGGCTAATTGCTAGCCCTAATCCTGTTCCTTCTGCCTTACGATTATGTTCGCCGACTTGATGGAATGGCAAAAATATCTCTTCTAACTGTTCAGGCGACATTCCAACGCCGGTGTCTTCCACTTGAAAGCGAATTTTGATAGGTAAAGATTGGGGATTAGAACTTGAGGGATGAGTCGGTTCTTCTCCTGCCGGCATGACGCCTACTTTAAACGTGACTCCGCCCGCTTCGGTAAACTTGACAGCATTGCCTAATAAGTTAATTAAAACTTGCCGCAATCGTTTCTCATCCGCCCGAATGCCGGTGGGCAGTTGAGTCAGGGGTTCATAACTCAGTGAGATTCCTTTTTGTTCTGCCCGTAGCCGGCAAATTTCGACAATTCCTTCTAGAAATTCAGGAAACCGAAACTCCTTGAAGTTGATTTCCATTTTCCGCGCTTCAATTTTGGAAAGGTCTAAAATATCATTAATTACATTTAATAGGTGATCGCCACATTGGTAAATAATATTTACCGAATGCTGATAGGATTCACTTAATTTTTTGTCTCGTTTAAGGATTTGAGCATATCCCAAAATTCCATTCAGAGGAGTTCGCAGTTCATGGCTCATGTTTGCGAGAAACTCGCTTTTCGCACGGCTGGCAGATTGAGCGGCTCTTTCGGCTTTTTGCAGGTGAATATTTTTTTCCTGTAACTCCTGGGTTCGCTCTTGCACTTTAGCTTCTAGGGTTGCATTAACGGCTGCTAAAGTGGCATTAGCTGCTTCTAACTCGGTATAAAGTTGGGCGTTTTCTATGGAAATTGCTGCTTGAGCCGATAAGAGTTTTAACACTTCCAATCGCTCCTTTGTAAACGCTCCTGTTGTTAAATTATTTTCTAAGTAAAGAATGCCACTGAGTTTTCCTTGATGGATAAGCGGGATGCATAACACGGATTTAGGCTGATTTTTAATAATATAAGCGTCTTTTGTAAATGTGCCCTCCGCACTTGCATTGTTGAGAACGACATTTTCTCCAGTTCGAGCTACATAGTTAATGATAGAAGTTGGGAGCGTCTCGTTACTTGACACCGGCATTGCTTGCAGAACCGTGACATCTTCGCTTTCCACAGTTCCTTGCGCTTCAATAACTAACTTGCCGGCTTTCTCTACAATAAAGCAGCCGGTTTGTGCGCCGGCATTTTCGATTAAAATTTTCATCACCTTCTTCAGCAAATTGCATAGCACAATTTCCTCAGCAATAGCCTGCGATGCTTTGATCACCGCTCCTAAGTCCAGCATTTTTGAAATGGCTGATCCGGTAGAAGTGCTCGTTCCCTGGCTCGTTTGTTTTATGGCTTCACCGGCTTTTTGATTCTTTTTATGCTGCAGGACAGCACTTAATAATTCTGGGTAGCATTCTTCTAAATGTTCAACTTTAGCGGTTGCTCCCCAACGTATGTAGGCGTAATAAGCATTCGTCATGTAGGTTTTTGCAATCGTTTCTTTACCCCATGACAAATAGAATTTGGCAGCCAGTTCGTGAGCGAGTGCTTCTTCGTTGATGTACTCGTTTTCTTTGGCAAGGACAATCGCTTTGTCGTACATTTCTATTGCCCCGACCTTTTCACCCAGAACTCGATGTCGCTCTGCCTCCACGAGATAAAATTTATGCAGAAAGTTCATCGGAGCATGATGCGCCCAGTTCTGCATCTTTTCTTGATTACTGTGTACCCGCTCAAGAATCTCCTGTTGTTGCGACTTCGTCGCCGCTTCGATAACAGATTGTGAACTTTCAGGACACAAAGCTAGCCGGACTAGAGAATCGTAAAAATAGAAAATAACAACCGTTAGCTGCCCTGCAGATGCGCCGAAAGAACTTTCTATTTGAGGGATATTTTTCAAGGCTTCTGGGTAATTCTCAAACACATAACCAAGCACAAGTTTGTTTAAGTATAAGTAATGAAGTGCAAGTTGGTTATTAGTTTGCTGATGTACCGGCAGCATTTTCTCTTCGTCGTAGGCTTCTCCCGTCAACTGGGATGGGTTTTGGTTCCTTCCCATCATGTTTAAGACGGCTTGCCAACAAATTTTTGTATTATTAAGTGCTGTTTCTTGGCCGATTTTATGAAGGGCATCTGTGTAAGTTGCTATTTCTCGTTCGAGTTGCATTAGTTGCTTGCCGGCAAAAAACGAGTAATGGCTCCACACCATTATGGCATAGCCACCATATTCTAAATCTCCGGTTTCCAGCCCACTAGAGAAAACTGATAGGAAAGGTTCTAAGGCATTCTTGACGTGTTCTTTCCAATGTTGAACGGCAGCATACACCAAGTGACAAGTCTTAGCTTCGATTTCTTTAGCATTTAACTTTGACACCAGACGTAAAGCTAATTGCCCGAACTCATAGCCTCGTTCAATATCTCCGACAACCCCACAAAGAAGAAGACTATATACGGCATATCCAAAAGGAGAGACAGAAGCATTACCATATTGAACGGATAAATCGACCTGTTTGCACACTGTTAAAGGCACCAGTGAGGGCATCCCAGCATAGCAAGGAGAAAATATACTTGATAAAATTCTGATCGCTGCTAGTTGATGAGGATCGCTCATCTCAGGAAGATCGATTAAGTCCTCAATTTGCGTTCCGCTCAAAATTGCCGCAGTTTCCCCCAGCGCCTGCCCAATATCAGATGGGTTTGGCTGTGGGGGAAACTCTACCCCCAACTGCTTTAAGACTTCCAGCCCCGTAGAGAGCGCTTCTTGTAACTTTACCTGCGCCATATAAGCTTGCATCTGGACTTCGTACACCTTCACTTTGTCCAGGAGGGATGTAGATTGTTGCAACACGACATGAGTCAATCTTTGCATTCCCTCAAAATCGCCATTGAGATATGCTGCTTCTGCTGCTTCTTGATGCAGCGCTAATGTTAGTTCATACTGGCTGCTCCAGCTATCTTCTGCTAACAATCCTAAACCGACTTGCAAATATTTGACGGCAGATTCATGAGCTGTCGCTGCTTTAGCTTTCTGTCCGGCTATGAGATTGAGATCCGCCAGCTCGTATTTTTCTGATTCAGAAGTGAGTAAATCAGTCCCGTAATTGAGTTGATTAACTAAAGCAAAAATATTCTCTTTTCGCTCTTCAGACGTTGTATTTTGCAGTAGTAATTGACCAATTTTTAAGTGAGTTTGCTTTTTCTGCTCATCGGGAATCAGAGAATAAGCCGCTTGCTGCACTCGGTCGTGTAAAAACTTGTAGTCTACCTTGACATCTGTTAAAGCAATCCTACCTAATTCTTCCTGAGTAAATACGAGCGGAATTTTGTATTCATTCCCCAAGGGCAAAATCAAACCGGCCTGAAGTGCCGGCCACAATTGAGCCGCCGTGACTAAGGAAGACGTCTCATTCACAACGCTCAAGACTTCTAAGTTAAAGGTGTTACCAATACAAGCTGCCAGTCTTAAAATTTTCTGCGTATCTTCGGACAATTTACGAATATTTCTGGCAATCAGTTCGACAACGTTATAATCGGTGATGCCAATGGCTTGAATTTGCTCAAGATTCCACTGCCAAGTCCCAGAATATAAGTCATAGACTAGCAAATCTTCCTGATAAAGCGTTTTCAGGAGTTGACTTAAAAAGAAAGGATTGCCTTGAGTTTTGTTAAAAAGTAGCTCAGATAGCGCCTTTGACCGAACAGATTCATTTAACGTCTCGGCAATTAATTCTTCGATATGAATCTGTTGTAAGGGTTCTAGAACAATATTATTAACCGTCGCACCGGCAGCTTGAATCTTCTCAATCGTTTGAATCGTGGGATGCGCTGGATAAACTTCGTTATCTCGATAGGCACCTATCAATAATAGATATTGGCTAGCACTATCAGTGAGCAATAATTCAATCAACTTCAACGAAGCTGAATCAGCCCATTGTAAATCATCTAAAAAGACAACAAGGGGGTGTTCTTGAGTTGTAAATACGCCAATAAATTGTTTAAAGACTCGACTGAAGCGGTTTTGGGATTCGGTTGCCCCCAATTCCGGCACCGGCATCTGTTTGCCAACAATTAATTCTATTTCCGGGAGAACGTCTATGATGACTTGCCCGTTTACTCCTAAAGCTGATAAGAGTTTTTCTTTCCATGTTTGAATTTCTAATTCACTTTCGGTAAGTAATTGCTGAATTAACGATTGGAATGCTTGAATTAGGGAGGCATAAGGAATATTTCGTTTCAATTGGTCAAATTTGCCGGCAATAAAATAACCTCGTTGCCGCACGATGGGTTTGTGAACTTCATTGACTAAAATGGTTTTGCCAATCCCGGAATAACCGGAAACGAGCATTAATTCGGTTGTGCCACCGGCTACTCGCTCAAACGTTTCTAATAGCCGCGCAACTTCTGCTTCTCTGCCATAGAGTTTTTGTGGGATATTTAATTGGCCGGCTTGATCAGCACTGCCGGCAATAAAATCAGAAATCGTGCCGGTTGCCTGGAGTTTCATTAGACACGTTTCTAGGTCAAATTTTAGACCTTCTGCACTTTGATACCGATCTTCTGCCATCTTGGCTAATAACTTCATCACAATTGATGAAATCGCCTCTGGAATCTCTGGATTTAAATGATGAGGTGGCACCGGCACCTTCGCAATATGGCAGTGAACGAATTCTAAAGGGTCAGTTGCAGAAAAAGGCAATTGACCTGTCAGCATTTCATAAAACGTGACACCCAAAGAGTAAAAATCAGTACGGTAGTCGAGGGAGCGGTTCATCCGTCCTGTTTGCTCCGGCGACATATAGGCGAGAGTGCCTTCGAGTAAGTTGGGATTACTAATCGCTTGGTTTTCTCGCTGTAGGCGAGAAGCAATGCTAAAATCTATGATTCGGACTTCTGCTATTTTTGTATTAATTAAAATATTGTGTGGTTTAATATCTTTGTGAATAATATTATTTTTATGTAAATTCCCCAAAATTTCCACTAAATGGCAAGCAATTGTTAAAAATTCGTCAATTTTAAATTGTTTTCGATTACTTAAAACATCTTTCAAGGATTGGCTAATGAAATGTTCAAAGATCAAAGCCAAGCCATTTTGAAAATTTTCTAAGCCCAAGGGTTTAACAATTCCCTTGATTGGTAAGGTTTCTAAAATTTTGTATTCATGTCGTAGGCGCGTAATTTCTTCAATTGTTGGATACTCATTTTTTAGAGTTTTAACAATTACTAAAGTATTTTCTGCTTCTTTGATTCCGCTATAAATAACAGTTTTATAGCTTTCATAGATAGCTTGATTGAGCTTGTAGCCGGCGAGAGTTATACTCATTTTAACTAAAGATAGTTTTATGAATTGAGGCGCTAATTTCCTGAAACACGCGCAAATACGAAGGCTCAAGGCTTCAGTTTAGACATTAGCCTGAATGTAAGTGCGAATTTCCTAATATAGATTGTAACCCCTAATCAGTTCCGTGGGATTAGCTGTAATATTTATAGTTCCTAAAAGTAAACAAAAATCTTATATCCTAAGAGAAATTAAAGATTAGAAAATCTAAAAATCATTTTATTAAAGAAACATAAAAAATGCAATACAGCGAACTCTTCCACGAATGGGGTAAGATTGTTAAACGTCGTAACCAAAAATAAAAAATCAAAGTTCGTTAGCCTTGTTAGCGGTTCTTGCTTCGATTCTGGGCGAGCGTGCAGCCGGCACTATAAGAACTGAGCGAATCTCCTAGACTAAAGATAGAACAACCACAGAAGATGCAGAGGACTCAAAGAATTCCCTCATGGCGCTGTTGGTGTCTTGGCGGTTCATCTAAAAAGGAGTTTAACCTTGGTTCAACTATCCGCTACCACCCAGCTGGAAAGTCCACAAGAATGGGACTTATCAGACCTTTATCAAGGCTTCGACGATCCCCAGTTGGCGCAAGATTTGCAAGCATTACAGCAGAGTGCGGCACAGTTTCGGGAACACTATCGCGGCAAAGTTGCCGAACTTAAACCGGAGGCTGTGGCAAGCTGTCTGCAACAGCTGGAAACCATCGCAGAAAAATCCGGTTATGTTTACGCCTTCCCCTCCCTCGTCTTCTCTGCTGATACCCGCAACACTGCGGCGAAGCAATTTCTCGACAAAGTGATGGAAGCGCTGACGATTGTTGAGAACCAGCTGCTATTTTTTGATTTGGAACTGCAAAAGCTCAATGCTGAGAAGTTTGCCGAATTGCAAGGCTCACCGGCACTGCAAACGTACAGCCACTACCTAGATCGTATCGCCGAATTGCGCCCTCACAAGCTGTCTGAGGAAGTCGAGCAAACTCGCAACCAAGACAGCCTCACGGGACGGCAAGCGTTTGTCCAATTGCGTTCCGTACACTTGGGTGAACGAGAATACGAGCCGGTGACAACACCTGAAGGCAAAACTGTTACGGAAGAAGCCGAACTCAGTGCGCTGCTGTTTCACCCGGATGCCGGCGTGCGCTATGACGCTTACCAGTCAGTGCGGGACGTGATGCACGAGCACAACTCGCTCTATGGCTTTATTCTCAACACCATCGCTCAAGATCACCGCATTGAAAGCCAGATGCGGGGATACACCGGCACGTTGCACAAGCAATTGTTAGCCGATGAAGTATCTGAGCCGGTTTTCCGCGCCATTATGGAAGGCACCGGCAGCCGGTTTGATTTATTCCAGCGTTACTATCAGCTCAAAAGCAAAGCCTTGGGGCAAAAAATTCGCATCTGCGATATTTACGCGCCTTGGACATCAGGCGATGAGCTAACGCCGCCGGTGAACTACAAAGCCGGTGTCGAAACCCTACTTACGGCTTTAGAAAAGTTTGATGTTAATTATGCCCGCCGTGCAGAAGAATTTTTCATCAAAAATTGGGTCGATGCAAAAGTGCGTCCAGGCAAACGCGGTGGTGCCTTTTGTTCCTACACCCACGGCAAGCACAGTTATCTGATGCTTTCCTACACAGATGACTACAACTCGCTGTTTACTTTAGCTCACGAAATGGGGCACGGATTGCACTTTGCCTGGATAGGGGATCGGCAATCTTATTTCAACAGTAACCCACCAATGGTGCTGGCAGAAATTGCTTCCACCTTTAATGAACTGCTGTTGCTCGATCACCTGCTTAAAACTGCTGCAAATGACAAAATTCTTACCAAATCTTTGCTCACCCGGCAGTTGGAAGATCAGTTAAATCTGCTATTCCGTCAAAGCACCATCAGCCGGCTCGAATTAGCCATTCACGAACGAGCTGCCGAGGGCAGTTTTGATCGTAAATGGGTAAATCAACAGTGGATGGAACTGTATCGCAAACTCTGCGGCGATGCCGTGGAATTGCTGCCAGAACATCAATATGATTGGGCGCGGATCGGTCACATTTTCTTTAAACCGTTCTACTGCTACCAATACACGGCCTCTAATATTGTCAGCTTAGCCTGCTATCAAAAATACCTGCAAACCGGCAAAGATTTTATCCCCGGTTACATGGAATTACTCGCTGCCGGTGGCAGTATGAACCAGGTAGAAGCCTTACGCGAGTATGTAAACGTAGACATCGAAGATCCAGCAACCATTCGCGGCGCTTTAGGTTATGTAGAAAGTCTTTTAGACCAACTACAAGCAACCCTTTAAAACGCGTAAACTTTTAAGGGCAACCTTGGCGTTGTCCTTAAAAATCTTACAAAAAAACTTAAACACCCCAGTATCTGTATATACCTAACGGCACGCTGGGCTATGATCTGTGTTTATCTGTGTGCATCTGTGGTTTAAAAATCCCCCTCTATGCCCAGGGCTAATTCATTGTAGAAGGAGAAAAATCTGTTCCAGATTATGAGCCATCAGGCGCAAGGCTGAGGTCATAGAAGAATAACCGTGATGGCGCAACAGCGTGAGAACCCAGCTTTGGATAATTGA
>JAHHHM010000034.1 GCA_019359355.1 Microcoleus vaginatus WJT46-NPBG5 | reverse complement strand
CCAGCCGACATAAAGCCGGTTTTCGGTTGAGGTCACCCACTGGCAGAACCGTTCCCAAACGTTGGCGCTTTCGCGGCGTTGGAGGGTTGTGGTCATTTGTTTATGATTGCTATTGATTTTTCGAGGTGCTTATGATGTTGGGCAGGTGTTTGCCTGCTTGAGTATCATATTACTCAGTTTTCTTTACATTTAGCAACATCTTGATGATAATCTTTGTTTATCAAACTGTTCAGGTAAACTGATTGCCTATCATTGATGCCGGCTCGTCCCTTGTAGCCACTTGAGGGTAAGTCGCTGAATTGCCGGCAGCGCATAAAACGTTGATTGTATATAGATTGCCGTAGAATTTCTGGATGCCGGCTCATAATAATGAAGGTTAAGGATTCTTCACAGTGACCCTCAACCGCATCTTCTTCATAAAAATAGCGCTTCATCCTTTTAGGAAACTGCCGATTCACCAGCCCCTCACCAATTCTCTTCTTCTGGATCAGTCGATTGACTCCAGATTTTCACATCCAGTTGATTGAGGTAGATGAGAGCGCGTTGAATTTGCTTGTTCGTTCCCCGCAGTTCTAAATCAAACCAACCATCATTTGGAGCATTTGCCCCGAGTAGTGCTGCATTGACATTCACATTCAAGCTGTACTCAGAAATCAAGTGAGAAATCACCGGCTCGTGATAATATTTTTGAGAAACTCGAATGCGAATACGAATTTGAGTGGGTCGATTATCTCCAGCCCCATTAACCAACTCGGTTGTTGATTGTGCCGGCTGCATCAGAGTAAATTGCGAATCATCTTTAATTTCAGCAATCATCTAATTTTACCTTTTTACTCACCAACTATCGCCATCGGGATTAGGTTTTCCCCAAATCTTTACGTTGAGATCCTGAAGGTATGCCAGAGCGTCTTGAATTTGTTGAGGAAGCCCGTGTAATTCTAAATCAAACCACCCTTCCTCATAGCTATGCGCTCCCAGCATTGCTCCAGTAATGTTCACTGTTAAGCCGTGTTCTGAAGTTAGCTTAGAAATCACCGGCTCTTTCATGCACCTTTTGGGAATTTGGATTTTAATTCGCGTCATGATGGGACTACTGCGACTTAATTGTTTACCAATCATTTGCATTGTCAGACTCATGCCAAACTTCGAGATCTAAATCATTCAAGTAGATTAAAGCACTGTTAATCTGCTGACTTGTTCCTTGAAGTTGTAAGTGAAACCACCCATCATCTCTGGCGTTTGCTCCCAAAAGAGCAGCAGCAATATTGACTGTTAAGCCATACTCAGAAACTAACCGTGAAATGACAGGTTCTTGATGATATTTTTTAGAAATCCGAATTCTAATCCGGGTAAGAAGGATCGGATTATCTTCAGGAGCGCTAGCCGAAGCTAGTTCTGGGTTTTCCTGTAACTCATTTAAACGCTCGCTTTGGGAATCTGTGGGATTTTTAATAACCATGTAACCCTCCTAATCCACGTTTTTAATACGAGTTTTTTGCTCAAGAACTTCCTTCAGAATAAGGGTGACAACAGCTAGAAGCGCCAACAAAACCGCCGCTGAATAAGCAGCTTGGGTCTGGTATTGCTTGTAAGCTTCTTCAACAAATAAAGGCAGGGTTTGAGTTTTACGGGCAATATTTCCAGATACCACTGAGACTGCGCCAAACTCGCCCATAACTCTGGCATTTGTTAAAATCACCCCGTAGAGTAAACCCCAACGGATATTTGGCAGGGTCACGCGCCAAAATATTTGCCAATCATTTGCACCCAAAGTTTTGGCAGCTTCTTCTTGCTCTGAACCGGCTTCTTCTAAAACCGGAATGACTTCACGAGCGACAAAAGGTAAAGTGATAAATGCACTTGCCAGTACCATTGCCGGCATCGCAAAAATAATTTTTATGTTGGCTGATTCTAGAAGTGGGCCAAACCAACCATTCCTTCCGTAAAGTAGCACGATCATCAGTCCAGCGACTACAGGAGATACGGCGAAAGGGACGTCTAAAACGCTAATCAGTAAGGTTCGACCCCGAAAGTGGTTCCGTGCAATGACCCATGCCGCACAAAGTCCAAATACTGTATTAACCGGCACAACAATTAAAGCGATTAAAACAGTTAGCTTGATGGCATGAATAAAAGCCGGTTCTGTCAGGTTACTTAAAAATGGCCCCATACCAGCTTTAAACGCTTCCACAAAAACATTCAAAGCTGGAATGAACATAACTAATGATAAGTAGACGATTGTCACGCTTATCAAAACTATCTTTACCCAGTTCACTTCATTTGCCGGTTTGGCGGGTGATGCTGGCTCGGAAGGTTGTTCTGGATAAAAAGACTTTCCCGCGACATTATAGTTCATACCGTCGTCCCCAAGCTTGTAATAGATTAATGGCTAGCAGAATTCCTAGAGAAATTAGTAACAGAACGGTGCCAATTACAGTTGCTCCAGAATAGTCATATTGTTCTAATCTTTGGATAATCAGAACTGAAGCAATTAAATCTTTAAACGGAACATTAGAAGCAACAATTACAACTGACCCATATTCACCAACTGCACGGGAAAAACCCAATGAGATCCCCGTCAAAATAGCCGGCAATAAAGGTGGCAGAACAACACGCCAAAATGTTTGCCATCGAGAGGCACCTAATGACCAAGCTGCTTCTTCTATTTCCTTCTCCATATCCTGCAACACCGGCTGCAAGGTTCGCACCACGAAAGGCAGGGAAATAAAAATCATTGCAACTCCCACCCCTAAACGAGTAAAAGCGACTTTAATCCCGAAGGGTGCTAGCAATGATCCAATCCAGCCGTTATTGCTGTAAACAGATGCGAGTGTCAAACCGGCAACCGAAGTAGGTAAAGCGAACGGCAAATCAATGGCCGCATCAATTACCCGCTTGAATGGGAAATCATACCGCACTAAAACCCAAGCAATTAAAGTACCAAAAACTCCATTAATTAAGGCTGCAATGAGCGAGGTAACAAAGGTGACATCATAAGTTGCAAGCGCAACAGGACTGGTGGCAATTCTCCAAAAATCAGCAGGATTTTCAGTGCTAGCTTTTAAGATAAGTGCGGACACTGGTAGCAGTAGCATTATCGTCAGGTAGCCCAAGGTAATGCGCCAGGGCCAAGACAGCTTGCTAATCTGATTTAGAGGATTTTTCTTAATAGGAGCGGGAGAGGAGGGAGTAGAGACAGTCATAAGCTGCTAGGCATTTAATTTTTTGTTGAGTTAGAGAAAGGGCTGTAGGGGCGCAAGAGCGTGTGCGCCCTGTTTAACGGAGAGGGTAGCTCCCGTTTTTGTCAATTTGTAGGGCGGGCATCTTGGGTGCTGGCTATTATCTCAGGAACCAAGATGCTGCCGCTACTCATATTTTTCCCAATATGGGAGGCAGTGAGAACTGGGGGATTTTTAGCTGCTCAACTACCATAAGAAATAGATGCGCTTTAGCCTATCGCCCAGACAAGTTACAGTGTTCAAGCTTAAACTTGAATTAAGAAAATTTCAATTCTCAATCAAGGTTTATTGACTATTTTTTAGTATCAGCCTGAACTTTGTCAAAAACTGCCCCATCATCAAAAAATTGTTTCTGGATAGCATCCCAGCCCCCTAAATCTTGCGCTGTAAAGAGGGTTTTAAGCTTTGTAAACTTATTAGCCGTTTCTTCACCGACTGTGGCGTCAACAGGTCGGAATCCTAATTTAGCAAATTCTCGTTGGGCTTCTGGTGTGTAAAGAAACTGCACAAATGCTTCGGCAACTTCTCTAGTTCCGTGCTTATCAACGTTTTTGTCTACAACAGCAATCGGATTATCGATGGAAATGTTGACTTCGGGGATCACGTAAGGCAATTTTTCGCCATTCAAACCCGCGAGAATCACTTCATTTTCGTAGTTGATTAAGACATCTCCCTGGCCTTGTTTGAAAAATACATCGCTTGCCTCACGGGCATCTTTAGGAAGCACCGGCACATTTTTAAAAACATTGGTGGTAAATTCCAGGGCTTTGGCTTCGTCACCCCCAGTTCGGGTTATTGCGCCCCACAAAGCCAAGAAATTCCATCTTGCTCCACCAGAGGTTTTAGGGTTGGCAGTAATAACGCTAACGCCTTCTTTTGTTAAGTCTGCCCAATCTTTGACGCCTTTGGGATTGCCTTCGCGAGTCACCAAAGCTGCAACAGATTTACTAACAATTGCACCGTTGGGCGCTTCATTTTCCCAACCCGGTTCAATCAAACCTGCTTTCTCAACTTTCTCTGTGTCTAAGGCGAGTGCCAAGTGTAGAACATCTGCTTCCAAACCATCAATCACAGCGCGGGTTTGGGAACCTGATCCACCATAACTTTGATTGAAGGTGACGGTTTGGTTATGTTCTTGCTTCCACTTTTCTATAAATTTAGGAATGATTTGCTCGTGAGCTGCACGGGTAACAGCAAAAGAAACGAGGGTAAGTTCAACATCTTTGGCAGCTGAGCTGGAACCGTTAGCTGAACCGGCATTGGAATTGCCGGCAGTCCCGCCGCCGGTGCCGGTATTCCCGCCGCCGGTGCAGGCAGCGATCGTCAAACTTAACGTTACCCCCACCAAGAAGAGGGACACCCAGCGTGTTAAAGAATCGCGTTGCCAGAGATGTTTCAAGAAGGGCCTTATCATAATCTACGGTTATTCGGTCGGGATACCGTTGTTTGTTTTTTCACATATTACACGGGAATCAATGAAAACGCAATTTTTTTCCTTTAAGCCGGTAACTCCCTTGGAGGCTGGGGTTAGGGCGTCAGCGGCAGGTTTGCAATCCTTCACCGGCATTCAAAATTAAATGAGGGGTTTCACCCTTATTGACAGATAATATATCTTGTGAAAGCAAGATTTTTGCGGAAGGAACTTCTGTGATTGGCACAAGTGAGGGGAAAAGGGCTGTGAAAACAAGATTCCTAGTAACCAGCGCACTGCTGCTTGCACTCTGCTCAGGCTGTTGGGCGCAGCCGGCACACATGAAGCGGTTGCTGAAAAATAAACAATGCCAGGGTTGCAGCCTAGCCGGTGCCAACCTCCAAGGGACGAGCCTAGGGGGAGCAAACATAAGGCGATCCGATCTTAGCCGTGCCGATCTCAGCAATGCCAATTTATTTTCTGCGGATCTCAGTGGTGCTGATTTGAGGAGTGCTAACCTGCGAGGAGCTGACTTGAGAGGAGCTGACTTGCGAGGTGCAAACTTGAGAGGTGCCTATTTAAAAGGGGCTGATTTGAGCGGCTCAGATTTAAAAGAAGCTGATTTTAAAGGAGCCGATTTAAGTTCTTCAGATTTATCTAATGCTAATTTATTAAATGCTCATTTAAGTGGTGCCAATCTTAAAGGTGCGAACTTAGTGAATGCTCAACTGGAGGGTGTAATTGGATTGGTAACAGAGACGCCGGCAGCTAAATAAACTAACTCCAAATACCTGTTCATCAGAGCGCGAAATTTGCAAAGCTTGCCGGACTTTTAAGTCCTCATTTCCTCTCTTCAACATCGGCACAAACGAAATCAGGGAAGGAAGCGGTTGTTGAAAAGCGATTTTAGCAGCGTGTCGGTGCCAGAATAATTAATCGTTTGCTGCCGATATCTGCTGCTTTTGCCATGAAAATTTGAATGTTTTCAATTGAGCAAATCTGATGCTGCCGGCATCCTCACACCCTCACCGCTACTTATGCCGGCACGCCAATCAAATCCCCGTCACCCTCAACCACTTCCCCAATAACATAAGCAGAAGCAAACCGGCGAATTGTCTCCTCAGCTTGGGCTGCCGGCACTAATAGCACAAACCCAATCCCCATATTGAAAGTGTTATACATATCCGGTAAACTCACATCACCGGCATGTGCTAACCACTGAAAAACTGCCGGCACTTCCCAACGGCTCACATCGATCTGAATTGATTGTCCTGCACCCAGACAGCGCGGCAAATTCTCTGGCAACCCGCCTCCTGTAATGTGAGCCATGCCGTGAATCTCTACACCGCCTCGCAGCGCATCCAAAACCTCTCTCACATATATCTGTGTCGGTGTCAGTAGCACATCCCCTAGATTGCCATTTAACCCCTCTGGGCAGTCATTCCAGCTAAAGCCACCATCGCTAACAATCTTCCTCACCAAACTAAACCCATTGCTGTGAACCCCTGAACTCGGCAACCCTATCGCCACATCACCCACCCGCACCTGCGATCCATCCAGCAGCCGACTTTTCTCGGCAATTCCCACACAAAAACCAGCCAAATCGTACTCACCAAACTGATAAAATCCCGGCATCTCCGCCGTCTCTCCCCCCAGCAGGGCACACCCAGCCTGCCGGCACCCTGATGCAATTCCAGCCACCACTTGAGTTAACTGCTCTTGATTCAGTTTCCCCGTCGCCAAATAGTCCAAAAAGAACAGTGGTTCTGCACCGGATGTTAGGACATCATTGACACACATTGCGACTAAATCAATGCCAACCGTATCGTGCCGATTGAGGCTGTGAGCGAGTTTCAGCTTTGTCCCCACTCCATCTGTCCCCGAAACCAAAACCGGCTCTTGATAACCAGCCGGCATCTGAAAACACCCGCTAAACCCGCCCAAACCGCCTAAAACCTCCGGACGGTGTGTGCTATTCACCAAACTGCGAATTCGCCCCACAAAAGCTCGACCGGCCTCAACATCTACACCCGCTTCCCGATAATCCATGCCTGAAAATCCCTCAACAGTGCTGATTGCAGGAAGTATTGTACTTGCCAATCGAGCGAGATGATCCTGCCACATTCAACAAGAGTGCCGGCAACAGCCAGTCGCAGAACCCGATTTCTCGACGGCAAAAGGCAACACATAGCTCGTATAAAGTTTATGTAAAGTTTTGATAAAGTTTTTGGAAGCAGAAAAAATGCCAAAAACCTTGACCTTACAAGGTTCTTGGCTCTTTTTTAGCAACTTCAAAATTTAAATTTTACATAAAGTTACGGAACTTCTGCGTAGGTTCCCGATCCACAACCGGAAACCTTCATGCTAGTCTGTTGCAGTTTCAAACTTTCAGCACGAACACAGAATGAGTATGAGTTATTCAGTCAATTCTCCCCATAATGGCGGCACGTTGACAGCTCAAATCTCAATTTGCAATTGCTCCTCACAAGTGGACGTATGACTCAAAGACTTTGGACTAGCCTGACGACTGCCTTGCTCATGACTGCCATCTGGCCAATGGCACACACGCGTGCGGCGCAAACTCAGACAGCTAACAAAGGGACTCAAGCAAATTACTCGCCGGCCCAGAAACGCACCCAACAAAACGCCGGCACCTCGCCTCAAGTTATTCAAGTCGCTCAGTATCAGCCTCAAGCAAACACAAAAGCCGATGCTGCCGCCATTGCCAAAATTTACCCTCATGAAGTGGCAGGGCGACAAGCCGCAACCCTTTATGTCCGCAACATTCCGATTTTGACATTCCTCAGTCCGAGTGCCGGCTCAAATAGCGCAGCCTCCCCAGCCGGCAAGGGTGGAAGCAAAGTGGGTAGTTCCAGCCCAAGCAAAACCACAGCGGTTCGCCCAGCCAATTCCGCTCAAAATAGCACTCAGCTTGGATCTGTGATTGTTGCAACCGGCAAGCAACAAGAAACTAACCGCAACCTCACAACAGCAGCCGGTCAGAGCCAGCAGAACGATCCAATTTTCCGGGCAAATGCTGTAGCAGCCCAGCTCAACCAACTGAGTCAAAATAGCTTAGATGCCGGCAGCATCACCGTCACGCCGGATGAAGGCGATACCTACCTGATCAAAGTCAGCGGTAAAGATTTAGTCGCTATCGACGCAGTTACCATGCTCGCCAACACCACCGGCAACCGGGCAGAAGACGCACTGCAAGCCACGAACCGCCTGCGGCGGCAAATGGGCAATGCAACCCCACTCGCCGAGATTCCCGGAATGCCCCGCCGCGTCGCCGTTGCTAAGCCCAAAGCTCCAGAAATTTCTACTAGGCCAATTTTATATCGGCTGACGGGTTGGGCATCTTGGTACGGCCCAGGTTTTGATGGCAACATGAGCGCTAGTGGTGAAATATTTGACCAAAACGATTTAACTGCCGCCCATCGCGACTTACCCTTTGGCACCCGCGTGAAAGTAACCAATCTCGACAACGGGATATCTGTAATCGTCCGGATTAATGATCGTGGGCCATTTATCGAAGACCGGATTATCGACTTGTCTGCCGGTGCTGCTGAAGTCTTAGGAATAACGCACTCAGGAGTCGCCCCAGTCAGTTTAGAGGTGCTGGGATCTCAAAACACTGCCGCAGTCCCATAGCAACCAGAAAGAAGGGAGATGACTGAAGTGGGAAGGCGCAAGGCTGCACCAAACTAAAGGAACAAGCTGAAGAATTAAAAATAGAAACTTGAAAATTTTCTTAATTCTTGATGCTTTCCCAATTTCAGCACCCTCCCTCTAGCCAATCAATCGGGATTATCTAATCAACCTGCTAATTTGCTATCGAACACCTGCCGTTAACCTATCGGTGTATGCCTGCGGCACGCTACGCTATCATCTGTGGTTAAAAAAAGACTTTTGCACCAAGTCTCATTAGTCGCCGGTTAAAAAAAGACTTTTCCAAGAAGTCTCGTGAGTCCCCACTGTCTGAGAATATACTGACGGTGAAGACAGTTAAACAAATACTTGGGGGATTTGGTGCGCCTGTTTACTACGGTCGCTGCATTGCGCTGCTACTTAGGTCTACACCGGCCTGAACAACATCTGGGCCAGGAAGTAGGCTTTGTCCCAACAATGGGAGCGCTGCATCAAGGCCATTTAAGTTTGATCCACCGGGCCAGACAAGAAAATGAAATTGTTATTGTTAGTATTTTTGTCAATCCGCTGCAATTTGGCCCAACGGAAGATTTCCAAAAGTATCCTCGCACTCTAGAACAAGACCAGCAGTTGTGCGAAGCAGCCGGTGTTGATGTGCTTTTTGCTCCCACGGTTGAGGAAATCGGAGTCACAGAGCGAGAGAGCGCGAGAACAAGGGATTCTGCTCAAAATTCACCCTCTGATTTTCTCACTGAGGTCATTCCCCCAGCATCCATGACGTCGGTAATGTGCGGTCGCTCTCGAATTGGCCATTTTCAGGGAGTCACAACAATCGTCACCAAGCTTTTAAACTTGGTACAGCCGAATCGCGCTTATTTTGGCCACAAAGACGCTCAGCAGGTCGCCATTATTAAACGGCTGGTGGCAGATTTAAACTTGCCGGTGGAGATTGTGCCCTGTCCGATTGTGCGGGAGACATCCGGACTGGCAATGAGTTCTCGGAATAAGTACCTGACGTCAGAGGACAAAGAGCAAGCAACTGTGTTGTATCGCAGTTTACAAAAAGCCGAAAAAGCTTTTATTGCAGGGGAACGCACCGGCACTGTTATGATGGCATCTGTTAAAGCGGAGTTGGCAAAAGTGCCAAGCGTCCAGCTGGAATATGTTGAACTTGTCGATCCCAATACTTTGATGCCTTTAGATAAAGTTGAAGAGGTCGGGCTATTAGCCGTTGCTGCCCGACTCGGTTCTACCCGCTTAATTGATAATATTGTCCTGCGTGACCGGCAGCCGATTGTCGCTATTGATGGGCCTGCCGGTGCCGGCAAATCTACTGTAGCAAGCCTTGTCGCCCAAGCTTTAGGGCTGTTGTATCTCGACACCGGCGCAATGTACCGGGCAGTAACCTGGCTTGTTTTGCAAGCCGGTATCCCGATTAACGATGAACCCGCTGTGGCGGAGTTGGTTGCCAACAGTGAAATTAGTTTTGCCGGCTTGGCAACTAGCGACTGGCAAGCATCAACCGAAACAAATGCTTCCCAATCTTCGATGCCCAATGCTCAAATTCTGATTAACGGTCAAGATGTAACTGGGTTCATTCGGAGTATGGAGGTAACAGCGAATGTGTCAGCCATCTCTGCACAGTCGGCAGTCCGTCAGTTACTCGTCAAACAACAGCAGAACTTTGGCAAGAAGGGTGGCTTAGTCGCAGAAGGGCGCGACATCGGTACTCAAGTTTTCCCAGATGCTGAACTCAAGATTTTCTTGACGGCTTCTGTGCAAGAACGGGCGCGACGCCGGCACCAAGATATTGAACAGCAGGGCGAGAATATCATCAGTTTGCAGGAGTTGGAACACGATATCTCTGAACGTGATCGAAAAGACACCAACCGTGCGGTTTCACCCCTTCGCAAAGCAGCCGATGCCATTGAAATTCAAACCGATGGTTTAAGCATTGCTGAAGTCGTTGAGCGTATTGTTCGCTGCTATTACAATCAAGTCCAAGCATCTGTCTAAGCAACGACTTTTTAAGTTGGATTGAATGTCAGTTAAAAATGAGCGGAAAGTATAAGTCATAAACAATATGGATGCCTGACCTATAGTCTTTCCGCTCTCTCTGCTTCAAAAACAATACTTACTAAAGGCATTAATTTTAACCAACTTATCGCCAAAATAATTGCGGGAGAAATTACATGGCAAACCTGGCTTCCTTGGTTGGTCAGCAAAAAATATTTTTAATGATAGGGACAGCTTTTGGCAGTTTTATGTTGGGTGTAATTATGCCGGCATCCCCACCCGTTAATGAAGAACTTAAGCTGCCGGCTCCTCAATTAACCCCTGTTGGGAAGAAAGAAAAGCAGAATTTACTGAATGTAAAGCCGGCAATTGAGCATCGCATTAAGGGCTTTAATACTAAGGCTGCACAAATACAGGCACAACACGAAAAACGCTTCAATTTTTCAGTGCCGGCTCGATTTGAAGGCGCAATCACTTATGAAATCAAACTAAATAGTAAACAAAAAGTCGTTGCTCTCACCTTTGATGATGGGCCTTGGCCAGATACATTGCAAATTTTAAATATTCTCAAGCAAAACAAAATTAAAGCAACTTTCTTTTGGATAGGCCGGCATCTGCAAATTTATCCAGAAATTGGCAAAAAAGTTGTTGCTGAAGGCCATGCTATTGGCAACCACACCTGGAACCACCAATATCATCAAGTAGATCGCTTTATTGCCGCGAGGGAAATAGAAGACACCGCGTCACTCATCTACAAAATCACAGGTGTTAAAACCGCGATGTTCCGCCCACCGGGAGGCATTTTAGACAATGGATTAGCTGCCTACGCCCAAGCCCAAAAAATGGTCGTTGCCATGTGGTCTACGGATACTCTCGAGTCCTATTCTCCCAGTCCACAGGAAATCATTAACACCGTACTCAGTAACGCGCAGTCAGGCGCTGTTGTGTTGATGCACGATGGCGGCGGCAATCACTCAAACACCCTAAAAGCTTTACCACAAATCATTGCAGAGCTGAAGAAGCAGGGATATAAATTTGTAACATTGCCAGAACTGCTAGAGATGCAAGATAAGGAACTCGTAGCCCAGGCAAAATCTACCAATTCACGCGCCGAGAAGCCGTAGGAATTAGGTTTTGCTGGCTGCCTAGTTAGTTGTCAAGTCTGGAATACCATACTTTTGTGTCTGGTTAACCGTCCAGGCACGACCTTGAACCTTGTCAAAAGTTTTGTTACATTTATTTACATAAGTTAATAAATCTTTAGGGCAAACAAAAAATGACTGTACTAATTGCACTGTTTATCGTCGGTTGGGTGGCTGCGGCAGTTTTGGGAACTCAAGCTTATTTCAGGGGCGAACAGTCGAAGCCAATCCACCAGCGTAACTGGAATTCTGACTCTTTTGAGAAGCTAGCTGAGTCTGTTACTGCAACAAAAACTGATTACTCTGAGCGAGTTCCCGGCTATCCAGTCGAGGCTTTTGCTACAACGAATCAATAAGCTAAAGCTGTCGATCCTTCTTTCCATTCCCCTTTTTTACAAAGGCACAATTTTAAAGCTGATCAAGTTATTGCCCTCACGCCGGTGAGGGTTTTTCTATGCTATAAATAACTTCAAATTAGGAAGTTTATGGATTATCTATACCGGCATCATCCCTAATATACTCTTCAAAAGTTAGCTTTATTGGCAATTTAGACCCTAACCAATCACTCCTTAATTAAAGATTCCTCAAGTCATACCAAATCCGGTTATGGCAGACACCTTACAGATTGACCAAATCCTCTTAGAGCAAAGGTTTGGGCTTGAGTGAAACGAGTGATACCAAATCCTTTTTGGTATCATCAGTTGATCTTGTTCCAAAATGTTGGCATCCAACCAAAAAAAAGAGGCGATTTTTGTCGCCCCTTCTTCATTTTTCTGTTCCATTCTCTACTGAATGGATAACCAAACTATGCTTTTACTGCAACCTTTTCAGTTGGGGCTTCAGCACTTGCTTCAGGACTGTCAGCCTCAGAAGGCGGCACAACTTGATAGAACTTGGGCAGGTATTCAGACCAATTTTCCAAGATTGTCTTCGCCTTTTGGCTGCCGGTGCGATCTGCGTGCAGCTCAATCAATTCCTTAAGCTGCTGCTCACCGGCAGCCGTACAAATCCGCTGAATCTTGACAATTTCGTAATTAACTTTTTGCGGGAAACTTCCATCTTCATCCAAGAAGTAGCCCATCCCGCCTGTCATGCCGGCACCCACATTGCGGCCAACCCTGCCAAGGACAACGATGGCACCGCCGGTCATGTACTCAGCACAGTGATCACCGGCACCCTCAATCACAGCCTTCGCCATTGAGTTCCGCACAGCAAACCGCTCACCGGCTTGACCATTGGCAAACAAAAAGCCGCCGGTTGCACCATACAAGCAAGTATTGCCAATAATCACATTTTGTGATGGGTCATAGGTTGCCTCAGCCGGCGGCTTAATAATAATCTCGCCCCCGTGCAAGCCTTTACCCACATAGTCATTGGCTTCACCCTCTAGAATCAGCGTCATGCCCGGAAGGTTGAACGCCCCGAAACTTTGACCGGCACTTCCGGTGAAATTCAGTGTAATTTGACCCTCAAAGCCGGTGTTGCCGTACTTTTGAGCAATCGCCCCCGATAGTCGTGTGCCCACGGTTCGGTCTGTATTCACCAGCCGGTAAGTTTTCGTTACACTGCCCTGATTTTGGATCGCCGCTTGAATTTCTGAGTCAGCCAATAACTCATCATCCAAAACCGGCCCGTTGCTGTGAACCGGCTCATGGTGCAACCAATCGCGATTTGCGCGTGAATCCGGTAACTTGAGCAGGCAATCTAAATTCAGAGACTTGGTTTTTGTCAGTTGCACGCCTTCCTTCACCTTCAGCAGATCCGCACGACCGATAATCTCATTAAGAGAACGGTAGCCCAGCCGCGCCAGCAAAGAACGCACTTCCTCTGCCACAAAGTAGAAGAAATTGACCACGTGTTCAGGGATGCCGGTGAAGCGCTGACGCAGCTTTTCTTGCTGAGTCGCCACCCCAACCGGGCAGGCATTGGTGTGACAAATCCGGGCCATAATACAGCCTTCGGCAATCATGGCGATTGAACCGAAGCCGTATTCTTCGCCACCCATCAAAGCGCCCATTACCACATCCCAGCCGGTTTTGAAGCCGCCATCAACGCGCAACAGAACGCGGTCACGCAACTGGTTGTCCATCAACACCCGATGCACTTCCGTCAGTCCCAATTCCCAAGGCGAACCGGCGTGCTTAATTGAACTTAGGGGAGACGCGCCGGTGCCGCCATCGTGGCCAGAAATTTGGATAATATCCGCATTCGCCTTTGCCACACCGGCAGCCACCGTGCCGATCCCAATTTCCGCCACCAACTTCACCGAAACTCCAGCCTTGGGATTAATTTGGTGGAGGTCAAAAATTAGTTGGGATAAATCCTCAATCGAATAAATATCGTGGTGAGGCGGCGGCGAAATTAGCGTCACTCCCGGCTTCGACCGGCGCAACATGGCAATATAGGGGCTAACCTTTTTCCCAGGCAATTGGCCCCCTTCACCGGGTTTCGCACCCTGAGCCATCTTAATTTCGATCTGCTTGGCATTCATCAAATACTCAGGCGTCACCCCAAACCGGCCCGACGCCACCTGCTTAATCGCAGATGATGCCGTATCGCCATTGCGTAAACCTTTGAGATGCGGCATTAACTGAGAATGCCCTGTCTCATCGACATCATCAAGCACCTTAAACCGCACCGGATCTTCCCCACCCTCACCGGAGTTAGATTTACCGCTGATGCGATTCATGGCAATGGCTAGCACCTCATGGGCTTCCGGGGACAGCGCCCCCAAGGACATCCCGCCGGTGCAGAAACGCGACATAATGTTTTCCACCGGCTCTACTTCCTCAATCGGAATCGAGGCGCGATCGGCATTGAAATCCAGCAAATCCCGCAAAGCAGTTACCGGGCGTCCTTGCAGAGATTTTTGATACAGCTCATAGTGGTCGTGTGCCTTATTTTCCACCGCCTTGTGCAGCGCCTTGGCCATTTCGGGGCTGTTCATGTGATACTCACCACCAGGCCGGTACTGGACAAAGCCATAGTTTTCTAGCTTCTTGATATTCAGTTCGGGGAAAGCTTTGCTGTGGAAGGCCATGACTTCCTGAGCCAGTTCGCTAACAGACAGCCCTCCGATGCGGGAGGTGGTGCCGGTGAAGCCCAACCCAATTAAATCTGATCCAATCCCGATCGCTTCAAAAATTTGCGCCCCTTGGTAGCTTGCCAGCAGGGAAATGCCCATTTTCGAGAGAATTTTCAGCAAGCCACCTTCTATTGCCTTGCGATAGTTTTCCTGAGCTTTGTCCACACTCACCGAAGCAATCTTGCCCCGTTCCATCAGATTTTGAGTTCTGGGATTGAACACCCACTGCCGCACACTTTCCCAGGCTAAATAGGGGCACACAGAACTCGCGCCGTAGCCAATTAGGCAAGCGAAGTGGTGGGTACTCCAGCATTGAGCGGTATCGACGATTAAAGAGGTTTTCATCCGCAACCCTTGACGGATCAAGTGGTGATGGACGGCACCCACTGCTAACAGAGGGGGAATGTAGCTCAGCTCATCCGTAATTTTTTGGGTGCGATCACTGAGAATTAGAATCTTTTTGCCGGCACGTACTGCTTCTGCCGCTTCTTCCTGCAGCCGTTTGACTGCTTCAGCGAGTCCTGGAGGGCCGGCTGCGATCTCAAATAAAGTGGATAAGGTTGCTGACTCCAAACCCGATGTGCGAATCACGTCCAATTCAGCATCATTGATCACCGGCGTGGAAATCTTGAGCCGGTTCGCATATTCTGGCTTGGCTTCCAGAATATTTCCTCGCTCACCGAGCTGCATACTTAAAGACATCACCATCCCTTCCCGCAGAGGGTCAATGGGAGGGTTTGTGACTTGAGCAAAGCGCTGTTTGAAGTAGTCGTAGAGCAAGTGAGGGCGTTCTGAGAGTACGGCTAAGGGAATGTCATCTCCCATGCAGAACGTTGGTTCCTTAGCACTGACCGCCATTTCTTCGATCACCATCTCTACGTCTTCAGCGGTGTAGCCAAAGGCAGTTTGATAGCGCAACACGTCACCGACTTCCATTTGGGCGGCTTCGGGGAACGGTTGCAGTGTTAATTCGCGCCGGTGTTGCCGCAGCCACTGTCCATAAGGCTGGGTTTTGGCAATGCGCTGCTTAATCTCCCAGTTCTTGATAATTTCCCTGGCTTCAAGGTCAACGGCAATCATTTGCCCAGGACCCAACCGGCCTTTTTCCACAATGTCTGCTTCTGGCAAATCCACCACACCGGCTTCTGATGCCACAATCACCATACCGTCGCGGGTGAGAGCATAACGAGCCGGTCTGAGTCCATTGCGATCTAGGGTAGCTCCCACCAGCTTGCCATCACTGAAGACTAGCAGGGCGGGGCCATCCCACGGCTCTTGTAGGCCGCTGTAATATTCGTAGAAATCCACAATTTCTGGATACTCATCCAAAGCCGGCTGATTTTGGTAGGCTTCTGGCACCATGATCGTCAGGGCTTCTTGGGGACTACGTCCTGAGCGCACCAACAGTTCCATCACGTTATCCAGCGTGGCGGAGTCGCTGTTATCTGGCTTCACCAGCGGTTTGAGATCCTCAATCCGACCGTCCCAGATCGGATGGGACAAGGTGCCTTCCCGCGCCATCATCCAGTTAATGTTGCCCAGCAGCGTATTAATTTCGCCATTGTGGCCTAGCAGACGCATCGGCTGGGCCAGGGGCCAACGGGGCATCGTATTCGTGCTGAAGCGCCGGTGATACACCGCAAAAACGCTCTTGTAAGCGGGGTTTTGTAAATCGAGATAAAATTCTCCCAGCACGGCTGAGCGCACCATGCCTTTATAAACGATGGTGCGGCAAGAGAAGGAACAGACATAAAAATCATCTCCCCATTTGCCGCTTTCCATGCTGTGCAGGGTTTTGCCAAAGGAGCGGCGGGCAAGATAGAGCCGGCGTTCCAGTTCATCCCCGCGCCACTGCCCAGACTGAACAATCACTTGCTCGATATGCGGCTGGTTTTCTCGCGCTTGCAACCCTAGGATCTCTGGGCGCACCGGCACCGTGCGCCAGCCAAGCAGCGTCAGTCCTTCTTCCACTAAAACTTTTTCGACAACTTCGCGGCAAGTTTTTGCCTGGGCTGCATCTTGGGGCAAAAATACCATCCCTACTGCGGTTTCTGCGCCCGGATCGCGTTGAATCCCCCCCTCGCTCATCCATCCATCAAGTAGTTCCCAGGGGATTGCTGTCATCACACCCGCCCCATCCCCTGAATCTTGATCGGCGCTACAGGCTCCCCGGTGTTCCAAACAGGTGAGCGCGGACAAGGCGTTGGCCACAATTTCATGGCTCGCTTCCCCTTTTAAGTTGGCAATGAAGCCGACCCCACAGGCGTCTCGTTCCTCTACTAGCCAGCGCTGACCGAAAAGGCTGTTATCTTCGTCTTGATTTCCCTGATTTTGTATGCCGTTGTGATTCACGCTCGAATTGTTCATGGGATGGATCATTCTTTTCCTTGTCTGATATTCGTAGATGGGTTTTACGGATTAATTTTGCGGGGCGTGCCGCCCTAGTGCCGGTTGTAAAGGAGGGGAATTCCTTTATTTGCCAGAAAACGAGTAAGTAAAAATTTTTATGGCTCGGCAAGTATCCTAGTCTTTGATTGTTAAAGAGGCGCTAAGGCTCATCTCTACTGACATAGCTCGCCGTATAATCGCTCACGACATAGCTTCATACCTTTCGATTTAAACCTTACCTTGCCATCCCCTCTTAATTGATAGATGGCTCTTTTCTGCCTCGATCTTAAGTCTCAGCCTTACAAAACTTTCCCTTAAAAACTAGAATTAGGCGGGCAGAGGTTAAACTCGAAACATCGCATAACGATCGCCAATCGATCGAGGTATCCGGTTTGCTTGGAGTTTGACCTACAGATAAAGAAACGCGCTCCTGGCTCTGATTCCCCAAAACGGTATCCTAGCAGGACGGCAGAAAAATCTTACAGAAAATCCTGTATTCTAGCAATCCCTATATCTACCACTTTGCCGTCTTGCCAGACGTAGCGAATCGGTGATTATGCTTTAGCCACCGAAGAGGCTCATATCTAGGATAAACAAAAAAACCAATCTGGGTTCCACCATATCTGGCAAGCTTTAAGCAAGTTTTTGCTATTTTATCTAGTTTTGGCCGAAGGGCCGAATCCACGCCGGCACTGGAATTGGCTAGGCTGTTTCTTGGCGAATCGCTTTGGAAGCAATGCAGCTAGTCATCGGCCACAAGTCATGGTTTCTTGATAGGGGTGACTTTCAACGGTGCCCAGTTCAGAGCAAAGTGCTGGCGGAGGAAGCCAAGTTTTAGCGTTCCGACCAGAAAACCGCGCTCAGCAATGGCTCTATATTTTTAGATCCGGCTAAATTTGATCTGCCGGTGTAAGCACTCTTAAGGGCGAAGCCAGGATATATAACCCTTAAATTTTCGGGTCGTAACTACTTTTTGTCAGGTTTTCTCTTGTTGCGTCTGCTTAGGCTCCTTGTCAGCGTTTGCGCTCAAGGGGCGGCCATTTGTTGCAACTCGTCCCATTTTAGCGTTTAGGTGTGCGAATTTTGAATGGAGAAATCCTTTCTAGTCGGTCGTTTGAGGAATTCATCAGGAGCCCGCATCTCGGCAAAATGTACTAAATCCTCCCCCACACAAGTGTCCCCTAGTTTGATGATTGAGCTTATGCCTGCTTTTTTTAAACTTATTACCTTCACTCCCCTTGTTGTTTTTACGGCTCTATGCTTAGCATCGGCTCATCCAGACAGCGCCCAAGCTCAAGCCATCAGCCAGGAAGTTATGGAAGGTTTGGACTCTGGCGTGCAGCAACAGTCTTCTCTGACATTCGTTCAAGCGTTCGCTACGCAACCCCTGCTGCGGCAAGGCACTCAAATTTCCTTAAACGGTCGAACTTGGCCGGCAGCTTGGAGCCAGTGGCAACAGGATACGGCTGGGGGTGCCCTTCGCACCGGCATCAGTGATGCGGGAGTTACCCAACTATTAGGGGTGGAACTGTTAAGCACCGGCGATCTGGCAAAGCAGCCAGTGCGCTGGTTCTCTCAACTTGCACCTTTGACTGCTCAACTTGCCGGTTCATACCGCTATTTGGACATGACTGATTTCGCTCAAGCCGCCGGCTGGCAGATGCAAGTGATTGGAAACACGCTCTCGATTTCTTCTCCTGCGGCAACAGTCCAGGCAATTGAGGCGACGATGCAAAATTGGGGGGAAAAAGAAGCAGTTGTAACCTTGCCGCGTAGCATTGCGATTGAGCTAGATCGCCCAACCCCCTGGCAAGCGAATTTTTCCGCCACCTTAACACCCCCAGAACCGACTCCTGTTAAACCGAAAACACCTTCCGGTGAGGGTGCCGGCAACAACCGCCAGCAAGAAGCCGCCGATGATACATCCAAGCCGCAGGGGGAAACGCCGGAAGTGCAAAACCCGAAACCCCCCAAGCTGGATGAATGGGTGATTACTATCGATGGCCAAATCGAGCCGGCTCTGGTGCAGCGCTTAAACGCCCTGGAACCGGGGGAGATTGCCTATCCGGGCTACCCACTGCCGGACGCCAAAGACAAGCCGGTGATCCCGCCAAAAGCCCGCCGGTTAAAAGTTGAAACGGCTGTAAATCAAACAACTGTGAAGCTGCTAGTTCCTCCGGGTTGGCGTCCCCAAGTTCTGACTTCACCCAACACGAATCGCTTACAGATTGATATTCGACCCGATTCTCTCTTGGAGAAAGATATTCTTTGGGCACCAGGGGTACGCTGGCATCAGCAGTACCTCAGTTTGGGTAAAGATCGCTTCCCGGTGGTGTGGCTGGAAATTGATCTCCGCCAACCGGGTTTGAGTCTGAAACCGATCTGGAGCGAACCGGCTACTCAAGTGGGTACTGCCCCCTTAATCGCTACGGCGAATCGCTGGCAAGCTTCAGCAGCAATTAACGGTGGCTTTTTCAATCGCAATAATACGATGCCCTTGGGTGCCCTGCGTCGGGATACTCAGTGGTTATCCAGCCCGATTCTTAACCGGGGCGCGATGGCGTGGAATGATAGCGGCAGCGTTAAAATGGGCCGGCTGGCGCTGAAGGAAACGTTGATCGCCGCAGCGGGAGTGCGCCTGCCGGTGCTTTATCTCAACAGCGGTTTTGTCCAACAAGGAATTTCCCGCTACTCGCCTGAATGGGGATTGGCTTATACTCCCTTGAGTGACGGGGAAACGATTGTTACGGTTGAAAATAACCGAGTTACGGGCGAGCAGCCTGCTGGGGACGTGGGCAAAACTGCTTTTCCTATCCCCCGTAATGGCTACTTGCTAGTTCTTCGCAAGGTGGAATCTGACGCCCTACCCACCGGCACCTCTGTGGCCATTGAAAGTGTCACAGTGCCGGCTGACTTTAGCGATTATCCCCACATCATCGGCGCTGGCCCACTTTTGATGCAAAATGGCCAAATTGTTCTGGATGCTAAGGCGGAAGGTTTCAGCGATGCCTTTCTTCAACAAACTGCGTCTCGTAGTGCGATTGGCACGACTGCAACGGGCACACTACTGATAGCGGCAGTTCACAACCGCGCTGGGGGTGCCGGTTCTACTTTGGCCGAATTAGCCCAACTAATGCGGCAGTTAGGGGCTGTTGAAGCCCTGAATCTGGATGGTGGCAGTTCTACAGGTCTTTATCTGGGGGGCCAACTCCTTGATCGCCCTGCGCGTACGGCTGCGCGGGTTCACAATGGTTTGGGTGTCTTCCTTGATCGCCCTCGCTGAGCAGTTTCTAGCTTGCTAAATTAAAGAATCGGGGGATTTTTATGGATCTGGCTGTCTGCTTTTCTGCGGTTAAAGCTTATTTAAAGCATCGGTTGCCGACGTAAAGACTTGATGTAGATTGGCTGAATTTGCCGATTTGTAGTGTCAGCCCCCAAGCTGAAATTGCTATGGTTGATTTCAGCCCCCCTAATTGGCATATTCTCAGATTGAGGCAGATGAACTCTGTTCAGAGATTTTGAGTTTTGCTAACCATTTTTCGAGGATCTGCGTCACAGATGTTGCGGTATTTAGAAAAACTCTAGCCTGGGGATTTTTCGGCCAAGTAGAAGTTATGGAGTGCTTCAAGATTCAGCGCTTCGCCCCCAACTATCCTGCCACTCAGCTTGCCTAATTCGGAAGCAGCTCTTAAGGAGAGAAAATCATGGTTCAAGTTAAAGAAATGTCTCAAGTTTCTACGCTGTCAGCAGTTGCCGCTACGAATGCAGTTGCCGCTACGGAATTGCGCCCTTGGGGATCGTTTACTGTTCTGGAAGAAGGGCGGGGATATAAAATTAAGCGGATTGAGGTCAAGCCCGGTCACCGCCTGAGCCTGCAAATGCACCACCACCGGAGTGAGCATTGGATTGTGGTTTGCGGGACGGCTAAGGTGACTTGTGGGGATGAAGTTCAACTTATTTTTACGAATCAATCGACTTATGTGCCTCAGTGTACGTCGCACCGGCTGGAAAATCCTGGTGTGATTCCGTTGGTTTTGATTGAGGTACAAAATGGGGAGTACCTAGGGGAGGATGATATTGTCCGCTACCAAGATGATTATGCGCGGGCCGGCGCGAAGTAATATAAGCTCAGAAGTCGGGTTCGGAATTTCTGCATGATTCATCTGAGCAAAGCTGCTGTCCGCGAAGTCAATCGTCTAAAGTCTAAACAGCCAAACTCTCAGGTGTTCTTTCGCCTGGGAGTTCAACCTGGTGGGTGTGCCGGCCTGTCTTATACGATGGAATTTGAGGAAAATGCCGGCGAGAGCGATCACCTCTATGCCTGTGAGGGAATTCAAGTGCTGGTCAATGCTGAGAGCTTGAATTACCTCAACGGGGTTACTTTAGATTATTCAGAGGATCTTATGGGGGGGGGGTTTCGCTTCCACAACCCCAATGCACTACAAGGCTGTAGTTGTGGCCACTCTTTCTCCGGGCTGGCTTCTGCTAGCTAAAGACGCCGTCAGTTTTCTTAATTTTTGTTTTCAAACATTTTTCTCCCCCTAACCCCTCTCCCACTCAGCATCCAGCATGGTTTTCGCCGGTTCCACTTCCAGGCTACCTCTGGCTTAGGGCCGTTTTTCTATAAAACTCATAAATTTATCCAGCGCTTTAATTGACATAAAACGCTTAAAATCGATATAATCAGCTTTTGTTAAAACTTGGAACAGCAATAGAGCTGCACACGCCTTACTCATGCCCACTATTCAGCAACTCATTCGTGACGAACGCCAGAAAGCCAACAAGAAAACTAAATCCCCGGCTTTGAAGAGTTGCCCTCAGCGTCGTGGCGTTTGCACAAGAGTCTACACCACTACCCCGAAAAAACCCAACTCGGCGCTGCGTAAGGTGGCGCGGGTTCGCCTCACTTCTGGATTTGAAGTGACCGCTTATATTCCAGGTATTGGCCACAACCTGCAAGAGCATTCTGTCGTGATGATTAGAGGGGGACGGGTAAAAGATTTACCCGGTGTGAGATATCACATTATCCGTGGAACTTTAGATACCGCTGGGGTCAAAGACCGTCGGCAAGCTCGCTCTAAGTATGGCGCTAAGCGTCCTAAGGCAGCAGCCGGCAAATAGAGCAGAGGCTGCATCCCGCTAACAATTAAGTGGGAACATCCTCTCAAACCGGCTAACAAGACCAACGATAATTTGCTAAGCCATTAGTGGCCGAACTTTGGCTCGCGCTTAAAGCCTGGATCGAGGCAAGTGCTTGGAAGCACTCATCAATTTAGAGCCTCCCGTGGGGCACGCGGGAAGCCAACGCTCAAGGAATGAGCTGCAAAGCTCAAAATTTTCCTCCAAATTTCATCTCGGCAGCGGGTAAGTTGAAGCAACTCCCCCTAGCTTAGGTGTGCAAATGCCAAAATGACCTAAATTGTCTCGCTAAAAACTGACTATGTCGCGTCGTACTGTTGTTCAAAAACGTCCCGTTCCACCCGATTCAGTTTATAACAGCCGCTTAGTAAGTATGATGGTGCGGCGGATTATGAAAAGTGGCAAAAAATCTGTTGCCACCAGCATTATCTATGATGCCTTCAAAACCATTCAGGAACGCACCGGCGGCGATCCCCTAGAAACGTTTGAAAGAGCGGTTCGCAATGCTACCCCGCTTGTAGAAGTCAAAGCACGCCGAGTTGGCGGTGCAACCTACCAAGTGCCAATGGAAGTCCGTTCGGATCGAGGAATAGCCTTAGCACTTCGCTGGCTGATCCAATTTGCCAGAAGTAGAGCCGGTCGCACAATGGCAAACAAGCTAGCAAATGAGCTGATGGATGCTGCGAACGAGACGGGGAATGCAATTCGCAAGCGGGAAGAAACTCACCGGATGGCTGAAGCCAACAAGGCATTCGCTCACTACCGGTACTAAGAAAGTACGAGTTCCAAAGTTCCCGCAATTGGTGGCGATAAGGGAACAAAACTTAATGAAAAATATTAAAATATAATAACCAAGGAACTCGGTAACCACCCACTCGCCACCTTTGGCGGCAACATTAAGTGTGGAATCTTCCCCAAAATCCGCCCATCGCTTGTAGCAATGGGCTAAAGGTTCTAGTGTGGGCTGTGATAAAGGTTAGAAAGATTTAACCATTATCTAGCGATTTCGAGAGCGACTCACTACTTCTCTCAAAGTTCGCCACACAGAATCTAGATACAGCGCTAGTGAAAATATCTGCGGCAGAGATTTAGGAGGTAGCTGTGGCACGGACGATCCCGCTCGAAAGAGTACGCAACATAGGCATTGCAGCTCATATTGATGCAGGCAAGACGACAACAACAGAGCGAATTCTGTTCTATTCCGGTGTGGTTCATAAAATGGGCGAGGTTCACGAAGGAACCGCCGTCACTGACTGGATGGAGCAAGAGCGGGAGCGCGGCATTACAATTACTGCGGCTGCCATCACCACCAGTTGGAAAGATCATCAGATCAACATTATCGATACTCCAGGCCACGTAGACTTCACCATTGAAGTTGAACGTTCTATGCGGGTATTGGATGGGGTTATCGCGGTGTTCTGCTCAGTCGGAGGCGTCCAACCTCAATCCGAGACAGTTTGGCGTCAGGCAGATCGCTATAAAGTGCCTCGAATTGTCTTTGTTAACAAAATGGATCGCACGGGTGCAAACTTCTTCAAAGTTTATAACCAGATCCTTGACAGGATGCGGACGAACGCTGTACCCATTCAAATCCCGATTGGAAGTGAAAGTGATTTCCGGGGAATTATTGACTTGGTGCGGATGAAAGCCCGGATCTATACCAATGACATCGGCACCGATATTGAAGAAACGGATATCCCAGAAGACGTTCGCGCTCAGGCTGAAGAGTTCCGGATCAAACTGGTTGAAGCCGTAGCTGAGACGGATGATGCTTTGATGGAGAAGTACCTCGAAGGTGAAGAATTAACCGAAGAGGAAATTCGCAAAGCCCTGCGTCAAGGCACCGTCGATGGGACAATTGTTCCGATGTTATGTGGCTCCGCGTTTAAAAATAAAGGCGTTCAGCTGTTGTTAGACGCGGTGGTTGATTACCTGCCGGCACCGATTGATGTGCCCCCAATTCAGGGAACCTTGCCAGATGGGGAAATATCTGTCCGCACAGCCAATGACGAAGCCCCGCTGGCGGCATTGGCCTTTAAGATTATGGCAGATCCCTATGGACGCCTGACCTTTGTTCGCGTCTATTCTGGGGTACTCAAGAAAGGCAGTTACGTCTACAACTCGACCAAAGGTAAGAAAGAGCGGGTGTCTCGCCTGATCGTTCTGAAAGCTGATGATCGAATTGAAGTCGATGAACTGCGGGCCGGCGACTTGGGCGCAGCCTTGGGTTTGAAAGACACGTTTACCGGGGATACAATCTGCGAGGAGCACTCCCAGATCATCCTAGAGTCACTGTTCATTCCAGAACCTGTGATCTCGGTTGCGGTCGAACCCAAAACCAAGCAGGATATGGAGAAGCTATCCAAAGCCCTCCAATCGCTTTCAGAAGAAGACCCCACCTTCCGGGTTAGTGTCGATGCCGAAACCAATCAAACCGTGATTGCCGGCATGGGTGAACTTCACCTGGAAATTCTGGTGGATCGGATGTTGCGAGAGTTTAAGGTAGAAGCCAACGTGGGTGCCCCACAAGTAGCCTACCGAGAAACCATTCGTAAAGCCGTCCGCGCTGAAGGGAAGTTTATCCGCCAGAGTGGGGGTAAAGGTCAGTACGGCCATGTGGTCATTGAGTTAGAACCGACTGAACCGGGAACAGGCTTTGAATTTGTCTCGAAAATTGTTGGCGGCGCTGTGCCTAAAGAGTACGTCGGCCCAGCAGAACAAGGCATGAAGGAAGCTTGTGAATCAGGCATCTTGGCCGGCTATCCGGTGATCGACTTGAAAGCCACGATGGTAGACGGCTCTTATCACGATGTAGACTCTTCAGAAATGGCATTCAAAATCGCCGGATCGATGGCGATTAAAGAAGCTGTGATGAAGGCCACACCTGTGCTACTAGAGCCTATGATGAAAGTAGAGGTTGAAGTTCCTGAAGATTTTATCGGGAACGTTATTGGGGACCTCAACTCCCGACGAGGCCAGATAGAAGGCCAGGGAACTGAACAAGGAATTGCCAAAGTTACTGCTAAGATTCCACTGGCAGAAATGTTTGGCTATGCCACCGTAATCCGGTCTAAAACCCAGGGCCGGGGTATATTTTCGATGGAGTTTAGCCACTACGAAGAGGTGCCTCGCAACGTGGCTGAACCGCTCATCGCTAAGAGCAAAGGGAAATCATAATCGCTCGGTAGCCAGCGCTTAGCTGTCAGTTGTTTCTCACAACTGACAGCTGACAGCTGACAGCTGACAACTGAACAACTGACAAAGGAACACATCATTCATGGCACGCGCAAAGTTTGAAAGGAATAAACCCCACGTTAATATCGGCACGATCGGTCACGTTGACCACGGCAAAACGACCCTAACTGCCGCTATCACAATGACCCTAGCCGCGCTGGGTCAGGCAAAAGCGAAGAAATATGATGAAATCGACGCTGCGCCTGAAGAAAAAGCGCGGGGGATCACCATCAACACCGCTCACGTTGAGTATCAAACCGAAGAGCGTCACTACGCTCACGTTGACTGCCCCGGTCACGCTGACTATGTGAAGAACATGATCACGGGAGCGGCTCAGATGGATGGTGGCATCCTGGTCGTCTCAGCAGCAGATGGACCCATGCCTCAGACCCGCGAGCACATCCTGCTGGCTAAGCAGGTGGGCGTTCCCAACCTCGTCGTCTTCTTGAACAAGAAAGACATGGTAGATGACGAGGAATTGCTGGAACTGGTGGAATTGGAAGTGCGCGAACTGCTGAGTTCCTATGATTTCCCCGGTGACGATATTCCCATTGTGGCCGGCTCAGCGCTGCTAGCGCTAGAAGCGATGGTTGCCACTCCCACGACTAAGCGGGGCACCAATGAATGGGTTGATAAAATCTACGAATTGATGGATAACGTGGACTCCTATATTCCGACACCAGAACGGGATATTGACAAGCCGTTCCTGATGGCTGTGGAAGACGTATTCACGATTACTGGTCGGGGTACGGTGGCCACGGGTCGGATTGAGCGTGGGAAGGTTAAAGCCGGTGAAACCGTTGAGCTGGTTGGGATCAGAGATACCCGCAGCACCACCGTAACCGGCGTGGAAATGTTCCAGAAGGTATTGGATGAGGGAATTGCCGGCGATAACGTCGGGGTTCTCTTGCGGGGTATTCAGAAGAAAGACGTTGAGCGGGGTATGGTTCTTGCCAAACCTGGTTCAATCACCCCTCACACCCGGTTTGAATCTGAGGTGTACATCCTGAAGAAGGAAGAAGGAGGCCGTCACACGCCTTTCTTCCCAGGTTATCGGCCTCAGTTCTACGTTCGTACCACCGACGTCACCGGCACCATCAGTGAATTTACCGCTGATGATGGCAGTGCCGCCGAAATGGTGATGCCGGGAGACCGCATCAAAATGACGGTTGAGTTGATTAACCCGATCGCTATTGAACAAGGGATGCGCTTCGCTATTCGCGAAGGTGGCCGCACCGTGGGTGCCGGCGTCGTCGCTAAAATCCTCAAGTAAGACAACGAGCTGACGCAGCAAGAGCAGAAAAGCAACAAAATGTCAAGATGCTTTTCTGCTCCTTTGCTGTCTCTGCTTGATTCATCGGCTAATCGCAACGGATGGCAGCCCAGACCCCTATCTAACTGCTGACAACTGCAAACAGAACCTAGAAAACAAAAAAATGGCCACTCTACAGCAACAGAAAATTCGCATTCGCCTCAAAGCTTACGATCGCCGCTTGCTAGACACCTCTTGCGAAAAGATTGTCGATACCGCAAATCGCACCAACGCCACAGCCGTTGGCCCGATCCCATTACCCACCCGCCGCCGAATCTACTGTCTACTGCGTTCTCCTCACGTTGATAAAGATTCGCGGGAGCATTTTGAAACCCGTACCCACCGGCGCATTATCGACATTCACCAACCATCCTCTAAGACGATTGATGCTTTGATGAAACTCGATCTGCCTGCCGGTGTAGATATTGAAGTCAAGCTCTAAAAACATTAATTAATGAGCTTGTTTTCGCTTTGAGTGGCTATTTACTGGCCTTTCGCCCTTTAGAATCTCTTCTAAAGGGTTTCATTGTTGGAAATCCAGCGAATAGATCGGCTAAAGTAGGATAAGAAAAAGCGCAATTACTGAAGGTCAATGGCATCCGCATCGTCGATCGCTGTTCGAGAACTTCCCCTCTTTCCTCTGCCTGAAGTCGTTCTATTTCCAGGCCGGCCCTTGCCACTGCACATCTTTGAATTTCGCTACCGGATCATGATGAACACGATCCTGGATAGCGATCGTCGGTTTGGGGTTTTGATGTGGGACCCAGTTCAAGGTCAACCTGCCGCTGTCGGTTGCTGTGCTGAAATCCTGCAATTTCAGCGCCTCCCTGATGATCGCATGAAAGTCTGGACACTCGGACAGCAGCGATTTCGGGTGCTGGAGTATGTGCGAGAAAAGCCTTATCGCGTCGGCTTGGTCGAATGGATCGAAGACCAGCCTCCGGCAAAGGATATCAGAACCTTAGCAACAGAAGTAGAACAACTACTGCGGGATGTTGTTCGTCTGTCCGCTAAATTGATGGATCAAAGAATAGAACTTCCTGAAGACATCCCAAGCCTACCGACCGAACTATCATACTGGGTCGCTAGCAACCTTTACGGCGTAGCATCTGAGCAGCAGGCGCTCTTAGAAATGCAAGATACCGCCGCTAGGCTGGAACGCGAAGCCGAAATTCTCACCTCGACCCGCAATCACCTAGCAGCCCGAACTGTTCTCAAAGATACGCTGCAGTAAAGCGAAGGATGAAGGATGAAGCGGGAGAATTTGAAACCTCACACTTCACACTTCAGCCTTTAGCGCTTAGTATCTTGCTCGATGCGATACCATCCGTACCAGTGGCGGACTGTAAGCCAGACCACACACAGAAGGGCGGCCAAGCTGAGGGTGAGTCCACTATAAGGTATGATTAATCCCAAAATCGGCACGATCCCGCCGGCAATCGTGGCGATCACCGCAGCCAGGGAAGCGCGCAAATTTGATCCCAACCCCCAAACGAGGATGAGCATTACCGGCGAAAGCATTGCCCAAGCCTGGTGAACATCTACAATTCGGCTTAGGTAAGTTAAACTCAGCAGGCAAGCAAAAAAGATAGCGCCGGCAATTGCCACATCTCGCAGGTTTAGAGGCAGCGACAAGTAAAGCATCAAAATCCACCAGAGAAATAGTGCCGGTGCCAGTAACAGCAGCCGAGGAAGAATGCCGGTGTTGCGAATCGGGCCGGTGGATGTGAATAAACCAAACGGATTGCGAACCGACACATTATCATCAAACACCCAGGTGAAGCGAGTTCCCCCTCCCTCCTCTTTTTTCTGCGTGGGAACAATGCCACTGGCAAAATCAGCATTCGGAAAGTTAGCTAATGCCGTTAGGCGAAAGTTAGACAACAGTTGGCCCGTGGCATCATAAACCCAGCGTGGCCCCCCTTGAGCTTGATAAGTCACGCGAAAGTTGCTTTGTTGCCCCGCTTCCAGGCGAAACGGAAACCCATAATCCCCCGGATTCACCGGCACTAACCGAGTCCCGTCTTGGTCTACTTTAAAGTTTTGCAGCAGCAAGTAACCGTTTGGCGGACTAATTTCAAAGAAAAAGTCTTCCGGTTCCTTTAACGGGTTAACAACTTTGTAATCAGCTTGAAGATTTACGCGATACACCGCCCGCGAATCTTGAACATCCTTAATTTGGTCTATTTTTACGTCAATTTGCGAGCCGGCAAGCGTCATGAAACGGTTTATATCTCGCGTCTTCTGAACGCGGACAATTTTATCCTCTACTTGAGTGTCATACGTGTAAGGTTCTTGTATCACGTAGCGCACTTGCGGTGCAGCTTGTTCTAAGCGATCACCGGCAACACTGGCGGCAACTTTAGCTACCCGTGCTTGTTCCCAGTGATGGTAGCGATTTGCCAAGGTTGAAGATAGAAAGAACCCTCCGATTACCAGCGTCAGTACTAACAGCCCATGCGGTAACTTTTGCAATAATAAGTCGTAGCGATCTATCCATTTTCCCACCCAGTGGTTTTGTTCTAACTTCGTTCGGCGCAGAGAAAAGCTCAGTAAAGCAAGGGCAATTCCCAAGACTCCTACAAGCAGGGTAAATTGTTGAGACACACTGATCAGCTTAGAGCCGAATTCTATGAGTTCATTGGGATGGGTGAGATCGGGCAAGCCGGGGACACCTTGGGAATATTGATCCATAAAGAATTTCCTTGTGAGCGTGTGGGGCAAGATTAAGCCTATCTTGCTTGTTTAATTCCAGACTAATCGAGCTGTTCAGGAGTTTCTCCAAGCCAACTATCTGGCGGCGAACCTAAGAAGGTAAGCCGATAGATTCTAACAAACATAGTCAAATTTTATGGAATCACTTCTGAGATTTTTGAAGAATTTAGTTCTCGCACTATACTTTTTTATAAAAAATATTTCCTAAAATAAAATACCTGTAACCATCCAAATATAAAATTATATTTTTACAAATAATCGTAAGTCCAACAAGAATTTACCCCTTAAAAAAACAGCAATTTTTTTTACAAAAACTCAAACTCAAAATCCCGCGAAAAAATGTTGAGCTACATTTAGAAAAGACTTCAGCCACAAAAAAGTGGGCTGTCTCAAACATTAGACAGCTTCCTGAATAGTTTTTTTACAAACATTTAATATTAAGTTAAACTTGTCTGACGCAAAACTGAATAGACCCACTTAAGATTGCGCCATCTAGCTTCACACCCTCCAAATTGGCTGCACACAAAAAAGCCCCAGTGAGATTGCATTCGCGCAAGTCAGCTCCTCTTAAATCAGTCCCCTCAAGATTCGCTTCAGTTAAAGTTGCTCCTCTCAAGTTGGCAGCTTGAAGACTTGCGCCACGCAGTTTTGCCTCACATAAGTTAGCTCGGCTCAGATCCGCCCTGTCCAGACAGGCTCCTATCAGATTCGCCTCTTGAAGGTTAGCCCCTTGCAAGTTTGCCCCTCGCAAATTGGCAGCAATGAGTTTCGCATCACTCAAGTTGGCTTCTGTTAGATCAGCCCCAATTAAATCTGTGCCGGTTAACCTCGCCCAAGATAGCTCTGCCCGACTCAGGTTGGCCCAATTGAGGTTAGCGATAGCCAGACAGGCATACTTAAGATCAGCCCCGATTAAGTTGGCCCAACTTAGGTCAGCCTCTGCCAGGTTAACCTCTTTCAAGCTGGCACACACCAGGCAAATATGGCTGAGGAATGCCCTTTGCAGGGACGCCTCTCTTAAGTTTGCTTCATGAAAATCACGCTCTCCGGCAGCATATCGCTTTAGTAGTAGATCGACATCCATCTCAAAAAAACCAGCGTAGTTTTACGGATAACTGTAGAATAACTCAACAGTTTTCCCAAAGATGGCTGTTGCCTCACAACGTTCATACTTTATTTGCCAAAATAACTGATGGAGGCTGCAATGACAGCACATTGTAGCTGCCTAAAACTTTTAAGGTTTCCGTGTGAAGTGTTAATAATTGTAGCGCTGATTTTACAGGGGCTTGATTGAGATCGCCTTCCAAATCAATAAAGAAAAGATACTCACCTAAAGAACGCTTCGTGGGGCGAGATTCAATGCGGCTCATATTAATGCTGAGCAAATCGAAGACTTGCAAAGGTTTAAGTAGCGCCCCTGGGACGTTGGCAGGAAGGCTAAAAGCGAGTGATGTATGCGATGTGCCGGCAGACATTTGTGACGGTAAGTTGCTGGAAACCGGGCTATCTTCGCCCCTAGCCAGCACCCAAAATCGCGTGCAGTTATCGGGATAATCATTCAGCGGGTGAGCCAACACCGGCAGCTTGTAAAGTTCAGCCGCCCGTAAAGAAGCAATTGCTGCCGCAGAGGGTTCTTGTTCAAGAAACTGCAACGCTTCCGTTGTGGAATTCGTCGGAACCGGCTGCACATTTGGCAGAAACTTTTCCAACCATCCCTGACACTGCGCCAGCGCCTGGGGGTGAGAGTAAATTGTTTGAATCTCCTCTAAAGCTTGAGCCGTCGATAGCAAAGCATGGGAAATCGGCAACACGATGGCTCGCTGAATTCGGAGCGAATCCAACTGCCACAGCGTATCCAGCGTAACCACCACGCTGCCTTCTATCGAATTTTCCACCGGCACTACTGCCAGATGCGCCTCTCCTTGTGCCACCGCCCGCAGCGTTTGAGCGATACTCGGATAAGGACATAACAAACATTCACAGCCAGTTTCTTGCTTGATTTGGTTGACATAAGCAAGGGCGGCTGCCTCTGCATAAGTGCCGGGTGGGCCTAAATGGGCGACAGATACCGTCATGGAGTTCAGTCCGCTATTTACTATCAAATTTTATATCTCAAATATTTTTATTACTTTTATCAGAAATTGTTGGCCGGCCTGAGCGGGTGAAATTCCATCAAAATACTTATATAGGATGATTTATGCCATTTTCTTCACCAAACTCTATTTTTAATTATTTTAAACATCGTAAACAATCATAAAATTAATTAACATAGTTAGAGATTTATTACTTTTTACGTGCCGCTCATGAATACCCGGTTTGTTGCCTCACAATCCGTAGAAATCGCTGTTCCAGAGCAGCCTGTGCCAATTCAGCACTATTTGCGTCAGCCCAAACGTCTCGTCTACGCTCTAGTAGACCCCAGCCGGATGGAGCAGCTGAGTCAGGATCAGTTTCGCTTAAAAATGCGCCCGTTGAGCTTTATGATGCTGAGCATTCAACCCACGGTAGACATGAAAGTATGGGCGGAAGCAGATGGCTCAATTAATTTAAAATCCGTGCGGTCTGAAATCCGGGGCGTTGAGTACATCAATCAGCGCTTTGCACTCAATCTCATAGGCAAGCTTTATCCCGTCGAAATTAATGGCGTAACTTACCTCAAAGGCAAAGCAGACTTAGAAGTGAAGGTGGAACTGCCACCGCCTTTTTGGTTTACGCCACAAGCCATCCTAGAAGCAACCGGCAACGCCCTGCTGAAAAGCGTGCTGCTAACCGTGAAGCAGAGATTGATGCACCAGCTGCTGTTAGACTACCGGCACTGGGCGTCCGAAGAAACAGCCGTGCCGGTGAGCGAGCGGAAAACGGGACTCTCACCCAACCAACAGATCATCTAACACCCCATCTCTGACAAGCAAGGTGAGATTAACGCCCAGAAGCCGGTTTTTGCAGCAGCACAAACGAATCTAGAAACTTGGCAACATCCTCAGCTCCACTTGCTTGGTTGTTTTGACCGGCACCCAAAATATACAAGCGCCGTCCCACCAAGAACAGCCTGAAAATCATCGGTTCACCCTCGCTTTCGAGTTTCACCTCTCTCCCAGGTTCGGCATCTAGAGATATCGGGCGTTCGCTCACCAACCGCGCCCCAACACGCTCTAAAATCTGATCGCGCACATTGGCTAAAACAGCTTCTGAATTGCCTAGCTGAGCTGTCTGGGGATAATCTGAATAGGCCACAACAAACCTTGAAGGCGGTTGAGCGGAGCTAAAGCCCTTTAACTGAAGGTTTCCGGCAGCCGTTTCTAAAACTTCTGTCTCTTCAGCGGGAACCCCCGGCATCAAGACGGAAAAGTTTCCGTCCTTTGAGGTAAATTCCTGCCATTGTAATTCTTCACCTTCCACCGTCAGGACATCGGCTGGGGGTTTTTGGTTCAGCCTTTGAATTTCTCTTTCGAGCTGCCGCTGTCCATCCTCATAAAAGTCTGGGCGCTCTGGACGAAATTGAGCGAGAGCCGGTGTGACTGCACTAAGGGTGGTAAGCGCTAATAGCGCACTAAAAATTCTAAGTTTCATCACGGGCACCACAAGGACTAAAAGAAAGCCGGTGCAGGCGGGTTGCCCCATAACATTGCAGCGCTAGCAAATGCTTTTTCGTACCATACCCTTTATTATTTGTCAAGTCGTAGGCCGGATATTTAACCGCTAACCGCACGATCAAATCATCGCGCCAGACCTTGGCAACAATACTGGCAGCAGCGATAGATACAGACAGACTATCTCCCCGCACCATCGTCTGTTGAGGCACCGCCAAGCCTGGAATGCGCTGATTTCCATCTATCAAGCAAAGTTCCGGCTGCACCTTCAGTTTAACAATCGCCCGCTTCATTGCCAGCAGAGACGCCTGCAAAATATTGAGCCGGTCAATTTCGCCCACAGAAGCGATACCAATTTTGCAATCAATCGCCACTTCCCGAATCATCTGGGCGAGCCGGCATCGTTGAACACTGCCCAATTGCTTACTATCTTTAACCCCAGCCGTAACCAGATCCGCTTCAATCTGGGCCGGTATGATCACCGCCGCCGCCACCACCGGCCCGAATAAGCAGCCGCGCCCCACCTCATCCACACCGGCAACCAGCCGTGGCATATCCGGTGATATCGGCGGCTCCCACAAGCTGAGCTGTTGAGGCAATTGAGATGGAAAATTCATGAGTTAACGTTGCCCCCTCTCTTTTTTAAGAGAGGGGTTATTTAGGTAAAATTATGACTCAGTGGCAGAAGACCGGCGGCGACGGCGGCGGCTTCCAGACACATTATTGTCTGATTCACTTAGATCCGTATTTTCTGGTTGACTGACCTCAATGTTTTCTGGTTCATTGATTTCAATGTTTTCTGGTTGACTGACCTCAATGTTTTCTGGTTCATTGATTTCAATGTTTTCTGCTTCTCTCAGTTCTTCTACAGAAATAGCCTCTTCAGCCAGATTAAATTCAGCCATATCCGGGTCGTGCCGGCTACTGGGATTAAATTCAGCCATATCCGGGTCATGCCGGCTACTGGGATTAAACTCAGCCATATCCGGGTCATGCCGATTATTGCGATTAAATTCAGCCATATCCGGGTCATGCCGATTATTGCGAGAAGCGGCTGGGGTTGGCTTCACCGACATTCCCGCGCGGAGCATCGGTCCTGTAGCCGCAGCCATCGGCGGCTCTGGAGCGGTCTCTGGCGATTGACCGGGAGCGTACACGGAAATCACCGCTGATTTAGGATTTTTCACCTCTCGATTGGCCAGTACCAATGGAGAAATCCCCATCAAAGCGTAAACGTCCTGTTCTTCAGGCGTCATTTCCACTGCAATCACCTCTGGAGGTTCGGGCGGCGAAACCGGCTCGCGACTGATAATCCGAGTCCTCTCCGGAATTTGGGTACGGCTGGGAGTGGGGGGAAACTCTTCAGGTTCCTGCTGTATTTCTGGTTCTAGCATCACCTCCGGTTTGGCAGTTTTCACCGGCACGACAGGACTGATGCGAACTGGAGTCGCTTCCTCCTCTGCTGCACCCCCTTCCCCAATGCGCCGCCGCCGCCGCCGCCGGTTAACATCAGCTCCTCCCCGCTCTTGATAGCTAGGATGATTCATCAGCCCCATTTCTTGGAGGTCGTTGCCAGAATCTAGCTCGAACGGCTCAGTCTGGAGATCCCCAAGATCGGAAAAGCGCGGTTCTCTAGCACTAATCGGTGAGGGGCGCTCTACGATTTCGCTAGGAGCTTGTTCAACTTCCCCAGGGAGCCGGTGAAGGTGTCCCAATCCTCCGCAAGCAGGACAAGTGCGACCGAACAATTCATAAATATTTTGACCTTGGCGCTTGCGGGTAAGTTCAACTAAGCCAAGTTCCGAAAGCTGGGCAATTTGAGGCCGAGCTTTGTCTGCTTTCAAGGCTTTGTTAAAGTGTTCCAATACTTGCAGCTGATCTCGCCGCGCGTCCATATCGATAAAGTCAACAATGATCACCCCAGCAATATTGCGTAAGCGCAGCTGGCGGGCGATTTCTGTGGCTGCTTCGCAATTCGTCCACAATACCGTTTCTCTCGCAGTGGCGGAGCGGGTGAAGGAGCCTGAGTTCACGTCAATCACCGTCAGCGCTTCCGTTGGCTCGATGATGATATAACCGCCTGAGGGTAAATCAACTCTCGGTTTAAGCGCTTCGCGAATTGCCGCATTAACTCGGAAGTATTCCAGAACCGGCGCACGTTCGCGGTGATGGTCTATCAAAACACCCTGGGGTGTTTTGCCGCCACTCCAACTGACTAAGTGTTGCTTCACTCGCTTGATTGCGGTGTGTGAGTCCACCACAATCCGGTTCACGTCAGTGCTGTACATATCTCGCAGGACGCGCTGAATAAAATCATCGTCCCGATTCAACAGTGCCGGTGCTCGCGTTGAGGTGGTTTCTTGCTGAATGTTTTCCCACTGTTGCTGTAAAAAGTCTAAATCTTCCGTAATCGCCTTTTCTTCCATTCCCTCGGCTTCTGTCCGCACCAGCAGACCCATGCCTGCCGGTTTAATTAAAATAGCCAAGGCTCTCAGGCGGTTGCGTTCGTTTTCGTTGCGGATGCGCCGTGATAAATTCACACCTCGCCCAAACGGCATCAGCACCAAATAGCGACCCGGTAGAGTAATGTTGCCGGTGAGCCGTGGGCCTTTGGTTCCCGTTGGCTCTTTCATCACCTGCACCAAAACTTTTTGCTGCGGCACCAGCAGTTCGGTAATGGCTCCCGCCGAGCGCTTCAGCCGCAATGGGCCAAGGTCGGTTACGTGAATAAACCCATTGCGTTCAGCATCACCAATATTAACGAAGGCGGCATCAATTCCCGGCAATACATTTTCAACAATGCCTAAATAAATGTCACCGACTTGATGCTGACCCGTCGCAACAACGAGTTCTTGGATTTGATCTTCGGAAAAAACGGCAGCAATACGATGCTGTTCTGCGATAATAATTTGCTTCGGCATTCAATTTCCTCAAAACTTGGTAGTGCGCTCAGGCACTTACGCCGCGTGTGCCTTTGTACGTGACGCGCAATTGATGCGCCCGGTACATCTGGACTCGATCGTTATACAAACAAGCCACTCCCAGAACTTCTGCTGGGAGCTTCAAACGCCCTTAAAGGCCCTCTAGTTGCGTGGGTATTACGGACAAGGGACTGACTTTACAATCCAAAGTGAGTCTGCCCTGGAGAATCCACCAATCGTTCGTACCGCCCCTGGTGACAACGAGCTTTTGGTTTAAGAGGTTGCCAAGAATATACAGAAAGTCTAGAAGTGTTTCAGGAGCCGGTAGTATCCAGCATCTGCTGCTGATTCATGAGAGCTAAAACACGCTTAGACTCTACCACCCCTACGGCTTCCCTTGAAACGTGTGTGCATTGTAAATTCCGATCCAAGCAATCAACGCAAGATCGAAATCTTTTGTCCGGGCGAGGAAGTTTTCCTTCCTGAAAGAGTGATTCCCGCAGAAAGGTCTTTAGGAATTCTCCAGAGTGCTTTGGAGCAATTTGCTTCTCCGTTAGCGACTCTATTTTACGAGGGCCGCTGGATTAGGCCGGCTCCGCGTATCCCCGCACGGAGTCTGAACCGTTTGCACCAGGCTCATTGCATCTATTGCATCTGAGGCCATGTTTAGTTCAATTGTACCTTTTTTGTTAATCAAGTTGGAGATGCAACCGAGGTTGAAAGCAGTCTGAAAAAGCCAAAAATTTTTCAATTGTCTTTTTTGACTTTTCAGTGCAGCAAACGCCTTGAAATTTTCAATCTCACTCAGATCGAATGCTGGAAGGGTTAAGCTACAAAATTGCTCAACTTCCCAAACCTTTGATTGAGCTGAGGTTTAGAAATTAGATACGTTTGTCCCGCACGTTCCACATTTTTTCTTGACAGATTGGCGTTTTGATGATATCAAAGTCAAACCTTGACTTTAGGGGATGATGCCGGTGACAGCATCAAAAAGTTCTGCACACAAAACTATTTACCCGCGTCACATCAAACAGATCGTGGCTAACCTCAGTCGCACTCTAGGAAATGCCAGATCCTTGCCTACTGCCAGAACAAAAGAGCTATTGTTGACCCGTTTAGTTCCATGAGTCAACTGATCGCCGGCGACTCAGAGAACGAAGATTGCAGGGTCAGTTGATGCCGATGGGTGTGCAGCAGCTGAAACTCCAAGCCGGTTACTTGCTCCAGCATATAGACCAAATGATCGGGTCGCAAGAGGGTGCCGTCATTGCGACCGCTGCCGGTGTAACGCACAACAGCCCAGTTCCGCGCACAGATGGCGTTCTGCTTCAAGACAGGAATTACCGATGGTAACTCAGGATGGTCTTGGCGCTCTTGGCATCTTGCCGGTTCAGAGCTTCTATCTTTTTGAGATTCTACCAGTTTCAGCTCAAACAAGCGCTCACGCAGATTGACAAGTTTCTTTTTGCCAGACTTGGTTGTTTGCTCCCACTCGATGAATTCACTTGTCCAGATAGACTCCAGCCAAGCTGCCCATTGCTGGGGATTTAGGGGTGGGTTGTGTTCTGAATCCAGCAGACACAGGGCTATCGAGTATTCTGCCCGATCTAGCAGGTGGGTTGCAGAGGGCGCTTTTAAGTCAACCGCTTCAACATGGTAAATGGGAATATCCACCGGCATCTGAGCAGCCAATTTTTCACGGAAGGTGTCGATATCAACGGCTTCGGTTAGTTCAAAGTCTACAATCTCGCCACTGCTGGTTGCCCCTAGGGTGAGAGCACTGGCAATCGAAATTCGAGGTTGGGGGTGAAACCCGCCGGTAAAAGCAATGGGAAGAGACGCCCTTCGCACGGCACGCTCAAACAAGCGGACTAAATCTAAGTGACTCAGAAGCGCCATATCACCGCGTTTGCCAAACCAAATGCGCCGTCGCGCTAGCCGCTCTTGGTTGGGGGTAAAGTGGCCGCTAAATTCGGGGATTGGCAACGCGTCTATGACGGTATTGTGGCCAAAATCGGGGGTACACACCCCACAGTGAGAGCAACCATCGAAGGAGCAGTCCGGCACTGTGGCGGCGTCTAGCGCCCGTTGCAAGTCGGCTTTAAGCCACTGTTTATCGATGCCGGTGTTGATGTGATCCCAAGGCAACGGTTTGTCGAGGGCGGGGTTTTGAGAAGCCGGCATTTGGGGGTTGGGAGATTGGAAAGCGTCTGCTTCATTGCCGGTTGGCGACTCTCCGTTGCTCTTAATCCATTCGCCGTTCTCGACTTGCCGGTATTTCCAGGTTAAACCGGCTTCGGCAATAGCTTGCCCCCAAGCAGCATAGGCGCGTTCTGCACTTTCAAACCAAGCATCCATGCCGGTGCCCAGTTCCCACGCCCGACGCAAAACCGCTGCCAGCCGGCGATCTCCCCGTCCCACGAAGTCTTCCATCGCTGAGATTCGGATATCGGTGAAGTTGGCTTTGATGCCTTTCATGCGGCCAAATTCTGACCGCAGCAGTGCTTGTTTGCGCTTAAATTCTGCTGTGGAAACTGAATGCCACTGGAATGGGGTGTGCGGTTTGGGTGTGAAATTGGAGATGGTTAGGTTAAAATTCAGCCGTTTTCTACCAGAGGCTTGGCATTCCTGCTGCAACCAGCGGACTGTGTCGGCAATGCCTAAAATATCCGCGTCAGTCTCTCCTGGCAGGCCGATCATAAAGTAGAGTTTGATTTTATCCCAGCCTTGCTCAAAGGCGGTTTTGACGCCTCTGAGCAGTTCTTCGTCTGTCAAACCTTTGTTGACGATGTCGCGCATCCGTTGGGTGCCGGCTTCTGGGGCAAAGGTTAAACCGCCTTGCCGAGTGCCACCGATGATGTTGGCGATGTTTTCATCAAAGCGATCAACGCGCTGGCTGGGTAGGGCGAGGGTAATATTTTCGTCTTTAAGCCGATTTTTGATTTCTACTCCAACTGCCGGCAATGCGAGGTAGTCGGAACAACTGAGGGAAAGTAGGGAAAATTCATTTTGGCCGGTTGCTCTCATGCCTTTTTCAATGGCATCGACAACTTTTTCCGGTTCTACGTCTCTTGCCGGTCGAGTGAGCATTCCCGGTTGACAAAACCGGCACCCTCTAGTGCAGCCGCGCCGAATTTCTACAGTGAGCCGGTCGTGTACGGTTTGGACGTATGGAACCAGCCCAATCGAGTAAGTTGGCATCGGGGTTGCCACCCGCCGCAGAATTTGTTTTGGCACGTCAAGCCGGTTGGGATGAACCGATCCATCCTCTGCCATGTCATAAAATTGCGGCACATAAACGCCGGGAACTTGCGCCAAATCGAGAAGTAATTCTTCTCGGCTCAGTCCGGCAGCTTTGCCTTCTTCCAACACTAAGCCAATTTCTGGCAGCAGTTCTTCCCCATCTCCAAGGGCGATGAAGTCGAAAAAGTCTGCGTAGGGTTCGGGGTTGGAGGTTGCTGTTTGTCCGCCGGCAAAAATTAAGGGACTGTTGCACCCTTGATTTCGTTCTTTCCAGGTTAAAGGAATGCCGGCTAAATCCAGCATTTCCAGAATATTGGTTGCCCCCAGTTCATAGCTGAGACTGAAGCCTAAAATATCGAAGTCGGTGAGGGGACGGCGAGATTCAACGGCAAATAGGGGAGTTTGGGTGGTGCGAAGCTTTGTGGCAAGATCTGGTGCCGGTAAATAGGCGCGATCGCACAATTGCCTTGGCTGGGTGTTCAGGATGTTGTAGAGGATGATATGACCCAGATTTGAGGCACCCACTTCATAAATTTCTGGGTAAGTTAGCACCCAACGGACGGCGGCGGACTCCCAGGGTTTATGCGCTGCACCCAACTCATTACCGAGGTAACGAGCCGGCTGCAAGATTTCTGGTGTTAATAATTCTTCTAGTGCAACTGCCACAGCAAATCTCTACTTCTAGCTTCCAGTGACTAGGACGGTTTCTTTTATCCTTTTACTATACTGGAGGTCTTCAAAGTCAGTCGCTAGCTAGGGCGAGAAGTGTGCGCGATCTTCAGTCTTCAAGCGTACCCGTTGCAATTAAGCCGTTGCGAGGGTGTCGGGTTTTGCTATCAATTAAAGTCGGCTAAAACTGAAGGGGTTAGATTGACTCCCCAGGTTGCCGATGCCGGTTCTTCTATTTCAGGTGGGAAGAAATGGGGCGAGGCCGGCAGCTTGCTTCACATCAAGCGGGATACAATGACAATTGGCTATGGGAAGCTGCTGCTAGCCAAGCATGAATTTGATAGACAGGGGATAACACTAGGCTAGGGTTGCTTCAAAAGCAGCACGATTTTCAAAAATTTCAAAGACTCTATCGAGTTGGGTCAGTTCAAAGATAATTCTGATGGAGGGTGAAACACAGCAAAGGCTAAACCGTCTATTCAGGTTCTGTGCCCGTGTCAGTGCCGCAACCAAAGCCATTAAGCCGGCGCTATCTAAGGATTCTACTTGCTGCATATCAACCAGGATCACTGAAGCGTCTTGTGAGGCTACCGCTGCAACCAGTTGGTTCTGAAGTTCTGGGGCGTTGGATGCATTGATACGGCCTTGCGGTTGAAAAACTGTAATTTGGGGGGAAACGATAAGTGTCTGCATAAATCACTCCTCTTGACTAATAAACTGAATAACTGTTTGAGATGTCTTGACCTTAAAACCTAAACCCTGGGTTCGCCCATGCTAGTTCAGTAGTTTTACTGAATCTTCACAAGTAAACCCCTCTTCTGTAAAGTTTTCGTTAAGTTTTTATAAAATATTGTATGTACTTATACAAATCTCTAGTAAGTCACAAGTTAAGACGGCTGTGGGTTTGGTAGTTTTTCAGTAAATTCTCGGTATTGTTGCGCTCGGCATAACAGCCAAGTGATCATTATCATAAAAGTTAGAGATCCTCATCACTGCAACGGCTGGAGGTTAATCAAGTCGTTGGGACGCTAATCACCCTAGATCGGCTTGGTGATTGAGATCATTACAAGTGAGAGTCCTGTATCACTTTCCCTTTTGTCCCTTCAACAGACAATAGATGGTGTACGGAATTCTACTGATCTAGCATGAAAGGGACTGCCGTGATTCGTCAACTTGTGGAGAAAGCTTTATACTTTAAGCGACTGACGCCTGATATCGAAAATGAAATCAACTATGAGCTGACCCGCCAAGGGTATATCTCTGATGTTGATTACGAAGCGCTTGAGCTATTGATGGACGAGATGGATGCTGGTCGCATTCAATTAGTCCCTAGCCTGTAATGTTGGGAAAGAAACCAGAATCAATGGCCATTCTGGAAGTCGGTTGTATGTTTAAGGGTAGCGCTCGTAACTGGTTTGCATCTGCTGTAGAAAATCGAGTTTGCCATAACTGCTGCTGTTAGGGTGCATCAGGATGGCATGAAATTATCCAGCGATTATTGGGATTATTTAAAATAAACTCTCAGGCCCAAAAGGGATGATTACAGCTTGAACAGTCTTTTTGCTGCTCTAACTCGGTGACTCTATATTTTGTCTAACTTCAGAATAAGAGCAACAGTTGCACACGACAAGACTGCGGGAAATTTTCAAGTTAGGTTCGCGGATGAGGGAGTCAAAGAAAGCGGGAAACTGTGGGATGGTTTTTCTAATTGTGCCGGCTTGATTTACGATCTACCATGCAGTTTGCCTAACGCTTTAGCAAAATTCCCTCCTATCTGTGAGCTGAAATCGCGTGCCAACGAGATGAACTCGTTGCAAAGGTGGCTGACATCTTTTCACCTAGGCATAATTATCTGCCTTACGAAAGAATGTCAGAAAGCGGCGGTTACGTAGATGGATCATCGTATGAAGAAAAATCAAGTATTTCTAGACATTCGTTTGTTAGCAAGCTAGGGAAATACACCTTAAACTTGAAACGCTGTTGGGTAAGCTTGCCAAATTTGGTGGACGAATTCTCGAAGCTGGCGGTGGGCAATTTTTGGGGCGTCCACCGGCTTGTTTTCGAGGGGTGTTTCTAACTGAGGCAGGAGGGAAATTAGTTCTGTATCGAACGCTGGACGGAATAAACTAATGGGTAAGAGAAAGTCAGCCCCGTCGCGCAAGTCATACAATTCGGGTAATTGCTCGAACAGTCCCTCAGTCGGTCGCTCAGTGCCGGCAAGCCATACTGCTAGCATAATAGGCCGCCCCCAACACATCTGACGCGCTTCGATAATGTCGATAACTTCGGCGTACAGGTAGCTGTTTTGATGTTCTAGGCAGATAATTTGGCTAGGTTGAAATGGGCCGGCACAGTTGATGGATGCTGGCTTCATAGAATTAATCTAAAAATTTTACGTTTTCCTTAATTTTAAGAGCCGGTTGTTGCGGAAGCGAGAGCGAGATTGCCTCACAATTGGTAGGGATAATCCCCTATAGGCGGCTGAAGACGGTTTGGTGCCGGCAAAATATCTCCCCAAAATCGAGAAAAAACTTTACTAATTATATTAATACGCAACAACCATAAAACCTTTGCTAATTGCTTAGATTTACTTAAAATCTGTATTAGTTCGTGAGAAACCGAAGGTAATAAATACAAGACAGAAGTTAATTAATTGATTTCTTATTAAAATTTAGAGTATTTTTTAAAAGAGTATAAATCTGGGTATTTTTTACTTAAAGCCAACAATGATAAACTTAAACCATCCAAGCAATAGGAGAAAGCCTGATGAAAGTTAAAGGAATCAAACGAGGTCAAATTATTGAACTTTTAGAAAAAATTAACATTCCTGATGGAGTGGAGATTGTCATTGAGGTTCAGGATATTGAGACAGCGAATGGGGATGCCGGTGAGGAAACGCGAGAGGAACAAGGGAATGGGACGCCAGATAAGCAGCGTCGCCCTCCTTTGTTTGGTACTGCTAAAGGCTTAATCTGGATATCAGATGACTTTGACGAACCCCTAGAAGACTTTAAGGAGTGCATGGAATGAGGTTGCTACTAGATACTCATACGTTTATTTGGTTTTTTACCGGCAATTCAAAACTGAGCGACGCCGCACGTCTACTTATGGAAGATGAGAATAATGATAAGCGGATCAGTATAGCGAGCATTTGGGAGATGGCGGTTAAGCAAAGCATCGGCAAGCTGAATTTTGGTGTCCCTTTTAGAGAATTTATAGAGCAGCAGTTCAGTTTTAATGATTTCAATTTGCTGAACATCAATTTTGACCACCTTGAGGCTGTAAGCACGCTTCCGCTGCATCACCGCGATCCATTTGATCGGCTGATCATTTCACAAGCGATGGTGGAGCAGATAGCTGTCCTGAGTGCTGATTCTGCTTTTGATGCTTATCCGGTTCAGCGGTTGTGGTAAAATACTAGGGTGGGACTTGACTTTATCGAAGAAATATGCAGTAAACGGTTCTCACACTCAAGGGAGTTGACGAACTTGGATTTATATAACAATCTAATTACTATAGAGTAAACAATTGTAAATAACTGACTAGAGAGGATAGAGATAGTGTCAGTCGAGACCATTGAAAAAAGTTCAACGGTCCGTAAGCTTGCACCTCGTTATCGTGTTCTGCTCCATAACGATGAGTTCAACTCAATGGAACACGTAGTGCAGGCGTTGATGAAGACCGTGCCCAGCCTGACTCAGCCGCAAGCGGTCAGCATTATGATGGAAGCCCATACCAATGGACTTGCTTTGGTAATCACCTGTGCGCTGGAACACGCTGAATTTTACAGCGAAACCTTAAAAAATCATGGACTCACCAGCACCATTGAGCCTGATGAATAGGAGCGAATCTGAAGATACAGCGCGTTTAAATGCTTGTTCTGGGGGCGGTAGCTACTCCGCCCCTGCGGGACAAGGTTCTATCAAAATTTGACAGCGGCAGTTGAAACTCAACCTCGATAGACTCGCTCACTACCCAGCACCGGCGCGGCTGGGAATTTTTGTGCTGACGTTACTTTGCCTCTGGCTGCCCTTCTGCGTCCCCATTTACTGGCTTGTCCGCGATCAAAACTTGGTCAATATTCTGACGCTCGTTATTTTGTACGTGGAATTTATCGTCCTCGTGCAGTTGTGGGGGCGTTATGTTTACCGGCAACCCCACCTTTTACGCAACTATGGCTTAGAAAAAACGAGGCAGAACGCGATAGACCTTTTAAAAGGTTTATCCACAGGAATTTTAAGCCAACTAGGGCTGTTTGTGCTGCAAGGACTGCTTGGCTGGGTCATTTGGCAACAACCGGCTTCCGTTATTTTCTTACGCCAAGTCATCCTAGAAGGTTTAATCGTTTCTCTCGGTATTGGTTTTGCCGAAGAATTGCTATTTCGCGGCTGGCTACTGGATGAATTGCATCGGAATTGCAGCCTCAAAGTCTCTCTATGGGTGGATGCAATCTTATTTGCATTGCTGCACTTTATTAAACCACTGGAAGCGATTTTAAAAACGTGGCCGACATTTGTGGGACTGCTGGTGCTAGGTTTAACTTTAGTTTGGGCAAAACGCTCTCGAAACGGACGCCTCGGCTTACCGATAGGACTTCATGCCGGCCTGGTTTGGGGCTTTTACATTATTAATGTCGGGCAACTGGTGCGATATTCAGGCAACGTCCCAGAATGGGTGACAGGAATTGACCGAAATCCTTTAGCCGGCATCATGGGAGTGCTATGTTTGGGTACTCTCGCCCTGACAATGTGGACAGTTTCTAGAAAAAAAACCACAGATGAATACAGATAGTATCTAATTCACCTGCGTGCATCTGTGGTTAAAAAATCTTTATCGAGATACCGGCTGTGCAACCGCAGTCCCCACTAAACAGGCACCCGTCAGCACAACCCCTTCCAAGTTGGCATCCTGCAACTCAGCACAAAGTAAATTTGCCCCCGAAAGATTTGCCCCGGCTAAATTTGCACCTCGCAGATCCGCCTCTTCTAAATTGGCATCACTGAGCAATGCGCCTTGCAGATCAGCGCGACTCAAATTAGCGCCAGTAAGATTAGCGCCGGTGAGATTGGCACCTCGCAAGTCTGCACTTCGCAAGTCAACTCCTTGCAAATTCACGTTCATCAAATTTGCCCCGCTTAAAAAAGCGCCGGCAAAAGAAGCTTCTGTGAGTTTAGCCGCCATTAAATTTGCCCCTCGGAGATTGCTACCGCGCAAGTCAGCGCCGGTTAAGTCGGCTTGCATTAAATTTGCTCCTAACAAATTTGCCCGCAGATCGGCTCTCACAAGCTGTGCACCGAGCAAATTCGCGCCGTCTAAACGTGCTCTTTCTAGGTTGGAACCGGCAAAATTAGTGCCGACTAAATTAGCACCGGCAAGATTAATTCCACTCAGCGTTAAATCCGAAAGGTCTTCATCCTCCAAATCTGCCCCTGGAAATTGTTTGGCTTTGCCTGATCGCAGCGCTTCCAAATTCATAGCGTCCCTCCGCTGCTGTAAGTGCCACTCGTTTCGCCGGTTCTTGCTTCACCATCGACCCGGAAATCTAACAACCACATCCCGGCTGTCACGTTAGGCGCACTCACCGGCAGGCTTAAACCTTGTTGTAAACCCATCACCAAAAGCGCCAAGGTATCAACAAGTTTGGGGTCCCAGCGTTCGCCTTGCTGCGCCTGACACTCTGCTAAAGCTTGCGCCGCATAATTGCCGCCTGAACCGTCATCAGGTTGATTGCCTCGATGAAGTGCCACTCGCTGTTGAAAGTCTGCCGCTAAGGCTAAAATTCGCGATTCTAAAGGAATTTCTTCGCCGGCCATTCCAGCCGGCAAGCCGGTTCCATTCCACCACTCTGCCTCATGGGTAAGGATTCGCGCAACGGCTCGTAATTGCGGCATCCTTCGCAACACCTGTGCTCCCTGTACCAACGGACAGCAAGGCCCATCTTCCTCAGTTGACGAGGAATCCCCGCTGCTCAGAACGCTTTCAACGCCTTGCAAAGGTTCAAGCCGGTGGAGTAAAGCAGCCAGATGCAGCCGCTTCATTTGCCATGCCGGTAAATCCAGCAGTTGCCCGATCATTTCTGCCAATGCCACAACTTCCGCTGCTGCCATTGGGTTCGTGGTGTCCGCGAGATCCATCAATTGCGCCATTCGCAGAAATGCCTGGATTTCGTTAGAAACCAAGTTCCGATCTAGGGCTTGTTGGCTGGAGAAGGAATGAGCGTCCGGGAGGCTGCCGGTTAATTCAAGCTGACTCGTCTGTAAGTATTCCACTACGCGGGAGACAATTTCACTGAGGTCATCTCGCTCCTTTGCAACAGCTTCCTCGGTAATGGCTTGGACTTGAGCGGTTAAGGCTTGCTGCAGTTCAGGGTTGTAGCGACCGATATGCTCGATTGCTAATTCTACGGTTTCTTTTACGAGTTCTGGTTCAAATGTCCATAAGCCATAAAATTTCCGATCTCGGTCTTCTTGGGGGAAGCCGGCCGGCCCATAATCTTCCTCAGACAGCTCTTGACAAAGTACGACGGCTGTATATGTCGGCGACAAAATCATCAAATGCCACTCTTGAGCCACCGGGTCAGATGGATCTAAGCTAACTAAATCCACGTTTGGCATCTGACTGGTCGGATGTTCCGCAAAGCCGCTGTCTGGTGCTGCCATAATCACGACGTGGCGAGACTTTTTCGCCAAATCGTTGTAGCGATCAGCCTCTTGCAAATACCATTTGCCCCGCTGGAATGCCGTGATAACGATAGGTGAGCTGGCGGAGCTTAAGATCCAGTCCTCTAGGGCGTGGCAAAGGGCAACTAGAGTGTTTTTGTAATACACCCCGAATCTTATAGGTCTTTTGCCGGTTCGATGTGCGGCGTCGAGCTGCTGCACAATAGAGCCTTTTAACATTTATTTACATCAAATGAGAAAACATTATTGCATAAAAAAAGTATACTATCCCATTTTAAATTATGACGGGATCGCCTGAATTTAAGTCTTTTAGACGTGAACCGGCTCTTCAGAGGATTGGGGACACCCGGATTAGGGAATGATGGGATTCTCAGATAAAGAGGCAGTTGTCCCGGCTTCTCATTTAAGTGTAGGGGAGCTTAACGATTCGTTCCCAGATGAGAGCCGGTGCGCGTTGCTGAGGGTGAGCCGTTTAATAATCGGTAGAGTCCGGTTATTTTTGCATCTCAATCTGATTGCTTTGGTTTCAGTGTGATCAATACACCCGAACATCAAAGATAATCCAAACTTTTAACCGGCTTCATCCAACTTCGGAGATTAATCTAGGGGTTTAATTAGCCGCTGATGGCTGACACCCGCGTATTACTAAACTATCGGCAGTCTTTTAATAAATAAAAAATTTGACAATCAGCCGGTTTGAATCAGCTTAAGGGATTAGCCGGGAAATTAAACGACGGGCAAAATGCCAGCTTTCGCAAATAAATTAATTTGAACGGTAAATACAACTAATAATTTACGGTTTGCCGCACCCTATATTGGTAAGCAGCACTACCGAAGAAATAAAAGTGTCGGCAAGCCAAGCAGATTCCCAGAACCTTGCCACCTAGCAGCAGGATTTGTATAACCTTAGACGTCCAATTTTACGGGCTTGAGCATTCGAGCGGCAAATACAACTATTAATTTACGGTTTGCACCAATTCTTTAAACCCTCAGCTTCCTTAAGATGGAATTCAGTAGAGGACAGCAGTGAAGTGAAGACCTCAAACAAGCCTGTCCCTTTATCTAAGTTACCCAGCAGCAAGGCTGCAACATTTTGAACTTTAAGCTTTTACTTTCTAACCTTGATTCAACCAAGCTGGAAAAAAGCACATCTTATTAACAGAGGTAACCCGATGATGACACGGATGTATATGCAACCTTGGCACGAACTTGCTACCCTGCAAAATCAACTAGAGCGTATGTTCGGACTTCCTCAAACCAGCAATTGTCCTACCGGCAAGGCTTCAGAATCGGGTATTAGCTGGACACCGGCAATAGAATTGCAAAATACAGAAACCGCGTTAATTTTACGTGCGGAAGTTCCGGGTGTCGAAGCCAAAAATTTGGATGTGCGAGTCAGCCGGCAAGCTGTAGTGATCAGCGGTCAACATCAGCACAAACAAACGGATAATCAAGGACGCTACCGCACAGAATTCCGGTATGGCAATTTCCAGCGCGTGATTGAATTGCCGGTGCCGGTGCTTAATGAGCAACTGCAAGCGGAACTCAAAGATGGCATTCTCACCTTAACTTTGCCAAAAGAGTCCTCTATGCGTCCAAAGGTGTTTAAAGTCAACATTGTTGATGCAACAGATGCCACTCCCGCACCGGCAGACAGGGGGAATGAAGCTGAAACAGCGATTCCAAGCGACACCCTAGCGACTCTTGAGAATAGCAAAGTCGTTGCGTCGGCAGATGCAGAAGTCACCGAAGATGTCTGGAATGCCGCTTAATTTACCGCACTTGTGGGCATTTAGCGCATAAGCGCCCACAGGGCAAAACAGGACTTACGCAAGCAGTTGGGGAAATAAAGGATTTTTCTCCCTTTCTTCCCCTCAATCCCAAGCGCGATTGAAAAGCGTAAGTCCTGTAGGGTTAAACCGCCCTCTCTTAGGTACGGTAACCACCCCTTCATCAGAAGCCTAACCGCGCTCAGTATATAAATATGTGACTTTATAAAGTGTACTGAGCACAGATTGACTGCTGATTGAACCAAAAGCGATTTACGCAGTCATTTGTATCCCTAAATAAACAGGCTGATACAAGCCAAAGTTTTTGTAGTCATTGGAGCGAAAGCACCCCTATGGGAAAAGTTGTTGGAATTGATTTAGGAACCACTAACTCTTGCGTCGCCGTTATGGAAGGTGGCAAACCTACTGTAATCGCGAATGCTGAAGGTTTCCGCACAACACCGTCCGTTGTCGCCTTCGCGAAAAATGGTGATCGTTTGGTTGGCCAAATTGCCAAGCGCCAAGCGGTGATGAACCCTGAAAATACGTTCTACTCCGTCAAGCGCTTCATCGGGCGTCGCTTTGACGAAGTCACCCATGAATCAACCGAAGTTTCTTACAAAGTCCTGCGGGATGGCAACGGCAACGTCAAAATTGACTGCCCCACCGCCGGCAAACAATTTGCCCCGGAAGAAATCTCGGCGCAAGTTCTGCGGAAACTGGTAGATGATGCCAGCAAGTACCTCGGTGAAACCGTTACCCAAGCGGTGATTACGGTGCCGGCTTACTTTAACGACTCCCAGCGTCAAGCAACGAAAGACGCGGGTAAGATTGCCGGTTTGGAAGTTCTGCGGATTATCAACGAACCGACTGCTGCTTCTCTTGCCTACGGTTTAGACAAGAAGAGCAACGAAACCATCTTGGTGTTTGACTTGGGTGGTGGTACGTTCGACGTGTCCATCTTGGAAGTGGGCGACGGTGTGTTTGAAGTGTTGGCAACTTCTGGTGACACTCACCTGGGTGGTGACGACTTCGACAAGAAGATCGTGGATTACCTCGCCGGCTCATTCCAAAAGGCTGAAGGCATCGATCTCCGCAAAGACAAGCAAGCCCTGCAACGTCTGACAGAAGCGGCTGAAAAGGCCAAGATCGAACTCTCTAGCGTTACGCAAGCTGAAATCAACCTGCCTTTCATCACGGCAACCCAGGATGGCCCGAAACACCTGGATATGACCCTGACACGGGCAAAGTTTGAAGAACTCTGTGCCGATTTGATTGATCGCTGCCGCGTGCCGGTGGAAAACGCGGTGCGCGATGCAAAAATCGATAAGAGTGCCCTTGATGAAGTGGTGCTGGTCGGTGGTTCTACCCGGATTCCTGCTGTTCACGAATTGGTGAAGCGCGTTCTGAATAAGGAACCCAACCAAAGCGTGAACCCAGATGAAGTGGTTGCCGTGGGTGCTGCAATTCAAGCAGGTGTGCTTGCCGGCGAAGTCAAAGACATCTTGCTACTCGACGTATCTCCCCTGTCTCTGGGTGTGGAAACCTTGGGCGGCGTGATGACCAAGATCATCCCTCGCAACACCACGATTCCTACCAAGAAGTCAGAAGTGTTCTCGACGGCTGTAGACGGTCAAACCAACGTCGAAATCCACGTTCTGCAAGGCGAACGGGAAATGTCCAACGACAACAAGAGTCTGGGACAGTTCCGCCTCGATGGCATTCCTTCTGCGCCTCGTGGTGTGCCTCAAATTGAAGTCACCTTCGACATTGATGCCAACGGTATCTTGAATGTGACGGCTAAGGATAAGGGCACCGGCAAGGAACAATCTATCAGCATCACCGGCGCTTCTACCCTCCCCAATGATGAAGTTGATCGGATGGTGAAGGAAGCCGAACGCAATGCCGAAACTGACCGGGAACGTCGTGAAAAGATTGATCTGAAGAACCAAGCCGACTCTTTAGCTTACCAAGCTGAAAAGCAGCTCAAGGATCTCGGCGACAAGGTACAGGCTGCTGATAAGACCAAGGTTGAAGGGTTGGTTAAAGACCTGCGCGAGGCTATCAGCAAGGACGATTTCGACCGGATCAAGACACTGACCGGCGAACTGCAACAAGCTCTCTACGCAGTCGGTAGCAATATCTATCAGCAAGCCGGTGGCGGTGAGACTTCTGAAGGCCCAACTCCCGACGGTGCCGGCGATGAGCCGAAATCTGCCGGTGGCGAAGATGATGTGATTGATGCTGAGTTTTCTGAAACGAAGTAGTCAGCCGGTGCGGGTTTAAATCGATAATATTTGAGCAAAACCCGCTCCTTTCTTCTTCTCCAGAAATAACAGATAGCTAATTTATTTTTTAAGGTTGATAATGTCTGTCAAAGCACACATTATCAGCCTTTTTTTTATACCATTCTACTAATTAAAGCAAGAATTAAGCAGGGTTTTCTGTTATTTGTCTTATATCAATTTAAAAAATAATTGTGCGACATGATGGAGGTTTGGATTCTCAACCCAATCCCTTCTTTTCGGTGTAGAGTTTCGTGTTCCTCTCCCTAACCTTCCCATCCGTCGCATTCTTTTCTGAAGCTGGTATTCCTTGTTTCTCTTACAGTTACCGCATCGGAGCCGGCATTACGCAAATTGGTATTCCGAATCCATCTAATACTGTGGCATTTTATCAAACGCCCTCATCCCAGTGGGTGAACTCACCGAACGATTGTCAAACCCTCCAATTTGATGAGCTGCTTGGGCGATTCTGATGAGGGGTGTTGCCCCCTAATCTAGGAAATGTAGACGACATTCAACCCAGTTAAACAACTATGCAACTCACTGACAAGCAAATTTCCTCCCAAGCCACCGCTCAACTGAACAAGCCTCAACTGGTACTCGGATCAAAAGGCGATGCCGTTAAAGAACTGCAAAAGCTCCTCAACCACTGGGGTTACTACCTTACGATTGATGGGATCTTTGAGCAGAGAACCTTAGACATTGTGAAAGCTTTTCAGCGCCGCGTCTTCCTCAAAGCCGATGGCATTGTCGGGAATCTAACCTGGCAAGCACTCTACACCGGCGCGCCCGTTAATATGCCGGTTTTGCAACGCGGAAGTAAAGGTCAAGCAGTGATTACACTTCAGGAAACTCTTCAAATCACTGGTCACTACACGGGCCGGCTGGACGGAGACTTTGGCGCAACCACTGATGCTGCCGTTCGCAGTTTCCAGAAAGATGCCGGTTTAGTCGCTGATGGCATTGTTGGTTCTCGGACTTGGTACGCCATGAGCAAAATTTTTGTCCCAATGGGGTGCTAATTAAGACTCGTTAAAAATCAGCAGGATTTTGATAACCCCTGCTGATTTTTACTCAATCCTAAAATACTTCAGCCCAACAATTTTCATTCAATTCAAATCTATGCAAACGCCTACCTCTAGAAACGAATCCGCCTTATCTACCCATAAAGCCAAAAGTATCTTTGCCAGCAAAACTTTTTGGGGAGTTGTTTTCACAACGGTTGCTGCCATCGCACCTATTCTACGTGAGTTCGGGTTAAGCAGAGGGAAGCAAATTGTGCTCAAGAGCAATGGAGGGCTTTTTAGGTTGGTGGCAATAGGCAATCAATCCACAAACGATATTGACCAAGCAGTTGACGGGACTGCGGTG
>JAHHHM010000033.1 GCA_019359355.1 Microcoleus vaginatus WJT46-NPBG5 | reverse complement strand
TTTGGCAGAAATCATCGACGCTACAGAACAGTTCTTCTAGACTAAACATAGGGCAAGCAGAGGGATGAGAATTCAGCACTTTCAGCCTATCTGTTTTGCCCCTCCCTTATCCCGAACTCACGTTAACTGATAAAAAGAGAAGTTAGAGTCTGACGAGTTGCTGTGCAGTCAGAATGGCATTGTTTCTTTTCTTAATAATATATTAACGATCTTCCTCTAGATAGATGGCGGCGGGAAAACAAGCGCATAGACTGATAACAGTGGGATTGAGCCACTAGCAACCCGCTTGAGAATTCATCTGGGTGTCAGTTGGTGGGGTTCAATTGCAGCACTAAAAAAGCTAGATGTTGAGGCGATGACTGCCTCTGCATTAATGGAAAGAGCCGCTGAACAATCGCTAATAATAAAAAAATATTAGCTCGGCATAATAAAAGCGGTTTAATTCCAGCAAAAAATCGGCTGAATACTATTTATATTCTGGGTGCTAACGTTTTTCTAGCTAAACACTCATTGAATTTCACTTAAACCTATGCAATCATCAACTAATCTCTACCAGTCTAGTATTGCCGAACTGTATTGCTCTGCTTGGAATACTCGCAGTATTTCTTCTACAAGTCGGCAAAGTTTAAAAGCGGCGTTATTAAATGATTCTTTAAACGAAGCTGACTACCGAATTATTAATCGAATGCTTTATGCAGTTCGTCGCGGATGGTTGAAACTAGCTGAGTGAGCCTCGGCAGCATCTTGAAGTCTAAAAGCTGCGACGTTTAGCAAAAATCTTTCATCCCTCACCCACAAGCTCAAGACCATTGAACTCAAACCTAACTGCTTAAAATGCTCCGGGGTGTACTTCGGGGCGTTTTTGCTTGGGGAGTCATTGACACACGCCGGTAAAAAGCTTGTTTTGTAGCCAGCGTAGCCTATAGGTACTTCTATCAGGCAGCCTAGATGATTCATAGAGATTTAAATCACAAATCCTGAGTGATTTTGTCACAAAAGCTTCTGGATTCGCATCACAGTAAGAAAGGGAGGCATGATTCATACTATAAAGATAAATTTCAAAGCTTAACGCTATGCAATTTTTCGTAAATATTTCCCAATTTAACCTTGTAGACCTCTGCTTTCAGGTTTGGAAAACTGGTAGCATTAATCAAGCTCACCGGCAGCAGCTCAGGTCGGCTCTGTTAGCTGAGTCCTTAAGCGAATATGATCAAATCATTATCAACAGAATGCTTTATGCGGTTCGCCGAGGCTGGTTAAAAGTGGTGAGTTAACCCGTTAAAAACCCTGCCCTTAAGGCAATGGGGTGCCAGAAAACGTGTTATAAAGTTTAACTTTATCGCGAGTTTCAATGAAATTGTAAAAATTCCGTCTTGGGGGAAATGAATATGCTTAATTTAACCGCAATTTTGATTGATGCCTTTGTGCCGCAGCTGCAAGCCGGCTACCAGCGCACTTATGGGGGATATAAACCCGACTATGCAGATATTATTGCCTGGGCCGGCAATATGGCATTAGAAAATATTGATAATAGCGACGCACTTTATCACAACGTTGAACACACCATTTTAGTCACCTTAGTCGGTCAGGAAATTCTGCGCGGCAAGCACATCCGTGAAGGCGGCGTTTCCTGCGAAGATTGGCTGCATTTCATTATTTCCCTGTTATGTCATGACATTGGCTATGTTAAAGGCGTTTGCCGGCAAGATGACGACGCACAAAGATTATACGCCACCGGCATAGACGGGATGAAAGTCAGTATCCCTGCCGGCGCAACAGATGCCAGCCTCACCCCCTATCATGTGGATCGCGGCAAACTGTTTATCGACGAGCGATTTGGCGGACACCGGCTCATAGATGCCGAAAGTATTAAACGCAATATTGAGCTGACTCGCTTCCCCGCGCCCAAAGATCAAGATCATCAAGATACCATCAACTATCCCGGACTGCTTCGTGCCGCCGATCTCATCGGTCAACTGAGCGATCCCCGCTACTTAAACAAAATTGGTGCCTTGTTCTACGAATTTGAAGAAACCGGCACCAATAAAGCATTAAAGTACCGCCACCCTGGAGATTTACGGCGCAACTATCCCAAGTTTTATTGGAACGGAGTTTATCCTTACATTCAAGAAACCCTCGGCTATTTAGAACTCACACAAGAAGGGAAACAAATTATTGCCAACCTTTACGCAAATGTGTGCCGAGTCGAACACGAACAGCCGGCTTCTTTAGTTGCCTAATCTAACAAATTTAAAATTAAATTCGTTAGTAATTTCCACTAAAAAGGGCGTTTAACTAAACGCCCTTTTTCAGTCAAATTTTCAATCACCGGCCTCCTTTACAAAGGAAGCGCAAGCTTGAGCTTCTTGCCAGCACTTGAGTAGGAAGAATTCAGCGCGATCACACAATGCTGTGACAAACACCCCCTCAGCGGTTTCACCATCTGCCGCAAGCCAAGTCCCCCGCAAGCTGACTTCAACATACTCCGCATCAGCGGCACACACTGAGATCGTATCGCTTCCTTCTCGCCGCATCTCAGTTTCCAGGTAATGCAAACCGGGTAAATCGGCAGGGAGTAGAAAGGACGCCGTTATTGGTTCAACGCAGAGGCTTTGGCCAACTCGCATTGCCACAATCACTCGCGCGGCAACCAATTCCTCTAAAGATTGAGCCAAACGATCTAAATGAAAGCTTGTTTCAGTGTATGTGAACTTCAGCATTGCCGGTGGTCTCCCGTTGTTTTGAGTGCTGAGTGGGGAATGTACAGACCGATTCCCCATGCCTTATTCCCGAAGTTGCTGTTCGCGCCAGAAGTGTTCGGAGAATGAAACCGCTGGGTGGATTGGTGCCTTGGGTTGGCTGCGAAGTTGCATTCCCGCCTGTAGGGGTGTGCGATTGCCTTTGTGGGAGTTGCACCGTTCGCAGGCGGTGACAACGTTATCCCAGGTGTGGGGACCCCCTTTAGACCGAGGAATGACGTGATCTAAGGTCAAGTGCTTGCCGCTGCCGCAGTATTGGCAGGCGTGGCCGTCTCGCCGCAAAACTTCCCGGCGGTTGACGGGTGGAACTTTCCAGATGCGTTCCTTGCCGGCTATCGTCAGACGGATGTATTCTGGCACCTGCAAAATGCAATTCGGTGAGCGTACGGGCCAAGAAGTGCCACCCGTCCCACCCACAAAATCGAGTGGTTCTGCCTTGCCGGTGACTAATAAAATAATTGCCCGCTTGATGTTAATTCGGCTAACTGGCAAGTAGTTCTGGGAGAACACCACCACCGACCTGCTTAATACGTCAGTTATGCTTGTCACAGCTGAACTCCTCATAAAAAAACCCCCGCTTTCTATGTTTAGAAGCGGGGGCTGAAAAAGTCCTGTTTAAGTCTTTTCATCCTATTTTGGTACAGCATGACTCCTGTACCTCCCGCTTCGTTTGTTTGGTTGTGGCCCCACGATCCGCTGATCGCTGGCACCCTTGAAATTGCTGTTATTATCTTTGGCCCAATCTCGTAGGCTATAGCTACCTTCAAATATAAACTCCACGTCCATTGCCGCCAATTCCCAACCGCAAAAGCGATGGAAGGCAGACCATGTCGTGGAGATAAGGGTAATAATGTTCACGGTGATAGTTTTTGAAAGCAGCTATTTGAATCCTACAGCTTATATACTACACTTATAGTACAAGCCTGTCTACCCTCTGGAGGAAAAAAGTTATGCATACCCTCACTCGCACTCCGACCACTGAAATGGAAGTTACTAGCATACGCTTGGAGAGAGAGCTGAAGGAAAAACTCAAAGAACTCGCTGGAAATCAAGGATATCAAGCCCTGATCCGAGATTTGCTCTGGAATTATGTTCAGCAGAAATCGGGAGATTATCGACCGCAATTTTCTAGGGCAGATATTCGAGCGAGTCTGGCAGCAACCGCGCAAAAAGAAGAACACTGTGTCCTCACCGGCAAGTTAATTAGACCCCAGGAACCCATGTTATTAGGATTCACAACGAACGGTGATATGGTTCCCCTCAGTTTGGAAAGTTTGGCCGGCTAGGTTCATCAGAGCAACAGGTTCCCCTCCCCCTTTTTGCGCCAAAGAAAAGGAACCTGTTGCTTCTTCTCCAAGATTATGCCAGCGGCCAACTGTTAATATTCTGAGCGATTTCTACTATAATTTGCAGGGTTTTTGAAGTGAAGAAATAATTTATTTATAGTAAAAAATTTCATTTTTTGCTGTCTGTATTGTTTTTGAAGTTTCTATTAATGAGTCGATAAATGAAGGCGAGTTTGCTTTATCAATGATGTAGAATTTGAGCAAAAATTAAACCTTTCAAATTATTCATTTTTTATCGTCTGTTTTTAATATTTTGCTTTCTAATCTTGCTTCCATCTTCACCTTTTTTTTCTTCATTTGCTTAATTTGAGCAAGTATTTGCTGCCACTCTGCCGCTATTTCTTTAGCTGAATCATCCGAGTGAAATTCCAAATAGGTAACTGTCTTGCGAATTAAATACTCAAATTCTGCCGGCGTCATAGAATCTTAGATTGATAAAAAGCAATTTAAGTTGATTTTAACCCTTTAAAATTATAGCCGGCAGACATCTGGCGCGAGTCGCCTTACCCGACAGGTTGCCGGCATCAAGTAAAATCTCACTTCATCATCTCATCATTTAGAAATTCCTTGATACTGCATAACCGCAAACCGAACCGGCAGCAGTTTAGATGCAACTTGTCCAAGCGCAAATTTAATCTTCAGCGGCTGTGGTAAAGACTTCCAAGGAACTTCAACAAAACCAAACCGACGATAAAACGGCACTAATCCAGACATACATTCTAAATAGAGCGGTTGGGTTGCCTCCTCAATTAAATGCCGAGTCAGATAAGTAGCCAATCCTTTACCGCGCCAAGCGGGCGCTACTACCAAACTGCCGAGTTCTTGAACCCCTAAAAAGCTACGCAATTGCCCGCAGGCAACAATCTTTCCCTGATATTCAATCGTTCTGAATTGCTGCCACCGTAACTGGGTTGGCTCCAGTTTTGCCCCCAAAACTAGCTTCCGAATCTCCCATATATCCTCAACCTTGGCTGGGCGAAACACACATCCCGGTAATAGAGAAACACTTAACTGATTCATAAATTCTCAAGCTAACGCCGGCAGACTTTATGACAACCAAAGTAACTGAAATTGCCCCAAAAAATCACCGGCTTTTCAAATCCGCAATCGCATTCATGGTCATTGTTGCAATTGCCCGATCAGTCGCCTTCGGCAAGTGGTAATACTTACCCCCAGCCGATTGCGCCAATTCCTTGGCAAAGCCGGTGGAAACGAACTTATTCTCCGTATCAATCACCAACAACTGAATCCCCAGCATCCGAATTTTGCCGGCAATCTCTAACAATTCCCCCTTAATATCTGGCTTTTCACCCTCAACTGGCGGTTCACCTAGTGATCGCGCCAGGGGAATATTCCCCCGCCCATCCGTAATCGCCACAATCACCACCTGACCGATATCCCCAGATTGCTGGGCATTAACCCCCACGCGCACCGCTTGAGTCAAACCGTGTGCTAGAGGCGAACCCCCACCGCATGGCATACGTTCCAGACGCCGGCGCGCGGTTGTAATCGAACGCGTGGGCGGCAATAGCACCTCAGCCGCCTCCCCACGGAACGGAATCAGCGACACCTGATCGCGGTTTTGATACGCCTCCGTCAGCAGGTGCATCACCGCACCCTTTGCCGACTGCATCCGGTTCAGCGCCATCGATCCAGAGGCATCCACGACAAACACCACCAATGCGCCGGCTTTTCTCGCCAACCGCTTTGCCCGAATATCTCCTTGCTCAACAAATACCCGCTTGCTGGGTAGCGGTAGGTTTGGTTGCTCGCTGGTTTGTGCCGGCACACCGGCTTCTCCATGACGCGCCCGACGCGCCTTCTGATAGGGTGCAGCAGCGCGTAACGTCGCATCCACCGCAATTCGCCGCACCGGCCCTTTTGGCAACACCGGCTTGACATAACGCCCGCGATCATCCGAGAAAATAATACTCCGACTGCCCGACTTCCCGCGTCGCTGCGCCATCTGAGCAAAAAACAGCACCTCTGGATCGAGAATCACTCCTTCAGGGTCGAACAGAAACTCCTCCGGAACGCTCATCTCCTCTTCCTCTGGGGGTTCGGGATTTTCCTCCTCCTCCTGTTCCTCCTGCTCTTGCTCTGACTGATCCTCCGGCGGTGGCGGTGGCGGCGGTGGTGGCGGTTCCTCCGGCGGTGGCGTCTGCACAATCGTTGCGCGAGGCACAATTACCAACTCCACAGCGCGGCGCAAATCCTCAGCATTCACCGCTGTGCGCCCCTCCAAAGCCGCTGCAACCTTCGCTACTCGCACCGCAAACAACTCAGCGCGATGTCCCCGCACTCCACCCCGAACCGCCTCTTCAACTAAATAGGCAATTTGCTCGCGGGATATCTCCACATCCTTCAGCCACTCCCGCGCCAGAATAATCTGCGTTTTCAAATTATCCAAATCTTCTGCATATTGCTGCAAAAATGCTTGGGGAGAATCTGCAAAGGAAAGCGCTTGCTCAACCGCCTGCACTCGCTCATCCAATCCCAACACCCCATCCGCAGACAGGGCGATCGCAATGCGATCCAACAAATGCTCCCGCAGTGGCCCTTCTTCCGGGTTATAAGTCGCAATGAACAGGGGTTTGCAAGGATGCTCAAAACTAATGCCTTCGCGCTCAACTCGATTGCGCCCTTCTGTCAGAACACTTAGCAACAAGTTGGCAATATTATCATCAAGCAGGTTAATTTCATCTACATACAAAACGCCCCGGTGTGCCTCTGCCAGCAACCCCGGTAAAAAGACGGTTTGCCCCTGCCTGACGGACTGCTCAACATCCACCGAACCGATGAGCCGGTCTTCTGTCACCCCCAGCGGAATCTGCACAAACGGTGACGGAATAATCTCCGTACTGGGAACTTCGCCCCCGATTTCTTCCTCCCACTCGCTGGGATCGGCATTCCAAATCGAACCCTTAACCGCTTCTATCGGCGGAAGCAAGGCGTGAAGTGCGCGTGCCATAACCGATTTAGCAGTTCCCCGACGACCGGCAATCGCAACGCCTCCCAATCCCGGATCGACCGCCGCCAGCAGCAGAGCTAACTTGATTGCTTCTTGGCCGACGACCGCTGTTAGGGGAAAAGCAGACATAGAAGTGGGGCTACTCAGCAAAGGCATGGTTTCTCTCAAGGCAGAATCAGAATTTTACCACAGTCGGCGCAACTGCCCTCATTCATTCAATTTAATTTCCCGAAAAAACTTTTCAAGGCATTACCCGAAACCGCTAATTCAACTATAGTTTATTCAGAAACTTGGACTTCCAAAGGAAAAATTACCGTAAATCTAGAGCCAACTCCGACTTTTGAATCTAACTCTATTCTCCCTTGTAATAGTTCCACTAATCTTGTCACAATTGCGAGTCCCAGTCCCGTACTATATGGCACATAGGACTGTTTGCCGGCATCTGCTCCTTGAAAGTAAGGTTCAAAAATTTGCAATTGCTTCTCTTGAGCGATTCCCCTTCCGGTATCGATGACGCTAATCGACCATTGCCGGTCGGGCAACATTTGGCATTGAATGTTAATTGAACCCGATTCTGTATAGCGAATTGCATTGCTCATCAAATTTGTCACAATTTGCTGTAATCGCAAGCAATCTGTCACCACCGGCTCTGAAAATTCCTGGCAATCTCCGATAATTTTTATATTTTTTGCCCGTGCGATTGGTTCGACCATTTCCGTAACATTTGCAATAATCTCACTAACATTTGTTATGGCTGGCTGCACTATCATCTTCCCGGCTTCATAGCGAGAAATTTCCAAAGCATCGTTAATTAAATGTAGTAACTGCCGGCCCTGTTTTAAGACTTTATCAATATGTCCTAAATTCGGAATCGAATCTTTCACTTGAGGATTCTTTTCCTGCTGCCGCAAAAACAAATCAGAATATCCGATAATTGAAGTCAGAGGCGTTTTCAATTCGTGGGCAAGCTGAGACAGATTCTCCTTACTTGCGCGAACTAAGCGAGTCAATTCCTGATTGGTTAGCTTCAATTGTTTTTGCAGATCCTCCAATTCTCGCAATCGTTCTTCCGTATACGTTTTGAAACACCGGGCGATTACTTCATCCAAGCCGGTATCGATCAGCCGGCAAGCGCGAATCACTTCTGCCGACGAACCTTTTAATAAATCTTCTTCTAATATGGAAAAAATCACCCAGCGTAACAAGCGATATTCCCGAGCCATTTCTTCAGCATCATAACCTTGTTTGGCTCTGAGCGTGCCGTGTTCTAAACTCTTTTCCACCAAAGTTTTAATATCGTTGTCTTCAGAGGAAGAGAGCATTCTAGCTATTGCCTGAAGCACAATAGGAAGGCTATCCCTTATCCCTTTATAAGTCAGTTCCTTAGCGGTTTCAATTCCATCATCCTGACGAACCGTTTCAATCCAAATTTCTACAATTGTATCAATCTTATTGAGGAGCGCTTGACTGAAATCCATCATAGTTCGTGCGAGAGGATGAGTAGTTGTAAGACTTGTCTGTATCTAGATTAAAGTATAAAAGCGCTCCGCTCAATCAAACATCGCGTCAGATGGCATCACCGGCAGTTTTTTTAATCAAAGAACCAAACCCTAAAAATTGAACCGTGATTTATTCTCACCATCTCAGGTTTCTAAAAGCAACCGAAAGCAGCAACTTTTTCAAGTTTGACTACAGTGCCGGCTCTTTGAAATCGTCAGTTTAATTGTTTTTAGGCAAAAAAGCAGTGATGCTAGACTGTTAACAGGCGCACTCATCTTTAAATTGAATACTAAGTAGCCCTAGCGAAGTAGCCGATTTTATCCAGCATACCTCACTAACTTTATCAAGAGAGCAGCCGACAGCCAACTGCTATGTCTGTGAACGAGTTTAAATTTTACAGGGGCTGCCACATCTAGCTAAGAGACAGTTTTCCCATATTTGCTCTAAAGTTAACAGCGTCTGCTTGCAGTAGGCCGGCATAAACGCTTATCCTACAGAGCGTTAACAGAACAAGCAACTCAGACCCACTGGCTTCACACCAGCTCAATTGAGCAACACCGGCACCCAGATTTGCCTTCGCCACCTCGCCGGCAGTCAACCCTAAAAAGTGAAAAGCCAGAGAATCTAAGCTGTTGACGCTTCACTAACCTTTGTCCCTGATCGCTGCCGGTTACATAATTCGCTCAAGTTCAGCTTGATTAAGCTATGTTAGATTTAACAAAAAATAAAATCAGCCAGATTAAAATTAAAAATAAGTAAAAAAAATCTATTAAGCCAACAAAATAAAATCTATCAGTTCTGTAAACTTCATTAACAATCGCTAAAGCAAAGTGCCGTCAGGTAAGAGACTAAGTAGGTAAGAAATGGGAATTCACCCCTTAAAAAATCGAATTAATCAGCCTGCCGATCACGCATCGGAGGCTGATCGTTTTTTCAAAATCTCCCTAGATATGCTTTGTGTTGCCGGTTTCGACGGCTATTTCAAACGCATCAACTCGATGTGGGAAAACACCTTTTCATTAAGTGACGAAGAACTGTTCAGCAAGCCGCTGATTGAATTCGTGCATCCCGAAGATCGAGAATCTACCCTGGCTGCAATTCAAACACTAGCCGACAACACTGACACACTTTCTTTTGAAAATCGGTATCGCTGCGCCGACGGTTCCTATAAAAGACTGTTGTGGAATGCCATATCTATCCCCCAAGAACAATTAATCTACGCCGTAGCAAAAGATATTACCAACAACGAAACCGCAGCGCCATCAGAGCCGGCCATTCAAACAGACGAATCAGAAGCACCTAACCCAAAGAAACCCCCCAAACTCACCCGTACCATCACCCTGCTTAGGCAAGAAATCCGCAAAAGTAAACGCGCTCAGAAACACCTGCGGCAAAGGGAAGAACGCTTACGCAGTTACTTAGAACTCTCCGCAATCGGCATCGCCATCACCTCCCCCGAAAAAGGCTGGCTAGAAGTCAATGACAGCTTATGCAAAATCTTTGGCTACAGCCGCTCAGAACTGATGCAAAAAAGTTGGGAATCGCTAACGCATCCTGAAGATTTGCTGGCCAATTTAACACAATTTAATCGAGCTTTAGCCGGCGATATTGATAGCTACTCAATCGATCAACGATTTATCCGCTCCAATGGCCAAGCGATCCACGCGAACATCTCAGTTCGCTGCGTCCGCCAAAGTGACGGCTCAATCGATTACTTCGTCACCTTGGTTCAAGATACCACCGAACGCGTACAAACCCTAGAGGCACAGCGTCAAAGTGAAGCGCGGCTGAATTTGGCTCTCAAAGCCGCTCGCATGGGCGTTTGGGACTGGGATATTGCCAGCGGCCAAGTCACCTTTTCTGACAGCATGGAAGCCCTATTTGGCCTGCCTCCAAACAGCTTTGCCGGCACCTATTACGCTTTTCTCAACCTTATCCATCCTGAAGATCGCAGCCGGATGATGCTCGCCCTCGCTTGCGCCGTAGAAGCCGGCCACGAGTACAATATCGAAAACCGAATTATTTGGCCCAATGGCACCGTCCGCTGGGTTGCCGGTAGCGGGAAAGTCTTGCGAGATAGCGCCGGCAACCCCGTACGGATGATCGGCACCGTCACAGACATCACCGCACGCAAACAAGCCACGGAATCGCTCACACAAGCCAACGAAGAACTGGAAATGAAAGTTGAAGCGCGGACTGCCGCCTTTCGACACGCCATTGGACAACTGCACGGCGAAATTGCCGAACGCAAGCGCGTCGGAGAACAACTTCGCAAATCCCAAGAAATGTTGCAGCAAGTAATGGACAATATTCCCCAATTAATTGCTTGGAAAGATGCCAATTCCGTGTATCTCGGTTGTAACCGCAGTATGGCTAGGGTGGTCGGCTTATCTTCTCCTGAAGATATTATTGGCAAAACAGATAGCGATTTACCCTGGAAACTTGAAGAGGCCAATTTCTTGCGGGAAGGCGAGCTGCGAGTGATGCATACAGACACGCCAGAATATCACATTATCGAATCCCACCTCCAAGCCGATGGCAACCAAGTTTGGTTAGATAAAAATAGAATTCCCCTTCATGATGGAGTCGGCAATGTTGTCGGCATCTTAGTCACTTCTGAAGATATTACTGAGCGGGCCTCTGCGGAAGACGCCTTGCGGAAATCCGAAGCGCAACTCAGACAACAAGCAACCCAATTAGAAGCCACTTTGCGTCAGTTGCAAAAAACTCAAACCCAATTAATTCAAACTGAAAAAATGTCTTCTTTAGGGCAATTAGTTGCCGGGGTTGCTCACGAAATTAACAACCCCATTAACTTTATTTACGGCAACATCGAATACGCCAGTCAATACATCCAACAACTGCTAGAAGTCGTACATCTTTACGAAGAATGCTATCCCACACCGATGCCGGCCATTCAAGCCAAGGCAGAAGACATTGATCTAGATTTTGTAACTGAAGACTTGCCCAAAGTTCTCAATTCCATGAGGATAGGCGCAGATCGCATCCGCGCAATTGTTCTGTCCTTACGCAACTTCTCCCGCTTAGATGAAGCCGAAAAAAAACGAGTCGATATTCACGCCGGCATCGATAGTACCCTGCTAATATTACAACACCGGCTCAAAGCCAAAACCGCTACTGAGGGAATTGAGATCATTAAAGAATATGGCAACTTACCCTTAGTAGATTGCTATGCCGGCCAGCTCAACCAAGTCTTTATGAATCTCCTCTCCAACGCCATCGACGCCATAGAAAGCCAACCCGCCCCCCGGATCATTACAATTCGCACCTCAATTAACTCTGAACCCTTTAGACTCAACTCTGATATTGAACAATCAACTCAAGACATCACTTCAGCCATTATTCGCATTTGTGATAACGGCCCAGGCATGACTCAGGAAGTCCAAGCTCGCCTTTTTGATCCATTTTTTACGACAAAACCCGTTGGTAAAGGCACAGGTTTAGGCTTAACAATCGCCTATCAAATTATCGTAGAAAAACACGGAGGCCGGTTGATTTGCAATTCAGCGCCGGCACAAGGTACAGAATTTATCATCGAAATTCCCCTGCAACAAACCCTAGAACACGAATAAACCCCATCCAAACATCCAAAACCCCTAAAACTTCATCCGCGTAAATCTCCCAATCCCTAATCAATACATTGCGCCTACATCTGCGTTTATCTGCGTGCATCTGCGGTTAAAAAAATCCAACCTTATTAACCCCTAGCAGAACCCCCAAATCGTCTACAAACTCGCCTCATTCCCCAACATTTGCAACTTATACAAACTCGCATAAAGACCTTCCTGCCGCAACAATGCCTCATGACTACCCGACTCCACCAACTGCCCCCGCTTAAGCACAAAAATCCGATCCACATTGCGAATCGTTGAAAGCCGGTGAGCAATAATAATCGCGGTACGTTCCGCTAAAAGACGATCAAGCGCATCCTGAATTAAAGCTTCAGTCCCCACATCCAAACTTGCCGTTGCTTCATCAAGAACCAAAATTTGAGGATTGCGAATTGCAGCGCGCGCAAATGCTAACAACTGTTTTTGCCCGCCAGAAAGATTCGTTCCCCGCTCCCGCAATTGGGTATCATATCCTTGAGGTAACTGTTCCATAAAACTCGCCACATTCGTTTGCTGGGCGGCTGTCTGGATTTCATCTAAAGAATAATCATCTCCAAGCGTAATGTTACTTTTAACATCACCGGCAAACAAAAACCCATCTTGCAAAATCACACTCAAGTGCCGGCGCAATTCGGCTTGAGGCATCTGACGAACATCCACCCCATTAACAAGAACCCGCCCTTTCGTCGGTTCATAAAGCCGGCACAGCAGCCGAATAATCGAACTTTTTCCCGCGCCGGTAGGGCCAACTAAAGCAACTTTTTCACCCGGACGAATCGTGAAATCTAAATCTTTCAGGACATATTCATCTTCTTTGTAGGCAAACCAAACGTGTTCAAAGCGAATTTCGCCAAGTTGTTCGCTGCCGGCTGCTGATAGATGACTTTTAACCGATGCTGCCTCTGGATCGCGAATTTCAATCGGTTCACTTAAAATATCGCTGATGCGTTCAACCGCAGTAAAGCCGGCTTGAATCGCGGTGAATTTTTCCGCAAATTGTCGTAAGGGATCAAATAACCGCTGGGCAAACAAAATAAACGCAGATAATGTACCAAAACTCAGCGCATCTTCCATCACACGGACACCACCCAGCCATAAAACACCGCCAATCGCAACCAGGGCGATCCATTCCAGGGTTGCAGATACCGCTGAGTCGTGAAAGATGGTTTTATCCACCTCTTTGATATAGCGTTGGTTAATCGTGCGAAATAATTGACTATTAAATTGTTCGCGGCGGAATAATTGCACCACGCCAATGCCGGTGATGTTTTCTTGCAGGGTGGAATTTAAACTAGAAAGTTCTTCTCTCGCTTTGTAATTGGCTTTGCGGTATTGCTGTTGAAAATAAATAATCACACCGGCAACCGGCAACAACATTAGCAACAGCATCAAAGCCAATTGCCATTGCAGAGTAAACATCGTGATGGTAATCACCACTATTGAAAATAAATCGGTGATAATCCCAATTGCGCCGGTGGAAAATACTTCTCCCAAGGCGTCTACATCACTGGTGAGGCGAGTGATCAGCCGGCCTACGGGGGTCCGGTCAAAAAATCGCACCGCCAGGGACGTGACGTGGTGAAATAAGTCATTACGAATGTCGGCAGTAATTTTTTGGCCAACCTTCTGCACCAAATAGCTTTGCACCGATTCTAAAGCTAGCCGAATCATCACAGTCAGCAGCAGCAGGCCGGCAAGTATATTCAAACCCTGAGATAGCGGTTTGCCTTGAAGAAAGTCAAACGTATTTGGTTCAGAACGAATCAGTGAAATTGCCTGCCCAACAATAATCGGCTGAATCGCGCCGGCAAAGGATAGGGGCACCAATAAGACAAGAGAGATGGCCAGCAAACGCCCACTACGTCGGGCATAGGGCACTAACCGCAAAAATAAGCGCCAGTCGTTTTCGCGCGATCGCCGGTTTTCAGGAGCCTGTGTCGGCGGTGATAAGCTAGTCATTTACAACCTAAGCAGCAGCACTGTAGAAAAAACACGCCCTCCCAATGTAACGCAGTCGTTTACACTGTCATCCTGCCGCAGATAGAAACAGGCCGGCTATGCTTCAGCCGGTTCATCCTCAATCCACCCCACAATCAAGTTTGTCGGCAAAGCCGGCAATCCATCTGTATTCATCTGTGTCCATCTGTGTGCATCTGTGGTTAAAATTAAATTCCTGAATTTTCAGCGTGCTCTATACTTTGCCGGCAACCGGACTCGTTGTGAAATTGATGGATTTTTTATTAACCGCAGATGCACGCAGATAAACGCAGATTATTTTTACGTTTGGTGGCCGAGTTTTTGGTCAATTAATTGGGATTATACGGCTGCAAGTGTTGCTTCTCGTATCTGAGAAATTAACTGTTCTAAATTATCGCTATTCAGGCGATAACTAAGGGGATGGGCGATTAGGCGGGCGCTGCTTTCAAAGAGTACGTCAATTTCGATTAATCCGTTTTCTGTGAGAGTGCGACCTGTGGAAACTAAGTCAACAATTGCTTCTGACATTCCGGTAATTGGCCCTAATTCGACTGAACCATAAAGCGGGACAATTTCCACCGGCATATCTAAATTGTGAAAGTATTCGCGGGCGCAGTGAACGAATTTGGAGGCGACTCGTCCATGTGCCGGCAACTCTAAAGACTGCCGGTAAGGACTAGAGGCTTTGACTGCCACAGACAGCCGGCATTTGCCAAACTTAAGATCGGCAAGGTGTGCAACTTTGGGGGTTTTCTCTCGCAGTACATCGTACCCCACAATTCCCAGTTGGGCTTGGCCGTATTCGACATACACCGGCACGTCATGTGTCCGAACTAGCAAGGCTTTGGCTGTGCCGGTGGGGTCGTGGATCTGGAGTTGCCGGTTGGATGAATCGAGAAAAGCGCTGAAATCTAATCCGACAGATTGCAGCAGTTTGATGCAGTCTTTGAGCAATGCGCCCTTCGGCAAAGCAACGGTAATCATTAGGGATGGACTCTTCTTGTAATTGAACGTTTGATTATAGAAGCAACAGTTGTCTATTGACTAGAGGCTCAATATTTATAGGGAAATCATCCCACGTCCTACCATCTAGTTCTCTGCCATGTTTTTTCTTTTGAACACCTCCCCATTGCTTAAAGAAAAATGGAACATTCGATTGTAAACATTGATTTTTAATATCTCTTACCCACTCAATTTTCATGGGTCGAGAATGCACACCTGACTCTCCCCCAACGATAACCCAGTGAATATTATCTAACGCAAGCTCTAGGGAGCCAAGTAGAGGCTCACACGATAAAAATCTAATTGTTGCGGGAATCTGTTTGAGAACTTCTATTCTCCATGTCCAAGCCTGAGATTCCACGCTAACTCCAGCCCAAACATTAGAAGGCCACGCTTCTAGTTTTTTCGCAATTTCAAGCATTCGTTGAGGGCGTTTAGTCAGTAATTGAAATTGATGCCAATTAGCTTTTCCCATTACAGAAAAAACCTCTTGAATAAATTCCTCTTCTATCTCATCAAGAAATAGATCGCTCATAGAATTCACAAATATCCGGCGCGGCTTCTTCCATGAAAGAGGCATTTTCAAGCGTTCCGGCCAAATTTGGACATCAAATCCATGTTCGTAGGGATGTCCAGGCACTCCACGCCAGCGTTCAGCAAAACGTTCGGCATAGCAATTCGCACAACCTGGGCTTATTTTATGGCATCCCGTAGTAGGATTCCATGTGGCTTCAGTCCATTCTATTTCTGAATGTATAGACATAAAATTATCTTCCCAGAAATATTTGCTTATTTCATCTTTCTATTTTACTATTCTAATCTGACTTTCTAATATAACTTTGCCTTTAGTTCCTAGATTTCTAGCTTCTAAAATACCTTCTTGATGAATCTTTAGTAATATTTCCCTGTATTGAGTTCTTTTGAGATAACCTAAATCTCCCATTTTAAGTATAAGCAAAGTAATGACCTCATTAACAGGCATCCAGTTAATGAGGTGTTCGCGCAATAAGTTTATAATGATAGGTTTAACTTTAATAATCCGCTCGTTAGTTTCATGGTTCCATTCTCTTTCGAGAAATTCTTGAGCGGTTTTTGATTGATTATCTTTGAAATATAGCAATTTATCTTCTTCCCAAAAAAACTCATTCAAAAATTCCCCAAAAGCTTTTTCTGGTTTGTTACTACAAACTACCAAACTGTATTGAGGTCTCCTATCATTATAGTCTTCCCTTATTTTAAAGCTTCCAACGCCTCTAAAACTGCTCTCTTTGAGAAGTCTAGACTTAAAATACTCAAGTGCCCATCTCTCAAAATGCTGGGGAAGGTTATTGAGTTCGAGCCACTTGGGTTTCCAATCTAGCTCTGAGTTTGGCCCTAGCAGAGCAGTTAAGTTTTGCGTGTATGTTTGTGCTGCTTTCAGCTTTTGAGGATCTTCAGAACGTGCAGTCGATTGTCCAGCGTGACGAGCTACTTGTATATTATGAAATAGCAAAAACAGTTCTCCTTTGTACTGACTGACGTAATTGGCGATCAAACATATCTGTTCAAAGGTCACTCCTTTAACCCCAAAGGTATCGAGAAAAAATAATGTTGGATAATTTTCTAGATCATTCATTAATTCTGGAAGACATAAGGCAAACTTTTTAGGTTCATAAATTTTACAAAATAATTCATTAATTAAGGATTGGCAGTTAATTTTAAGTTTTTCGTTAACCTTTTTATTAGCTTCGTTAAAAAAACATCTCAGATTTACACGGTTCTCTTGACTGAAAATTTTAGCCCACTTGAGTGCTATTATAGGGGAGCCGTCAGTATCAGAGAAATCATTACTATATTTTTTTAAAAAATTAGAATTTCCAACAAAATTTTCAATCCCAATACCTTGGTCGTACTTACCTGTTCCAGCAAAGCCATCAACATAATTAAGATATTTAGATTGATAGGGTTGGTCACCTCCGAGATTGTAGCAAAATGATTGTATATATTTCAACATAATACGGTGTTTAGATGCAGACCATGATCTTTTTCTAGTAAAAAAATCTCCCGAATCTTCCGGTTGTTGCTCAAAAAGAGAAAGTTGCTTTCCAGACACTTTTTACCTCGTTTAACATCTAGTTAATGGTTTGGCTTTGGCTTAGAATAAATACTCTAAAACTTAAAATAGTATAAACCTATAGGATATGGGTTATGCGAATTCTTTTGGTTGATGATGAAGTGGAACTAACTGACCCTTTAAGCCGGCTACTGACGCGTGAGGGTTACAGTGTGGATGTCGCCTGTGATGGGGCTGCCGGCATTCAGTTGGCGTCTCAGGGAGGCTATGATTTGCTGATTCTCGATTGGATGTTGCCGCAACTGTCGGGGTTGGAGATTTGTCAGCAGTTACGGCGCAAGGGTGACACCACACCTGTGCTATTTCTCACGGCTAAAGATACTTTAGATGACCGGGTGCGAGGGTTGGATGCCGGCGCGGATGATTATCTCGTTAAACCTTTTGAACTGCGCGAATTATTAGCGCGGGTTCGTGCTCAATTGCGGCGATCTGCCGGCCAAGAAGCTACACTTGTTGCACCTCGGTTGCGCGTTGAGGATTTGGAACTTGATCTAGAAAATCAGTTAGCCTACCGGCAGGGACGTTTGATTGAACTGTCTGAAAAAGAAAGTCAGTTGTTAGAGTATTTCATGCGTCACCCCGGTCAATTATTGACTCATGCCCAAATTCATCAGCATTTATGGGCTGAGGGTGACAAACCCAGCAGTAATGTCTTAGCCGCGCAAATTCGCCTGCTGCGGCGCAAAATTGAGGCTGCCGGTGAGACTCCACTCATTCACACAGTCTACGGCAGAGGCTATCGTTTTGGGGGTGCCGGCGACTTGGTTTAGGCTGCCGGTGAGTACAATATCAGCGCTGGCTGACATTGTGTTGCACTTCAAAGGTGAGAAAGCTGATTAATATTGTCTAAATTCTCAGCCTAAATTAAAGTGTGGTGCTCGTATGAGTAACAACGTGCCGGTCAAAACAATTTTGATTCTCGCTGCTAATCCTACAAATACCGCTCCTTTACGATTGGAGCAAGAAATCAGGGAAATTGACGAGGGTTTGCGACAGGCAAATAAGCGAAGTTGTAGAAGCCGGACAATACAAATAAACTTGCGTTGATATGGAATTACCAAAAAATTATTAGGAAGGGGTTGATGTCATTAATGTATTTGCTACGGTGGATGGAAGGAATTTTTAATTGTTAGAGTTACCGGCCTTAGACCAACCTTGGAAAGGATTTAGCGCTCAAACACCGAGGAATGGGTTGGAACAATTTCTGGCGGTTGTGGATGAAGATAACCCTCAGCGAAATATTAGGGTTGTAGCTGATGGGAGTAAACAATGGACGCCGGAAAAGGTGGAAGTGATTTTGAAAAAGAGTGTAGTTTGAGTTAGGAATGGGGAAAAGTTGAAGAAATCTACTTTTTCTTTTCCCATTCTACTGGTTGGTGAGGTAGCCGGCGCACATCTGTTTATCGTCTTTTGTGACATTAGGATTGGTTTTCAGATAATCGCTAATCCAATTGCAGCCTTCTGACATAATGCTTTCTAAGTTATTACCGACAACTCTCCACAGTTTCACGGTATTGTCAGTACCTCTAGTTGCCAGAGTTTGACTGTCGGGACTCCAACTCATACTATAGGCAGAAAAGACCAAACTCTCATGACCGCTAAGAGTTTGCAGCAGTTGGCCTTGTTTACTCCAGAGTTTCACCGTCTTGTCACCACTTTCAGAAGCCAGAGTTTGACCATCGGGACTCCAACTCACACTCCAGACCAAACTCTCATGATCGCTAAGAGTGTTAAGGAGTGTGCCTTGTTTACTCCACAGTTTCACCGTGTTGTCACCACTTGCAGAAGCCAGAGTTTGACCGTCGGGACTCCAACTCACACTCCAGACAGGTCCTTGATGCCTGTTAAGAGTGTTAAGGAGTGTGCCTTGTTTACTCCACAGTTTCACCGTGCTATCACGACTTGCAGTTGCTAGAGTTTGACCGTCGGGACTCCAACTGACACCCGAGACAGATTCTTTATGACCGCTAAGAGTATTAAGGAGTGTGCCTTGTTTACTCCACAGTTTCACCGTGTTGTCACCACTTGCAGAAGCTAGAGTTTGACCGTCGCGACTCCAACTGACACCCGAGACAGATTCTTTATGACCGCTAAGAGTGTTAAGGAGTTTGCCTTGTTTACTCCACAGTTTCACCATCTTGTCATCACTTGCAGAAGCTAGAGTTTGACCGTCGCGACTCCAACTGACACCCGAGACAGATTCTTTATGACCGCTAAGAGTGTTAAGGAGTGTGCCTTGTTTACTCCACAGTTTCACTGTCTTGTCACCACTTGCAGAAGCTAGAGTTTGACCGTCGCGACTCCAACTGACACCCGAGACAGATTCTTTATGACCGCTAAGAGTGTTAAGGAGTGTGCCTTGTTTACTCCACAGTTTCACCGTGTTGTCACCACTTGCAGTTGCTAGAGTTTGACCGTCGCGACTCCAATTCACACTATAGACAGCTTTCTGATGATCACTAAGAGTTTGCAGGAATTTGCCTTGTTTATGCCAGAGTTTCACCGTCTTGTCACCACTTGCAGTTGCTAGAGTTTGACCGTCGAGACTCCAACTGACACTATAGACAGATCCTTTATGACCGCTAAGAGTGTTAAGGAGTTTGCCTTGTTTACTCCACAGTTTCACCGTCTTGTCATCACTTGCAGTTGCTAGAGTTTGACCGTCGCGACTCCAACTGACACTCAAGACAGGTGCTTGATGACCGCTAAGAGTATTGAGGAGTTTGCCTTGTTTACTCCACAGTTTCACCGTCTTGTCACCACCTGCAGTTGCTAGAGTTTGACCGTCGGGACTCCAACTAACACTCCAGACAGATCCTTTATGACCGCTAAGAGTTTGCAGGCGTTTGCCTCGTTTACTCCACAGTTGCACCGTCTTGTCACCACTTGCAGTTGCTAGAGTTTGATCGTCGCGACTCCAACTCGCACTATAGACAGGTTCTTGATGACCGCTAAGAGTTTGCAGGCGTTTGCCTTGTTTACTCCACAGTTGCACCGTCTTGTCATCACTTGCAGTTGCTAGAGTTTGACCGTCGCGACTCCAACTGACACCCGAGACAGATTCTTTATGACCGCTAAGAGTGTTAAGGAGTGTGCCTTGTTTACTCCACAGTTTCACTGTCTTGTCACCACTTGCAGAAGCTAGAGTTTGACCGTCGGGACTCCAACTGACACTCCAGACAGATCCTTTATGACCACTAAGAGTATTGAGGAGTTTGCCTTGTTTACTCCAGAGTTTCACCGTCTTGTCGTCACTTGCAGAAGCTAGAGTTTGACCATCGGGACTCCAACTCACACTCCCGACAGGATTTTGATGACCTGACAAAGTATTGTGTTCTTCGATAGCATAAAGCGTTTGCCTTAAGGCATCTAACACTTCCGCTTGAGAGTCGTCCTTTGCCCAGAGTAGTCTATTAAGTTGTTTGAGTTGGTGCCCCGCCCGCAATGCTTCCAATAATGCGGTGAATCCTTGACCAGAACCAAGTTTTTCTCTAGAAGATGCAGTTTTAAATCTTACGTCCGCTGCTTTCAGTATTTCGCTATTACCTATCATCGTCGCGGCCATAGAAAAAATAAATACACCCAAGGAAAGCCAAGTAATTAAACTAGCTTTTTGTCGAGCTTTCGCTAAAATTTGATTTGCTTTCTTTTGGGCTTCTAATTCGGTTTGAATTGTTTGCTTGTCTAATTCTTGACTAAGGCTTAAAAATTGATAATCCAAATCGCTCAAACTTTTACTACTTGCCCAATTTTGAGCATTTTGCAAGGCTTGACCCCGCAACAGTCGCGATTCATCTTTACAATCAGACTCTATCCAAGCTTTAAAACTTTCGCTATAAGGGCGGAGATTCGCTAATTGTTTTTCCACCCAATCAGCCGTAAAAACTGATTGATAGATTCGGTTATAAACTTTAAGTTTGCCAGACTGCTTAACCACCAACCCAGTTAATCGTAGTTCCATTTGTTCAGGACTATCATCAGCCGCTATTTCATGATGCTGTAAAATTTGCTGATATAGTCCCAATAACCGACTGGCCCGCTGTTCGCTGTGTAAAATGCGATCTCGAATCGTCTTTAAATGCTCTGGTTCATCCTGCATTTCCCAATTCTCAATCACCTTTTCTTGCACTAAAGTTTCTACCCATTTAGTGGGGTTTTGCATGGATGCAGAGTTGGCATAACTAAATAGTAATTTACAAACTCTTTGTGTTAAAAATGGCTGTCCACCCGTCCAAGATAACACGGCTTCTAATAGAGCTTGACAATTTTCGGCTTGAGTGTCTAACCCAACTGCCAAAGGTTGAGCTTCGGCTAATTGAAACCCTGTTAACTCTATCCCTCGACCAATATTAAAAGGAGTGCGTCGCTTGTCTTGAATTAAATCTGATGGAGTGGCCACCCCTAACATGGTAAATGTTAATCGACGATAGTCGGGTTTATCCGCTCGATTATTATAGCAGTCACGAATCACCGCAAAAAAGTCTTCTATTTTAAAACTTAAGCTGAGTAAGCTATCTGATTCATCGACAAAAATTACTATATTTCCTGAGAGGTTCTTGAGTAATATTTCTTCAATGAATTTACTAAATCGTTTAACATTCGATAGTAACTTATTCTCCTCCCACCATTCATCTAAATCGAAAACGTCATACAAATTTAATCGGCTGATGATGCTATCGATCATCCCTGCATACCACTCTTCTGGCGTAATATCTGAGGTGCCAATTTCTGTGATATCAATGCTACTACAAGCGATTCCCTCTGCTTGTAACCGCTGCATTGTCCGCACTCGCAGGGATGATTTCCCCATTTGTCTAGCATTGAGAACATAGCAAAATTCTCCTTCTTTTAAAGCTTGATAAAGCTCTTCATCCGCCTTTCGAGTGACATAAGTTGGGGCGTTTGCAGGAAGGCTCCCTCCAACTTGATATTGATAATCTTTCATAGGTTATTGTTAATTCAAAGGGGGAAATCAGAGCATCAAGGAATCAATTTGTACAGTCGTACAGGTTCAGGAATTCCCTTTAACGCTTGCAAGCCTAAGTCAATCACATTTAAATCAGAGTGGGTTCTAACGACTTGATAAACTGTTTCCGAAATACAGATTCCTCCTGGATCTGCTTTCCCTTCTAAACGAGCCGCTAGATTTACACCAGTGCCCCTGATATCATTATTAAGAAAGAATATTTCCCCCAAGTGAATACCAATGCGGTGTTGCAGGACATGACTCGCAGGTAAGGTTTTAGCAGCTTCGGCTAAATTTCGTTGTATTTCTAGCGCACAGGCGACTGCTTTTACGGCACTTTCTGGAAAGAAAATTAATAAACCATCGCCCATTTCTTTAAGGACTTTGCCTTGATGTTTATCACAGATGGCTCGGATGATGCTGAAATCTCGATTCACTAATTCTAGGGTCAGCTTTTGGTTTGCAGCTGATAAAGCGGTGGAATTAACGACATCCGAGAAAATAATCGCTCCTAAATTACTCTCTATGTTCAAACTTGATGGGTTATGAGTTTGTTGCACAGCACTCATCTTCGGTTGAGGAGAGGCTAAGCGATGTCGAAAATATTGACGATACAAACCACACAATGGCGTTACAGCATTTTCCTGAAATTTGATCAACCCCATGCTTCGCAATTTAAAAGCCTCTCCGGTTTTAATCTCTACAGGTTTTTCGCTATTAATCACTTGTCTAATTGTTGCTGCTAGTTCTGCATCTTTTTCCAAATTAACTAAATGCCGGCGTAAATGATCGTAGTAAGGGCCTTCTTCAGTAGGAGCGACTTTTAGTAAGCTATCTAAGGTCATTCTCCCCCTAGCAACTTGGTAAAGAGCAACTCGAACTAAATAAGGATGACCGCCCACCATTTCCATCAGGTCACAAATCTCTTGATTTGACCAATTTAATTGGTGTCGATTCACTAAATCTGTTACTTGTCTCTGATTGAGTTCAGGTAACTCTATGGGCAATCCCACATTAAATGGCGACTGATTAATATTAAGAGGAATGTAAACTTCTTGAGAGTGAGAAATGACTAACCTCAGCCTTTTCCAAATTTCCTCATTTTTTCCCCGCTCGTGCCAAGCTCGTAATAACCCAAAGAAGTCGGTGGCTATTTCGGGATGCTGAAAAATCTGATCAACTTCATCTAACCCTAAAACAAGAGGCTGAGCACTGTTTGATAGTAGATAGCGTTGGAAATACTTCGTGCTTTTATTTTTACTTCCGAGAACGCCTTTCCAATATTCTCCTAACTTATCTTCTAAATTTAATTCATTGGTAATCTCACCACAGAACCACTGCAACAACTCATCAATATTGGTGAGAAAACTGCTATCAGCCGATTGGAAGTTTAAATAAGCCGTTTGATATCCCTGTTTATTTGCCTCAGATAAAATTCGCTGCACTAAAGAAGTTTTTCCCATTTCCCGGGGGGCTTTGATTCGGATTAAAGCTCCGGGTTTGACAATCGCTTGATAGCAATCTGATTCAATGGGAGGCCGGTCAATATATAGGGGTGAATCTAAACTAACAGAGCCTTCTGGATTATCTAAATTTGAAATAGAAACGGCAGGTGAATCGAGTGATCGCGGATTCCCAACTGGAACCGGCTGCTCCTCAACTATATTGTCAATAGCCGGCGCAATCGCTACTTCTGCTATCTCTAAGTTAGAAAATTCTGATTTCTTCTTTAAAACCGGCGTAAGTTCTTCGGGAATGCCGGCCATCGCAATGCTGACGCAACCAGACTTATAAGCAAACTCGATAGATTCACCGGCTGCCAGTGCATCATAAAATCCTACGGCGAATTCCCTGGCAGCATTGTCTCCCACTGCTTGCTTCATCCCAATCACATAGGGAATGTGGCGAGCGATTGCATTTGCTTGTACGTCCGAGTAGCAGGCGTTGAGTACCACGCATTCTACCCGATCCATAAACAGCTCAAACAAAGCGGCTAACGCTTTTGCATTGACAAGTTTAACCTTCCCCGTCTCATCCTCTAGCGCTAAACCATCCTCTCCTGCACCATGCCCGGAGAAATGGACAATCTCTGGTTTACAATCGAGTACAGCTCGCTGCATATCCCGTGGCGTCACTGCCCACTGTTGCTCCAATTGAAAGTTGTCACGCTTTTTAGCGAGTTCCAACCCCTGGGCAATTTCCTGAGCCTCTTTCTCTAAGTCTAGATAATTCGTATTTTTGGGGTTGGCAGCCAAAAACAGAATCGTTTTTTTCTTCCTGGCGGAGCTAATCATAAGCTGAAGCGTTGCTACAGGTGAATGAGTTGTTTTATATTTAATTGTCTTATATTTCTTCCCGAAGGGGTGTGTGAGGGCGAATTAAATAGGCTACTGGCTGCAACTGGCACAGCTCAGTTAGAGAAGAATAGTCAAAGGCTTAAAGAATTGTTTAGTAGCCTACACCACAAGCGAAATATCCGCAGATACTTAGTAAGCACTCGATATTAAAAACTTATCTGATCCGCGATGATATAGTAAGTTAATTAAAGCTCTCACACTTGTCCTTTAAAGTCAAGGTGTATCACTTTCTTGATTCCTATCTTTGAAAAGTAACGACAACCTCAATATTTCAACTCAAAAAATATACTAAGTATTAAAATATATATATTGTGTCATAAAACGTTTTGCCCTAATCTTTGGAATCAGGGCTTAACCAATAAGTTAACGAAGCTATAGATTCCACGCCCCATCTTCCTTTCAATCCTCTTCAGCATTGAAATGTGTGGTTGCGGTGAATTAAACGGAGAGGGTGGGATTTGAACCCACGGAACCTTTCGGTTCACTCGATTTCAAGTCGAGCGCAATCGACCACTCTACCACCTCTCCAAGTAGGCATAGTTTAATATTAGCCGGCTCTGCCCCAATTTGTTAAGCTTCCTGGGTAAATCAAATACTTTCATATCCTTTAAGCCGGCATCCCCACATTACTGCTGCGATAAAGCACTTGCTCTGAGGCGATAGAGAAATCTTGAGATACCCAAACTAAGGTAATCTCAGACACCACACCGTTACTGAGGGATACAATCGAGAAATTGCGCCGGCGTTCGTTCTCGGTATAGGCAATCCGAGGCACACTAGCAGCATTCAAATAAACGGTGCCTTCAGAACTGACATGGACACTGCGACGCAACCGCTGCTGGGTGTGGCGTAAGTTATGGTGCATATGGCCAAAAGTTACGAAAGGAACCTTTTTACCCAACGCCTGTGTTTGTGCGATTGCTTCCTCGAAATCTGGATCGCCAAAGTCTCCCCCAATCGGGTTCCAATCCTTGCCGCAGGGATCTTCTGGCAAATTGCCTAAGCCGGTTGGGCCATTGTGACCGAGAAAAATAATGGTATCAGAGGCTGAATTCTTCGCAGCAGCGACAATGCGGCTGGTGGATGCTTCAAAGCCGGCTACATCAAAGCGCCGGTAAAAGTCGCTATATTTCCACTGTGGGCCACCCCAGCTAAAAGGACGACTTCCCACGACAGTTAAATCTAAACTGGGAAAGTCTAACTTGCTGTAACCGACATGGGCTTCCCCTAATAAATCTAGCTGTTGCTGCACCCAGTCTTCTTCTTGCCGGTTGTAGGGACACTTGCTACGTCCCCAATCTGTTGCCGTGTACCATGCGTCATGGTTGCCCATGATCGCCGCTTTGGGAAGATCCAGAGATGCAATTTCCTGCACCACCGGCACTGACTCGTTGCCAAAGTCCCCCACAAATAGCACCAAATCAACGCCTAAATGCTTCAGTGCAACGCCGTCTGCCGCTTCCCACAGATCGTGAACGTCCCCAACCACAGCGATTTTAATCGGTTTATCCTGATAATTTTGATTGATAACCATGCCAAGTCCTGTGCCACTCTCTTTTCAAGCATAGGCAAGCATGGCCGGTTTTGGCAGTATTTGGGGATGGGGCATTGGGGATGGGGGATGGGGCATTGGGGATTTAACCGGCTCTACTTGTCTCCTGCAATTTTTGGTAAAAACTACTATAATTCCTTTACACACTAACCCCATTCCGGCTGAGGCAACTCCTAAACTGTGTTTACGACTGCACTTCTGCGACGCGATCAAACAGCTGATCTGCCCCATGACTTGTTTGCAGCGATTAATGCCCTGAAACAAGAGCTAAACGCTGTTATTCTGGCTCACTATTACCAAGATTCCGATATTCAGGATATAGCCGACTATATCGGCGATTCTTTGGAGCTTTCTCGTAAAGCAGCCAACACAAATGCGGATGTGATTGTTTTCGCCGGCGTTCATTTCATGGCAGAAACGGCTAAAATTCTCAATCCCAACAAACTGGTATTGTTGCCCGACTTAGATGCCGGTTGTTCCTTGGCAGATACTTGCCCGCCGGCAGCGTTTGGGGAGTTTAAAGCTGCTCATCCGGGACATTTGGTGATTTCCTATATCAACTGCTCAGCCGCAATTAAGGCAATGAGCGATATCATCTGCACCAGTTCCAACGCCGTTAAAATAGTTCGGCAAATTCCAGAAGATCAGCCGATTATTTTTGCCCCAGATCGGAATTTAGGGCGGTATGTGATGCAGCAAACCGGCAGAGATTTGGTGCTGTGGCAAGGCAGTTGCATGGTGCATGAAACCTTCTCAGAAAAGAAAATCGTTCAGCTCAAAATTGAGCATCCAGAGGCTGAGATCATTGCTCACCCAGAATGTGAGGAGCCGGTGTTGCGCCATGCTACTTATATTGGTTCCACATCGGCATTATTGAAATACGTTCACCTAAGTTCCGCAAGCGCGTTTATCGTTGCGACGGAACCAGGAATTATTCACCAAATGCAAAAGCAAACGCCTCACAAACACTTTATTCCAGCGCCGCCAGTGAACAGCACTTGCGCCTGCAACGAATGTCCTCACATGAGGTTAAACACACTCGAAAAGCTTTATCTTGCCATGAAAAATCGCGCTCCAGAAATTACTCTTCCAGAAGAGACACGATTAGCCGCATTGCAACCGATGCAGCGAATGTTAGAAATGAGTGTTTAAACGAATGCAAAAGGATGAATAAAAATTCTGAATTCATCCTTTTGTATCCCCTTGAAGAAAGCTCAGCCTTGGATAAATTCCTCAATTTGATGAGTGAGTTTATCAACAAGTCCCTCATCACTATCGGGTGCCGCTGCAAGTTCTGACTCGATGCGTTTCACCACATCTGCCGGCAAGTTAAGTAGGCGCACCAAGTTTTGATAAGCTTCGGCTTCTTCAGTATTAATCGCCGGCTCATCAGGGGTGCGAGCGCTAGAAGAGATGACTTCATAACCGAGTCTTAGCACCAATTCCCGCTCTTCGTTGCTTGCCAGCTTAGGAATCAACTCATTGAGCGGGATATTTTGCATGAGATAATCTCGCAATTCTTGTTGCAATTGTTGCTGCTGATTTGAGTTGGTGGCAAACAGCTCGCTAAAGCGCTGTAGCATAAAATCTACTTCTTCTGTGGCAAGTTCCCCATCAGCCCATGCCATAGCTGTCACAACTCGCAGCAGAGTCATCTGACGGGGGGTGATCGGTGGGGGTGGGGGTGGTTGTAGTGGCATAATTATTCCTTCTTGATTTAACAGTGTTTTAGGTACAAAGTTGCCAACAACCTACCACGCGATCGCAACAGGTTGCCCAGATGTAACGATCTTTTTAAGGACTGTTGCCGGTATGGGGCATAGGGCATGGGGCATGGGGCATGGGGCATTCTCTCCCACTCTCTCACTCAGCACTCAGCACTTAGCGCGAATGGTTGAAACCGGCACCCCTAACCAACCAGCAAAGTTTTGCTCCTGCGCCGGCGTTGGATCTTCCACCGGCACTACTTGATAACGGTTGGGACGGGGTAAAGTTAGAGTCACTGACAGACAGCGCAGTTCATCTTGATGGAAGACTGCCACCTGAATTGTCTCGTTGGGTTGATAGTCTTTCAGCCGCTCATTGAGCTGATCGGCTGATACCCGAATTCCGTCAATTGCCAGTAATTCATCGCCGGCATCGATTCCTGCCACCTGTGCCGGTGAACCCATCTCAACAAATTTGATGATACCTATATCATTTTCTGCCTTCACTGTCAAGCCCAAGAAAGGCACCACAGAATTGCTATCATCAGCAGACAGCCGCAGACCAAAAGGCTCCAGGTACTCATCAAAGGGCAATTCTTCAGTTCCATCAATGTAACGAGCGAAGAAATCCCCCAAATCCATCTCAGAAACTGATTCAAGAACGTTTCGCAGTTGTTCTGGGGTGAAACCAATTTCAGGTTGCCCAAATTGCTGCCACATCACACGCATTACATCATCAAGGGAACGCTGATTGTTATGACGCTGGCGGATTAGCAAATCGAGCAATAATGACACCATTTCCCCTTTTAAATAATAGGAAATTTGGGAATTGCCAGAGTTCGCATCCGGGCGGTATAGCTTAATCCAGGCATCAAAACTTGACTCACTCGCCGGTTGCACCTGTCGTCCCGGTATTGTTTGCAAGCGAGTGATTTCCTTGCTCAAGTTTTCTAAATAGGTGTTGACATCGTAAATGCCGGCACGTAAAGGAATTACCAAATCGTAATAGCTAGTGGTTCCCTCACTAAACCACAGAGAAGGGGTATAGTTCTCACCTTCATAATCAAACACTTCAAGCGCTTTCGGTCGAATACGTTTAACATTCCAGAGGTGGAAAAATTCGTGCGCCACCAGTTGCATGAAGCGCTCGTATTTATCTTTAGCGCGGAAGCCCAAGCGGTTATAGTTTAGAGTGCAGCTATCCTTGTGTTCTAAGCCGCCAAATCCTTGAGCCGACAGATGTACTAGAAATACATAGCGATTGTAGGGCAGCCCACCAAACATCTGGGCTTCGACTTGGATGATTTTTTCAATATCGGGAATAAGTTGCTTTGGTTTAGCATTGCCCTGCCCCCAAATGACCAGCTCGTGCTGTTTGCCTAAGACTTCAAAATGATAGAGCCGGTGGGTGCCAATTTCAAAAGGACTATCTACCAGGGTGTCAAAATCCGGGGCGTAAAAGGTGTTAGGCTGGCCGGAGACAGGGCTTAAAGAGGTGGAGACGCGCCATTCCGGTTGCGGTGGCACAATGGTGACAGAAACAGGTTGCTGCTCAAATCCAGGTAGATAGAAGAACAGGGCGGCACCGTTAAAATAACCGTGAGTGCTATCCAGGTGATTTGTCCGAACTGTCAGCTCATTAGCATAGAGCCGGTAGCGCACAATGATTTCAGAAACACCGGCTGTATCAATTTGCCAGTAGTTTTTTTTCACCTTGCGCCAGCTCAACGGTTGCGCGTCAGCCGTTTGAGCGCCGAAGTTTTGCAGGTTTTTGGCGTATTCTCGCACCAAGTAAGAACCTGGTGTCCAAACCGGCATTTTTAAATCCAATACCGGCTCATGCCAGTTGAGTACGCGCAGCGTCACTTCAAATAAATGCGATTCCGGCTGGGGCATCGCCACTTGGTAATGAATTGCCGGTGCTACGCTGGGTGTTTTGCTAGGGCGTGTTTGAGTTGCTTCAGTCATTTCATTTGTGCATGGGGGATGGGTCAAGGCTTCGCCAACCTAAAGGTAGGGGGATGGGGCATTGGGCATTGGGCAAGGCTTCGCCAACCTAAAGGTCTGGGGATGGGGCATTGGGCATTGGGCATTTCTCCCCCTCTCCGCTTCTGCCCCTCTCTCCCTTCCTAGCCCCTAGCCCCTCTCCCCTTTAAACGTGTCCAGCTAGATGGGTCAACTGCTTGATATTGAGTAAGTAAATAGCCTCACGATCAAGATCGATCTTGAGCCAGCCTTTTTCATTGAGTTTTTGCATAATTTTGCTGGTTTCTTCTACCCCGATGTCTGTAACATCGGCTAAATCTTTGAAGGGAATGTTAAAAATTTCTATTCCCTTCTCGGTTGGCTGCCCGTAGTTTTCTGCTAAAGAAACTAAGGTATTTGCGAGTTTGACTGCTGGAGGCCGGTTCCGCAGTTGGAAGCGAAAGTTAGTCTGTCGCAAACGCCGCACCATCAGTTGCAGCATCCGGTGGTGCAGCTGAGCATCCTTAGAAAGGGTTTGAATAAATCGCTGCGCGGAGACACTGAGTAGCTGCACCGGCGAGAGGGCGATCACATCTGTGGAGCGGGGAGATTCATCCAGAATGGCCATTTCGCCAAAGAAATCACCCCGGCCTAGAATGGCCAGCGTGACGACGTTCTCCCCGGCAAGGCGTCGGACTTTGACCCAGCCGGATACTAAGAAGTAAACAGCATTTCCCCAGGCATCCTCCATCAGGACGGCTCGGTTGGACGGGTACTCGTGTTCTACGGCAACGGAGAGTAGCCATTCCAGTGTCTCTGGGTTGGCGGCACTGAAAAGAGGGAAAAGCTCACTAAAAGCTTCTGTCTGCATGAGAGCTCGTCAAGATAAGAAATCAGGATGGGTAGGAGTCAACGGCTAGGGAATTTGGGTTGCAAAAACCAACAACATAGATTCCTATTTATTGATGTTGACATACTACCCGCCAGAATCGGAAAATAGTGCGAGGATTCTCGATCTATTAACTTTTCTTTAAGCGATTTCCCCTTTGAGTTGCTCACTTTTTGGGGCGTTGCTTAGGCAGTAGTGCTGGCAACTGCTTTCTGAATTCTTGGCAGCAGAGACTCAACGTAGTGTGGCCAACCAATAACAATGGTTTGTTTGTGGGTTAAGGTGACTGGATCGATGGCATCGGGCTGAAAGCTTAAAGGTCGGCCCTCTAAGTCGCAACAGGTTAACCCAGCAGCTTTTGCCAAGGCAATCGGGCCGGTGGTATCCCAAAGCTTGACTCGCCGATTGAGATAGATATAAAGGCCGGCTCGTCCTTGAATCACTTCCAGGACTTTGAGGCCAAAGCTGCCCAGTGAGTAAAATTGCGCTTCAGGAATCAACTCTGTAAGGGCGCTGCCAAAGTTTCGCTGATCTTTAGTGCCTACGATGACTGGGCAGAATGACGACGAAGGGGCTAAGGGTTCTTTCACCGGCAGCGGTTGTGCTGGTTCTTCGCCGGTTGCTTGAAATAAACCCCACTCGCGTCCGCCGTAGCACATTAAATCTTGAGAAGGCGCGTAAATCCAGCCGGCAATCGGTTCGTTGTGCGATAGCAACCCCACCATGACGGCATAGTGGGGATGTCCCTGAATAAAATCTTCGGTGCCATCCAGGGGATCGATCAACCACAACCGAGGGTAGCCGGACCCAAATGCGGTTCGCGACTGTTCGTTTTCCTCGGTAATGATGCCTTCGTGGGGAAACAGTTTAGCAAAGGCGGTTGCGAGATGCCGATCTAACCATCGATCAACACTCGTTACATAGTCATCCGGCCCTTTTTGGGCAACCTGAAAGTGTTCTTTTGCCATTTGTGCGGCCTGTTGACCGCCAGAACGCATTAACTGCCGGATTTGTTGCTCTAGCTCAGGAGCCAAAGATTTCATAGAAAATACAATAATAGGGATTTTTGTTGAGATTGCTAGAAATCACCTTAGTGTAGGGTAGGATTTCATGTGGGTAAAGAGCAGATGACGTGAAATTACAAGGACAGCGATCTAGCGCTTGAGTTCCCACACCGTCAAAATCCCCGCTTTCTCGACGCAGTTTCATAAAAATTCGCATAAAAAAACGGGCTAACCCGTATTTGGTTAACCCGCAAGCTTGGGAACGCGCTCCGTGATATTACTTTTGCAGAACCAATTTGACATTGGCATTTTGCAGGCCGGGGCGACGAACTTCAGCCAAAGTCTTGTTAACTGCGTACTTCTGATTGATCGAGTTAATCAGTTCGGTTTGATTGTGCTTTTTGGCAACGCCCCAGAGGTCGGCGATCAAGTCAAAAGACCCATCGGCATTGCGAGACCAGCCCAGATCGTATTCACCTTCCAACACTGCCACGATGTCTGAACGCACTCGTTGGCCATTGTATCCCCGGACATCAGCTTCGGTCTTGACATTGATGCCCAAGTCACGCAGAGAAGCTTTCAGGATTTCGGCATCGGTGATTTTGGTACGCAGGGTGCTGAAGTGAGACATTTGGATTTCCTCCTAGTAGGACTTTGAGAGATACGACAACGTTTGGATCTGAAGCAAGCCGCTGTGTGGATGCACATATACGGCGTTTTGTCAAACTGCTAACCCTTTACTGGCTAGCCTTTGCTCCTGTTGGGAGACAGGAGAAAGCTTTTAGAACTCCAGTCGCTGATATTCGGCGACGGAAGATGCAGCAGGTCTCGCTCGCTGCCTCGCCCAATCTCGCAGGGCGGTGACTTGCTCTGTCATCGTCTTTGACAGTGGCAGCGTTGACTTAATGGCGGCGATTATATCCAGCTGCGTGAATTCTCTATCTTGAGCGAAGGCTTCGTACATGGCTGCGATTAGTCCTTGCTCAATTTCTGCCCCTGAGAAGCCATCGGAGACATTCGCGAGTTGCTCGATATCAAACCGAGCAATGTCTCGATTCCGCTTTTTCAGGTGAATTTTAAATATTTCTTGGCGCTCTTCACTCGTGGGCAAATCCACAAAGAAGATTTCATCAAACCGGCCCTTTCTGAGAAACTCTCCAGGCAAGCGTTCAACCCGGTTAGCAGTAGCCATCACAAAGACGGGTGATGTTTTCTCTTGCATCCAAGTCAGGAAGGAACCAAAGATCCGGCTAGACGTTCCTCCATCCGAGTCAGCGGAACCTGAGGTGCCGGCGAAGGCTTTATCAAGTTCATCGATGAACAGGATAACCGGCGAGATCGACTCGGCTGTTTTCAAGGCATTACGGAGATTCGCTTCAGATCGCCCGACCATTGATCCGTCATACACTCGCCCCATATCTAGGCGTAGCAGAGGTAGTCCCCATAGCCGGCAGGTCGTTTTGGCGATTAAAGATTTACCACAACCCGGTACACCCAAAATCAGCATCCCTTTTGGTTGAGGTAAGCCATATTCTCTCGCCCGTTCTGTAAAGGCGTTGGAACGCTGCCTCAGCCATCGTTTCAATTCGTCTAGACCCCCCACCGAATCGATGGTTTCGTCTTCTTCTATATATTCGAGGATGCCGTTGCGCCGAATCAGCTGCTTTTTCTCGGAAAGAACAATATCGACTTCGGCTTCAGTGAGACGACCGGCACTGACTTGGGCTTTGCGATAGACTTTTTCTGCTTCATCTCGCGTTAAACCCAAGGCTGCTTTGAGCAGTTTTTCTCTAGTCTCTGTGGTAATGCGGCGGGTTCGGGTCTCTGTTAATTGACTTGACAAAACTTGATTGAGTTCTGCCATTGTCGGCAGGGCGAAGTCTAACACAACGACTTCTTTTTCTAGCTCAATCGGAACCTGCTGCACCGGAGACATGAGAATAATTGTTTTTAGGGTGCCTTTAAAGCTTGCGATCGCATCCCGTAACCATCGGGTTGTCGCTGGGGCATCAATAAAGGGGTGTAAATCTTTAAATATAAAGATACCTGGTTCGCGCTGCCGAATTACCCACTCAATCGCTGCTTCGGGAGAGACAGTGTTGTGCTGGGTTGTATTGCGCGGTTGCCCGTATTCCACGATCCCGTGGGTGACTGTCCAGATAAAAACTTTGTGTTGGGGCTTGCTCTGAGCAATCGTTGCAATTGCTTGCTCGGCCCGCTCTTCCTCGGAGGTCACGAGGTAAATTAAAGGATATTGAGCTTGAATTAGAATACTGAGCTCTTCTTTCATGACCAATCGACCTTTTAGAGACGGTGCAAACATTGCTGGATTGGGATGCTCATCGCTGCTGAAGTTGAAGTGCTATTTGCGCTCGCCTTCAGAAAGCTAAGCTCTAGCAGGGAACCAATTCTTGCTCTCCTTGTTCAGGGCTAGAATTGACTTTTTGTACCCTTTCAACCGAAAGACCCTCTTCAGCTAAGACTCCGGGCTGATCTTTGAGAGAAACCATTTCTCCCTCTCGCAGAACCACCGAGTTTGTGCATTCTGGGCAGCTATATACCCGATGAGCGCCTCCATGAGATGCCTCTACCTCGTCTACCACTTCTGGATTGGCTAAGTAAAAGACTATTGCTCTTTCCGCAATGGCAGACATCGGTTCGGAGTCAACTGCAGCTCGGATTTTAAGCTGGCGATGCAGTTCGGGTGGAAGATACAACGTAACTTTTTGCTTATCTTGCATATGACTATGAATTTGTTTACCCGGGTATGCATTTCAGAATAGCGGCTCAAAATTGAGCTGTCAAGATGCTAAAGCGCTTTGACGGCATTACTGTAATATTTCGTTACATTGATTGCCCGGTTCCCCCTGCCTAGGGATTTGAATGTTGGATCGGGGCGAACAAAACGAGAGCAGTTGCAAAGATGTCTGTCACTCATTACATCAGGGGTTATGCCGTCACTGGGCTGGTTGTGGCGGCAATGCTGTCGGGTTGCCGGCCCTCTCGGATTGAACCGACAACCCATTTAGAGACTTATCGCAACCCGCGTTATAAGTTTGAGTTTCCCTATCCCAAAGCGTGGATTGCCGCTGAACCCCCGACGAATCAGGATGGGCAAGCGTTTAACGATCCAAAAAACCCACAAGTTGAGATTCGAGGTTGGGCCGGCTATCGGGTGACAAGTAGCGGAAAGCGCGACAAGCACAAGCGATCTAAAAAAGACGAGTCGCAAGCCTTGAAGCAGAACTTTACAACCCAGCAAGGGGTAGCAGGGGAATTGGAAGTGAATTTAGGGCCACAAATCAGTTCCATGACCTTAACCTTGGTACAGGGAAAATTGGAATATAACTGTTACGCCCAATCTCCCAGCGAAAAATTTGCCGATTACTACCGGCTTTTCTATAACATTGCCGGTCAGTATAAAATTCCGCCGGCACCCGAAAAACCTTAATTAAGGTGCCGTAGAAAGAATAAATCCGATTGAACTATCAACCTGCGGCCAAAAAATCTTCCAGCGCCGGCACATCCACCCAACAGCCGGTGGCGTGAGATTCTTGTGTTAAATCCATTAATAGCTGCGAGTAAACCCCCTCGCGCAATCCAGATCGGGGTGAAGTGTCCCGATCAATCGCTTGCACCCAATGATCGATCACCCGAACGATGGGCGCGATCCGCCCGTCGGGGTAGGTACGGGGAAATTCCAGCCGCTGTGGAACTTCAATCGCCGCTAAGGGTTGTCCAGCCTGACTTCCCCACAGCCGAAATCCGTGTACATAATCCTGCTGGTTGTCACTGCCTAAAACTAAAGTACCGCGATCTCCGTACACCTCTACCCAATGCCCACGTCCCTGATACGCCACGGAACTCAGGCAAACCTGACAGGGTGTGCCGTCTGCCATCTCAAGCATCAGCGTGCAAGTATCATCCGCATCCACCGGCTTGAATTCCCCACCGGCAGACGGATCGGGGCGTGCAGGAATTGCTGTGCTTAGCTGGGCGCACAACCGGCGCACCGGCCCAAACAACCAGCTAATATAGTCGAAACTGTGGGAGCCGATTGCACCTAGCGCACCGCCCCCTTTCTCTTTCTGGGCGTACCAATTCCAAGGCCGGCTGGCATCCGCGCGGCTGGCAACTAACCAATCTATTTTAATCAGACGCGTCTGCCCCACATAGCCTTCTGACAGCAGTTCAGCAAAATGCTGCCACGCCGGCACAAAGCGAAATTCAAAATCCATTGCGGCGATTGCGCCGGTAGATTCTGCCAATTTGTACAATTCTCGCGCCTCTTTTGCTGCCAGAGTTGTGGGTTTTTCTAAGAAGAGATGTTTGCCGGCACTCAATACCTGCTTCGCCATTTCATAGTGCAAAAACGGGGGCGTTGAGATGCTAACCGCATTCACTTCTGGCAAGGCAATAAGTTCTTCTATTGTATCACAAGCATGGGGTATTTTTTGAGCATCTGCAATTGCTTTTGCCTTATCAATCTGCCGGTTGTAAATTGCTACCACCTGCGTTCGATGGTGTTCTTGAAATGCCGGCATATGGACTTTTTGACCAAAGCCGGTGCCGGCAATTGCTACGCCGATGACTGGCTTTTCTGGGGAAGAACTGGAAGAAGAAAACATTGATCTACCTCAACAACCGAATGGTGTAGGGATAACGGTAAAGCTCACCTTTTTTGGCTTTAATGGACGCAAATAGGGTCAAAAGTAACTGCCCTAGCCAAAGAATCAAGCCCATCAACCCTCCTAGAATTGCCAGTCCTACGCCAGCAACGATTAGCCCTAAACCAACAAACCCTAAAATCGCACTGGAATTGGTGCTAAATCCCAGCCAACAACTCCCCACGCTTAGCAACAATACAAAGCCAATAACGAGACTGTAGAGGAGCATGGTAATTTGAAAGTTTAAAGATTCCTTGCCGTGGGCATCAATCAAGGGGTGTTGCTTTTTCTTCAACATCCAAATAATAAGCGGCCCTAAAATGTTGAGAAAAATTAGGGGAATGGGAATGCCAACCAGCAATATTATAGAAAGTGATAATGGTATCCACAAAAGCGAAGAGAGATGACAAAGCATTGCCCATGTTCGGGCCAATTCGTTTTTGTTTTCTTCCGCCATCACCGGCTCTCCTGGGGATTTCCTTTCTGTTGGCTTTTTAGGGCGGCGCTAGCTTCTTCTACCCATTCAATTACTTGATGTCCCAAGCGAACGTTATCAAGCCGATCAATTTCGCGAACGCCGGTTGGACTGGTGACATTCACTTCGGTTAAGTACCCGCCTATGACATCAATGCCAACAAACACTAACCCATCTTCGCGCAGTTTTGGCGCGAGGTAAGTGCACATCTGGTATTCTCGTTCGGTAATTTCAGTTTTAGCCACTCTGCCACCCACAGCCATGTTGCCACGAAATTCGCTGCCGGTGGGAATCCGATTTACAGCACCAATGGGGTTGCCATTGAGCAAGACAATTCGTTTGTCTCCCTCCTTAGCTGCCGGCAGATAGGTTTGAACCATGACGGGAGTTTTACTGTTTTGGGTGCTAATTTCAATTAAAGAATTGAAGTTAGGATCGTTCGGTTGTAAAAATAAAATTCCTTCGCCGGCTTTACCCCCCAAAGGTTTAAGAACTGCCGAGCCTTTGCGGTCTAAAAATTCTCGAATGACTGATTTATCTTGGCTAACAATCGTTTCGGGAATTGCTTCCGTAAATTGCAAAGCATACATTTTTTCATTGGCAGCACGCAACCCTTTTGGAGAATTAATCACTAAGGTTTTAGTCGGGTCAATGTAATCCAAAATGTAAGTTGCGTAGAGGTAAGGAACGTTCACCGGCGGATCGGTACGCATGAGAACTGCATCCATTTCCTCAAGCGGCTGTAACGTCCGCTCTCCCACATCGTACCAGTCGGGTACTTTTATCCATCCAGCCTCGCCCAACTCCACGGGTGTCAGCTTCACCTGTTCGAGGATGGCATAAGCTTTGCCACCCACGACGCTTAAATGATTCGCTTGTGTCACCCAAACTTCGTGTCCCAGTGCTTGAGCTGCCTCCATGAGTGCCACGCTGGTATCGTGACCGGGATCGAGCTGTTTGAGCGGGTCTATGATAAAGGCAAGTTTCACGCCTAGTTTCCTCTGAATCGTGCATGAGCGCGTGCAGCGTTCCCTAGTTTATTACACGCTTCGACACGAAAGAGCGATCTCCTCGCAGAGATCGCTCTTATTACCTTGTTTAAGAAGCCTTGAGACTGGGCTGAAGGCTGTTAGAGGAGTTCATCAAGTTTGCCTTGGGCGTTCAGCGCATGAATATCGTCGCAACCGCCGATGTGCCGGTCATTGATAAAAATTTGCGGAACACTGCGCCGGCCATTGGCTCGTTGGGCCATTGCATCTCGCGCGTCTTCATCTCCATCAATGCTGTATTCTATATACTCAACGTTTTTCTTTTTCAGCAAGTCCTTAGCGCGGATGCAGAAAGGGCAGGTTCTCCAGGTATAGATTTCTACTTTAGGAGTCATCGTATCCTCATCGTTTAAGTTTTATTTTTATAATTGTAAACGGCGGATGCCTCTGGTGTTTAACCTCGCTCTAGTCAAAGTTTAGCCGATTGTTAAAAATTGCCGATGTTGCATAAAGAAAAGTCTTACAGATAAAAACAAAAGCCCCTGTTTAAGATTAGAGGGGGCAAAGTTATTTTTAAATAGAACAAGTTTTGGCTGACAGTTACGAGGCGACGGGTTGTCGTTTGCGTCGCTGGGTGAAGATCGCCAGTCCTGTGAGTAAGACTGCAGCGAGTGTACCGGGTTCAGGAATGGTTTGTTTATCCGAAGACTGAACGTATATAAATTTACCTGTCCCACCGGCATCCACATGACCTTCGCCGTTAATGCTTTGATAGCTTATGCCAAAGTTATTTAGAGCAAACTTGTTAACAGAACCCTCGAAAGCCAAGGTAGTTGTAAAACTGGCTTTCTGGGCAAGCCGCGTGTTGGGATCGTTGTCAACACCGCCGTTGCTGTCTTCCTCACAGCTACTGCTGCCGGTAAAGCAGACATCTATTGGGCCAAACTCATTGGAAAAGCTGCCAGTGTAATCGTTTGCAAATAGCCCGGTGGAATGGGTGTTCCCACTGCCGCCGGCACTTCCAACACCCAGCAAGTCAAGTTGATTGCCCTCTAAATCCGTCACATTGAAACCCAAAGCAGAGGTTCTGGACAGGATGCCATTGCTCGAAGTATTTTCAAGGGTAATTTCAAAGCTCGCCTCGGTTTTATCGCCAGTGTTTGTGATGCCTAGAAATGTCCAAACTGCTTCTGAGGAAAGACCGGCAACCCTCTGGTTATTGACATTACCATCAAAGGTCGTTGTGAAAGTGCTACCGATAACATCTTTAGTAGCATCAATTTCAATGCGATCGGCATTGAGGGTAAAAGCTGAAGCCGGGGCAGCCAGCGCCATCGCTGAGATTCCAGTTGTAGCGAGAACAGCGGCACCAATGGCGAGTTTTAAAGGTTGCCTAAACATCTTTCTACACGGTTGATTACCGGACTATTCTGAGACGTGGAAAAATCTGACCAAATGCTTTGTAACCTTTGACGGAAGTTTATACTTAGCGCCAGATATTGCCACATCAACGTCTCATAAGTAATATTACTTAGTTGCAGTGGAAGCAAATTTAAGTTCGCTGATAAACATTATTGGGGTTTACAGCAGTCTCAGTAATCCTACTTAAGGGTGATTTTCAGCCGGACTCTTCAATAAATTTACTCAGGTGCAGCCGCGTAGTGAATGAGTTGGGCAAGTCGTTGCCGCAGAGTTTCTAAGCCCAAAGCATTGGCTGCTGAGATGAATACAGCCTGGGGAAATTCCTCATGGGCTAGGGCCAAAGTATCTCCATCAACACGATCAATCTTATTAAATGCAACCAGTGCCGGCCCGGGTGTCACGGGCATTTCAGCCAAAATTGCCATCACAGAGCGAATCTGACTGTGCCAAGCCGGATGGGACAAATCCACTAAATGCAGCAAAGCGTCAGCTTCGGTAACTTCCTCCAAAGTGGCGCGGAAGGCATCTATCAGGGCCGGCGGCAATTCGTGAATAAAACCGACTGTATCCGTTATTACAATGGATCTCGGTTCACTGGTGACAGCATCGGGAATCACTAAGCGCCGAGTTGTGGGGTCAAGGGTGGCAAATAGTTGGTCAGCGGTATAAACTCCCGCATTCGTTAGCACATTAAGCAGCGTAGATTTACCGGCATTGGTATAACCCACAATCGCCACCGAGGGCACGTCTTCATGCTGCCGGCGGTTTCTTAACCGGGATCGATGGGCTTGCAACTGGTTCACTTCCTGTTGCAGTCGGGCAATGCGGCGCTGAATTGACCGGCGTTCAGTTTCAAGTTTCGTTTCACCTGGCCCTCTGGTGCCGATACCACCGCCCAAACGGGACATAGCTTGACCTCTGCCGGTGAGGCGGGGCAGCATATATTCCAACTGGGCCAATTCGACTTGCAATTTACCTGCGCCGGTGCCGGCACGTTGAGCAAAAATATCTAAAATCACTTCTGTGCGATCAACAACGCGAATGCCGATTTGAATTTCCAAGTTTCTCACTTGTGCCGGCGAGAGTTCGCGATCAAACACGATTAGGTTAGCCCCGACTGTTTGGGCTGCCAAGGCAATTTCTTGAACTTTACCTTCGCCCACCACTGTTTGCGGATGAGGGCGGGGACGCTTCTGCTGAACGGTTTGCAGCACTTGGCCGCCGGCAGTATCCACCAACCGCGCCAGTTCCGCCAAACCATCTTGAAACCGCTGAGGTGTACTGTCGCCAGTGATTACGCCCACCAATAGTACCCGATCATGATCGGCGTCTACCTGTTGGGCAACAAATTCTCGCTCAAACTCAGCTTCGAGTCCTTCCACCAAGTCGAGGAAGTCTTGGTTAGCCAGAACGTCGAGACTCATCGGCGGCGACACAAAGGTGCTAAGAACAGAGTGTTCAATGGAAAGATTCTCTTTCTCCCCGTCTCCACCTCTTCCCGTCTCCCCCGCTTCCTGGGTCACGAGATGCGCCAAGTAGGTTTCTTTTACATAGCCGGTGGCACCCCCACCCCGACGTTCAAAACCTGCGCCGGTGAGGGTGAGAAGTACCAATACGTCCAGCCGTTGAATGGCCATTGCAGTGAGGGCCGCTTCGTCGGGTGCAGCCGGCTTTAGTTGCGTGGCAATGCAGCGGATACCACTGAGACGACCGGCACCATAACGGGGTAATTCTAGCGGCGGGATTTGCGTTTGGCGAGGTGTACCAACGCCAACTCGAATCAACTGTCCGCGCCGGTTGATGTAGGCAGACACCGGCTGACCAATTTCTGTGCTGATCGCGGCCACTCGCTGGGCAAATTCGGCTGTTGTGATGAAGTTGGCCGGTAGCCGCTGATGGTAAAGCTTTTGTAGCTGTTTAAGCTGGCTGGATTTTAGACCTTGCAGGTTGCCGTAGATGGTTTCGATAGGCGCTTTTGACCAGGAAATCTGGCCCCTCACTTCAGTAGTTTTATTGCTATCTTATCGCGGTCGAGCCTGTAAATTTACGCCTGTGGCCGTGACCGGCTTTCCCTTTTACTGAAAATGTTTAAAATTTTACGAATCTTTACATCAAAGCTTTTGTGGGGTCGGCAAGATTTTCAGGCCGGTGGCGGCATTGCTGACATTTTGTGTTAGGGAAACTAGATTTTCCAGGAGCTATTCCTGAATTTATTTAAATAAAAATTACATAATATAAATTAAGCGAGCAATTCACTCACTGCCACATTAAAGCCTTGTAAAATCGTTTGAGTGTTCACCACTTCATCGGCAGTAAATAACAGCCAGCTCTGTTTTGTGTAAATCATAATTAATTGAGCTTCAGGAAACAACAACCAAACTTCTAAACAGCCGGCTTCTAAATATTCTTTGGCTTTTGCAAATAGCTCTTCAGCACTGTCATCGGGAGACGCAATTTCAGCAATGAGGGGGAAACTTTGGGGGAAGACCGTAAAATTGCTGCCTAACTCTTGTAAAACTTCAGGCGTGATATAAGCAACATCAGGACGACGAGCTTGCTTGCGAGTCCGACAAAGTGTTTCTGTATAAACTTCGCCCCCCGCTGCGTTGGAGCTCATATAATTTCCCCAGTAACGAGCCAGTTTAGCTTGAGCTGCGCCATGCTTGGATGTCATACCTGTTTTCTCTACCAGTTTGCCGTCAACCCACTCCATTCTCTCAGGGGGATGGCTCAAAAAGTCTTCTAAAGACAGGAATTCTTTTTCAGGTAATTTTGGGGAAATTTCTAATAAAACTTGAGTTTCTACCATAAGTTTGTTCAGGTTTTTTGCAGATAATTCTATTATGGCTTATGGTTGCTTTTGGATGAATGAGCCGGCATAAGAAAACTTGGTTGAGACAAGGAGATACGTTAAAGCCTGAGCCACAAATTTGTGAATCTGACAAGTTGCCTCATCGCCAGTTTATGACTTGCCCGTTAAGTATTTTTATCTTCCGGCTCATTCATCCAAATCTCAACAATTCAAAAGAATGGAAACCTAAAAAGTAAAGGTTGTCCGGATCGTCCCAATCACAATATCTTCATTATCATTGTTGTGATCGGGCGCAGTCAACCAAATAACACCGGGAGTAATGAGGATGTTATCTGTCACCTGATACTGATATAAAGCCTCTATGTGGAGGGATGTGTCCTTATCTGTGCCAAATACATCAGGCAGTCCGGGGACAGCGGCACTTACGCTAGAATTGCGAACCATCGGCTCTACACCCAGGATGATAGCTGCCAAATTCCCTTCTTTACCCAAATCGGGAAAGACAAAGTTAAGATTGGCATTCCAAATTTCCATATCACCGCGATCAATTTGTCCGCCGAGTGTAGAGAGAACACTTTTGTTGACGTAGCCAAGCCAACCGCCCACAACAAAGCGCTTGCTGAGTTGCCAATTGGCTTCAATCCCGAAGGCATTACTGATAATTGGCAAATCCAAATCAGCTTCATTTCCCAAAACTGTTCGCAAATTAGCGCGGTTACTACCGGCACCCATTTCGTTGTTGTAGGAATTGATGTAGGTTAAGCCGATATTAAATCTTTCGCTGGGTTTTATCAGCACTTGAGCCATTGCCCCGTAAGCGCCATTGAAAAACCCAAAACCCGGATCGGGATCAAAGGCGTCAGCAGCCAGATAACCCAGGTTCAGTTCTAAGTTATCGCTGAACTCATACCTCGCCCCAATGCCGGCCCCCCCGATCATGTAATAAATAGGGTGGCGGGTGGCAAAGCGAGACAGTGCACCAAATGCGCCATCACCATCAAGGTACGGGTTGACGGTACTGGCAAAATCATCTGCAGCACCGGCATTAGCGATAATGCTCATTTCCAAGCGTTCGCCCAAGGGAAATGTGTACAGGAGGGCGTCTATATTAAAAATATTTCCATCGCTTTCACCGTAAGCATCGGCGGCGAAAAATAAATCCCCTTCAGGTGCCGGGTTGGAATTGAGGGATAAGGCATCCAAGTTGCCGAGTTGGAGCCGGGTTCTGAGCAAATCTTCGCCGGTGAAGCTGGTTTCTAAGTTAAAGCGAGTCCGATGTCCGAAGTGGGGGACACTGCTGGAACCTTGCCCGATCCCATCAACGGCGGCAAAGATAATTTCTCCGTCGAGTTTGGTGGTGGTGGAAAATTGATTGGCTTCGAGTTCATCTGCACGTGCTTCTAAGGCGTCAACCCGACCCCGCAAGGTGGCAAGTTCGGCTTGAAATTCCTCTAGCAGCCGGTTGAGGAGTGCTAAGTCTTCTTTGCTAACAAAGTCTCCCCCTGGCTGAATTAGCTGGGTAATGGCTTCTAAGCAGGCATTTAAACCGGCAGCAAATTCATATCGTGTGATGGCGCGGTTTCCCCGGAATGTGCCATCGGGGTATCCTGCGATACAGCCATATCGCTCAACCAAATTTTGTAAGGCTTGAAATGCCCAGTCTGTGGGTTGAACGTCGGATAGCTGAGAAACGGAGGTCACTTGCTCCATGACGCTGGACGGGTCAACCTGCTCTAAATCGCTAACGTTGCCGGTGGGGATGTCTTCTGGGCTAAACTGATCAATCGGTTGTAAATTGGTCGGGCTTTGGCTCACCGGCACCTGAACTAGGAGGTTACGGCTGACCGGCTCATTAAGTGTTACGTCTTTTTTGTCAGCCAATCCTATATCTGCTAGGGCTTCTGCTGCCACTGTCGCGCCGGCATTAACCGCGAGCAATGTTAACGCCACACTTGGCATGAATTGTAAATATTCCCACAAAACTTTTGCCATTTTTATTTTTGATCCTCACACCCTTTAAGTTGCCAAAATTTGCTCGTACAAAACTCTCATGGGGAAATATTAGTTGAGAGTCAACGCGTTTTGAAAGTTGATTTGTGCCGGTCTGGACTATATCATTTTGGAGTTTATTGTGCCGATAATGATAACGATTGTCAACTATTAGGCATAATTCTCAATGAGTTGGGGGGAAAGGCTGATTAAAGCCGGACACAGCAGTTTGCCAAATCGGCGGTAAAGACGTGCCGATGTGACAAATCCTTAAAATAAGCCGGCGACAGCGATTCAGAGTGCCGGTCTAGACAGGTAACGAAATCTGAGTTTTAATAGGTGAGTTTGCAGGCTGTCAGATAAGCTCAGGCCAATAAAAACCATCCGGGCTAGAACATCTATAGATTGGATTAAATAAAATCCCCCCTCGCTGGGGATCTCAATTGAAAGCCAACAAAATTCTGAAAAGCGCGTGAATTCAAACCAGCAACAAGACAAACGGCTCATCAGCCTGTTTACAGCTATCTCAATTGTGGTAGCTAATATGATCGGAACGGGCGTTTTTACAAGTTTGGGCTTCCAAGCAGCAGACATAAAGTCCGGTTTCGCCTTACTGTGCTTGTGGGTAATCGGCGGAGTCTTTGCCCTTTGTGGTGCACTTTCTTACAGTGAACTTGGAGCAGCAATGCCCAGATCGGGTGGTGAATTTCATTATTTATCCAAAATTTATCATCCAGCAATTGGCTTCCTTTCGGGTTGGGTTTCCGTGACAGTTGGTTTTGCTGCACCTATTGCCGCAGCAGCGATGGCATTGGGGCAGTATTTATCAAAAGTTTCCCCAATATTTAATCCCCTGTTAGTTGCGTCCTTAACGGTCATAGGTGTTTCCATTATTCATACGAGTGATCGCAAACTTGGCAGTTACTTCCAGAATGTTTTCACGGTTTTAAAAGTTTTGCTGATTGTCTTTTTGGTTGTTAGCGGATTGTTTATCGCACAGCCTCAAGATATCAACTTCCTGCCGGCTCCGGGAGATATGAATGTGATATTAAGTTCTCCCTTTGCGATTTCCCTCGTGTTTGTCATGTATTCCTATTCTGGTTGGAATGCGTCTACTTACATTGCCAGCGAGGTAGCAGAACCGGAAAAAAATGTGCCGCGATCTTTAATCGCGGGAACTTTAATTGTTCTCGTCTTGTACCTGCTGATCAACTTTACGTTTTTATATACTGCCCCCATTGATGAACTCGCGGGACAACTGGAAGTGGGATATATCTCCGCTACCCGGATTTTTGGGGTTTCGGGCGGTAAGATTATGAGCCTGCTAATCTCGTTCGGGCTGATTTCTTCGATTAGCTCAATGGTGTGGGCCGGCCCGAGAGTAACTCAAGTCATCGGAGAGGATATCCCATTTTTTAAAGTGCTAGCTAGCACAAATAAAAATGGAGTTCCTTATCATGCGATTCTCTTGCAGCTTTCAATTGTCTTGGTGCTGGTAATTACTTCCTCGTTTGAGACAGTTTTAACCTATTTGGGATTTACCCTCACCCTATCTTCATTTATCACTGTTTTGGGTGTGTTTGTTCATCGGATGAAGTTTCCTGATGCGCCCCGGCCTTACAAAACATGGGGGTATCCCGTAACGCCGCTGATTTTTCTCGGAATCAGTGCTTGGATGCTGATTTATATTTTAATCGACAAGCCCCAAGAGTCGGTGGCAGGATTGATGACGATTTTGGTGGGTCTGCTGGTTTACTTCTTTGTGTCAAAAAACAAGCGGCTGGTGTCTTCCGGATCTAAAAACTAGATAATTCTTTAACTCTTTTTTGGGCTAACTTTCATGAACCGAAAACGCTTACTGTACGTCCTGAGCGCAACAATGACGCTCCAATTTTTTGTATCTGCTTGTGGCAACCAGGTTGGAGAAAATGCCAATTCCAATCAGCCTAATGGCACTCAAAATTCTCAGCAGACAAGTAGTTCTACCACCGTCATCAATGCGAATCAGAAAAATGATGGTGAGAATTCTAAAAATGCGGTCGTTACCGACATTCCGGTAGATAAAGCAAAATCGGAAAAGTTCACAGATACGGCTAAATTTTTAGCCGGCATCAAGGTGGATGCCGGCAGCACCTTGGCATCTTTACAAAAAAGTAAAGCGTGGAACGATCACGCCTACTATTTTGACAGTTCGTGGCAAAGACTAGACGCTCAACAACTGTCAAAAATCAGAAACTGGTCTAGTAATGAACTAAAATCTCTCAACCAATCTTCAGATCCAATATTTTATCCATTCAGTGGGCCTGATTTCTTATATGCCTATTCTTTCTTCCCGAAAAGCAGTGATTACGTTTTAGCAGGATTAGAGCCGGTGGGAGACATTCCTGATATTGAGAAAATCCCACCCGAAAAAATGGATAGAAAATTGCAGGAAATTACCACCTCGCTGAATGCCATCCTGCAATTAAGCTTTTTCCGAACCAATGATATGAAAGTAGATTTGGCGGAAAAAGGTGTTTTACCTATCTTGTATGTCTTCCTAGCCAGAACGAATAATAAGATTCTGGATGTGCAGTACATTACGCTGCAAAAGGACGCTAAGGTTCAAACATTCGAGAACGCACAAAAGGCGCGTGAGGATAAAAACTTAATTCCTGGGGTGAAAATTTCATTTCTTCCCCAAGGCGAATCCAACCCACGCACCCTGTACTATTTCTCGGTCGATTTATCCAATGGTGCTTTACAAAAAACTCCGGAATTCAATACCTTTGTCAAACAGTTTCCCGAACCGATCACTTACCTGAAAGCTGCCTCTTATTTGATGCACCGGGAAGATTTTTCTAACATTCGGGATCTGATTCTTGCAGAAAGCAGCAGTTTGTTGCAGGATGATTCTGGAATGCCGGTTAAATATGTGGACAGTTCTAAGTGGAACTTGAAGTTTTACGGCAACTACACACAACCAATCGATCTGTTCAGCACTCGCTATCAGGGAGATTTAAGGGATATCTATAAGAGTGATAGCAGCATCAAACCTCTGGATTTTGGGATTGGATACAAGTATCAAGTTAATGAGTCTAATTTAATGCTCGCAACCTCCAAGCAGGAACAGCCGGCACCGAAGCCCTAGGAGTTTATTATAGAAATCACTAGAGCTTCATAAATCACCAGAGCTTCATAAAAATAAAGAGAGAAGAGAGAAAACTAATCCTCCCTTCTCTCTTTATTTTGTGCAAAGCTTAGCTATTTCCTAAAGCTTTTACCAAGCGATAGTTCGCAACGATGGCTTCTGCAAATGTTTCGTTCACTCGATATTCAACGTCAAACTCGTCACAAACTTCTTTCACAATTTTGGAGAGCTTGGGGTAATGAATATGGCAGATATGGGGGAAAAGGTGATGAATGACTTGATAGTTTAAACCGCCAAGATACCAGTTTAAGAAATGATTTTTTGGCGCGAAATCAACGGTCGTTCTAACTTGACAAATCGCCCATTCGTCATCAACGTTGCTCGTTTCTGGGTGGGGAGTGATAAACTCGGCGTTGTCCACCACATGAGCCACTCGGAAAACCAGCGCGACTAAAAAACTAAAGATCACTGTAGTAATTACAAACCCCACAATAATCTGTAATGGAGTGTAACCCAGCCATAAAGGCAAACCTATAACATAAGCCAGCCAGAATACCTTAAAGGCAAAAAAGGTAATAACATCTACAGGTTTTGGTGTGGGGATCTCGTGGTTGTAATATTTGCGTTTGAGTAACAGGACATTGATATCCTCAACAAACCAGTGAGTCTGCAAAAATCCATATAACAACCAAGTGTAAATATGTTGGTATCGATAAAACCATCGGGATTCTTGATCGGGAGATAAACGCACCAAACCCTCACCATTTATATCAAAATCATGCTCAGCTATGTTGGTATAAGTATGGTGAAGTTTATTATGGCTGTATCGCCATAAATAGCTAGAGGCTCCTAAGACATCTAAAGCGAAACCAAATAGACTATTGACCCATTTGCGAGAGGAATAACTTCCATGATTGGCATCATGCCCGACATTGAAGGCAAAGGCAACCATCCCCAAAGCTAGAACCACACAGCCGAGAATTTTTACCAACCCAGATGATGGCACGAAGAGAATAAATAGCCACGCCGAAAGCACCCAAGCGCAAATAATTGCGGTTTTCAGGTACATGGCCAAATTATCTCGTTGAGAAATGTTTTCTGTTTCAAAATAAGCTTCAACTCGTCGGTTTAGTTCTTTTCTGAAACCAATGCTTTTAGAAAACGTGATTTTGGGAACAGCAAGCTTGGACAGAGTCATGTCATCCGTTAGATAGGAACCGACGTATTATAACGTTTTGACGGCAGCTTTAGCTGTGTCCAAGTCAAGTTAGCGGGCTAGCTCTAATTTCAGAACTTCGTGGACATTTGTGTTAATATCAAAATATTAATAATAGCTATAGATCGGTAAAGAAATTATGAATAGTCGGTTAAATTATCATTTTTGGGTCGCCATTCTTGGAATTGAGGCATTTATTTAATTTTTACTATGGAAGAGTGCGAGCGCTTTATCGAAAATAGCGTCACCGGCACGGGTTGTCAGAATTGCTTGCGCTAATTTAATAAAATCAATATCGGGATTGCTGTCGCTTGTAATAACTTTGCTAGCTGAATAATAGGTAATATCGTCAACCACTAACTCATTTGTTGAGCCGGTTTGTAGGGATGATTGCTTTTGATTCCACGAAAGAGATTTGCCTCTAAGCGTAAACTGAAACCAAACGATATCATTATTTAGAAGATCAAGAAACATATCAAAATAAGGTTCTTCTCCTTGATACCAAATTCGGAGCATATATCCTTGGCTTTTGGGTTTTAATAGCTTCTGATTGATGCGGTGCAATGAAGCTCCTAGCGCTACAATTTCATCTTGATTCATGGTGGCCCTCACGGTCTGATTCCGACCCCATCTGATTTGTTGATGCTGGTTTAGCCGGCTAAAGTCTTAACTTCGAGTTTCCATAACACTGCAACCGGAGACAGCAAGTTCAGCGAATGAGAACAAACGTGCCGGCATAACTTAGTTAATGGTAATCGCATTTCAGATTTAAAAAGCTAGATGCCGGCACGCCTGTTAATTGTGTTTTTAGGCCCCAGCAATTTGCGACCAAGTGGAAACCACAAAAACCACCACTGTTGCAATTGCCAGCACTCCTTGAATCAAATTTCCGATCAGTGAACCCACCAAAATTCCAACAGCTGCTTTAATTGCCAAATTCAAGTCTCGCTGGTAGAGATATTCACCCATGATCGCACCTAACAGCGGACCCAGCAAAATGCCCAGCAGCGGGCCACCAAAGGGGAGTGCCGGCAGCAACCCTAAAAACCCCAAAACTAAGCCCACAACGGCACCGATCTGCCCCCATTTGCTGGCACCGGCCTGTTTTGCCCCCCAGTAGGTGGCCAGAAAATCAACGCCAACACTGACCAGCAACACCCCAATCGCCACGCCCAAGGGCCATGCTAAGCCGGTAAAGCCGTAAACGACACCCCAAACAACAATTGCTCCTAAAATTAAACTGGCTCCCGGAATGCCAGGAACCACCGCCCCCACCACACCCACGAGCATTACTAAAATAAGCAGCCCATAGAGAATTGTCATCGAATTTTAAATCTCCACTGGTGCAACATCATTATTTAAGCCAAACGCTCTGTTCGCTTCTTCACGCTTCAAGATATCGGCTCAAGGTATCGTCTAGTTTATTGGCAATTCCCTCAATCCAGTTTTCATCTTGTTTCGTATAACTGCGAGGGGCATTTGCGCCCAAAACCATGACGCCTCGATTTCCCACTGGTTGACAAATAACACCCTGAGTGTTTTCTGGCAAATAGTCAAACTCGATGCGCCCTGGATAAAGCTTGAGCGCCACTAAATAAACCGGCTTTTGTTTATCTAAAACCCGCTGCAAAATTGCTCCCGGTTTCACCTGTGAATTTTCGCCCAAAATGCCCCGCCGCAGCAGCACACGCCCCTGATACCAAACAACCAGCGAGCGCGTTACTGTATTGGTGAGCAGTTGCCGAGATGCCCAGGCGAGTTCAGTTTTCACCGGCTCTGGCAAATCGGGTGCAAGTTCAAACCCTTCTTCCCCCACCAATTCAACCACCTCTGGCGAGCGCGGCTGCACCTGCTGCCACAGCAACCCTGTCAAAATTAACAACGCACTTAATAGCACTCCCAAGGCATCCGAGCGAGCTTGTGACTCGGTTAACTGCGGTGTCAGAAAGCGGTTGAGCAGCAGCAGCACACCCGCCAGCCCACCCGCAACGAGAGGCAACTGGCGTAGCACTTGGTTTTGGTCAGGTTTAGCCATGCTTTTTGTTCTGTGTCATTTGTCCTCTGTCCTTTGCAACTGACAAAGCCAGCTTGACAAAATTTTGATTTTGTGGTTTTGTTTCAGCCATGACAACTGACAGCGGAATGTGGAATCACTCTTCCCCTGGTTCAACGATCCTTTGGAATAAATAGCCGGTGCCGCGTGCTGTCAGAATCAGCTCTGGATTGCTGGGGTCATCTTCTAACTTTGCTCTCAGGCGCGAGATGTGAACATCCACCACCCGCGTGTCCACATGACGCTCTGGGGTGTAGCCCCACACTTCCTGCAAAATCTCCGAGCGAGAGAATGGCTCACCCGACCGGCTGACCAACAGTTCCAGTAAACTGAACTCCATGCCGGTGAGACGAATGCGCTCATCTCCCTTGTAGACTTGCCGCTTGTTCGTGTCAATTCGCAAGCTGCTGACATGAATCACTCCAGAACTGGGAATCCCAGACGCGCCGGTTTTGTCTACGCGACGCAACACCGAGCGAATACGAGCTTCTAGTTCTTTTGGAGAAAAGGGCTTGACCACATAATCATCAGCCCCCAACTCCAGGCCGGTGATCCGATCCGCCACATCTCCCAAGGCTGTTAGCATAATGATGGGCACATCTGATTCTTTTCGCAACTCTTGACAGACACCGTAGCCATCGAGCTTCGGCATCATCACATCCAGAACTACCAGATCAGGAATAGCGCTGCGAAAAGTCTCCAGGGCTTCTTCTCCATCAGCCGCTGTCACCACATCATAGCCAATCATGGAAAGGCGCGTTTCCAAAATCCGACGGATACTGGCTTCGTCATCAACTACCAGTATCTTTTCCTTATGGTTTTCCAAGCTACCCAACGCTCCTTAAGTGTGATTTCTAAGGATTAATTTTTACTACTCTATCACTAGAATTGTCTCACATTCCGTAGTCTTGAGAGGGCTGTAATTCTTATCTATCTTAGATTTCAGGCTTTTTTAAGATTTATATCAATATTCAGGGTTTTTAACAACTAAAGGAATGCCGAAGCCTCGAACCCAGTACATGTGTAACGAATGCGGTGCAGAGTTCCCGCAATACTTTGGTAAATGTCCAGCCTGCGAGAGCTGGAACGCTTTGGTTGAACAGGTAACAACGTCGGTGCCGGCTAACCCCCATCGCCCTAGCTTAAACGGCAGTACCTGGATGAAGGAAAACGGGCAAGCGCCAGATAAAAAAGCTGGGCAACCGAGATCCTCCTTTAAACTTTCTCAAATTGCCGATACCAGCCTAACTCGCTGCCCTTCTGGCTTTGGGGAATTAGATCGGGTGTTGGGAGGTGGCATTGTCCCTGGCTCTTTGGTACTCATAGGCGGGGAGCCGGGAATTGGGAAATCAACTCTGTTGCTACAAGTGGCCAATCAAATGTCCTACAATTCTCGCGTCCTCTATATTTCTGGGGAAGAGTCGGGACAGCAGGTGAAATTACGAGCGCAACGCCTGCAGGCTTACGAGCCGGCAGAGGGAGATCCTGATGTTGCTCCCGAAGTCGGAGAAAGCGGGAGAGAGGGAGAGCGGGAGCCGGGGAATGGAGGCGATGCCGGTAAACTCGTCCCTGAGTCACATTTTGATCCAAATTTCTACCTGCTGCCAGAAACCAATTTGGAAGAAATCCTTAGGGAACTTGAATCGCTCAAACCTAATCTGGCAGTAATTGATAGTATCCAGACGATTTACTTTCCCTCCCTAACTTCAGCGCCGGGATCAGTGGCGCAGGTGCGCGAATGCACAAACGCGCTGATGCAGGTGGCGAAGCGAGAAAATATCACCCTGTTTATTGTTGGACACGTAACCAAAGAAGGCGGAATTGCCGGTCCGAGAGTTTTAGAACACCTTGTTGATACCGTGCTTTTCTTTGAAGGCGATCGCTTTGCCTCTCACCGGCTCTTACGCTCAATGAAAAACCGCTTTGGAGCCACCCACGAAATCGGCGTCTTTGAAATGGTTGCCAACGGTTTACGGGAAATCGAGAATCCATCAGAGCTATTCTTGGGCAGCCGGGATGACTTCATCTCCGGCAGTTCTACCGTCGTGGCGTGTGAGGGAACACGACCGATTGTGGTGGAAGTGCAAGCTTTGGTTAGCCCCGCCAGCTTTGGCTCGCCGCGCCGAGCCACCACTGGCGTTGACAGCAATCGGCTGGTACAAATTCTGGCTGTGCTGGAAAAACGGGTGGGGGTTCCCTTGTCTAAGTTAGATACCTATGTAGCGACTGTGGGTGGAATCGCGGTACACGAACCGGCTGCTGACTTAGGCGTGGCGATCGCAGTGGTGGCGTCTTTCCGTGATCGCGTGGTTGATCCGCACACGGTGATCATTGGGGAAGTCGGTTTAGGAGGACAAGTTCGCCCGGTTTCTCAGTTGGAATTGCGGCTGCGGGAGGCGGCAAAACTCGGTTTTAAGCGGGCGATTGTTCCAAAGGGACAAATGACGCCTGATTTGGGATTAGAAATTTTGCCGGTTGCCAAGGTGCTAGATGCCATTTTGGAGGCAATTCCCGGTCAACCTTCTCAGCCTTCTGAATTGGCAGATTCCTATGCTGATGAGGAAGAGGAGGAAGATGACGTATTTGGAGAGGAGGATGACGAGCCGGTGTTCTAGATAGCCAAATCGGGTGCCTGGGGGGGTAACAAGGAAGCTGAAACCTTGACAGAGAAAGGATGAGAGCTAGGTAAACAAAAAAATATGGGTCGGCTATAGTGACAAGCAAACCCAAAAACAAAAAAAATGTTACTGCAATTCTATCACGAGCATCTAGAGAAGCAACTGGGCCGCGCCCATTTCCTGATGTTGCTGCTTCTAATCAACATTATTCAAGCCCAAAAAGAAGTCAGACTAGAAACAATAG
>JAHHHM010000032.1 GCA_019359355.1 Microcoleus vaginatus WJT46-NPBG5 | reverse complement strand
AAGATTCTCCTCTGTCATGCCGTCGTGGCTTTCAAAGTCGTGGGCTGTGGCGATTCCGTACCATAGCCTGCGTGTTGTTGGGTCTTGCGCCAGGTCTTGGCTAAATTTTGGGAATTTTGTTGCCATAAGTTTGCATAAACCCTTCTCGGTTTTAATATTACTGCAATTTATCCAGCCAAGAAGAGTGCTTATTAACTCAGAATAGCGATTGTGCGCCGGCACTTCAAGCGTTTTGAACGCTGGATTAGCAATCTGTGCCGGCAGTTTTGTCTCAGGGCAGTTGATTGAGGGCAATCCACGATTCAGCTTTTTGCAGCGCCCAGCGCCAAACTCCATAGCCACGTGGATTTAGATGCAAGCCGTCTGTGGTTAATTCCCGGCGGAGATTTCCCCCCTCATCGGTAAAGTAAGTGTAGATGTCCAAGTACCTTGCACCCTCTTGTTGGGCAATCTCGGCCAACTGCTCGTTAAGTTGACGAATTCGGCTGTTGGGAATCGCCGCAAGCCGAGTGGGAAGAAGGGATTGCAGGATCACTTGCGCTTGGGGGTGTTCCTGCCGCAGGCGACGCACAATCTGGCGGGAATTCCAGAGTAGATCTTCATCGCTTTCTCCCCGCCGCAAGTCGTTGATGCCGGCCATGATGTAAATGCTACCGGCTCTGGTTTGGGAAAGGGTGTCTAGCCGGTTTAAAATGCCACCAGCAGTATCTCCAGAAATGCCTTGATTGAGCCACAACCGACCACCTGGCAGTCCTTCTGGGGGAAACCACATACTCAGAGAATCTCCGACCAAGACGGCTAGAGAATTGGCACCTTGTCCTTTTGCCAGGGCATTGGCTTCTTGTTCTAAAAGACGTATCCAATCTTGATAAGTCGGTTGCTCACTGGCATTTGCCCAGGATGACCTAAAGCTATCACTTGGTAACCGTGTGTAAGTCTGGCCGTAGTTAAGCGCTGCTAACCTTTGGCGATAAAGTTGAGAACCGGATACAGGTCTCTGGGTGCGGCTGCTAGAGAATGCCATCAATTCTGGGGCTTCTGGAGTGACGCTGGCAAACTGAGATAAGGGGATGGCCGTCTCAGATAGCACTGTGGGGGGTTTCTCAAAGGCCGAGTCTTCGGGTAAGAACGCCGTAGCTGGGGGCAAAGGTGGCAGCCCTAGTGCCGGCAGACTTAAGGCGGGTTTGCTGAATTCCAGGGGGCTGATTTCAACGGTTGGGACTGTTTTTGTTGCTTTCGCACCCTCAAGGGTATCGGACAGTTTCAATGGACTTGCTAGCTGCGTCCGGGGGGGTGCCGGTGGAGCGCAGTCTAACATTTGTTTTTTGGTTAACAGCCCAATAGCCAGCAGACAGGGATCGCTCATGGGGGTTGACTCCATCACACACTCCCTTACCTTTGCCAGCCACAATGGCCACAATCAGGACGTTCGCGCTGTCCTCGTTTGTGCTTGGGGTCAAACAAATCCCATTGGCCTGTTTAACAAAAATTAATGGATTATTTCACGGAAATTTGGGATAGCTCTCGGTTAAGTGGGGGTTTTACCGGACAAAACGTTGGCTGAAAAATTGAAAAATCAACTGAAATTTATAATTTGTAACAAAATTGCGTTTCATCAGCCGGTTTAATGAACTTTTCTAAAGCTCACAACCAATTCTGCGATTAGGCAACCCCTCCTTGCTTAGAATATGAGCTTAAGTTCTTCTACCGATTCTCAGAAAGGGAGGAAAAATTAAGCATGGCAGATCCTAGAGATATGGAAGTGGTCAAGCCGTTTAATGGCGACCCATTTGTTGGTAATCTCGAAACTCCCATCAACTCTTCTGCTTTCAGTAAAGCTTTCATTGGTAATTTACCAGCCTACCGCAAAGGTATTTCTGCGATCCAACGGGGTCTGGAGGTTGGGCTGGCTCATGGTTATTTCCTAGTAGGGCCGTGGGTTGTATTTGGGCCATTGCGCGATTACAAAGAGGCAGCCAATCTCGGCGGATTAATTTCAACCCTGAGTTTGATTTTAATCGCGACCGCTGGAATGTCCCTCTATGGCATCGTTTCTTTCCAACAGGACAGTGGCTATCCGGGCGAAAATCCTCAAGCTCCTAATCCTTTGAAAACTGCAGAAGGCTGGAGCCAGCTTACTGCCGGCTTCTTCCTGGGTGCTGTGGGTGGCGCTTTCGTTGCCTACTTCCTACTAGAGAATTTCTCTGGTGTGGATGCGATTTTCCGAGGCTTGGTCAATAGCTAGACCTTCTTTGGGTTGGATGGGCCACCTTCACACTGATGGCGTCCTGTTCCAACTTGCGCCGGCAGTCAATCTCATTTGTGAGTCGCTTTCTGGCTCTTTGATGGCCAGCCTTTCAAGAGGCGGCTATTATTTGACAAATTGGGATCGGAATGTCATGCATTCAGATCCTTTTTTGTTAAGAATCTTGAGAGGGAAGAATCTTATGTACAAGGTACAGTAAGATTCCTCTCGGAAACCCTGTAACTTTAGATAGGAGAATTTAATATGACAGGTGCATACGCAGCTTCGTACCTGCCCTGGATTCTGATTCCTGTGGTTACCTGGCTGTTGCCTGCTGTAGTGATGGGTCTGCTGTTTATCTACATTGAAAGCGAACAGTAATTGTTGGCTTGATTTTAGAGCTATTCTCAGCAGGCTGTCACTCACATCAAAAGGGCAATCAGTCTCCTCGGAAGGAACTAGATGCTTGTGGGAGTTTCAGTGAATCGCTTGATTTTCTTGCAATCTTTCTCTTGAGTTCCAAAAAAATCCCCCGCCTTAGTTTGGGGGATTTTTTTATCTCTGTAAAGTTAAAACCGGCAGCGGCAGGATTAGAAGTCGGCACAAGTTAGTGTAAAAAAATTTAGCTGGGAAATTTAGAGACATTAAATCCCATCACAGCAGATTTGTTAAAGTGGACTAAAGCGGGTTGCATTTGACCAAAAAAGTCGAGTACCGGATAGAACCTGCAAAATGCAAGGTAGGAGATAGACCTGACCATGCTGAACTTTTTTCAACAACACCGGCATCCGTTTGCAAAGCTGGGGAAGTGGGGCAGGCAGTCGGTTCGGAATCTCTCACAAGCCGCTGATGCCTTAGCCGCTTACGGCATCACTCCAGAGGTGTTAGGCCGGTTAAAAACTTTTTTACAGGCGGAAGACAGCCGAGAATTGTATCACGCCAATCCCCGTCGGATTGCTGATCGGTTGCAGCTGAGCGAGCAACAAACGCTGAGACTTTTTGTATTTGCGCTTAAGGAAGGGATTGTTACGCTTAATTGGGACATTCGATGCGCTCACTGTGGAGGCATTGATCTTAGCATTAAAGGGTTGGGTGAATTACACACTCATCACACTTGTCCTGGCTGTCGTCAATCGGCGCTGACGGATGCAGATCGAGCTGTGCGAGTGACTTTCAGCATTGATGATCGCCTGCGTCAACTCGATTTATCGGCAGATGATCCAGAGTTTAGGGGGAAAATTGATGCTCAGTATGGTGTAGTTTCTGGCCACCGGCTGTTAACTTTACAAACTTTTCGCAACCTGTTTCCCCGCGAAACAATCCCACCGAATGAGAGTTTAATTGTGCGGCGGGTGGCGATTTTGTTTACCGATCTTGCCGGTTCAACTGCACTTTATTCCCGACGCGGAGATACAGTGGCTTACAGTTTGGTACGGCACCATTTTGATCACTTATTTACCGTCGTAGACGAGTGTAATGGAGTGGTGGTCAAAACCATTGGTGATGCTATTATGGCAGCCTTTACGGAGCCAACAGACGCTTTACAGGCAGCGATCATTATGCATCAGCAACTCGCCCAGTTAAACCGGCAGTTACAACTGCCACCAGAAGACGAATTGATTCTCAAAATTGGCATAGAAGTTGGCCCCTGTATTAGTGTTAACCTTAACGGTCGCCCTGACTATTTTGGCACCACTGTCAACACTGCAGCACGGGTGCAAGCTACTAGCCACGGCAATGATATCGCCGTCACCGGCACTTTTTTAGAAGAGCCGAATGCCGCCGCGCTGGTTAAAGATTACCTTGGGCAACCGTCTCAGCTACAGTTGAAAGGAATTGATGAGCCGGTTGTTGTTTATCACCTTCAGCCAAATGCCATTTTGATATAGAACGGGAGCAGAGGAAATGGGGATTTTTCTCTATTTCCGTTTCAGTCTTTGGGGGCCGGCTAAGCGAAGACTTTGCAATTTTTCAACCGTTTACGGTGTGAATTTTTCCCCTAATTTAATCAAAATAAACATCGGAAATAAATGATTGATTAACGCAGCCGGCGAACCCGAATTCCACTCACCACAGGCTCTCCAATTTCTGCTATCAATTGAATTTCAATTCCTTTTCCCTCAGCAGCTTTTAGCTGAAATGCTTGATTAACGGCCCGAAACATCCCGTATTGTTTTACTAAGTCTAAATTTTTTAGAACAAACTGATCATTTATTTTAACATTAAATACGCGTTCCTTGGGTTCTTTTAGCAATCTTTCGGCAAAAAGTAATTCGATTTCATACTCTCCATCCGGCACATCAAAGCGATAACGATGACTGCCGATTCGCATCATTTGATAAAGTGGATCTGCGGTGGTTCCTCGAATATTTTCTACTTCTGTCGGCGGTGTTTTTTCACCAGCAATATATCCCCAACTTCCTGGTTTATATTCTTGATCTGGCTCCCAAATTATGCCATTTTCATCGATGAATTGAGCATCTGAGCCGGCATTCACAGCTAATTCTTTAAATGGAAGCGATGGATCAGCAAGATTTAAGGGTTGCTCAGTGAAGTTTATCTCAACGCGGTCGCAATTTTCTTCTCTAGAGAAAGAATTATTTTGAAATCCACAGGCTTTAATAACATTAGTGCCATTCCGAAAAGGCACATCCCAAGTTGCCTGCCGGCTACCATCGATTTCTCTAACTCCTAAAGATTGATTGTTGACAAACAGTTCGACTTTTGGGTAGTTTGAGTAAACTTGCACTGGCTGTACTGTGGAAAGTGAACTTTTTATCGGCATTTGAGAATCAGGGGATTCTTTTATGTTTGTTTTTTCAGGTGTTTCTGCGCTTCCTGAACGTTGCAACCATTCGCGAGTTGCGATATATATGACTGGTTCCTTAGAGAATTTTGCTTTATAAAAAAAGTAGATATCTTTGGGTTGCCGGTCAAAGGTTTGGATGCCTTTTTGGTTAAGATGAGGGATAGAACCGCCGCGATCTTCAACCCCGAAATCAAATTGATTCCATAAAGAACTGCCGGCTACAAAAGAACGTGCTTCTATTTGCTGTAAATAACTTTCGTGCAGCCTTCGTTGATATTCTGCTGTAAAATCTCTGCGCTGGGGATTTAAGGAATGCAATCTTGAGTCACTGTCAGCACCGTATTCACTGACAATTATAGGCCGGTTGGGAAACTTTTCATGCTGTTCATCTAGAAATTTTCCAAAATCTGTAAATACGCCACTATACCAGCCGGCATAAATATTCCAGCCAACCACTTGCGGAACATCTGCAATACCGGCTTCATTGTAAAGGGAGATGCGATGCATTGCCATTACACTCGTTCTTGTTGCATCTTCTTGCCGGAGTAACTTTTCTAAAGTTTGCGCCAATTCTAAAGTTTTTTGCTGGTATTCTGGCGTCTTTTCTGGCCCTTTTAGAAATATCTCATTCATATAACCCCACATCAGCACCGAGGGATGATTATAATGCTGACGAATCATTTCAGTTAGCATCACTTTACTTGTTTCGGTGAATGCTTTCGAGGGAGTAATATAGTTAACCAGGGGAATTTCTTCCCATATAATTAAACCAAGCTGATCTGCGGCTTGCAAGACTACGGGATCTTGGGGATAATGAGCTAAACGCAGGAAATTTGCTCCCATATCCTTGATCATCTGGAGATCGTTGCGGTGAATTTCATTGCTAACAGCGTTTCCCATGCCTTTGTAATCTTGATGCCGGTTTGTTCCTTGCAACTTTAAGGGTTTGCCGTTGAGAAAAAATCCCTTTTCTGCGTCAAAAGAAAACCAGCGAAAGCCGAGGGGATTTTTAACAATGTCTACTAGGCGATCACTCTCATAGATATTCGTAGAGACTGTATAGAGATAGGGGTTATCCGTTGACCAAAGTTGCAAATTATTAATAGATTTACTCAACTGTTCAAACAGTGTTTTTCCGTTTGTCGGCACCTTAACAAAAGACTCCACAACGGCAACCGTTTTTCCCCTAGCATCTGTTATCGTATTTTCAACTCGCACCTGCTTGTTTTCTGCTGTGCGGTTAACAATTGTCCCCCGAATTCGTACCGTTGCGCGTTCCTCAGAAACCGTCGGCGTATCTACATAAACTCCCGGCGAAGCAAAGTCCAAAACATTGATATGTAAAGGTTCAGTTGCGATCAGCAAAACATCTCGATAGATGCCGCCATAAAATGTAAAATCTGCTGAAAGTGGGGCAATATTCTCGTTAAAACTGTTATCTGCTTTAATGGCAATGGTATTACCACCGGCATCCGTGCCAAAGTTTACCAAATCTGTTACTTCACAAGCAAAGGCTGTATAACCCCCTTCATGATGGCAAGCCAGTTTTCCATTCACAAAGACATCAGCAACTTGATTAACTGCCTCAAAATAAAGAAAAAGATTTTTTCCTTTTAAATTCCTGTCAATTTCCAAAGTTTTGCGATACCAGCCGGCACCCCGATAGTAACCGGGAACCTCGTCAAACGCATCTTCAGCATTCCAAGTATGAGGCAAATTCACAACTGACCAGTCAGCGTCATTATAACGAGGAAGTTCAGCGCCTTTCATATCCTCTCGGAGAAATTTCCAATTATTATTAAGACTGACACGACTACGCGGGCTGGCAAGATTACTAATGATTTGATTTTCCTGTAACATTTGGGTAAATAGCTCCCGGACTGCTGGGACAAAACGCTGCTTAATTTCAAATGTTTTTGCTACTTGCCGTGGAGTCGATTCATTTACTGACCCAGTGCTTGACATTAATAGAAATGGATAAATAAGAGAGATTAGTGTTGCTCGTTTCATAAGATTTTATAATTATTTTCGGCTCTATATCACAAACCAAGATTAAAAATCAGAATAGGATTAGATAATTATCTGCCATGCCGGTGTTCTAAATAATAGGCCAGCACAAAAATATTTACATTTTTTTAACAAAAGTAGAGATTGACATGGTATTATTTGCATAATGGAGGAGTGATATTTATAAATTTTTGTCACAAACTTCCATTATAAAAATAATAACACAAAGAACTTAAAAAATAAACTTTTTTAATCAAATAAATAAAAATTTATCAATCATAATTTAGAAAAAACAACCCAGAAATGGATATTAAAAATAGAAGCGGAGACTGCATTTGTATTCATCAAAACTCATCTGCGTAGGCCGACCCACTGCGCTATCATCTGAATTCATCTGTGGTTAAAAAATCTAAATTTATCCAAATCCTAAAAAAGTAGCCCTAAAAAAATCCCCAAACAATCTTGTCAAGAACAAACCGTGAACTCAATACAAAACAGTCGCGAACACCAAATCATCTTTACCCGGTATCCAGAACCTGGAAAAACCAAAACCCGACTCATCCCTGCCCTCGGATCACAAAAAGCAGCCGAACTACACCGGCACCTTGCTGAACATACCTTAGCCCAAGTCAAACAACTCGCAAATAACCGCTCACTCACTACAGAAATCCGATTTACCGGCAGCACCCAAGCCCAAATGCAAGCCTGGTTAGGCACACAAATTACCTGCCGACTTCAAGGAGAAGGCGATCTCGGTGAACGCATGGCAAGGGCATTTCAAGAAGCATTTACCACCGGCAGCCAGCGAGTCGTAATTATTGGCACAGATTGCCCCAGCATCGATCCCCCCCTGCTTGCCAATGCCTTTGACGAACTACACCGGCACGACTTAGTTCTTGGCCCAGCAGAAGACGGAGGCTATTATTTAATCGGGCTAAGCCGGTTTATCCCAGACTTGTTTGTCGCTATCACCTGGGGCACTAGCGCCGTTTTGCAACAAACCTTGACAATCGCCAATCAATTGCAGTTATCCTACAGCCTTTTGCCCCAGCGAGCTGATATAGATCGACCCGAAGATTTAGCGCTTTTAGATGAGCAATTTGCCAACTTCAAGCAGCTAACACGCAAAATTTCCATCATCGTGCCGGTATTAAATGAGACCGACACCCTTGAAAAAACCCTGAGAACCGCTCAATCATCTGCTCAGGTAGAAATTATTGTCGCAGACGGCGGCAGTGAGGATGGCACAGACGATTTGGCCAGATCGATGGGTGTAAAAGTAATTTACCGCCCAGCCGGTCGTGCGGCTCAAATGAATGCCGGTGCAGCCATCGCCACCGGCGACATCTTGCTATTTCTCCACGGTGACACCCAACTGCCCCAAGGGTTTGACAAAGTAATTACAGAAACACTCTCCAACTCAGACGTCATCGCCGGTGCCTTTGAATTGCGAATAGACGGCGAACACAAGGGGCTACGCTTCATTGAAACCGGCGTGAATTGGCGTTCCCGCTGGTTTGGGATGCCCTACGGCGATCAGGCGATTTTTATGCCGGCACAGGTGTTTAAGCGCGTCGGCGGCTTTCCAGAAATGGCGATTATGGAAGATTTTGAAATGATGCGCCGGTTGCGACGCCTGGGAAAGATTAACATTGTAGCGATGCCGGTGCTGACATCCGGACGCCGGTGGCAGAAACTTGGGGTAGTGAAAACGACATTGATTAACCAACTGGTGATTATGAGCTATTTCCTCGGCGTAGCACCCACTCGGTTAGCACGCTGGTATCGCCGGCAGCAAAAAAGTTGATTAATCCACCGCCGATCTTTACCTGACAAACTTTTCTAAGCTTTTCTGGGGCAATCAAGGAGAGAAAATCTCTTTCCTATCCCCCTCTCCCCCATTTTTTGGCCGGTTTTCCCAACTTGATGTGTCATTTCTATCAGAGACAGGGAATTTTTTTATAGCAATCCGGTAACTTTGAAGTAGACAACAAGCAACAAAGCTGAGAATTCTATGATTGATAGCCGTCAACCTTCCTCCATAGCCGCTCGAATGCTCACGATTGTTGGCACAATCTTAATAGTGGCTTATCTGCTTGACTGTGCGATTGTGCTGTTTCCGCCCAACTTCCTAGACAGACCCTGGCAGATGGCCTTCACTAGCCAGATCGTCGAGCGGGGAATTCTCCCGATGGTAGGTCTGGGCCTGATTTTCGCCGGCTATGGGATTGAGAGCAACGCCGGCGGCGGATCGCCTTCCAACCGTAAACCTTTTCTAGACATAAAATTTTGGAGCTTAGTGCTTTCTAGCTTGTTGGGGCTGCTTTTCTTGTTGCTATTTCCCCTGCATCTCAACAATGTTCGTCTTGACAGGAATGAAAAACTCGGTCAAATTACGACCCGTGCAGAGCAAGCTGAACTCCAAGTAACCAGTCAAGTTAGTAACGCTGATATCCAAAAGGAAATTGAAAAGCAGCAAACACTCGTCAAAACCCAGCTAGCCGAACTCGTCAAAGATCCACAGAAACTTGATGAAGCGATTAAAAGCGGTCGCGTTCCCAAAGAACAAGCAGAGTTACTTCAGAGATTTAAGCAAGACCCCCAGGCCATTGACCAGTTTGTTCAGCAGCAATTTAATGCTGAAACCCTTAGCAATCGAGAGCTTAGCCGAATTCGGGGCAACCGGCAGCAACTTGAAGACCAAACGAAACTGACTTCTTTAAAATCTGGATTGCAAACCGGCATTAGCAGTTTGCTTTTGGCATTTGGCTATATGGCAATTGGCTGGACTGGATTAAAAAACTTAGGGTATGTCAAAGTAGGCCGGCGTAAAAACGCACCTCGCTAATGAACCCTCAGATCGCTGGTTTAGACATTCGCTTTCTTAGGGAATAAATTAAACCACAAAATTAAAAATTAAAAAATGATCAAGTAACTTTTGTTTTTTAATTTTTAATTTTCAAGGCTTGATTATTCCTTTATTGCTCCTCACGCGATTTCCAGAAATGTTTTCTATTTATATCCTCACCTACAACGAAGAAATTGATATTGGGGCTTGCATTGAATCAGCCCTAATGTCGGATGATATTATCGTGGTTGATTCGTTTAGTCGGGATCGCACTGTAGAAATTGTCCACCGCTATCCTGTGCGCTTGGTGCAGCACCCCTTTGAAACTCACGGAAAGCAGCGGACTTGGATGCTGCAATCCGTTCCGACAAAGTATGAATGGGTTTATATTCTTGAAGCCGATGAACGAATGACACCGGCACTATTTCAAGAATGCCTGGAAGCCACGAAGACAGAGGAATACATCGGTTACTACGTCGCTGAGCAAGTCATCTTCATGGATCGGTGGATTCGGCGCAGTACCCAGTATCCACGCTACCAAATGCGGCTATTCCGTAAAGACAAAGTCTGGTTTAGCGACTACGGACATACCGAACGAGAAGTTTGCGAGGGACCCACCGGCTTTATAACAGAAACTTACCCCCATTACACGTGCAGTAAAGGGTTGAGCCGGTGGATTGAAAAACATAACCGCTATTCCACCGATGAAGCCGCTGAAACCCTGCGGCAGCTAGAGAAAGGTAGCGTCAGTTTACGGGATTTAGTCCTGGGGCACTCGGAAGTCGCTAGACGCCGCGCCCTCAAAGATTTGTCCCTGCGCTTACCCTTCAGACCTTTGCTGCGCTTTCTCTATATGTATTTCCTGCTGGGCGGTTTTCTAGATGGCAGGGCCGGCTTTGCCTGGTGTACCTTGCAAGCTTTTTACGAATACCTAATTTTGCTGAAAGTCTGGGAAATGGAGAATCTGCCGGTTCCCACACTAGAACCCAAAACCACATCTGCTGAAGAGTCCAACGCCGATTCGGCCAAAGCCCTCTCCGAGCCACAAGCTTAACCGAGATCGGCGGTATCAAAATTAATGTTAAATTTGATACTAATTATTTTAAGCTATCCAAATAGCTCGTCATCTGCTCATTTCCCTCAGTAAGCAAACCTCTAACATAGAAGGGATTGCCCTCGTCTCAGGACTGGAGCGAGTTAGTTATTATTTTTATGTAAGATTGCGCTGATTCGGGCTGATTCAGCCAGAGGCAGCGATGCAACTCAGGGTTTAATAGATTTGAAACCTTTCTTTACAAATCTGACACAATAATGAGTAGAGCTCCCAGCCACTCCCGCTCAGTCGAGACAGGTGCGTGTAAAGCCCGGTAAGGCAGAATCGCTGGCAGTTCGCCCCGCCGGGGTGTTGGGTTAAAAATCTCATTGATCATGCCGCCAGCAACTCCTAGCGCTTCGTTGGGAGTGCCATAATTTCCACAGCCAGTTCAAGGAGAGTAGGCTATCTGTGACCCATCGCTTCATGCAGGACTTAAAGAATGATCTAATTGCCGGTCTGCTAGTGGTGATTCCCCTAGCGACGACTATCTGGCTGACAATTACCATCGCTAACTGGGTGATCAACTTTCTCACCCGCATTCCTAAGCAGATCAATCCCTTTGATGGTTTGCATCCCATCTTGGTCAATGTGCTGAATTTAGTGGTGGGACTGGCTGTACCATTGCTGAGTATTCTCTTGATCGGCTTGATGGCTCGCAACTTTGTGGGGCGGTGGCTGCTCGATTTCGGTGAGCGTATCCTGCAAGCCATTCCTCTGGCCGGCTCGGTTTATAAAACCCTGAAACAGCTACTAGAAACGCTCCTGAAGGACTCTAATAGCAAGTTTCGCCGCGTGATCTTGGTGGAGTACCCCCGCAAGGGTATATGGGCACTGGCGTTTGTCACAGGTACGCTCAGCAGCGATATTCAGTCTCACTTGTCCGGCTCCATGCTCAGCGTTTTCATCCCAACCACGCCAAACCCTACCACCGGCTGGTACGCCATTGTCCCAGAAGAAGAAGCCATTAACCTCTCAATGTCCATAGAAGATGCTTTTAAAGTGGTAATTTCCGGTGGAATTGTCAGTCCAAACTCCTCAATCATCGCCTGTTCTTTGGCTAACGCCCCAGACAGAAAACTGGAACCATTGCGCTTTGAGGGGCGACGGCAGGCGATACCAGCAGAAGAAGAAATATAAAAATTAGGAAATAAAGGTCAAGGTTAGCCGTCATGCAAGCTCGAAGAATTTCCCGTGAACTGGCTTTGCTAAGCCAGAGCCAGCTGAGTGCCAATCTGGAAAAATTAGCAGCGCAGCAGTTACAAGATGTAGTATTAGCGGCTGTGCGTACCCTAACGACAGAAGTTCATGACGTCCTTGAAACCGCTGCAGCAGAACTGAAACGCAGCAGTGATCGCCTCTTAAGTAGCGAAACCCGCACCACCGAAGTTGAAGGTGCCCGAGTGATGGTTAAAGAAGCCGTGGAACTGGGCCAAACCGCAATTAACCGGCTGGGGATGGCGTTGGAACTTCCAGAATTTATCCAGCTTGCCAACCAAAAAGAAGTCCGCGCCTACACCCTAGAGATTCTCAGCGTGCTGAGCGAACGCCGGCAGCAAATTGATGGCATCCTCACAGAAGCGTTGGTAGATTGGCAGTTAAATCGCTTGGCCCGCATTGACCAAGATATCTTGCGGATCGCGGTGGTAGAAATGCAGTTTCTAGGCGTTCCTGACAAAGTCGCCATTAACGAAGCAGTGGAAATTGCGAAACGCTACAGCGGCGACGAGGGACACCGATTTATCAATGGTGTGTTGCGCCGGGTGTCTGACGCAACCAAAGGGGTCAAGAGAAATCCGTAAGGGTCAAGCGTTAGTGGCTAGCGGCGGGTTTCCCCCACCCTTGATCTGGTAACGAACTGACATCTGACAATCTAAAATTGAAAATCAACATCGCCGGCAGCATTTTGGAAAAGGGTAATGGTGTTTAATTGGTTCCGCCGCCAGTTTAGTGATAAATCTGACGAAAAAGAAGAGGAGCAGTCTCAACCGGCTGCCCCTCAGCCTGAAACAGAATCTGCTGAATCAGCTTCTGAATCCGCATCAACTGAGCAGCAATCACCAGAGGTGGCAGCGGATTACCTCAACTGGGCGAAGGCAGCTTACAAAAATATTCAGAAGCAACAGCAGGAAGTAGAAGCGCAAACGGCAACACCGGCAGTTGAGCCGGCTGAGGAGATCAACTTGGTTGCCGATATCCAAACTGAGGAACCGCAGACAGCCGAAGAACCAGCCATCCTCACAGAAACCGCCGCTGAAAGTGCAGCAGCCGGCGAAGTGGCAGAACAAGTTGAGCCGGCAGCAGAACCTGAAACCGCCCCGATTGCTGAGCCGGCACTCCCCACTGAAGAAACCCCGGCAGCGCCTGAAATCGTAGCCGAGGAACCGCCAGCAGAGGAACCAGCCGCCCTCACAGAAACCGCAGCCGAAAGCGCAGCAGCCGGTGAAGTGGCTGAAGAGGTTGAGCCGGCACTGAACACTCAAGAAGAACTCACGACTGAGCCGGTACTCAACACTGAGGACTCAAAACTCACGCCAGATCCATCACTCAGCACTGAGGAAACCCCAGCAGCGCTGCCTTTGTGGGCTAGGGCAGAAGCTGATCGGCAAGCGCGATTGGAACGGCTCAAAGCCTCAGCGGTTGACTCGCCGGAACCGGAAATTGTCAAACCGGCGGCTGTCCAAACTGAAGAGGTTGCTGATTTTGTCTTTGACGAAGGGTTCCTCTGGTCAGCAGAAATTTTGGCCGCTCAAGGCCGGCGTCCTGAAGATATTTCTATTGAAGAAATCACTTGGCTCAAAAAACTCCGGCAAGGTTTAGATAAAACCCGTCGCAGTTTAATTAACCAGCTCAAGGCAATTGTGGGTCAAGGCCCGCTGAACCAAGCTGGGGTGATGGAGATTGAGTCGCTGCTGTTGCAAGCAGACGTTGGGGTGGAGGCGACTGATTACATTATTAACGCCCTCCAGAAAAAGTTGCGGGAGGAAGCGCTGAACCCAGAAGGCGCGATTGCCTATCTGAAAACAATTTTGCGCGATATGCTAGACCGGCCCACCGGCAAGTCTTACAATCCCACCTTTGCCCCGGAAAAAGACGAGCTGAATATCTGGTTAATCACCGGCGTTAATGGTGCCGGTAAAACAACGACCATCGGCAAAATTGCCCACATCGGCCAAAAATCCGGTTATAAATGCTTGATTGCCGCCGCTGATACCTTCCGCGCTGCAGCCGTCCAACAGGTGAAGATTTGGGGCCAGCGCAGTGAAGTTGAGGTGATTGCTAATCCAGGGCAAAACACTGACCCCGCAGCAGTCGTGTTTGACGCTATTGCTGCAGCCCAAGCGCGAGGGACAGAACTGCTACTGGTAGACACAGCAGGTCGCCTCCAAAACAAGAAAAACCTGATGGAAGAACTCAGCAAAATCCGGCGGATTATCGATAAAAAAGCCCCGAATGCCAACATTCAATCTCTACTGGTTTTGGATGCCACTTTGGGCCAAAACGGTCTGCGGCAAGCAGAAGTGTTCGCACAAGCTGCCCAGTTAAGTGGTGTTGTATTGACAAAACTGGACGGAAGTGCTAAGGGGGGCATTGCCCTGGCTGTCGTGAAACAGCTCGGTTTGCCCATCCGGTTTATCGGTGCCGGCGAAGGCATTGAAGACTTGCGTCCCTTTTCCAGCTATGAGTTTGTGGAAGCCTTGCTCAGTGGCTGATGGAGAGATGGAAAGATAGAAACCGAGGGCGAAAATATCAAGATTTTAGTCAATTCGGCGCTGCCGGCAGGACAAACGCTTTTCCTGCCGGCAGTCTCCAACTTCTTGACTTAGTTTCCTCCCGGCACCAGTTCTTCTAAGATTTTGAATCGGACGTGATTGATGGCAAGATCACCAATGGAAACGTTTTCTTTGTCCACCGGCTGTCCGTATTGTGTCAGCGTGGCAAAGCGGATTCCTTTGCCAATTTCAATGTGATACCAAGCCAACCCCATGAAAAATCGCATCGGGTATGGGCCTTGTTCTTGGATATCATCCGGGTTGGATTCCATCGGCAACCACCCAAATCCAGGTGCGTAGAACTCTAACCACACATGATTAAAGTCTGGCATCAGGGGTACTAATAGCCGGTCAGGATAGGCTGGGCATTTGTAGCGCCCAATCGTCCGGCAAGCAATGCCATTCAGGCGCATCAGGGCGAGTAAGATTCCCACATACTCCCCACAGGAACCCACGCCCCTTTCTAGGGCTACATCGGGGGTATCAATGTGAGGTTTAATGCCGTAGGATAGCTGGTCATAGACGTAATCGCGGATGCTCCGCACTTTCCGCAGCAAATTGGTTTCGGTTCCAATTGCTTCACCGGCAGCTAGGCGCATGATCTCAGTATCCATTGCCAAGTTGTCATTATCCACCAGATAAAGCGCGGGATAGTTTGCCGGCATTTCCGGCGCGGTTTCAACATCGCTGGGTTTTAGGCGATATTTGATGCTGTGGACTTCTAGCAAAGCTTTCCATCCAAATATGCGGGCTTCGTTGGGTTTGAGGGTATCAAATTTGAACACGGCAACCCGTTCGCCATCTTGGATTTCTTCGGTGAAGGGGAACCCTACCGCTTCAATGGATCTGACTTTTTGCCGATGTGTATTAGACGGAAGGGCGATGCGCCATTCTAAATCGTCTACGCTGACCTCCTCTAAGGGGGCCAGTTCCTCTACATACGACATCTCAATCAGATAGCCGTTGGAGAGGGCGTAACGACCGGCTTCGTCGTAGTGAACGTAAAGCGGATGAATGAAGGTGCGGTCTCGAAACGTGAGCTGGTGAGGGTCGGGTGAGTTAGGATCGTCCCGGATATAAGCTTCTTCGCCGGCGTAGGCAACATAAAGAACATCTTGGCCGGTTTCGGGGTTCACATGAAATGCTAAGCCGGTGGGCGATTCAAAGGGCGTTAGCACACTAAAGCGCACCTCGCCGGTGGCCCGATCCATGCAGTAGACGCTTTGCTCGCTAGTGTCGCACAGCCAAAGTTCTTCTTCGCGCACGGTAATGTTCTCGACTCCAATCCCTGGGGCGCGGAACTTAGTAATTTGCTGGCCGCTGTTGCAATTAAAAACCAGAATGTAGCCGGCTTTTTGGCAGGTGACATAAACGGTTGAACCCCGCACTGCCACGCCATTAGCGAGGTAGGGTAAGGTGACAAAATGTTGCGGCGTGAACTCACCTAACTTACAGAAGTACACACTTTCGTCACGGGTAAACCAAAGGGTATCCTCCCATACCGCCAAGCCGGTGACATCGATAAAATCTGTAGCCTGATAGGGATTGAGAATGCTGGTGTTTTCAGTCGTGCAATCAATCTTTAGCAAATGGCCACGTACTGAATCTATGGCGATCAGTGCATCGTCAACAAATGCCATCCCGTGCAACGCATAGACTGCATGAGGTCTGATTGTGCGTAACCAGGGATTTTGTGTCGGGGGGGAAATTGGGGAATCGGGAGCCATCTTAAATATGGAGGGTGTAAGTTATGGTAGATGATAGTTAGTAGTATGCTAACGAACCTGTTAAAAGTAACCGATTTTTGAATAATTGCTTTTTGATGTGCCGGCAAAACGTCTGGTGAGCTGTCCCCCAATTGGGAAGGCAACTTAATTTATTCTTCAAGACGCAGCAAAAATGGCAATCTCGGCAATCTATATCGATTTACTCTCACCCAGCACTCAAGATTGAGGACTTTTCTCTTTACTCTCTCACTCAACACCTAGCACTTAAGACTCAGGACTCAGGACTCAGGACTTTTCTCTTGATAGCTTCTCCGTCTTAAGCGAGTTAGTATTGACTAGATTGATTGTACGGCTTTGTAGGAACTCAAGCTCCTGTGTAGCCGTCTTGTAAAGTTACTCGACTCACCAGAAGACTGGTATATTATGGCTAGGAAGAAGTCTCTTATCTATTTGCTTCCATTGTCGTTAGCCTTGTCCTTTGGACTTGCCGCAACCACCAGCTTCCCAACTCTGGTGCAGGCACAGATATCGCGGCCAGATGCAAATGGTCAAGGTCAAGGAGTAGGGGGCAATTGGAATGCGTTTAACCCGCCGAGTACAGGACTGCCAGGAGGCCGGCAAGAAGGCGGCGGCGTGCGCGGCCCTTGTCCCAATGGTTCTGAGCAAATCACTGCTTTAAGTCCTCAAACAAATGCTGGGTTAACGGCATCCGCTTTGCCTAAATTCTATTTGTATGTGCCGGCAACCATCTCACTCCCAATGGAGTTTAAGCTGTCGGAGTTTACAGACGCGAACAATGAAAATGAAAAGGAAGTTTATCAGACGACTTTTACACTCACTGGAAAGCCTGGAGTGATTAGCGTCAGTATGCCGGAAGACGCACCGCCCCTAGAAGTTGGAAAAAACTACTATTGGTCTTTTGCATTGCTCTGCCAGGATAACGCACCGGAGGCGACGATTATCCGGGGCGGATGGATCAAACGTTCTGAGCTTAGCCCTCGACTCCAGCAGGAATTAGAAAGCGCTAAAGCGATTGATCGTCCGAGTATTTATGCCAGAGAGGCAATATGGTTCGATACGGTTTCCTCTCTCGCTGAGTTACGCCGGCTGGAACCGGGCGATGTAAAGGTGGCAAAAAATTGGGAAGAGTTGCTGACTTCTGTGGAGCTGGGAGATCTGTCAAACGCACCTTTTATTGATACGACTCAGCCATAACAAATTAACTCGTAAGGTTGAAAGTTTTGAAATCTCACGTTTGAGTGATAATAAGACTTATGGCGAAAGTCTTTTTTAACCACAGATGTGTTGATTGGTACTTGAAGTTTTTCCCGGAGATTTAGCGGTTAATTGACAGCTTCATTCTCTGTTGTGGGGACGCGGTCATGCTGTGTCTCTACTTATTTTTTTTAGACAATAGCGAAAATGCCGATATCCCCAGGAATAAAGTTAGCTGGATTATTAATTTGGTCTGGGCGAACATCTTTTAACAACGCTAAAAATTCTCCACCGGCAGTGATGGCCGTGTCTTTAGAAATTCCAAATAACCCGCGATTAAATAGTTGAAAACTGAGCTGTTCAAAGGATAAATCGATCAGACCGATCATATCCGTGCCGGCCTTAAAATCTGTAATCAGATCGGCTTCATTTTGATTACCGGCTTTGCGGGCATCTCGCTCAATTATAAACGTATCTCGGCCCGAACCACCTGTTAGCTCATCTTTGCCAGTTCCTCCATAAAGCCAGTCATTTTCCGAAGCAAAAGCGCCCCCGCCTCCAAGTAGCTGATCGCTTCCTGATCCTCCACTTAATGTATCATTGCCGCTATCACCATTGAGCTGATCATTACCAGATTCACCAAAAAATTTATCATCACCCGAGCCGGTATAGCGAATATCGCCGGCTGTAAAATTGAACTGATCAGCCCCATTAATATTATTGTTCGCAAAACTCCCAATCACAATATCATTATCTTGATTTGATGGGGATCGGGCAATTAATAATGTGGGTTTTTGTGTCGGCTGTGGTTGGGGAATTGTTTCGTTTGATTTGGGATTAGGCACAACAAGGATTCCTTTATGCCGGCCTGTTTCCCTGCTGCGAATATCCAGTTCACCAAAATCTTTAATTGCCAAGTCCTCAATATTTTCATAAGCTCTCATACCCAGTAGCGAACCCATTTTTTCCGGTTCACTTATTAAATGGGTAAATGTTTCAATTACCCAACCATGTTCATCACCCATATCAGTAAGTCGCTCAGCTCGATTGCCAAAATCAATTTGAAAAGACTCATCCGCTGTTACTGAAAAATCTTGATTGCCGGCTAAACTATTAGAGCCAACAAATGCTCTAGAAAATTCTGAAACATCCCTAAAACTTTCAGGTCTGTCTTCTCCGACAAATCTACTGTCTAAATCGTACTTGCCTCTAAATTCTGAAGGCGGATCGAGGGCAGTAATTGTTCTAACGCCAACTGCATTAGGATTGGTTAGGTTTAATTTCGTGCCGGCTCTATTGGTATCGTCTCGATAAATTCGCCCAATTTCTGCACTGACTAATGAACCCAAACTATGTCCAATTAAATTTAGACTTCTTAATGCTTGCTCTGAATCAATTCCCCAGACTTCTTTTAACGTTTTAACCGCAAATTCTGCAACAGCGCCAATCCATGTAGCTGCTCTCAAATTACCGCCGGCAGCAGAGGCGTATGCGGTGCCAATCGGGCCGAGATCCTCACGCAGCGCATTATAAGCAACTTCTCTCCAGTCAAGCGCTAAAACGCGATCTCCAGGTCTTGCTGCGGCGACTGATTTGGCTAAAGAGTCAATGCTATCAGTAAGAGAACTGTTATTCCACCCATGAATAATCACCCAGGTTTGCTTTGCTTCGGGTGAATTTGCAAGCACTCGAAACCCTACACGCCGAACATTTCGATCTACATTTGGAATGAGTTCACCGACAATTTCACCTCCCTGAACTGTTCCTAAAGCAGTTGCCGGCCATTCACCCTGGCTGTTTTCTAAAACAACTTTTCTTAAGTCTTGGATATTTATTCCACTCGGTTGAAAATTTATCGGATCATTGAAAAAATTAAAGTTTTGAATATTGAGAATTACCGTGTTTTGAGTGCCGATTGTTGCACCCCCTATAGAATTATCCAAGGTTAAATTAAGTTCTTCATTGCCTTCTATGCTCGTATCGTGAACGAAGGCTGAATTAAATACAGAAGTCGAGGCGAGTTCGGAATATTGGCCAACTTTATTAGTGTGTTCAAGCGCATCTTTAAACTGGCCGTTGGTGATTGCCTCGGCTACGTCTGGTGTGGCTTCTAGATAAAACTCACCAGTGAATAGATCCCGATAATCAAGCTTCATAATTTTTCCTCAGTCCTTCGTTAAGAATAGGCTTGAGCGCTTTATGACAAGCTACCGTCATAACTCTGTAGGGATTTTTATAAAGTTTTCAGCTACATTTATCAAGAATAAGTTAAAATTCCTTCCGGAGCCGGAAATTCGCCGAGCGTCGGGGAAGCGCTGCCGTTAGTGCACCACCTCAAGATGCTTAAATTTTAGCTTTTTGCCGGCTGTACGGGTAAGATTGTGGGGACTGAGTTCATCGCTTGGCTCTCCATAAGCTATCGCTGAATTAAGTTTGACGCAAAAATCAAGCAATAAAAGACTCAATATTTTTCATTGTAAACAGCGCGTGCTCTTAATTACCCGGAGAGGAAGCACGCAGATTAGAAACAAAGTAGAGTCGGCTCAATCACAAAAATTAATCGGTTTCAATACTTTAAAAAGTCAGACTAAAATAAAGTGGACAACAAGACTGGCAAGATTGTATCATTTTTATAAAAATGTTATTTTGGTTTAGCGTGATGGGCAAAAAAGTAAAAATAATCAGGTAAAAGAATGATTCATTCCTGTGATCATATTATTTTTGGTTAGCTGGGTGTGATAGGTACGCTCTGAAGCCGAGAACTTTATCCAAAAAGTTGCTATGGTGCCTCGAAAGCAAGATGTCAGACAAACAAAAAACTGAAGCTTGAGAATAATTTTATGCACTGGCGTTTAAGCCTTGGAATGTTTTGGTGTGGGGTTTCAATTCCAGGTGCCGTTGTGATGGCTGGCATCTTTACAAGTGGCGCGACTGCCGCAGAACCGGCAAGTGCGTGGTACGAAGATCCGATCGCTCAAACGCAAACGCTGCCGGCACCCCCGGTGAACCCGCAACCTGAACCGAACCGCGATCGCATCCCACAAACTCAACCAGAACCCCAGCCACCGCAACCAGAAGAACAAGAGCCGGTTTTGCCAACCCCACCCACGCCGGCACCCTCCCAAGAAACCCCGGCGGCAGAAACCGAGCAGAAAATTTCAGTTCAGAAAATTGAAGTCACCGGCAGTACGCTCTTTAGTGAAGCGGAAATTAAAGCCATCACAGCGCCGGTTGAAGGCAGTACAGTAACGCTTGAAGAATTGAGAAGAGTTGCTGATGGTATTACTCAACTGTATCTCGACAGAGGCTACATCACCTCCAGAGCCGTTTTAGCAGACCAAACGATTGAAAACGGCATCGTGCAAATTGTGGTGATTGAAGGCAGTTTAGAACAAATTGAAGTTGAAGGAACGCGCCGTTTAAATCCAGAGTATATCCGCAGTCGGTTGCGATTGGGAGCCGGCACACCCCTTTCCACCGCCGCCTTGGAAAATCAGTTACGGCTGCTGCGAATAGACCCATTATTTGAGAATATTGAAGCGAGTTTGAGGGCAGGCGAGCAAATCGGTCAGAGCATTCTCACCGTGCGCGTAACAGAAGCAAATCCCTTGGTGAGTAACTTTGGAATCGACAATTATTCCCCACCCAGCGTTGGTTCAGAACGAGCCGGCGCAAGCGTACTTTATCGCAACCTTACCGGCATTGGAGACGAAGTTTTCGCCTCTTATTATCAATCTTTCGGGGACTCCAATGTTTATGAATTAAGTTACCGCGTCCCCGTTAATGCCATGAATGGCACCGTGCAAGTGAGGGTTGCACCAAATAATAATGCAATTGTTCAAGAACCCTTTAAAGCATTTGATATTGAGGGAGAATCCCAGCTTTATGAACTGAGTTACCGGCAGCCACTCCTGCGATCACCGAGTCAAGAATTTGCCCTCTCTTTAGGGTTTGCTTATCAGGAAAGCCAAACCTTTCTTGCCGGCGAACCAACACCTTTTGGATCTGGGCCAGATGAAAAGGGCATCAGTCGCACCAGCATTATTAAATTCGGTCAAGATTATGTGCGTCGCGATACGGTGGGCGCTTGGGCGTTGCGTTCACAATTTAACTTTGGCACCGGCTTACTAGACGCCACAATTAATGAAGACCCCGTTCCCGATGGCCGGTTCATCAGTTGGACTGGACAGGTACAGCGCGTGCAGCGTCTCGGCAATGATAACTTACTGATTGTGCAAGGCGACTTGCAGCTTGCGCCTGATAGTTTATTGCCCTCACAGCAGTTTGTGATTGGTGGAGGGTTATCCTTGCGAGGCTACCGGCAAAACGCCCGATCAGGTGACAGTGGCTTCCGATTTTCCGTTGAAGATCGGATTGCGCTGCAACGAGATTCTGCCAGCGGTGCGGCTATCGTGCAAATTGCACCTTTTGTTGATTTGGGTATGGTGCGAAATAGTGGAGGAAATCCTAACTTATTACCAGAGCAAAGGTTTTTAGCCGGTGCCGGTTTAGGCGTGTTGTGGGAAGTGCTGCCTGGATTAAACATCCGGATAGATTATGCGATTCCCCTCGTGAAAATAGACGACAAAGGCAATAACGCCCAAGATGAAGGATTTTATTTTAGTGTAAATTATTCGCCCTGAAATTAAATTTTAGAGAAAAAAGGTAATAGCCGAAAATAGCAACCCAATTTTGTGAATTAATTCCAGTATTCCGTTTCACTCCGCCTACCCAAGCAATCAATGACAGTTCAACGCTGTTATTAACAACAAATGCTCAATCAACTTGTCGTCAATAATGCAAAGATCGTTGAGAGCAGCTTAACTGGGTTATAGCCATCCTATTTGAATTGTAAAAAATTGGAGTGCGGGCATCTTGAAAGCGAACCAACGCCCACGCTACGCGAACGCACTCCCGGAACAGCTCACGAATGGTTTAGGATTTCTATATCCTAAAACTCTAGTGCATTGTTGACAAAAGCAATATCGTAAAAATCAGCAGAATCCGCTCGCTTGCTGGTGTTGCATTCGGATGCAAAAAGTGGAGAAACTGCTACCCCAATGTGCTTATATCCAACTTGTTTCTCTAGCTAAGACATTGCAAAAAAGCTTATTTCCTTGTAGGGTTAAGAGTTGTTGAATTCAATGAATCTATCGGTCGCAAATATTTTTTGACCCGGCCTGATGGTCGAGAATGTGCAGGAGTAGGGTAGAATGAATTCCGTTTATAACCTGCATATTGCACTTTCACCGGCTTGTCAGATTTTTTATGAAGCAATGGAGATCGCAGCGCTTTTGCCCAAACAGGCGTTCACAAGCCTGCTTAGTTGGCAGTGGCGCTATATCATGCGATAGCCTTTGCCGAGTAGAAATCCTGGCTTCAAATAGCTGAGTGCAAGCCGTTCTAGGCAAAATGTCGGTTTTCAAATCACGTTAAATCGGAAATTTTCGTGCAAGCAAACGCAAACACTGTTCTAACAGAGGCAACGGTTACAGCCTCATCCACTCGTACCACAGAGTTACCCTTTACCCTCCAAGATGTGAAGGCGGCAATACCGGCTTCCTGTTTTGAACCTTCTATTTGGAAGTCTCTGAGCTACTTCTTCCTGGATATTTCTATTATCGCTGGACTTTATGTGCTCGCCTATCGGCTAGATTCGTGGTTATTTTTCCCACTGTTCTGGTTGATGCAAGGAACCATGTTTTGGGCGTTGTTTGTCGTTGGGCATGACTGTGGTCATGGCTCTTTTTCTAAGCTTAAATGGCTGAATAACCTGATTGGGCATCTTTCTCACATCCCCATCCTCGTCCCCTATCACGGCTGGCGCATCAGTCACAGAACTCATCATGCTAACACCGGCAACCTTGATACCGATGAAAGCTGGTATCCGGTGTCCCAAACCAAGTATGAGCAGATGGCGTGGTATGAAAAGCTATTACGCTTCTATCTCCCCTTGATCGCTTATCCAATTTATCTCGTGATGCGCTCTCCAGATCGGGAGGGTTCCCACTTTCTGCCAAATAGTCCCCTGTTTCGTCCCTCAGAAAAATGGGACGTATTAACCAGTTCTGCACTCTGGGTGCTAATGGTTGGCCTTCTGGGCGGGTTAACCTATCAGTTTGGCTGGTTATTTCTGGTGAAATACTACCTGGTTCCTTATCTGGTGTTTGTGATTTGGTTGGATTTAGTCACCTTCCTGCATCACACAGAATCAGATATTCCCTGGTATCGCGGGAATGATTGGTACTTCCTGAAAGGGGCTTTATCTACCATTGATCGGGATTACGGCTTTATCAATCCCATCCATCACGATATTGGCACCCATGTAGCCCATCATATTTTCTTGAACATCCCTCACTATCACTTAAAAACCGCAACCGAGGCAATTAAGCCGGTGTTGGGCGATTATTATCGCTGCTCAAATGAGCCGATTTGGAAGAGCTTTGTTCGCTCTTACTGGGCTTGTCATTTTGTCCCGGATCAGGGTTCTAAGGTTTACTATCAATCACCGAAGAATCCGAAATTGCATTGATACTATTCAACTTCTAGAAATAGATAGAAATGCAATTTTTGGCAGAAGTTGAGTTGCCTTAAAAGCAAGTTATGCCTGTGGTTAAAACCGGCTAGCTTTTTAGGTAGCTCAACTGAGCCACTGAGGAGAACGATCCCCTGACCTCTTGGTGAGTGATGTTCAGCCCAAGCAAATCCTCCCAAAAGGTGCAACCACGTCAATCATCGGTAGGCGTCATCTTGGGCTTAACATAGTATTGAGAACGATTGACGCGGGACTGCTTCATTCATGGATATTATCGAGTTTTTCCAACAGAGTGCTGGCAAATGGTTTTCCCAGCGCAGCAACCACTATCTGGCGAATCCCCATTTAGAAGCCGGTAAGACAGACTTATGGATTGAAATTCTTGCTTCTAGCGATCCGGCAGTGATCGAACTCTGCGAACAATACGGGATCGAGCCTTCCACTGCATTATTAGGTCTCCGTGTCAAGTGGGATGGCACAGTGGGAGCGGATCAGCGCAAACAAGCCGGTTCAACGGTTTTAGTTCCCATCGCCAACCCACAGAACCCCAAAACCGGCCAACTCCTGCAAAAAACAGCAAACCAAGATTCGCCGGTCACGGGTCGTTATATCCTGGGCAACGACGATGCCCTAACACTGATTACCGAAAGCCCTACGATGTCTGTTGAGGAGCGCCTGTGGTTCGAGAGTCCAAACTTACGGCTGCGGACTAGCACCGTTAAGCGCTCAGATGGCTTTAGCCTCGCTTCCTTCTGCTCTGAAATTCGCATGGGCGTAACTCAACCAGCAGCCAAGGCTTAGAGGGGCTAGTCGAGGAAGAGAGGAGTTAGGGGGAGCTTGAGATCCCTAATTTTATTCTTCCTAGCCCCGAAGATTCTCCCCCTCATTTTCAAGATAGGATTTTGGATTAGTCTAAAATTTAAAGTTTAGAATCTAAAACCGCCGGAGGTTTTATGGAAAATACGGTTTTTTATGGTCTGATTTTCATGGCCCTAGGGCTGATGGTGGTTGTGACAGGTGGAGTGCTTTATTTAACACTCGCCGAGTGGCGCGATCGCCGGCGGCAGATGCGGGAGAAGCGATCGCGCTAAGCAGGGGCTAAACGGCCCTAGAGCTATGGAGTGGTGCCGGCTAGTGTGTCACTCTCAAAAGTCGTGATGAAGTTGTCGCTGGAGAAGTTTTCAGCTTGAACACCCACAACGACGCCTATAAGCACATTGCGGGCAGATTTCCCATCGGAACCTGTGACAAGTGGGCCGGTGCCGCCCCTGAGTGTATCATCGGCTGGAAACTGAGCGTAGATTTCTGAGGTGTTGGCTTCTGATCCTTGTTGGAAAACGAGATCCTCAAACGTCAAACCTTCACTCAAGAATAAATAATCATTTCCCCGAAGCAGATCGTTGATTCGAGCAACACCGCCTAGCTGTAGGGCAAACGTGTCGCTGCCGTCGCCGCCGATGAGGGTATCATTGCCCAAGTTGCCAAATAACGTGTCATTACCGGCACCACCCAACACGCTATCGTTATTTTGGCCGCCGTAAAGGAGATCGCCTTCGGAGCCGCCCACAAGGATATCATCACCCGTGTTGCCATAAAGGGTATCAGAGGCTTCTGTGCCGGCTACAGAATCTTCGCTCAGACCGGCAACCAAACTATCATCGATGAAATCGCCATAAATGACATCGTTGCCATCGCCCCCATAGATGAGGTCAGCATTTGAGGCACCGATGATGGTATCGTTTCCGAGATCGCCGTTGAGGGTATCGTCGCCGAATTCCCCATAAACCCGATCATTATCTTGACCTCCAAAGGCAAGGTCGTTGCCGGCTCCTACTAAAACGGTATCATCCCCGATATTACCGTTGAGAATATCATTGCCAACGCCGCCACCAAGATAATCCCCATCTCTGCCACCAAACACCAAGTCGTCCTCGGTGCCAGCAATGAGGGTGTCGCTGCCGGCATTGCCAAAGAGTGTATCGATGCCGGTGTTGCCATCAATATAATCATTGCCCTCACCGGCAACGACAACATCGTTATCAATGCCGGCGAATATCTGATCGTTGCCAATTCCGCCAAACAGGGTATCCGCCCCTTCATTGCCCTCTAAATAATCGTCGCCGTCGCCCCCGTCTAGGTAATCTAAATCCACACCGCCTACGAGGACATCGTTGCCGGCTCGACCAAATAGCGTATCTAAACCTAAATCCCCTTCCAAACGGTCGTTTCCATCGCCCCCGTCGAGGAAGTCGCTGTCTAAATTGCCAAACAGCGTATCGTCGCCCAAATCGCCATAAAGTGAATCATTGCCTCGCTCGCCATTCAAAATATCATTTTCTTGACCGCCCAGGACGAAGTCATTGCCCAGGCCGGCGAAAATAGTATCGTTGCCAGGATTGCCGCCGAGGGTATCATTGCCTTGATCGCCATCAACAAAGTCATTCCCCCCGCCACCCAAAATCACATCATCGCTAATATTTCCATAGAGGGTATCACTCTCTTGACCCCCCGCAATCAAGTTGCTGCCTTCACCGCCTTCGACAATATCAACGCCCTCAGTTCCCGGAATGAAGACTCCTTCGGGAGAACGTTTGGCAACCACCGCAGTCCAGTAATGATTTTGGTTGAAGTTGCCGGTATCATCTTCAAGAAAGTAATAACCAATGCCGATATTCGTAACATCTGCCCTAAAAAGGTTCGTCGCCTCAGCGCTGCTGAACCAAGAAGCGACAACTTCCTCTGCTGTCTCTTCGCCGGCTTCTACGTTTTGTGCATGAGTTGTAAAGTTGTAGCCGGCATTTCTAATCCGACTCGCCGCATTCGAGCCATTCGAGCCGATTTGACCGAAAAAGTCATTCACAGCCATATCAGTGCTGTGAATTTGCGCGGCACTGTTAAGTTGAGTATCGATAGTCAGCGGGGGTAAACCAACCCGACTGCGTTCTATGTTGACAAGCGCGACAACTTGACTTACTAACTCCAGGGTAGCCATCCCTAATTCCCTCTCCGCATCGTTTCTATGTGACTTGCGACTTACAGCGTAGCTTGAATCTTTGGGGATTGGGGCATTGGGGATTGGGGATGGGGCATGGGGGATTGGGCATGGGGCATGACTTAGCATTTGCCTACTCTCCCAAGCCCCTATAATTTTTATAGGCAGCGCGTCCTAGGGGAGGCACAACAAGTGTTAAAAAAACCAGAAAAGGGTTGGACACCGGCACACTGGGCGAGTTGGAAGCCTTTTGGGATTGGTGAGCAATATCCGAATAATTATTGGGAAGTGTTTCGGGCTATTGGGGAAAATTTAGACGAACTGCCCTATGCGCTGCGAATTCTCAATCAGGGCGTTTGCGACGGTTGCGCCTTGGGGACAACCGGCATGAAAGATTGGACGGTTGATGGGGTACACGTTTGCAATGTTCGGCTGCGGTTGCTCAGATTGAATACCATGCCGGCACTTGATAGCAAGCTGCTGGAAGATGTTTCTGGGTTAAAAGGCAAGCGCAGTGCCGAATTGCGCGATTTAGGCCGGCTTCCTTACCCAATGGTACGCAAAAAGGGCGAACCGGGATTTCGCCGAGTCAGTTGGGATGAAGCTTTAGATTTGGTTGCTGATGGCATTCGCGCTGCCCAGAAAGCGCAAGATCGGGACAGGATGGGCTTTTACCTGACGAGTCGGGGAATTCCCAATGAGACGTATTATGCCGCGCAGAAAGCCGTGCGGGCGATGGGAACGAACTCAATTGATAATGCCGCCCGGATTTGTCATTCTCCCAGCACTGCCGGTATTAAGGAAGCATTAGGAGTCGCAGCAACAACCTGTTCTTATAAAGATTGGATCGGGACAGATTTGTTGGTTTTCATCGGTTCTAATGTGGCGAATAACCAGCCGGTTACGGTTAAATATCTCCACTGGGCAAAGAAAGCCGGCACGAAAATTGTGGTGATTAATAGCTACCGCGAACCGGGAATGGAGCGGTATTGGGTGCCTTCGATTGTGGAAAGTGCGATATTTGGCACAAAATTTGCTGAGCGGTTTTTCTTGGTGAATGTTGGGGGAGATATTGCTTTTCTTAACGGCACCTTGAAACATTTGGTTGAAAATAATTGGCTGGATGAGTCATTTATTCAAAACTTTACTGCCGGCTTTGAGGAGTTAAAAGCAGCACTTGATAGCCAATCTTGGGAAGAATTAGAAAAAGCTGCCGGTGCATCCCGCGATGAGATGTATGCGTTTGCTCAGATGGTGGGAGAAGCGCAGAAAGCTGTGTTTGTCTGGAGTATGGGAATTACCCAGCATGAGTGCGGCGAAGATAATGTAAAAGCGATTATCAATTTAGCCCTAACAAAAGGGTTTGTTGGACGCGAAGGCTGCGGATTGATGCCCATTCGCGGACATTCTGGGGTTCAAGGCGGCGCAGAAATGGGCGCTTATGCAACTGCTTTTCCTGCCGGCAAACCAATTACTCCTGAAAATGCAGCAGAATTAAGTAAATTTTGGGGCTTTGAAGTGCCGGCAACTCCCGGCTTAATTGCTTCAGAAATGATTGAAGCTGCCTATGAGGGACAGTTAGATGTGCTGTTTTCTGTTGGCGGAAATTTTCTGGAAGTGATGCCCGATCCGGATTATGTTGAGGAAGCTTTAAACCGGGTGCCGATGCGAGTACACATGGATATTGTACTTTCTAGCCAAATGCTATTAGAGCCGGCTGATACCGTTGTTTTATTGCCGGCAACCACTCGTTATGAAATCCCTGGTGGTGTCACTTCAACGAGTACGGAACGTCGAATTATCTTTAGTCCAGAAATTCCAGGAAGACGCATCGGTGAAGCACGTCCCGAATGGGAAGTTATGATGGAAATTGCACGAAAAGTGCGACCAGAAATTGCAGAAAAACTGCATTTCTCTGCAGAAAAACTGCATTTCTCTAATGAAATATCGGCTTCTGATACCACCCAAGCTATCCGTGAAGAAATTGCCAAAGTCGTTCATTTTTACGATGGTATCCAGCATTTAAAGCAAGCCGGTGATCAGTTTCAGTATGGCGGTTCCCATCTCTGCCAAGATTGGAATTTCTCTACAGCAGATGGCAAAGCTCATTTTGCCGCTTTAGCTTTGCCTTATAAGCCTGAGTTGCCTGAAGGAATGTTCCGCGTGACAACCCGACGCGGCAAGCAGTTTAATAGCATGGTTCAAGCACAGAAAGATGCGATCACCGGCGCTTTCCGAGAAGCCATTTTTATTTGCAAAGAAGATGCGGAAAATTTAGGATTAAAAGAGGGGAGTTCTGTAACTTTAAGCAATGACTTTGGCAAATTGGAAGGAAAAATTTACATAGCGCCGGTTTTACCGGGAAATTTACAAGTACATTGGCCAGAAGGTAATGTTTTGTTAGATAGAAACAAACGCTCACCCCAAGCCGGCATCCCAGATTATAACGCTTTAGTGCGTTTGGAAAAAGTTGAAAGATAAACCCTGTAAGAATTGGAGTAAAACTTATGCAACCGATGCGACAAGGCGATGTGATTTTAACACCGGCATCTCAAATTGTGGGCGAAAAACTCCCCCATTTAACGCTTGCAGAAGGGGAGGTAACGGGACACAAACATCAGATTAGTGAAGGAGAAGCTGAGTTGTACGAAAAAAATGGCACTCTCTATCTGCACGTATTATCAGAAACAGCAACTTTAACGCACGAAGAACATCAAGCAATTACCATTCCACAAGGCGATTGGATGGTACGAATTCAGCGAGAATATGAGCCGGCTGGATGGCGATATGTCGAGGATTAAGATTGAAAAACTAACGCCTGAGCAAGAAGCTTTAATTCCGCTTTACTCGGAAAAGTGGAGAAAAATCGCGGTAGCAACTCAACCGATTGATCGGCAAAAAGCCTCGGAAACAATAAAAGAAGTTTATGCTTTGATGGGCTTATCTGAGCCAGAGATTCTTTTTTATGATAGCCCTTATGAGGCTTTGAAGATCCTTAAAAAGAAACATCACCAATTTTGCACGAATCGATGGAGTTCACTAAGCAATCAGTTAAAAAGCCAACTGTTAACTCAACTGGAAAGCGAATTATTGAGTCAAGTGGAAAGTCAATTATTCACTCAATTAGAAAGCCAACTTCTGCAACCACTCAAAGAGAAACTGTGGGAGAGCTTTTATCCGCAACTCAAGAGATATTTGGAGCAAGATATCGGAAATAGCTTTCTTAATTTAGCTTTTTCTGAGTCTGTTAAATCCGAAACTTGGGCGGGTAGTGGATGTTTATTCGACTTTTGTATAACTGCATTAGATTGCCATTATGATGAAAAAAACTGGTCATTATTTCAGTCACTTGTCAAAAATACCGGCTGGACTTTTTATTATAATAAGATAGCTATTATTTGTAACCGGCCTGTCAAACTCTCTTTTGATAGTGACAATCGCCTTCACGCGGAAGGGGAAGCCGCCCTTCAGTATGCGGATGGATTCAGCTTATACTCCTATCACGGTGTAACATTACCTGAAAAATACGGAAAATTACAGCCACATCAGTGGCAAGCTCAATGGCTTATTGAAGAACGCAATGCTGAAGTTCGTCGAGTATTAGTTCAGGAAATTGGTTACGGGCGAATAAGCCAAGAATTGCAAGCTGAAACGTTAGATGCTTGGCAAGAATACACGCTTTTAAAAATAGAAAATGCTGATGTTGAGCCAATATTTTTATTAAAAATGACTTGCCCCAGCACCGGCTGCACTTATGCCTTACGAGTTCCCCCTGATGTACAATCAGCGAGAGAGGCAATTTCCTGGGTAAATTGGGGAGTGGATGCAGCGGAATTTTCAGTCCAAACCTGAAAGATATTTAGCTAAATAAACCAAAAAAGCTAACTGATGAAGGCAACTCCAGGCAGCAAGACGAAAACCCAAGTTTGGGTGGTAGAAAATGGGCAAGTACAATCGCGTTCAGATCGTCTTGCCACAGAAGAACCTTTAGAAATTCGCTTGATTGTCGCCGGCATGAGGCGTACGATTGCAATTACCATGCGGACGCCGGGAAATGACTTTGAGCTGGCAGCCGGCTTTTTATACAGTGAAGGCGTCATTAATAGCCGGCAAGATATCCACCGCATGACACACTGCACCGATCCGGGCGTAGATATCGAAAATCACGATAATATTGTGAATGTGGAACTTGCCGGCAATGTCTGCCCAGATTTAGTGAGTTTGGAACGCCACTTTTACACAACCAGCGCTTGTGGGGTGTGCGGAAAAACTAGCTTAGAAGCCTTGCGCCTGCAACGTTCTCCGGTTATTACTGAAGGGCCGGCAGTTTCAACAGAAATATTTTACAGTCTGCCAGAAAAGTTGCGAAACGCTCAGCGAGTTTTCGCAACCACCGGCGGCTTACACGCAGCAGCTTTATTCGATACTGAGGGAAAACTGTTAGCACTGCGAGAAGATGTAGGCCGGCACAATGCCCTTGATAAACTCATCGGTTGGGCAATCCTTGGAGATTATCTCCCCCTTTCTAGCAACATTGTAATGGTGAGTGGGCGAACAAGTTTTGAAATATTACAAAAGTGTCTGGTTGCAAGTGTACCCATTGTCTGTGCGGTTTCCGCACCCAGCAGTTTAGCAGTCGCACTCGCGCAAGAATTTGGCATCACCTTAATCGGATTCCTGCGCGGGGAACGCTTCAATGTCTACTCGGGCATAGAGCGAATTCTCGCAAAAGTTACAGTAAGTGCTGAGTGCTGAGTTATAAGTTATGAATTTTGAGTTAGAAAGTAGCGTCAAAAACCGTACTTTGTGGAAAAGTCAGGCATTCAAACTTGAGCAGAATGCAGCGACGCTTAACTTATTTGCATTCTGCTCAGGCACGAAAAAACCAGCTAATTAGAAATTGGCACATTTTTAAATGCCGCTGTTTCCGGGACAAAGATATCCAGGCTTTTCACAGTCTCCGGCACTCTCAGCCAGACATAAGCATCTGCCGACGCATTCGGGCGCAGTTGCGATAAAGAAACCGAGCCGGTTGAGTGATCAACCATATCAATCGCTTTATAAGATTCGGTGGTTTGGGGATTGCGGGCGGCTGTTTCTCCTACACCGATAATGTCCATTGCCGCTACTTGATCCGCATTGCGGCGAATTCGCATCTGCACATTCACAACGTCACGATTTCCCGTCTCTGGATCTTGAATTCGCTTGACAGAAAGCAGTTCCACTTCTCCTTTCGATCCATAGGCTTGTTGGACAAACTCACCCGGTTTCATTTCTGCACCGGCTTGAGGTGCTACAGCCGTGGGACTAGGGGATGGAGTTGCAGCTGTTGTTGACTGCGCTGCCGGTGTTTTGCCGGCAACACCAACCGGCGGCTTCGGAAGTGGGGAGATGGCCGTCGTAGATGTACCAACAGACGGATTGACTAAAGAACTATTTTGTGGGTTAGTTCCCTGTCCTGCCGGTGCGACCGGAACCTTTTTAAACACGCCGACGTTTTCGATAACGACATCAATCGCCTTCACCGTTGGGGGCACATTCAACACCGCATACCCTTCCACCGGCTGCCCTCGACGCAACTCAAACAAAGAAATCATTCCGGATGAGCGATTGAGCGGATCAACCGCCTGGTAAGTATCAAAGGTGTCTGAATTACGAGCGCTTGTTGCCCCCACGTCAATAATTTCACCGGCAGCTTCATCTGCAAGACGCTCAACTCGCATTGCAATTCGCACCTCTTCAGGTTTTCCGGGAACTCGTTGCACAGATAGTAGCTCAACTCTCGCCTTATCTCCAAAAGCCGCCACTGCAAATTGTCCCGGTTGAAGCCCAACAGTATTGCCTGCCGATGGGGGAACCGGCGTTGCCAGAATTGGGGGAGGGGAGGCGATTTCTACTCTATTATTCACTGCTGGACTAACAGGCTCGTTCACCCGCCCCGTTTGCATAGCTCGATACAGTAAGAAGGCACCGCCGGCTAGCAACAGCACCAGTACCGAAGCCGCACCCGCCAAAAAGCTGTTTAAACTGCTGCCACGACGTTTACTTTCGGGGGTTCCGTTAGACGTTTCAACATTTTGATTGCGTGTTTTCATAAGCTCAGTCTAACCATGAGTCTTCTATAGTCTTGGCTATCCTAAAAACTTTACATACAACCGGGCAGTCTGTGCCCTCTGCCATAAGAGTGAATTCTTTCTCTTGGGGATTTTTGTTAAAAAAACTTAAGTGGTTCCCGCTAGCGTCTAAGCAATTGCGCCAATAATTTGCCGGCTCGATCCCCAAAGCATTTGAAAACACAGAAGCCACTTGTTCATGGATCTCTCCTGCCCAAATTCTGTCAGATAGTCGGGTTTATCTATATTGATCTCTAGGGTCTGCGGTTTTTAAAACTATCCAATAAAATTTGCTAAAATTTTTAGTAAAAATTTTTTCATCTCCCAGGAATCGTAAAAAAAACAAAACCTGACTCGATAGCTTATTAGGTTTAGGGAAACAGCGCAGACTAAAGGAAAAGTTTCATTTCAATATGTGGTCAATATGAAGGCTTTTATCAAACACTTTAAGTCATTGGCAACTCATTTATACTTCCGCCGTTTTTTTACGGGAATGAAGCTGTAATGTGCGAAATTTATAGAGCCGTAGATTTCTACGCCGTCTTGTTCAAAAATACTTTCTAATATTTCCTATGACTGTTAAATGGATGGCAAATTTCGGTCAACCGATTGGTGCGTTGCTACTAATTCTGGGTTCGCAGTGGGTAGGAATGCCGGCATCTGCCCAGACGCCAAAAAATGCACCGGCAACGCAGCCGATCTGTCCGGCGCAGTTGCCAGAAGCGATTGATGCCATCGCTAACCGCCCCCAGTTCAGTCGGGCGCGTTGGGGAATTCTTGTAGAACCGCTTTCTCCCACAGATGGCCAAACGCTGTACAACCGGCAGGGAGAAAGCTATTTCATCCCGGCATCGAATGAAAAACTGCTCACGACTGCCGCTGCTTTGACAAAACTCGGCACTCAATTTCGCATCCGCACCTCGGTTTATGGAACTCCCGTCAGTGGAGGAGAAGCGTCTTTGCGGGTTGTAGGGCGCGGCGATCCTAGCTTAACGGACGCCCATCTGGCGAGTTTGGCGCAACAGTTGAAAAGTCGTGGAATTCGCCAAGTCGGGCAGATGGTTGTTGAGGATAGTTATTTTCAAGGGCAGCCGGTGAACCCCAATTGGCAATGGGAAGATGTGCAAGCCGGCTATGGCGCGCCGGTGAATAGTTTAATTGTTAATGAAAATGCGATTAATTTGACACTGTCCCCCCAAGCTGCCGGTCAACCCTTAAGTGTCACTTGGGACGATCCCAAAGAAGCAAGGGCGTGGCGAGTTGAAAACAATTCGATAACAGTTGGGCCAAATGAACTAGAGTTTTTAGAGGTAGGGCGTGATTTGAGCCGGCCTATCGTACGAATTAAAGGCCAGTTGCGTGCCGGCGCAGAACCGGAAGAGGTCGGTGTCGCAATTGTCAACCCTGCTGAAAACTTTTTGCAGCGCTTCCGGCAAGCATTAGCAGCCGAAGGAATTGCAGTCAAACGGGCGCAAGTCGGAGCCGGCACCCCAACTGTCGGTGAAGTGGAACTAGCGGCGGTTGAATCCCCACCCTTGTCTGAACTGGTGATGAAGACGAACCAGGAAAGTAATAATTTGTATGCAGAAGCGCTGCTGCGTTCTCTCGGTGTCGTTGCCAAGGCAGATCCAGCGATGGCCGGCAAAGACACCGCAGATGCCGGTTTAGAAGTGCTAAAAGCCACGTTAACGCAATTAGGCGTTAACCCAGAAACCTACATCCCAGAAGATGGTTCTGGGTTGTCCCGTCATAACTTAGTCAGTCCAGAAGCTTTGGTGCAAACACTTCGGGCAATGGCGAATTCACCGGCAGCCGAGATTTACCAAACTTCACTACCCGTTGCCGGGGTTAGTGGCACTCTCAAATACCGTTTTCGCGATACAACCGCCCAAGGAATTATTCAAGCGAAAACCGGCACCGTTACCGGCGTTTCAGCGTTGTCAGGATATGCCCGCCCGCTGAACTATCCACCTTTAGTTTTTAGCATTATCGTCAATCAATCTCATCAATCTGCCGGCCAACAGCGTCAAGCAATTGATGAGATTGTACTGTTACTGACTCGGTTGCGTTCTTGTTGAGCGAGAGGGGCATGGGGCATGGGGCATGGGGCATGGGCAGTCATCACTAGAAGAGGGGGAGATGAGCGCTAAGAGATGAGAGATGAGTGGAAGAGTGCTCAGTTTTGAGTCTTGAGTTTGAGGTAAGAGGGAGGCTTCTTCCTGGTTTTCCCTCTTCTCATGCCCTATGCCCCATGCCCATTTCCCCATGCCCTATGCCCTATGCCCTATACCTTAGTAACCCGGTTCCTCTTCGTACTCTGGCATCTTGGTTTTCTCTGGGATGTTGACGCGGGGGGCTTGATAAGGCTTGGGTGATTCATCATCTGCCCAGGCATCCGCCTCTATATCCTCGTACTCATAATCTTCGTCGTACTCTTCCTCGTAGCTCTTGGCTGGAGTGTAGTCACGATCATCGTATTCTTCCTCGTACTCGTCCCGCACGGAGGCTTCGCGCCAGTTCTCTTCTTCTTCTAGGTCTTCTTCGTAGTAAATCGATTCAGACGGTTGCTGGCGAAGGGAGGGGCGCACGATGATCGGTTCAGGTTGGGATTCTTCCCAATCATCTTCATCCCAGGTTGGTTGCACCACCGGCTCGCTCTTGCGAATGGGTTCTGGGGTGCGGAGGGGGATGCCGGTGCCCAATTGGTTTTCCGGTCGGGCGACTGGCGCATAATACGTTTCTTCTTCTTCGCGTTCCCAAGGCGCTTGGCCAATGCCCAAACGCTCCAGTACGCCGACGGTTAATTGAACGAGGCGTTCTTCTGCCCCTTCAAATACAATCAGCCGGTTTGGACCACTGCTGATAATTTCCTCAATCGGCAGTTCATAGGTACTGATTACTTGATCGGGAATCAGCGGAACGCCTATCGAAGCTAGGATGAGGGAAACGACGGTGCCGGTTTCTGTGTTGAATTTGAAGCCACGCACTTTGCCCAACAGTTCGCCGGTTTCGGTGATCACTTCACTACCGATCAAGCTGCTGTAGGAATCAACGTCAATATCTTCAATGACGTTTTCATCCTCAACTAAAATCACGTCGCCCATCTGCCGGATGCTGGTGAGGAGCATAAACCGGGGCATTCCAGCGACCGAGAGCAGGTTGTCTCGTAAACCGAGTGCCACAACCTCCCGCCGATCAATGTCTACTAATAGCTCCTTAACCACCCCTAGGCGCTTGCCGGTGGTGCGGGTGATCACTTGGGTATTTAAGAGGTCTGAGCGTTGGCGGATTTGTTCAGATGTCATTCTTGCTCGAGTCCTGCTCTCGAATCCTAATTGTGTCCTTTGTATCTTTGTCTGAGTGTCCTTTATCGGCTTGCAGCGATTTTTGGTCGCTCACCGATACCCTGGACTTCAGACTAACTACATAGTAACTGTAAAAAAATCACACAGATGCACTTTTAGACTGTAGGTTCAGTCCAATAACTTGCGTGTAGGCTCCCCTGGCCTGCGTCACACCAATGGTACGCTCAGAAGATTCAATCATAGGCCGGCGGAGACTGACGACAATAAATTGCGCCTGTTGTGCTTGTTGTTTGATCATTTTAGCTAATCGCTCTACATTTGCTCCATCTAAGAACATATCAACTTCATCAAAAGCATAGAACGGAGACGGGCGGTAGCGTTGCAGGGCAAAGATAAAGCTGAGGGCAGTCAGCGATTTTTCTCCCCCAGACATGGATGCAAGGCGCTGCACCGGCTTGCCTTTGGGGTGGGCGACGAGATTAAGGCCGGCACTGAACGGATCTTCGGGATCATCCAGTTGCAGGTAGCCATCCCCGTCTGAAAGTTCGGCAAAAATCGTCTGAAAGTTTTCGTTCACCGCGTCAAAGGCTTCTTTAAACGCACGCAGGCGCAAAGTGGTGAAGTTTTCGATTCGCAGTAATAATTCCGTGCGTTCGCCTTCCAATGTTGCCAATTTCTGACTTAATTCGTCCAGACGTGTTTGGGTACGCTCATATTCTTCCAGCGCCAGCATATTCACCGGCTCCATTGCTTGCAAGCGTTTTTGCAGGGAACGCACGTCTTGCTGTAAGGCAGAAAGGTCTTTTGCATCGACTTTTTCTGGAACTGCCGGCAGAGGATCGGGCAATTCCGCCTGTTTCGCCTGCAACTCTTCGTGCAGGGTTTCCAGTTTTTCCCGACGCGCTTGCTGATTTTCCTGATGCTTTTGCAGTTGCCACTCTCGCTGCTGTTTAGCCAAGTGCCGCTCTCGCAGTTGAGATTCCGCCTGATCCCGCGCCTGCTTCTCTTCCCCTAGCTTCTCTTCTAACACAGCTAGTGATGCTTTTGTCTGGACAATTTGCTGCTGAAGTGCTGAGTGCTGAGTGCTGAGTGCTGAGTGCTGTTGTTGTTGGGTTGAGCGCTGGGAGTGATATTCTTCCAAACGCTGCTGACTTTCTTGAATTTTCTCTTCTAGCCGCTGGCGTTGATTTTCCAAGTCTTGCAGCGTTTGCTCAACTGAACGCAAGGCTGTTAAGCATTCATTGACTTTAGCTTCTTGAGCACGGATGCTGACTTGGATTTGCTGCCATTCACTATGAGTTTGCGATTGTTCAAGTTCTGCTAAGGCTTGCCGGTGTTGTTGTAGCTGGGCTTCTTGCGCCGGCAACTCGACTTCTAGAATATACAGCCGGCCTTGGGCATCGGAAAGTTCTTGGTTATTTTTAACCAGCTGCAGGCGCAATTGCTCTTGTTGCGCGGTTAAATTTTTGATTTCTTTTTGAATTTGCTCAGATTTTAACTGACTTTCCCGCTGCTGCTGTTTGGCTTCGATTAGCTCCTGATTTCGCGCTTTTACCGCTGCTGTTGCTTGGGTAATGGCGGCTGTACAGCGTTCTAAAATTTGCTCAATTTCTTGCAAACGGGAGCGTAAGGCGGGGATTTCGCCGGATTCGGTGGCGGTGCCGGTGCCAAAATGCAAGCGCGAACCAGCACTGCCGGTGCTACCGCCGGTCATTGCGCCGGTGCTTTCGAGAATATCGCCTTCGAGCGTAACAATGCGGATTTGGCCGAGATAACGACGGCCATTGTCTAAAATGTCGAAAACAGCGGTATTTCCAAAAACATAAGCAAAAACGTCGTCATAGCGGGGATCGCAATCAATTAAATTAATCGCGTAGTCAATAAATCCTAAGGCTTGGTTTAACTGATTCAGCGGGGAAAACCGGCCCGGACGAATTTTATTCAGGGGGAGGAAGGTGGCACGACCGGCTCTTTTTTGCTTGAGCAGTGCAATGGCGGCGGCGGCGACGCTATCATCTTCCACGACTAAATTTCCCAAACGCCCCCCAGCAGCGGTTTCCAAAGCTAACTGAAATCGAGGTTCAGTGCGTCCCAACTGGGCGACTGAACCACATACACCTCGGATGCCGGCAGCCGTAATCACTTGGCTGGCACCTGTGCCGGTGGCTTCTTGCATGGCTTGGGCTTGGGCTTCCAGTTTATCAAGCTGGCGTTGTTTTTCCCGTTGCTCCGCTAGCAGGCGCTTCTGGGTTTCTTGCTGAATTTGCAGTTCTTGTTCAGCGGCAGCAACCGCCTGGGTTAAGGATTCGACTTGCTGCTGAGATACAGGATGGCGCGTTTGTTCGTTATCTGCGAGATGAGCTTGTTTGCCGGCTAATTCTACCTCCAAGGTTTGCAAAGATTGGCTTTGCTCTTGGATTTGGCGTTCTAGCTGATCGGCACGTTCCCGCAGTTTCGCTTGTTCCGTGCGCTGGGGATTGAGGCTTTGTTGGAGGGTTTCTATCTGCCGGTGGAGTTCGGTTTGCTGCTGCACCCAGGCTTCAGAGGCATCAGCGCTTGTTTCAGATTTTACTCGCAGCTCGTTGAGAGTTTGCTGGGCTTCATCCCGTTCTTGTTGCCGGCTAACGAGGGCTTTTGTCTCTAGAAGATGCTGTTGCGTGAGTTGTTCAAGGGTTTGCCGATATTCTTTGACTTTTTTGTCTGTTTGTGACAACAGATTTGCCGTTTCGCGTTGGGCAGTTTCCAGTTCTTGCTGCCGGCTTTGCAGTTGCCGATTTTCCGCTTCCTGACTGGCGAGGGTAGATTGCACCGCGAGAAGTTCTTCTTCGCCCAAGGCTTTGACGCGAGTGTTGAGCCGGTCGAGTTCAGCCGTTGCCTGAGAAATTTCTTCTGTAACGGCGCTAATTTGGGCGGTAAGGTCGTTGCAAGTCCGTTCGCCGGCTTCGATATGTTCTCGAAGTTGCCACTCCTGCTGCTGCAACTGACGCCACACCAGGACAATTTCTAATTGTTCTTTTTCGTGAAGTTCCACCCGCAGCTTTTGGTATTTTTCCGCTTTGCTGCGATCCGATGCCAAACGATCTCGCTGGGCGATCAGTTCTTTTTCGACAATACGACTGCGTTCTTCGTGTTCTTTAACTTCGTCTAACTTTTCTTTGGCAAGGACTATTTTTCGATCAAAAGCAGCAACGCCGGCGAGTTCGTCAATAATCTCTCGTCGTTCACGGGGATTCATGGAAATGATGCTGGTGACATCCCCCTGAAGTACGACGTTGTAGCCTTCAGGATAAATTCGCAGCCGGTTCAGTTGTTCGTGCAGTTCCGTGAGGGTGCAGGGGCTACCGTTGATGTAATAGTTGGAAGTGTAGGTGCCTTGTTTGGTAACACGAAGTTTACGCGTCACACTCCACTCACTGTTAAAGGCGGGATTGGGGAGTGCCGGTGGGGGAGTTTCTTCGGGTTTTGAGCTTTTGCCATTGCCATTTTCCGTTTCTCCCCAGAATTCTTGATCCTCTTTTTCTTCTAGGAATGCCGGTTCATCGGTGAGATCGAAGGTAACGGTGACGCTGGCTTCGATTGTGCCGCGAGGGTTTTGGGTGTTGTTGACCAGATCAGGCAACCGTTCTGCCCGCATCCCCTTGGAGGTAGAAAGTCCGAGGGCAAACAGCAGTGCATCAAGAATATTCGATTTGCCCGATCCATTGGGTCCCGAAACCACGGTAAACACCGGCAGCAGCGGAATCGCTGTTGTGCCGCCAAAGGATTTAAAGTTGGTGAGTTCCAGACGCTTGATGTGAACCATGTTGGCTGGGTGGCCAGGTTGTGAGCGAGACTTAAAGGATTATTAATTAGTTTAACGATGCTGTATAGGTTAGCACGGTCTTTATGGGGAGCGTAGAGGGTTTGAGCCGGCTGCCGGTTGCCGGTGTCTGGGTCTGAGGTGATATTGTGGCAAATTTTGACTTGATTTCTGGCTGATTTGTGGGGTTTGAATGAGAGCCGATTTCGCACTTTGCAAAATAAAATTTTATTAAATTCAGGAACTATCAGGTTTTTACTCTTATAGTAAGAGTGGATATGTCCCTTTCAACGATATAGGCTATTTCATTAACTTATGGAACCGCTACTAGCAGCAGCCTTGGCTATTTCTACTATTATAACTACCAAAGCATTAGAAAAAACTGGAGAAAAGCTGGGAGAAGCCGTCCTTGATCGAAGTGGTAAAGTTCTTGCTTCACTACGGAATAAGTCACCGGAGATAGTTACTGCGATTGAAATCGCTCCAGCAGAGATAGACTATGCTCAAGCAGCAGAAACTGTAAAAAAGGAAGCTGAGCGCGATCCTCATTTTGCTCAACTACTTCAAGACTTAGTTGCAGCAGCTCAAACTGATCCTAATCCCAAGCTCTCTAATTTTGTCTCTCAGCAACCCTCTGTTTACAATGCTCAAAAGTTAGCAGATAACATTAAAAACGTCTTCCAGGGCAATACGTTTAATGGTGGCACGTTTTGACTAGATTCGCCCGCAGGGAATCGGGTAAAGTTTCTTTCCTTTGAGCAATGGCAAGAAATCTGCGGGCAAAACCTGGCGCTATCAAAGCAACTCACCACTAACCCCTTTACCAACGCCTACGGGGTGACTCCGCAACTCGATGACATTTATGTTCCCTTAGCAATTGTTGAACGCAAACCGCCTAAACCTCCCTCAAGGAATCAGCCAGAAGAAAAGGAAGAAGAAAAACTTATTCCCATTGCTGAAGAACGCTTTTTTGAGGATGTATTGCGGCAAGGGAAGAGCCAAATTAGTCAAGGGCGAAAAATAGCGATTATTGGCGAACCCGGTTCGGGGAAAACGACGCGGTTACAGAAAATTGCAGATTGGATTTTAGAGCAAGATTTGGGTTGGCCAATTTGGGTATCTTTGGCAGATTTAACCCAACCGACAATTACCCAATATATCGAAGAAGTCTGGCTGAAACAAATAGGTAAAAGCCTCACTATTGACGAACTCACCCAACAGAAACACCAGATTTGGCTATTGTTGGATGGGTTAGATGAAATGACATCGAGGGTAGAAACGCGCCATGTTTCCGCACTGTTGGGGGGATGGGTGCAAGCGGCGCGGGTGGTAGTGACTTGTCGGGTAAATGTCTGGGAAGCGGATAAGAATGCTTTTTCCGGGTTTGATGTGTTTCGCAATTTGGAGTTTAACCCGGAACAGGTGACGGACTATATTCGCCGTTGGTTTGCGATGATGGGAGATGCAGCGACGGGAGAGAGTTTAGAGGCGGCGTTAGCACAGTCGGGAAATTCCCGTCTCAAGGAGTTGATTCAAAATCCCTTGCGGTTGTGGATGTTGTGTCAAATTTGGCAGACGGGGGGCGGTTTGCCAGAAACGCAGGCGGGGTTATACGGGCAGTTTGTGGATTGGGTGTATGACTGGAAGGCGGATGAGGAGATTTTAGATCAACGGGAGGCAATTGATAAAGCTTTGGCGCAGTTGGCGTTGGTGGCGATGGAACAGAAAGATGAGGTTTCGCGGTTACGGTTGCGGGAAAGTTGGGTATTGAAGGTTTTGGGAAGTCGCCCGATTTTTCAGGCGGTGATGAAGTTGGGGTGGTTGAATCGGGTGGAACAGTTTCCAGAGAGGATTTGCGTATTTTATCATGCGACGTTTCAGGAGTATTTTGCAGCGTTAGCGGTGGAAGATTGGGATTATTTTTTACCTCGAAATCATGTGAATTTTCCGGTGGCGGGGAAGGAATATCGGATTTTTGAGTCGCAGTGGAAGCAGGTGATTTTGTTATGGTTGGGACGTGGGGATGTTGCGAAAGGGGAGAAAGAGGAGTTTATTGAGAAGTTAGTGAAATTTGATGATGGGTGTGGAGAGTGGAATTTTGAGGAAGCAGATAGGGGGTTTTATGAGTATCGCGCCTATTTCCTTGCAGCAGCAGGGATTGGAGAGTTTAAAACCTGTTCTCTTGCTGATGCGATCGTACAGAAGGTAGTAAAATGGTGTTTCGGTTATTTCAACGACGAAAAACAGGAATGGCAAAGGTTTATCATTGAAAACAGTGAAATCCTCCCCCAAAGTGACCAACAACGTATTATTCAGGAACTCTATCAGCTCCTTGAACAATCCCAATATCCTGAAGTTATTCATATCCATACCCTGGTAGCTGACAGTTTAGAGAAAATTGACCCCGGAAATCCAAAAGCGAGAGCTGCGTGGCTCAAACTTTTTGAAATCTCTAAGGATGAATCTACCCGTAAGCGGGCGTCTTTTACTGTACAGTTTACTGAACCCGAACAAAGAAATGTCGAGTCGATTGCGGCGCTGGTCAAAGTTCTAGAAACCTCTAAGGATGAAAAGACTCGTAGGAACGCGGCTGAGAGTTTAGGGAAAATAGCACATGACAATTACGAGTCGATCGCTGCATTGGTCAACGTTCTAGAAACCTCTAAGGATGAAGATACTCGTTGGCTAGCGGCTAAGACTTTAGGAAACATCAAACGCGGCAATCCCCAGACAATCGCAGCGTTGGTCACAGTTCTAGAAACCTCTGAAGATGAAAAAATTCGTGGTCAGGTAGCTAAGGCTTTAGGAAATATCAGACGCAGTAATCCCCAGACAATCGCAGCATTGGTCACAGTTCTAGAAACCTCTAAGGATGAGTTTACTTGTTACCAGGTGGCTGAGAGTTTAGGGAAAATAGGACATGGCAATTCCGATGCGACCGCAGCATTGGTCAAAGTTCTGGCAACCTCTAAGAATGCATTTACTTGTCAGCAGGCGACTAGGAGTTTAGGGGAAATAGGACATGGCAATTCCGATGCGATCACAGCGTTGGTCAAAGTTCTGGAAACCTTTAAGGATGAAGAGACTCTTGTGCAGGCGGCTGAGAGTTTAGGGAAAATTGAACAAAGTAATACCTAGGCGATCAGTGCCTTGACCAAAATTCTCCAAACTACTGAAAATGAAGAAAATCGTAAGATTGCGACTTATCATCTAGGGAAAATAGGACAAGGAAATCTACAAGCGATCGCTGGGTTGCTCAAAGCTCTCGAAATCTCTGAGGATAAAGACACCCGTACACTAGCAGTTTCAAGCTTAGGTAGAATCGTCACCACCGACGAACAACGAAAAGGTTTAGTTTCTCCCCTTCAAGCCCATTTCAACTATGAAACCTATGAAAACAATTTTGTATTATTTCAGTGCTGTTACAAAGTTCTCTGGAACATTGCCCAAGAACTCCCCTACCCGGACTTCTACCGCGCATGGCACGGTTTAACCGAAAACTAAACCTCCCCCTATATCCAAACCCTCAACCTCACCCAACTCCCCCAACTTCTGCAAACCCAACTCACCGAAACCAACCACCACCAAACCCTGCAACTCCTCTGCATCACCGGCAGCAAATTCGATAACCGTGATAACCCTGCCGCCGACATCTACCTGCAGCTCGTCAAAATACACCACTGCCCCAAATGCACCGAAGGCACACCCCGCACCCTCACAGAACTCAAAATATACTGGGAACTCCTAAACTGGGAAAAACACCCCATCCTCATTTTCTACGAAGACGCGATGCCCCAAGGTTTTAGCCAAACTTTTCTCGATGCCCTCACTCGCTTTGATGCTACAATCTGCCTGATTGCCGGCTCACCTCATCCCACTATTCCCACCTTTTCTCCCCAAGATCCGCACCTTATCCAAACTATTATTACTTGGTTGCAACGTACTATCCTACAAACCTAATATATAAAGAATTTCTAATTAATAAACTTCATCATGAGAGCCAAGATCAACTAAAACAATCAGGGACTCTTCTGATTCGTCATCTTGAGAAAAAGTAAAGATAATACGACAATCATAAGCAACCGAACAAGACCATAAACCCTCCAAAGAACCTGTTAATTTATGAGATTTTAAGGAAGGAGTCAGATGATCAATACTTAATAAAGTAAGCACATTAATAATCCTGTCGCTCATTTCAGGATTTTTCTTTATAAATTTTCTAAAAGCACGTTTAAAGCGATTATCCCAAACTATCTTCATCGTCTTTATTATCCAACAAATCAGCAATTAAATCATCCACACTTCCTTTTTTGGCTGTTCCTTCTTTTAAAGACTCTAAAGTAGCTTTAGCATTCGCAGCAATTTCAAAGCGTCGTTTTTCAATTCTTCTTTTTTTAATAAGTTCAAACAAATTCTCTTGCTCCTCAAGAGAAAGTTGCTCAACAGAGTCTATGATTTCTTGAAAAGATATGCGATTCATATATTTATTCCTTTTATTTAGGCATATTTAAAAGCAGAAATTCAATTAAATATCACGATTATTCTTCTCTCAAAATTCTCAGCTCGTTTCTTGTTGTTCTAGTAAGCTCATTAATTTCTGAGTAGCGTTACCGTAATTATAAGGCGACCAAGCACGATAAACAACCTCATTATCTAAAGAACTTAAACTTTCTTCTTTAGCCAACTCAGTCATTAAGAACTGCATCATTTCAACCTTCTCAGCACGAGATAACTGACGCAGATGAGCGAATAATTCAGGATTTGACATAAAACAACCTTGAATTCATCTTTCCATCTTACTACTACCCCAAGGATTCCACCAAACCCTCCAAATCCTGTGAAGTGCCGGCAGCTTGCTTCGATAACCTCTCTGCCGATATCTACCAGCATCTAGTCAAAAAATACTTTATAGAGTGGGATAAACACCCCCTCCTCATCATCTAGGTTGCCCCCACCCGGCGCACCCCAAGGTTGTAGTCAAACTTTTCTGGATGCCCTCACCGGCTTCACCGGCACTCTCTGCCTAATCACCGGCTCACTCCACATTGAAGTAATATAGCGATACTCGCAGAGATTGCTTATGAATACTTATCAACAGTTGGTCATAGAATTTTACAATTCTAGAACTGCCTATGATCGGGAGGAAGGAACGCGCCATCCGCTGGAAGCCAAACTTCTACTTGAATCTGTGCCAATTCAGAAGGAACAGAAAATCCTTGATGTGGCGACTGGAACGGGTTTAGTTGCGATTCCTGCTGCTGAGAAAGTTGGATCAGCGGGTCATGTCATTGGGATAGATATGACCCCAGGAATGCTTCATCAAGCTAGAGAAAAGGTTGTTGCTGCCGGCTTGCAAAACATCGAATTAATTGAAGCAGATGCAGAATCTATAAACTTTAGCGATAGCAGTTTTGATGCCATCTTTTGCTGTGAGGCACTTGTCCTTTTTACGGACATCCCTGCCAGTTTGCAAAAGTGGTATCGCTTTCTTAAACCTGGGGGGTTTGTTGCATTTACCTCTCCGCCAGAAACGGCTTATCTGGCATCTGTTTACAGAAGTATCTGCGCTAAAGTTTTAGGCGTATCACTGCCCCACATCCTCGAACCACTTGGCACTCCCGAAAGATGTCAAAATTTACTAGAACAGGCCGGATTTCGAGATATTCAAATTAAAATTGAGCCATCAGGCCGGCATCGCAGTTTCAGTGATTACAAATTATCATGGAAGCTAATTAATTTAAGCTTTAAAGGCCATCCACTGCTGTCTAAACTGTCACCGGAACAATTAGAGCAGTTCCAAGTTGAGTACAGCGCCGAAATTCAGAGACTCGCAACAAATCAAGGAGTCTGGGAAGATACGACAAAATTCTTTGTTCGCGCTCAAAAGTAGGATGAAGGGCGCGGCAGTGTCTGTTTGTAATGATTGCCGGCATGACCTTTAAAAAGAAAGATTCTAAAAAATTTTAGTCAAAATGAAAAACAGCTTTGTAGCTCAGCTTTAGCCCAATAAAAAAATCAAAATAAATTAGTTTGAGAGGCGAACCCCTTATCTAGAGCTTTAGCAGAATTTATTTAAAATTGAGAAATTTAGAAGCATAAACAAAACCATGAGTGGAATGAAAACAGACATGAATTCCTTGAAGGTTCCCAGACAACGGCTGCTAGGAATCTGGGACTTAATTATTGGCCCTGGGATGCCCGTATCAGAGATGTTGTTAGGGCTAATTCCTTCCCTTCTAGCTGCGGTTGTCGTGCCCCTTTATGCAGTTCTAAATGAACTCGGATGGAATGCAGTGCAACTGATTATTGCTGCGATTATTGCTTTCGATCTAGTGGGCGGGGCGATAATCAACGTTACCCAGACTACTAAGCATTGGCATCATAAGCCAGAACACGGGTTTAAATATCACTTCTTGTTTATTGCATTCCATCTTCACCCAGCGGTCATCGCCTGGTTATATATAGGGGGGGATTGGACATACTTTTTGTTTGGCTACAGTTACCTAATTATCGCGGCAACCATCATCCTTCTCTCGCCCCTCTCCCTCCAGCGTGCAGAATCAATTTTGTTGTATATGGGCACCATTGTGCTGAACAACTACGTGCTCGCAAGAGTTCCCGGCATGGAGTGGTTTGTTCCTATCTACTTCCTAAAGTTGCTGGTTTGTTATTTACCGCAAGAACCTATCAGCTTGTCCAACCGCTAAACCCGATCAGCAAGACTTAGCAGAGACTTTATTTCTGCTTAAGCGAATCGTGTGCCAGAGTGTGCCCAAACAGAATCACCCACCTGGAGCTTCATGCTAGGCGGGTGATAGCGTTATTGTGAGAAATGTATTAGACAGAATTTTTAATTTAGATCAGACCTGGACCCTTGGGACGCGTATCGCGATCCATTGTCAGCTTTCCATCTTCGTCTTGGTTGGCGTCTTTGAGTTCTTGAGCGTGTTCTCTTTTGAGGGCTTCCTCTTTTTCGCGCAAGTCACCGGGTTCGTTAATGTACATTTCCGGTTCAATGGCAAAGTTATCAACCAAACCTTCTTTGTCTACTGAGTAGCCGCCGGTGGTGTTGATGCTCTCTGGATCGGTTTGATCATCGGTTGCGGCGGTTTGATCGTTTTCTTTGGAGGGAGTGTGTCTAAAGGTATCATGCTCCCGTTCTTCGCGTGCTGCGACTTCAGCCGGGATCAGTCCTCTATCGTAGTGGGGGGTTGTTGAAGGACTATCGATTAAAGGATTCTCATTAGCTTCATGCTTAGAAACTGGCTTTTTTTCTATTGTCATATCTCTGTCCTCAAGCAATTTCATTTTCATTGATATTAATAAACTTAACCTTGGGATCGCTAACAGGTAAACTACCTTTGGGTGTAGATTGTGATTGATTGCTGTTGTTGAATCCTATGTTGAAACCTATCTCAGCAAAATTATATGGCCTTGCCTGTTTTAAATAAAATCGAGTGCTATGTAACGCTGAAGTAGAAGAAGATGAATTCTAAAAGCGGACAGTGCCGTTACTTAACACTTCACAGAACTTTCGCCTAAAATAAACTTGGGAAGACTCAACAGTTGCCGAGGCCCTATTCAGGAAGCTATCATCTTTTATTAGTACAAAATATTAACCTACATCCATCTTAAGATAGATATTCTTAAAATATCGCCTCTATCTAAAGATGGAAAAAGTTTATTGCCAGACAGGGGTGGAGATTGTAGAGATTGGGATAGAACCTGAATGCTGAGAGTGCGGCTCAAGCTACAATAACGCCGTTGCCTCAATAAGTATCAGTAAAAGTTTTATTTATGCTTTACTTTCTCTTTGCCGCTGGACTAGCCATTGTGCATCTTTTCTCAGGCCGGCTGCGTTTTCTTGATAGCATTCCTCGCCATCGCTGGCTTTCGTTTGCCGGCGGCGCTTCTGTGGCTTATGTTTTTGTTCATATTTTCCCCGAACTTAGCGAAGGACAACAGACCGTTGAGAAGACAAATATTTTTATCCTTGGCTTTTTAGAACACCATGTTTACCTCATAGCTTTGTTAGGATTTGGCGTATTTTACGGGTTGGAACAACTGGCAAAAGTGTCACGCCGGCAGAATCTGCAAGAAGGAAACCAAGATGTGACAAGTCAAGAAGTATTTTGGCTGCATATTGGTTCCTTTGCTGCTTATAACGCTTTAATTGGATACCTGGTTGTTCACCGCGAAGAACCGGGCTGGCTCAGCCTTTTTTTCTTTTTTATGGCAATGGCTTTGCATTTTCTGGTGAACGATCACAGCCTGCGGCAACATCACAAATCAACCTACGATCAATTGGGTCGTTGGGTGTTAGCATCTGCAATTCTTGTGGGGTGGATCATGGGGCTGGCTATTCCCATTCACAAACCTGCACTGGCGGTGCTTTTTGCTTTTTTAGCCGGCGGCATTATTCTCAATGTCATTAAAGAAGAATTACCAGAACAACGTCAAAGCAAGTTTTGGGCCTTTGCCTTGGGTGCAGTTGCCTATGCGGCGTTGCTGGTTTTCAGTTAACAACTGTTAAGAATTCAGCGGTTAATTGGCATTATTTAAATCAAATTTTTACAAGTTCATTTTATTGGGCTTAACCTTGGGTCCAATTTAAATTTGTAAAAGTTCATCTTCTTTGGCAGAGCGTCCTATTACGGTTAAATAATTGGTTTCGTTCTTGATCTCTTCTATAAATTGTTGAAGACCCAAGATCGATTGAATATTGCCGGTTTTAATGGCAAGTGCAATCCCTGGAGTGACTTGCACTCGAATTTGAATGTTTGGTCGGTAAACTTGCAAGGGGTTATCTTTGGCTTGAGCGATACAATTTTGTATAGCAATTCTAGCTTGCGGCGACTTAAAGTATTTCTCCACAACAGAACGCGGAAGATGAAGCGGTTTTACGTCACAGCCAATCACTCCTGACATATGAACACCCAGCACTATCATGCTTTCATCATTATTGACGCTTTGCGTTCTTTTTTTTATTAATTTAAAAGATTGCATCATTGTAAAATTACACTCCTGAAAAGGTATTTGGTAACGGTTGTCGGATGAAAAAAGATCGGGCTTTTAAATAAGCTGTTGTTAAAAAACAGACTTAAAAAACTTTGTTTTTCCCAGCGCTGCTCATTAGGACGTTCATTTCAGTTATCTTGTGCCGCTTTACATCAAAGTTTTTTTTGAAAGATATTGATTTTATTCTATATAAAATCCTGTTCAAGAGCCTGGTTGTTTCTTTGATAAATCATCTGCCAAGCCGGCCAAGTTTGCGGCTGACTTTACAAATGCCGGCCACATCCTGTAGGGCTACCGTCCAAAATCGATATTCTTAAGAATTGTGAAGCGGTCGTTGCTGCACTCGATTTAAACCCAGCGCCGGCCAACAATTACAGCATCTAAACTCGATAAACCAGGGAAATTTTTGATACAGTTATCAGTGTTCCGCTCAGCCCACTGAGCTTATCCCCACAACTAACCGGAGGTGCGCTATGGCCATTCTACAACTTGAAAATGGCACCCAACTCACGGATCTAATTGAGATTACCGCTGAATTAGCGCCTTTAAATATCAAGCTCAGCCGGTGGCCCGTGGGGGAAAATCCCGAAACTCGCGCCCTGCTTGCTAAAGATGCGTTGAGTGATGCGGAAAAAGAGCAATTGCTGCAAGACCTTGATGGCTATTTCGAGGAACTTCAACGCACCGATGGCTATCAATCTCGTGACCTGATTGTACTGCATCCAGAAATCCCCAATCTTGACACCTTGCTGTCAAAATTCAAGCCTTGCCACACTCACGCGGATGACGAAGTGCGCTACATTATTGCCGGCGAAGGGGTGTTTGGGTTTGTGCGCCCAGATGGTAGCCAAGTGGAACTAACCGTGCAGCCTGAAGAGTATATCAACGTACCTGCCGGCACGGAACACTGGTTTTATCTCACAGAAGGGCGTCGCATTAAAGCCGTGCGCTACTTCATCGGCACCGAGGGATGGACGCCTGAGTACACCGGCACGGAAATTCGCCTCCGTCCTTTGGCGGCTGTCAGTTAATCCCTATCAATCCCATAATTACGAAGACAGTCACACCTGACACCTGACAATTGACCGATGACGATTGAAGTAGACTACCGCTTTCCTCCCGGCATCGATGCCTCACGACAAGCCAAAATGATTGCAGTTGGGCAAACTGCCGGCACTTGGGATGCGCGTTTTGCCCACCGTGAGGAGTCCCTGCGTTCGCATTTAGCTGAAGTTGTTGCCGTTAGCAGCGAACCGACTGGGCACAGTTTAGCGACGATCCGCTTTCCCGTGGCGAATGTCGAGAACGACATCCCCTGTTTGCTGACAATGATTTTCGGGAAATATTCGATGGCAGGTGCGGCAAAAGTCGTGGCGGTACGGCTGCCAGAGGGTTATGGCAAGCTTCCCAAATTCGGGATCACCGGCATTCGTGAACGTGTGGGTGTGACGGATCGGCCTTTAATTATGGCCATTTTTAAACCGGCGTTAGGGCTTTCGGCTGAAGATCATGCCGCAATTTTAAAAGAAGTTGCCGATGCCGGTCTCGATATTATTAAAGATGATGAAATCATGGGCGACTTGGCCGGCGCACCCACTTTGGAACGGCTGCAGGCTTGCCGCAAAGTGCTGGATGCGGTGAAGCGCGAAACAGGGCGCACTGTGCTTTATGCGGTGAATGTGACCGGCAAAAACCCGGTAGAAATGGCAAAACGCCTCGTGGCAGAAGGTGCGAATGCGCTGCTGCTAAACGTACTTTCCTACGGCTTTTCAGTCTTGCAACAACTGGCATCTGATCCGGAAATTGACGTGCCGGTTTTTGTACATCCAGCCCTTGCCGGTGCCCTGTGTGCCGCCCCTGAACACGGCTTGGCTTACTCGGTGGTGTTGGGGACGCTGATGGCTTATGCCGGGGCAGATGCGGTGCTCTATCCCGCCCACTATGGCAGTTTGCCCTTTGATGCGGGGGAGGAAGCCCGAATTCGGGAGATTTTGCGGGATCGCAATGTTTTTCCCGTTCCCTCTGCCGGCATCCATCCCGGAATTGTCCCCAAAGCGGTAGCAGATTACGGGCAGCAGGTGATTCTCAATGCCGGTACGGGGATCATGGATCACCCAGATGGGGCGGCGGCGGGGGTTCAGGCTTTCTTTGAGGCGCTGGAATGGTTAGGTGCCGGTAAAGCTTTTGAGTTGGAGTCTTTACCAAATGGCCCATTGCGCCGTGCCGTTGAAAAGTGGGGCGCAACCTGATCGAATGAAGTTAAGTTTGGGAAAGGAACTAACTCCACAAAAATTTAATCGGAAAAAACGGTCTTGGGTGGATGATAGCGATGCCGACGTTAATATTACTGCTACTCAGTTAACGTTGGTTACTTATAATGTTTGGTTTTCAGAATATTACCGCAAAAAACGCTGCGAAGCTTTATTACAAATAGTACATGATTGCAAGGCAGATGTCATCAGTTTGCAAGAAGTTACACCCAGCTTTTTGAAAATTCTTTTACAGCAAGAATGGGTGAGAGATAGTTACTATATTTCTGACGCTAAAGGATTGACAGTTAATCCCTACGGGGTGTTATTTCTGTCTAAAATTCCCATAAGCCGATTATCTTTTTATAAATTGCCTAGCTCCATGAGCCGCACGCTATTAATCTCTGAATTATGCGTAAATGGAGAAGCCATAAAAATTGCAACCGTGCATTTAGAAAGTCAAAAATCTTCAGCACCTCTGCGCGCCGAACAGCTTTCCTTTATTTTTCCCCTCATTCAAGATTCGCCTCATGCTTTGCTCATGGGAGATTTTAATTTTTGTTCTTCTTGGAAAAGCGAAAACGATAATATTGATAGCAGATACCAAGATATGTGGGCAGTTTTGAGAAGTGAAGAAGCCGGTTACACGGAAGATACCGATATTAATATCATGAGACTTGAGCGAAAAGGAAAAGAAAGAAAAGTCCGCTTTGATCGAATCTTTCTGCGCTCAGATTCCCTCAGTTGGCAACCAGAACTCATTCAAATGTTAGGAACAAAACCTATTTCTCCCAAACATCTAAAAGTCTTTCCTTCCGATCATTTCGGTTTAACCGGCAACATCCTATGGCAATCATCACCCATCAAAACCTAAAAACCTAATCACCCATCGAATAACCCATTTGTGTTTATCTGTGTGCATCTGCGGTTAATTTAAAATCCATATTTTCCTAACCTTAACCCTCAATTTGTGGCAACATATAAAAAATTTCCCACCACCCAAAAATGAAACGAATCGTATTCTGTGACTTTGACGGCACCATCACCGCAGAAGAAACCTTTGTCGGAATGCTCAAACACTTTACCCCCGAACTTTCCGCCAAACTCATGCCAGAAATGTATGCCTTGCGACTAACCCTTCGAGAAGGCGTGCGTCAACTTTTAGAATCGATTCCCTCAGAAAAATATCCCGAAATTATTGAATTTGCCCGCGCCAAAGTAATGCGCCCAGGTTTAGTCGAATTACTTGATTTTCTCGATGCAGAAGGAGTGCCTTTTGTCGTCGTTTCCGGGGGAGTGCGGGGGATAGTACAAACGGTACTTGAACCCCTGTTAAATCGCATCCATGCCATCTATGCTGTAGATGTCAAAACGAGCAGTGAATATCTGCAAGTCCACTCAGATTTTGAAGGAGAAACAGAGTTGCTGGCAAAGGTGCCGGTGATGGCGCAATATCAGGCTGATGAATTCGTAGCAATTGGAGATTCAGTGACAGATTTAAATATGGCAATGCAAGCATCTCTGGTTTTTGCGCGAGATCGTCTTGCAGACTATCTAGATGATCGGCAAAAGCCTTATATCCCCTGGAATAATTTTGTTGATATCCGGAAACAGTTGAGCAGCCGGTGGAAAAAAGTTTAAGTTTTAGAAAAAGTCGTGACATCACCTTAATCTAAAATGCCAAATTTAACTTTCTAATCTAACCTTATGGCATCTTCCTTTTCTGACATTGAAAAGCACTGGGCGCAAGCCTGCATTTCCCAACTGCAAACGCTAAAAATAGCTGATGGCTACCCAGATGGCAGTTTTCGCCCCGATGCAACAATTACCCGTGCAGAATTTGCTGTTTTGATGTGCAAAGCGTTCCCGGATATAGAAAAAAAACGCAACGCTATTACCTTTAAAGATTTGCCGGCAACTCACTGGGCTTACGAAGCGGTTAAAACGGCTTATGAAAAAGAATTTTTTACCGGCTATCCTGATGGCACCTTTCAGCCGGCGCGAAAACTGCAGCGAGTCCAAGCATTGGTAATCTTAGCAAATGGGCTAAAATATAGCGCCCCTGCAAATCCTTCGGAAATTCTCAAGAGATATTTTGAAGACGCGATGCAAATTCCCGACTACGCTATCAATGCAGTCGCGGCAGCAACCGCCGGACTTTTAGTTGTTAACTATCCCAATATTAAACAGCTAAAACCGAATCAAGATGCAACGAGAGGGGAAGTCGCCGCGATGCTTTCTCAGGGATTAAATGCGATACTTTCTAACGCAATAAATATCCCAAAAAATACAGCTCCCAAACAGTATGTTGCCGGCAGCGAAGTATTTGCGATTCAACCCCAATTTTATTGGGCTACTTCCTTTTCGGAAGGGCTAGCAATGGTAAAAGTTGCCAACTATTCTAGGTTGATCGAGAAAACCGGCAATTTTGTGATTGAGTCCGGGTTTGATCACGCCGATTCTTTTTCTGAGGGCTTAGCGGCGGCCACAATCGGCGAAAAATGGGGTTATTACGGTAGGGAGAGCGACGGCGGCCAGACGTACTACTTCTACCAGTTCTTCATTTGGCCTAAATTTATTTCCGCTGGTTCCTTTGTTGATGGGTTAGCCCCTGTAAAAATCGGCGAAAAATGGGGTTATATCAACAAAACCGGCGACTTCGTCACTCCGCAGCAATTTGATGCGGCTGAAGCTTTCTCGGATGGGATGGCGCGAGTCAAAATTGGCGAAAAATACGGCTATATTAACACCACCGGCACTCTCGTCATTCCGCCCAAATTTAGCCTCGCTTATTCTTTTTCCGAAGGGTTAGCCGGCGTCTACGCACCTCCTGAAAGAGAAGGCGCTCTTTCCCAGTGGGGGTATATTGATAAAACGGGAAACTTTGTTATTGAGCCACTCTATAGCTTTGCTTATCCTTTTTCCGACGGCTTAGCCAATATCGGAACCGGCTATATTGATAAAACCGGAAATTTTGTCTTTTCTTCCCAACAAGTTGAAGATTCCCGCTCATTTTCAGAAGGGCTAGCCGCAGCGAGAGTGGGTAAGAAGTGGGGTTATATCGACAAAACAGGAAAGCTCGTGATTCAGCCGCAATTTTATGGCGTAGAAAATGCCTCTGAAGCTGTAGCCGAACCTTTTTCGGAAGGGTTGGCACTGGTAAGAATCGGCCATAAAGCCGGTTTTATTGATAAAGCCGGCAAATTCGTATTCTCGCCACAATTTGACAATGCTTATTCATTTTCTGATGGCATGGCGCTGGTAAATGTGGGCGGAAAATGGGAAACTGCTGTAGGATACGATTCCTCTGCCAATCCAGTGGTTGAAACCAATTTCCGGGGCGGCATTTGGGGCTATATTCGTAATCCCCTTCAGTAATGAAATCTTGACCCTGCTGGAGAGAGCAATTGAAAAAAATTCTGAAAAAACTCTCTAACAACCAACTCAAAAAACTCTTTCTTCTTCCACTCATGACTCATCAACTCAGAACTATTATATAGATGAACACCGATCCGAGACAAAATTTAATTGCAGCAGCTAGCCATTTTTACACGCAAGGCTGGATGGTTGGCACCGCCGGCAACCTCTCCGCGCGGGTGCCCGATGGCAGCTTTTGGATCACTGCCAGTGGGCGCAATAAAGGGCATTTAACAATTGACGATTTTATCCGTATCTCGTTAGATGGTAAGGTACTAGAACAGCCACATCCTGACGCTCGCCCTTCTGCAGAAACAAGCATTCATGAAGCGATTTATGCCTGTTTTCCAAAAGCACAAGCCTGCTATCATGTTCACTCAATTGAAGCAAATTTAATTTCTCGAATGAGTGGTCAAGATGGGCTACGGTTACCTGCCATTGAAATGCTGAAAGGTTTAGGAATTTGGGAAGAAAATCCTAAAGTCACCGTGCCAATGTTTGAAAATCATTTCCAAGTGCCTGAAATTGCCGCTGAAATTCGCACGCGTTTTCAGGCTACGCCGCCGCAAGTGCCGGCATTGCTCATCCGAGATCACGGTGTCACGGTTTGGGCTGACTCCCAAGCAACTGCGTATAATTATATTGAGCTGATAGAATATATTTTCCGTTATATGCTAGCAGCTCGAAAAATTGGCTTAGCGGAGTTTTTATGATCCCCATATTGGGTACATTTAAACATCTGTTACAAAATAGACAAATTCCAGCTCTTATCTGCTAAGATTGCAAACAAATAAATCTACAGGAACCCCAAACAACCATGTCAAAATACACCAGAATTCTTTCAATTGACGGGGGCGGGATTCGGGGAATTATACCGGGACAGGTTTTAGTAACACTGGAAGAAAAAATTAAGAATCGGACAGGCAATCCAGATGCAAGAATTGCTGATTATTTTGATTTAATTGCCGGCACCAGTACAGGGGGAATTTTAACCTGCATTTACTTGTGTCCTGATAAAAAAAATCCAACTAGACCTAGATTTACCGCCAAAGAAGCAGTCGATATTTATCTACATAAAGGAGGCCAAATTTTTTCAGCCCCATTCTTTAAAAAATTGCAATCTTTAGCAGGAATAACAGATGAAAAATACCCATCGGAACCCTTGGAAAGATTGTTAAAAGACTATTTTGAAGATATAAAATTGAGCCAATTACTCAAGCCATGTTTAATTACCGCTTACGATATTGAAGAAAGAAGAGCTCGATTTTTTACTCAGCATGATGCCATAAAAGATTTAGAGCAAAATTATTTTGTTAGAGATGCCGCGCGAGCGACTTCTGCAGCGCCTACGTTTTTTGAAGTAGCAAAAATTACATCACTTGCCTCTAAAAGCTATCCTTATATCGATGGGGGAGTTTTTGCAAATAACCCAACACTTTGTGCTTATGCCGAAGCCCGAACAAAATTACAGCGAAAGCCGACACCGGAAGATCCATCAGGAGGGAATCCGAGTGCAAAAGATATGGTCGTTTTATCCTTGGGAACGGGCGACATTAAAGAATCTTACTCTTACCCTCAAGCTAAAGATTGGGGAAAAATCCAATGGGTCAACCCAATTATTAATATCATTATGACGGGGGTAGCGGAAACCGTACACTTTCAATTACTCCAGGTTTTTGATACGATTAAAAACCCAGAACAATATTTAAGGATTAACGCGGATCTCGGGAAAAACAGTCAACTGGCACAAATGGATAATGTGTCTGAGGATAATCTGAAAGACTTAAGAAAGGTAGCCAATAATACAGCCTCAGAAAATAGTGAGAAGTTGGATAGATTTATTGATTATCTGTTGTAAAGAAAGGTTTTTAATGGCTGTAGAATAAAAAATAAAATTTTTCTACAGCTTTACCCGCCTTGCCGTTGCCAAAAAGCCTTGACTCTTTCTTGCCACCGGCACCAATAATCCATCACGACTGCCGGCTCAAACCAAAACACCTCAGCCGGCATTTCAGGAATTGCCACCACTAACATTGCATGATTGATCTCAATCCCGCAATCTTTATAAGAATGATTCACCGCACCGGCATAGGCGGCTAATTGGATCGGATAATCGTACAAACGCTCAATTGAACCTTTAGGATAATCCGCAGTTTTCCAGTCACAAACACAGGGAACCCCGCGATAACTCGCAACACAATCTACCCGGCCGGCGTAGCGCAAATCGTAGTGGAAAATATTGCCTTCAACTAATCGCACATCCTCAATTTCTTGCAACACCGGCTCAACACTTTCCCAATAAGGTTTGATCCCATCTGGACAGCTAACATCCTCACCCAAAAGATATCGTTCAATGTGTTTGTGAGTACCCGTTCCCCTACGTCCCGCCGTTGAGGAAATGCGATAAGCTTCTTCCACACCCACACGCTGCTGCCACTGCGCCAGCCGATCCCGATCTTCTTGAGGTTTCGTAGCACCCAGAATCGTCGTCACACTGGGTAAACGAACCCCTTGATCGTCAATGTAATATTGTTTCCCATACTCCCGTATTTGCTTAGCTTTTAGCCGGGGAAGCGGTTGAAAATTAAACGACATTAGCAACCTAATTTTTTGTATATATTATCTTATCTAAATCCCCAATGCCCCATGCCCCTCTTCAAACCTTCTCCCACTCAACCTTAATCTAAACCCTTTTCCTTCATCAACCCCATAAACTTACGTTTTTTCCCATGAATTTGGATTAAATTATTACGGTAAGCCAACCAATCCTGTTGCCGACCCAATTCTAAATAAGCAGCACGAGCTTGCTTCAACCACTCAACCGCCTCCTGATAATACTCCGCTTTGCCGCGATCTAAAATAGAATCGGCACGAGGAATTGCATTTTCAATTACCCAATCCGGGTTATGAGCAATCGCAACTTTCATCACCCGATGAATTAGCGCAGAGTGGTAGGAGTCCAGATCATTAACCGTTGCGATTGCATCATCAATTAAACCTTCATGCAGAAAGATATCAACTTTTGTATTAGAAATTCTCCAGCTTGAATTATTTTTGAGACTTTCTAACAAATCTACCTTTAGAGTTGTCCAAGCTTCTCCCGCTAATTCCTCAACCAGCCGGTAATCAACAAAAGATGGGTTAGCTTGAAATGCGATTGCTCTCGCATTCAAAGCAGCTTGACGATCTCCCAAACCCTCAGCGAGATTGCTTGTCCAATCTGCTAATTCATACCGGCATCTTCCCGATAAAGACAAGCCGGTTTGCGCCACTTCTAACGCCGGCTGCAATGCACCTTGTTCCCGCAGGGTTTGAGCAAGGGCAAACGCTTCTTCCGCAGAAGACATCTGGGTTTTAGCTGCCCCCGTTGCTTCCTCAACTCGCCCCAAACGTCCTAACATCGTTAGATAGTGTTTCGTTTGCCCTTCCGCTTCTGCTAAATAGAGGTATTCCTGATAACGCTCTTGCCGCTCAAGGATTTGCAACCGAATTTTTGCCAAATCATCCCCAAAATGGGGGATTATCCCTTCCCACGCGCCCCCTTCTGTCACATTCCCCGCAAGCACTCGCTGCAACGGCGGATAGTCCCAACCTTGATGCAGCGCCACTAAACACATGGCAAAATCAGTATTCCACTCATCCTGCCAAACTTCTAAATTCACCCGCAGATCCACCCGTTCCTCTTCCGTGAGATCAGCACAGAGAATGGCTTCCGCCCAAGCATCATTTAATGCCTCTACGATGTCAACGCATTCAGCCCCATATTCTTCCACATCATCCCAATTTTCGATACAGCCGGTGGTAATGGCTTCTAAGATGACTAAGGCATTATGACTCTCGTCCTGTGCAGTTAACTGCTGCGCGTGTTGAATCAGTGAAATAATTTCCTCAGTGATGGGATCGTCTTCATATCCCTCTTCCATATAACGCACGGCATCCCTAAGAATTTGCCGCACTTGCCGGCGCACAGGTGCCGGATCAACAGTCGTGCGACGCGGGGGTTTCACCGGCTGCTTTTTAGGCTTGGGAGATGTCATGAGGCTAACGTGACGATCCACCGCCTCAATCAATTCTGGGTGTTCTTCTACTAAACTTTGTACCAGTCGTTGCGTTTGCAAATGATCCAAACGATCCAACAACTGCTCTAATGTGGGACGCTCCTCTATCCTATCTGGCTCATGCAGACACACCAACATTGTGGCAATGATGTGCTTACACCAACCCTCAAAATCATAAGGACAACTGCACTGAACCGAGGAAAAGCCGCCTTGATCAAACCGTAAGGCAACGCAATAGGAATTAACTTCACTGCCTTCCACTTCAGCCAAAAGTGTATTGCCGCGCAGCGTGAGGGTAGAAACACAACCTTGCTTGTAGTACGTTTGCCCACGCTCAAAAGATTGGGCTGTGCTGTTACTGCGGATGCTTGCTTCAGTGATATTTGGGAGAGACATTTGGCAATTCCTATCTCCTAAAAATCAGAATATCTTTTTCCCTACGAAGCCGGCTTTGCTGTTTCCTTAGTGCTTAGTTAGATTTCAGGCGCTTAGTAATCTGACTGATAATGCCACTAAGAATCGCACCGCCCATCAAAATCCCGATGGCTGGAGTAAAAACCGGCTGCCAAAGCTTGTACCACAAATCGAGTCCTAAAGGAACGCCAGCCCCGCGCCCGATCACCGCAGCCGCTAGCCAAGCAAAGCTAAACAACACGAGGAAGACATCCGCCACTAAAAACAGATTGAGCCAATCAAGAAATTTATCTTTCATTACTTCCAACAGAAATTTCACACAAAAAACTTACTCTATGTGAGATGCCGACGTTGAAATGCCGGTGAAATCATCCCCCATGCCCATTTGAGCAGTCGAACCATGCTTTGCGGATGGGAAATGGCCCATAAATTAATGCTCAGACAGGTCGCTGCCAGCCATAGCAGGATGTAGGTGGGAGCCATGACCACACCAATCATAAACCAAGTAACCACATGAAACACCATCACCAGGGCGGGAATGGCAGCAATTGCAGCCGCTGTCAACACCTGTGCTTTAGGGCGGCGCAGAACGGTGAAAGCGACTGTCACGCCGGTTGCCACCAGATTGGCCGGCACCAGAAAGGCACAAATGCTGATGCAGTGAGTGCGGGAGAATTCAAAAACGGGATTAAAGTCAAACATCACTTAAAAACGATAAGCTAGGCTGTTAGTTTATCTGATATCTCAACAAACCAATGGAAAATACTGATTTATTAAATGCCATTGCCGGCGGTCTTGCTATCGCTATTGTAATTGGTGCGTTTCTCATGATGTTCACCAATGTGTGGACGACAAAGCGGTAAGAGGGGCATGGGGCATTGGGCATTGGGCATGGGGCATCGGGCAAGGCTTCGCCAACCTAAAGGTATGGGCATGGGGCATGGGGTGTGGGACTTAACTCAGGACTCAGAACTCAGCACTGAGCTAAAAAAGCAGTAATACTGCCGCGACTGCCGGTGGCGATTCGATATTATTAGGGAGATTTAAACCTGTTAGCGTGACTGTACAGTCTCGTGCCCATGCAAAAAAACAAGTCGATTGCTCAACTTTTCCTCGGTGTGGTGCTGTCTTTGGTGATAGTGCCCTCACTATTGCCAATCCCACAGGCAGAGGCAAGACGACCTATTTCCCTGTTTGATGCTCGCTGTGTCAGCACCGGCCCTGGTCGCTGGCGTCGGGTTACTTCCAATGTATCTGTAGGTAGGGCTGTTTATACCTCTTATCTGTATATGGGAGCCGGCTCCGAATTTTCGGGCATGACGTGCCGGATCAAGTCAGACGAACCAAAGCCTTCCGAATATGACTTCCAAACGCTGCAATTAGAGTTTGGAATGCGAGATAACGACCGGGGTAGCCCTGCCAATACGATTAGAGTTTACTTGGATGGAGAACAAGATGCTTCTCAAACGGTGACAGTTGGGCCGGGAGAAAAAGCGTCCTTGTCGGTTGATGTCACCAATGTTCGCAATATTGCGGTTGAAACTGTCTGTAATAGCGAGACCAAATATTGTGATCGGGTTTACTTTTTCAAAGCTTTGTTAGAGCCGGTGGGTGCGTCAACTTATTCCAACCCGGTTGAAACCACTCCCATGCCTCCATCAAAGGATGGAAGTGCGGATCAAGTACCTCCACCCCCACCCAACACCGGCACTGAGCGAGATGCCGGCAAGACTCCACCCCCACCCAACACCGGCACTCAAGGGGATGCCGGCAGGACTCCTCTACCGCGCTTATAACCTTCCTAGCTGACTCTGGTTAACTTTTTGGATAGGCGTGGGCAGACTAAACCTCTTGCAGACAGTCGATATCTTTTTTCTTAATCGCAGCCTGTAACAGATGAACGCAGCCTGTTGACGCACACCCTGCGCTAGGGGCATCCGCTATAGTTGATTTTTGCAAGAGGCGAGGTCTGCTTTTTTACCCATACCGATCGGTGTGCAAATGAAGCCAAAAATTAAAAATGAAGTTGCATGGCAACAAGCTAGTGTGTTGATGCAGCCGGCCCTGATCAGGGTCATCGACAATATCCGTAAACAACTGGAAGAATCAGCTTGGCAGGGCACCTATGAAGAAGTGCAAACGCCCTATCCGGGTTATACACTCTGTCTGCAACATCAAGACCGGCAAGTGACCTTTGATGTATGGGATTTGTGCTACCAGGTCTGCTTCAGCAACTATAGGCCCACCCACGCGGAAATGGAGAGCGTGGACGTTGAAATTGACACCAGCCTCCTCGATGAAACCGGCGAGGTAGACTGGAACCGGCTAGACGCCAAGGCAAAACAACTGGTACAAGAAGTCTTTGCCAACTTGCCCAAGGCATAGGAGTTTTAAGTGCCCCATGCCCCTACCTTTAGGTTGGCGAAGCCTTGCCCCATGCCCCATGCCCCATGCCCAATTCCCAATTTTGAGGGATGATTGACTCTGCTCCCATAAAATAGCGAATTAGATGCGCGTTCGTTGACTGCGTTTTACTATTCAGGCACAGCATGATTCAACAATTACAAAAACTTCAAACAGTCGGTGGGGCAACATTTGAGGAATCGGCCTCTGGCGTGCCGGTGCCGGCTAGTTTTGGCAACGATGCAGCCGCCCTCAACGCGGTACGGGAAGCAGTGGCTGTTTGTGATCGCACCCACTGGGGACGCATCCAAGTTAGCGATGCAGACCGGCTACGATTTTTGCACAATCAAAGTACAAACGATTTCAACAGCCTTAAGCCTGGACAGGGTTGTGATACAGTTTTTGTCACCTCCACTGCTCGCACTATTGACTTAGCAACCGCTTATGTTACGGAAGATGCGGTGCTGCTACTTGTCTCGCCCCATCGCCGTTCCAAGTTAATGCAGTGGCTGGATCGCTATATCTTTTTTGCCGATAAGGTGAAATTAACCGATCTGACGGAAAAAACAGCGGCATTCAGCTTAATGGGGCCAAACAGCGACGCTTTACTAGATCGGTTGGGTGCCAATGCCCTTGCCGGCCAACCTTACGGCACTCACCAGATATTACCCCTTGGGGACGCACAAGTGCGTGTGGCGGTGGGCAGTGGCTTAGCAGTTGCCGGCTACACCCTCATTGTCGAAGCCGGCGACGCAGCAGCCGTGTGGCAGAGTTTAACGGCTGCCGGTGCGCTTCCTCTTGGTGAACAATGCTGGGAACAGTTGAGAGTTGAACAGGGACGCCCCACACCGGATCGGGAACTGACAGAAGATTACAATCCTTTAGAAGCGCGTTTATTGCAAACACTTTCTTTTACCAAAGGTTGTTACATCGGTCAAGAAACAATTGCGCGTCTGGAAACCTACAAAGGCGTGAAGCAGCAACTCTGGGGCATTCGACTGAGTGCTAAGGCAGAACCCGGAACGGTGGTGACGCTAGGGGAGGAGAAAGTGGGAACCCTCACGAGTTATACAGAAACCGATCAAGGGCCATTTGGTCTGGCTTATATCCGCACAAAAGCTGGGGGTGCCGGTTTGAAAGTCCGTGTTGGAGATATTGAAGGGGAAGTTGTGGATGTGCCTTTTTTGAAGAGTGAGGAGCCGTAAGTTTTTTTATTTTCACCGCAGATGAATATGGATGATTTATCTGTGTTTATCTGTGTCCATCTGTGGTTGAAAATTCCCCATTTTTCTGTCATCTTTTTAACGTGAGTTCGGGTTAAATAGACTCAGGCAAAAAGGCATCGGTTATGAGGGACGGTTTCTTGGGCTGATGACAGTAGGCAATCAATCCGCAGACCAAATTGACCAAGCAGTTGACGGGTGAACGG